>NZ_CP032155.1:1249195-2498391 GCF_008329905.1 Mycobacterium sp. ELW1 | reverse complement strand
TCGTATGTCAGTCGCATGGCGACGTAGGCCGTGAGATCGATTCCCACCGACTTGCCGCTGCCCCAGTGAATATGCGCGGCCCACCCGGGTAGCCGGGACAGATGCGCCTGCAGGTACGCGATGCGCCGATCGTCACCCACGCCGAGGGCCTCCAGTGCCGTCAGCGCGGCGTCTTCCGCACGCTCGGGTGTCCGGCGAAGTCGGTCTCGCACAGCGCGTTTCAAGGAAGGATCGCCGGGAGCCAGTGCCCGCCACGCCGGGTAGAAACCGTTCTCCCGGCCCGGCATCGGCCACGCGCCCTCCCCGAGGAACGCCGAGCACCATTTGGCGGTCTGCGCGTCGACGGTGTCGGTGACCTGAGGGGCCAGCTCCTCGGAGCGGGTCCGGTAGCGACGCGCCGGCTCGAGGCAGCCCACGCCGTGCAGGAGATCGGCCCTCATCACTTCGAGTGGGCGCAGCTCTCGCCCCCCGAACCGCAGCGGCTCAGCCTCGGCGAGATTGGGATAGCGGCGACTCAGCGCGGCATCAAGGTCGGCGTCGGTGATTCTCCCAGCATCATGCATCTGCCGGAAGTCTTTGATGTGCAACGTACCTGGCGTCCCATACACGTCGCCGGCCCGTCGGACTGCCTGCTCGAAGGGCATGTTCTCCAGCCCTGCGAGCGGGTTCACCGCGATGAACGTCTCCAGCGGGTAGTGGGTGGGCAACACCCGGGCAGCGAGTGCGACGTCACTGCGCAGGCGGGCCCGGCGGGCCTCAATGGTGGTCGATTCCGTGGTGGTCACGAATGTGCTCCTTTCCGCTGGGCGGGCAGTGCCGAGGTGATGTATCCAGCGCTGAGCGCTCTGGCGTATATCGCGCGGTGCAGCGACGTTTCCGGTGACCAGCGCACCGCCGCCACTGCGGCGAGGGTGGTGGCCACGGCGGCGAGTACGGGCCAGGACAGTGCCGCAGAAGGTGTCGCGGCGGGCAGGGCTGCAGCCAGGTAATGCGTTGCGGCGCTGACCAGTCCGAGATAGATGACGGCCGCCGCAGGCAGCACCGCCACGATCGTGACGAGCCCTGCCGGGCCGCTGCGGCGTCCCAGCCAACCCCAGGTGACAGCAGCGCCGGTGACCCAGGCGAAGATCAGCAGGGCCTGCTCGGCGTGCTGCGCGCCGGCCGACATGGGGACTATCAACGTCGCCGCATAGAGCGCGACGCCCGGGAGGATGGCGGCGAGCGCCGCGTTGAGCAGGCGCCGGCGTCGGGTCACCACCGGCGGGAGCGGATGGGAGGCCGCGCGACGACGCTGGGCGATGGCGGATCCGGAGGACAGAAACAGGGTCGCCTTGTAGAACCCGTGGGCGACCAGGTGGAAGATCGTCGCGGCCCACAGCCCCAGGCCACCGGTGAGGATCATGAAGCCCATCTGTGCCATCGTCGAATTCGCAAGCGCCCCTTTGACATCGGGTTTCACCAGCATGATGACCGCCCCGTACACCAAGGTGGTGGCACCCGCCACGATGGTCAGTGCGCGGGCGACGTCTCCGGAGACCAGCGGGGCGAGGCGAAGCAGGAGGATGCCGCCGGCGTTGACGACGCCCGCATGCAGCAAGGCGGAGACCGGCGTCGGTGCCGCCAGGGTGGCCGGCAGCCATTTGTGGAAGGGCACCTGCGCGGAGCGGGATAGGGCGGCGACCACCGCGAGGCAGCCGACGACAGGAACCAGCGGCCCGGAGATCGACTCATCGGCAAGCGCACGCAGGTCCGAGACACCCCATCGCGTGGTGACGATCAGGACCGCGCCCCACAAGGCCAGGTCACCGATCAGGAACGCGATGGCGGTCCGCCGAACCCCGTCCCGGGCAGCAGGCAGATGCCAGTACATCCCCAGCAGCAGGCAGAGCGCGATGCCGGCCAGGGTCCAGCCCACCGCGAGCCCGGGCAACGTCGTCGCGGTGACCATTCCGGCCGAGGCGGATGTCAGCAGCGACGCCCCCGAGGTGAACCGGCCCGCCTGGGGATCCCCGGCGAGGTACCGGATCGCGAACGCCTGGACAACCGTGCTCACCCCGAAGACGAGGAGCAGCAGTACCGCGGCCACCCGGTCGATGACCATCCCGCGGCCGGCGAGTACGGCCAGCACGCAGGCCATGAGGAAGCCGGCTCCGGCGACGAACGCCCCGGCGTGCCCGAGCCACCGGTATCGCCGTCCAGCCAACAGGGCTGCTACCAGTGCGAACAGCCCGGGCATCAGAACCACTGCGGGGAGAAGCATGCTCACGTTCACCAACATGCGACACAAATTACGTGTATTGCAATACGTCTGTCAAGCTTCGTGAAACATGTGTCTGGGGATTTGATCGTATTTTGGTCAGCTAAACAGGCGCGGGAGATTTCTGGTCTTGCTAATGCCGAACTAGGATTCGCGTATGGCGGAGTGGACGTTCCTGACCAACCACGCTCACACTCTGCTGTGCATCGCCCGCGATCCCGGGATACGCCTGCGGGACGTCGCCGAACGCGTCGGCGTGACCGAACGCGCCGCGCAGCGCATCGTCAGCGACCTGGTCGAGGCCGGGTACCTGGACCGGCTGCGCGAAGGCCGGCGCAACTATTACCGAATCCGGGCGGATCGACCCCTTCGTCACCCCGTGGAACGGGGGCATCGCATCGGCGAGATCCTGGCAGTGCTGCACGAGCCGAAGGGCCCCGAAGTCGCGGGCTGACCAGCAGCCCGACCACAGACACCCTAGGCGTCGAGCGCCAGATCCTTTCGGAAGCGCCGCATCCCGTCGATCTTCTCGGCGGTCGAGGCGTCGGGCCCGGAGTAGAACATCCACGGCATCGTCACGATGCCGGTGATGCCGGCTGCCGCGGCGCGCTCGTAGTGCGGAATCGTGAAGGCATCGGTGAGCGGCGTCAGGATCTCGTAACCGTCCATGCCGAGCCCCTTTTCGGCGCGCAGCTCGCGCAGCTTGTCGACGCGCAGGATCGCCTGGTCCAGGCTGATCAGGTCGCCGATCCAGCCGTCGAGCCGGGCTGCTCGACGCAGCGCGATGTCGGACAATCCCCCGCTGTAGATCGGGATGTGCGGCGGCGTCGGCATCATCTCCAGTCTCGGAGTCTTGTAGAACTCGCCGTCGAACTCGGTCCAGCCCGGCTGCCACAGCGCGCGCATCAGCTCGATCATCTCGTCGGTTCGCTTGCCGCGCTTGGCGAACTGCTGGCCCATCAGGGTGAACTCTTCTTCGCACCAGCCGACGCCGATACCGAGCTCCACCCTGCCGTCGGCCAGATATGCCGCAGTCCCAATGGATTTCGCCGCCGAATACGGATCCCGCATCCCGGGGATGTATACCGTCGTCACGAATCGGATCTGTTGCGTGGCCTGTGCCAGCGCACCGACCAGCACCCACGGGTCGGGCCAGTCGGTGAACGGCTGCCAGCGCCGCTCGCCGTTCTTGGTGTACGGGTACGGCGTGGCCAGCGTTTCCAGGTTCACCACATGGTCCGGAATGCCGAGGCCCTCATAGCCCAGGTCATCGGCGGCCTTCGCGATCTCGATGACCTCGCGGGTCTCCAGAAATGCAACGCTCACATAGAATTTCATCCTGCCACCACCCCTGAGTCGCTGCGCTCCTGCCCGCCGGACTCCCTCGCCCATACCGGCATGATAAAGACTCCTTCTGCTTCTACGGTCGGTCCTTCTGCGTCGCTGAGGAATCCGCGCGCGTAGGTCTTGTAGCCTTCGGTTCGTTCGAGCCACGCCTCACCGCGCAACGGCCCCAACGGTGTGCCCCGCAGGTACTTCAGCGTGATCGTGCCGGTGAACTTCGGCTTGCTGAGCTGACTGGTGGCCGCCTCGCCCAGGAGCTGGTCGAGCAGCAGCGCGCAAATGCCGCCGTGCACCAAACCCGGCGGCCCCTCATAGACCGGCCCGAGGGTGAACTCGGTCCAGCACCGGCCGTCCTCGTGATGGGTGATCATCGGCGGAGCGAGCGGATTATGCCGCCCGACAGCCGGATTGCGCCACACCACCGGAAGACCGGATTCCTCGTGGCGCAATATCCGAGGCCGATCGGTCGGGGTGCGTTCCAGTATCTCGCTCACCTCGTCGATGGTCTGGCGCGCGTGCGCAATGGTCTCGGCGTCGGCCCCACTGTGCAGACTGGCATCGATGAGCCTGCGCAACGCCTCTGCCAGCGGTTCGTGCAACGCCTTCACCCGGTCGTACTCGTCGGCGCTGATCACGCCAAACTCAAAATCCATCCCCAGACCCTTAACTTCTCAGACCCTTAACTTCCGAACACCCTGAGCACCACGGCTTTTGCCCGCCGTGTCACCCGCAGGTAGTTGTCCAAAAACTCGCCGCCGTCGTCGTTGTGCCAGCCCGCGGCCACCGCGACCGCGTTGAGCTGCCGCCCGGGCCCGGGCAGCTGGTCGGTGGGCTTACCGCGGACCAGAACCAGCGCGTTGCGGGCGGCGGTCGCCGTCAGCCAGGCCTGCCGCAACAGGTCGACGTCGTCCTCGCCCAGCAGTTCGGCGGCGCCGATGGCGTCCAGCGTCTCCAGTGTCGAGGTGTTGTGCAGCGAGGGCACCTCGTGGGCGTGGCGCAGCTGGAGAAGCTGCACGGTCCATTCGACATCGGCGAGGCCGCCGCGGCCGAGCTTGGTGTGGGTGTTGGGGTCGGCGCCGCGCGGCAGCCGTTCGGCGTCCACCCGCGCCTTGACCCGCCGAATCTCCTGCACCGCTTCGGCCGACACCCCGCCGGCCGGGTAACGCGTCTTGTCTGCCATCAAAACAAAACGCAGTCCCAGATCCTGATCACCGGCAACCGGGTGTGCACGCAGCAGCGCCTGGACCTCCCACGGCAGCGCCCATTGCGCGTAATACGCCTCATACGAGGACAGGGTGCGCACCAGCGGACCCTGCCGCCCCTCCGGCCGGAGGTTGGTGTCGACCTCCAAAGGCGGGTCAGCGCTGGGGGTTCCGAGCAACGCGCGCACCTGCTCGGCGATCAGCACCGACCATTTGAGGGCACGGGACTCCTCGACGCCGGGACTGGGCTCACACACGAACATCACGTCGGCGTCCGACCCGTAACCGAGCTCCCTGCCGCCGAGCCGGCCCATCCCGATGACCGCGATCTTGGCCGGAGCCGCACCGCCGTCGCGGGTGTTCGCCCGTACCACCGCCTCGAGCGCCGACTGCAGCACCGCCACCCAGACCGAGGTCAACGCCGCACAGACGTCGCGGACTTCGAGCATGCCGAGCAGATCCGCGGAGGCCACTCGCGCCAGCTCTCGGCGCCGCAGGGTGCGTGCCGCCGCGATCGCCCGCATCGGATCGACATGGCGGCCACTGGAGGCGACCAACGCCCGGCCGACAACCTCCGGGTCGACGTCGAGCAGCTTGGGGCCTGACGGACCGTCGGCGTACTGCTGGATGACCTCCGGTGCCCGCATCAACAGCTCCGGCACGTAGGCCGAGGTGCCCAGCACCCGCATCAAGCGTTTGGCCACCGCGCTCTCGTCACGCAAAGTGGCCAGATACCAACGCTGTTCGGCCATCGCCTCGCTGATCCGCCGATAGGCCAGCAGCCCACGGTCCGGATCCGGGGTGTCCGACAGCCAGTCCAGCAGCCGCGGCAACAGCACCGACTGCACCCGGCCGCGCCGGCCGCTCTGATTGACCAGGGCACTGAGGTGGGTCAACGCGGTCTGCGGGCCCTCGTACCCGAGCGCGGCCAACTGCCGTTCGGCGGCCTCCGGGGTCAACCCTTCCGCAAGGCCCTCCACCGACGGACCGACCGATTCCAGCAGCGGTTGATAGAACAGCTTGGCGTGCAACCGCGACACCCGCACGTTCTGGCGCTTGAGCTCCTCCCGCAGCACGCCCAGTGAGTCGTGGGTGCCGTCGGGCCGGATATGCGCGGCTCGGGCAAGCCAGCGCAGCGCCTCGTCATCGTCCGGCGGCGGCAGCGTGTGAGTTCGCTTGAGACGTTGCAGTTGCAGTCGATGCTCGAGCAGCCGCAGGAATTCGTACGACGCGGTCAAGTTGGCGGCATCGTCACGCCCGACATAGCCACCGGCAGCCAGCGCCGCCAGGGCCGGCACGGTCGAGGAGACGTGCAGCGACTCGTCGGTGCGCCCGTGCACCAATTGCAGTAGCTGGACTGCGAATTCGACGTCGCGCAGCCCGCCCGTCCCGAGCTTGATCTCCCGGTCGCGGAGGTCGGCAGGCACCAGCGCCTCGACCCGGCGGCGCATGGCCTGCACCTCGGGCACGAAATCGTCACGCTCGCAGGCAGTCCACACCATCGGCATGATCGCCGCCATGTACTGCTCCCCCAGCTCGGCGTCGCCGACCGCCGGCCTGGCTTTGAGCAGCGCCTGGAACTCCCAGGTCTTGGCCCACCGCTGGTAGTAGGCGAGGTGCGACTCCAGGGTCCGCACCAGGGCGCCCTGCTTACCTTCCGGACGCAGGCCGGCGTCGACCTCGAAGAAGGTGTCCGACGCCAGCCGGATCATTTCCCCGGCTACCCGGGTGCTCACCGAGTCGGCGTCCTCACCCACGAAGATGACGTCGACGTCGCTGACGTAGTTCAGTTCGCGCGCACCGCATTTGCCCATCGCGATGACCGCGAGCCGCGGCGGCTCCGACCCTTCCTTGCACACCGTCGCGCCGGCCACCTTCAACGCCGCACCCATGGCGGCGTCGGCGATGTCGGCGAGATGTTCACCGATCGTGGAGAACGCCGGCACCGGCTCGTTCTCCACCGTCGAGGCCGTGTCGAGGGCCGCCAGCACCAGCAAGCGGTCGCGGTAGAGCACGCGCAGCGCCGGCATGACCGTCATTGGGTCCGTACCGAATTCGGCGATGCGGTCGTCGAACATCCGCCGCAGCTCGGCGGGTTCGGGCAGTGTGACCTCACCGGAGAGCAGATGCCACGACTGGGGATTGGCCACCAGGTGGTCACCCAGGGCCAGCGACGAGCCGATCACCGCGAACAACCGGCCGCGCAGACCGCGATCCTTCAGCAGCGCGGAGTTCAGCTGCGGCCAGTCGTCGTCCAGCGCATCGGCCAGCCGGACCATCGTCTGCAGGGCCGAGTCGGAGTCGGGTGCACGCGACAGCGACCACAACAGCTCGACATGGTCATCGGTGTCCCAGCCCAGCCTGCTCAGGTCGGCAGCCGCAGATCGCTCGACGAGACCGAGCCGACCCACGCTGGGTACGCGCGGGCGCTGCGTCGCTGGTTTGGCCACGTGCACGACGGTAGCGCACGCCCTCACGCCGTTAGAGCGACAGATACGCCTTGAGCTCGTACGGCGTGACGTTGCTGCGGTACTCCTCCCACTCCGCGCGCTTGTTGCGCAGGAAGTAGTCGAAGACGTGCTCGCCCAAGGCCTCGGCGACCAACTCGGAGCTCTCCATCTCCTGCAGGGCGATGCCCAGGCTGGACGGCAGCTCGCGATAACCCATCGCGCGGCGCTCCTCAGGGGTCAGCGTCCACACGTTGTCCTCGGCCTGCGGCCCCAGGACGTAGTTCTTCTCGATGCCGCGCAGCCCGGCCGCCAGCAGCACCGCGAACGTCAGATACGGGTTGCAGGCCGAGTCGGGGCTGCGTACCTCGATGCGCCGCGAGGACGCCTTGCTCGGGGTGTACATCGGCACCCGCACCAGCGCGGAACGGTTGGATGCGCCCCACGACGCCGCGGTCGGCGCCTCGCCACCGTGCACCAGCCGCTTGTAGGAGTTGACCCACTGGTTGGTGATCGCGCTGATCTCGCTGGCGTGCTCGAGGATCCCGGCGATGAACGACTTCGCGACGTCGGAGAGCTGCAGCGGATCTTCGGGACTGTGGAAGGCGTTGTTCTCACCCTCGAACAGGCTCATGTGGGTGTGCATCGCCGAGCCCGGATATTCGGCGAACGGCTTCGGCATGAACGAGGCCCGCACGCCCTCGCCGAGTGCGACCTCCTTGACGAGGTAGCGGAACGTCATCACGTTGTCGGCCATCGACAGCGCGTCGGCGTAGCGCAGGTCGATCTCCTGCTGGCCGGGCGCGCCCTCGTGGTGGCTGAATTCCACCGAGATGCCCATCTGCTCCAGCGCGTCGATGGCGTGCCGGCGGAAGTTCGGCGCCGAATCGTGCACGGCCTGATCGAAGTAGCCGCCGTTGTCGGCGGGGACGGGCACCGAACCGTCGTAGGGGCCCGGCTCGAGTAGGAAGAACTCGATCTCCGGGTGCACGTAGCAGGAGAACCCGAGGTCGCTCGCCTTGGCGAGCTGGCGGCGCAGCACGTGGCGGCTGTCGGCCCAGGACGGCGAGCCGTCGGGCATCGTGATGTCGCAGAACATCCGCGCCGAGTGGTGCTGGCCCGCACTGGTGGTCCACGGCAGCACCTGGAACGTCGACGGATCCGGTCGCGCGACGGTGTCGGATTCGAAGACCCGGGCGAAGCCCTCGATCGACGATCCGTCGAAGCCGATGCCCTCTTCGAACGCGCCTTCCAGCTCGGCGGGCGCGATCGCGACCGACTTCAGGAAGCCGAGCACGTCGGTGAACCACAGCCGGACGAACCGGATATCGCGTTCCTCCAGCGTGCGCAGCACAAATTCCTTCTGGCGGTCCATGAAGGCGAGCGTATGCAGCGGGTGTTAATTCCGTGTTACGGCGCTGCTGCAGTCGTCATCAGCAGCGCAGATTGCCCGGCACCGTCTGGTCGACGAAGTAGTTCACGATCGCCGAGTCGACGCACTGGTTCCCGTTGAACACGGCGGTGTGCTGAGTGCCGTCGAAGGTGATCAACGGTGCGTTGAGTTGTCGCGCCAGGTTGACCCCCGCCTCGTACGGCGTGGCGGGGTCGTGCGTCGTGGAGACGACGACGACGCTGCCGGGCGGCGCAGGTGTGGCGGGATGCGGCGCCGAGGTGGGCGGCACCGGCCAGAACGCGCAGATGTCGCGGGGCGCCAGACCGGTGAACTGACCGTAGGCCTGGAACGGTGCCAGCTCGCGCGTGCGGCGGTCGATGTCGGCCCACGTTGCCGGATCGGTCGGCGTAGGACCGTCGACGCAGCGGACGGCGTTGAACGCGTCCTGCCCGTTGCTGTAGTGGCCGTAGGGATCGCGGCCTTCGTATTCATCGGCCAGCATCAGCAGATCACCGGCGTCGGTCTTGCGTTGCAATCCCAGCAGCCCGCTGGTGAGGAACTTCCAGTACTGCGGGGTGTACAGCGCGTTGAAGGTGCCGGTGATGGCGTCCTGGTAGCTCAAGCCACGCGGGTCGGATGTCGGGGCCGGCTTGGTCACCAGCGGATCGACCAGCTGGTGGTACCGGTCCACCCAGTGCGCCGGGTCGGTGCCGAGCGGGCAGCCCGCCGACTTGGCGCAGTCGGCGGCGTAGTCGTTGAACGCCACCTGGAAGCCGGTCATCTGCTCGATGATCGAGTCGACGGTGTTCTGGGCGGGATCGATGGCCCCGTCGAGCACCATCGTGCGGACCCGGTCGGGGAATTTCTCCAGGTACGCGGTACCCAGTTCGGTGCCGTAGCTGAACCCGAGGTAGTTGATCCGGTCGTCGCCGAGGACTTGGCGGACGGTGTCCATATCCTTTGCGGCCGAATCGGTTCCGACGCCGGCGAGGAACGCGGTGCCCATCTTGTCCGCGCATTCCTTGACGTAGTCGCGGTTGATCTGTTCGATCGCGGCCACGCCGGCAGGGCTGTAGTCGACCATCGGGTTCTTGCGCCAGGCGTCGAATTGGGCGTCGGTGCGGCAGCGCACCGACGGCGTCGAGTGGCCGACCCCGCGCGGGTCGAATCCGACGATGTCGAAATGCTCGTTGATCGGGCTGCCGGCCAACGCGAACGCCATGCCGGCGGCCGAGTCGACGGCCGAGGCGCCGGGCCCACCGGGGTTGACGAACAGCGCGCCGATGCGCTGGCCGCTGGCCGGGACCTTGATGACGGCCAACTGTGCTTGGGGCCCAGTGGGATCGGCGGCAGTGATCGGCACGGGCACGGCGGTGCACTGTGCGCTCGGTAGATCGCGGGCGTTATCGCCGAGGAAGCGCTGGCAGCTTCCCCAGGTAACTTGTGGCGCTGTCGTCTGACCGGCTCCCGGGTTCGGGGCAGCAACAGCCGGCGGAGCCATGACACCGGCCGCCAGTGAAACACAGAGTGAACCCAAGAACGCGGCCGAGCCGAGCCGACTCGTGCGTCGCATGGCGATCATCGTCCCACGGCCGGGCGGTCGGTATGACGGCGAGCCGGTCACACTCCGATCTCAGATACGGTCAAGATCGGTAACAATTGTTGACGCCGACGTAGAAGTCCTGTGGGACAAGTTCTTTGGCGTCAGCACGTGGCGCCGGGCGGAGGCAGCTTCAGATCGACGAGATAGGCGGCGGCGTAGTTGTCGACGCAGGTGTTGCCCTGGAAGACCACCGTGTGCTGAGTTCCGTTGAAGGTCAAGAGCGCTCCGCCGAGCTGCTTGGCCAGGTCGACGCCGGCCTGATACGGCGTCGCCGGATCGTTGGTCGTCGACACCACCAGCACCGGCGGCAGCCCCGGCGCCTTGACCGCATGCGGGGTGCTGGTCGGCGGCACCGGCCAGAAGGCGCAGGTGCTCAGCGGGGCGTGCCCGGTGAAGTCGCCGTAGCTCATGAACGGCGCGACCTCGCGCATCTTCTTGTCTTCCTCGATCACCTTCTGGCGGTCGGTGATAGCAGGCTGATCTACGCAGTTGACCGCGATCCGGGCGTCGGTGGCGTTGGTGTAGTGGCCCCTGGCATCCCGGCGCATGTACATGTCGGCCAGCGCCAGCATGGTGTCGCCGCGGCCGTTGGTCATCTCGGTCAGACCCTGGGTCAGGTGCCGCCACAGATTTGGCGAATAGAGCGCCATGATCGTGCCGATGATCGCGTCGCTGTAACCCAGCCCGCGCGGGTCTGAGGTCGGAAGTGGCTTGTCGACCAACGGGTCGACCAGGCTGCGGTAGACGTCGACAGCCTTGGCGGCGTCGTTGCCCAACGGGCAGCTCGGGTCCTTGACGCAGTCGGCGGCGTAGTCGTTGAAGGCCTGCTGGAATGCCGCGGCCTGATCGATGTCGGCCTGGATCGGATCGGCGTTCGGATCGACGGCGCCGTCGAGGATCATCGCTCGCACCTTGTCCGGGTACGCCTCGGCGTACGCCGAGCCGATCCGGGTGCCGTAGGAGTAGCCGAGGTAGGTGAGCTTGTCGTCGCCGACGGCGGCGCGCAGCGCATCCAGATCCTTGGCGACGTTGGCGGTGCCGACGTTCTCCAGGAAGTCCTTGCCCATTTTGTCGACGCAGCGCTGGACGAAGGCCTTGGTCTGACCCTCGATGTGCTCAATGCCCTTGGGGCTGTAGTCGACCTGCGGATCGGCCCGGATGCGGTCGTTGTCGGCATCGGAGTTGCACCACAGCGCCGGGGTGGACGAGCCGACACCGCGCGGGTCGAAGCCGACCATGTCGAAGCCCTGCCGCACCGAGCTGGGCAGGTTTTCCACGATGCTCGACGCGGCCTCGATGCCGGACTCGCCGGGGCCGCCCGGGTTGATGATGAGCGAGCCGATCTTCTGCCCGGTCGCCGGGAAGCGGATCAGAGCAAGCGTCGCCACGGCGCCGTCCGGCTTGGCGTAGTCGACGGGCACGGCGATCTTGCCGCATTCCGCCCCGGCCGGGATCGGCAACGCGTTGCCACCGCCGCCGCCGGCCAGCCGGCACGGTCCCCACTGCACGGGCTGCCCGACCTGAGGTCCGGCGAGCACTGCCATCCCCGACACCGTGGAGCTGCAGCCGGCGCTCACGACGAGCGCGGCCACGGCGGGGAGCACCAAAGCGGTGCGGACAGCGCGTGATCTCCGGTCAAGCCTCATGGCAAACATGCTGCCATGCTCGGCGGGGGTGCCTCACACACCGACCGCCCGGGCAGCTCATCTGGTGGCGTCGAGCAGTTCCTTCATGCCGACGGCGAAGTCGTCGGCCAGGTCCCAGAGATCGGGCAGCAGCTCGGGGCAACTGATCAATCCGACGTCGAGTTTGCCGTTGAGTGACATCACCGTGATGTTCAGTCCGGAGCCGTGGAAGATCGGCCCCAACGGATACATCGCGCTGACTTCGGCGCCGAGGAAGTACAGCGGAATCTGCGGGCCGGGCACGTTGGACACCACGAGGTTGTGCACCGGGCGGGACTCGGTCAGGCTGCTTCGGGCGTACACCCGCATGGCGATGCCGAAGACGGCGGGCCCGGCGAATTGGCTCCAGTCCTGCAGGAGGGTGGCCCCGATCGCGGAGCTGTGTTCCTTGGCGGTGGTGTTCGCCTCGGCGATGGCCTTCAGCCGTTCGGCCGGATCGGCGATCTGGGTCTCCAGCTTGGTGAACATGCCCGATACCTGGTTGCGGCCCGGCCGGTCCGAGCGGTCGTGCACCGACACCGGCACCATGGCGACCAGGGACGACTCGGGAAGTTCGTCGCGGTCCAGCAGGAACTGCCGCAACACCCCGGCGACCAGGGCCATCACCACATCGTTGACCTTGACGCCGAAGTGGTTCTTGACCGTCTTGATGTCCTCGAAGTCCAGTTCGGCGAACGCGACGTTGCGATGGGCGGTGACGCTGGCGTTGAACTTGGTCTGCGGTGCCGCGAACGGGGCCGCCATCGCCCGGCCGCCGACCGCGCGCTGGATGGTGTCGACGACGGTCGTGATGGTGCCGGGCAGCACTTTGGTGGCCAGCGTCAGGGGCCGGGTGGCGAACCGGCCCAACCCGCCGAGCGCGATACGCAGCTGGTTGGTGTCGCCCTGTCCGTCGACCGGGTCCGGCGGCGGAGCGTCGGGTTCGGTGCTGCACAGCTGCGACATGAGATTGGCACCGGTCACCCCGTCGACCGCGGCGTGGTGGACCTTCGTCAGCACGGCGAGCCGTCCGCCGTTGCGGGCGTCGGTTCCGCCGACACCCTCGATGACCCAGGTCTCCCACAGCGGGTGGCGGCGATCCAGCGGCAGCGAGGCCAGGTGGCCGCAGATCTCCCCCAGCTCGACCCGGCCGCCCGGTGCGGGCAGTCCGATTCGGTGCAGGTGGCGGTCGATCTCGAAGTGCTCGTCTTCCACCCACACCGGATGGTCGAGATTGAGGAAGCTGTTGGCGAGGCGTTCGCGGAAACTCGGAATTGCCTTGACGCGCAAGGCCAATTCGTCACGAAGCCGCTCGAAGCTGTAACCGCCGGGGATCGTGGACGCGTCGAGCTCCAGGATCGAACACACATGCAGTGGCTGTGAGGGGGTTTCGAGATAAAGGAAGCTGGCATCGAGGCCGCTGAGTCGCTGCAGGTGTTGCACCATGCCGCCGATCGTATGCCGGAGCACCGAGACCAGGTGTGAGAAAGTCCACTTCACTGTTCGTTCACCTTTGTGTGCGGTGGTGGCACACTTGATGGCGTCAAGCGAACCCGGGGACCCGGATGGGCCTCGAGGATCGGCAAAGACGATCACTAGGGACAAAGATGTCTGAACAAGCTGTCTACGGCGGCGCTTCCTCGTCGCCTGTTTCGCGCACGAAGGTCCGCACCCACCACCTGCTGAAGTGGAAGTCCGAAGGTCACAAGTGGGCGATGCTCACCGTGTACGACTACTCCACTGCCCGCGCCTTTGACGAAGCCGGAATCCCCGTGCTGCTGGTCGGCGATTCCGCGGCCAACGTTGTCTACGGCTACGACACCACCGTGGCCGTCTCGGTCGACGAGTTGATCCCCCTGGTTCGTGGTGTGGTTCGCGGCGCGGAGCATGCGCTCGTCGTGGCGGATCTGCCGTTCGGCAGCTACGAGGAAGGGCCCACCCAGGCCCTGCGCACCGCCACCCGCTTCATGAAGGAGACCGGCGCCCACGCGGTGAAGCTCGAGGGTGGTGAGCGGGTCGCCGAGCAGATCGCGACCTTGAGCGCCGCAGGCATTCCGGTGGTCGCCCATATCGGGTTCACCCCGCAGAGCGTCAACTCCCTGGGCGGGTTTCGCGTGCAGGGCCGCGGTGACGCCGCCGAGCAGACCATCCACGACGCGATCGCGGTCCAGGAGGCCGGCGCCATCGCGGTGGTGATGGAGATGGTGCCCGCCGAGCTGGCCACCCAGATCACCGGCAAGCTGACGATCCCGACCATCGGCATCGGCGCCGGGCCCAACTGCGATGCGCAGGTGCTGGTCTGGCAGGACATGGCCGGACTCACCAGCGGCAAGACCGCCAAGTTCGTCAAGCGATTCGGCGATGTCGGCGGCGAATTACGCCGCGCGGCAACGCAATACGCCGAAGAGGTGGCGACCGGCGCATTCCCGGCCGAGGAGCACAGCTTCTAGCCGAACTCCGGCGCGCGCTTGTTCAGGAACGCGTCGATACCTTCGCGGCCATCGGCACTGTCAGCGCACGCCGCGATCAGCCGGCCCTCCAGTTCCATCTGCTCCTCGAGGCCACTGCCGAACGTGGTGAGCATCAGCTTCTTGACCGCAGCACCGGAACCCTTTGCCGCAGAGGCGATCTCCTCGGCCAGCACCTGAGCGCGTGCCTCCAGATCATCAGCGGGGACAACCTCGGTGACCAGACCCCAGTCGGCGGCTTCGGCCGCCTTCAACGTCCGGTTGGTGAGCATGAGCTCCTGGGTGCGGCGCACGCCGATGATGCGCGGCAGGAAGAAGGAGGAGCTGCCGTCGGGGCTGAGCCCGGCTTTGGTGTAGGCCATGGTGAACGACGCGGTGTCGGCGGCCAGCACCAGGTCCCCCGCCACCGCGAGGCTGAACCCGGCACCCGCGGCCACCCCGTTGACCGCCGTGATCACCACGGCATCCATCCGGGCCAGCGTCGAGATCGCGCGGTGCAGATCGTCGGCGATGCCCTTGACGAATCGGCCCGGACCCAACGGGGATGCCGCCATCGCCTTGAGGTCTCCCCCGGCGCAGAAGAACCGGCCGGCGCCGGTGAGGACGACGGCCTTGATCTCGGGCACGTCGCAGCGGGCGGCGACCTGCGCGAGTTCGGCGGTCATCACGTCGTTCATGCCGTTGGCGGCCTCGGGCCGGTTCAGCACGATCCGCGCGATGGGACCGGCCTGATCGAAGGACAACGTCTGGTAGTCGCTCACGGCCGGAACGTTAGCAACCGAGGATTCGCAGGGCCGCATCGGCGATCACGGCGGGCGTCTCGGGCGTGCACTCCTCGTTGTCGGAGCGCCGGTTGATCACCGATTCGACAAGGCGGAACGGAAGGTCGTCGGCTTCGGCGATCCCGTCGCACTCGGCGATCACCTGCGCAGCGAGGGCTCGATACCGGCGCCGCAACTCCTCGCGGCTGGCCCGGAATTGCGCGAACCGCTCGATACGCAGTTCCGGCAGCAGGTAGAGCGCACCCAGATTCCAGCGGCTGGCGCACAGCTGCGAGCAGTCCGCGACCACCAGGGCTCGCAGCCGGTCGCTGGCCGGGCCGGGACCGGTCAGCAGCTCGTTCGCCAGCCGCAGAGCCTCGTCGACCGTTCCGGCCAGCAGGGCATCGAGGATGTCGTCCTTGGTCGCGAAATGGTGGTATAGCGATGCCTGGCGGATACCGACCGCGTCGGCGATCCGCCGGGTCGACGTTCCCGCGTATCCGATCGTGGTGAACAGTTCGGCGGCGGCGTCCAGGATCTCCTCGCGGGCGGTGTTGCCGGGCCGGCGGGCCTGTTCGAGCCGGGGCCGGCCGCGCCCGTCGTGGCCCTGGCTGCGCATACGCCATTCTGGCATTCACCGTCGGCGGCCGAATACCTGTCACTTGATCGAAATCCAGTCAACCCAGTCTTTACACCGTCGACATTCCCCGGGAACGGCACGTGAGAAAACTTTCACTTGACAGGTAATCGGCTGACTCAGGAGTGCCACGATGACAACCGCGTCGACCGACGGCGCCCGCTCGCATGCACGTTCCCAAGCGAGCGATGCCAGCATGCGGGTGCCGGTCCTGCCCGACGGAGTGGACGGCACCCGGCTGCGCTGGGCCGAGTCCGTGCCAGCGGAGTCCTACGCCACCCGGGTGCTCGGCCGCGGAACCCGCCTGCGCCTGGCAGATCCCGAGGGCGGCGCCTGCGCGCACCTGATGCTGTTCCGAGCGGACGCCTCCTGGGAGCGGCTCAACGTCGCCGACACCATGAAGGTCCCGTGGCAGGCCTACCTCGGGCTGCGCCATCCGCTGCTGTCCGATCAGGGTCGCGTGTTGGCGACGGTCGTGGCCGACAGCTCAGGCCACCACGACCTGCTGTGCGGGTTGCCGGCCGCCGGCCAACCGAAGATGCTGCTCGCCGCGATCAAGCACGGGATGGACATTCGCGACGTCGCACCGTCGGCGACCCTGTTCGAGGGTGTCCGCGTCGAGGACACCGGCGCGCTGACGTTCACCGGATCGGCCGGCCCCGGCACGGCGGTGGAACTGCTGATCCATCTGCCCGTCATCGTCGCGGTGGTCAACACCGCCCACCCGCTGGACCCGCAACCCGCGGTGACCGCTCTCGACATCGTGGCCTGGCGTGCCGACGAGGAGCTGACCACCCCGGTGAACACCGATCCCGAATACCTGCGAGCTCTGTTCAACACCGAAACCACTTGGGCGGCAGCACAATGATTCTCGACGAAATCGTCGCGGCACGCGCGCCGTGGTCGGCCATCTTGCGGGCCGGTCAGTGCCTGCAGATCATCGATCTGCACGGCAACCAGGCGGTGGACACCCTGTTCTACGCCGTCACCGGTGACCGTGTCGACCCGGCCGGCCGGTACAGCGCGCAGGCCACCATTGCCGCGCAGCGCAACATCTTCCTGACCACCGGCTCGGTGCTGCGGGCCGCCGACGGCAGGCCGTTGGTGACGATCGTCGCCGACGAGGTGGGCAACCACGACACCATCGCCGGCGCCTGCTCCAAGGAGTCCAACACCTTGCGGTACGGCCATCACACCGTGCATCAGCACGCCTGCGCCGAGAACTTCCTCGCCGAAGCCGCCAAATGGGGTATGGACAAGCGAGACATCGTCTCCAACGTCAACTTCTTCATGAATGTGCCCGTCGAGGCCGACGGCACATTGGGCATCGTCGACGGCCTGTCGGCGCCGGGCAAGTCGCTGACCGTGCGTGCCGATACCGACACGCTGGTGCTGGTGTCGAACTGCCCGCAGATCAACAACCCCTGCAACGGATTCGACCCCACCCCGGTGCGGATGGTGATCACCGACTCATGACGAACCTCGAAGTGCAGCGGCCGGGTCTGCTGACCACCGTCCAGGATTGGCCCGGCCGCGTCGGCTACTGGCATGTCGGCGTGCCGCCGTCGGGGCCGATGGACGATCTGTCGTTCCGCGTCGGCAACCGGGTGCTCGGCAACCCCGAGGGCGCCGCCGGCCTCGAATGCACGAAAGCCGGTCCCGCACTGCGCTTCCCCGACGGTGCCCGGGTGTGCGTCGCGGGGGCGGCCGCCCCGGTCACCCTCGACGGCGAGCCGGTGCCGCAGTGGCAGTCGGTACCGGTACCGCCGGGCGGGGTGCTGGACATCGGAGTCGTCGACGGTCCGGGCATGCGCTGTTACGTGCTGATCGCCGGCGGCGTGCGTGAAGCCGAATACCTCGGTAGCACAGCAACATTCACGCTGGGATGCTTCGGCGGCCACGAAGGTCGCCCACTGCGCACCGGCGACAGACTGACCATCGGTCACGATCCCGGACCTGCGACGGCTCGGCCGGCCCGTGCCGCCATCGACGAGCAGCCCGCGATCGGTCACCGCTGGCAACTCGCGGTCACCGAAGGTCCGCACGGTGCGCCGGAATTCTTCACCCGCGCCGACATGGCGACGATCGTCGGCACGGACTACACGGTGCACTTCAACTCCGATCGCACCGGTGTCCGCCTCGTGGGCCCGAAGCCGCAGTGGGCCCGCACCGACGGTGGCGAAGCCGGTCTGCACCCGTCGAACATCCACGACAATGCCTACTGTGTCGGAACTTTGGATTTCACCGGCGACACCCCGATCCTGCTCGGCCCGGACGGCCCCAGCCTCGGCGGGTTCGTCTGCCCGGTCACCGTCGTGCGCGGCGACCGCTGGAAACTCGGACAGATGGCACCCGGCGACACCGTGCGGTTCGTCCCGGTGCGCGCCGACCGAGCTCCCTCGCTGGGCAGTATCGGTGCCGACCGGCGGGCGTCGATGCCGCTGGTGATCTCGACCTCCAGCGACGCCGATGACGGTGTGCTGACCCGATTCGTCGGCGCCGAGGGCACCGACGTCACCGTGCGGCGTGACGGCGACGGCGGTGTGCTCGTCGAATACGGGCCCATGGTGCTCGACCTGGCGATGCGCGCCCGGGTCCACGTTCTGTACGAATCACTCTCGGCCAGTGCGGTTCCCGGTGTCACCGAACTGACCCCGGGCGTGCGATCGCTGCAGGTTCAGTTCGATCCGGCCGTGCTCAGCGCGTCGGAGTTGGTCGACCTGCTGGCCCGCACCGAGGAGGCACTGCCCGCGACCGATCAGCTCGTGGTACCCAGCCGCACCGTACGCCTGCCGTTGTCGTGGGATGATCCCGCCACCCACGAGGCAATTCAGCGCTACATGCACGGTGTGCGCGCCGACGCCCCGTGGTGCCCGTGGAACATCGAATTCATCCGGCGCATCAACGGTTTGGCCGATGTACAGCGGGTACACGACACCGTCTACGACGCCCAGTATCTGGTGCTGGGCCTCGGCGACGTCTACCTCGGCGCACCGGTGGCCACCCCGCTGGATCCCCGGCACCGGCTGGTGACCACCAAGTACAACCCGGCGCGCACCTGGACACCGGAGAACGCCGTCGGGATCGGTGGGGCCTATCTGTGCATCTACGGCATGGAGGGCCCGGGCGGCTACCAGTTCGTCGGCCGCACCACCCAGGTGTGGAACCACCGTCATCCGGAGGACTCGCGCTCGTTCGAGCCCGGAACACCCTGGCTGCTGCGCTATTTCGACCGGATCAGCTTCTATCCGGTCAGCGCCGAGGAACTGCTGGACCTGCGCGCCGACATGGCCGCGGGCCGCGGTGCCGTCGACATCGTCGATGGCACCTTCTCGATGCCGGACTATCAGCGCTTCCTGACCCTCAACGCCGACGGCATCGCCGAGTTCCGGGCCCAGCAGGCCGAGGCTTTCACCGCCGAACGCCGGGCCTGGGATCAGGCCGGCGAGTTCGCCGGTCAGCTGGCCAGTTAGGTCACACCGAACCAGCCCAGCACCGTCCAGCCGAGCAGCAACAGCGACATCGCGCTGACGCGACCACCGCGACGGTGGCGACGACCCGGAACACCGGCCGGTTGACCGCGTCGCCGAGCACCGAACGCCGATTCGTCAGCACCAGGATGTACACCAGGATGACGGGCGTGATGATTCCCTGCAGAACCTGAGTCCCGATGAGCAGGCTGATCAGGTTCACCGGGGTCAGCGCGATCGCGGCACCCAGCACGATCTGAAAGGTGAACAGTCCCAGGAACAGTGGCGCCTCGGTGAAGCGCCGTGATACCGAACGTTCCACACCGACGGCTTCGCTGATCGCATAGCTGCTGGACAGCGGAACCACCGCCCCGGCCAACGCACTCGCGCCGAGCAGGCCGACGGCGAACAGCGCGACCGCACTGTTGCCGGCGACCGGCCGCAGCGCCTCGGCGGCTTCCTGAGCCGAATCCAGCGGTCCGCGTTCGCCGATGGCGGCGCCGGTGGCGATGATGATGGTGATCGAGATGATGCAGGCGAACACCGCTCCCACCACCGCGTCGATCCGCGCGGTGCGGAAGTTGTCCGGACCCACACCGCGATCCACCACCTCGGCGGCGGCATAGAACTGCATGTAGGGCGACACCGTGGTGCCGATCAGGGCGACCCCCAGAAGCAGGAATTCACTGGACATTTCGAAGTGCGGGACGACGAGGTTGGTCGCCACGTCTTTCCAGTCCGGATGCCCCAGGATGGCCGCCACCGGGTAGGCGAAGAACGCCAGCGACAGGACCAGGAAGATCCGCTCGGCGTAACGGTAGGAGCCGAACAGCACCAGACCCCAGATGAGCACCGCGGCAAGAGGTACCACCCAATACCGGCTCACACCCACCAGTTCGAACGCCGCACCGATACCGGCGAACTCGCTGACCACCAGTCCGGTGTTGGCCAGCAGGATGCACAACAAGGCGAGCGCGGTCAGCCGCAGCGAGAACTGTTCGCGGATCAGCGCCGCGATCCCCTTGCCGGTGAAGGTGCCCAGCCGCACCGACATCTCCTGCACCAGGACCAAGGCCACCGTCACCAGGACCATGAAAAAGAGTGTGCGATAGACGAATTGCGAACCGGCGCTGGAATAGGTGGCAATCCCGGCGGCATCGTTGCCGGCGTTGGCCGCGATGAGGCCGGGACCCGCGATCGCCAGATACCCCAGCACTCGGGCACCTCCGGGCACCCGCGTGATGACGCTGGCCGCGCGGTGTCGCCAGCCCACTTCGGCCGGCGTCGGCGGCGTGACCGCCGGGCGGGTGTCTTCGGCGGTCATGACAGCAACCTCGGGAAGTGGAACCGGCCCCGTTCGGGCAGCAGCGCGTCGAGCACATCGTCGGCGAGAATCCGTCCGATCGGCAGGCCTTCGGAGTCGACCACCAACAACGATGCCCGCCTGGTCTTCACCAATTGCGCTGCAACCTCACCGACGTTCGCGTCGGAGGACACCGTCAACGGCGGCGGGTGGCCCTCCGCATCGAGCACCTGGGCGATCGTGTCGTCGTCCGGATAGGCGATCAGATCGAACAGCGGCAGGTCGGCGACCAGGAAGCCGTCCTCGTCGTAGATGAGGACGCCGTCGATTTCCGCCCGGTGCTCGCGGTGCCCGGCGACGATCCGTTCCACCTCGCCGATGGTGTTGGTGATCGACGCGCGCGCCAGGACGCTCGTCATGAATCCGCCCGCGGTGTCCTCCGGGTAGGTCAGCAGCGCGGACAACTCCTGAGCCGACTGCTGCGGCATCCGGCGCAGCAGTTCTTCGCGCTCGCCGGTGGACAGGTCGCGCAGCGCGTCGACGGCCTCGTCGGGCTCCATGGCGGCGACCAGGACAGCGGCCCGCTCACGGGGAGCCTCCCGCAGGAGCGCTTCCAACTCGTCGGGTTCCATCTCCTCGAGCGCGTCGGCGGCGGCGTCGGGACCGAGGCGGTCCAGGAGCTGCTGGCGTGCCGGCCGGGCCAGATCTTCGAGCAGATCCGCCAGATCGGCCGGCGCCAGCCGGCGCAGTTGCTCGTCGGTGGTGCGCAGATGCACCGCCGCCGGCGACGCGGTCACCTCCCCGAATGGCGCCACCGCCGCCCAGTCGATGACCCGTTCCGGCGTCGGCCTGCCGCGCCAGACCCGCGGCCCGAGACGGCGGAGCAGGGTGGCGAAACTGACATCCAGCCCGACGAGCCGGAACTCGTCACCCATCCGCGCGAGATAGAGGTCGGCCGCGCGGAGCACCTGGCGCCCTTCCAGATCGATGAGCTGGTGGTCCATCACGTCCTCGGCCAGCAGCACCTCACCGGGGCGCCGGGCGAAATCGCGCAGATCCATTCGCGCCGTTCGCAACCGCACTGCGCGCGGGGTGATCTCGCCGATGGCGTCCGCCGGCAGAAAACTGCGCCGCGAGCCCACCCGCACCAGCAATCCGGTCACCGGCGGATAGTGATCCTCGGGATGCATGTGGGCGATCAGGTCGACCACCCGGCCGAGGAGTTGGCCGGCCTGATTGGACACCGGTGCGCCCACCAGCCCGGCCACCGACACCACCGCCTGTTGGACACCACGGCGGGTCGACAATCGTTGGGCGCGAACGGCCCCCCGCCTGCGCAGCCCATTGCCCGCCCCGCCCAAAGCGCCTAGTACATCGGACATTTCACACACTCCTACCGACACGAACGGCCGCGCAACGGCCAACGATGGGCGTGCGACGACGTCAGGAAAAGAAGATGAAGGAAGTGGACGGCGGGGCGCTCAGCGCCCGCAGTCAGCGACGATGACTACTCGGAGGTTCACCAAGCATCGGTGATCACCTCCTGAGGATCGTGCGGTCACGATGACGGTCGAATATTACCCAACAGACACCTGCAACGCCGGAAGTGCCAGCGAGCTCACAGGTCGCGTTCAGCTCGTGACGACGGCCCCCTGTTCACCTGGGTGTGACACCCTAGGCGGCATGGGTTCGGGTACTGCAGGCAAGAATCGCCATGTCGAGGTGGAGCGCAAGTTCGACGTCCCCGCGGGGGCGACGCTGCCGTCGTTCGACGGGCTCTCGGCGGTGGCGCGCGTGGAGCGCCAACCCGCGCAGTCGCTCGACGCCGTGTACTTCGACACCCCGGGGCGCGACCTCAATGCCCATCGGATCACGCTGCGCCGCCGTACCGGCGGCCCCGATGCGGGCTGGCACCTGAAGCTGCCCGCCGGGCCTGACGCGCGAACCGAGGTGCACGCGCCGCTGGACAGCTCCCCCGAGGGCGGCGAGTCGGTGCCCATCGATCTGCTCGACGTCGTGCTCGCGGTGGTACGGGACCGCCCGCTGGCCCCGGTGGCCCGGATCTCGACGACGCGCAACGTGGTGCTGCTCTACGACGGGGACGGCGCGGCGCTCGCCGAGTTCTGCGACGACGAGGTGAGCGCGTGGGCGCTCGGGGCCGGCGGCGAGGCCGGGGAGGAACAGCGCTGGCATGAGTGGGAGCTGGAGCTGACCGACGGTGAGATGGACGGCGGGCGCGACCTACTGAAGCGGCTGGGCAATCGGCTGCTCGACGCCGGGGCGGTGCCGGCGGGCCACGGATCGAAACTGGCGAAGGTGCTGGAGACGGCGGGTACGGCAGCGGAGGTGTCCGACGAGGACGACGCGTCCCGCGATCCGGTGCACCAGGCGGTCGCCGAGCAGGTCGGCGAGCTGCTGGTGTGGGACCGCGCGGTGCGCGCCGACACCTACGACTCGGTCCATCAGATGCGGGTGATCTCCCGCAAGATCCGCAGCTTGTTGCAAGCGTCCGAGGACTCCTTCGGGTTGAGCGATGACGCCTGGATCCTCGACGAGTTGCGCCAGCTGGCCGGTGTGCTGGGTGTCGCCCGCGACGCCGAGGTGCTCGCCGAACGGTACGAGGCCGCGCTGGCCGCCCTGCCGGCCGACTTGGTCCGCGGCCCGGTGTACGAACGTCTGGTGTCCGGGGCTCAGCGCAGCTATCAGGCCGGCCTGCGGCGCTCGCTGAGCGCGATGCGCTCGACTCGGTACTTCCGGCTGCTCGACGCGCTGGAGGCACTGGTGGCCGCGCAACCGCCACAGGCGGCACCGGGTGAGGAGCCCAAACCGGTCAGCATCGACTCGGCGTACAAGCGGGTGAACAAGGCGGCCAAGAACGCCGCGCAGGCCACCGAGGACCGCGACGAGGCACTGCACCGAATTCGCAAGGGCGCCAAGCGACTCCGGTACGTCGCCGCGGCCACCGGCGAGCCCAAGGTGTCGGACCGGGCCAAGACCATCCAGACTCTGCTCGGCGATCACCAGGACAGTGTGGTCAGCCGCACGCATCTGGCCCAGCAGTCGCTGGCAGCGCACGCCGCGGGCGAGGACACCTTCACCTACGGCCTGCTCTATCAGCAGGAGGACGACCTCGCGAACCGCTGCCGCGAACAGCTCGACGATGCGCTGAGCGCACTACGGAAGACGTTCAAGAAATCGCACTAGCGCCGTTGAAGG
Source organism: Mycobacterium sp. ELW1 (assembly GCF_008329905.1). Classification (NCBI taxonomy): domain Bacteria; kingdom Bacillati; phylum Actinomycetota; class Actinomycetes; order Mycobacteriales; family Mycobacteriaceae; genus Mycobacterium; species Mycobacterium sp. ELW1. The sequence continues at coordinate 2,474,626 of NZ_CP032155.1, read as the reverse complement.
GTGCCCGGGCCGAGCGAGTTGGCCACTGAGCCCGACTGTGCAGCGAAGAATTACCGACACCTGTCATCGATTGCTTGGTGCCGTAGGGGTACCGCGATCCGACCCCTGAGGCGCCTGCCGACGAGAGCATCCTGCACTTCTCGGCGGCCGGGTGCGGAAACTGCCGCCGGCGACGAGCACGACCGACCATGCACCCTCTACATGTAGTTATGTTGCGAACGTCGCATCTTTCTGACGAACGCAAACAAATTTGACGTGCTGGACCATAAAACCGGCAGCTGTGAGCTTCCTGTGCTTACTATCAGTCGATTTACATTTTGCTGAATCTCGAGAATCAACACACCGACCGGACCACAGCAACGCATTTTCGGGGGATCATGCTCTATTCACGCTACGTCGGCCGCGTCGGCGCACTCGCTGTCATGCTCGGAGTGGGGACCGCGCTCGCGACTCCGGCATGGGCCGACAACGGCCCTTCGAGGGCTGACTCGTCTGATTCATCCACCGCGGCGGGACAGCGGCACGGTGCTCAAGCCGATTCCAAACGTCGTACGCCCCCTGGAGGCTTGGGAAAGGCGAACAAGAGCCCCAAGAAGTCGAGCGGCGTCGGCGTCGTGACGGCGGCCCGGCCGAAGCCCGAACCTGCGCCGACTGCGGAGCCGCAACCGGCCGCCACGCCCGCCATCGCACCGGCCACAACCAACGGACCGCAGCCCGTCATCGCAAAGCTTCCCAACTCTGCTGAAACGGATCCCGTTGTCCCACAGTCACCGTCGGTATCAACGAACCCGAAGGCCGCCCAAGCGGTGGCACGTGTTACCGGGCTCAACGCCGTGGTTCCCCTGCTACCTCCAGGTCCCGGCGCCCCAGCTCAACTGCAATCTCTGTGGGTGATGCTGGGAGTCGCTCGCCGCCCAACTGATGACGGCCAATCCGCTGCGACGATCGCCCCGGCAGCGGCTACGACCACGGTCCCGATCAGCACCTGGAGTCAGCTGGGAATTGAGGTTGCGAAGTACGGCGGTTACATGTCGTTTCCGACGGCGGGTCCGACTCAGAACGGAGTTCCGGCGACGCTGGACGACACGTCATGGACGCTGAAAAATACGTATCTGGGCAGCTTCGACGACGCCTACACAGACGACTCTTTAGTGACTCAGACGACGTACACCTACTCGACGCCGTACTCCCAGAACCCGTTCGTCCAATCCCAGCTGAAAAACCGGGCTATAGAGCTGCACCTGACCTACTCCGCGTCCAACTACACCGCGTGGCTGGTGGCGACATCGCCTACGGACCCTTCGGCCATCACCGGCGGGAAACAACTCACCATCGGCGACGCGATCGTCCACCCCGCACCCATCATCGCGCTCGCCCCTGATGGCAATGGCGGCTTCACTCTTGCGATGCCGGCGACGACGGATCCCAGCTGGCAGAGTTCGTACTCGGTCGTCATCCTGCCGAAAAATATCGTGCCCGTCTTCCCCGGTGGCGACATCACGGCGCCGAAAGCCCCAACCATCGCCACCTCGAAGCTCACCCCTTTCAGCGTGACGCTGAAACCGTCGGGAAGCACCGACGACGTCGCGGTCGTGGGATACAACTATTACCGCGTCTCCTCCTATGACGACGGTCACGGCGGTATCTTCACCACCATCGTCAAAGCGAACGGAACGGCCGTAGCGACCGGGACGACGTTCGTCGATACGGCAGTCGAACCCGATACCACCTACGTCTACACCGCTCGGGCAGTCGATGCCGCGGGGCACGAAAGTCTGGACAGCCCAGCTCTTCTGGTGAAGACCCCGGCCGAGGACACCGAACCGCCGACCGCGCCGACGATCACCGCCGGCACCATTACGACGACGACTGCCACCCTGTCCGTCTCCGGTAGCACGGACAACGTCGGGGTTGACGGCTATGACATCTACCGCGATGGCCTACAGATCAATGTCGCGCCCATCAAGGCGGGTCAGAGCTTCGTCGATACCGACCTCACGCCGGGAACCGAATACGCCTACACGGCCCAGGCTTTTGACGCCGCAGGTAACTACAGCGACGAGAGCGTGGCCATTCTGGTGACCACGACGGGCAGCACGGGCGGCGGTGGCGGCAACGGCGGAGGAGGCGAAGAAAAGCCGCTGCCCGTACCGAAGCTCACGAGGTCCGAGGTCACGGATCAGTCTGTTGTGCTCACGGTGTCGGCAGGTGCAACCGACAGCCGAGTCGTCAGCTATTGGATCTACCGCGACGGCCAACTGATCGCCCAACTGCAAAACAGCGGTGAGTCCTACACCGACCAAAACTTGGACTCCGATGTCACCTACACCTATACGGCGAAAGCCATCGACGCCGAGTTCGCCGGAAGCGGGTTGAGCCGATCGCTCACCGTCACTACGTATTCCACGAACGAATGGGAATACCTGCATGGCAAGGACGACTCGATCTGGGAGAAGACCTGGGAGAGGTTCAATACGTACTTCGGCTGGATCCCGTTGATCGGCGACGGGCTTGCCGCGGTGAGCCTGGGCATCGATATCGGTCAGCTCTTGAACGCAATTGCGAGCAAAAGCAAGCATCAGATCTACGACGAAGTCTACGACCTCATGGGCGACGCGATCGGCTTCATCCCTATCCTTCCCATATTCAAGAACTTGGACAAAACCTTGGCCGATGAAATTGCGGAACTCGATGGCGGCCGCACCAAGAAGACGGTACAGAGCATCGCCTGGCACGCGGCAGAACTGATTTACGACAAGATCGTGCGCCCCCGAATCGAGAATGCTTCGGCTGAGCTGAAAGCTGCAGTCAAAGCTCAGATTCGACTTACCGGCCAACCGGCGTGAGCGAACGAGTTGGCCTGTAAGCCGGATTCTGTCCCGTCCGCCCCGGCTGACCGGGGCAGGACGGTGGCGACCATCCATCTGGGCACACCGTCACCGGGTACCTCGAGCGGCCTACCCGCAGGCTCGGGCGAGCAGCCCTCGATCGCCTGCGCAGCCGCACCAGGTGCGGCCTCTTGGCCTTGCTTCGGGTGGGGTTTACCAAGCCATCCCGGTCACCCGGAATGCTGGTGCGCTCTTACCGCACCGTTTCACCCTTACCGCCCCAGCCCAAATAACAGGCGTGGGCGGCGGTCTGTTTTCTGTGGCACTGTCCCGCGAGTCACCTCGGATTGCCGTTAGCAATCACCCTGCTCTATGAAGTCCGGACTTTCCTCGACTTGCGTCGCGGCCGCCCGGCCAACTCGTTCGCCTGAACACGGTAGCTCATTTGCGGCGCAGCTGGATGATGTTGTCGTCCAGGGTGGCGTGCTGGCCTTCGGGCCCGACCACGTCGCGCTGGGCGGCCCCCACCCGGACCCTCTCCCACTCGGTGTCGTCGAGGGCCAGGCCGGCCAGCACCTCTTCGGGAGCCGGGAATTCGTGGTGCTGGATCTCTTCCGGCGCCCACGACGGTGCTCCCCCGTGGTCGACGATCAGCAGCGTTCCGCCGGGCGCCACCGTCGTCGCCGCGCGGCGCAGAATCGCGGGCCGGTCCATCTCCAGGGTGGTGTGGAAGAAGTGCGCCGACACCAGATCGAAGGGCCCCTCGGGCAGCGTCTGGGTCAGGTCGTGCTGCTGAAAGTCGATGCGGTCGGCCACTCCTCGTGCTGCCGCATCTTCCGCAGCACGGGCCAGGGCGGTGGTGGACACGTCGACGGCGACGACGTGCCAGCCGTGCTCGGCCAGCCACATCGCGTCGCCACCCTCGCCGCAGCCCAGATCCAGTGCGCGCGAACCGGTCAGCGGCTCGACGATTTCGGCAAGGCGCGCGTTGGGCTGCCCACTCCAGATCCGCGGCTTCTCCGCGTAGCGCGTCTCCCAGTGAGTGTGGTGATCAGCAGTCATGCCCATCAGCTTGCCGGTGCCGTCCCCGTAATGGCAATGTCTTTTGCCATGCAGGCAAATGATGACGTCGATCTGCGAGTGCGCAGGCGGCTGCGGGAGTTACGTGGCCGGCTCGGTCTGACGCTGGAGGATGTCGCATCCCGGGCCGGTATCGACGTCTCCACGCTGAGCCGGCTGGAATCCGGCAAGCGCCGGCTGGCCCTCGATCACCTGCCCCGGCTGGCCGCGGCGCTCTCGGTCAGTGCCGACGAGCTGCTCGGCGCACCCCCGGCCACCGACCCCCGGGTGCGGGCGGCGTCGCACACCCGGCATCTGGTCACGTACTGGCCGCTGACCCGCCACAGCGGGGCGGGCGGCCCGCAGGCCTTCAAAATCCGGATCAACCCGCGTCGGCGCACCCCGCCGGCCGACTTGCCCACTCATGAAGGGCAGGAATGGCTTTACGTGCTGTCCGGGCGCCTGCAACTGATCCTCGGCGAGCAGCATTTCGTCATCGAACCCGGTGAGGCTGTGGAGTTCAGCACCTGGACACCACATTGGTTCGGCGCCGTCGACGGTCCGGTGGAGGCGATCATCCTGTTCGGCCCGCACGGCGAACGGGTGCACATGCGGGATTAGGTCAGGCCAGATACGACGTCTGGTTCACCAGCCGCACCGAGGCGCCGCCGTCGGGATAGAACTCCGCGATGCTCAGCGACGCGAGGTCGAGGTGCAACCGGTGCAGGATGCTCGGCCCGGCGTCGAGCGCCAGCCGCAGCAGCGTCTTGATCGGCGTCACGTGCGACACCACCAGCACGGTGGAGCCCGGATGCTCGGCGATGATGCGGGTGCGGACCCGCTGGATCCGCTCCTCGACGTCGACGAAGCTCTCCCCGTCCGGCGGGCGCAGACCGGTGTCTCGCAGCCAACGGCCGTGCAGCTCCGGGTCGCGCTCTCTGGCCTCGGCGAACGTCAGGCCTTCCCAGGCGCCGAAGTCCGTCTCGATCAGCTCATCGTCGACCGTCACCTGCAGGCCCAACGCCTTGGCAGCGGCCGACGCGGTGTCGTAGGCGCGCTGCAACGGTGAGCTGATCACCACGTCGACGCCGCCGCCCCCGGCCACGTAGTTCGCGGCGGCCTCGGCCTGGCGTCGGCCGGTGTCGGTGAGTTCAGGGTTGCCGCGGCCCGAATACCTTCGCTGCCGGGAGAATTCGGTCTGGCCGTGCCGCAACAGCAGCATGCGGGTCGGCGCGCCCTGGTTGCCGGTCCACGCCGCAGGCGGTACGGCGACCGCACCGGCCGGCGGGTCGGCCACGGTTGTCTGCTGTCCGCGGTCCATGGCCTCGTTGGCCAGCCGGTCGGCGTAGGAGTTCGCCTCGCGCGGAATCCATTGGTAGGTCACCGAATCGAACGTCGAGGCCAGTGCGCGCGCCTGCTGGTGCAGCTCGGCCATCGCGGCGTGCTTGACCTTCCACCGTCCGGACATCTGCTCCACGACGAGCTTCGAATCCATCGACACGGCAACCTCGTCGGCCCCGAGGCGGCGGGCCTCCTCCAAGCCTGCGATCAGCCCGCGGTATTCGGCGACGTTGTTGGTGGTGATGCCGATCGCCTGACCGTGCTCGGCCAGCACGCTCTGATGATCGGCCGACCACACGACACAGCCGTAGCCCGCCGGGCCGGGGTTGCCCCGGGACCCGCCGTCGGCCTCGATGAGAACGCGCACGGCTACGCCCCGCCGATGCGCAGCAGGATCGCCTGACACTCGGGGCAGCGGATCACCTCGTCCTCCGGCGCCGCCGAAATCCTGGCCAGCTCACCGCGATCCAGCTCGATGCGGCAGGCTCCGCAGCGCCGGCCCAGCAGCCGTGCGGCGCCGACACCGGATGTGGTCCGCTGCCGCTCGTAGAGCGCGATCAGGCCCGGGTCGAGCCCGGCCACGATCGCGTCGCGCCGGGCTCCGCGATCGCCGCGCACCCGTTCGACATCGGACAGCGCTTCGTCGCGGTTGTGTCCGGCAGTGGTCAGATTGGCTTGCAGCGCTCCGGCTTTCGCCTGCTCCTCGGCTTGCTCAGCGGCCAGCTGCTCGCGGCGTTCCATCACTTCGAGCAGCGAGTCCTCCAGGCTGGCCTGTCTGCGCTCCAGTGTCTCGAGTTCGTGCTGCAATTCCTCGAGCTGCTTGGGGTTGACGGTGCCGGAGTCCAGCAGTTTGCGGTCCCGGTCCTCACGCTGGCGCACACCGTCGATCTCGGACTCGAATCGGGCCACCTGGCCGTCGATGTCCTCGATCGCGATCGCCAGGGCGGCCAGCCGGTCGGCGGACGCCCGCTGCTCACCCAGGGCCGTGTCGTATTCCTGTTGCTCGGCCAGGTTGGCCGCCCGATGGGCCAGCCGCGCCAACTCGGCATCCAGCTCGGCCAGCTCCAGAAGCGACCGTTGCTGTGCCAGTTCAGCTTTCACGAAATGCCTTTCGGTGATTCGATGTTCCACGGATCGGTGCGCAGGTCGCAGACGCGGACCGGTAGCGCTGCCCCGAAATGGTCGTGCAGTACCGCGGCGGCCTGTGGGCACCACGGATACTCGCTGGCCCAGTGCGCGACATCGACCAATGCAACGTCACTGCCACGGCGGTGCTCGTCGGCCGGATGGTGGCGCAGGTCGGCGGTGACGTAGGCGTCCACGCCCGCGGCGGCGGCCGCGCTCAGCAGTGAGTCGCCGGCTCCACCGCACACCGCCACCCGGCTCACCACGGCGTCCGGATCCCCCGCTGCCCGAACCCCCCACGTCGTCTGCGGCAGTACCGAGCCGACGCGGGCGACGAAATCGGCGAATCGCAGCGGCTCGGCCAGCGTCCCGATCCGGCCGATGCCCACCCCGGTCGGCAGAGCGGCCAGGGGTAGCACGTCGAACGCCGGTTCCTCGTACGGGTGGGACGCGCGAACAGCGGCCAGCACCTGGGCCCGCAGCCGGGCCGGGGCCACCACCTCCACGCGGTCCTCGTCCACCCGCTCGAGGGATCCGATCGTTCCGATCGCCGGTGCCGCCCCGTCGAGCGGCAGGAACTGCCCGGCGCCTGCCACGCTCCAGCTGCAGTGCGAATAGTCGCCGATGTGGCCCGCACCCGCGGCGAACACGGCGTCGCGGACGGCGGTCGCGTCGGCGGTCGGGACGAAGATCACCCATTTGTCGATGTCGGAGCCCGCGCTGATCGGGTCGAGCACGCCGTCGACCGTCAGCCCGAGGACTTCGGCCAGCGCGTCGGACACTCCCGGGTTCGCCGAGTCGGCGTTGGTGTGCGCGGTGAACAGCGCGGCACCGGCCCGGATGAGCCGGTGGATCAACCCGCCCTTGGGCGTGCTGGCCGCCACGGTGTCCACTCCGCGCAGGAGCAACGGATGGTGCGCCAGCAACAGACCCCGCGAGCCGACCGTCGCGGCGACCTCCGCGGTGGCGTCCACAGCCACCGTCACCGAGTCGACGACGTCGTCGGGATCGCCGCACACCAGGCCGACGGAGTCCCAGCTCTGTGCGAGACCAGGCGGGTAGGCGTCGTCGAGCACGGCGATGATCTCCGCCAGTTTGACGCCCGCCGCCGTGTGTTCCACCACGCCAAGAACAGTAGTGCTCAGCGATCGGCAACAATGGACCGGTGACCAGCACGGCTTCCGACACCCGCCCGCAGTTGGTGATCTTCGATCTCGACGGCACCCTCACCGACTCGGCAGAGGGCATCGTGGCCAGCTTCCGGCATGCGCTGGCCGCGGTTGGAGCCGATGCACCCGGCGGCGATCTGACCGGCCGGATCGTCGGCCCCCCGATGCATCAGACGCTGAGCGGACTCGGCCTCGGCGAGCGCGCCGACGAGGCGATCGCGGCCTACCGGGCCGACTACACCAGCCGGGGCTGGGCGATGAACAGCCTGTTCGACGGCATTCCGCAGCTGCTGGCCGACCTGCAGGCGGCCGGAGTGCGCCTGGCGGTCGCGACCTCGAAGGCCGAGCCCACCGCGCAGCGGATCCTCGAGCACTTCGAGCTGGCCGGCTACTTCGATGTGATCGCCGGCGCCAGTGTCGACGGGGTCCGCTCCAGCAAGGCCGACGTGCTTGCCCATGCGCTGGGTCAGCTCCAGCCGTTGCCCGAGCGGGTGATCATGGTCGGCGACCGCGCCCACGACGTGGAGGGTGCCGCCGAGCACGGCATCGACACGGTTGTGGTGGGCTGGGGCTATGGCGCCGACGACTTCCGCGAACCGCAGCTGGCGCAGGCCGCGGCCGCCCATGTTCCGACCGTGACCGCGCTGCGCGAGGTGCTCGGTGTCTGATCAGGTCCCGCTCATCCACGTGACGTTCGTCTGCTCGGGCAACATCTGCCGCTCGCCGATGGCCGAGAAGATGTTCGCCCACCAGATCGAGCAGCGTGGCCTGGGGCAGCTGGTCCGGGTTTCCAGTGGCGGAACCGGCGACTGGCATGCCGGTGATCCGGCGGACGCACGCGCCAACGCCGTCCTGCGCGACCACGGGTATCCGACCGAGCACAGCGCGGCGCAGGTGAGCGACGATCATCTGTCCGCCGACCTCGTGGTCGCGCTGGGACGCAACCACCTGCGGATGCTGACCCACCTCGGGGTGGAGCCGGACCGGGTGCGGCTGCTGCGCTCGTTCGACCCCCGCTCGGGTGCGCATGCCGACGACGTCGAAGACCCGTACTACGGCGGCCCGGCGGATTTCGAGGAGACGTTCACCGTCATCGACGCCGCCCTGCCGGGTCTGCATGCCTGGGTCGACCAGCGGCTGTCCGGAGAGGGTCTGACCGGCTGATGAAGCGTTGGACGTTCCTGCTGCGCCCGGGCTGGATTGCCCTGGCGCTGGTGGTCGTCGCGTTCGCCTACCTCTGTTTCACCGTGCTGGCGCCGTGGCAGCTGGGTAAGAACACCAAGACGTCGCGGGAGAACAATCAGATCGCCTCCTCGCTCAACGCTGAGCCGGTTCCGGTGACAACGTTTCTGCCGCATCAGGATTCGTCGGCACCCGACGATCAGTGGCGGCGGGTCACCGCGACCGGGCGCTACGTGCCGTCCGCCGAGGTGCTGGCCCGGTTGCGGGTGGTCGGTGGCGCGCCGGCGTTCGAGGTGCTGGTGCCGTTCATCGTCGACGGCGGTCCGACGGTTCTGGTGGACCGGGGCTATGTGCTCGCCGTGCAGGGCTCGAAAGTGCCCGACATCGCGCCGGTGCCGACCGGCACGGTGAGCATCACGGCGCGGCTGCGCGATTCGGAGACCGCGCCGCCGGACAAGCCGCCGTTCACAGAAGGCGGCTTCACCCAGCTCTACGCGATCGACACCAAGCTGGCCGGCGCGACCACCGGGGTGCCGGTGGCGGGCTCCTATCTGCAGTTGGTGGAGAACCAGCCGGGTGGGCTCGGCATCGCCGAACTGCCGCACCTGGATGCCGGGCCGTTCCTGTCGTACGGCATCCAGTGGATCGCATTCGGCATCGTCGCCCCGATCGGGTTGGGCTACTTCGCCTATTCGGAGATCAAAGCCCGCCGCCGGGAGAAGGCCTCTGCCGCACAGAACCCGTCGGCACCGGTCACCGTCGAGGACAAGCTCGCCGACCGTTACGGCCGACGGCAGTGAACCCGACCGCGAGCACCGCGGCGGCGAGCTGAACCACCCGCGACAGGCGCACCGAGCGGCGTAGGTCCTCGATGCCCGGGACACTCCCCTCGCCGAGGGTCGGGCGGATCTCCAGCTGGTGGTGATATTGGGTGGGGCCGCCGAGGCGCACACCCAGCGCTCCGGCGAATGTCGCTTCGACCACACCTGCGTTCGGGCTGGGGTGCCGGGCCGCGTCGCGGCGCCACGCCCGCACCGCCCCGGCCGGCGAACCGCCGACCAGTGGTGCGCACACCACCACCAGCACGCCGGCCACCCGCGCGGCCCCGAAGTTCGCGATGTCATCCAGACGTGCTGCCGCCCAACCGAATCGGGCATACCGCGGCGAGCGATGCCCGATCATCGCATCCAGTGTGTTGACTCCCCGATACACCAGCACACCCGGCACTCCCCCGGCCGCGGCCCAGAGCAGCGGCGCGACGTGCGCGTCGGAGGTGTTCTCGGCCACCGACTCCAGAGCCGCCCGGGCCAGTCCGTCGGTGTCGAGTGCCGACGGGTCGCGTCCGCACAGCGACGGCAGCAGCGCCCGGGCACCGTCGATGTCGCCGGCGGCGAGCAGGTCGGCCAGTTTCTCGCCGGTGCGGCCCAGCGTCGTTCCGCCGAGTGACGCCCAGGTGGCGGCGGCGGTCACGGCCGCCAGCACCGGGCCGCGGGTACCGCGCTGCAGCAGCGTGCCGGCCACGGCCAGCCCGCCCAGCAGCACACCGGTGTGCACCGCCCCCGCTGCCCGGCTGTCGCGGTAGGTCAGCTTCTCGAGTGCGGCTGCACACCAACCGAACCCCGCCACCGGATGGCCGCGGACGGGGTCGCCGAAAGCCAGATCCGCGAGCTGGGCGGTCAGGATGCCGACACCGCGGTACCGTCTGCGCGCAAACACCCCGGCACTCTCTCACACGTGATGTACTGCCCTCATGAGGCCGCGATGACGCGACCCCCGACGCGGGTCTCGGACTTGCTCAACCCGGCCGCGGTGCTGGCGCCCGCCGCCAACGTCATCATGCAACTGGCCCACCCCGGCGTCGGTTACGGAGTGCTGGAGAGCCCGGTGGACAGCGGCAACGTCTACAAGCATCCGATCAAGCGGGCCCGCACCACGGGCACCTATCTCGCCGCCGCGACCATCGGCACCGACGCCGACCGAGCGCTGATCCGCGCGGCAGTGGATACCGCGCACGCCAAGGTCCGTTCCACCGCGTCGAGCCCGGTGTCCTACCGCGCCTTCGACCCGAAGCTTCAGTTGTGGGTGGCGGCCTGCCTGTACCGCTACTACGTCGACCAGCACGAGTTCCTCTACGGCCCGCTCGACGACGCCGCCGCCGACGCGGTGTATGCCGACGCCAGCCGGCTCGGCACCACGCTGCAGGTACGCGAGGGCATGTGGCCTGCCGACCGCGCCGCCTTCGACGAGTACTGGAAGCGGTCGCTGGACGATTTGTCGATCGACCCGCCGGTCCGCGAGCATCTGAAAGGCGTTGCCGGAATGGCATTCATGCCCTTCCCGATCCGGGAGACACTCGGCCGGTTCAATCTGTTCGCCACCGTCGGTTTCCTGCCGTCCGAATTCCGGACGATGATGCGGCTGCCCTGGAGCGCCGGACAGCAGCGCCGCTTCGAGTGGCTGCTCGCCGCGCTGCGGCTCGCCGACCGGTTGATCCCGCACCAGGCCTGGATTTTCGGGTACCAGCTCTACCTCTGGGACATGCGAGCCAGGGCGCGCCGGGGACAGCGGATCGTCTGATACCACCAAGGGGTCACATGTCCAGCAAAATCCTCACCGCCGCAACGGTCATCACGATGGATCCCGACCAGCCGCGGGCCGAGGCCGTCGCCGTGTCCGACGGGGTGATCGTGGCGGTCGGATCATTGGCGCAGTGCCAGGCGCGATGCCCGGACGCCGAGGTGATCGACACCGGTGCGGCCGCCCTGTTGCCGGGATTCGTTGAACCGCATAGCCATCCGGTGATGAGCGGTGTCGCCACCCAGCCTCCGGCCCGCTCGATTGCACCATGGGACGCACCAACCTGGCAGGATGTCGAGGCGATCTTCGCCGATGCGGTCGCCACCACAGATCCGGCCACCCCGCTGTTGTTCGCGGGCTTCGACGCATTGCTACACAAGCGTCCCTCCCCGAAGGTCGCCGAACTCGACCGGATCTTCGGCGAGCGGCTCGCGGTGGTCACCGACAATTCCGGCCACGGCGTGTATTTCAACACCGCGGTGATGAAGGAGCGCGGCTGGGATGTCACTGCGCCTGCCGATCCGGTCGGCGCCCACTTCGGCCGAAATCCCGACGGCAGCCTCAACGGTCAAGGGTTCGAGACCGCGGTGCTGCTCGCCGTCGCCGGGCCGATCCTGGCCCAGCTGGGCAACCCGCTGGTCAGTGCGGCCGAGTACTACGCCTGGATGTCACGCGGCGGGTACACCTCGACCTCCGACATGACCTACGACCCGAAGTTCAAGGGCGCCTACGAAGCGCTGGCCGCAACACCGTCCTGCCCGCTTCGGGTGAGCATGTGGGAGATGTCGACCACCGACACCTACAACAATGCCGAAACCTTCAGCGTCGCTGAGCAATTACTCGTCAAGCAAGGCGTCAAACTGTGGACCGACGGCTCGCCCTGGATCGGCAACATCGCGATCTCCTTTCCCTATCTGAGCACCGAAGCGACCAGAACCGCCGGCATCGACCCGGCGGTGGCCGGTGGGCCGCAGTCGATGAACTACACCCTCGAACAGCTCGACACCGTCCTGGATGTCGCTGCTCCCACCGGCTGGCAGATGGCCTTCCACGCCAACGGCGATCTCGCCATCGACTTGGCACTGGACGCCTATGAGGGCGCCCTGAATCGCCACAATCTCGTAGGTAGCGACCATCGTTGGCGTCTGGAGCATCTCGGGGCGGGCACCCGCGAACAGTTCGACCGGGCAGCACGGCTCGGCGTGCACGTCTCGATGGCGCCGTTCCAGTACTACTACTGGGGCGATCTGCTGGACGGGCAGATCTTCGACTACGAGCACGGCAGCCGGTGGGGAGCTTTCGCCGACGCGGTGGCCTCGGGTGCGGTGGTCTCGCTGCACAACGACGGGTCGGTATCGCCGCCGACCCCGGTGCTCAATATCCAGACCGCGGTGACCCGGCGCACCCGGGCCGGCAGCGTTCACGGCGCCGAGCAATGCATCAGCCTCGACCACGCCCTGCGGGCGCACACCATCAACGCCGCCCGGACGCTGCACCGCGACAATCTGATCGGCTCACTCGAGGTGGGTAAGCTCGCCGATTTCGTCGAGCTGGCCGCCGACCCCTACGCGGTGGATCCCGCCGAACTGGCGGACAAGGCCACCGTGAGCGGCACCTGGTTGAGCGGCGAGCGTATCGATCTGGGCGCGTTCGTCGGCGCGGTCAGCGGCACCGATCCGGGTCCGCATGAACATTTGTCGGACCATCCCCGTCATACGTGTTGTTAGACCCACCACCAGAAAGGTTGTCCCATGTCGTTTCCCGCTCTTGCCCACGTCGCGGTCACGGTGCGTGACCTATCAGTGAGCGTGCCCTGGTACCGAGCTCTCATCGGCTCGGATCCGGTGCTCGACGAGGACACCGATGCCGGCTTCCATCATTCGGTGTTTCTGCTGGACAACGGAACCCTGTTCGGGGTGCACCAACACACCACCGCGCCGTCGGATCAGCCGTTCAGCGAGCACAACGTCGGCCTGGATCACATCGGTTTCGGTTGCGCGGAGCGCGCCGACCTCGAGCGCTGGCAAGCCCGTCTCGACGAGCTGGGCATCAGCCACGGCGGAATCGTGGACGCGGACTACGGTTCCGGGCTGAGCTTCCGCGATCCCGACGGCATCACGCTGGAATTCTTCGCGCCGGCCGCTCAGGCCTGAGCCTCGGCGCCGCCCAGCGTCGTCTTCATCAGCAGCACGTTGTAGCTTCCCCAGACCGACATGTTCCAGTAGATGTCCTGGCCGGTGGACCACGGGTCCATCATCGGGGCGTAGAGCCCCGGATACTGCACCGAGGTCACCAGCGTGGTCGGCGCCGACCAGGTGCCCTGCGGTGTGTCGGCGGTGCGGATGATCACGCTGCCGACGCTGCTCGAGTACATCGCCACGTACTTGTTCAGATAGGTGTTGTACTGCACCGACAGCTCGCTGACATGCCCGCTGGGGCCGCCCACTCCGAAGACACCGGCCACCCAGCTGCCGAAGAACAAGCCCAACTGGCCCAGGATTCCGCCGGCGTACTGGTTGCTTCGGGTGGTCGGCAGGATGGGCACCGCGGCGCCGGGCTTGCCCGTCACCCAGTCGGTGCCGTTCCAGTACTGGTATTTCGTCAGATCGAGGATGTCGGTCTCACTGACCCGTGACAGATACGCCGATCCGAGCCGACCCGACGGTGTGCCATAGGAGAACACGTAACCCGCATCCGGCGAATCCGCGGGTGGCTTCACAAAGGCGCCCTGCTGAAAGTTCTGATTTCCGTAAACGAATGGGGTGGACGAGCGCAGCCAGCTCGCGGCCCGGACGGTCTGCGGCGCCACCGTCCAGTTCTGACCGTTGTCGTCGGAGTAGGCGATCGCGGAGTAGTTGGTGGTCCACGCGCCGCCGAAGTCCCAGGACCGCACCGACATGAAGTTGACGTACTGGCGCGCGCCGTACTGGTTGTCGTACGGCACCGAGATGGCCGCGGTCGGAATGACCGTCACCTGGGAACCGAACGGGCCGAGAGTGCGGGCGCTGCCGGCAATCACCTGTTTGGACATGCCCGGCGAAGCCAGCGGCGACCCGGCGAACGGGTCGGTGGTCGAACCGGGTGCGAACACACGGTTGATCGGGTCAGCGGTTCGCAGCAATACGTTGGAGCGCCAGTTGCCCGTCATGTTGGGGCCGCTGAAGGTGTCGCCGAAGATCATCAGCACCTGACGCTTGTCCCCGGCCATGCCGTTGTCCCACATGATGCCGACGTCGGTGCCGTAGACACCGAATCTGCCCGGGGTGGAGGTGTTGGGTCCGGTCACCCAGCCGACCTTGGTGGTGACCGGTGACGTGGCGACGGCAGCCGCGCTCGTGCGTGTCGTGACCACCCGAGTTGGGTTGGCCGGCAGCGTCTTTGACGGCCGGGACACGGCGGCGACTTTGGGTTTGGTTCGCTGCGCATGGCCGATTGCCGAGCGGGAGGCCGACGTCGAGTGCGTTGCCGAGGATCCGGACTCCGCCGAGTCGGCCGACGCGACGCCACAGCCCGCCGTCACCGCGGCGCCGACCCCGAGCGCCACCGCAAAGCCGCCGATTCCCCCGATATACGCCGCTGTACCCATGGCGCCCCCTGTCGTTGCCCATCCAGTATTTGCCGATCGGGCGCCGAATGGGGGGATATCCCCCGATCGGTGGATCCACGATTCGTCCCGGTCACCATCCGCTCGGCGGACAGACGAGTGGTGTGGCCGAGCGCACTATTCGTTTCGAGCCTCGCTCAACCGGAGCGGACCACACACCACAGAACTGACAACTCGGAGGACACGATGACTGCACAGATCTCGAAGCGTGCCACAGGACTTTTCGCCAGTGCCGTCGCCGCCGGCGCGCTGGCCCTGGGCCTGGGCTTCGCCCCCACCGCAAGCGCAGCCGACGGCTGCGGCATCGGTTACCACCTGGATGGACCCAACTGCGTCCTGAACGTGCCCGGTCCGGGCGCTCACTTCATCAGCCCCAACTGCTGGATCAACGTCAACAACGACGAACGCTGCTACGCACCGTAACCCCGGAAGGGATAATTCCGACGCTCGATCGGGCTCATTGCGGCACAAGGTGACACCACCGCCTGGGGGAGGTCATTACCTTGTGCCGCATGAGCACCCACCACAACACATTCCTGATCGGGGGCCGGTGGACCACACCGAGCTCGAATGACGAGATCGTTGTGGTCTCTCCCAACGACGAGCAGCGACTCGGCGCCGTCGCCGCCGGCGTCGAGGCCGACATCGACGCGGCGGTCTGCGCCGCCCGGACGGCGTTCGACGCCGGCGACGGCTGGCCGAACTGGCCCGCAGACAAACGGGCCGCGGCGATGGAATCCCTTGCCGACGCCCTCGACCGCCGCAGCGGACAGCTCGCTCACGCCGTCAGCGCCCAGAACGGCATGCCCATCGCGATCGCCGGCCAGCTCGAGGCGGTCTTCCCCTCGGTGCTGCTGCGGTACTACGCACAACTGTGCGCCGAGCACTTCGACACCGAACGCCCTGGCCTGCTGGGAGGTTCGGGGACCATCACCCGGACGCCGGTCGGCGTGGTGGCCGCGATCGTGCCGTGGAACTTCCCGCAGGTGCTCAGCGCGTTCAAGTACGCCCCGGGTCTGGCGGCCGGCTGCACGTTCGTCATCAAGCCGGCACCGGAGACGGTGTTCGACGCCGCCCTGTTCGCCGAGGCCGTCGCCGAGTCCGATATCCCGCCCGGCGTGATCAACGTGGTACCCGGCGGCGGCCGAACCGGGGCCTACCTGGCAGCCCATCCCGGTGTCGACAAGGTGGCGTTCACCGGCTCGACGCGGGTCGGCCGCGAGATAGCGCGGGTGTGTGGCGAGCTGTTGCGTCCGGTCACACTCGAACTCGGCGGCAAGTCGGCGGCGATCATCCTCGACGACGCCGACCTCGACCTGGGTGTGATCGGCGAAAAGTTCTTCGCCGCAACGCTGCTCAACAACGGCCAGACCTGCTTCATCGGGACGCGGATACTCGCACCCCGGAGCCGCTACGCCGAAGTCGTCGAGACCGTCACCGCCCTGGCCGCGTCGTTGACCGTCGGCGATTCACTGGATCCGGCCACCCAGATCGGTCCGCTGGTCAGCGCCCGCCAGCGCGACAACGTCGAATCAGCGATCGCCGCCGCCGCACATCGCGGGGCACGGTTGACCACCGGAGGCACCCGGCCGACGGACCGCGAAACCGGGTGGTTCGTCACGCCAACGGTTTTCGCCGACGTCGACAACGACGACGCGATCGCCCGGGAGGAGATCTTCGGGCCGGTGCTGACGATCATCGGCTGCGACGACGATGACGACGCGGTGCGGATCGCGAATGCCAACGCCTACGGCCTCGGCGGGTCGGTGTGGACCACCGATCCGGAACGCGGGCTGGCCGTCGCCCGCCGCGTGCGGTCGGGAACGGTGGGAATTAACCACTACCTGCCCGATCCGACAGCACCGTTCGGCGGTGTGAAGGCCAGTGGGCTGGGTCGGGAACTCGGGCCCGAAGGCCTGGCCGCCTATCAGGACCTCAAATCGATCTATCGCGGCTGATTCGGCACGCCGGGGAACAACTGCTCGGTCGGACCGACGGTCACGTACCCCGCGAGTTTGGTGACGAGATGCGGCGCGAAGACCGCCCCGTACAGCACATGACCCACGACGATCACCGCAACAACGGAGAGGACCCCGGCGCCGGCCTTGCCGGCGGAACGTTTGTCCGCCCATACCTCGATCACGTTGCGCCCCTGCTCATCTGTGCGGCCCAGCAGGTAGGCGAACACCATCATCTGCACGCCCATCGCGATCGAGTCGTAGATCGGGTACTGGTGCTTGGTTCCCTCGAAGATCGCCAGCCCCGGAATCACGTAGCCGTAGTAGAACACCCCGAGTTGGGCGCCGATGACCGCATTGAAGAACAGCGCCCAGCAGAACCCGACGCCGAAGCCGGTGAGCAGAAGCGTCTGCGGCCTGCGCCATCCGAAGCGCCTCACCAGCCACCGGCCGACGGCGGCGCCGATCACCGCCGGGAACACGAAGTACGAGATGTACCCGATGGGCACCGCAGACGGCAGGCCACCACCCCACGTCATGTTCATCGGCCACCACGACGGCATGCGTGGCAGTGCGGGCGGGAACTGGGCGTACATCGCCCAGTCGTAGGGCGCCTCGATCCATGAGAACGAGATCGCCGAGATCGACACCAGCAGCAGCGGGTGAATGCGCCCGCGGCGCACGCTGAGGAAAACCCCGACCGCCAGCAACACGAATCCGCCGACATAGGCGAAGGTCTGGCCGGCGATCATCACCGGCGTCACCGGTCGCGCGCTTCCGGGTCGAGGTAGATGACCAGTCCGAAGATCAGCACGATCAGGCCGAGCAGCGTGCCGAGCATGATGACCGCTCCCATCGGTGTGCTCCTATCCCCCGGGTCCGTTGGGCCACTTGAGCAGCGAACCGGCGTCAACCCTGATTTGTTGCCCGGTGATGTAGCGGCTGTCGTCGCTGGCGAGGAACACCCCGAGGTTGGCCATGTCCTCCGGCTCGATGTACGGGATCGGCATCGCCTGGAAGATCGTGAACAACGGCTCGGCGTCTTCGCGGGTCGCCTGCTGGCCGGCCTGGGTCAGATCGGGCCGGAACATGCTGTACATCCCGTCGTTCTGCAGCAGATGGGTGTTGCAGTTCGTCGGGTGGATGGCGTTGACGCGAATCATCCTGTCCGCCAGCGCGATCGCCATCTCTTCGACGTACTCGATGATGACGCGCTTGCTCCACCCGTAGCCGCGACCGCCCGGTCCCATGTTCGGGTTGTCGGTGGTGCCGCGGATCATGCCTGCCGTCGACCCGGTGACGATGACCGAGGCACCGTTGGGCAGGTGCGGCACGGTGACCGCGACGGTGTTCATCACACCGAGCAGATCCACATCGCTGGCGTCGACGAACGACATCGCGTCGTGCGGACGGCCCATCGCCATCGGCAGGATGCCGGCGTTGGCGACGACGATGTCGATCGTGCCGAAGTCGGCCACCCCCGCCTCGACCGCATCGCGCAGCTCGTGGCGCTCACGGACGTCGGCCACCCGGGCCAGCACCCGGCGTCCGAGCTCTTTGATGGCACGTTCGGTTTCCGACAGGTCGTCCAGTGTGGCCAACGGATAGGGGTTCGACGGAATGTCGCGACAGATGTCGACGGCGATGATGTCGGCACCCTCTCTGGCCATCGCGACCGCGTGGGCGCGGCCCTGGCCGCGGGCCGCTCCGGTGATGAAAGCGACCTTGCCTTCCAGCTTTCCGGTCATGGGCGTTCTCCTTCTCTGATGGTCTAGCCGACCGGCGTGAACGTGATGTGCAGCTCGCTGAGCCCGCGCATGATGAAGGTCGGCTCATAGCGGTAGTGCCGGTCGCCGGCGGGACCGTGGTCGGCTTCCGAGATCGTGATGTCGGTCATGCGATCGAGGATCCGGTTCAGTGAAATCCGGCCTTCCGCCCGGGCCAGCGGTGCGCCGGGACACGAGTGTGCCCCGCGGATGAATGCGATGTGTTCGCGGACATTCGGCCGGTCGGCGCGGAACTCGTGCGGGTCCTCGAACTTGCTCGCGTCCCGGTTGCACGCTCCCGGCAGCAGCATCACGATCGTTCCGGCCGGAACCCTCACGTCGCCGATCGTGGTCGTGGTTCGGGCCATCCGGAAATGCGCCTTGACCGGGCTCTCCATCCGTAACGTCTCTTCGCAGAAGGCCGGAATCCTGCTGCGGTCGTTGCGTAACAGCTCCTCGAATCCCGGGTTGTCACCGATGAACCGCACCGCCGAGCTGACCAGCTTTGTCGTCGTCTCGCTGCCCGCGGCGAACAGGAACGTCGACAGGTTCACCACGTCCGAGAGATCCGGCGTCGACCCGTCGTCATACTTGGCCAGTGCCAACCCGGTGAGGACATCCTCACGCGGGCTGCGGCGACGTTCGTCGAGGTAGCGATAGAACCGGTCGTTCAACCACTCCAGCGGGTTGTGGGAGGCGGGAGCGTCGGAGCCGATCTCGCCGACCGTCTCGTTGGCGAAGACCGTGGTGAACTCTTCCCGGTCCTCGGCCGGCACACCCAGCAGGTCGGCGATGACCAACAGCGAGAACGGTTTTGCGTAATCGGTGAGGAACTCGCATCCGCCCTTGGCCAGAAAGGTATCCAGCTGCTGATCGGCCAGCCGCCACATGAAGTCTTCGTTCTCTTTCAGGCGCTTGGGGGTCAGCAGCGTGTTCATCAGGCTGCGCGTACGGGTGTGCAGCGGCGGATCCTGCGAGGTGATGTGTTCGCCCATCGGTACACCGGCGCCATGCTGCTCGATCAGCTCCGACACATCATCGGTCGCGCCCGGGGTGATCGGCATGCCGGAGAACGGTCCCGCCACCGAGACACACGACGAGAAGGCCGGATTCTTGTACACGCTCAGCGCCGCCTCGTATCCGGTGACCGCCAGCACGTTGAAGGCCGTCGCCGGGGTCACCGGGCACTTCGCCCGCAGGTGGTCGAAGTAGGGGTACGGGTCGGGCACCAGCGCTTCGTCGGTGAAGAAGTCCACCACGTCGAAATCGGTCACGAACAACTCCTCAATCCGCTGGGTAGGCAACCGATTTGATTTCGGTGTATTGATCGAATCCGGCGACGCCGTTCTGTCGGCCCACGCCGCTGGCCTTGTATCCGCCGAACGGCGTGTCGGCGCCGTAGCCGGCGGTGCCGTTCAGGCCGATGAACCCCGCCCGCAACCGCCTGGCCACCGACAGAGCCCGGTCCAGCGAGCCCGCCATCACGTTGCCGGCCAGACCATACGGGCTGTCGTTGGCGATGCGCACCGCGTCGTCCTCGTCGTCGAACGGAATCACCGACAGGACCGGGCCGAAGATCTCCTCTTGTGCGATCGTCATCGAGTTGTCGACGTCCACGAATAGCGTTGGCCTGACGAAGAATCCCTTGTCCATCCCCTCCGGCGCCTCGGCGCCCCCGACAAGCAACGTGGCACCCTCCTCGACGCCCGTGCCGATGTAACCGCGGATGCGGCTGCGCTGGCGGTCGGAGATGACCGGGCCGCACAGCGTGCCGGGGTCCTGCGGATCGCCCGCGGCGACGCCCTCGTAGATACCGCGCAGGATCTCGACGCCTTCGGCATAGCGGGATCTAGGCAGGAGCAAGCGGGTGGGGTTGGCGCAGCCCTGGCCGGCGTGCATGCACGGGGCGATGCCCATCATGCAGCCGAGCGCGAAGTCTGCGTCCTCGAGGACGATGGTCGCCGATTTTCCGCCGAGCTCGAGGAACAGCCGCTTCATGGTGGCGGCGCCCTTCTCCATGATCCGCTGCCCGACGACCGTCGATCCGGTGAACGAGATCAGATCGACCTTCGGCGACAGCGTGAGCTCCTCACCGACGAAGTGGTCCGAGGCGGTGACGACGTTCACCACACCCGCTGGGATGTCGGTGTTCTCGGCGATCAGCCGCCCCAGCCGGGTCGCGTTGTACGGCGTGTCGGGCGCGGGCTTGAGTACGAGGGTGTTTCCCGTGGCCAGCGCCTGGCCGATCTTGTGGATGGCGACCTCGAACGGAAAGTTCCACGGCACGATCGCACCGACCACGCCGACCGGCTCCCGCCACACCTTGCGAGTGGTGTTCACCCCCGTGACCGACACCACGGTGTCGCCCAGCGACGTCTCCCAGGGATATTCGTCGATCAGCTTGGCCGGGTAGCGCAGCCCGTCGGCCAGCGGGGCATCGAGCTGAGGACCGTACGTGATGGCGCGCGGACAGCCGACCTCGAGGATCAGCTCCTCGCGCAACTCGTCGCGCTCCGACTCGAGCGCCTCCTGCAGTTGCAGCAGACACCGTTGCCGGAAAGCATGATTGGTCGACCAGTCCGTCTGGTCGAACGCACGCCGCGCGGCGTCGATGGCCCGGTGCATGTCTGCTTTCGACGCGTCGGCGACCTCACCGAGCAGCTCCTCGGTGGCAGGGTTGATGTTGGTGAATGTCCCTGCCTGACCGTCGACCAGCCTGCCGTCGATCATCATCTTGGTTTCGAAGCGGACGCCTGCGCTGTCAGCCACTGTGGATATCTCCTGATCTCATGGCGCCGAACCGCGGAATGCCCATCATCAACCTGGTCATCTGGTGCAGTCCGGCCGACGGCAGTACCCGGTTGGCGACCAACAGCATTCGCGCATCCGGGCCGATCGCGGTCTTGACGAAGGGCTTCCTGCTGTCGAGAGCCTTGGCCAGGCCCGCGGCGAACTTCTCCGGGGAGCGCGCCGCCATCTTCATCGCGGCACGACCCCTCTTGTCCATGGTGTGGTGATGGCGGGCGTACACGCCCTGCAGGTCACGGCAGTCGGTGGTGCCCGCGTCGGTGATGATCTCGGTGTCGTAGGTGCCGGTGACGACCACCGTCACACCGATGCCGAACGGCGCGACCTCCCCCGCCATCGACTCCCCCCACCTCTCAAGGGCGCCTTTGACAGCGGAATACGCTGCAGTAGCCGGCATTCCGCGAACGCCACCCTGGCTTGACACCAGCACGATGCGTCCACCGCCGGCTGCACGCATCGACGGCAACAGTTCCTTGGTCAGCAGCACCGGGCCGAAGATGGTCGTCGCGAACATCCGCTCCCAGAGTTCGGCCGGCGTTTCCTCGACCATGCCCGCCGCGGAGATACCGGCGTTGTGCACCAGCCCGTACGGTGCGCCGACCGCATCCTCGATGGCCCGCGCCGCGGCGGTCACCGAACCCGGGTCGGTCAGGTCGAGTGCCACACCGACCAGTCTCGGGTCGTCGTCGCCGGCTCCGGTCACGTCGCGCAAGACCTTCATCCCGGTGTCCACCGACCTCATCGCGGCAACGACGCACCAACCCTCCCGGTACAGGTGTGTGGCCGACGCCAGACCGAGCCCACGGGAGGCGCCGGTGATCACGACACTGCGCGACGTGCTCGACATGGACCCCGCTCGTTGAGGATGACGGTTAAAACCTAACTTTTGTTCGGACCCTACCGAGTCCCCCAGCTGTCGTCAACGATGCTGCGCCGAGCCCTTCTGCTACCGTTACCAAATATCCGGTCCGCATTGGAGGTGCCGTGACCAGGCGTAGCGACATACTTCAATCCGCCGCCGCGCTGATCGCCGCCTCGGGGCTGCGGACCTCGCTGCAGGAGATCGCCGACGCGGCAGGCATTCTGCCGGGCAGCCTCTACCACCACTTCGAATCGAAAGAAGCGATCCTCGTCGAGTTGCTTCGGCGCTATCACGGCGACCTCGATGAGATCGCCCGGCATGCCGAGCACCGGCTCGACGATGCCGGATCGACGTCGGCTTTCGACCGTCTTGTCGACCTCGGTTCGGCGATCGCCCAGTGCGCAGTGACCCACCGGGCGGCGCTGCAGATGACGTTCTACGAATTCCCTTCCGCCGACCCGGGCCTGACGGCACTCGCCCGCCAGCGGCCCACCGCGATCTTGCAGGCCACCCTGCAGACGCTGCGGGCGGCCCGGTGGAGCGGCCACATCGGGCCGCACGTGGGCATCGCGATCCTCGCCGACCGGTTCGTGCAGACCATGCTGCACGTCGGGCTGGACGTCATCCGAAACGACGCCGGATCCGACAAGGTCGCCGAACTGCTGTGCACGATCCTGCTGAAGGGCCTGGCCACTCGTGCGGTCGGCGATGCCGAACTCGACGCCTCGGCCGCCTTCCTCGCTGCCGACGAGGTGGTGCGGTCCTGGCAGACAACGGACGCCCCGGACGACGACGCCGCCCGAGTCCGGGCGGTCGCCCGGGCCGAGTTCGGCCGCAAGGGCTATGAATTCACCTCGATCCGGGACATCGCCGCCGCGGCCGGCATCGGAACCGGAACGGTATACCGCCTGATCGGGTCCAAGGATCAACTGCTGACCGACATCATGCGCGCGTTCGGCGAGAAGATGGAGCCGGGGTGGACCGGCGTGCTGGGCTCGGACTCGTCACCGCTGGAGAAGCTCGACGCGGTGTCCTGGATCCACACCAACGTGCTGGAGAAGTTCGGTGACGAGTTCCGCATCCAGTTGGCCTGGATGCGCCAGTCGCCGCCGGACACCCAGGACCCCGGCTGGTTGTTCTCGACGCGCGTCGGTCAGATGGAAACGCTTCTCGCCGAGGGCATCAGGTCCGGCGAAATCACGATCGACAGCCCGTCGAACGAGATGCTCGCACGCGCCATGATCGGCGTCGGCTGGATTCCGGAGAACATCCTGCGCGACCTCGGGACGCGAGCGTCGCTCATCCACATCCGCGACACCACCCTGCGTGGCGTCGCGATGCGCAGCGGGTGAAACTCAGCCGACGATCATCGGCAGCGAACCCCAGCCCCGCACGCTGGACGTGTGGGCCATCGCAGCGTCCTGCAGGTCGACATCCCATTGCGGCCAGCGCCTCAGCATCTCCTCCAGCGCCACCCGGGCCTGCATCCGCGCCAGTGACGAGCCGAGGCAGAAGTGCAGGCCCTGGCCGAAGGACAGGTGCGCGCCGGTGCGGTGGATGTCGAATTCTTCGCCGCGGGGATAGCGCCGCTCGTCTCGGTTGGCGGAGCCGTTGAGCAGCAACATGATCGAGCCTTCGGGAATCTGCCGTCCGTACTGTTCGGTGTCGTGTGCGACGTAGCGGGCTTGCACCGGTGACGGCGCCTGATAGCGCAACACCTCTTCGATCGCGCCGGGGATCAGGGACTGGTCGGCGACGAGTTCTCGGCGCTGATCGGGGTGCTGCGCCAGCAGTTGGGCAATGAAGCCGATCAGTCGCGTCGTGGTCTCGTTGCCTGCCCCCGCGATCATGCTGGTGTAGGTGAGTACCTCCAGCCGCGTCAGTGGGCGCAGCCGGCCGTCCTCTTCTACCTGCGCGTTGAGCAGCTGCGTCATCAGATCGTCGGAGGGGTGCTCGGCCCGCCACTCGATGTAGTCGGCGAACAGTTGGTAGGCGTTCTCGAACGCGCTGGCGGACACCGATTGAAAAGCACCGTCTTTCAAGCCGATTTCGGCGTTCGTGCTGTCCCGGATGTGTTGCTGGCCTTCTTCGGGGATGCCCAGCAGGTAGCCGATCGTCCGCATCGGGATCAGAGCGCCGAAGTCCGCGATCACGTCGAAACGCTCAGCACCGGCCAGCGCGTCCAGGGCTCGCACACAGAATCCCCGCACCCGGTCTTCGATCGCTTCCATCCGCCGCGGCGTGAACACCTTGGACAGCAGCCGCCGGTGCAGATCGTGTAGCGGCGGGTCCTCGAACAGGATGACACCCGGGGGTACCTCGAGGCCGCTCATGATGACGTCGATCGTGGTGCCGCGGCCGGACCGGTAGGTATCCCAGTTGTGCAGTTCTCGGCTGACATCGTCGTAGCGGCTCAGCGCGTAGAAGTTGTACTTCTCGTTGACGTACAGCGGCGCCTCGTCGCGCATCCGCTTCCAGATCGGATACGGGTCATCGTCGATCGCGAAATCGAACGGGTCGTAATACAGGTCCTCGACACTGGCGCCGGTCATTCGCTTCTCCTGTCAGTCAATGGCATTGCGGGGCAGGGTGTTGGGCAGGTCCAGCGAGCTGAGCAGGCCGGCCGGCGCGGCCACGACGTAGGGAACCGCGTTGACGACCCGCATCGCGGTCGCGGTCATCGCGGCATGGCCGGCACCGTGTCCTTCGGCGGCGCCGACGGTCATGGCGCAGTGGATGTCCGGGTCGCCCTCGATGTCCACGTGATACGCGGCGTCGAATTCCGATGACGGCCAGTCGGGGGCGACGTCACGCGCCATCCGGATGATGTGCTCCACGACGATGGCTTCGCGACCGTTGACCACGCCGGCCGCTCGGGTACTGACCGCGCCGCAGGTGCCGGCTGTGATCGTTCCGAACGCCACCTCGATGTCCCGCTCGGTGAGCCTGCGGTCGAGAGTTCCCCGCACTTCCTCGATCTCGACACCCAGTCCGGCGGCGATGAGGTGAATCGGTGCTCGCCAGGCCATCTCGATGAAGCCGGGGGTCTTGAGCAGCGGCTCGAAATCGAGCGGACGGCCGAAGCCCATCCCGTTCATCATCACGTCGGCGACGGGATAGTGGTCGTTGAGCGCGACCTCGGTGACCGTCACGGTGCGGATCGTCTTGGACTGCGTCGACAGCAGCAGCGCGAGCTGATCGGAGCCGAATCCCGGGAAGATGCCCGACGCGTAGAACGAGGCATCACCCGCGCCGGCGGCCCGTTCCAGCTGACCGCGCCACTCGGGCGAGTAATACGCCGGCGGATAGACCAGGCTGGTCGACGATGTCGAGACCACGTTGATACCTGCTTCGAGCAGCATCAGGTAGTCGGGCACCGCACCGGCGTCGCGATCCGGTCCGCTGGCGGTGTACACCACGCAATCAGGCTGTAGCGCAATGAGTTCGGCAGCGTCGCTGGTCGCGGTGACACCGATCGGGTCGCATCCGGCCAACTCCCCCGCGTCCTTGCCGACCTTCGCCGCGGAGTGCACCCACACCCCGACCAGATCCAGATCCAGATCGGGCCTACCCCGGATCGCGTCGATGGCGATCGACCCGACACCGCCCGTCGCCCAGATGGCGACTCTCAGCGTCATGGCCCCTCCTGGGCGTTGCGGCTCGCCGTCGCCGCCTGGTCGAGATATCGCCACGCCGTGTCCGGTGGCAGACCACCGCACAACGGCAGCAGCGGCAGCGGTCTGCCGCCGCGGATGTGCTCGGTCGCCTCGTCGGTGGTGAAGATCCGGTAGGGACTTCCGGCCTTCCGCAGTTCGGACACCGTCGACGCGCGGCAGATGCTGGCCACCGAATCGTCGCCGTGCCGATAGGACGCCGCGGTCACCGCGTCATGGAGGAGATACGAGCCGAGTTCCTGCCACGCGGCGTCGATGTCGTCGGCGACGAAAACTGTCGTCGGCGCGCCCTCGATCGGGAACTGAGCCATTCCGGGCTCGAATCCGTTGGCCCGGCAGTCGGTTTCGTACAACTCCTTGAGCTCCGGGGAGGCGACCTGAGAGATGAGACCCAGACCGTGGCGGGCGGCGCGACGGACCGCGGCCTTGCTGCCGCCGGCGATCATCAGGGTCGGACCGGTGGGCGTCAATGGTGGCGGAGTCACGTGAATCTGCCGTCCCTCGTGGTCGACCGGCTCCCCGCGCAGCAGTCTGCGCACCAGATCCAGGGACTCGTCCGCCCGCTTCCCGCGGCCACGCGGATCGATGCCGAAGTGCTCGTACTCCTCGACCCGGTGCCCTACGCCGAACACATAGGACACCCGGCCCTTGCTGATGATGTCCAAAACGCTGATCTCTTCGGCGAGACGCACCGGATCCCAGAAGGTGATGGGCACCGCGGCCAGCAGGATCGCCAGGTGCGTGGTCCGCGCGGCAATCGCCGCAGCCAGCAGTTGCGGCGCAGGCAGGTGGCCGTCATCGGTGCCGTGGTGTTCAGACAGCACGGCGATGACCGCGCCGCGGTCCTCGGCCCACTCGCACATGTCGACCGCGGCCGCGTAGAGGTCGGTCGGCGCTGCCGAGCCCCTCGGTGCACGCATGTCGAAGCGCAGGGTGAACATCAGCGTCACAATAACCTAAACTTTGTTCCAAGCTCCCCAACTTTCACCGCTTCCTTGACCATGTCGACGAGCGACTGTTACGTTCCGGATCAAACGTTAGGTTTTGGAGGCGGTCATGGCTGGTGGTAGCTACCGGGTAGTCGTGTGGTCCACCGGCGGCATCGGGTCGATCGCGATTCGCGCCATCCAGCAGCGCCCCAACCTCGACCTCGTCGGCGTCTGGGTGCACTCCGCCGAGAAGGACGGCCGCGACGCCGGCGATCTCGCCAACGGCGAGCCGATCGGACTGGCGGTCACCACCGACGCCGCCGCGTTGATCGCACTCAAGCCGGACTGCGTCGTCTATGCCGCCAGCGGTCCCGAGCGTGATGCGCTGGCGATCCCCGACTACGTGAAGCTTCTCAGCGCGGGCATCAACGTCGTCACGACGAGCACCACCCGGCTGGTCAATCCGCACGCCTACGAGCCGGCGGAGTGGCGCGACCAGATAGCCACCGCCGCCATACAGGGTCAGGTCACGCTCTACGCCTCCGGCATCGAGCCCGGCTTCGCCGCCGACTATCTGCCGCTCGTACTCTCCACGCAGTCATCCCAGATCGAGAAGATCCACTGCTACGAGATCGGACTGTACGACGACTACGGCGTGCCGGACATCATGAGCGACGCGCTGGGCTTCGGCAGGCCGCTGGACTATCAACCGTGGATCAGTTTCCCGGGTGCGATCGCGGGTGAATGGCACGGCCAGCTGCGCATGGTGGCCGACGCGCTCGGCGTCGAATTGCATTCGGTCCGTGAGACATTCGACCGAGCGGTGACGGAGCGGACGCTGGAAGTGGCCATGGGCACCGTCGAGGCGGGCACCTGCGGTGCGCTGCGGATGCAGGCGATCGGCATCGTCGACGGCAAGGACGCGATCGTCATCGAACACGTCACGCGACTGGCTCCCGATGTCGCGCCGCACTGGCCGACACTGCCGAACGCCCTGGGCTACCGGGTGGTGATCACAGGAACACCGGACATCGACTGCACCTTCGACGTGACGGTGCGGGACCGCAAGAAGGCCGGCATCGAATCGATGACCTCCGGAGCCGGCGCGATGGTGGCCACCGCGATGCGGGTGGTCAACGCGATCCCCTATGTCGTCGACGCGGCACCGGGTCTGGTGAATTCGGTGGATCTTCCGCTGACCATCCCGCGCCAGGCGTTCAGTCCGGCATAGCCCAGCGCGACAACAACTCGGCCGCTTCCCTACTCAGCCCGGCGATCACGTCGGCAGCAGTCCGCACGGAGGTCAACGCCCCGACGCCTTGGCCTGCGTTGATCGGCGACCGGGTGAAGTCCTCGGCGGCGATGGCCTGGGACAACTCGGCGGCCGCATCGGCGTCGAGTGAGTCTTCGGCGCCGTCCCAGCGATCACTGAAGTCGTTGCGTAACACACGTTCTGGAAACGCCGACGGCCACGAGTAACCCAACGCGATGTCGAAGACCCGAGTGGTGACGGTGTCAGTTCCGTTGGCTGCCAACAGCCGGGCGCGCGTCGCCTCGGACAGCAGCGACTCGGTGCACGCCGTGAACGCGGTGCCGACCCACGCCGCCGACGCACCGGCGGCCAGCACCGCGGCCAGCCCGCGACCCGACGAGATTCCACCGGCCGCCAAGACCGGGACCGTCAGGTGATCGAGCAGTTCGGTCAACAACGGCAATGTGCCGATGAGCGGCCGGCCGTGCCCACCGCCTTCGGCACCGCGGGCGATCACCACATCGATGCCCGCGTCGACCGCGCGCTGTGCGGATGGCAGGTCGGAAACCTGGGTCGCGGTGAGAACACCGGCATCGCGCGTGCGGCTCACCCAATCCCACCGGTCGCCGAAGCTGACGCACAGCAGCGAAGGGCGGGCGGCCAGCGCGGTGTCGAGCAGGTCCGGATTGGCCGCCGCCACCCAGTCCACCAGGCCGATCCCGAAGGGCCGGTTCAGGTTCGACACCTGCGATAGTTCCGCCGCGAGCTTCTCGGCGGTGGCCGAGCTTCCCATCCCGATCATCCCGAGACCACCGGCCGTGGACACCGCGGCCGCCAGGGCGCCACCGGCGGCGCCACCCATCGGGGCGTTGACGATCGGCACGTCGATTCCCATCGCGTGGGACCAGTCCGTCGACAGCACTGCGCATCTCCTCAGACGTAGCGGTTGCGACCGGCCAGGACACCCATGACCATCTGCACCACGTACACACCGAGCACCATGATCCAGGGCACCGTCCAGCCACCGGTCAGATCATGGAGCGTGCCGAACAGGAAGGGGCCGATGCCGGCCAGCAGGTAACCGAAGCCCTGCGCCATGGACGACAGCGCCACGGTGTCCTCGGGGGTACGCGCGCGCAATCCAATCACGGTCAGGGCCAACGAGAACACGCTCATGCCGATGCCGATCAGGACGCTCCACAGCAGCGGGCTGAAGTCAGGAGCGATCAACATCCCGATGACACCGGCGAAACCACACGCCCCGAGCCCGGCGATCCAGCCGCTCTGGTGGGTGGCACGCGCTGCCATCGGCGCGAGGACGAGGCTGATCGGCACGGCGATCACCGAGAGCAGCCCGACGAGCAGGCCCGCCGAGGACTTGCTCACCCCACTGTCGATGAACACTTCGGGCAACCAGCCCATCATGATGTAGGCCAGCAGTGATTGCGTTCCGAAGAACAGCGTCACGGTCCAGGCCAACGGATTCCGAATTAGTGACCGGCGGCCACCGGAATCGGTGGAGTCGGCGGGACTCTCGACCCGGCGCGCGGCGATCAGCCACAGCACCAACGCCACGACGGCCAGCACGGCCCACGCGCCCAACGCCGGGCGCCATCCGCCGGAGATGTTCTCCAGCGGTGGGGTGACGGCGGAACCCAGGGCACCGCCGCCCTGCAGGGCCGCGGTGTAGATGCCGGTCATCAGCCCGAGCCGGGCGGGGAACGACGTCTTGATCACCACCGGGATCAGCACATTGATGACGGCGATGCCCGCGGTCGCGACCAGGGTTCCGCCGATCACCACGTACGGCCCGTCGAGAACGCGGACCAGCAGTCCGACGATCAGCGTGCCGAGGGCCAGGCTGATGGATCGGCCGAGGCCGAACCGGCGAGACAGCGCCGCGGACGCCAATCCCGCTCCGGCGAAGCACAATCCGGGCAGGGTGGTGAGCACTCCCGCCCACACCGCGGACGCGCCGAGGGCGCGCTGCATGTCGCCGAGCACCGGGCCGATGCTGGTGACAGCGGGACGCAGATTGAGCGCGACGAGGACGACCGCGACGATCAGGACCGCCCCGCCGGCGACCCGCCCGACGGCAGGCACTTCACAGGCGCCGTCCAGTTCGAGGCTCAGGTCGTGCTCGTAGCGGCTCACCGCGCTATCGTGTCATACATCCCATGATCGGATGAAAAGGGTTTTTCGATGCCGCTAGCCGCCGCGCGCCCCTCCGGGCTGGTCGACCATGCCATCGACCAGCTGCGGCAGTCGATCACGACCGGAGAATGGCCGGTCGGAACACGGATCCCCACCGAGCCGAACTTGGCGACGGCGCTCGGCGTCGGCCGCAATACCGTGCGGGAAGCCGTCCGCGCCCTGGCCCACAGCGGTATCCTCGAAGTCCGTCGGGGCGACGGTACGTACGTTCGGGCCACCAGCGAGATCTCCGGTGCCCTGAGCCGGATGTGCGGGTCGAAGCTGCGTGAGGTGCTGCAGGTGCGCCGGTGCCTCGAGGTCGAGGGTGCGCGACTGGCCGCCGCCGCCCGCACCGACGACGACCTCGCCGAGCTTCAGGAATTGCTCGCCCGGCGTGATGCGCTGCACGGCGGCGCCGATCGGGCCGAATTCTCCCGGGCCGACGCGGAGTTGCATTTCGCGGTCGTCCGCGCGTCACACAACGCGGTGCTCATCGAGCTGTACCGCGGATTGACCGAAGCCGTCACCGACAGCGTCGCCATCACCAGCACGATGGACCCCCATGTCGGCCACTCCGCATTGATCGAGGCGATTGCCGAGCGGGACACCGATCGGGCCGGGGCCGAAGCCGGGCACTTCCTCGACGAACTCATCGATGAGCTTCCGACTCAAGGCATTTCGGACCGCTAGAGACCGTTCTTGATGGCGGCGGCTTGCTTTTGACCCAGCTGGGTGACGAATTCCGGCGGCGGGAAGAAGTCGGCGGGCGCATCGAAGTCGATCGTGACGAAAGCTCGTCCCTCGGTGAAGAGCAATACCGTCTTCCCCCGCGACTTGTCGGGGGTGTTCCCCTCGATTGTCGTACCGCCAGTGCCGATGTCCGATGGTGTGGGCGTCCCCTTCACCGAGTTGCCCAGTGCGCTCTTCGCTGCCTCGAGAGCGCTGGCCGCGGCGGCGGGATCCGGGAAGACCAAGACGGTGTCGGTGATGACACGCGAATTCTCCGGGCCGCTGAACGTGATCGCCGCGCCTGGCTTGCCATCCGGGTTCGCAATGGGCGGCGCAGCGGTAAACGTCATCGGCGCCTCGATGTCGGTCGGCTTGATCAGGAGTTTCGTGTAGTCGCTCGGCTGCGCCGGATTCGGCGCTGCGGTGCTACTCGCCGCGGCGCTCGATGAGCCCGACGTCGCCGCGGGCGGCTTCGAGTTGCCGTTGCAGCCGACGGACAGCATCACCACTGCCAGGGCTACACCCACTCCGGCCGCTGCCCTCGGGGTTACCCACATGCGTCCGTTCTCCTTGTCTCGACCACCCAACGGCGGAATCGGTTATGCGCTGGACAGATTCGGCTTCCAGCGAGTTTAGGGTGGGCCACTAGTCGTCGTAGTAACGGGCCTCGATGACATTGCCGTCCGGGTCGGGAAAATACATTCCTTCCGGTCCCCAGCCGCGAGCACCGAACGTCGGCGCCAGCCGGTCGCTGGTGTCGATCCCTTCGGCCTGCAGCCGTTGATCGAGGGCGTCGTACTCGGCTTTGGTCATCGCCAGGCACACGTGGTTGACCCGATGTTCGGCGCCGCCCTCATCCGGCGACAGGTCGATGATCGAGTCACCCGAGACCCGCACGCTGGGGAACGGCGCCTCGCCGGTGCGGAACTCGTCGAAGCGCACCGGCTCCAGTCCGACGACGCGGGTGTAGAAATCCATGGCGACAGCCGGGTCCTTGGTCCCCAGCACCACATGATCGAGCCGCATGATGCGGATGCTACGGAAAATATCGGTGGGCGCGGACGGTATCGAACCGCCGACCGCTGGTGTGTAAAGGGACCGGAAATAGTGCACCTGTGTTCGAGCCTGTCGCATACGTGCAGGTAGTGCACTGACGGTGTCCACTGCGTAGGTCCCTGTATACGGCAGAGTGTGCGCGTCTTGGCAACTTGGCGGCAACTTGGCGAACACGCTTTCGAGCCGTCCGGACGCAGTGCACTGCCCTCAGCCGGTGAGCATCCTGCCGGGGGCACACCACACCGCCAGACACCAGCGAATCCCCCACGTAGCCGCACGTATCAAAGGCCCACAGCACCGGAACGACGACTGACCTCGACGCGCGCGCCTAGCTCACTGGTCGGATGGACTTGTGTCGGTGGACTCTTGCGGAACATCGACGACGAGTCCGTTGGGTCCGTACCAACGAACGTCTCCAGAGGAGAATTTCACCTGGCCGACCAGGCGGGAGCTCAAGTGCCATTCGGTTAGGTCGGGCTCGTCGCACCCCTCCTCGGGTTCAAATCCCCAAGGGCGAGTTCCTTCGCGGCGCGCGTCCGGTGCGGAGAAGTGCGGCGGCATGGGGTAATCCCCGCCAACTGCGGACAGTGACCGCCGCACGTACTCGATATAGTTCAGCAGGTCCTGGGCGTCGCGCCACCGCAGTTCTTCTGAGCGCTCGGATTGCTTTGACTGGTTGAAGCGGACCATCCATATCAGCGCCCCCCATCGGTCGCGCAGTTCTGGCGGGAGAGCGTGCGCGTGGCTCGAACCCGCTTCCAGTAGTGCGGCGGCACGACCATTTCGTTCCCGGTGAACGTCAACTGTTGTCGCGATTCGCACGAAAGACGCCGAAGGGTCTCGCTCGTCGTCTCGGTTGACCGTTGTGAAGTCCGCGAGCGCCGCAATCAACTGATCGGCTGCGAAAGTTCGCCGCCGCTCCTCATCGAGGCGCTGCGTCTCTCGCCGCTCTGTTGCCGCCAAGTCCGTCTCGTGCTTCAAGACCTTGGCGGTTTGACGGGAACCCACCCAAGCGGCGAGGAGACCACCAACGAGCGCACCCAAGAGTGCCGCCAGCATCTCAGTCATGCTGAGCAACATATCCTTGGGCACCGACAACGCACGTTTTGGTGGTCAGCCTGCCTACTTCCGGCGCAATAGCGTTAAGGCCAACCGGCAGCGAGGCGTCAGACAGTGCCCCTAATATTGCTCGGACTGGCAGGGTCCGAGCCAATGGCGAAATGAACGGGGGTGGATCGTGGCGCGAGCGCCCATTGACCCATCCGCCCTTACATGGGCGCGTGAGATTAGCCGCGTCACGTTGGCCGACCTCGCGCGGGCACTGGGTGTCAAGCCGTCCCGCGTAGTCGAGTTCGAGTCTGGTGACGCGCAACCGACATTTCGGCAGCTCACCCTCATGGCAGGGAAGCTCGACCGCCCCCTGGGCTTCTTCTTCGCACCGCCTCCCGCTGTGTCCGATGTGCCAGACACTGCAGACTTTCGAGGGCGTGCCGACGCAGACCTACCGCCGGACCTCGCCAAGGAAATGCGCCGCGCCGAGCAACATCGGGACGCAATGCTCGACCTCGGTGGCCGTCCTGAGCGCCGCATGAACGTACGTCCAATCACATGGGACACCATTGCCGAACGGGCTGCTGATCTGCGGGGGCAATTCGGCCTCACCGACACCTTCGTTCCCCCCGAGTCTTCCAACAACCAGGTGTTCAGTTTCTGGCGAGGGTTGTTGGAAGACAACGGCATTCTCGTCCTCCAGACGACGAAAATATCCTTGCAGACTTTTCGAGGGCTTTCCGTTCATCATGACGAATTGCCCGTCGTTATCATCAATGGCGGCGACAGCCCGGCGGGGCGCACGTTCACCTTGTTCCACGAGGTCGCACACCTGATCAACAGAACCAGCGGGCTATGCGCGCTACGCGAGACTGTGAACGAGGAGGCACTCGCCAACAACTTCGCCGCTGCATTCCTGATGCCCGAGGTTGCGGTGCGGATGCATATAGTCGCCGCCGACGATCCGGCGACGGTTGCCGACAAACTGGCGCGGCATTTCAAGGTGAGCCCGTTAGCGGCGGCGGTCCGGTTACGCAGGCTTGGCTTTATCTCCGACAGTGACCTGGACAAGATCAGGGCAGAGAGCGAAGAACGATGGGAGCAGGCTCGGCAGGCACAGCGGCAGAGCGCGGGGTTCGTGCCGCCTTGGCGACTCCGCTATCGCGATCTGGGGCCGAGCTACATCGGCACAATCGCGCGAGCTCTCGAAGACCGTCGGGTCGACCTTGTGGATGCGACCTACCTGCTCAATGCACGCCTACCGATGGTTGAGCAGATGCTCGATGAGTACTACAGAACCGGCGGCGCTGAGTGAAATTCACGCTCGACACCAACATCCTCATCGGATTGGAACAGAGGTATCCGCGAGACATTTTCCCCGGGCTGTGGGAGAACATCGAGGCGTCAATCTCGGCGCAGGAAAGCTGCATCTGCGAGGCGATTCTGCGTGAGATTAGCGAGCGGGCGGCGACGTTCTCCATAACTGGGCGAAGGGCCTGCCGGGCTTCGTCTGTGCGGTCACCGATGCTGAGCTGACCACCGTTGCGGAAATTGCCCAAGCCCATCCAGGCTGGGTGCAAGGCCAACTTAACGAGGCTGACCCTTTCGTTGTCGCTCACGCAAAGGCGGAGCAGTCGGTCATCGTTACCGAGGAGAACCGCAAAGGCCCGAACACCGAGGACAGGAACCAGAAGGTTCCGAATATTGCCGACGAACACTCAGTCGACACCATCAAGTTCTTCGATTACGTGCGGGCCAACGGCTGGACCTTCGCGGCTACCTAGCCCAACGCGTTTTCACTGCCCTGGAACAGCCGTCGCAGCCGTGCCCGCCGATGCCTCACCGCCCGCTGACCCGGCGCGCCAACGGGTTGAGCGGGTGCACCGTCGCACCGTCGATCGCTGCGATGGCGGGGCGGCCATTGCGCTGGCCCAGCCGTCGTGAATCCGGAGTGGCGATGGTGACCTGTGCGGCGGCGCTGGCCGCGAGCGTCTCAAACACGATGGTGGCCGCCGCCACCGAGTCCGGTTGGTGCTGCCCGGCCTCCCACGACAACATGTTGGCCTCCAGTTCGGGCAACTGGCCCGCGACGCGGCACCGGCCTGTCTCCAGCGCCGCGATTAGACCTTGGGACCGGGATAACGCATCTCCCTTCCGGCCCTGTCCCTTCGGCGGCCAGGTGCTCACGGTGATCTGGTGCTCTGAGCCCTGGCGCACCACCGCCTCGCGCAGCAGGCGGACGTAGGTGGTGGCGGCGCTGTATCCCTCGACCACGATTCGCGAGGCCCCGATGGCGGTGGCCAGCTGCACCGCGCGGTTCACCCAGCCTTCGGAGGTCAGGTGCGCGGAGGCGTTGTGGGTCAACGCGATCTGGCCGTCGCGGCCCACCTGTCCGGCCACGATGCCGGTCTCATCGCCCTCACCGGACTCGGCGGGGTCGACGCCGACGACAGTCAAGGTCGAACCGCGTGAGGCGGCGATCAGGCGGTGGCCGTCGAGCCAGGCGGCTCTAATCAGGCCGCCCTCGGGGCTGGTCGGGGTGCCCAGGTACATCGCGGCCCATTGTCGCGTACCGACCTCGGCCTTGATCTCGGTGAACCGTTCCAGGGTGAAGCCATTGGCCGACGTGAGTGCGACGCCGGAGCGGCTGCGCTGCAAGGCGTCCGGCACGCCGCTAGTCGAGATGGCGGGGATATTCACCGCGCGCCACCGGCTGCCGGGTTCCTCCAGTAGTGACCCGGCTACGTCGTCCTCGGCCCAGCGGGTCAGAACCAGGATGGCTGAGCCGCCGGGCATCAGGCGGGTAAGCAACGATGCTTTGAACTCGCTGAGCAAGCGTCGTTTGTAGGCATCCGAATCGGCGTCCTGGGCACCCTTCACCGGGTCGTCCACGATCAGGTAGTCGGCACCGAACCCCGTTGTGCCCGACAAGATGCCACCAGCGAGCATGCCACCGCGCCGCCCGTCCACGCGCCAACGGCCAACTGACTTCCGATCCTCCGCTAGCGCGAACCCCAACGCCGTGGAGTGCTCGGCGATTAATCCACGGGCGGCTGCAGAGTGCTCCTCGGCCAGCTGGTCGCCGTAGGACTTCAAGATGATTTCGCAGTCAGGGTCGCGCATCAGCAGCCAGACAGGGAAGATCCGCGATACCAGCGTCGACTTGCCCAGGCGAGGCGGCATGGTGAGCACAAGTCGTCCGTCGTCTTCCTCCACCGCGCGCACCAGTTCGTTGCTGATGAGCTGGATGCTGGGGGTCACGTGGTAGCCGGGGATCAACATCACAGCCAGCTCTGCAGGGGACGCCGGACGGCGGCGAGACGATGCCGCCGCCACCGCTCGGGCGGCGGTCAGGATGGCTACGTGGTCGGCCATCACAGCGCCTGGAACTGGCGCGGCTGGCCAAGCACCGGGCCGGGTGCATTCGCGCCTTGCTCCAGACGGCAATAGTTCTTCCCGGCGATTTTCACTACATAAACCGCGCGCGACTCGAACAAGCGGGTCAGCGCCTCGCCCTGCTGCCACCAGTCGCCGGGCAGCTTGGCGCGGACAGTTCGCCAGGCCAGCAGTTCGCCGTCAGCGGCCTCCAGGGCGGTCAGGATCGCGGCGTCGATCTCGTCATTGATGGTCGGGACGGTCATGGCGTAGTCCGGAGCGTTGGTCATCGGTATCTCCTCGGGGTGTCGTTGGTGTCGAACGGGTTTGGGTCGACACCGCCGTCAGTCGAGGCCCCGGCGGCGACGATGGCGGGAGCTAGAACCTGATTGGACCGTCGATGCGGATGCTGTTGGGAGAACTGCCACTGCGGATGCTCGCCAGGCCGAACGCCGCGGCGTGCTCGTTCAGACCGGCCAGGCCAAGCGCGGCCAATACGTCGGCGTGGCTAGCCTCTCCGTTCTTGAACAGCTGCCCAGCCAAGGTGAGCACGCTGGACCAACACCGCTCAATCAGGCGCGGCGTCTCGGGAGAGACGGTGAGGTTGCGGCCACCAGCGGCTGTTATCAGGGCGTCGTCATGACAGCCGCCGCCCGCCAGCACCGCCTGTACCTGATGCTGTGTCGGCCATGCACCGGCCCGCCAGGACGCCTGAGCCCACGGGCCTGCATAGGCCGTATCAGGGCGGCTCGGCTCGGCAAGATCGCGGAACCGCGTCAGGCCGTGCAGTCCAAGCGCGCCACCGGCGCGAGTCAGCATTGCGGAGCGGACTTCACCGCCAAGTACGGTCCCGATGACCGAGTGCGCCGCCTCGTGAACCGCTATATCCAGCTCGGCCAGTTCGTCGGCGGTGACCGTGGCCTTGGCAGCCAACTCACGCCGGGTGATGGCGCGCGGCGTAGTGGTCGTCGTCATCTGGGTAGCCCTTCTGGTAGTTAGTGATTGGTGGTGTAGGTGCCGGAGTCGGTGGGACGGGCCCACAGCCACCATCCGACCGACCCCGACAACTACCGGGTGCCGAGAAAGTTTCGTTTCTTCCAGCTCGGAGCCTGTTCCCATACTCGGGCGGCTTTGCGTACGCGGCGTTCGAGTTCCGTGGCGGCCCTGGCGTCGGCGCGCTTGATGCTGTCGGCGATGTACTGGTCCAGGCAACCTGAACACGTCCAACCCCAGACGCTGCCTTTGTCGGTGAGGCACGGCCCGCCGCACGATCGGCAGCGACCGGGAACGTTTGTCTCGCGGAGGTTCACTGGACTACCTCGATCCGAGGCGAGCCAGGGCACGCTCTCGGCGGTCGGCGTCGGCCCTGGCTTGGAGTCCGGCGTTGAACTCGGCCATCGACGGGAGTGCCTGACGCTGGCGGACTTTGGGTATACGGCGTGCGAGGTCTAACACCGCGCTGTCGAGCACCCGCAGCGCCTTCACGACGCGGTCGCTGGCGCTCGGATCGCCGCGCAGAGCCGGATGATCGGGAGGAAGGGCACGGCCCAGCAGGGCGGCCAGGTCGCCTGCGTACGGCTCGACCCAAGCCGCCAGTGCCACCGCCCACGAACCGGACACGATGGCGGCGTCGGTGATGGCGGGTGTCTGCGGTCGCACAGCCAGATCAGCGGCAGCCTGGCGGGTCCGTGCGCGGGAGTCCTCGGGAGCGTGGCGGTCGGCGGCGATCAGGCCGACTACTACCGAGAGCAGTTCGTGCACAGCGTCGGCCACGGCCTCGATGTCGGCGCGTAGCACAACGGGATTGGGCAGACGACTGGCATCGGTGGCCACCGAGCTACATACGGCGGCCACCTCGGTGGCCAGGTTGAAGTTACCGCGATAGAGGACAGGCTGGCGCTTGCGGCGACGCTCGCGCAGTTCGTCCTGAGTCGCGGTGGCCAGCGGTGCCGGAATTCCCGACGGCGCTAGCGGAACCGGTGGCGGTGGCACTGGCGCAGGGCGGCCACGGCGACGCGGCATCATCGGGACACCGCCTGCCGCAGCTGGGACACCAGGCGATCCACGCCCGGCTTGGACAGTTCAGCACCGTCGCGCTCCACACTGCGGAGCACGCGGTGATACGCAAGACCCTGGCGGGCCTCGATGACGCGGGCGTCGGTGTCGGGGGCACCTCGGGACTTCAAGCTGGCAAGCATGGCCGACCAGCTGGAGGCCGACCGCGACGCCGGATCGGTGGTGGTTGTGGCTGTCATACGTCAAACCGTACGGGCCGACGGTGCAACGGTGCTGCGTCTAGACCTTGTGCGGCGATTCGCCAATACCGCCTTGTGACACAACGGGTTTAGCTTGATTACCCTGTCGCCGGCTGCGCCGCTATGTGCCGAATACCGGAACTGGCCAGCGTAGTTGGCGCGGGCCAATGCCGCCGTCGTGACGTGTTGTCAGGTGCCGAAATGAATTGTGCGCACCGCTTAGTTGGCATTGGAAGCGAAGGCCCACTCAATCGCGCGTCCGACGTTCCGGATGTACTCCTCGCGCATAGGAGCAGGCCTGGTCATGATCCAGTACGGATGCTTGGGGAACAGGCAGTAGGTGATGTGCGGCGGGTCGGATCGGCGAGGCCGGGGAACGCGAAAGGGCCAATTCAGCTCTCGGGCCTCGGCATCGACCCTGGCGTCATAGATCGACAGGACCGCCGCCTTGGCGAATTTGCCGACACCGATGACCAGGCGCGGTCGAACGATCTCCAACAGTTCTTCCCGCAAGAAGGGCTCGCAGTTTTTGCTTTCATGCGGCAGCGGGTCACGATCACCTGGCGGGTGACAGTGGATCGAGTTCGTGATGAACAGATCGTCCTTATCGACGTTCGCCCGGTCAAAGCAAAGCTTGAGGATGCGTCCGCTGCCACCGACGAACGGTTCGCCCGCATCCATGCATCGGCGACACAGGGCTTCGCCGACGATCGCCACCGGTGAGTCAATCGACCCGAAACCAGCAGCGGACGCAGTGATTCCGGGAATATTGAGACGGTCAGGCTCAACGCACTTTCGGCATCGTTTGATCTGACTGTCGAGGCGCGCTTTTGCTTGCTCCCGGTTATCGGTCGTCACGGCAGCTCCCTCGGTTGTCCATCAAGCAACCCGGGGATGACGACCTCCAGCCGGTGACCGGTCATGTCGCACTGGCGCAGTGCCTTCGGTCCGATCGACTCGTCGGTGTAGAAGTACAGCACCCGCGTGCCGCCTGCGTGCTTCTGCTGCGCGTGCTGTCGCGCTTCGTCAATCCGGAACATCCACACGGCGTCGGTCGACATATCGACGCAAGCGAGCCACTGCGCCGGGGAGTCATCGGGGAACGACCAGCTGAGCAACAACTTGCCCTTACCGCCTGCGGGCTTGGGCACGAGATTTGTCTTGACCTGGATCGTGGCCGCCGATTGGTGCCCAGGGATGTACATCACCAAGTCGATGCCGGAGTCGGTCGTCAGTCGGGCACTGTCGATACCAAGCTTCAACAGCTGGTACTGCACCAACAGCTCGCCGGCTGCTCCGATCGCCTGGGTACCAAGCCTGACCTCGTTCATGCTCCTGCTTTGGTCAAGACTGGACGGCCTTCAACAAGTGGTCGTGATAGGGGCAGCGTCGCCGTCCAAACACGCCGTCCGTAGAACCCGGCCCATCGGTGAACAGCGGCGCGGGCGCTCCGCAATCGTCGCACTCGATACCGTGAAGATTGAGCTTCGCCATCGCGTAGAGCGTCGCCATGCGTGGCGATACGTGGGCCAACACCCTCTCGATGTCCTCGGGCGACAACGGTCGTGCGAATCCCGTGCACTTGCGACAACTACAGCCAAAGCCATCGCTCCCGGCAGGTTCGGGGTCGGCGCTGAGAAAGTCACGCAACTGGGTCATGCCGCCGCGCGCAAGGATTCCCTCCGAGTCCGAGTAGGTGCATCCTTCGATCGCGCATGCCGCGACGTCGTTGGGGTCAGCCTGGCAGTGATTCGTCATGCGAAGGTCTCCGGTCTATTTGGCTCGATCCAATCAGACACCACCGACACCTCGACCGGGCCGTTTGTTGTCACACTTCCTGGGGCCGTTCGATCGGCCATCAAGCGGTGCCAGGTTTGGCGATGCAGGCCGATGTGGCTTTTACCTGCGCAGATGGCCACCCCGGCTTCCCCGCCCCTCAGGGGTACGAGGGCAAGTTGCCAAGTGATTGCCAACGAGCGGTCTACGGGGCGCCAAACCGGGCCATCGCTGAGCGCATTGGCGGCACTTACAGCGGAAGCAGACCGGGATCTACCGGCAGGCTGCGACCGCGCGCCAAGATGCGGCGATTGGACGGCGGCGCAGCAGGCTCCGGCTCCGCTCCGGCGGCCAGCTGCACCATCTTCAGGTCGGTATCGTCTGGCGCGGTGTCGTTTTCGCCGCTGTGTGCCACGCTGGCGTCCGAACTGGCCTTAAGCAGCACACCGGCACCATCGGCGGGTTCTGCGTCGTCCTGGTCGCCGTGGGGGTTCTCGCGGCGGCGCTGGACCGCAAGCCACTCGGCAAGCTCATCGGTCGAGATGCCACCGCGAGCCAACACACGCCGGGCCGACTCAGCCTGGAGCCGTTCGAGGTCGGAGCCGGGTTCCGGCTCGATGAGCATCAACTGCGACAGCTCGGCCACCGCCTGGCGCTCCAGCGCGTCGGGAGCGAGATTGCCGTCGGCGATGTCACGGGCAACCGACGACGCCGCCTTGATCGCATCCTCGGCGGTAACGGTGGTCATCTGGAAATCTCCTCGATCTCGGCGTCGATGACGTTGCCTTGCAACGCCAGCTGTTGGGGCCGCTGCGCGACCAGAGCCAGTAGCTCAGCCTCCATGCGATCGATGATGGCCACCGCGTCGGTGGTGACTTTGACCTCTACCTGCTGGCGCTCGGGCGCATAGACACCGGCCAGCTTGGCACGCTCCGACACGATGCCGCGCAACTCCTTGGAGTACCGCAGCGCGGTGTCGTCATCGCCGTTCTGGAGTGCGAGCAGGTAGCGCGTGAAGTCGTTGCGCTGGAGGAGCTGAAGCGCCGCGTCGTGCTTGGCGCGCGCCTGCTCGACGGACTCGGGTGGTGTTCGGTCGCGTAGCCGGGACACTGCCTGTTGCGCCGCCTGGCGTGAGCGATAGCCGCACGCGTCGGCCACCTCTTGCCATGTGGCACCGGTCGCACTCATGCGTACGGCCTGCTCGGCGCGGTGCCGGGAGTCCAGTTGGCGCGTCATAGTCAACAGCTTGTCAACGGACAGTGCAGCTGTCGAGGAGCCGCGCCGCCTCATGGCGGAAGTCAGATCGACTGTCTAACAGCACAATACGTATACATGGCGGCATTATCTGTTGTGCGCCTTCGTGGTTGCACGGGCCACCGACATACCGCCACCGCCGCAAGGCCGAAGATGCAAAGGACACCTGACCGGCGCCACCAGTGCACCGCCGCCTCTACCGATCCAGCGCGCGACTACGCCTGTCCACCGCCTCTCACCCGCGATCGGCGAGCGGTGGAGTCGTCTGTTGTTTGTCCTTCATCCCCCGTATCAGCCCTCCCTATAGGGAGGGGCCGATGACTTATTGCAACGGCCCCTATCGGCCCCTTCTGCGGGGCCGATAGAATCCGCAGGCCAGGGGCTGTTTTCTGCACCTATCGGCCCGCATCGGCCCCCGCGTCGGGGCCGATGCAAAACATTTATCGGCCCCACAGAAGGGGGCCGATAGAAAATCGCAGGTCAAATGGCATTTCTGGCCGTTCATCCCGTTGTAGGCCCCTGACCCTGCGGCGGGGGGAATTCGACCACCGGAGCCAGGCCCGGCGCGGTGTCGGCATTTGGCTTCTCGCCCAGATACATCGGGTCCAGCACCTTGGGTGCCAGACGGTAGATATGTGCACGGCCTACGAACTCGACGGTGACGAGCTGACGCTCCTTGGCCGCCGCTAGCGCCTTGACGACGGCGTCCTTCTTACCACCCACCGCATCCTTGATCGCGGTGGTGTTCATGCCGTCCTTGCCCTCAGCGCGGGCGTCCGCGAGCACGTCCA
Organism: Mycobacterium sp. ELW1; assembly: GCF_008329905.1. Lineage (NCBI taxonomy): Bacteria > Bacillati > Actinomycetota > Actinomycetes > Mycobacteriales > Mycobacteriaceae > Mycobacterium > Mycobacterium sp. ELW1. The sequence goes on along the minus strand of NZ_CP032155.1, from coordinate 2,432,013 downwards.
AGACGGCGGCCAGGCGCTTGTCGATCAGGTCGGCCGCACGTGATTCCGTTCGGTTGCCACCGGCGTAGGTGAGGTGGCGGGTGTCGCGGTCGAACGTCAGCTGTCCCTCGGGCAGCTCTACGTCGCGGCCCATTGCCGACAGGAACCGTGGGCGGCCGACCTCATCGGCCTCGTCCCCGCCCCGCACGATTTTCAACAGTACGTCGGGCCAGTCCAACAGTCGTGAGTCGCCACGGGCGCGCTCGTTGTGGTGGCCCATGTGGGTCACCACCATGCCCTCCTCAGCACCGGCCTCGGCCAGCAGCGCGTCGAAGGCCACCAGCAACTTGCCTGCGTCCTTGTCCTCCGACAGGTTGAGCGCGTCGATCACGGGACGCAGGCAGTCCAGGATCACCACGTCGGCACCGGAGAAGCGTTGTGCCCACTGCGAACGTGCGGCGGCGTCGAGAATGTCGAACGCCGAGACCGCACCGCGTAGCGACACCACCGTCACGGCGGTGGTGTTGTGAATGCCCTGGTCGCGCAGCCAGCGCCGCAATGTTCGCTTGTCCAACTCGGTGTCGATGAGTACCACCTTGCCTACCGGCTGCACCTCGAACCGGCCGAGAAAGGGGTCACCGTCGACCAGGCTGCGAACGAGGTTGCCGACCAAGGTCGACTTGCCCGACTTGTACTGGGCGGCCAACAGCACGCGGCCACCGGTCGGCCACACCTCACCGATGCGGTACGCGGCGTTCTCGTCCTCCTCAGCCAGCAGGTCGTCCAGGCCCATCGGCTCGGGAATCGCCACCGCCGCTTCACGGCCCGTGGTCATGCTGCGCGCCATGCTGTCCACCTGCTTGCGGACGTCCTGGCGGATCGCGGCGGCGCGGACCTTGAGTGCGGTCATGTCAGCCGGTTTGAGCTTGGGTAGCGCGGCCAGAACCTCGTCGGAAGCGCCGGCCTCTACCGCGTCCACACCGCAGAACATCAGGGTGGGGGCGTCGGTGACGGGATCGCGGGATGCGTCGTGGCGCTCGAACTTCCACGTGAGATTGCGGGCCCACTGGTGGGGTAAGCCGTCCACGCTGGCCAGCGCGAACCAGTGTGGCTTCCAGCGGTTCTTGCGGTCCTCCGTGACGGCCTGGACCTTCGCCTGCTCCTGGCGCGCCACCTCGGCGGCAGGGTTATCAAACGGATCCCAACCTGGCTCGCCGTGTGCGCGGCCACGCGGATCCACCGGCTGAGTTCGCTTGATAGCCAACGGTTCGGCTGATCCTCCAAGGTCGCCCTGCCCGGTCCACGGGTCACCGGCTCCGTTGTGTCCGTTGGTGTGTGCCGATCCGGCGGGTGCGGTGGAGCTGTTGATACCATTCACTTGTTCGTCTCCTCGAACATCGGGCATGTCGGGATGCCCTTGGTTTGAATCGCCCCGCCGTCATCGCGTCGGCGGGGCGATTTTGTTGTGCGCCATGGGCTGTGGTTGATGTCGGGGAAGACAGAGCGGCACGCAATGCGGTGCGTTGGACGTTGACGAGCGGCGGTGCGGTGGTTTCTATTTCACCCGCTCAGCGTGCAATCGCCCACATATCGGTGCCGCGCGGCGACACTGCAGCAATGCAGCCGTATTGTGCGGGTCGCGATTTCGTGATCGAAGGGACCGTACCCGGCGCGACTACCCTGGGGCTGCGGGCTAACCAAGGGGCGCACCGGGCCCGTTCCCGGCCTAGGTGACTACGCAGCGCCGCTCTCGCCGCTCAGGGTGCGGAGCAACCAGAGCGCGGAGATGCGTACACGACGCACACCGAGCCGGACCACCGGCATGTCGCCGGATTTGATGCGCTGATACGCGTACGCGCGTGAGATGCCGAGCAGCTCGGCGGCGCGCCCCACGCTGACGGTCGGTGGCCCGCTGCGTAGTTCGTCCAGGACGGGCATCAGAGGTGGAGTGGGCGCGGGTGCGCTGGCGTTGGTGGTCATGGGTGCAACCTTGGCCTGATTGAGTAATAGGTGTCCAGACATTCTGTTATCATTTTTGAATGACCAGTGATAACCGGCCACCACAGCTCATCAAGGGCGATGTCCTGCCAGGTGGCGTCCGGCGCGTCAGCGGCACGCGCGGTGAGGATGACGGCCTGATCGAGGTAACACTGGTCGGCCACCCGTACCGCTACCAGGTGCGCATCGAAATGGGAGGCGGCACACCGCGTTTGGTTGAGCTGCACCTGCTCCCCCTTGATCCCGACGCCGCCGCCGACATCGACCCGGCCGCCATCCGGCTGGTCCCGGTGCGACGTCTAGCCAAGGCTGCGGCAGGATTCATCGCGCGTATGGACGGCGCATTCCTCGGTGTGCAGCACTCGCGCAACCAGACGCTATTGCTCCGGCCAGAGCGCCCCACGGGCGGCGGAAAGCGCCGCAAGCTCGATGACGTTCACTATCGCGAGGTTGCCGACATGCTCATCGCCGCACGCGATGTCGGAGAGCCTCCGCGCGAATACGTCGCTCAACAAATGGGAGCCTCGCTGCCCACCGTGGACCGCTGGCTCGCCGAGGCCAAGAAGCGCGGTTACCTGCGCCGCGATTGGAGCATGACGACCGACACCGCCGAGGGGAACTGATGAGCACCAACGACACCGAGCAAGGCCAGCCGAAGCGCACCCGTCGCGCTGAGCCGATCAGCACCCACGTTGCCAAGAACGGCACCACCACGTACTGGTTCCAGGTGGACGTTGGCCTCAAACCCGACGGGTCGCGCGACCGCCGCAAGTTTACGTTCCGCACCAAAGCCGAAGCGCGGCGCGAGTTTCGGCGCATCACCAGCGAGGTGACTGCGGGCACGTACAACAAGCCAACCGCAATCACAGTGGACGAGGCGTGCGAGGGCTGGCTCGCCGGTCGGCGCGGCATCCGACAGGTCACCAAGTACTCGTACGAGATGGATCTCAAGCCTGTGCGCCGCTACCTCGGCGGCAAGAAGCTCCAGGCGCTCACCAAGGCCGACGGCGACGCCTTGGTGCGGTGGATGCTGACCGAGGCGCGCACGTCACCCAAGCACTACCGGGACGGCTCGCTCGCGGGTCGGGTCGTCGCGTTGGTGGCCGAGCATCCCGAGGGCATCACCGCCGCCAAGTTGGTCGCCGCAATGCCAAACGGTGACGTGCACACATGCCTCACTGCCCTGGCTCGCGCGGGGCGAGTGACCCGTGTTCGCCGCGGTGTGTACGCGCCCGCCGCCGAGGAGAGCACCGCACCCGACGAGAAGCGGGGCCTCAGCCCCCAGACGATCCGGTCGACGCTGACCACGTTCGGGGCAGTCGTCCAGAGCTACGTCGATCAGGGTGTGTTGCCCCGCAACGTGATTGCGTTGGTCGAGCGGCCCAAGGACGCCGACCCCGACGACGCGCAGCGCACCGGGGAGGCCGACGACATCGAGGCCACCGCCAAGTCCTGGACGCTGGGCGAGGTCGGCCAGTTCCGCGAGGCGGTAGCCGATCACCGCCTTTACGCCTGCTGGCTGCTGTCCTGCTATGGGATGCGCCGCTCGGAGGTGCTTGGCCTGCGGTGGTCGGCGGTCAACCTGGATACCGGAACGCTGTCGGTGCGGCGCGGCCGGGTGGCCGTCGGCAATGAGGCCATCGAGGGCGCACCGAAGTCGAAGCGCAGCCGCCGCGATCTGCCGCTACCGGACGACGTGGTGGCCGCGCTGCGGGCGCTGCGTCAGTGCCAGCGCGCCGAAGCGCTGGCGCTCGGCCTCGGGTGGACCGAGGACCGGCCGGTGGCGGTGCGCGGGGACGGCGAGCCGCTGCGTCCCGAGTCCTACACCGACGAGTTCCAGCGTCTGCGCACGCGCGCCGGACTGCGCCGGATCAAGCTGCACGGCCTGCGGAACACGTCGGTTTCGCTCATGCTCGACCAGGGCCACCCACCGCACATCGTCGCCGCCTGGCACGGCCACGATCCGGCGGTGACACTGTCCATCTATGCCGACGTAAAGGCCGACGAATTGCGCGCGGTCGGCGCATCGCTGTTCGGCTGACTGCTCGGTGACCTAAACCGCGTAAGACACGCTGGCGGCGCGCACTGCCAAGATTGTCGGGGCGCGTTCATACGATGCCGGTATGTCCACTGCGTCGTCCGACGAAGACACGACACCGCCCGCGCCGGTGGAACCTCCGCGCCCCGGCTTCCACGAACGAGACGCAACCGAGCTCGCTCAGGAAGCAAAGCTCGGCGAGAACGGACAACTTCATATCGAACAGGCCCAGCAGTTCTACCGCGACATCTTCAGGGTGGTGGGTGATGAAGCCTGGCTTGATGATCCGGTTGGCCCACTTGGCACTCAGTGGCGAGGCACCGGAAGTGCTCAGTCGACGCACTACTTGCTGAACATCGCGGACGTGCTCTACAAACTCATGGGGAACGCCTCGCCGGGGGTCGGCAGGACGCTCATCCAGCGGATACGCACCGTCCTCCGGCCAGCCGACGATCACGCATACGAGGAAGCGTTGATCGAGCTGGAGGTGGGCGGCGTGATCGCGTCGTCGGTAAGCCCTATTCTCCTGGAACCGCTGGTGCCCCCCACGTGGAGGCCAAGCCACGGTGAGCAACCGATGTCCCCCGACTACGGAGTGCGGGTGCCCGAGGGGCTAGTTACCGTCGAAGTCACTGTCTGGCATTGGGAGGCGTACGCCGCGTGGCACCGGATGAACGAGACCATCTCGACCGCGCTGTCGGCGCGAATGAAGAAGCGCGGCGTCGCCCGAAACATCCGTATCGAGCTGCCGATTGGGTCGCCTCAGGAGCTAGTCAAAGACCTGTGGAGCCATGAGTTCTGCGACCAGGTGTGCGACGACGAGTACGGCGCGATTCAGAGCGCCGTGGGCGTAGCGCCACGGCCGATCACAGCAACATGGAGTCCAATGCTCCACTTCCCAGATCCCGACAACATCGACTGGGAAGCAGTCAAAGCCAGCGGCAGCACGTCCTTCACCGCCGGACCCAACGTCGGATATTCCTTCGGCTACTCGATTAACCCGTGCATCGATGACGATGATCGCAATGCGGCACTGGAATCATTACGACGATCCCTCGACCGAAAGAAGCGCCAACGCGACCCGAACGCACCGCACTTCATCGCCGTCGCGTCGACGTTCCCCAGGATCGCGGTCGGGCCAAACGAGTTGGCGCCAACCTGGGACGTACTCGGCCCCCTCATCGAGGAGCGGCTGTGGCCGAACCCCAGGTTCGACTGGTTGTCTGGCGTCCTGCACGTCAGAACAAATCGGGTGGCGTCGCAAGGCGAGCTTTCGTACCGCCTCGACTACAACCCGAATCCCAACGCTGCAATCCCCGCACCCGACACGTTCATGCGAGCGGCTACGGGCGAGGCCGAATTCCACGCGATGTGGCAGCGGCCACGGCGACCGGAGGCCACACCGCCGCCGCACAGCGGCACATGATCTCGCTGGCAACTTATCGGCAACTTGGGCACCAATCCGGTGCAGGTGGCCGCACCGCACGGCCGCCGGAAATGGTGCTGACCTGTAATAACTTTGGTGGGCGCGGACGGTATCGAACCGCCGACCGCTGGTGTGTAAAACCAGAGCTCTACCACTGAGCTACGCGCCCGTGCCCGGGCAGGTTACACGGCCGCCAGCGCCTGCGTCCAAACCGATCCATCGCGCGCCTCGCCAGGCTCCTTGCACTCGGCGAAGCGGATGACGCCGCCGCGGTCGATCGCGAACGTGCCCCGATTGGCAAAGCCGGCGGCGGCGTTGAACACCCCGTACGCCTGCGCCACCGCCCCGTGCGGCCAGAAGTCGGACAGCACCGGGAAAGAGAAGTTGCTCTGCGTGGCCCAGACCTTGTGCGTGGGCGGCGGACCGACCGAGATCGTCAACGTGGCGGTGTCGTCGTTGTCGAACTCGTTCAGATGGTCGCGAACGTAGTCGAGCTCACCCTGGCAGATGCCGGTGAACGCCAGCGGGAAGAACACCAGCAGGACGTTCTTTGCGCCGCGGAAGTCACTGAGCGTGACGGGCTGACCGTTCTGGTCTTTGAGCGTGAAGTCAGGGGCATCGGATCCGACCCCAACTGTCACGAGTGCCTCCCGGCCGCCTTCGACTTCGGCTGCACCAGCCGGCTGGCGATCCAGTCCCCCAGATTGGCCGAGCTGGTCTGCATCAATCCCGCGGTGGGCGCCGACTCGGCGATCTCGGCGGGCTGAACATGGCCGGGCTTGCCGGTCTTGGGTGTCACCACCCAGATGATGCCGTCGTCGGCCAACGGCGCAATCGCATCCATCAGCCGATCCACCAGGTCACCGTCGCCATCCCGCCACCACAGCAGGACCACGTCGACCACCTCGTCGGCATCCTCGTCGAGCAGTTCCGCGCCGCTGGCGTCCTCGACGTCGACCCTGATGTCGTCGTCGGTGTCCTCGTCCCAGCCCAGTTCCTGCACGACCTGATTTTTTTGGATGCCCAGCTTCTGGGCGTAGCTCGGGGGGCCACCCTCCGCGACCACCGTCGGAACCTCCTTGGAATCAGGGTCGGCTGTCTAAGGGCCTATCGTCGCACGACGACGACGATTACTCGCCGTGCGGTCGGAATCAGTACGTCGCGTCGCACAGGCTCAACGCATTCGACCTGGTGTCGTTGAGGTCCTGGATGGTCTTGTTGAACTCTGCCGGACCTGCGTGTCCGGTGATTGCGCCGGCCGTGGAGTGCGCGCCGTCGACCCACTCCTGGAACGCGGATTTCAGCTCGGCCGGGATCGCGTCGGTGATGCTGGCGGCGACGGCGTCGGCGCTCTTGTTCAGCGCGTCGACCGCCGGGCCCTCTGTCGCCGCGATGTCGGGGGTGGCCTGGTTGAAGGCGCTCACGTAGGCGTTGACCGCGTCGATCGCGTCGGCGCTGGAGGTGGACAGCGTCTCGCAGGTGTCATGCATGGCCTGGGTGGTCAGCGAGGCCTGCCGTTCGGATTCCCGGGCGCTGGACGACGCGGCCGACTCCGAGGCCGACACCGACATCGAGGTCCGGAAGGCCGGGGCGTCGCGCCCGTTGGCCGACGGCTCACCGCCGGTCACGCTGGTGCAGCCCACCACGCCGGCCAGCACGGCCGCCGCACTGCCGACCAGCAGCCCGCCGATCCGGAGCTCGCGCGCACGTCTGAACAGCACCCCGGCAGGTTACCGGGTGCGGGCTGCACTCGGCGCGCTGCGAAGAATTCACCAACCCCTGGGTTGACTACTCGTCGGTACTGCCTCGATTGCGGCACGATAGAAGGCGGACGGTGCAAAACCTGCACCTCCTACTAAGGAGCTGAAGTTGACCACCGAGTTCGCGCGCCACGATCTGGCTCAAAACTCAAGCAGCCCAAGCGATTCCGATCGAGTGCGGGTGATCCGCGAAGGCGTCGCGTCGTATCTGCCCGATATCGACGCCGAGGAGACCTCGGAATGGCTGGAGTCGTTCGACGACCTGCTGGCCCGTTCGGGCCCGGCCCGCGCGCGCTACCTGATGCTGCGATTGCTGGAGCGCGCCGGTGAGCAGCGCGTCGCGATCCCCGCGCTGACCTCCACCGACTACGTCAACACCATTCCCACCGAGCTGGAGCCCTGGTTCCCCGGCGACGAGGACGTCGAGCGCCGCTACCGCGCCTGGATCCGGTGGAACGCCGCGATCATGGTGCACCGCGCGCAGCGACCCGGCGTCGGCGTGGGTGGGCACATTTCCACCTATGCCTCGTCGGCCGCGTTGTACGAGGTCGGCTTCAACCACTTCTTCCGCGGTAAGGCCCACCCCGGCGGCGGCGACCAGATCTTCATCCAGGGCCACGCCTCCCCCGGCATCTACGCCCGCGCCTTCCTCGAGGGCCGGCTCACCGCCGACCAGCTCGATGGCTTCCGTCAGGAGCACAGCCACCCCGGCGGCGGGTTGCCGTCCTACCCGCACCCGCGGCTGATGCCCGACTTCTGGGAGTTCCCGACGGTGTCGATGGGCCTGGGCCCGATGAACGCCATCTATCAGGCGCGGTTCAACCACTACCTGGCTGACCGCGGCATCAAGGACACCTCCGATCAGCACGTGTGGGCGTTCCTCGGCGACGGCGAGATGGACGAGCCGGAGAGTCGCGGCCTGATCCAGGTCGCCGCCAACGAGGGTCTGGACAACCTGACCTTCGTGGTGAACTGCAACCTGCAGCGCCTGGACGGGCCGGTGCGGGGCAACGGCAAGATCATCCAGGAGCTGGAGTCCTTCTTCCGCGGTGCCGGCTGGAACGTCATCAAGGTGGTGTGGGGCCGCGAGTGGGATGCGCTGCTGCACGCCGACAAGGACGGCGCGCTGGTGAACCTGATGAACACCACGCCCGACGGCGACTACCAGACCTACAAGGCCAACGACGGCGCCTACGTGCGCGACCACTTCTTCGGCCGCGACCCGCGGACCAAGGCGCTGGTGGCCGACATGAGCGACAGCGAGATCTGGAACCTCAAGCGCGGCGGCCACGACTACCGCAAGGTCTACGCCGCCTACCGGGCGGCGATGGAGCACAAGGGCCAGCCCACGGTGATCCTGGCCAAGACCATCAAGGGTTACTCGCTGGGCGCCCACTTCCAGGGCCGCAACGCCACCCACCAGATGAAAAAGCTTGCACTGCAGGATCTTCGGGACTTCCGTGACGCCATCCGCATCCCGGTGTCGGACGAGCAGCTCGAAGAGAACCCGTACCTGCCGCCGTACTACCACCCCGGCCCCGAGGCGCCGGAGATCCGCTACCTCATCGACCGGCGCCGCGCCCTCGGCGGCTTCCTGCCCGAACGCCGCACCAAGGCCAAGGTGCTGACCCTGCCGCCGCGCGATGTGTACAAGGCGCTCAAGAAGGGGTCCGGCCAGCAGCAGGTGGCGACCACCATGGCCACCGTGCGTACGTTCAAAGAACTGTTGCGGGACAAGGAGATCGGGCACCGAATCGTCCCGATCATTCCCGACGAGGCGCGCACCTTCGGCATGGACTCCTGGTTCCCGAGCCTGAAGATCTACAACCGCAACGGGCAGCTGTACACCGCCGTCGACGCCGAGCTGATGCTGGCCTACAAGGAGAGTGAAGTCGGCCAGATCCTGCACGAGGGCATCAACGAGGCCGGCTCGACGGCATCCTTCACCGCGGTCGGCACCTCCTACTCCACCCACAACGAGCCGATGATCCCGATCTACATCTTCTATTCGATGTTCGGGTTCCAGCGCACCGGAGACGGGCTGTGGGCGGCCGCCGATCAGATGGCCCGCGGATTCGTGCTCGGCGCGACCGCCGGCCGCACCACTCTGACCGGCGAAGGTCTGCAGCACGCCGACGGCCACTCGCTTCTGCTGGCCTCGACCAACCCCGCGGTGGTGGCCTACGACCCGGCGTTCGCCTACGAAATCGCCTACATCGTGGAAAGCGGCCTGGCCCGGATGTACGGCGAGGACCCGGAGAACATCTACTTCTACATGACGATCTACAACGAGCCGTACGCCCAGCCTGCGGAGCCGGAGCACTTCGATCCCGAGGGCCTGTTGCGCGGCATGTACCGGTATCGGAAAGCCCAACAGTCCCGCTCCAACGTCGCGCAGATCCTGGCGTCCGGAGTGGCGATGCCCGAGGCCCTGCGGGCTGCCGACATGCTCTCCGAGCGCTGGGATGTCGCGGCCGACGTCTGGTCGGTGACCAGCTGGGGTGAACTGAACCGCGACGGTGTCGGGGTCGAGAAGGAGCTGCTGCGCCACCCGGACCGTCCGGCACGCACGCCGTACGTGACGCAGGCGCTGGCCGATACCGCAGGCCCGGCCGTCGCGGTGTCGGACTGGATGCGCGCGGTGCCCGAGCAGATCCGCCCGTGGGTGCCCAACACCTACGTCACGCTGGGCACCGACGGGTTCGGCTTCTCCGACACCCGGCCGGCCGCCCGCCGGTACTTCAACACCGACGCCGAATCAGTGGTGGTGGCGGTGCTCGAGGCGCTGGCCCGCGACGGCGAGATCGACCCGTCGGTCGCGATCGCCGCGGCCCGGGAGTACCGGATCGACGACGTGATGGCCGCCGAGGTCTCGTTCGTGGACACCGGCAGCGCGTAACCCTGGGCCTGCACCTGCCCATTTGGTGGGAACATCCAGAAAAGCGGCGTAGCTTTTAGGGGTGAGTGACAATCCGCTCCTCGAGCCGCTGCCGCCGTCGGCCCTGGAGCTGCTGGAGAACGTGCCGGATTCGACGCTGCGCCGACTCAAGCAGTACTCCGGCCGGCTGGCCACCCAGGCCATGCAGGCCATGCACGAGCACCTGCCGTTCTTCGGCGAACTGGAAGCGTCCCAGCGCGCCAGCGTCCAGCTGGTCTTGCAGACGGCGGTGGTCAACTTCGCCGAGTGGATCCGCAATCCGCTGAGCAATGTGGGTTACACCGCCGACGCGTTCGCCCTGGTTCCGCAGGACCTGACCCGCCGCATCGCGCTGGCCCAGACCGTCGACATGGTTCGGGTCAGCATGCAGTACTTCGAGCTCGCGGTCCCCGCGCTGGGCCGCAACGACGAGCAGCGCACCGCGCTGGCGGTCGGCATCCTGCGGTACAGCCGCGACCTGGCATTCGCCGCGGCAGCCTCCTACGCCGACGCCGCCGAGGCCCGGGGATCCTGGGACAGCCGGATGGAGGCCAGCGTCGTCGACGCCGTCGTCCGCGGTGACACCGGTCAGGAACTGCTGTCCCGGGCCGCTGCGCTGAACTGGGACACCACGGCGCCGGCGACGGTGGTGGTCGGCACCCCGCCGCCCGGCCGGGAGGAGCTGGCCAGCGAGGACGTCCGGGAGATCGCCTTACGCCACAACCGGGCGGCCTTGGCCGATGTGCACGGCACCTGGCTGATCGGGATCATCTCCGGCCCGTTCGGGCCCACCGACAAATTCTTCAAAGACCTGATCAAGGTCTACTCCGACAGCCCGGTGGTGATCGGGCCGACCGCGCCGATGCTCACCGCGGCGTACCACAGCGCACGCGAGGCCATATCGGGGATGAACGCCGTCGTCGGGTGGACCGGCGCGCCGCGTCCGGTGCTGGCCCGCGAATTGCTGCCTGAGCGAGCCCTTCTCGGCGACGCCTCGGCCGTCGCGGCGCTGCACACCGAGATCATGCGGCCACTGGCCGATGCCGGACCGGCGCTGTCGGAGACGCTCGACGCCTACCTCGACAGCGGCGGCGCAATCGAAGCTTGCGCCAGGAAATTGTTCGTTCATCCAAACACGGTCCGCTACCGACTCAAGCGGATCGCCGACTTCACCGGTCGTGATCCCACCGTGCCGCGCGACGCGTATGTCCTGCGGGTGGCGTCCACAGTGGGACGGCTGGGCTATCCTTCGCCCCCCAACACCACGGCAAACAGTTCTGTCGCACAACTCACAGCGCCGTTGGTCGGAACTGTGGGCAACGTCTGATAAGAGCTTTAGATCGCGGTGAGGTATCGGGAACGTCGCATCACATGCACTTTTGTGGGACCTCCACAAAAACCTAAGACGAGGTTCATAATCTCTTACACCGTGCAGATCGGGTTTCACAGTGTTCTCTTAAAGAGTGCCTCATGACTCCGTGATCGCATTGCTGGCGCCCGGACAGGGCTCGCAGACCCCCGGCATGCTCGAGCCCTGGCTTGAGCTGCCCGGCGCAGCCGATCAGATCAAGATCTGGTCGGATATCGCCGGTCTCGACCTTGCCCGCCTGGGCACCACCGCAACTGCCGACGAGATCACCGACACCGCGGTCACCCAGCCGCTGGTTGTCGCGGCGACCCTGCTTGCCAACGCCGAGCTGATCAAGCGCGGCACGCTCGCCGGCCGCACCACCGTCGTGGCCGGTCACTCCGTCGGTGAGATCGCGGCGTACGCGATCGCCGGCGTCATCTCCCCCGACGACGCGGTCAAGCTGGCCGCCGTCCGCGGGTCTGAGATGGCCAAGGCCTGCGCCGTCGAGCCGACCGGCATGTCCGCGATCCTGGGTGGCGACGAGGCCGAAGTACTGGAAGCGCTGGCCCGCCTCGACCTGATCCCCGCCAACCGCAACGCCGCAGGCCAGATCGTGGCCGCCGGCGCCATCGCGGCGCTGGAGAAGCTGGCCGAGGATCCGCCGGCCAAGGCTCGCGTGCGTCAACTGGCCACCGCAGGCGCGTTCCACACCCACTACATGGCGTCCGCGCTCGACGGATATGCGGCGGCCGCGGCCGAGGTCGACACTGCCGAGCCCACCACCACGCTGTTGAGCAATGCCGACGGTCAGCCGGTAGCCTCTGCGAAAGACGCGATGGAGAAGCTCGTCGCGCAACTCACCCGGCCGGTGCGCTGGGATCTGTGCACCGACACCATGCGCCAGCTCTTTGAGAACGCAGAGGGCTCAGCGATCGTCGAGTTCCCGCCCGCGGGAACGTTGGCCGGAATCGCCAAACGAGAACTTCGGGGAGTCGCCAACCGTGCGATCAAGACCCCCGCAGACCTGGACGGACTCACCGAGCTGTAATCGCCCCGGCCGACCAGGACAACCACATAGCAAGCAGCGTTACGAAGTAACACAACTAAGCAAGTACCAAGTAGCACAACCGATTACGAAGGAGCCACCGTGCCCGCCTCTCAGGAAGAAATCATCGCCGGTCTCGCCGAGATCATCGAAGAAGTGACCGGCATCGAGCCGTCTGAGGTCACCCCGGAGAAGTCGTTCGTCGACGACCTGGACATCGACTCGCTGTCGATGGTGGAGATCGCCGTTCAGACCGAGGACAAGTACGGCGTGAAGATCCCCGACGAAGACCTCGCCGGTCTGCGCACCGTGGGTGACGTCGTGAACTACATCCAGAAGCTCGAAGAGGAGAACCCGGAGGCTGCTGCCGCCCTGCGCGAGAAGTTCGCGGGCGAATGAGCAGGCCTTCCACTGCTAACGGCGGTTTCCCTAGCGTTGTCGTGACCGCCGTCGAGGCCACCACGGCGCTCGCCACGGACATCGAGAGCACGTGGAAGGGCCTGTTGGCAGGCGACAGCGGCATTCGCATTCTCGAGGACGAGTTCGTCGACAAGTGGGACCTGCCGGTCCGCATCGGCGGCCACCTCGTCGAGGACATGGACAGCCACCTCACCCGTGTCGAACTGCGTCGCAATTCCTACGTGCAACGCATGTCTCTGGTGCTATCCCGGCGGCTGTGGGCGAACTCGGGTAAGCCCGAGGTCGACCCGGACCGCTTCACGGTGGTGATCGGCACGGGTCTGGGTGGCGGCGAGAAGATCGTCGAGACCTATGACGCGATGAACGAGGGCGGGATCCGCAAGGTTTCGCCGCTGGCCGTTCAGATGGTCATGCCGAACGGTGCGGCCGCGGTCGCCGGCCTGGAACTGGGCGCCCGCGCCGGGGTCATCACCCCGGTGTCGGCGTGCTCGTCCGGGTCGGAGGCCATCGCCCACGGGTGGCGGCAGATCGTCATGGGCGACGCGGACTTCGCGGTCGTCGGCGGTGTCGAGGGCACCATTGAGGCGCTGCCTATCGCCGCGTTCTCGATGATGCGCGCCATGTCGACGCGCAACGACGATCCCCAAGGTGCGTCGCGGCCGTTCGACAAGGATCGCGACGGGTTCGTCTTCGGCGAAGCCGGCTGCATGATGATCATCGAGACCGAGGAGCACGCCAAGGCCCGTGGCGCCAAGCCGCTGGCCCGGCTCATGGGTGCGGGCATCACCTCGGATGCCTTCCACATGGTGGCTCCGTCACCCGACGGTCTGCGCGCAGGTGCGGCGATGAAGCGGGCTATGGAGACCGCTGGCCTGTCCCCCAAGGACATCGACCACATCAACGCACACGGAACGGCAACCCCGATCGGTGACACCGCGGAGGCGACAGCTATCCGGGTCGCCGGCTGCGAGCACGCCGCCGTGTACGCGCCGAAGTCGGCGCTGGGCCACTCCATCGGTGCCGTCGGCGCCTTGGAATCGGCACTCACGGTGCTGAGTCTGCGCGACGGCGTCATCCCGCCGACGCTGAACTACGAAACGCCGGATCCCGAGGTCGACCTGGATATCGTTGCGGGAGAACCGCGTTACGGCGACTACCAGTACGCGATCAACAACTCGTTCGGATTCGGAGGGCACAACGTCGCGCTCGCCTTCGGGCGGTACTGACACCGATCCGGGGGGAAAGGACTGGCAGAAAGCAATGGCAGGGTTGACGCGTTTGTCAACGGGGAATGGCTTCCCCAACGTGGTCGTCACCGGTTTTGCGATGACGACCGCCCTGGCATCCGATGCTGACAGCACGTGGAAGCGGCTGTTGGACGGGCAGAGCGGAATCCGGCTTCTCAACGACGAATTCGTCGAGAAGTACGACCTACCTGTCCGTATCGGGGGGCATCTGGTCGAGGAGTTCGACGGCGAGCTGACTCGCGTCGAACTTCGTCGGCTGTCCTATCTGCAAAAGATGTCGACGGTGCTCAGCCGGCGCGTGTGGCAGAACGCCGGTTCGCCCGAGGTGGATCCGAAGCGGCTGATGGTGTCGATCGGCACCGGCATGGGCTCCACCGAGGAATTGGTGTTCGCCTATGACGGGATGCGCGCCAAAGGCCTCAAAGCGGTGTCGCCGCTGGCGGTCCAGATGTACATGCCCAACGCCGCCGCAGCGGCCGTCGGCCTCGAACTCAAAGCCAGGGCCGGGGTCATCACCCCGGTCTCGGCGTGCGCGTCGGGGTCGGAGGGGATCGCCCAGGCATGGCGACAGATCGTTCTCGGCGAAGCCGACATCGCGGTGTGCGGTGGCGTCGAGACCAAGATCGAGGCCGTGCCGATCGCCGGCTTCGCTCAGATGCGAATTGTCTTGTCCACCACCAACGACGACCCGGCCGGCGCATGTCGCCCGTTCGACAAGGACCGCAACGGGTTCGTCTTCGGTGAGGGCGGTGCACTCCTGGTCATCGAGACCGAGGAGCACGCCAAGGCCCGCGGGGCCAACATCCTCGCGCGCATCATGGGGGCAGGCATCACCTCGGACGGCTACCACATCGTGGCGCCCGACCCGAACGGTGAGCAGGCGGGACACGCGATCACCCGGGCAATCCAGCTCGCCGGTCTGCAGCCCTCCGACATCGATCACATCAACGCCCATGCGACGGGCACCCAGGTGGGTGACGTCGCGGAAGGCAAGGCGATCAACAATGCGCTCGGCAAGCACCGGCCGGCCGTCTACGCGCCCAAATCGGCGCTGGGCCACTCGGTGGGCGCCGTCGGCGCGGTGGAGTCGATCCTCACCGTGTTGGCGCTGCGGGACGGCGTCGTGCCGCCCACGCTCAACCTGCGGAACCTCGATCCGGAGATCGATCTGGACGTGGTGGCCGGTGAACCCCGGCCAGGCAACTACCAGTACGCGATCAACAACTCGTTCGGATTCGGTGGTCACAACGTCGCGATCGCCTTCGGGAAGTACTGAAATCCAGTGACTCTCGACAGCGTTGACCGACATCCGCGCACTATGGAGGTTTAGATGACGATCATGGCCCCTGAGACGGTCGGCGAATCCCTCGACCCTCGCGACCCGCTGCTGCGGCTGTCCACGTTCTTCGACGACGGCAGCGTGCAGCTGCTGCACGAGCGTGACCGCTCCGGTGTGCTGGCCGCGGCCGGCACCGTCAACGGTGTGCGCACGATCGCCTTCTGCACCGACGGCACCGTCATGGGTGGCGCCATGGGTGTGGAGGGCTGCCAGCACATCGTCACCGCATACGACACCGCCATCGAAGAGCAGAGCCCGATCGTGGGCATCTGGCACTCCGGCGGCGCACGTTTGGCCGAGGGCGTGAAAGCGCTGCACGCGGTGGGACTGGTCTTCGAAGCCATGATCCGCGCGTCAGGCTATATCCCCCAGATTTCGGTCGTGGTCGGCTTCGCCGCCGGTGGCGCCGCCTACGGCCCCGCACTGACCGACATCGTCATCATGGCCCAGGAGGGCCGGGTGTTCGTCACCGGACCCGACGTGGTGCGCAGCGTGACCGGCGAGGACGTCGACATGGCCTCCCTCGGCGGCCCGGACACCCACCACAAGAAGTCCGGTGTGTGCCACATCGTCGCCACCGACGAGCTCGACGCCTACGCGCGCGGTCGCCGGTTGATCGGATTGTTCTCCCAGCAGGGCCATTTCGACCGCAGCAAGGCCGAGGCCGGCGACTCCGACCTGCACGCGCTGCTGCCCGAGTCGCCCCGCCGCGCCTACGACGTGCATCCGTTGGTGGAAGCACTGCTCGACTCGGACACCCCGTTCGAGGAATTCCAGGGCAAGTGGGCGCCCTCGATCGTCGTCGGCCTGGGCCGCTTGTCCGGCCGCACCGTCGGCGTCATCGCCAACAACCCGCTGCGCCTCGGCGGCTGCCTGAACTCCGAGAGTGCCGAGAAGTCAGCGCGTTTCGTGCGGCTGTGCGATGCCTTCGGCATCCCGCTGGTCGTGGTCGTCGACGTGCCCGGCTACCTGCCCGGCGTGGACCAGGAGTGGGGCGGAGTCGTGCGCCGTGGCGCCAAGCTGCTGCACGCCTTCGGTGAGGCGACCGTCCCGCGGGTGACGCTGGTGACGCGAAAGATCTACGGCGGGGCCTACATTGCGATGAACTCGCGCTCGCTGGGCGCCACCAAGGTGTTCGCCTGGCCGGACGCCGAGGTCGCGGTGATGGGCGCCAAGGCCGCCGTGGGCATCCTGCACAAGAAGAAGCTGGCCGCCGCACCGGATCACGAACGCGAAGCGCTGCACGAGGAATTGGCGGCCGAGCATGAGCGGATCGCCGGCGGCGTGGACAGCGCGGTCGAGATCGGCGTGGTCGACGAGAAGATCGACCCGGCCCACACCCGCAGCAAGCTGACGCAGGCACTCGCCGAGGCGCCGGCCCGGCGCGGGCGGCACAAGAACATCCCGCTGTAACTACGCGCGCAAGCGCTGGGCGTCGAGCCCGGGCGGAGCGCCGAAGAGACGTCGGTATTCGCGGGTGAACTGTGACGGGCTGTCGTAGCCGACGCGGTGCCCCACGCCCGCGATGTCGGTCGGTGTGGTGACGAGCATTGAGCGCGCTTCCTGCAGTCGGATGCGCTTCTGAAACTGCAACGGGCTCATCGCCGTTACGCTCCGGAAGTGCCGGTGGAACGTCGAGGGGCTCATTCCGGCCACCCGGGCAAGCTCTTCGACGCGCATCGGTTCGGCGTAGTTCTGCCGGATCCAGCCGATGGCCCGACTGACGTAGGACAGATTGCTGTCTGCCATGCCGATCTGTCGCACCGTGTCGCCGTACGGTCCCGCTAGTAACCGCCAGACGATCTCGCGTTCGATCAGCGGTGCCAGAATCGGCGCATCCGAAGGCTTGTCGAGCAGCCGCACCAACCGAATCACCGCGTCGAGCAAATCAGCGTCGGCATCGGTGGTGAACATCGCCGTACTCCGCGCGCCACACGCCGCCCGCGCCCCAGGCGCCTGCAGCACCAACTCGGCCACCACGGCGGGTCGTAGCACCAGCGCCATCCCGAGCGAGGGCAGCCCGTCGCCGGCGTCGATGAAGCGACCCGTTACCGGCAGGTCGGCCGTCACGACGAGGCATTGCCCCGCCCGGTACTCGTAGCGGTCTTCGCCGAGTAGGAGCCGCTTGCCACCTTGCGCCATCACCACAACGAGCGGTTCGGTCAGTGAGTAATCCGGGCGCCCCGACGCCACCTCCTTCGACAACATCAGACCGTTGATCGATGTCTGCATGTCCGGTCGGGCATGTGCGGCAATCAGGCCACCCAGTTCAGCCAACTGCCCACACCGCAAATCCATGGGCCCGCTCCCATCAATATTGATCGGATTGTGCAAGAGGTAGCTAGCATCGTTCTACCGCTGAACTCGTAATTCTCCTTTGATGGGTATATCAGATTCCACTCCAAAGGAGCGATTCATGCCACTCAATCACTACCTCACCCTCGGCCGGTCAGGGTTGCGGGTGAGCCCGTTCGCGCTCGGAGCGATGACCTTCGGCGAGGATGCCGGCGGCGCCGGTTCCAGCGTCGAGGAATCCGAGCGGATCCTCGACGCCTATCTGGACCGTGGCGGCAACTTCGTCGACACCGCCAACTTCTATACCAACGGGCACTCGGAGAAGATCCTCGGTGACTGGTTCGCCCATCGACCGGGCAGGCGTGACCGGGTGGTGCTGGCGTCGAAGTTCTTCGCCAATCTTCACCCCGGCGATCCCAACGGCGGCGGCGCCGGCCGGTCGGCGGTCGTCGGGCAACTGCGGGAAACGTTGCGCCGCATGCAAACTGACTATTTGGATGTGTACTGGATGCACAACTGCGACCGCAACACTCCAATCGAGGAGACTCTGCGCACGCTCGATGATCTGGTGCGCGCGGGCACCGTCCGCTACATCGGGTTCTCCAACACCCCTGCGCGCGGGTGACCGCCCACACCCCCCGGATGGGTGACCGCCCAGGCCCAGACGATGGCGGTGCTGCGAGGCTGGACGCCTCTGATCGCACTGCAGGTCGAGTACTCGCTTTTGGCGCGCACCGTCGAAGGCGAGCTGGCTCCGCTGGCTCTTGACCAGGGCATGGCGCTAGTCCCGTGGAGCCCGCTGAGCAACGGCTTCCTGTCCGGCAAGTACCGGCGAGGTGCGGCCGTCGCCGACTCCATCCGCGCCGGCTATGTCGGCGGCCCTAGCGATGAACAGTTCGCGGTCATCGACTCCGTCAACGCCATCGCCGACGAGGTCGGCACCACGCCCGCCGCGGTGGCGTTGTCCTGGTTGCGAGCACGACCCGGCACGGTAGTGCCGATCCTCGGTGCGCGACGGATGAGCCATCTCGAGGACAACCTGGCCGCCGTCGACGTGACATTGACCGCCGAACAACTGCGGCGCCTCGACGAGATATCCACACCGACACTGAACTATCCGGCCGCCGTCAACGGGGCGACGCGTTCAATGCTGCAGTTCGCCGGGACAACCGTGGACGGCGAGTCTTCGACGGTCTATCCCCCGCTGGTGCAGAGTGCCGTTCGGTACTGAGTTCGCGCGAGTTCAGGTTCGCGCCACCTCGGCCTCGACGGTGGGCTGCTCCTCGTGGGGACGATCGCGATTGAACCGTAGGGTGACGAAGTACAGCACCACGACGACACCCCACGACAGCAGGCTCAGCACAAGTTGTGAGCGCAGCTTGTCGTCCAGGTACATCTGCACCAGGATGGCCAGCATCGCGACGACGGTGAGGATTGACAGCACCGGGAACAGCCACATCTTCAGTGTCAGTTCCGCATCGCGGTTGCGGTAGCGCAGCACGATCTGCGAGATCGCGATCAGCAGGTAGACGAACAGGATGATCGCCCCGCTGGAGTTGAGCAGGAAGGCGAAGATCGTTTTCTCCGCGAACGCGGCGGCGATGACGCAGGCGAATCCGACGATGGACGAGAAAAGGATGGCGTTGGCCGGTACGCCGCGTGCGGTCACCTTCACCAGAAGCTTGGGAGCTTCGCCGCGGCCGGCCAGCACGAACAACATCCGTGATGCGGTGTACATCCCGGAGTTCAGGCAGCTCAGCACCGCCGTCAGCACCACCGCGTTCATGATGTGGTCGGCGTAGGGAATGCCCATCTTGGTGAACGCCGCCACGAACGGCGAGGCGGACAAATTCTTGTCGTTCCACGGCACGATCGTCACGACCAGGAACACGGCCAGCACGTAGAACACCAGGATCCGCATGACCACCGAGTTGGACGCCCGGGCCACGGCTTTCTCGGGATCCGATGACTCGGCGGCGGCGATCGTGGCGATCTCGGGGCCGACCATGGAGAAGATCACCGTCACGATTCCGACGGTGATGACCCCGGCCCCCATCGGCATGAAGCCGTCGTGACTGGTGAGGTTCGAGAAGTCCATCGACTTGCCCGGCCACAGGCCCAGTACGAAGCAGGCGCCGATGGCGATGAAGGCGAGGATGGCCGCCACTTTGATCCCGGCGAACCAGAACTCGAACTCCCCATAGGACTTGACCGAGAAGAGGTTCGTCGCCGTCATCAGCACCATGAAGATCAACGCACACAACCACAGTGGGATGTCGAGCCAGTACTGGACGATCTTCGCGCCGGCAATCGCCTCGAACCCGACGACGATCACCCAGAAGTACCAGTAGAGCCAGCCCACGGAGAACCCGGCCCAATGCCCCAGGGCGTCGCGGGAGTAGTCGGCGAACGAGCCGGTCGACGGGTTTGCCACCGCCATCTCGGCCAGCATCCGCATGACCATCACGATCAGCACACCGGATAGCGCGTAGGTGATGAAGGCGCCCGGTCCGGTATCCCCGATGACCACGCCAGAGCCCACGAACAGGCCGGCGCCGATCACGCCCCCGATCGCGATCATCCGTAGTTGTCGCTGGTTGAGGGCCTTTTTCAAGGCTGGTGTCGCTGCCATGGCGCGTCCTCCGGCTTGTGAATGGACGTTGAATGCCCACTTACGAGTCGGTTTATGCGTCGGTTCTCACCGGCCTTCAGTTGGCGGTGGCCAGGAACTCCTGAGCGGCCGCACGCGCGCGGTTCCGGTCGGCCTCCACCAGACCGATGCGGGTGCGCCGGTCCAGGATGTCATCGGCACTCAGTGCACCCTCGTTGGTGACCGCGAACTCGAATTCCGCACGGGTGACGTCGATTCCGTCGGCAACGTGGTCCGTGGGCCTGCTGCACCGCGCCGAGGCGATGACGTTCGGCGACTCTGCGCCGTAACGGGCCACCAACGAACCCGGCAGATCGCTCGTGGTACGCAGCGTGGCAACGGGATTGGCGGCCGCGCCGACCAACGGCAGGTTCCGGGTCCGGCACGGCTGGGCGGCGATCGCACGTGCCGCCAGGGCACGGTCGAGGACGTCCTCGGCCATGTGCCGGTATTCGGTGAGCTTGCCACCGACCACGCTGAACACGCCGTTGGACGATTCGATCACCGCGTGATCGCGGGACAGATCCGATGTCCTGCCCTGGCCGGTGTCGATCAAAGGGCGCAACCCCGCGTATGCGCCCTTGACGTCTGCGGTGGTCAACGCTGTCCCCAGCGCGGTGTTGACCGTGTCGAGCAGGAAGCGGACCTCACCCGGAGTCGGTTCGGGCACGTCGGGAATCGGGCCCGGCGCATCCTCGTCGGTGAGTCCGAGGTAGACGCGACCGAGCTGTTCGGGCATCGCGAACACGAACCGATTCACCTCACCCGGAATCGGAATCGTCAGCGCTGCAGTCGGATTCCCGAATGAGGCGGCATCGAACACCAGATGGGTTCCCCGGCTCGGCCGCAGCTTGATCGCGGCGTCCACCTCGCCGGCCCACACCCCCGTCGCATTGATCACCGCGCGGGCCTTCACATCCAGCGATTCACCGGTGAGTTCGTCCACCAACCGGACCGAGGTGCCGCTGGCGGACGCCGCGGACACCCGGGTCAAGATCCGCGCGCCGTTCTGGGCGGCGGTGCGTGCGACGGCGACCACCAGTCTGGCGTCGTCGATCAGCTGACCGTCATAGGCCAGCAGTCCGCCGTCAAGACCCTCCCGGCGAATCGTCGGCACCATGTCCAACGCTTGCTGCACACCGACACGCCGTGATCGCGGCAGAGTCGACGACGTGGTGCCCGCCAAGATCCGCAGCGCGTCACCGGCGACGAAACCTGTTCGGATCAAAGCGCGTTGGCCGCGTCCCATCGACGGCAACAACGGGACGAGCTGCGGCATTGCGCGTACCAGGTGCGGGGCGTTGCGGGTCATCAAGATGCCGCGCTCGATGGCGCTGCGCCGCGCGATGCCGACGTTGCCGGTAGCCAGGTACCGCAGCCCGCCGTGCACGAGCTTGGAACTCCACCGGCTGGTGCCGAAGGCCAGGTCGTGCTTTTCGACCAGAAGCACCGACAGGCCGCGGCTGGCGGCATCGAGCGCGATGCCGGTGCCGGTGATGCCACCGCCGATCACGACGACGTCGATGTGGGCGCCGTCGCCGAGTTCGGCCAGGTCGGCGCTTCGGCGGGTGGCGTTGAGGGCGGTGAGGTCACTCATGGGGCGAGGTATCCGTTCAGGGCGTGCGACAACTCGGCGCTGAGCGCGTCGGCGTCGAGGATGGGTTCGACGATCTGGGCGGACTGGATCGCCGACTGGCCGATCAGCAGGACCATTGCCGACAGCTGGCGGACGTCGCCGGCCCGCACGCTGCCGTCGGCCTGGGCTTCCCGCAGCGCGTCGACAAGCAGGTCGATGAGGATCTGCTGGCTGGTGCCCAGCCGTCCGGCGATGTAGGTCATCGCCAAGTCCGGGGCTGATCGCAGCACCGAGGTGATCAGTTCGTCGTCCCGCAGTCGACGGGCCACCTCGACGATCCGCTCGACCAGGCCGGTGCGGCCGGGTGCACCCGGCGCAACGGCGCGCCAGGTACCGGTGATGCGTTCGGTGAGCAGCGACGCGACGATGGTGCGGGTGTCTGGCCAGCGGCGATACACGGTCGGACGGCTGACACCGGCACGTCGCGCAATCTCCGCCAGCGTGACCCGCTCGACCCCGAAGTCCCGGACACAGCTGGCCGCGGCGGCCATGATCCGGTCACCGATGTCCACCGATTCTTCGTTACTGATTGACAGCATCTGTAATACTGTAACGCATGAGCGATGACGCCCGCACCCTTGTTCCCCCGATGGCCTGGAATGCCTGGGGTGACCCCGACGCGGCCAAGCCCCTCTCCGACGGCATCAAGGCACTGCTCGAGCAGGCGCTCGGCGTGACGGCGAGTGAGGTCCCCGCACCCGCCATCGACGAAGTAGAGGTGCGACCGTCGGCGTTGCCAGATGCGCATCGCGATGCGCTCGCAGAGTTCGTCGGGGCCGAGTATCTCCGCACCGACGACCACGGTCGGCTGCTGTATGCGGGAGGCAAGTCCACGCTGGACCTGTTGCGCCGCAAGCAAACCCACCAGGACGCTCCCGACGCGGTACTGCTTCCCGGCACAGAGGACGAGATCGCCACCGTGCTGCGCTACTGCTCTGCGCACGGCATCGCCGTCGTGCCGTTCGGCGGTGGCACCAGCGTGGTCGGCGGACTGGACCCGATCCGCGGCGATTTCGCCGCCGTCATCTCACTGGATCTGCGTCGGCTCAACGCATTGCACTCGCTGGACGAGACCTCGATGCAGGCCGAACTGGGCGCCGGGGTGACCGGGCCGGACGCCGAGCGACTGCTCGGTGAACGCGGCTTCTCGCTCGGGCACTTCCCACAGAGCTTCCGGTTCGCCACCATCGGCGGGTACGCGGCCACCCGGTCCTCCGGGCAGGACTCCGCGGGCTACGGCCGGTTCAACGACATGATCCGCGGGCTGACGGTGGTGACCCCGGTGGGCGTGCTCGATCTCGGCCGGGCGCCGGAGACCGCGGCCGGGCCTGATCTTCGGGAGCTGTTCTCCGGCTCCGAGGGTGTCTTCGGTGTGATCACGCGGGTGCGCCTGCGAGTCCATCCCGTCCCGGAAACCGTTCGCTACGAGGCATGGTCGTTCCCCGACTTCGCCACCGGCGCGGCCGCGCTGCGTGCGGTCACCCAGATCGGCACCGGGCCCACCGTGGTGCGGTTGTCCGACGAGGCCGAGACCGGCGTGAACCTGGCCACGACCGGGAGCATCGGCGAACAGAGCATCACCGGCGGCTGTCTGGGCATCACCTTGTTCGAGGGCAGCGCCGCGCACACCGAGAGCCGGCACGCCGAGACCCGCGCGGTTCTGGAAGCCCAGGGGGGCACCTCGCTGGGCGAGGCTCCGGCGCGGGCGTGGGAGCACGGCCGTTTCGACGCACCGTATCTGCGGGACGCCCTGCTGGCAGCGGGAGCTTTGTGTGAGACGTTGGAGACCGCAACGACGTGGTCCAACCTGGCGGCACTGAAGGCGGCGGTCACCGAGGCGTTGACATCCTCCCTGACTGAAAGCGGGACACCAGCCTTGGTGATGTGCCACATTTCGCATGTGTACCCAACCGGCGCGTCGCTGTACTTCACGGTGGTCGCGGGCCAGCGCGGCGATGTCACCCAGCAGTGGCTGGCCGCCAAAGTGGCTGCCTCTGATGCGATTTCGCGTACCGGCGGCACCATCACCCATCACCACGCGGTCGGTGCGGACCATCGGCCGTGGATGGGTGCAGAGATCGGCGAGCTGGGCGTGAAGGTGCTGCAAGCGGTCAAGCAGGCCGTCGACCCGGCGGGAATCCTGAACCCGGGCAAGCTGATTCCATGATCTCTCGCGTCACGGTCCTGACGAACCCCAAGTCCGGCCACGGCAACGCGCCCCATGCCGGGGAGCTGGCGGTCGCCCGCTTCCAGGAACTCGGGATCGACGTGACCGGAATCGTCGGACGCGACGCCGCACACGCCCGCCAGCTGGTCGACGAGGCGTTGACCCGCGAGACGGACGCGCTGGTGGTGATCGGCGGCGACGGTGTTATCCGGCTGGCGATCCAGGCCTTGGCGCGCAAAGATGTTCCGCTCGGCATCGTGCCGGCCGGCACCGGTAACGACCATGCCCGCGAGTACCGATTGCCCATGGCCGATCCGGTGGCGGCGGTCGACGTGATCGCCGCCGGGTACACGGAGACCGTCGACCTCGGACACATCACGGGTGCCGACGGGTCCAGCACCTGGTTCGGCACGGTCGCCGCGACAGGCTTCGACTCGTTGGTCAGCGATCGAGTGAACCGGATGAGCTGGCCGCACGGCCGGATGCGCTACAACGTCGCGCTGGTCGCAGAGATTTCCCAGTTGCGGCCGTTGCCTTTCAGGCTGGTGCTGGACGGCGAGCGCGAGATCGTCGCCGATCTGACGCTGGCCGCGTTCGGCAACACCCGCAGCTACGGCGGCGGCATGCTCATCTGCCCGGGTGCCGATCACTCCGATGGGCTGCTGGACATCACGCTCGTGCGCGCATCGTCACGTAGCAAGCTGATTCGCTTGTTTCCCACGGTGTTCAAGGGCACGCACGTGAACCTCGACGACGTCAGCACCTACCGGGCCCGCACAATCGCGGTCGACTCCCCCGGCATCAACGCCTATGCCGACGGCGATTACGTCTGCCCGCTGCCCGCCGAAATTTCGGCGGTTCCCGCTGCCCTCAAACTTATTGTCCCGGAACCCGTCTAGCGTTCCAGCGCCTTCGCGCACCCGTCCAGGACGGCAGCGAAGTTCCACGGCAACAGCTTGGCGCTGAGCGCCTCCATTGCCTTGCCGCCGCCGCGGGCGGGGTGGGTGTAGGTGCTCACCCAGTCGACGTGAGTCCCGTCGCCGTCCGGGGTGAAGGTCAGGGTGCCGCCCTCATGGTCGAACACCGGAACCGATCCGACGATCAGATAGGTGTAGCTGTGCGGCGGGTCGTAGGCGACGATCTCCTCGCGAAACCACAAGCCGATCGCAAAGCCGGTCCGGATTGCGCCCAGACCCGGAGGCGGTGAGTCCCGTGCCCAGTCGGCCGTGACGATCAGCGGTGCTGCCTTCAGGTTCACCGGGTCGGCGAGCCAAGCGAAGACCTCGTCCGGCGACGCGGCGATCGTCTTCTCGACGTGGAGATGGACCATGCGACCCAGGTTAGGCGTCCGAGGTCGGACGGATGCGACGTGTCATACCCTGCTGGCATACTCGAACATGTGTTCGATGGCGGGTTGCGGACAGCGAGTGATGCGGCGGTGGTGGAGGCCATCGTCGACTTCGCACGAGCCGAGGCCCAGAACGCGGCGCGCCGGCTGGCCGCAATCGCGGAACTGGTCGCGCGGCGCTGCGCTGACGACGCACGTGCCCACTGGGCCTGCGATGAGTGGGACGCCGCCGCGGCCGAGGTGTCCGCGGCCCTCGGGGTGACGCCGGGGCGGGCGTCGAGTGACATGTTGATGGCGATGTCGCTGCGGCATCGGCTGCCGAGAGTCGCCGAGCTGTTCATGGCCGGGTCACTGAGCTACCGGGTCGCTCAGGCGATCGTGAACCGCACCGAACTGATCGGTGACCCGTCGACGTTGGTACTCGTCGATCGCGCCATAGCCAAGGACGCCATGACGTGGGGTGCGTTGTCGACGCTGAAACTGCAGCGCGCCATCGATTCCTGGGTGGATCGCTACGACCCGGGGGCATTGCGTCAGACGCAGGCTCGCAGCCGGGACCGCGAGATCTGCATCGGCATCCGCGACGCTCGTGATGGTGTGGCCGAGATTTGGGGCCGGCTCGGCCTCAGCGACGCCGCGGTTGTCGATCGCCGGCTCAGTCAGATGGCACATGGAGTGTGCGAGGACGATCCGCGCACCATCGCCCAGCGCCGCGCTGACGCCATGGGTGTGCTGGGCGCCGGCGGAGATCGGCTGGCCTGCCTGTGCGGCAACCCGGACTGCCCCGCCGCCGGCGACGACGACCGGGCTGCCGGCGTGGTGGTGCACGTACTCGCCGACGCCGATGTGATTGACGCCGAACCGGATCCGGGGATGCACGGCGAAAAACCCGATGCCGACCCCGAACCGCCACAGCCACGGGCAGCCAGCGCAGTGCTGACCGGCAACCGGGGCATTGTGCCCGCCCCACTGCTGGCCGAACTCGTCCGCGCCGGGGCCGCGGTGCGTCACCTACGCCGCCCCAAGAACGAGCCCGAACCCCACTACCGGCCGTCGACCGCCCTCGATGAATGGGTTCGACTGCGCGACATGACCTGCCGGTTCCCGAATTGCGATGTGCCCGCCGAGTACTGCGACGTCGACCACACCATCGCCTGGCCGTTCGGACCCACCCACCCGTCGAACCTCGCATGCATGTGCCGAAAACACCACTTGCTCAAGACCTTTTGGGCCGGCTGGTCAGATCGTCAACACCCCGACGGCACCATCGACTGGACCTCACCCACCGGTCACACCTACACCACCCGCCCCGGCAGCCGGCTTCTCATGCCCACCTGGAACACCACCACCGCCACCCTGCCACCGCCCAAAGGCGAACCCCCACCCACCATCGGCATCATGATGCCCACCCGACGACAAACACGGGCCACCCAACGCGCCCACCGCATCACAACCGAACGCACACTCAACGACGCCCGCGTCACCGAACGCAACCGGCCGCCACCCTTCTAGCCGGGCCGCAACTTTCTTTGACACACTCCCCACAACTGCTCACTAGCTGATAAGTTCCTGTCAGCACACGAGAGCAACGATGTCGAACCGGCGGAGTTGCGATCGATCGCGGGGTTGGGGGACTCGATGTATCGCTGGCTTGGAGCCGGTGCGATCGCTGCCGGCATGGGCATCGCGATCGCCAACGGCACGGCAACGGCACACGCCGACGAAGCCGACTCTGGTGCCTCATCGAGCAGCACAGCGTCGGCACACTCGCCGAAGAAAGCCGCGAAGCCGTCGGCCAAGACCGTCCGAGCGAGTTCGGCGGCGAAGGCGGCGCCAGTGGCGGCGCGGTCGACCGCGCGCAACGCTCCGGTGGTTCCAGCGCCCGACCCGGCCGCTCTGGCATTGGCGGTCGTGGCCACCAGCGCACCACCGAAGACCCTGGCGCAAGCGGCCCGCACAGATCCCACTCCCACCGCCGCTGCGAGTGCCGCTGCCACCGCAGCTGATCGCGGCGTCATAGCCAAGATCCCGGTCTATATGCCCTCCGGCGTGGCCATCAGCCCGGACGGTGCGACGGCGTATGTGACCAGCGGCTACTACGGCGATTCGGTCGCGGTGATCAACACCGCCACCAACACCGTCATCACCAAAGTCACTGTGGGCCAAGCCCCACAAGGCATCGCGATCAGCCCGGACGGCACCCGCCTGTACGTCACCAAACCGTCCAGCGATGCGGTGACGGTCATCAACACCGCGACCAACACCGTCAGTGCCACGATTCCCGTCGGCGACAACCCGGAGCGTGTCGCGGTCAGCACCGACGGCGCCCGCGCCTACGTCACCAACTGGAACAGCAATTCGGTATCGGTCATCAACACCGCCACCAACGCGGTCGTCGCGACCATCGCCGTCGGCAGCCGTCCGACCGGTGTGGCCGTCAGCCCGAACGGCGCCAGAATCTTCGTCACGAACTACTACGGAAACACGGTCTCGGTGATCAACACCGCCACCAACACCGTCACCGGCACCATTGCTGTCGGAAGCAGCCCGACTGGTGTGGCGTTCAGCCCGGACAGCACCCGCGCTTATGTCACCACCGAGGGAACGAACTCGCTGTCGGTGATCGACACCGCCACCAACACCGTCACCGCGAAAATTCCGGTGGGCGGATCACCGCAGGACGTGGCGGTCAGTCCCGACGGCAAACGCCTGTACGTCGCAAACCAAGACTCCCCAACGGTTTCCGTGATCAACACGGCGACCAACACCGTCGTCGACACCTTCGCGGCAGGTTCGGGCAATCAGGTGTACGACGTGGCGGTAAGCCCCAACGGTAAGCGCATATACGTCGCGAACTGGAGCGCCAACTCGGTGGTCGTCATCGACCCCGCGGGCACGTCGGCGTCGCTGTCGTTGAACCCGCCGAACGCCTCCACAGGCGCGATCACCGGCAAGGTCACGGTGACCAACCCCAACAACGCCAAGCTGACGTTCACCGTCACCCAGCCCGCCCATGGCAAGGTCACGATCAACAAGACCACCGGCGCCTTCACCTACACCCCGAGTGCGGTCGCCCGGCATGCCGCCTCAGCCAACACTGCGACCCTGGCCGACAAGACCGACACGTTCACCGTGACGATGACCACCAGCCTGGGTGACACGGTGACCATGCCGGTCACGGTGACCGTCACTCCCAAGAACTCGGCGCCCAGCGGCGCCAAGGCGAAACTCGGCACGCCGGACTCGTTCACCGGCGCCATCACCGTCACCGTCACCGCGTCGGATGCCGACAAAGACACCTTGACCTTCAGCACGTCCACGCCGGTGCGGGGCAGCCTGGTTGCCGGCGACAAGCCGGGCACCTTCACCTACACCCCGACCGAGCAGGCGCGACTGGACGCCGGCGCGTCCACCGCGAGCGCGGCGATCAAGGCCGACAACTTCACCGTCACGATTCGAGATGCCCACGGCGGTACCACCACCGTGCCGGTGACCGTGAAGGTCACACCGATCACGTTGACGCCCACCGCATCCAACCTGTTCCGCAACATGCACGACAGCAACGTGATCGGCGCGCAGTTGGTTCTCGGGTCCGACAAGAAGACAAAACGGATGGTGGTCTACACGTCCGGGATCAATCTCGACGCGGCAGAGCTCGCGGCCGCGCTGAGCGGAGTCACGTTCGGCACGGTGGATTCTGACGTCAGTAACTTCATCGACACCATGTACGACGAATGGAAGCCGACGGAGATCATGTTGGTCGGATTCAGCGGCGGTGGCATCCAGATGCAGAACTATGCGGCGTCCGGAACGCACAAAGACGCTGTCACAACGGTGGTCACCTACGGCGCGCCACTGTCGAAGACCCTGACGGATCTCGGGGTGGGAGGCAGCTCGAAGAAAAGCACTCTCGCGATCGTCGACAAGGGCGACAAGCTCATCAACTGGTCCCAGCAGGCGGCGTGGGATTCCTACGACGCGTCCAAGACAGACAATGGCGCTATCGCCTGGACCGACACCAAATTGCTCGGGACCGAGATAGGCCGGGCCCTCGGCGTCGGCAATCACGACGGGCCGACCTACGTCGCTGCGGCGAAGTCATTCGACACGCTGATCAAGACCGCGGGCAGCGCGCTCAAGAACATCAACAAAGACATCCAGCGGTTTGGCGGGACCGTCCTCGACGAGACTCACACCACCATCACGTACTAGCCGACGCCCCTGCTCAGCCAGCTGACCTCGCCGCTGTCACCGCCATCGCGATACGGCTCGAGCGCTTCGTCCCAGGCCGTGCCGAGCACCGAGTCCAACTCGGAAGCCAACGTGTCGGCGCCCGAGGCCATCAAGGTCCGCAACCGCATCTCGCCGACCATGATGTCGCCATTGGCGCTCATCGTGCCGGCCCACAGGCCGAGCTGCGGCGTATGGCAGAACCGCTCGCCGTCCACGCCGGCACTGGGATCCTCGGTGACCTCGAACCGCAGGACCGACCACGAGCGCAGCGCATTGGCCAGCCGGGCACCGGTGCCGACGGGACCAACCCAGTTGGTCACCGCCCGCAGCTGCCCGGGCATGGCCGGCTGTGGGGTCCACTTCAAATTCGCCCTGGCATTCAGGGTCGACGACAGCGCCCACTCAACATGTGGGCACACCGCTGCGGGAGAGGCGTGGATGTACACCACGCCAGTCGTCGCATCGGCGAACTGGTTCGACGCACGCATCACCTTGCTCCTTCGGCTCTACGAGGGACGTCTTCCCCAACGACCTGGTGTAACCGAGTTGCAATAGTGTCGTGCGTGTCTATTGTGCCTTGTGGGGCCCCTGTTGCGCTAGTGCGGTCCGTACTCTCTCAGAACTTCATCAGAGATCGCCCGCCAGACCGGTTTGGCCCACTCGTCGAAATCCCGGTCCGTCAGCACTACCAGCGACAATGCCAGTTCCGGCTCCACCCAGATGAAGGTGCCGGTCTGACCGAAGTGGCCGAACGTCCGCGGCGAGTTCTCAAAGCCCGTCCAATGCGGTGACTTGTCGTCCCGGATCTCGAAGCCCAGCCCCCAGTCGTTGGGCCGCTGCACCCCGAATCCGGGCAGCACCCCGGTCAGACCCGGGAACTGCACGCTGATCGCCTGCTCGTGCAGCTCCGCCGACACTGTCTTCGGGACCAGCAGGTCCGCCGCGAACGCCGCCAGGTCGGCCACCGTCGACAGCCCGCCGAAGCCGGCCGCCTCCGCGCCGCCGTCCAGCCGCGACGCCGTCATGCCGAGCGGCTCGAACACCGCCTCGGCCAAATACCGGCCGAACTCGATCCCCGAGTTCTGTTCGATCGTCTCGGCCAGCACCTGGAAGCCGTAGTTCGAGTAGACCCGGCGTTTGCCGGGTTCGGCCATCAACTCCGCCGAATGCATCGCCAGCCCCGAGGCGTGCGACAGCAGATGCCGCACTGTGCTGCCCGGTGGGCCCGCGGGGGTGTCCAGCTCCACCACACCCTCTTCTATCGCCACCTGTGCGGCGCGCGCCGAGAGCGGCTTGGTCACCGATGCGAGCCGGAATTGGTGAGTGACGTCGCCATACTCGGCCAGCACCCCGGTCGCGCCCACCACGGCGGCGGCGGCGGCCGAAACCGGCCAGTCAGCAATCGAGTCGAGTGGCGTGGCCATCCCGAGCAGGCTACGCGGATGCGGTCAGCAGGCCGGTGTAGGCCCGCTCGATCCACTCGTGGACCTCGGCCAGCGCGGCCGGCGACTGCCGCACGCGCGGCTCTCGCAGCGCGGCCCGCAACACGGTCAGCGCCTCGCGATACCGGCCGCGGCGCACCAGCACCGCCCCGCGCAACACCGTGTCGACGCCGCCGGCAGACTCCAGCTCACGCAGGTAACCCTCAGCCTCATCCACTTCGCCTGCAGCCAAGGCAATTTCGACGCCACCGCGCAGCAGCCGAGGCAACTCCCGCGCGTCAGCCGTCGCGATCGCCGCCCGCACCTGGGCTCTCGCGGTGTCCACATCCCCCAGCGCACAGCGCAATAGCGCTTCACCCGGCTGCGGCACGACACCGGATTCAAGTGCTCGGGCATACGCCGCGAACGCCCCATCCACGTCACCGCGGCGGCGCCGAATATCACCGAGGCGGTGGTACGCCTGGCCGACGACCGCAGGCTGCGGCTCCAGCGTCATCTCCCGCAGCACCGCCGACCGCTCGGCGGCAAGATCGGCGTCGTCACCGAGCACCGCCAGCACGGCTTCCAGATGAGCCAGTTGAGCAGATAGAGCACTCTCCGGCGCTTCGGCGAGCAGTCCACGCGCCCGGCGGATCCATGCCTGACCGATGGCCACCTCACCGTTCGACAACCACGCCGAACCGAGCTCGACAGCCTTGCCCGCCGCCGCATTCGGGTCGGTCCGCACCAGCCGCAGGAAGACGAGTTCACCCATCCGCATCGCCTCACGGCCGTGCCCGAGCCGCCCCGCCGAGGTGGCCATCGCATCGAGATCGTCCAGTGTCAGCGGGCCTACCGCACCGGCCCGGGAAAAGCCCGCATAACTGGTCTCGAAATCGCCGCCGCGGTACGCGGCGCGGGCGGTGACCAGCAGGTCGGACCTGGTGTGAAGGATCGCGGTGAACAAGTCTTCACCGTAGCTCGCCAACGGGACACGCACGGCGCATTCCGCATCCGTCGCGCTAATGTTTGGCCCATGAGTCAGACAGTGCGCGGGGTGATCTCCCGGTCGAAGAAGCAGCCCGTCGAGTTGGTGGACATCGTGATCCCCGACCCGGGCCCGGGCGAGGTGGTCGTCGATGTCATCGCCTGCGGCGTCTGCCATACCGATCTGACCTACCGCGAAGGTGGCATCAACGACGAGTACCCGTTCCTGCTCGGCCATGAGGCCGCCGGCACCGTCGAGTCCGTCGGCGCCGGAGTGACCAACGTCGAGCCGGGCGACTTCGTCATCCTGAACTGGCGCGCGGTGTGCGGTCAGTGCCGCGCCTGCAAACGCGGCCGCCCCTGGTACTGCTTCAACACCCACAACGCCGCGCAGAAGATGACGCTGACCGACGGTACCGAACTGACCCCCGCGCTCGGTATCGGCGCCTTCGCCGACAAAACGCTGGTCCACGAAGGACAGTGCACCAAAGTCGATCCCGAGGCCGACCCCGCCGTGGCCGGCCTGCTCGGCTGTGGCGTGATGGCCGGGCTCGGTGCGGCGGTCAACACCGGCAACGTCGGCCGCGACGACACAGTTGCGGTCATCGGGTGCGGCGGCGTCGGTGACGCCGCGATCGCCGGCGCCGCTCTGGTCGGCGCGAAGAAGATTATCGCCGTCGACACCGACAACAAGAAGCTGCAGTGGGCGCGCGAATTCGGCGCCACCCACACCATCAACGCCAAAGAACTCGACCCTGTCGAGACCATCCAGGACCTGACCGACGGCTTCGGCGCCGATGTGGTGATCGACGCCGTCGGGCGTCCGGAAACCTGGAAGCAGGCCTTCTACGCCCGCGATCTCGCGGGAACCGTTGTGCTGGTGGGTGTTCCGACCCCCGACATGAAACTCGAGATGCCGCTGGTCGACTTCTTCTCCCGAGGCGGATCGCTCAAGTCGTCCTGGTACGGCGACTGCCTGCCCGAACGGGACTTCCCCACCCTGATCAGCCTTTACCGCGAGGGCCGGCTGCCGCTGGACAAATTCGTCTCCGAACGCATCGGCCTCGATGCCATCGAAGACGCCTTCCACAAAATGCACGCCGGCGAAGTCCTGCGTTCGGTGGTCATCCTGTGAGCGGCATCGAGCGGGTGGTCACCCACGGCACCTTCGAACTCGACGGCGGCAGTTGGGAAGTCGACAACAACATCTGGATCGTCGGTGACGAGTCCGAGGTCATCGTCATCGACGCCGCCCACAACGCCAAGGCAATCGAGGACGCCGTCGGCAACCGCCACGTCGTCGCGGTGGTGTGCACCCACGGACACAACGACCACATCACCGTCGCGCCGCAACTCTCCGCCGACCTCGACGCACCGATCCTGCTGAATCCCGCCGACGACATGCTGTGGCGGATGACGCACGGCGACAAGCAGTTCGGCACCCTCGAAGACGGTCAGGTACTCAAGGCCGACGGCATCGAGCTACACGCCATCGCGACCCCGGGTCACTCCCCCGGCTCCACCTGCCTCTACGCGCCGGCCCTGGGCGCGGTGTTCTCCGGCGACACGCTGTTCCAGGGCGGTCCCGGCGCGACCGGTCGCTCGTTCTCCGACTTCCCGACCATCCTGGGGTCGATCAAGGACAAGCTCGGCAAGCTGCCCGCCGATACCGTCGTCTACACCGGCCATGGCGACACCACGCGGATCGGCGACGAGCTGGTGAACTACGACGACTGGGTCAAGAACGGCTCCTAGGGAGCAGTAACGGCGCTGCGGGGATCGACGAGGATCTTCGCGTGCACCTCCGGGTCGCCCAGCGCGTCGAAGGCCGCCGCGACACCGTCGAGCCCGACCTTGCCGGTGACCAGAGCGGACGCGTCGAGCTTACCGTCGGCCAGCATGTGCAGGGTGTCGCGGAATTCCAGTGGCGTGTAGGCGAATACGAACCGCAGGTCGATCTCTTTGGCATTGGCCATCGACGGCCGGAGCTGGTCGGCACCCATGCACACCCCAGCCACGACCACCCGTGAGTTCAGCGGCGCCGCACCGATGATCCCGTCGAGCACGCCGGGCACACCAACGCATTCAAAGATCACCGGTCGCTTGGGTCCGGCCGCGCCGAGTGCGTCCGCAACGCGGTAGACGTGCTCCCAGCCCGGTAGCTTCCGCAGCTTCTCCATGGCGCTCATGCCCGTTTCGTAGAGTGCCGTGGCATCGGTCAGGCCGACAGGTCCGGCCTTCTCATACGGCGAGTCCACCCTCGGATCGACCACGACGTGCGCACCGCAGCGGGCGGCCAGCTCCCGCCGGCCCGCCGAGAAGTCGCTGGCCACGATGGTGCTCACCCCGAGCGTCTTGAGTTGGCAGATGATACCCAAACCGACCGGCCCGCAACCGATCACGACGGCGGTGTCGCGCTTCTTGATCTCGCTTCGGCGAACCGCGTGCAGTGCGACCGCCATCGGCTCGGTCAGCGACGCGATGTCCAGGGACAGCCCGTTGGGGACCGCGAACGTCATCGCCGCCTGCACCAGAACCTGCTCGGCGTACCCACCGGGCGCGAGCGGGGACAGCCCGGTCAAGTGCACGCCGCCGTGGGCGCGGACCAGCGGGAACGACACAACTCGCGTGCCGACCTTGAAGGCCTTCGACGTCTTGGGCCCGCGCTCGGCGACTTCCCCGGCGAATTCGTGGCCCATCACCACCGGGGTGTCGCTGCGCATGAAGTGGTGGTAGCCCATCTCCTCCGTAGTGCGACTCACCTCGTCGGCATGGTCCTTGGCGTGCAGATCCGAACCGCAGATGCCGCAGCTGGCGACGTCGACCACCAGTTGACCGTCGGCCGGTTCGGGCGCGGGCAGGTCGACCACCGAGAGATTTCCGTGCACACAGCTGACAGCCTTCACGGCGTCCGAGCCTACTCGCCGAGAATCCGGCGCTTCTCCGCGTCGAACTCGGCTTGGGTCAGTGCACCGGAATCCCGCAGTGCCGCGAGCGATTTCAGCTGTTCGAGGCGCACTCCTTGGTCCGAGGGAGTGTAGTGCCCGGTCGCGATGAAGGGCTCCGGCTGGGCGCCGGCGACGAAGGCGAACGACGGGTCGGTGACCCGCCGTCTACGCAGGAACACCGACGCGATCAGGTCCACCACGCCCAGCCCGAACACGCCGGCGAAGACCCACGGAAGGTAGCCGGAGCCGCTTTCCTTGCCGAAGGCCAGCCGCGGGTTGATGTAACCGTTCACCTGGCCGTCGGTGCGGATCTGGTAGGTGCCCGCGGCGGGAATCTCGGCTTTCCAGATGCGGATGTGGGTGTCGCTGTTGACCGTCGTCAAGGTGCCGTGATCCTCGGTCAGCACCGGGTCGGCAACACCGTCCGGCGGCACGATGTTCAGTCGCAAAGTGGGCAGCGGGAATCCGCTCGACGGCGAACCGGTCACCGAGGTGTGAAAGCTGATCTGCGCCTGCCCGGCCGGCAGCTGCACCTGGCCCGACCCCGGAATGGGCACCTCACCGTAGGCGTCGAATTCGTCGAGCACGAAGAGGTTGAGCATCATCACGACGAAGAAGCCGACAGCGCCGACCACCATCATCAGGATCCCCGAGGTCATCAGGATGCGGGACACAGTCTTGATGCCGGCCATGGCCGAAAGTGTGTCACGCCAGGAGCGCACCGGCCTGACTTCTCCGCCGAATCCCCGGCCAGCGACTAACGTCAAGCTTCTGACACAACGGGGAGGTTGCGATGTCCAGGGAGGACGACGGTAAGCCCACCGGCGGTGCGGTGCGGCGTTTCGCTCTGCGCTACTGGCTGGCCATCATCCTGGTGGTCCTGGCAGCAGTCTTCATCGCCCAGAATCGCGACCGCCAACGGGTGCACGTCCTGTGGATCACCGTCGAATCGCCGATGTGGCTCTTGCTTACCGCGATGGCCGTCGTGGGTCTTGTGGTCGGGCTGCTGTTGCACCGCCGCCGCAGGAACTGACGTGCGCGAATCGAGCATCGTGGTGCGCCCGCAGCCGATGGGCAGCCACACCTACACCGAGTCGTCACGCCTGCAGGCCGCCGGATTACGCACCGCGACAGCGCGTTTCGAGGCGGCCGCGCGGATCGTCGCGATCCCCCGGGCGCCGCAACCGATCGCGATCGTCGACTACGGCGCGGCAACGGGGTACAACTCGCTGCTCCCGATCGGCGCGGCGATCACCGTCATCCGCAAGCGCACCCGCTCCGACCACGCGATCCTGGTGGCCCACACCGATGTGCCCGGAAACGACTTCACCACGTTGTTCAGCACGCTGGCCGACGATCAGGACAGCTATCTGAAGAAGGACTCGGCCACCTACGCCTCGGTGGTGGGCCGCTCGTTCTACAGCCAGATCCTGCCGTCGGACAGCATCGCGCTGGGCTGGAGTTCCTGGGCGATCCACTGGCTGCGCCGGGTGCCGGTGCCCATCCCCGACCACGTCGAGATCTCCTACAGCGCCGACGACGAAGCCCGGCGCGCCTACGCCCGCCAGGCCGCCGAGGACTGGCGCGACTTCGTCGCCTTCCGCGGTCGCGAGCTGGCGCCCGGGGGCCGGCTGCTGGTGCTGACCGTCGGCCTCAAGCCGGATGGCACCTCGGGATTCGAGGCCGCCTTCGACGCCATCATGTCGGCCCTGCACCAGTTCGTCCGCGACGGTCTGATCACCGACGAGGAATTGCGCCGGATGTCGATCCCGTCGACGGGCCGCGACGAGAAGGACTTTCGGGCACCGTTTCACCCGTCCGGCCGATTCGAGGGTCTCTCGATCGAGGACGTGGAGCTGTTCGACGGCGAGGACCGGTTCTGGTCGCAGTTCCAGAGCGACAAGGACGCCGACGCCTTCGGCACGAATTGGGCTGACTTCCTTCGCGGTTCGATGTTTCCGACGCTCGCGGCCGCGGTGGACGCCGACGCCGAGGCGGGGGCGAGTCGCGACCGGCGCAGTACGCGGCGGCGCGAATTCGTCGACCAGCTACACGCTGCCCTGGCCGCTCAGCTGGCGGCGGCACCGGCGCGGATGTCCATCCCGCTGGGGCTCGTCGTGCTGGAGAAGCGGCGTCGCTCAGCCTGACGCCGGCGGCTGCACGAATATCTGCGGCAGACCCGGAATCGTCGGGATCGGCGGAATCGTCGGGATGAACCGCGGCTGCTGCGTCGGTGGCGCAACTGTCTGCGTCTCGGTCTGCGTCACCGGCGGCGGCGTGGACACCTCGGTGGTGACGACGGTCGTCGTCTGCGTCTCGGTGACCGGCGGCGGTGGCGGTGCCTCGGTGGTGACCGGCGGCGGAGGCGGCGCCTGCACGATCTGGGTCTGGGTCACCGGTGCGGGCGCCTGCACCACCGTCTGCGGCGCGGGGGCCTGCTGCACCGCCTGGTTCTGCACCGGCGCCGACGTCGGGTCGCCGGTGGGCGCCGGAGCAGGCGCGGCCTGCGGGGTGGTGGTCACGCTCGGGGTCGGTGTCACCGGGTCGGGACTGCTGTCGGCGCTCAGCGCGACGGCCGTTCCCGCGCCGGCCATCAGGATCACCAGCAGTGCGGCGGCGACCACCGGCATCGGACGCCGGTACCACGCGGGCGCGGCGGCCGCGGACTCGGCGGGCTCGGGGTCCGGCTCGAAATCCAGTAGCGGACGGGCGGCGACCTGCGGCACCGGCTCGACGGCGGGTTCGAGGTCCGGCACGTCGGGTGCCTCCGACCAGGCCAAAGCCACGCCGGTGGCCGGCCCTGCGGCCGGTTCGAACGGCGCGACCGGAACGACCGGGGCCGCAGGTGCCAGCGCGGTGGCACTGTCGTCGGCCGGCCCGCGCGCGGCGCGCAGCGCGCCGCCGATGGCGCCGGTGAGGGCCGGGCGCGGGGTGGTGATCACCGGAACGCGCAGGTGCTCGGACAGGGTCGTGGTGATCACCGGGATCGCCGCGCCGCCGCCGATCGAGGCCACCGCGGCCAGATGGCTCGGCCGCACCCCGTTCCTGGCCAGGGTGTCCTGCAGGACCGCGACGAAGTCGTTCAGCGCGTTGCCCATCGCCCCGTCGAGCTCGGTGCGGGTGAGCCGGACGTCACCGTGGAAGTTGGGCAGCTCGGCGGGCAGCGCGGTGACCGTGACGGTCGACAGCCGCTCCTTCGCCGCTCGGCACTGGGCCCGCAGCCTGGTCAGCGATCCGATCGCCGAGGTGCCGGTGACGTCGAGCGTCCCGCCTGCCGACAGTTCGGCGATCACGTGGGCCAGCAGGCCCTGGTCGATCAGGTCGCCGGAGAAGTCGAGGTGCCGCACGGTCGGCGCGATCGGCGCAGAGGTCGCGCCGTCGACGAGGGTGATCGACGTGCCGGTGCCGCCGAAATCGCACAGCGCGATCACACCGCGGGTCGGCAACCCGGGATTGGCGGCCAGCGCGGTCAGCGCGGCAGTGGTGTCGGGGATGAACAGCGGCTCCTCGGCCGACCACTCGGGAACCTGCCGGATCGCGCGCCGCAGCCCGTCGACGGCGGACGGCCGCCAGTGCGCGGGGTGGGTGATCGCGACGGTCGGCGGCAGCGGCCTGCCACTCGTAGCGGCGTAGGCCAGCGCCCTCAGCGCATCGGCCAGCAAAGTCTCTGCGTGGTGCACCGAGCCGTCGGGCGCCACGATCCCGACCGGGTCGCCGACGCGGTCGACGAAGTCGGTGATCACGACGCCGCTGGGCAGCGTCACAACGGCTGGGCCGGTGACGGCGTTATCCGGGGTGACAGCGGCCAGTGCGGTAGCGCCGACCGACAGGCCGACCGCCGGCCTCGTTGGGTCTGTCATGTCGTCCAATCCGGGCACCCGCGCATGCGGGTAGCCCCGTGCTTCGGATTCACCAAAGATGTCGATCCGAAGCCGCAGGACGTTACTCAGCGAATGGTGCCGCGACCCGGAATCAGGGGCAGGTCCAGCGGGGTGACCCAGCCCGGAGGCAGGTCATTGACGGCCGGTACGGCGTTGAGCGCGCGCAGCCCGGTGGACAGGCAGCCCGCGGTCGCAGCGTCGCGCCCCGAACCGTCGGTGAACCTGAACGCAGTCTCCTGGAAGATGCTGGGAGTGCCCTGGATGTCGACGCGGTAGACGTCGTCCTGGGTGCCCGACGGCCAATCCGGGGCGGCATCCTGGCCGATGCGGTTGACGTGCTCGAGCTGGATGCGGGTCTCGCCCTTGTAGACGCCGTTGATCGTGAAGCGGACCGCCGCGACGTGGCCGGCCGGGATGACGCCCTTGACGGTCTTGCGCTCGGTGGGGGTCACCCACTTGTCCCAGGTGGTGGTGATCTCGTCGAGCTCGATGCCGGCCGCGGAGGCGATCATCGGCACCGTCGCGCCCCAGGCGAAGACGAGGATGTCGGAGTTCTGCAGCAGCGGCTTGAACTCGGGTTCGCGGCCGATGCCCATCTCGAATTCGTAGTCGCCCTCGTAGTTGGTGTAGTCCAACAGCTCGGAGGCGCGGACCAGTTTGATCTGCGAGGTCAGGCCCATCAGTGTCATCGGGAACAGATCGTTGGCGAAGCCGGGGTCGATGCCTGTGGTGAAGCACGACGACTGGCCCGCCTCACAGGCCCGGGTGATGGGGTCGATCCAGTTGGGCGGATTCAGGTGCATCTTCGGCCACACCCACGGCGTCATCGCGGTCGAGCAGACATCGATGCCCGCCTGCAGGAAGCGTCCGATCAGATCGATGTTGGCATCGGCCTGCGCCGCGGTCGGGCCATAGTGCACCAGCGCGTCCGGCTTGAGTGCGATCAGCGCGTCGACGTCGTCGGTCGCCGCGATGCCCACGGTGGGGATGCCGCAGATCTCCCCCACGTCGACGCCCACCTTGGCCGGGTTGCTGACGCCCACGCCGACCAGTTCGAAGTCGGGATGGTCCAGCACTTCCGGAATGACCATCCGACCGACGAAACCCGTACCCCAGATCACCACGCGCTTGGCCATGAACGGAGGCTAGCCCGGTTGTCGCCGACGTCAGGGCCGATGTCTCAGTGCGCGGACCCGTGGCTCTTCCGCGGCGCGGCGGACCGGGGCGGCTGCTCCCGCATGTGGTCGCGGACGCGCGTCATGAGGTTGCCCAGGGTGCGGACGTCCTGCGCCGACAGGGTGTCGAACAGCAGTCCGCGAACGACGTCGATGTGGCCGGGAAGGACCTTGTCGAGGCGGCGACGGCCCGCCTTGGTGATGGTCACGACGGTCGCTCGCTGATCGACGGTGCTGGGTGCACGGGTGATCAGCCCATCGGCCTGCAGAACTCCGGCCTGATGGGTCAGCCCGCTGCGGCTGTAGACCACTTCATCGGCCAGCTCGGTCATCGTCAGCGGCCGGCCGGCGTCGACGAGCTTGGCCAGGATCTCGAACTGGACGTAGCTCAATCCGCCCTCGGCCTGCAGCTGTTGCTGGACGGCGTATTGCAGCAGGCTCGCCGCTTCGGTGAGGGCGAAGTAGGTGCGCATCTGCGACGGGTGGAGCGCGTCGGCCATCTCCCGATCGTACCGGGAATGTTTCGAACTCGAAGCAAGTTACCGACTGTGTAACTGCTTCGAGTTCGAAGCAACCGACCAAGGAGACCACCATGAAGGCAGCGATTTACCACCGGTACGGCGACAGCGACGTTCTGCAGTACGGCGACATCGAGCGGCCGGCACCCGGCGCGGGCGAGGTTCTGGTGAAGGTCGCCGGAACATCGTTCAACCCGGTCGACGCCGGGATCCGCGGCGGCTACCTGCCGGACGTCTTCCCGATCGCCTTCCCGCACGTGCCGGGTATCGACGTGGCGGGCACGATCGTCGAGCTTGGCGCTCACGTCAGCGGATGGCAGGTCGGCGACGCGGTGGTGGGTCTGCTGCCCATGGTGGCTCGCGGTGCGGCCGCCGAGTATGTGGTCGCCCCGGCCGAGGCGCTGGCAACCGCTCCGACGTCGGTGCCGCTGGCCGATTCCGCCGCGCTGCCGACCGTCGGTCTCACCGCCTGGCAGGCCCTGTTCGAGGTGGCCGGCCTGACGGCTGGTCAGAGCATCCTGATCAACGGTGCGGGCGGAGCGGTCGGCGGCTACGCGGTACAGCTCGCGCATCAGGCCGGCGCGAAGGTCACCGCCACCACGAAACCCAGTGCAGCCGAACGCCTCCGCGCCCATGGGGCCGACCAGCTGATCGGCTACCTGGACTACACGGCCACCCCGATCGCCGACGGAGCGCCGTTCGACGTGGTGCTCAATCTGATCGGCACGACGCCCGACGAAACCGAGGCACTGGCCGCACTGGTGGCCGACGGCGGGCACTACGTCGGCACCATGACCTCGGGGCCGGAGACTCCGCAACGTGGGCTGCGCAGCCAACGGGTGTTCGTCCGCAGCGACGCCGCCCAACTCGCCGGCCTGGTCGGCCGCGTGGATGCCGGTCGACTGACGATCGATGTCGCTGATCGCCGGCCCCTGGCCGAGATCGCCGCGGTGCACGCCGACGCCGATGCCGGCCGGTTGCCCGGCAAGACGATCCTGACCGTCGGCTAGCCGGAGGTGTTGTCGCGCAAGGCGTAGAGCCGCTCGGCGTAGGCGAGGTCGTCACGCCACAACCGGGTGGCCGCCAGGCGCATGAACGGCGTGATCAGCGGCGCCACCCGCAGCGAGTGATGGAAGCCGGTGCGATCAGATTGTGCGACAACGGCTTCGATCACCGCTGTGCGTGGGCGACCGTCGCGTCCCGGCCCCATCGGGGTGGCGTGGGTTTCGACGACGCTGCCGGTGCCCTCCCCGTCCACGATCCGCATGACGATGGTGCGCGGCTCCGGGGCGGTGAACTCCGCGATCACCGGCACGCCGAGTCGTCCCATCCGGAACGTCACCGCCACCAGGAACCGATCGGCGTCCTCGTCGGCGTCGACCGCCGGGGCGCTCAGCACCTCCAACTGGGTGAACGAATACGGATGGAACCAGGCGCCGTGCCAGGGGTCGAGCCGGTTCGCGATGATGTCGGACGGTTCGCACACGCCGTCCAGCCGAGTCACCGCGGCCAGCCGCGGCCCCGCAGGACGCGCCGGGATCACCGGGGCGTCGAGCGGCGGTTCGCCACCCACCCGATCCAGCCGGACCCAGACCAGGACGCCGTCGTCGAAGGCGGGCAGCGGCTTCCAGCCGAATTCGCGGCCACCCTCGAGCCGCAGCCCGTGCCACGGGCAGATCAGGCCGCCGCACTCCACTTTTCCGGTCGCGAGGTCGGCACCCAGATGCGGGCAAGCCGCGGGCCC
The DNA here is from genome assembly GCF_008329905.1 of Mycobacterium sp. ELW1. Taxonomy (NCBI): domain Bacteria; kingdom Bacillati; phylum Actinomycetota; class Actinomycetes; order Mycobacteriales; family Mycobacteriaceae; genus Mycobacterium; species Mycobacterium sp. ELW1. Next base: position 2,389,490 of record NZ_CP032155.1, on the reverse strand, counting down.
GACGTGCAGGCCGCGCTGCTGATCTCGCCACGCGACGATGTCGAGTCCACCGACCCGGGTGCCGAACGGCCGATTGGCCCGGACGTCGGTGCTGGCACCGAAGACATACCAGTTTCCACTGGGCCGATCCTCGGCGCGGCGCAGCGCGGCGGTGATCAGTGCCGGCTGGGCGTCCTGATAGGTGGGTCGCTGTCCCGCCCAGTTCGCCTTGGGGATTACTTGCAGCGGAATCGATTTCATCCGCGACCGGAAGCTCATGACGCGCGCCTTTCCCGGCTGGCCAGCCGGCGCAACAGCGGTGAGCGTCCGTGTACCGGCACGGTGTGCAGGGTGTGTCCGGAGATCCCCCACCCGGCGAGCAGTTGGTTGGCAGCCGTCCATCCGGTGGTGGCGGCGCGCTCCATCAGCGCGACGGGCAGGTCGATGCGGATCCCATCGCCGGCCAGCATCAGACCGTGGACCGGGGTCTCGACGGTCGGCCGGTTGGCGAACGCACCCGGGGCGAACAACGGGCAGTCGTCACGGACCAGCAGTGCCTCCTTGACGATCCCGGCCGCTGCGGTCTCCGGGTAGAGCTGGTGCAGCCGGGCCAGCATGCGCTCGCGAAGGTCGTCGACCGCAGGCTCGTCACCCACCGAGTAGGAATGCACCTCGACGACCGAACCACGATGTGCGCGAGCCCATTCGGCGGCCTGGCTTTCGTAGTTGCTGACCACGCTGATGTTGTCGACAGGGTCCAGGCCGCCGGTGCCGAGGAAGGCAGGCCGATCGGAGTTCACCGGACGGTCCAGCCACAGTCGCTGCACCATGAACGGCGGCGCGGTCTGCATCTGTGCGATGTTGTGACGCCAGCCCTCGTCACCGAGGCCCGGCGAGGCGGCCACGATTCGTTGCAGCGCAGCGACATCGGTGGCCAACACCACACCGTCGGCGTCGATGGTGGCTCCGGTGGAATCGCGCACCTGTAGCCGCTTGGCGCCACCGCGCGCCACCGATTCCACCGACACCCCACGTCGCACTCGAACACCGTGCTCGATCAGGTACTGGCCCAACGGTTCCCACAGCGCGGTGTCGAAATTCGACGCGGCGACGTCGAAGACCAATCCTTCGCTCGAGCCCAGGAAGTAGATATGGAACATCGTCGCCAGCTCCGCCGCCGAGAGCCGCTCCGGCCGGGCGAAGAAACTGCGGGCGAATACCTCGAATGCGAGGTGGCGGGCGGCGACGGGGAAATTGATGTCGGTCAGGAAGGTGCCCGCGTCGACTCCGTCGAGCTGCTCATAGATGTCCGGTACCGACACCGCGGCCAGCGGGGCGGCAGCAACGGCGTTGAGCCGCATCAGGTCCCGCATCCGGAAGGTGGGGCTGCGCAGCGCGAAGGCCAGCGCATTCCACGGCGGGGTCTTCGGCAGCCCGCGGAAGGTGTCGCGCCGGCCCTCGCCATCGACCAGCGGATAGTCCTCGACGGCCCGCAGCCGCTCGAGCTCGGGATCGGTGCGGCTCAGCAACCACCGCAGGTTGTAGTACTGCCGGAAGAACGCGTGGAAGCCGCGGTTGTTCGCCACCTGGGTGCCGTCGGGAAGCTGCTCGGTCCAGCCGCCGACCCGCCCGCCCAGATAGTGCTGCGACTCCAGAAGGTCAACGGAGACACCGCGTTCAGCCAGGCCGGTGGCAGCCGCCAGGCCGGCGATCCCGCCACCGACCACGACGACGTGCGGCGTGGCGGGCAGCGCGTGGGCATGCGGCACCCCGGCGATTGCCGGGTGGGCGACGCGACGAGGGTCGATCATCGCGGTGCGTCCGCCAAGAAGGTGTGCACGATGTCACGCTGCCAGCCGGGCATCGTCTCGCTGTGCACACCGGCGAAACCCGCTGCCGTCAGCCGGCGCTGGAATGCGGCCGCGCCGTCGAACGTGTTCACACTGCGCCACAGGTGCCGATACAGGGTGGCATTGCGGGTCTGCCGCCAGCCGGACGGGATGATGATGCCCCAGCACACGGCGTTCCAGATCGCGGAGGCGGCGCGGGAATCACGCACCGAGTACTCGTGCACGGCCAGCGTTCCGCCGGGCCGCAGCAGCTCGCGGAACGTCCGCAACTGCGCGTCCGGGTCGGCGAGGTTGCGCAACAGATACGCCGCGAGGATGCCGTCGAAGGGACCTTCGACGCCGGCGTCGGCGATCTTCTCGATCGGGCTGTGCACGAAGCGGACCGAGTCGGGCCAGGATTTCGCATTCGCCTCGGCCAGCATGCCCGCCGAGGCATCGACGGCCACGATCTCGGCATGCGGCGCGGCATCCAGCAGCGCGGCCGTCGAGGCACCCGTGCCGCAGCCCGCGTCCAGCAGCCGCAATCCACGCCCGCCGCCCGGAATCCGCATCCGTCGTGCGGAGATCCGCAGGTGGTCGTGATAGCCGGGATTGGCCCCGACCAGCTTGTCGTAGGCGTGCGCACCGACGTCGAAGGCGCCGGGAACCTGGGCGCGTTCCAGCCCGCGGTTGGTTACGGTCATCATCGATCTCCTGGATCATCGCGACGGGTGTAGATCACGATCGGCGTCGGCAGCATGGTCACCCAGCCGTCGACGATCACCTGGAATGCCAGCACGATGCCCATCGATATCCAGTATTCGACCTTGCCGGACAACCCGGTGCGCAAACCGCCGATTCCAGCGACACGATCAGGTACTGCCATCGATCCATCAGGCGGCGCCACGGGCGTGATAGGCCCGGACCAATCCGGACGAGAAGACCTGCAGCCGTCGTCCCTTGGACACCGAAGCACGTCGGCTGAACACCGCGAAGTCGATGGCTTCGATGCGATCGAGGATTTCCGAGTACAACGTGAACGCGGTCGTCACACACGGCCTCGACTGCGGGGCGAGAAGCGCGATCCCCTTGCGCGCCTGCCGGTAGACACCGCGGGTGATGTCATGCTGGGCGGCCAGCGCGCGGCGCACCTTCGGATCGGTGCGGCGGTTCTGATGGCACCAGGTGAGCACGTCACGGTCCACGCCGAAGGCGGCGAGCTCGTCGGCGGGCAGATAGATGCGGTCGCGCGCGAGGTCCTCGTCGACGTCGCGCAGGAAGTTGGTCAGCTGGAAGGCATGCCCCAGCGCCTCGGCGTACGGCGCAGCCTCCTCGGCGGGCCCGACGGTGCCCAGGATCGGCAGCATCTGCAAGCCGATCACCGCGGCCGAACCACGCATGTAGTGGTTCAGCGCCGGACGATCCGGATAGTCGGTGACGGTGAGATCCATCCGCATCGAGGCCAGGAAGTCGTCGAACAGATCCAGGGGAATCTGGTAGGTGCGGGCGGTGTGCAGCACGGCGGGCAGCACCGGCTCGGTGTCATCCTCGTCGCCGTTGAAGAACTTGTTCGACAGCTCGTCGAGGCGGCGTTCACGATCGGCGGTGCCGGCGTCGATCTCCATGTCGTCGAGGATGTCGTCGGCGTAGCGCGCGAACCCGTACAGCGCGTGCACCGGCGGGCGCTGCGACGGGGCGAGCAGCCGGGTGGCCAGGAAGTAGGTCCGGCCGTGCTGGGCGTTGAGGCGCCGGCAGTAGCGGTAGGACTCGACCAGTCGCGAATCGTCGATGCCCGCGGCATGCAACTCGGTGTGGATCATCGCTACCTGCTTCCCGACCCGACGATAGTGCGTTTGGCGGAAGGGTCGTCCACGGCCCCGGTGACACGGTCGGCGGCCAGCCGCCCTGAGATCATCGCTGTGGGGATGCCGACACCGGGCACGGTCGAACCGCCGGCCAGCACCGCGTTGTCGATACCGCGGACCATGTTGGCCGGCCGGAACGGCCCGGTCTGGGCGAAGGTGTGCGCCAGCGCGAACGGCGAGCCGGCGGCCATGCCCTGTGCGGCCCAGTCGGCGGGGGTGACGACGTCCAGGATCTCGGCGTCGTCGGCGAGTCCGGGCATCAGGCGTTCGGCCGCGGTGGCCACCACCTGGCGCGCGTAGCCGTCGCCGATCGAACCCCAATCAACCTTGCCCACTTCGAGATTCGGCGCGGGCGCGAGCACGTAGAGCAGGTCGCGCCCGGGCGGCGCGAGGCTCGGATCACCCGCGGTGGGCCTGGTCACCAGCAGCGACGGGTCGCTCATCAGAGCACCGTCGCGGATGATCTCGTCGAACGTGCGAGCCCATTGGTGCCCGAAGCTGATGTTGTGGTGGAGCAGCCGCTCGCCGACCGCGGGCACCCCGACGTGCACGACGACCGCGGACGGCGCGGGCCGCACCTTGATCGGACGCCGCGGTGTGCGGCCGAGCAGCTGATAGGTCAGCGGCAGCTCGGTGGTGAGTACCACAGCGTCACAAGCGATCCGCTCACCGTCGCCGGTCCGCACCGCAGTCACTCGTGACCCGCTGCGTTCCAGCGCATCCACAGTCGACCCGTAGCGGAACTGCACACCGGCCGCCTCGGCCGCGGCTGCCATCGCCTCGGGGACCGCTCGCATGCCTCCGCGCGGGAAGTACACGCCCGCAACGGTATCCATGTATGCGATGACGGCATAGGCGGCCAGCGCCTGCTGGGGCGGGACACCGGCGTAGAGCGCTTGGAAGGTGAAGAGTCGCTGGACGCGTTCGTCGGTGATGAACCGGCCGACCATCCGTTCCCAGCCGCGGAACCCACCGATCGCGGCGAGCCGGGCCAGTTGCGGAGTCAGCAGCGACAGCGGGGAGGAGAAGTTGGACGCGATGAAGCCGTTGAACTCCAACTCGTAGAGCTCGGTGAGCCAGGCCCGAAGGCGTTGGTAGCCGGCGGCCTGATCCGGGCCGGCGAACTCCTCGATGGCCGCCGTCATCGCGGCGGCGTCGGGGTGCACGTCCAGCGAGCGACCGTCGGCGAATGTCGCCCGGTAGGCGGGGGCGACCTGCACCAGATCCAGATGGTCGGTCATCGATGCGCCGACGGCGGCGAAAGCGTCCTCGATGATGTCCGGCATCGTCAGCACGGTCGGCCCGGTGTCGATGCGGTAGCCGGCGATGTCGGCCTGCCCCATCCGCCCACCGGGGAACGGGTAGCGCTCGACGACGGTGACCGATCGCCCGCGACCGGCCAATTGCAGCGCAGCCGACAGCCCCGACAGGCCCGCGCCCACCACCACGACATGATCAGTGGCGCCCGGGACGGTACGCATCAATCGCTCCTTTCCACGCCGAAGGCTTGGTTCGCCCCGGCCGAGCTTCTTGGCGATACCCCGCCGGATGCACGTGCAATCAACTGGCTGTGGTCTGGCCTCCATTCAATGCGAGTAACGGCCGCGATGCTGCGGTCGCGGGCGTTTGTCACGCACGCGTAATTTTCCTGCCGGGCCTGATTGCACTGGCTGGTCAGCCGCGGCGAGCACGCGCATCACGGTAACCATGTCCCCTCCGGTCCCTACCCCGGCCGATTATCGCAGCGACGGCGTTTACCCATCAGCGGTTCGGGAAACTCGCATCCCATCATGAGACGACCAGCGGTGCTGACCGCTGCCCTCGTAATGATCGGGCTGGTGGCGGCGTGTTCGACGGGCTCGCGGGTTGATCTGGGCGGACCTTCGGCGGGCAACATCACGGCTGCGATCGCCGGCGAGCCAGACCAGCTCGACCCGCAGCGCAGCACCTCCTACTTCTCCTTCGAGGTGCTGGAGAACGTCTACGACACCCTGGTCGAGCCCGACGAGAACCTCGAGATGCGGCCGGCGCTGGCCGAATCCTGGCAGGTCTCCCCCGACCAACGCACCTGGACCTTTCACCTGCGCCCTGGGGTCAGCTGGCACGACGGCTCGCCGCTGCGCGCCTCCGATGTCGTCTACTCCTACCGGCGGATCATCGACGAGAAGCTCGCCAACGCCGACAAGCTCAGCGCGGTCCGGGACGTGCGCGCACCCGACCCGCAGACGGTCGTCATCGACGTGCAGCACCCGACCCCCAACCTGCTGACCAACCTCGGCGGTTTCAAGGGAATGGCGATCGTGCAGCGCCGCAACGTCGAAAGCGGCCAGATTGCAACACATCCGGTGGGCACCGGACCGTTCGCCTTCACTGGACGCACGAGCGGTGACTCGATCACCTTGACCGCGAACAAGGGCTACTGGGCCGGCGCCCCGAAAGTCCCGGGCGTGACGTTCCGGTTCATCTCCGAACCGTCGACGGCGTTGTCGGCCCTGCAGGCCGGTGAGATCGACTGGACCGACGCCATTCCGCCGCAGCGTGTCGAGCAGTTGAAGGGCGACGACTCGATACACCTGGCCGTCACGCCCTCCAACGACTACTGGTATCTGGCGCTCAACGAGGCACGCGCGCCGTGGAATGACGAGCGGGTACGGCAGGCCATCGCCTACGGCATCGACCGGGCGTCGATCGTGCAAGCCACCAGCTACGGGACCGCGACCGCGAATCAGCTTGCGATTCCCCAGGGTAACCCGTGGTACACGCCGTACGACCGCTACCGTCACGACGAGGGTCGGGCCCGAGATCTTCTGCGACAGGCCGGAATCGGCAAGCAGAAGCTGGGCATGCTGGTCACCAGCGAGTACCCGGAGACGGTCACCGCGGCGCAGATCATCGCCGACAATCTTGCGGCGGTCGGCATCGACGTCAGCATCCGCACAGTCGACTTCGCGACCTGGCTCGACGAACAGAACAGCGGCCACTTCGACATGCTGATGATGGGGTGGCTCGGCAACATCGATCCCGACGACTTCTACTACGCCCAGCACCACACCGGTGGCTCGAGCAACGCGCAGAAATTCTCCGACCCGGACGTCGACCGGCTTCTGGACGCGGCGCGCGAGGAGACCGACCGTGCCCGCCGCCAGGACGAGTACGCCCGCGCCGCGACGATCATCGCCGACAAGGCCAGCTACATCTACCTCTACAACCCGTCGGTCATTCAGGCGTGGTCGACGAATCTGACCGGATACGAGGCCCGCCGGGACGGTGCCGTGCGGTTCCGCTCAGCCCACCTGACGAGAGGTGGTACGGCGTGATCGCGTTCCTGCTGCGGCGGCTGCTGTATTCGGCGGTGGTGATGTTCGGTGTGCTGATCGTGGTGTTCGCGCTGGTTCATCTGGTCCCCGGCGACCCGGTGCGCATCGCGTTGGGCACCCGGTACACACCGGAGGCCTACCAGGCTTTGCGGTCGGCCAGCGGTCTCGACCGCCCGCTGATCGCACAGTTCTTCTCCTATGCCGGTTCGGCGCTGACAGGTGACCTCGGGGTCAGCTTCCGCAACGGCGAACCGGTGACCGCGACGCTGCTCGAGCGGCTGCCCGCCACGGTGTCACTGGCGCTGGTCGGCATCGTGATCGCGTTGGTCATCGCGCTGCCTGCCGGTATCTATTCCGCATTGCACCGCGGCCGGGCAGGCGACGGAATCGTCCGGGTGGCAAGCCAATTCGGGGTCTCGATCCCGGACTTCTGGATGGCGATCCTACTGATCGGCCTGTTCGCCTCGACTCTGGGCTGGTTGCCCACCTCCGGATACCGGCCCCTGCTGCAGGATCCGGGCGGTTGGCTGCGCCACATCATCTTGCCCGGCCTGACGGTCGGATTGGTGGCCGGAGCGATCATGACCCGGTATGTCCGGTCCGCGGTCCTGGAAGTCGCCGAGGCCGGCTACGTGCGAACCGCCCGGTCCAAAGGACTTCCGCCCCTGGTGGTCACGTCGCGGCACATCGTGCGCAACGCGCTGGTTCCGGTGCTGACCATCACCGGCATTCAGCTGGCGACGATCCTCGGCGGGGTGATCGTCGTCGAGGTGGTCTTCGCGTGGCCGGGGTTGGGGCGGCTGACCTTCAACGCCGTTGCGGCCCGCGACTACCCGGTGATCCAGGGTGCGGTGCTGCTGATCGCCGCGCTCTTCCTGCTGATCAACCTGATCGTCGATGTGCTGTACGCGGTGGTCGATCCACGGATCCGGCTGTCATGAGAGAGTCGAATTGGCGTTTGCTGCTTGGCAATCCGGTCGCCTTGATCAGCGCCGTACTGCTACTGGCCATCGTCTTGGCGGCACTCGGCGCACCCTGGCTGGCCCCATCAGGTGCCAACGACGTCGACGTGCCAAGTGCCCTGCAGGCTCCCAGCGGCGCACACTGGTTCGGCACGGACGAGCTCGGCCGCGACATCGCCTCGCGGGTGCTGATCGCGACCCGCGTGTCACTGGAGGTCGCCGTGGTCAGTGTCGCGTTCGCTCTGGTCGTCGGGGTGAGCGTCGGCGTGCTCGCCGGGTACCGGGGCGGCTGGGCGGACACGGTGCTGATGAGATGCGTCGACGTCATGTTCGCGTTCCCGGTTCTGTTGCTGGCGTTGGCGATCGTCGCGGTCCTCGGCCCGGGGCTGGGCACCACCATGCTGGCCATCGGCGTGGTCTACACACCGATCTTCGCCCGGATTGCCCGGGCCAGCACACTGGGCGTCCGGATCGAACCGTATGTGGCGGTGTCACGTTCGATGGGCAGCCCGCACCGCTACATCCTGGCTCGCCACGTGCTGCCCAATATCGCCGGGCCACTGATCGTGCAGACGTCGCTGTCGCTGGCGTTCGCGATCCTCTCCGAGGCGGCATTGTCGTTCCTGGGGCTGGGACTGCAACCGCCGCAGCCGTCCCTGGGCCGAATGATCTTCGACTCGCAGGGGTTCGTCACGCTGGCATGGTGGGTGGCGGTGTTCCCCGGCGCGGCGATCTTCGTGATCGTGCTCGCGTTCAACCTGTTGGGCGACGGGCTCCGCGACGTGCTGGATCCCAAGCAGCGCACCTCCACCGAGGCTGGGCGACGCTCATGACGCCCGTACTCAGTGTCCGCGACCTGCGGGTGCGGCTCGGCCGCCGGGAGATCGTGCGGGGCATCTCATTCGACGTCGAGCCCGAGCAGACGTTGGGGATCGTCGGCGAATCCGGGTCGGGCAAGACGATGACCGCACTGGCGGCCACCGGTCTGCTCGACACCCCGGGCGCGATGACGACCGGATCGAGTCAGCTTGCGGCCAAGGGTGATTCGTCTACAACTCAGCTGGTGGATGCGAAACCCCGGGTGCTGCGCAGCGTGCACGGCGGCCGTATCGGCTTCGTGTTCCAGGACCCCGGAACGTCGCTCAATCCGCTGCTGACGCTGGAGCGGCAGATCACCGAATCCCTTCAGACACACAAGAACCTGACCCGACGCAGGGCCCGGCAGCGCGCACTCGACCTGTTGGAAGCCGTCGGGCTGCCCGAGGCGCACCGTCGCCTGGACAGTTACCCGCACCAGCTCTCGGGCGGTCAACGGCAACGGGTGATGGTGGCGATCGCGCTGGCCTGCGACCCGGAACTTCTGGTCGCCGACGAACCGACCACTGCCCTGGACGTGACAACGCAGGCGCAGATCGTCGCGCTGATCAAGGACCTGCAACGCGACTTCGGCGCCGCGGTGGTGTGGATCAGTCACGATCTGGGCCTCGTCGGGCAGGTGGCCGACACCGTCACTGTGCTGCAGGACGGGCTGTCGGTGGAGCAGGCGCCGATCCTCGACATCTTCGACCGGCCCAACCACCCCTACACCCGCGAACTGCTCGACGCACGGCCGCTGATCGGCTCCGGCGGACCGCCGCCCGCACCGGCTGATGCCGCCGTTCTGCTGGACGTCGACGAACTCCACGTGGACTTCGGCGGGCAGACCGCCGTCACCGACGTCTCGTTCCAGATCCGCCGCGGCACCACCCTGGGCCTGGTCGGCGAATCCGGGTCCGGCAAGTCGACGGTGGCCGGGGCGCTGACCGGACTGGTCAACCCCACCTCGGGCACGGCGACGCTGGACGGGGTGGACATCCTCGGCGTGCGCGGCTCGGACGAGAAAGCGCTGCGCCGCCGGATCAGCCTGGTGCTGCAGGACCCGTTCGCGGCACTCGACCCACGCGCCCGCATCGGCTCGGCGATCGCCGAACCCCTTGCGGTACACAAGATTCGGCGTGACAGGCAGGCGCGCACCGAACGGGTGGCCGAACTGCTGGAGCTGGTCGGCCTACCGGGCGAGTTCGCGTCGCGTTATCCGCATGAGCTGTCCGGAGGCCAGCAGCAGCGGGTCAGCATCGCCCGGGCGCTGGCGGTCGAACCGGAACTGGTCATCCTCGACGAGGCAACGGCATCCCTCGACGTCTCGGTCCAGTCCCGGATCCTGGATCTACTCGCCGATCTGCAACGCGACCTCGGGCTGACCTACCTGTTCATCTCGCATGACCTCGCGGTCGTGGAACGGATGAGCCACGACGTGCTGGTGCTCCGCGACGGCGCCACGGTCGAATACCGGCCCGCCGCCGAACTTCTCAGCGCACCCGAGCAGGAGTACACCCGCGAACTCCTGGCGGCCATACCACCTGCGCGACCGCGCGCAGGCTGAGATGCTCGTGGCGTGAAAACACTTGCCGTCATCGAACCCTCCGAGCCGGCCACCGTGGCCGGCTCGGTCGCCACCACCGACAGCGCGGTCGTGGCCGGATCAGTCAGCACCATCAGCAGCGCGGTCGTCGCCGGGTCGATCGCCACCGTCGGCAGCGCGGTGGTCAATGCCTCGATCGCGACCGCGGGCAGCGCCGCCGTCGTCGGATCCATCGCCACCTCGGGCAGCGCCCTCGTGGTCGGCTCGGTGGCCACCTCGGGGAGCGCTCATCGCGGGCAGCGTGCTCTCCGTCTTCTCGGTGCGGCTACGTAAATGCGTAGCGTGCCTGGCCTGCGTCGCGTGCCGTGGCTGCACCGCCTGCGTCGGCTGTGTGAGATGCACCGACTGTGTTGGCTGCGTCGGGTGCTACAACTGCTCGGGACTGCGCAACGCGAAGGGACTTCGCGACGTACACGCTTGAGCGAAGGGTCGGGTTATGACACAGCTGGATGGGAAGGTCGCCCTGGTGACCGGCGCGTCGTCGGGCCTCGGCGCCGCGACGGCGCAGGTGTTCGCCGAGCGGGGAGCGTCGGTCTTCGGCATCGCCCGCGACGCCGAGCGAATGGCGACGGTGTTCGAATCCGTTCCGGGCGGGACGTATTCGTCGGTCGACATCACCAGCGCGCAGGCCTGTCGGGACGCCGTGGCGCAGTGCGTGGAACACTTCGGCCGGCTCGACGTGCTGGTCAACGCGGCGGGCTTCCACCAGATGCGGCGCACCACGTCGGTCACCGACGAGGACTGGGATTACGACCTCGCCGTCAACCTCAACGGCCCGTTCTATCTGACCCGCGCGGCGCTGCCGAAGCTGCTGGAGGTCGGCGGCAACATCGTCAACGTCGCCTCGATCGCCGGTATCGAGGGCGAGGTCTATTCGGCGGCGTACTGCGCGGCCAAGCACGGGCTGGTCGGAATGACGAAGGCCTTGGCGATCGAATACACCAAGGAACAGCTGCGGGTGAACGTCATCTGCCCCGGCGGCATGCTCACCCCGCAGGTGACCGAGTTCAAGACCCCCGAGGACGCCGACTGGGATCTGATCATGCGTATCGCCGCGCCCCGCGGGATGATGGCGCCCGCCGATGTGGCGAAGGTGATCGCATTCCTGGCGAGCGACGATGCGACGACGATCCACGGCGCGGTCTACAACGTCGACAACGGCAAGACGGCGGGCTAGACCCTCTGCTCGAAGTGCCGGCGAATACCGGCCAGCATCTCCTCGTGGGCGTCGACCGCCTGCCGCACGGTGACACCGAGCAGCGGCCAGGGCGCGGTGAACCGGATCCGTTCGGTCAGCCGGGTTCCGGTGGGGATCGGGTCGAAGGACACCACCGAGTCCAGCCGAACGGCCGGGAACTGACGGGCCTCGGTGCGGACCGGACCGGACGTCGGCACCTCGAGTCGCGCCGTATAGGTGATGGGAAGGGTCACAATGCCCAGCGGGATGCGGTCACGGACCCGATAGACCTGGACGTAGCCGCCGTCGTCGGTGGCGGTGTGCGACAGCGTCTCGACCGACACCACCAGCGGGTGCACGTCCTTGATGTTGTTCAGATCGACATAGTGGGCGCGCACCGCGTCGGGTGCGCCGGGCACGTCCTGTGCGACTACCCGGTCGACGGGGCCTGCCATCGGGCTGGCTGGTCTAGCCTGCGGAAGCCCTCTGCAGGACGCCGACCTGGTCCGGGCAGTAGGTGCCGATCGCAGCGCCGAGGAACTGCAGAGCCTGGCCCTGGTTGGTGCCCAGCGGCAGGTTGGTCACCAGGAACTTCGCCGAGGCGTAGGCATCCTTGTCCAGGCCGGTGGCCAGACGCTTGCAGGTGATCTTGCCGATCCACGCGTTGTAGTCACGAGGCCCGTAGATCCCGAAGGTGTGCAACTGATTGGCGAAATCGGTGTCGGGGTCGGCGTGCGACGGCGCGGCCAGCACGATCGGCGCCGCGACGGCCGCAACAGCGGCCATGGCAAGCCTCGTAACGTTCATGGCCAAGATTGTAGGACAGCTAACCACTGTCGCAAGAGCCATCCCGCACAATTGACCGCGTGACGCTGAAATCGGCTCGCGTCGAGTGTGACCACAGCCGACTTCGGCCGGCGATGTGACCTCGGGCACGAACGCCCAGGGAGAATCCATCGGAGCCGTTACCGGGGGTATCGTCCGATCAATTAAGTGAGCTAATCTCTTACGTTAAGTCAGCTAAGCTGTCGCGACATACAGGAAAACGGGGTTGAGATGGGACGGACGGCCGCGCTCACGAACGGCGCCGAAGGAGTCACCGCGCTGTCCGTGCCGGCGTCGTAGTTCGTCGGGGAATCCTATGGTCAAGGCACTGAGGCGGGCGTGGATTCCGCTGCTCATCGTGGTTGTGGTGGCCATCGCCGCATTCGGCGTTTTCCGTCTGCACGGCGTCTTCGGAAAGACCGAGCTCACCCGTCCCGGCAGCGGCCTGGCCAACGACACCAAGCCGTTCAACCCCAAGCAAGTGACCTATCAGATCTTTGGCCCCGAAGGCGCTGTGGCAACCATCAACTATCTGGACCTGGACGCACAACCACAGATCGCCCGTGACATCACGCTGCCCTGGTCGCTGACGCTCACCACGACCGCCCCGGCCGCCAGCGCCAACATCGTCGCCCAGGGCGACACCGACACCATCGGGTGCCGCATCCTCGTCGACGGCGTGCTCAAGGACGAGAAGACCTCGACCGGCGTCAACGCCCAGACGTTCTGCCTGGTGAAGTCCGCATGATCGACCTGCAGACCCCGCCCAAGAAGAATCCGTTGATCCCCCGGTTCGTCCGGGCGTTCTCGGTGCCGATCGTCCTGCTCTGGCTGGGTCTGGTCGTCGTGCTCAGTGTCGCGGTTCCGTCGCTGGAACAGGTGAGCCAGGAGCACACGGTCTCGTTGGCACCCGAGGACGCGCCGTCGATGAAGGCGATGAAGAAGGTCGGCAAGGACTTTCAGGAGTTCGACTCCAACAGCAGCGCGATGGTGCTGCTGGAAAGCGATCAGCAGCTGGGCCCCGAGGCGCACCACTACTACGACGGCTTGATGCAGAAGCTGCGCGCCGATACCAAGCACGTCGAGCACATCCAGGACTTCTGGGGCGACCCGCTGACCGCCGCCGGCTCCCAGAGCGCGGACGGCAAGGCCGCCTACGTCCAGCTGTACCTTGCCGGCAACCAGGGCGAGGCCCTGGCCAACGAATCGATCGACGCGGTCACCAAGATCGTCAACGACAATCCCCCGCCGGCCGGAATGAAGGTCTACGTCACCGGCCCGACCGCGCTGAGCCACGACCAGCACAACGCGGGCGACTCCGCGGTCAAGCTGATCGAAGCCATCACCATCGGCGTGATCTTCGTGATGTTGCTCCTGGTCTACCGGTCCATCACGACGGTGATCCTCGTGCTCGTCATGGTGTTCACCGAGCTCACCGCGGCACGAGGGGTCATCGCCTTCCTCGGCCACTACGAACTCATCGGCCTGTCGACGTTCGCGGTGAACCTGCTCGCCACCTTGGCCATCGCCGCCGCGACCGACTACGCGATATTCCTGATCGGCCGCTATCACGAGGCGAGGCTGGCCGGTGACGACCGCGAGACGGCCTTCTACTCGATGTATCACGGCACGTCCCACGTGATCCTGGGCTCGGGCCTGACCATCGCCGGCGCGACGTTCTGTCTGCACTTCACCCGGCTGCCGTACTTCCAATCGCTGGGCTTCCCGCTGGCCATCGGCATGCTCGTCGTGGTCATCGCGGCACTGACCCTCGGCGCGGCCGTCATCTCGATCGGCGGCCGGTTCGGCCTGTTCGAACCCAAGCGGAAGATGAACACCCGCACCTGGCGACGAGTCGGCGCCGCGGTGGTCCGCTGGCCCGGACCGATCCTGGTCGCCTCGATCGCGCTGTCCTTGATCGGCCTGCTCGCGCTCCCGTCGTACAAGACCAACTACAACGACCGCTATTACCTGCCCGGCAGCATCCCGGCCAACCAGGGTTACGCGGCCGCCGACCGGCACTTCCCGCAAGCCCGGATGAATCCCGAACTCCTGCTGCTCGAAACCGACCACGACGTGCGCAACCCGGCCGACATGCTCGTCGTCGACCGAATCGCCAAGACGGTCTTCCACATTCCGGGCATCGGTCGGGTGCAAACGATCACGCGCCCGCTCGGCACCCCGATCGAGCACACCTCGATCCCCTTCATCATCAGCATGCAGGGCACCAACCAGACGATGAACATGTCCTATCTGCAGGACCGCATGAAGGACATGCTGAAGATGGGTGACGAGCTGCAGGTCACCATCGACACCATGGAGCGCATGCTGGCGCTGACCAAAGAGATGGTCGGAATCACCCACAGCATGGTGGGCAAGACCAAGCAGATGGTGGCCGACACCAACGAGATCCGGGACAACATCTCAGATTTCGACGACTTCTTCCGGCCGATCCGCAGCTACCTCTATTGGGAACCACATTGCTTCGACATCCCGATCTGCTGGTCGATGCGGTCGATCTTCGACTCGCTCGACGGAATCGACACGCTCAGTGACGATCTCGGGGCACTGGTGGTCGACATGGACAGACTCGACGTCCTGATGCCCAAGATGCTCGAGGTCATGCCGCCGATGATCGCGACCATGAAGACCATGAAGACCACCATGCTGACGATGCAGTCCACGATGGGTGGTCTGCAGGATCAGATGGACGCCATGCAGCAGAACGCCACGGCACTGGGGCAGGCCTACGACGCGTCGAAGAACGACGACTCGTTCTATCTGCCGCCCGAGGTGTTCGACAACCCGGAATTCAAGCGCGGCCTGAAGATGTTCGTCTCGCCGGACGGAAAAGCGGTGCGGTTCATCATCTCCCACGAAGGAGATCCCGCAACGCCGGAAGGCATCTCGCACATCGACAAGATCAAGAACGCCGCGTTCGAGGCGATCAAGGGCACCCCGCTGGAGGGCTCGAGGGTCTATCTCGGCGGTACGGCCTCGGTCTACAAGGACATGCAGCACGGCGCCAACTACGACCTGATGATCGCCGGTATCGCGGCGCTGTGTCTGATCTTCATCATCATGCTGGTGATCACCCGAAGCGTCGTGGCGGCGGCGGTGATCGTCGGCACGGTGGTGCTGTCGCTCGGAGCGTCGTTCGGGCTGTCAGTCCTACTGTGGCAACACATTCTGGGTCAACCGTTGCACTGGCTCGTCATCGCGATGGCGGTGATCATCCTGTTGGCGGTGGGATCGGACTACAACCTGCTACTGGTCGCCCGGTTCAAGGAGGAGATCCACGCCGGGCTCAACACCGGCATCATCCGGGCCATGGGCGGCAGCGGATCGGTGGTGACGTCGGCCGGTCTGGTCTTCGCCTTCACCATGGCCTCGATGGCGGTCAGTCCGCTTCGGGTCGGCGGCCAGGTGGGAACGACGATCGCCCTGGGCCTATTGTTCGACACCCTGGTGATTCGCTCGTTCATGACGCCGTCGATCGCGGCCCTGCTGGGCCGGTGGTTCTGGTGGCCGCAGCGGGTGCGTCAGCGCCCGCTTCCGGAAGCGTGGCCGACGCCTCAGGAGGCGGCGGACCGGCGGCCGGCGGACGCGAGCGCGAACGCGCCCGGCGGCCCGACATGATCACCGCAGCGCTGTGACCTGGTCAGTCGTCGGCTGTTCGGCACCTGTTCAGCCGCTGTTCGCACAGTGGCAAGTCGGGCCATGACTTTGCTGTCATCCTTGACTGCAGCCCTGTAGGCCGGCCATCGATGGAAGGACTTTGATGTCGTTCGAACTGCGCTGCGTCGCGACACTGCTGATTGGTGTCGGTACGTCGATTGTGCTGGCCCCGTTGGCCGTTGCCGATCCTCCGAGCATCCCGGAACCTGGATCGGAGTCGGCCGCCGCCACCATCCGTGACCTCGACGCCGCGGGCTATGACGTCTCCCTGCAGTACGAGAACGGCGTCCCCAACGGGGGGTTGTCGCAGTGCACGGTGACTGATATCAACACGCAGGGCTCGGCGGGCGCCCAGGGCATCGCCTACGTCACGATCAACTGCGCCAAGTAACCTCAGCGCCCGTGCTTCAGCGCGGTGACGGTCTCGAGTTCCTCGAGTGCCGTCACCGCACGCTGCAGACCCTCCAGGGCAATGCCTTCGGACTGCATGCCACCGAGGCCCGCCGTACCCAGCGCTGAAAAATACGGGTGCGCAACGGCTTGCCGGTAACGCGTCCACAGTTCGTCACGGTCGAACTGTGGGCCGCCGCGACCGGCCAGTGCGCTCCGATACGTATCGAGCAGGTCGCGCTCCACAGTTCCGCGGTCGATGGCGGGGGTGCCGAGCACGATCGCGTAGGCGAGGTCACGCGACGGATGACCGCGGCGGACCACCTGCCAGTCCAGCAATCCGGCACGACCGTTGCGGAAGAACGTGTTTCCGGGATGGGAGTCACCGTGCAAGACGGTGTGCGGGCCGCTGTCGATCAGCTCGGCGACGGCGGGATAGTTTTCCCAGATGTAGCGGCCGGCGTGCACGGGTATCGTCGTCGAGCCGGCCAGCCGGCGCGCGGAGGTGCGCATCACCGTGGGCGTTATGAGATTGGCCGGGTCATCTGACGGCGCTACCAGCCAGCCGAATTTTCCACTGCCACCGGACTTTTGCGGTAACCGCCCCCAGAACGTGGCGTGCAGTCCGGCCAGCGTTTCGACGACTTGGGCCATCTGGTCGGTGGACAGCGGGTGCAGGGTGTCGGGGAACTCGCACGGCGTGCGGGACATGTCCTCCAACACGATCACGTAC
This sequence comes from Mycobacterium sp. ELW1, assembly GCF_008329905.1. NCBI lineage: Bacteria > Bacillati > Actinomycetota > Actinomycetes > Mycobacteriales > Mycobacteriaceae > Mycobacterium > Mycobacterium sp. ELW1. The sequence goes on along the minus strand of NZ_CP032155.1, from coordinate 2,372,274 downwards.
CGGCCCGTCAGTGGGTCGAACGCCGAGCCGTATGACCGCGGAATCCCCGGCCCCAGTTCGGGTGCCAGATCACGGTAGAACCGAGCCTCGGTCTCCCCGAGTCCGGCCAGCTCCCCCAGCATTCTGATTGCGGCGGTGGCGGCGGGCATCTTCACGAACACCGACGGCGGCACGTCGACACCGGTGAGTCCGAGCCGGGCACGGCTCGACGTGCCTGTCGCGCCGTCCAGGACGGCCACCGAGTCGACAGGGCGGCCGATGATCGCGGACAACGCCGTTGGCGTCAGGTCGGCGATCCGGCGCGGAAACGACCGCCTGGCACCGAGGACACCGTCGAGGGCAAGACGCCGCATACCGCGGCCGAGATGGACGCCGAATCGCGCAGCTGAACGCACCGGTGGACCATACCGCCGCCGCGGCGCGCGTAGTTACAAATTCAAGAGAAAGTGTAAACTGCGCGAACAGCCGACAAGAAAGGCAACGCAATTGGGCATCGTGACCACCAGCTCGGAGACGGCCTTCAGCCAATCACCGGAGACGATCTACGACTTCGTCACCAATCCGGCCAACTGGACCAAGACCTACCCCGGCAGCAACTACGTGGGAAAGCTCGACACGCTGCCGCTGGCCGTGGGCGACACCTGGGAGGAGGGCGGCCCCGACGGGGACCGGATCTTCACCTGGCACTTGGCGATCGCCGTGCGACCGAAACTGTGGGTGTTCACCTCGGTGGGCCGGCTGGGCCACGACCGCGACGGCAACGGCGGAATGGACGGGCGGATCACCGTCCAGTACCACTTCACCACGCCCGGAGCGGACATCACGTTGTTCACGCGCACGATGACGATCGAGGCGCCCAAGGACGCGCCGATGCCCGACGGCTTCTTCCGGATCGTCAACCCGGCCAATATCGACCGGTATCACGCCGCTATCGCGCGGGAGCTCAGCCAATCCCGTTGAGGCCGTGGTGGTGATTGCCGCCCGATTCGGTGGGGGCCGGCGGAGCGATCACCGTCGGGCTGAACTTGTTGGGGTTCGAGGGGTTGAGACCCTTCTCGGTGGGTGTCGCCGATGGGCTCGGTGACGTGGAGGACGTCGTGGTCGACACCGAAGGCGACGGGGCCGGGTTCTCGTTCTTGCTGCAGGACGAGACAAACGACGCCATGGCGACGAGTGCGGCACCACCGATGACCGCAGCGATACGGGCAGAAACTGAGGGCGAATTCATGGGAATCCTTTACCGAAAGCGGCGAACTCGCCCTCGCCGGGGGCCTTAGATAGGCCTGAATGCCTGTTCAGGCGGAGATCTTGCCACGGAGCGCGGGAATTGGCAAACATTCATGCCGAGGTGATGTTTCCCTCGTGGCCCCGCGATGCCGGCCGGCGGGTTCGCCGGGGTGCCGACCCGCAGGCCGTGATCACCAACGCCGACCGGCTTCTCGTCATTGCATGGCCCGCGAATTTGTTTGCAGACTTGTGACTCCGAGTCGGCCACGGGGTTTGCCAGGTGCGGTACCGTCTTCTCAGCGTTTTCTAAGGGGAAGCAGTAATGGGTTCGACGAATAATGCCTCGGCGTATGTGGGCCGCATCGGCGGCCTGGCAGTGGGATTGGGTGTCGGGGTGGCGATCCTCGCCGGCGCCGGCGCGGCGTGGGCGGAGGGGTCCGGCTCGGGCGACTCGGGCTCGTCGTCACACAGCTCGTCCAGCACCGGGTCGTCCAGCACCGGCTCGTCCGGGCCCTCGAAGCCGAAGGCGACCGCATCGTCGGCCCGCACCTCGAACAAGCTGACCGCACGCAGTGCCAACAAGGCGCCCGAGGCTGCCGCCACCCCCAAGGCCGGCGCGGTCAGCGCCGCGGCGAAACCCACCGCACCGAAGGTCGTGACCGCGCTGGTGTCCGCCGTCGGCGTGACGACCGATACCGCCGGCGTGGCAACCTCCAAACGCGAGGCAGCTGCCAGCGCCGCGGCGTCAGCCGCAGCAGCGGCAACAGCACCCACCGTCATCCCGTCGTATCCGGTCGGCTGGGTGACCGGGCAGGCGAACAACGCCTACCCCGGCATCGGATGGCCGCAGACGAACAACACCAAGGGCTTCGGGATCTACGGCACCGACCTCGGCATCATGTGGGAGAACGGGCTGACCGGCAATATCCAGCTGGCGTTCGGGGACACCTTCAGCGCGCCGGGCATGACCGGCGACTGGCGGTCCAATGTCCTGCTGCTCAGCCAGGACAAGAACCTGACCAACGGACTGACGCTGCTGCAGACCGGCTACGCCTACCAGTTCATCCCGCGCAATTCCGGCGTGCTGTTCCCGTTCCTGGGTTCCGAGGTGACGGTCATCCCGACATCGGCCATCTCGGTGAACAACGAGCAGTACGTCAACTACATGTCGGTCAAGTCGTGGGACACCCCGGGGCGCTGGACCACCAATTACTCGGCGATCTCGATGTACGACCCAGCCACCGACAAGTGGGTGCTGCAGCGGTCGACCATCCGCTCGGCGAGCTGGTTCGGCTCGACGAAGCCCTACGTCCCCGGCAACCAGAATTTCCAGCAGGCGGCCTACGTCCTGCAACCGGCCGATCAGGTCGCCGAGGGCGACACCCAGTACCTCTACGCGTTCGGCACCCCGTCGGGTCGCGCCGGCTCGGCCTATCTGTCACGGGTCGCCGTCGACGACGTGAACAACCTGGCCAAGTACCAGTACTGGAACGCGACCACGAGCACCTGGGTCACCGGCAAGCCCGTCGCGGCCACGCCGATCGTCGGCGATTCCACCCGTTCCGCGGGGCTTTTCGGGCCCGTCATCGACTGGGCGAACAACCCGAAGGTTTTGGGCGGAATGCTCGGCGGCCTGTTCGGCGCCAAGACGGGCGGCAACGTCAGCGAGATGTCGGTCCAGTACAACGAGTATCTGGGCAAGTACGTGATGATGTACGGCGACGGCAACAACAACATCAAGATGCGCTACGCCGACTCCCCCGAGGATGCCTGGTCGGCACCGATCACGGTGGCGACGTCCGCAACGTATCCCGGGCTGTACGCGCCGATGATCCATCCGTGGTCGGGCACCGGAAAGCTGGTCGACAGCAACGGAAATCCGGACGAGAGCACGCTGTACTGGAACATGTCGCTGTGGGGCAACTACAACGTCGTCCTGATGAAGACCGACCTGTCCTCGCTGAAGGCCACGCTGGTCTGAGGCCACTCGCCTACCCACGTCACGCTGGGGTGGCGTTCGGTGTCCCCCGCTGAGTCCATAATTCAGACTCTGCTAGTCTGGCAGCTGTGCCCGTCGACCGCGACCAGATCAGTGCCGAAAACTGTTCGGTCAAGCGAGCACTGGACATCGTCGGCGAGAAGTGGACGCTGTTGGTACTGCGTGAGGCGCTGTACGGCGCCCGGCGCTTCGAGCGGTTCCAGAGCCGCGTCGGCTGCCCCCGCCAGGTTCTCACCGACCGCCTGAACACCCTCGTCTCGGCGGGCGTATTGCGGAAGGTGCCCTATCAGGAGCCCGGCCAGCGGGAGCGTCACGAGTACCGGCTGACCGAGAAGGGCCGGGACCTGCTGCCGGCCGTGATCGCGCTGATGCAGTGGGGCGACAAGTGGGAGGCCGACGCGGCCGGCCCCCCGGTCGAGGTCATACACCGGGAGTGCGGCCATCCCGTCGAATTGGTTCTGCGATGCCGCGACGACCACACCTCGCTGACCGCCCATGACACCGAGCCACGACCAGGGCCCGGCGCCCGCCCAGCCACGACCGGAAAGCCAACTCGATGACCACGACCACCACCCATGCTTTCGACACCGCAATCGAGTTGTCGGACAACGGCATCGGAAACTACACAGGTCGCACCACGCCGGAGTACGCGAACATGGTGGGCCCGTTCGGCGGGGTGACCGCGGCCGCGATTGTCCGTGCCATCTCCCAGCACCCGGACCGGATCGGTGAGCCCGTCGCACTGACGGTCAACTATCTCGCGCCGGTGAACGACGGCACCTTCGACATCGCCGTGCGCGCCGCGCGCACCAACCGGACCAATCAGCACTGGATCGCCGAGGTTTCCCAGCAACACGGCCCGACCACCACCGCTACCGCAGTCTTCGGCATCCGTCGTGACGCCTGGTCGGACACCGAACTCACCATGCCCGATGCGCCGGATCCCGAAAACATCTCGCAGACAACCGTTCCCGAGATGGTGCCGTGGATGCGCAACTACGACATGCACTACGTGCACGGTGGACTACCTGCCGAGTCCGAGGAGAGTGCGTCGTCGACGACGACGCTGTGGGTCCGGCAACGACCGGCACGCCCACTCGACTTCGCCGCGCTCAGCGCCATCACCGATGTGTTCTACCCGCGCGTGTTCCTGCGCCGTGGCCGGATGCTGCCGGCCGGCACCATCTCGCTGACCACCTACTTCCACGTCGACGGCGCCGAACTCGCCGAACAGGGCACCGACTACGTCCTGGCCAGCGCGCACGCCCAGCGTTTCGCCCGCGGATACTTCGATCAGACTGCGCAGGTCTGGGGCCGGGATGGGACCCTGCTGGCCACCAGTCACCAGATCGTCTACTACAAAGACTGAATGGCCGACGACTCCGAACCGCCCGCACCCCGGCGGTGGCCGCACGTGCTGCGGCTCGTGCTGTTCGTCGCGGCCCTGCTGACGCTGTTCTACCTCGTCGCGGTGTCCAAGGTCATCGACCCGGCCGGCGTGCGCGCCACGGTGTCGGCGACCGGCCCCGCCGCTCCCCTGGTCTACGTCGTGGTGTCGGCCGGATTGGCCGCCGTGTTCGTTCCGGGCCCGCTGCTGGCCGCCGGCAGCGGTGTGTTGTTCGGGCCGCTGCTGGGCACGTTCGTCACTCTCGGTTCGACGGTCCTGACAGCGGTCATCGCCGCCCTGCTGGGCAGGCGCGCCGGCCGCGACAGCGCCCGGACCCTGCTCGGCCCCGACTGGTCGGCCCGCATCGACTCGCAGATCCAGCGCCGCGGCCTGTGGGCAGTGGTCGGCCAGCGGTTTGTCCCGGGCATCTCCGATGCGCTGGCGTCCTACGCGTTCGGCGCATTCGGAATGCCGTTGTGGCAGATGGCAGTTGGCGCATTTGTCGGATCTGCGCCGCGCGCGTTCGTGTATACCGCTCTGGGCGCGTCGATTTCGGATCTGTCCTCGCCGCTCGGCTACGCCGCGATCGCGGTGTGGTGCATCACCGCGATCATCGGGGCGTTCGCCGCACACCGCGGGTACCGCGGCTGGCGTGGGCGCCGCGAGGGTGGGCCCCTCCCCGGGGGTGGCGAGGGACCCACTCCCGGTTAGCGGCCGCTGTGTCCGCGGCCGCCCGCCTTGTGCGGGCCCTTGGTCCCACCCGCCGAGCCGGACTTGCCGTCGCCGCTCTTACCCGCCGGAGTCGACGCCCCGCTGTGCCGCACCGGCTTTGCCGCCGCGTGAGGACCGCTGGGTGTGGTCGTCGTCGTCTCGTCGGCCTTGGCCGGCGTCTCGGTGGCCGGTGTGTTGGCCGAGGCGGGCGATGCCGCGGGCAGTGCCTTCACATGCAGGGCCGTGGTGATGGCGGCCGTCGTGGCCGGCGGCTTGAGCGCGGTGGAGATCTGGTGCGCCAGCGTCTGCAGAGTGTTGATCGGACCGCCGAGCTTGATGAAGAAGTTGCCGCTCGGGTCGAACACCACACCCGCCTGGCTCAGCAACCCGCCGGCCAACACGGTGATACCGCCACCGACCAGCGGGCCGAGATCCGGACCGTACCCACCGTTGAGCACGCCGTCGATGATGGTCGCGGGACCGGTGAGGACAGCGTTGGCGATCTGTTGCGCGTCACCGGTGCGGGCCGCATCGATCACGTTCTGGACCGCTGTGCCGGTTGCGGCGAGGCCCTCGATGACCGGGCTGAGCAGGCCGACGGCGATCATCGCGTCGCCGACAGGGTCATTGAAGATCTTGGCGACGTTGAGGAGATTCTGAATGGGCTGGGTGACGAACTGCTGGATCGCGGGCAGCAGGTTGATGATCGGCTGCGCCACCGCCAGCGGCAGGAACAGCAGGGCGTTGGTGGCGGTTTCGACGTCGCCGGCCGCGAGCGCGGTCAACGCGGTCCGCAGCGAATCCGGGGCCGTCTTGGTCAGAGCCGTGAAGGTGTCCGTGCCCGCCGTGCCCAACGCCGTGCCCAGCGCGGTGAAGCTCGCCACCTGATTGGCGACGATCTGCTTCAGCACCTCACCGGGGTCGGCGGCGTCGACGAGGGCTTGCAGGTTGGCCGTCGCGGTTTCGAATACCTGCTTGTAGGTCTCGATGGGGCTGACCGCAGCCGTGAGCGTCGTTGCGTCCATATGGATCGCGGGCAGATGGAGGTCTGGCACCGGTGGCGCGATCGGCGAGGTGGCGATGACGCCGGCGCCGAGCAGCGCCACACCCGCCGTGACGGAGGAACGAACAGCACGTTGCATGAGGGATCCCGAGATGTTGAGGTTGTACTGACATTCGGAACCTACTGCCGGGTAAGTTTGGCTGGCCATCGCACGAATTGATGAGATCGTCAGCGGGATCGCGCCGGACGGTGTCTACGGAATCAGTTGCGGCCGATCGCCTTGGCGTTCATGACGTTGGCGAGCTGGACCCGCGACCGAACCCCCATCTTCCGGAACACCGCACGTAGATGGGTGTTCACGGTATGGATCGACACTCCGAGAGCGGACGCTACGGATTGGTTGGTGTGGCCCTCACTCACCAGCTGGGCGACCCGCTCCTCGGCCTTGGTCAGGCTCTCGCCACTGGCGGTTGGCGCACCGGCCCTGCCCAAGTTGCGTTCCACACCGGGCAGATAGAAGTTCGCGCCGAGCTCGGCATAGAGATCCCACGCTTCGGTCAACGCCGCCACCGCGGTGTGCCGGTCGCCCTGGTCGACCAGCACGGCACCGTAATCGGCCAGCGCGCCGGCCAGTAAGAACGAGCGCGGTGACTCACGAAGGATCTTGACCGCGCTGCGCAGCGTCCCCGCATCGCCGGTGACGAATCCCTCGACCTGCAGCGCGACTCCCTCGAAACTGGCGACGCCGGGGTTGCGTTCGGCCGCGGTTCTCGCACGTTCGACTGTCTGCCAAGCGAATTCGTCGTCCGCAGCAGCGACGGCGATGCCCGCTTGCACACGCAGCAGCTCGGGGCTCCTCGGCCACCACGACCTCGACTGCGCCAGTGAGTCCATCAGCGGCTTGAGGATTCGCACACTGTCCTCGAATCGGCCTTCGGCTCCGGCGATTCGCCCCTTGATCAACAGCGTCGGAGCCTTGCGGAAGGCGTCGTCGGCCTGCCTGGTTTCCTCGGCCGGGCGAAGCCGTTCCCGGGCCAACGCGAGATCACCGCGGATCACTGCGACGACACTGCCGATCAGCCACGACTCGAATTTGTGGACATAGGTGCCCATGTCGTCGCAGAGGCGGATCATCGTCATCGCGCCGGCGTCGGCTTCGGCGAAGCGTCCGAGTTTGAAGTCCTGCAGGAGTTGGGCGAACACCAGCGACGGCAGGCTGTGGTCGTGGCGCTGATGGACGCGAGCGAGAAGTTCCTCGGCCTCCTCGAAGCGGTCGAGCTGCTGTAGCGCCAGTACCTCACCGGCCAGGTACGTCGTCCCGCCCAGCGCTCGCAGAGCGCGGTAGTGCCTGCGGGCCGATCCGTGCCGTCCCTCGGCGGTGTCGGCTTCGGCGAGGGCCTCGAGGGCCAGAAGTTGAGTTCGCTCATCGCCCAGCGCCCGCCGCGGGCCAGGGCGGCCTCGGCTGCGTCGGCGGCCGCCATGGCCGTGCCGGCACGGGTGAGCATCAGAGCTTCCACCGCGGCGATGCGGGCCTGCAGCCGTTGCGACAGTGCGGGACGGCCCTGCACCTCGACGATCCGGCGGTCTATCTCGCCGAGCTGGCCCATCAGCCACAGCGCCTGAGCAGCAAGCGATTGCAGGCGAGCCCGGGCTTCGGCGTCGGATGTCTCCAGCAGCAGCGCATCGATGACCGTGACGGCGTCGTTGCCCCGTTGCGCGCGGATCAGAACTTCGGCGCACTGTTCGCCGATCTCCAGACGCCGCGGATCGTCGGCATCGAGCAATCCGAATGCCTCGACGATCAACGGCGCGGCAACCGCGGGCATGGTCAGCGACGTCTGCGCGGCGGCACCGCGAAGGATCTCCACCACCTCGTAGTCGCCGAATCGGGCGCCGGCGCGGGCGTGCGGCGCTGCCGCGACAACACCCTTGCCCGATGCCACCAGATATCTGGCACATCGCAGGTGCAGAGCGCGGCGAACCGCTGCGGGAATGGTCTCGTAGACCGCTTCGCGGATCAGGTCGTGAGCGAAGGCGATGTGGTCGCGGTCGGGGGCCAACAGGCCGCGCGCGTGAGCTTCGCGCCGCTGCGCGGTGATCGCCGCAACAGAGCGCCCGCCGAGCAATTCGGCCGCATCGGACAGGTCGAGCGGCCGGCCCCAGACGCCGGCGAGTTCGACCAGTTCGGCGGTGCCCGTGGTCAGCGACCGCAGGCGGGTGTCGATCGCATCGGCGAACGCCGGCGGGATGTCGTCGGTCTCTACCCCGGCAACGCGCGCCGCGGCCACCCCCGACAGCAGCTGCACCGCAAGAAAAGGATTGCCGCCCAACGCATGCAGGCGTCGATGTGTCAGACCGTCGGCGGGGCCACCCAGGTAGTCGCGCGCCAGTGCGTCCAACTCGGCGTCGGTCAGCGGCCCCAGCACCACGTCGTGCCGGTCCACGTCGTCCAGGACACCGACGGGCTGGGGACCCACCTCACGGCTGGCGGTCAGCCAGACCACCGGGGCCTCGGCGAGACGGGCGGGAAGCGTGTCGAGGGCGAATCGGGTTACCGGGTCGGCCCACTGCGCGTCGTCGATGACGATCAGGACGGGACCGCGCGCCGAGATGTCGGCGAGCAGCGACGCGATGCGGTCGACGAGCCACACCGGCTGGTGATGCAGGGGCGCGAGGTCGGCGAAGGTCTCGGCTCCCACCAACGGCTGCGACCCGGATCGCAACGCAACCAGCAGCGGGGCGCCCGCCGAGATCTGATCCAGTTCCTCGGCCTTGCCGAAACCGACCGCGAACCCGGCCGCGGCCGCCTGCCGGGCGACGGCCTGCAGCATCGTGCTCTTGCCGATGCCGGGTTCGCCTCGCAGACAGATCACAGCGCCTTGTCGCACGTCGCCGGCCCGCCGCAGCAATGTCGCCACGGCGGCGAGTTCGGCGTCCCGGCCTCTCAGGACGGGTCGCGCCATCGATGGCCCGACCCGGTGCAACGTGTCATTTCTTTTAAGAACTCCCGATGGGCCGCATCGCTTCCCGCACCACGGAATACTGGCCCGCATGGCTGATCGCAACGTGCTGGGCGGCCCCTCGAACCGTGTGGAACCGATCCGATGACGGGTTTCTACCGCGACGGCTGTTGTTCGACCGGCCCGGAGGACGCCGGCCGACACACCATCTGCGCGGTGGTGACCGCTGAATTCCTCGCCCATCAGCGCTCGATAGGCAACGACCTGTCCACCCCGATGCCGCAGTATCGGTTTCCCGGGCTGACGCCCGGCGACCGGTGGTGTGTCACAGCGCTGAACTGGCTGCGCGCCCACACCGACGGTCACGCCGCGCCGGTCGTGCTGGCCTGCACCCACGAACGCACCCTGGACGTGGTGCCGTTGGAGACTCTGCGGGAGTACGCCGTCGACGTGCCCGACGATCTGGGCGCGCTGTAGCTCAGAAGTAGCCGTTGGCCGGCGGCCACACCCCGTTGACCGCGTAGTTGCCCGCCGCGTGCGCCTTGTACGCCAGCGGGTTGTGGGTGGACACGGTGCGGACGTTGCGCCAGTGCCGGTCGAGGTTCAAGGCGCGGGCGGTGGCCGAGGCCCCACCGGTGTCGAAGAGCCGCTCCGCCGCCGCCAAGGTCAGCCGCTCAGCGATGAGCTGCGCCTCGGCGACCACGATCGCCACCCGGGCCAGTTCGTCCGCGTCGTCGATGCGCCCGGAGTCCACCACGGCGTCGAGAGCGTCGGCGGCGTTGAGGACCAGCGCCTCGGCGGCGGACGCGTTCGCGGCGATCTCACCGACCGCATGCAGTGTGAACGGATCGCCGGTGGCGGTGTCGGCCAGCGAATGCGACGCCGGACGTGCCTTGTTCTGCACATACCAGACGGCGTCGTCGCGGGCCGCCGCCGCGATCCCCGCGGCCACCGCCGCCAGATACAGCTGCAGGAACGCGGTGCTGTGACCCAGGTGCCTGCCGTCGGACACCGTGATCACCTCGTGTGGGCGGACCTCCACGTTGGTGAACCGGGTTCCACCGCTGGCGGTCGTGCGCTGTCCGAAGCCCTCCCAGTCGTCGTACAGCTCCACGCCGTCGCGCCCGGCGGGCACGATCGCCTGGACGTCGCGACCCTCGGCATCATTGGCTGAGACCGCGATCAGATCGGCGAAAAGTGTTCCGGTGGAATAGAACTTGTAGCCATTGAGCCGTAGCACTCCGGCACCGTCGGCAAGCAATGTGGTGTCCGCACCCGATGGGGTCTTGCCTTTGGCGTCGGTGATCGCGTTGCCGACGATCACCCCGGCGTTGACGCGCGGCAGCCATTCCTCGCGTTCGGCCTCGGTGGCACGGTTACTCAACAACCGCTCGGCGAAGCCGAAGTGTGGCCGAAGTGCTTGTGCCACATTGGAGCTGCCTCGGGCAATCCGGATAACGGCGGTCAGCACATCCCGTACCGAGCCGCCGGGTCCGCCGTAGCGGGCAGGCACCCGCAGTGCCAAGGCACCGGTTCGGCGGATCGCGTCGACAGCGTCGTACTGCAGAACCCGGTCGCGTTCGGCGGCAGCATCGGTGTGGCGCAGATCTTCGACCACCTCGGCGAGCCGCCCGAGCCGCTCGACCGTTGTCCCACCGTGTGGTTCGGTGGTGAATCTCGGGCGCGGCGCCACCGGGCGGGGATCTTCGCTCATCCTTCTCCTCGGTAATGGCTGATGATGTTGTCGGCGAAACGGTCGAGTTCGGCGTCGATCGGCTGGAACTGCAGCATGAACAATTCGATCCCGGCCGCGTGGAAGGCATCGATGCGCTCGATGATCTGCTCGTAGCTGCCGACCAGACCGGCCAATGTGCCACCGTTGGAGCCGACGCGCTTGCTGCCGGCGAGCACCTGGTACATCGCCGTGTTGGGGTCGGTCCCGCTGGAGATCTCGGGCCGCGACTCGGCGTCGACCAGTGCTTGCAGGTACGCCGCCTCGGCGTGCGCCTCGGCTTCGGTGGGCCGGGCAATCACGAAGGCGGACAACCCGAATCGCAGCGGTCCGCGATCACGAGGACGGGCGCGCAGATCGTCGATGAGCGCGACGGTGTCGGCGATCGGTCTGCCGTTGATGAAGTACACATCACCGTGGGAGGCGCCCAGCGCCCGGCCCGGTTCCGATTCGCCGCCGATGTACACCGGCGGAACGTCTTTGGGCACCGGCCGCACCAGGGCCTGCTGTCCGCTCTGCTGTCCCCCGATCCCGACATGCTGACCGCTCCACAGGTTCAGGACGGTGTCCAGCCACTGCCGGGTGTAGGCGTACCGGTCGTCGTGGGCCAGCGGGTCGACGCCCAATGCCTCGAGTTCGGGCAGGAACCAGCCGGTGACCACGTTGATCGACAGCCGGCCGCCCGCGATGTCGGCGATGTTGGCGGCGAGCTTGGCGAACACCAGCGGGTTGAACAACAGCGGCTTGATCGCCCCGATCAGCTCGATCCGGTCGGTGGCCTCGGCCAGACCGGCCAGCGTGGACCAGGTTTCCAGCACATCGTTCTCGGTGTCACTGGGATGAATCACATGCTGGGCCACCAACGTCGCGTCGAATCCCCGACTTTCGGCATGCACCAGCAGGTCGCGGGTGCGCCGGTAACTGGCGTCCGGAAGATCATCGGGGTGGGTGCGCGCACCGTGATTGCCGTAGACCGGCGCCCACACCCCGAACCGTGGCCCGCTCATGAGGTGGTCAGGTAGCGCTGACGCTCCCAGTCGCTGACGTGAGCCGTGTAGGCCTGCCATTCGCTGCGAGCGATCGAGATGAAGTCGAGCACCGAGTCTCGGCCCAGGATCTCCAGGATCGTGTCGTCCTGTGCCGGCAACGCCAGCGACGTACCGAGTGATTCCGGCAGCGGAGACCCCTTGCCGTACAGGTTGCCTGTCCCGGCGGCCGCCGGCGCGCGGCCGGCTTCCAGGCCGGCCACCACCGCCGCAAGGGCAGAGGCGATCAGCCAGTACGGGTTGGCATCCGAAGCGCCCGAACGCAATTCGATGCGGCTGGCGCTCGGGGGATCTTCGACGAGTGAACGGATGGCCGCGCTGCGGTTGTCCCGGCTCCAGTTCACCGTGTCGGGAGCGAACGAATCGGGCGTGTAGCGGCGGTACGAGTTGACCGAGTGCGCCCCGAACAAGGTGATCGACGGCAGGTGCTCGAGTAGGCCGGCGATCGCGAGCAGGGTCAGTTCGCCCTCTTCGCCGTCCACCGAGGCGAAGGCCGGTTCGTCGTCGCGCCACAGCGAGATGTGCAGGTGCGCCGAGCTTCCCGAGTGCTCCGAGAACGGCTTGGGCATGAAGCTGGCCACCTTGCCGTGCTTGCGGGCCACCTCCTTGGTGGCGTACTTCAGCCGTGCGCCGTCGTCGGCGGCCGCCAGGGCGTCGGTGTAGACCAGGTTGGTCTCGACCTGACCCGGCCCGTATTCGGTCTGGATGCCTTCCAGCCGGATGAATCCGCCGAGGGTGTCGTGCAGGTCGGACAGCAGCGGATCCAGCCCGTTGGCGTTCTCCAGCGAATAGGCGTGGATGTCGTCCTGAATCGGTGAGCCGTCGGGATTCAGCAGATAGAACTCGAACTCGACGCCCACCTTCGCGGTATAGCCCAGCGACCCCAGTCGGGCGATCACCCGGCGCAGGACACCGCGCGGATCGAGCAGCGAGGGTGTGCCGTCCGGGCGGACGATGTCGGAGATCACGTGGCCGACACCGGTGCGCCACGGCAGCGGCTTGTAGGTCGAGAAATCGGGGATCGCATGGACGTCGGGATAGCCGTCGTCCCAGTTGGTCAGCCGCAGCCCGTCGATCACCGTCCCGTCGGTATTCCATCCGAGGGCGGCCTCACAGAACGCGAACCCGTGCTTGGCACGGTCGATGAACTGCTGTGCGGGGATCCGCTTTCCGGCGGCGTGGCCGAACGGGTCGCTCCAGGCGACCTCGATCTCGGTCAGCGAGCCGTCGTGCAGGCCGCGCAGCAGCTCGGACTCGGCGTCCTGCGTCACGGTGGGGCCTCCTGAGGTTCGACGGGTGGCCCACACACTCCCCCGGGCCGTCGGCGGAGCAACAGATTTAACGTCGGCGTGAGTGCAACTTCGAGACTTTGACTCGCGCTGAGCGCAGACATTCACAGCAGCCTGACAGGGGGCAAGGGTGTTCGAGTGTCTGTATTCGTCGACGTCGCGCCCGCCGGCGCCGCCGGCCCCCCGGTGGCCGCCCGGTGGCCGTCCTGGGTGACCCGCCTCGGTCTCCCCTTGTTGTCGCTGCTGGTGTTCTTCGGCGTTTGGCAGCTTGCAGCCGCCAGTGAAATCTGGAATCAGACCTTCGTGCCGTATCCGATCACGGTGTGGCACGCCTTCGTCGACGTCTCGACCACCCATGACGGCACTCGTGGTTACGCCGGCTACCTGCTCTGGGAGCACCTGTACATGACGCTGCGCCGGGTGGGAGCCGGTGTGGTGATCGGTGTGGCCGCCGGGGTCGGGCTGGGCCTGCTGATGGGCTCCATCCCCTGGGTTCGCAGTGTGCTGGAGCCGTGGCTGACCTTCCTGCGTGCGTTGCCGCCGCTGGCCTACTTCTTCCTGCTCGTCATCTGGCTCGGCATCGACGAGGCGCCCAAGGTCACGCTGCTGGCACTGGCGGCCTTGCCGCCGGCGGCCGTCGCCACCACCGCGGCCGTCGTCGCCGTTCCGGTCAGCTTGGTGGAAGCGGCCCGCGCGCTTGGGGCCTCACGCCGCGATGTCGTGCGCGACATCGTGATTCCGTCGGCGTTGCCGGAGACCTTCACCGGAATCCGGCTGGCCGTCGGCATGGCGTACTCATCGGTTGTCGCCGCCGAACTGTTCAACGGCATCCCCGGTATCGGCGGCCTGGTCAAGGACGCCAGTAACTACAACAACACCCCCGTCGTGCTGGTCGGCATCTTCGCGATCGGCATCTCGGGGCTCGTGATCGACGGTCTGCTGCGCACTGTCGAGCGTCGCGCCGTCCCCTGGAGAGGAAAGGTATGACCTACAAGAAGTTCATCACCCTGGCTGCCGCCGCCATCACCATGATCGCGATGGCCGGCTGCTCGGTTGATCACTCGAATTCGCAGGCAGGCAAGCCCACGCTGCGCCTCGGCTACCAGACCTTCCCCAGCGGCGATCTGATCGTCAAGAACAACCGGTGGCTGGAAGACGCGCTGCCGGACTACAACATCAAGTGGGTGAAGTTCGACTCCGGCGCCGACGTCAACACCGCATTCATCGCCAAGGAACTGGACTTCGGCGCGCTGGGCTCCAGCCCCGTCGCCCGCGGACTGTCTGCGCCGCTGAACATCCCGTACAGCGTGGCGTTCGTTCTGGACGTCGCCGGTGACAACGAGGCTCTGGTCGCCCGAAACGGCAGCGGCATCAACGCGATCGCCGACCTCAAGGGCAAGCGGGTGGCCACCCCGTTCGCCTCGACCGCGCACTACAGTCTGCTGGCCGCACTGGCCCAGAATGGGTTGTCGCCCAAAGATGTTCAGCTGATCGATCTGCAGCCGCAGGCAATCCTGGCGGCGTGGGAACGCGGTGACATCGAAGCCGCCTACACCTGGTTGCCGACGCTGGATCAGCTCCGCAAAACCGGCAAGGATCTGATCACCAGTCGCCAGTTGGCCACCGACGGCAAGCCGACCCTGGACCTCGGGGTGGTGTCCAACCAGTTCGCGAAGGACCACCCCGAAGTCGTCGACATCTGGCGCAAGCAGGAAGCCAGGGCGCTGACGGTCATCCACAGCGATCCGGCCGCCGCGGCGAAGGCCATTGCCGCCGAGATCGGTTTGTCGCCGGCCGATGTCGAGGGTCAACTCAAGCAGGGCGTGTACCTGACGCCGCAAGAGGTCGCGTCCCCGCAGTGGCTGGGCAGCCAGGGCAATCCCGGCAACATCGCGACCAACCTGCAGAGCGCGTCCCAGTTCCTGGCCGAGCAGAAGCAGATCCCGGCCGCGGCACCCCTCACGACATTCCAGAACGCCATCTACACCCAGGGACTACCGAATGTCATCGCCCAGTAGGACCACGGTGCCGGCCCCGGCGTCGGCGTCGCACACCGACGGCGGGATCCACATTCGCGGTGTCGAGCACCGCTACGGCACCACGACGGCGCTGGGCCCGCTGGATCTCGACGTGGAACCCGGCTCGTTCCTGGTCCTCGTCGGCGCATCGGGATGCGGGAAGAGCACCCTGCTGCGGCTGATCGCCGGATTCGAATCGCCCACCGGCGGTGAGCTGACGGTGTCGGGCCGTCGCCCGGTCCCGGGCCAGACAGCCGGCGTGGTGTTTCAGCAGCCGCGGCTGTTTCCATGGCGCACGGTCGGCGGCAACGTGGAGCTGGCATTGAAGTACGCCGGCACCTCGCGTGAGCGGCGGGCCGAACGGCGCGACGAACTGCTCAGCAGGGTGGGCCTGAAAGACATTGCGCACCGCAAGATCTGGGAGATCAGCGGTGGTCAGCAGCAGCGTGTCGCGATCGCGCGGGCGCTGGCCTCCGAACGCCCCGAGACCTCCCTGCTGCTGCTCGACGAGCCGTTCGCCGCGCTGGACGCGCTGACCCGGGAGCGGCTGCAGGAGGACGTCCGCCAGGTCAGCGCGGAATCCGGCCGCACCACCGTGTTCGTGACGCACAGTGCCGACGAGGCCGCGTTCCTGGGATCGCGCATCGTGGTGCTCACCCACCGCCCCGGCCGCATCGCCCTGGACCTGTCGGTGGACCTACCCCGCAGCGGGATCGACGCCGACGAACTGCGCCGTAGCTCCGAATACGTCCGGCTGCGCCAGGAAGTCAGCCGAGCGGTCAAGGCCGCGGCGGTCGAACCGGCATGACCGCCACCTCTGCCTGTCCGGTCCTGTCGGAGGCATCTGCGATCACGGTGGCCAGGGATCTCGCCGCCGATTTCGCCATCGGTGCTGCCGGACGCGACCGTGATCGCGAGTTGCCATTCGCCGAGATCGACCGGCTGTCGGCCAGCGGTCTGTTGGCCATCACGGTGCCCGGCGCCTACGGCGGGGCGGGACTGCCGGCCAGTGCGGTCGCCGAGGTGGTCCGCATCCTGGCCACCGCGGATCCGAACATCGCCCAGATCCCGCACAGCCATTTCGTGTACATCAACCTGCTGCGGTTGGCCGGATCGGATGAACAACTGCGACATCACGCGGACCTGATCCTGCGCGGCGCCCGGATCGCCAACGCACAGTCCGAACGCAGCAGCGCGACGGTCGCCGACATCGCGACCACCGTTCGCCCGGCCGGCGGCCGGTTTCGGATCGACGGCGCCAAGTACTACTGCACCGGCTCGTTGTTCGCCGACACCCTGGCCGTGCTGACCCGCCTCGACGATCCGGACGGTGAAAGCGGTTTGGCCGACGGTCAATACGTCGCCTTCCTGCCCGCCGACACCCCCGGGGTGCGGATCGTCGACGATTGGCAGGCATTGGGCCAGCGGACCACCGGTAGCGGAACGGTCATCTTCGACGGCGTGCTGGTCGAAGAATACGCGCTTGTCGCCCGCGCTCCGGCGGTCAACGCCCCGACCGGCTACGGCGCGTTCGCCCAGCTTCTGCACGCCGCGATCGACGCCGGCATCGCACGAGGTGCGTTGGAGGCGGCCGCGTCCTTCGTTCGGGAGAAGAGCAGACCGTGGTTCGAGGCCGGGGTGGCGCACGCCGGCGACGATCCCCTGCTGATCCAGCGGTTCGGTGAATTGGCGGTTCTGGTTCAGGCCGCCGAGGCCGCACTCACCGTCGCCGGCGCCAAGGTCGATGACGCGCCAGCGGCGGAGGCCTCGCTGGCCGTCGCGGGCGCCAAGATCCTGGCTGACAACGCTGCCAACGAGGTCACCGGCGCACTGTTCGAGGTCAGCGGAACCCGCAGCGCCGCGGCCGAGCTCAATCTCGACCATTTCTGGCGCAATGCCCGAACCCACACGCTCCACGATCCGGTGCGGTGGAAGTATCAGCACATCGGCCGGGCAGTTCTGCACGGCACACCACCACCGCTGCATTCAGCGATCTGAACCGGCCCACTCGATTTCGAACTCAACGACATGCTGGACGGGGACCGCCAGCGCCAGCGGCGTGTAGGTGCCGGCAACCTCGTCGCGCGCCACTCCGGTGATCACCCGCCCGCCAAATCCCCGTGGATCACCGGGAATTTCGACCGTGAGCGTGACGGCCCCACCGTGTGACGACACCCGCAGGAAGAAATCGTGATGTGGGACAACTGGTTCGGTGATGAGGGCGCCGTCGGCATCCACCACGCTGTGCCCACCGGCCACCGTCACCGTTGCAGCGTCTGAGGTGACCAACCGGAACGGCCCGACCAGACCCGCCGGGGTGACGACGGCATCCGCGGCCATCAACGAGGGCGTGACCGCGGCATGTCGCGCGGCCCGGGCACCGGCAAGCAGATGGTCGTAGAGGTGAACGACTGCTGCGGCATTGCGGTACAGGCCTGAATCGGCAAGGCGAAACGTCAGATTCGTGATGGTGGCGACCCCGTCGGCCACCAGCCGGTAGTACCGGTAGCCCCCGCCCGGGTGGCCATATCGGCGGTGGGCGACCGTACTTCCCACGCCCAACGACTTCGTCACTCGCCCACCACCGGCGGCCACGGTCACGCGGGATCCGACGACGTCTTGCCAGGCCTCACCGTCACCGGACTTCTGCAACATCAGCTCCGCACCCGCGGCAGCGGTGACGTCGGCTTCGTAGCCGGCGAGTTGGCGCCCCCCGTCGAATTCGACGAGAACCCCGCCGGCGCGCTCGACGGTGCGCACGGGAACGTTGAGCGGCCGGTTGTCCAGTTCCAGCCCGTTCACCAGATTCCAGATCGCGGCCTGGGTGCCGGCGATGGCCTCGTGCTCGGTGATGTTGCGCGACCCGAGTGGGTAGCCGGCGGCGCGCAGGTCGTGGCTGAGTTCCTTGGTCGACAGCGCCGGGTAGGAGTTGCGCAGGATCCAGTCGACTTCGGCCTCGTGCGCGCGGGCCTGCACATGCGGCACCGCCGCCCAGGTGTCGGCGCGATAGCGCGACGGCCGGGTCGGCGCGACCCCGCCGAAGTCGAGCGAGTACGCCTCGATGTTGGGATTCAGCCGGATCAGATCGGTCCGCGCGGCCGTGCCGTCGGTGAACACGATGGTGTCGACGGTGTGCGAGTAGGTGCCCCCGCGATACCGGGTCATCCGCGACAGGTCGGCTGCCGGAGTCGATTGTGTTCGCCGCTGGACAGCCACCGGCACCGGGGCGAGCAAAGACAGGGATTGCATGGGGTTGATCTCTCTGAATACGTCGAAGAGCGCAAATCAGGACGCCAACATGGCGACAGACTGAGCGCAGGGATTTACGGCGTCAGAAGAATCAACAACAACAGAAACGCACAACGAGGCAGCGCGTGTAACCGAAGCGCAGCGGTGCGTGGTGTTGCATGCCCATACCATACGCGACCCCGACACCCGCCAGGCAAACGACTTCGCATCACGGTGCGTCCTAAACCGTGCGCGGCGACGGGGATAGAACGATGATTGGCCCGACCCTAGAAGTGGAGGAACCCCTGATGACGTCGGCTCAGAACGAATCGCAGGCACTCGGCGGTGCGGCCGCCCGGCAGCTCGCCAACGCCACCAAGACCGTCCCGCAGCTCGAGACGATCACTCCCCGCTTTCTGCTGCACCTCCTGAGTTGGGTTCCCGTCGAGGCCGGCATCTATCGGGTGAACCGGGTGGTCAACCCGGAGCGGGTGGCCATCCACGCCGAGGTCGGCGGCGAGAGCCTCGAAGACCCGCTGCCGCAGACGTACGTCGATTACCAGACCAGCCCGCGCGAACTCACGCTGCGGGCCATCTCGACGCTGCTCGACGTGCACACCCGGGTGTCGGATCTGTACTCCAGCCCGCATGACCAGATCGCCCAGCAGCTGCGCCTGACGATCGAAACGATCAAGGAACGTCAGGAATCCGAGCTGATCAACAACGCCGAGTACGGGCTGCTGTCACAGGTGACGCCCGAGCAGACCATCGAGACGCTCGGCGGTGCCCCGACTCCCGACGACCTGGACGCGTTGCTCACCAAGGTGTGGAAGACGCCCGCCTTCTTCCTGACCCACCCGCTCGGGGTGGCCGCGTTCGGTCGGGAGGCCACCTTCCGCGGCGTTCCGCCGCCAGTGGTCAACCTGTTCGGCGCGCAGTTCATCACGTGGCGCGGCATCCCGATCGTGCCCAGCGACAAGGTGCCCGTCGAGGACGGCAAGACCAAGTTCATCCTGGTGCGCACCGGCGAGGAGCGCCAAGGTGTGGTCGGCCTGTTCCAGCCGGGCCTGGTCGGCGAGCAGGCACCGGGTCTGTCGGTGCGGTTCACCGGCATCAACCGCTCCGGGATCGCCTCGTATCTGGTGACCCAGTACTCCTCGCTGGCCGTGCTGACCGATGATGCGCTGGCCGTGCTGGACGGTGCCGCGGTGGACCAGTTCCATGAGTACAAGTGAGTATCGATCGGTAGACGCCGAGGGCGAGCTCCCGATCAGCGAGGCCGAACTGGCAGCGTTGGCCAACCAGCTGTTCGCGGCCAGCTTCCGGCCCGGTAACGACAGCCCACCGCAGACGGCCCAGCCGGCTCCGCGCGGCAATGTCCCGGACACGACGGCCGCCGCGTCCTACGCTTCGCCCGCAGTGCCGGGGTCACCGGTGGCGCCTCCCGTCATACTCACCGAAGCACCCAATGTGACACTGCCGCCGCCGAGTTCTCCTGGGCCCGAACCGATTCCGCCGCAAACTGTGCCGGCCGGCCCGCGCGGCAACGCGCCGGGTGTGACCGCACCTCCGCACCTTGGCGACTTCGCGGTACCCGCCGGGATCGTTCCGACGGTCCCCGGGGTGCTGGCCGGAACGAGGGTGACGGCACCGGTGGCGCCCCGCGGTTCGGCGCCGGCGTGGCCGACCGGCGTTCCGGTCGTCCCCGAGATTCCGGTCGGGGCGCCCACCCCGACGGGTGACGAGGCGAACTACTACTTCGCCTCGCCGGCGCCGGCACTGCCCGAGCCGGTGCCGCACCTGCCGGACCGGCACGGGATCTTCGACGTCAACGCGATCCGCGCCGACTTCCCGATTCTGCGTGAGACCGTCAACGGCAAGCCGCTGATCTGGTTCGACAACGCCGCCACTACTCAGAAGCCGCAGGCCGTCATCGACCGGCTGGCGTACTTCTACGCTCACGAGAACTCGAACATCCACCGCGCCGCTCACGAGCTGGCGGCTCGGGCCACCGATGCCTACGAGGAAGCCCGCGACACCGTCCGCCGCTTCATCGGCGCAGCCAAGTCCGAGCAGATCATCTTCGTGCGCGGCACCACCGAGGCGATCAACCTGGTGGCTTATTCATGGGGCGGCAAACACCTGGGGCCGGGCGACGAGATTGTCATCACCCACCTCGAACATCACGCCAATATCGTTCCGTGGCAGATCATTTCGCAGAAGACCGGAGCGATCCTCAAGGTCGCACCGGTAGACGACGCGGGCAACCTGCTCCTCAGCGAGTTCGAGGACCTGCTGGGCCCGCGGACCAAACTGGTCGCAGCCACCCAGGTGTCGAACGCGTTGGGCACGGTCACCCCGGTGCACAAGATCGTCGAACTGGGCCACCGCTACGGCGCCCGGGTGCTCATCGACGGCGCCCAGTCGATCCCCCACATCCCGATCGACGTCGGCCAGACCGGTGCGGACTTCTTCGTGTTCTCCGGGCACAAGATCTTCGGCCCCACCGGGATCGGGGTGCTGTACGGGACCGAGGAGGCACTGGCCGAAACCCCGCCGTGGCAGGGCGGCGGCAACATGATCGCCGACGTCACGATCGAGCGCTCGCTGTACCAGGGGCCGCCCAACAAGTTCGAGGCCGGGACGGGCAACATCGCCGACGCCGTCGGTCTCGGGGAAGCGCTGCGCTACGTCGAGCGGGTGGGCATCGAGCGGATCGCCGCCTACGAGCACGCGTTGCTGGAGTACGCCACCCCGCGGCTGGCCGATATCGCCGGCGTGCGCCTGGTCGGCACCGCCGACGAGAAGGCCAGCGTGCTGTCGTTCGTGCTGGCCGGACACGAGCCTCTGGAGGTCGGCAAGGCGCTCAACGCCGAGGGCATCGCGGTGCGAGCCGGCCACCACTGCGCCCAGCCGATCCTGCGTCGACTCGGACTGGAGGCCACGGTTCGGCCGTCGTTCGCCTTCTACAACACCTTCGACGAGATCGACGTCTTCATCGATGCGGTGCGCCGCATCGCCGAAGGTGGGGCGCCAAGCAGCGGCGGCTGACACATCAGGGCACGCCGACCGGGTCTTCCGATTCGGCCGGGACGGCCAGTTCTGCGACCAGCGCGGTCAATCCTCCACCTCGATGAAGAGCCCTGCGCTGCCGGACGGCGCCGTTTCCGTCGGCGAAGCGCCGCTCCACTGACTCACAGACGCCGTCGTAGTCACCGAGCTCTTCGAGCGCGGGCGCAACCCACCTGATTAGTGACTGCAGGACCTCGCGCGCCGAGGTTATCCGACCTTCGCGCACGTCGTACCCCTGACCGGTAAGGCCGTCGTGGGCAGCCTTCCACTTGGCGGCCACCAGCGTTTCGGTGCCGATCTCCGGCGCCGTGCGTCCGGATTCGAGCTCGCCCAGTGCGGTGATCGCCAGTGCTCGCACCAGGGTTGCGAATGTGACGGCTTCATCGACCGTCGCCGCGACATCAGCAACCCGAACCTCGATCGTCGCTAGGTGGCTCGACGGACGGATATCCCAATACAGCATGCGTTCGTCGAGGACCGCCCCCGTCTCGTGCAGCACAGCTGCCACTTCGTCGAAGTGTTCGACCGATCGGAAGTAGGGCGGCGGGCCTGAGACCGGCCAGCCCGTCTGCTGGACCGCGCGCCAGCTCGCGTAACCGGTGTCAAAGCCGGCGTAGACCGCCGAATTCGCCGTGAGCGCCAACAGAGAAGGCAACCAAAGCCGGATGAAATTGCCCACCTGGAGGGCGGTTTCGCGATCCGGCATACCGACGTGGACATGGCAGCCGCAGATCACCTGGCCATACGTCAAACTCCCGAACGACTCGGTAATCCACTCGAATCGGGAGCTGTCGGTGAGTGTGAACGGCGCCGTCCCGATTGGCGGCACCGCGACCGGCAACAGCCGCGCGCCGACGCTGGCCGCGGCGCGTGCGGCAACCCTGCGCAACTGCACCAGCTCCGCGCGAAGATCGGCCGACGAGGTGTGCACCGAGGTGTCGGTCTCGACTTGGCAGCTGGCGAATTCGGTCGTCAAGGTCAGGCCCTGCGCACGAGCTGCTTCGATGACTGCCAGGTTGTGTCCGAAAGGCACACCGGAGCCGTGCTCGACGAGCAGGAACTCCTCCTCCACCCCGAAGGTCGTGTTCGACGGCGACGGCACGCAATGGCTCACCAGACTGTGGCTACGCGACCCAACCGAGCTCGACAAGGGTTCCGACCAGCGGGATCCGTACACCGATGAACTCCGCACCGGACAGTCGCCGGGCAACTCATCGGCCATTCATCGCCCGGATCGCTGTGTCGACCCTATGGTGGTGGCGCAATGCAGCGACCATGCCGTAGCTCGTCCGCTGCGTACGGCCGCGATACGTCGTCGAGCCGGTTGTAACGCCGTTACCGACCTCACACAGGAAGCCGGCAGTCTGGTATGACTATCTAAGTAATTTCGCCGCACGGGAGGATTAGCACCGAGGTGCCCAGCTGGGGCGTTGAGCCGAAGGGGGCCTGGTGAGCACCCCTATCGAAGAACGCGTGGTCCACGCCGAGCCGCCGCAACGAGCGGCGCTGGCCAAGTGGATCCGCCGCTTGGCGGTGCCGATCATCCTTGGTTGGCTCGGGCTGATCGTGGTGCTGAACGTCTCGGTTCCGCAGCTGGAAGAAGTCGGCAAGCTGCGCGCGGTGTCGATGTCGCCGAAGGAGGCGCCGTCGGTCATCGCGATGATGCGCTCCGGCAAGGTCTTCGAAGAGTCCGACTCCGACAGTTCGGCGATGATCGTGCTGGAGGGCGACCAGCCCCTCGGCGACGACGCCCACCGCTTCTACAACGACATGATCGCCGCGCTGCGGGCCGACACCACGCACGTGCAACACATCCAGGACTTCTGGGGTGATCCGCTCACCGAAGCCGGGGCGCTGAGCGCCGACTCGAAAGCCGTCTACGTGCAGGTGGCGCTCGCCGGGAACATGGGCGAGACCCTGGGCAACGATTCGGTGGAGGCGGTCCAGAAGATCGTCAAGGGCTTGTCACCGCCGCCGGGTGTAAAAGTCTTCGTGACCGGCGGCCCGGCGCTACAGGCCGACCAGCAGCATGCCGGTGACAAGAGCATCCGGATCATCGAGATGACCACCATCGGCGTGATCGTCATCATGCTGCTGTTCTTCTACCGATCATTCATCACCGTCGGGCTGGTCCTGGTGATGCTGATCCTGGGCCTGACAGTGACCCGTGGTGCCGTCGCCTTCCTGGGTTATCACAACCTGATCGGCCTGTCGCCGTTCGCAACCCAGCTATTGGTGACATTGGCGATAGCGGCGACAACGGACTATGCGATCTTCCTGATCGGGCGATATCAAGAGGCCAGATCGGTCGGCGAGAGCCGCGAGGACGCCTACTACACGATGTACCACGGCACCGCGCACGTGGTGCTGGGCTCGGGCATGACGATCGCCGGCGCGACGTTCTGTCTGTCGTTCACCCGACTGCCGTACTTCAAGTCGCTCGGTGTTCCGCTGGCTGTCGGCATGGTGGTCGCGGTTGTGTCGGCGCTGACGCTGGGCGCGGCGATCGTGACGGTGGCCAGCCGGTTCGGACTCCTCGAACCCAAGCGGGCGATGCGGATCCGGTTCTGGCGGCGCCTCGGTGCGGCCGTGGTGCGCTGGCCCGCCGCCATCCTGTTCGCGACGGTGATGATCGCCCTGATCGGGCTGATCACTCTGCCGGGCTACCAGGCGAACTACAACGACCGGAAGTATCTGCCGGCCGACCTGCCGGCCAACGAGGGCTTCGCGGCCGCCGAGCGGCACTTCCCCATCGCCCGGATGAACCCCGAGATGCTGCTGCTGGAGACCGACCAGGACGTGCGCAACTCGGCCGACTTCCTGGTGATCGAGAAGATCAGCAAGGCGATCGCCAAGGTGCCGGGAATCGGCCGGGTTCAGTCGATCACGCGTCCCGCCGGTAAGCCGTTGAAATACAGCACGATTCCGTCCCAGATGAGCATGGGCAGCACCGGCCAGACGATGAACCGGTCATACATGCAGGACCGGATGGCCGACATGCTGGTTCAGGGTGAGGACATGCAGAAGACCATCAACACGATGACGCAGATGATCTCGCTGATGGAAGAGTTGAGCGGCGTCACGCACGACATGGTGGGCAAGACCGACAAGACGGCAGTGGACATCGCGCAGCTGCGGGACCACATCTCCGATTTCGACGACTTCTTCCGCCCGATCCGCAGCTACCTGTACTGGGAGCCGCACTGCTACGACATCCCGCTGTGCTGGTCCACGCGGTCGGTCTTCGACACTCTCGACGGAGTGGACAAGATGACCGACGACATCCAACAGCTGTTGCCCGACATGCATGCGCTCGACGCCGTGATGCCGCAGATGATTCCCCTGATGAACTCGTCGATCGAGTCGATGAAGCGGATGCGCATCATGATGCTGACCCAGCAGGCCACCCAGGCCGGGCAGCAGGATCAGCAGGCCGCCTTGAGCGAGAACCAGGCGGCAATGGGCGCCGCCTTCAACGATTCGCTGAACGACGACACGTTCTATCTGCCGCCGGAGATCTTCGACAACGACGAATTCAAGCGCGGCATCAAGAACTTCATCTCCCCCAACGGCCACGCCGTCCGATTCATCATCTCCCACGAGGACGACCCGCTGTCGGCCGACGGCATCAACCGCATCGACGCCATCAAGAACGCCGTCTTCGAAGCCATCAAGGGCACACCCCTGGAAGGGTCGAAGGTCTACCTCGGTGGCACCGCATCGGCCTTCAAAGACATGCAGGAGGGCAACAAGTACGACCTGTTGATCGCCGGCGTGGCGGCGCTGTCGCTGATCTTCATCATCATGCTGCTGATCACCCGGGCCATCGTGGCCGCGGCGGTGATCGTCGGCACCGTCGTGCTGTCACTCGGGGCGTCGTTCGGGCTGTCGGTGCTGCTCTGGCAGCACATCCTGGGCATCGAGCTGCAGTTCATGGTCATGGCGATGGCCGTGATCATCCTGTTGGCCGTCGGCGCCGACTACAACCTGCTCCTGGTCGCCCGGATGAAAGAAGAGATACCGGCCGGCATCAACACCGGCATCATCCGTGCGATGGGCGGCAGTGGGTCGGTGGTGACCGCGGCCGGCCTGGTGTTTGCCTTCACCATGATCTCGATGTCGGTGAGCGCGATGGTGGTGGTGGCCCAGGTGGGTACGACGATCGGACTCGGCCTGCTGTTCGACACCCTGGTGGTGCGGGCATTCATGACACCGGCGATCGCGGCCATGATGGGCCCGTGGTTCTGGTGGCCGCAGGTGGTGCGGCCCAAACCGCTGTCGACGCGTCCGCACGGTCAATTGCTGCGCTAGCTGTCGGCGGTTCTGCTATGACTGGACGCCGTGGGGACTCAGACCGAGGTGCCGCACCGGCGGGGTGAGGCCTCCGTCGAGCCGAAACCCGGGGTGGCCCGCTGGATCCGCCGCCTGGCGATACCGATCATCCTCGGCTGGCTTGCCGTCATCGGCGCGCTGACCGTCTTCGTGCCACCGCTGGACGTCGTCGGTGAGATGCGTGCGGTGTCATTGTCACCGAAGGAATCCCCGTCGGTGATCGCCTTGATGCGCAACGGCAAGGTCTTCGAGGAGTCCGATTCCGACAACGCCGTGATGATCGTCCTGGAGGGCCAGCGGCCCCTCGATGTGGCGGCCCGCCAGTACTACGACGAGCTGATCACCACATTGCGCGCGGACACCACCCACGTGCAGCACGTTCAAGACTTCTGGGGCGATCCGCTGACCGAGGCCGGCGCGCTCAGCTCCGACGGGAAGGCCGTTTACGTTCAGGTGGCGCTCGCCGGGAACATGGGTGAGTCGCTGGGCAACGCGTCGGTTGCGGCCGTCCAGAAGATCGTGAAAGACCTGCCTCCGCCGCCGGGCGTCACGACGTTCGTGACCGGCGGTTCGGCGATGCAGACCGACCAGCAGAAAGAAGGCGGGCGCAGCATCCAGGTGGTGAAGATCGCCACCGTCGCGGTCATCATCTGCATGCTGCTGTTCTTCTACCGATCGATCACGACTGTCGGAATCGTTCTGGTGATGCTCGTCATGGGACTGTCGGTGACCCAGGGCGCGGTGGCATTCCTGGCGTATCACAACCTGATTGGCCTGACGACGTTCGTCACGCAGATTCTGGTGCCGCTGGCTCTGGCCGCGACGACCGATTACGCCATCTTCCTCATCGGCCGTTACCAGGAAGCCCGCGTGGCTGGGCAGGACCGAGAGTCGGCCTATTACACGATGTTTCGGGGTACCGCGCACGTGGTGCTGGCTTCCGGCATGACGATCGCCGGCGCGACGTGCTGCCTGACGTTCACCCGGCTGCCCTACTTCCACACGTTGGGTATCCCGCTTGCCGTCGGCATGGTGGTCGCGGTGTTCTCCGCGCTGACGCTCGGGCCGTCGATCGTGACGGTCGCCAGCCGTTTCGGCCTGCTGGAACCCAAGCGAGCGATGCGAATCCGGTTCTGGCGCAGGCTCGGCGCGGTGGTGGTGCGCTGGCCGGGATGGGTGCTGTTTCTGACCGTCTTCATCGCGTTGATCGGGCTGATCGCGCTGCCCGGCTACCGGCCCAATTACGACGACCGCAAATACCTGCCCGCCGATCTGCCGGCCAACGAGGGCTTCGCGGCAGCGGAGCGGCACTTCCCCGTCGCCCGGATGAACCCCGAACTGTTGCTCATCGAGACCGACCAGGATCTGCGCAACCCGGCGGACTTCCTGGTGCTCGAGCGGATCACCAAGGCCGTCACGAGAGTTCCCGGCGTCGGCCGGGTCCAGTCCATCACGCGCCCGGATGGAAAACCCCTGAAGTACAGCACAATTCCGGCTCAGATGAGTATCAGCGGCTCGCTGCAGACGATGAATCGGTCCTACATGGAAGACCGGATGGCCGACATGCTGGTTCAGGGTCAGGAGATGCAGAACACCATCAACACGATGACCCAGATGATCGGATTGATGGAGCAGCTCAGCGCGACCACGCACGACATGGTCGGCAAGACCGAACAGACCGCTGTGGACATCGCGGCACTGCGAGACCACATCTCCGACTTCGACGACTTCTTCCGCCCGCTCCGCAGCTACCTGTACTGGGAGCCGCACTGCTACGACATCCCCATGTGCTGGGCGGTTCGGTCGACCTTCGACGCTCTCGACGGCGTCGACACCATGACCGACGACATCGCGCGGTTGGTCCCCGATCTGCGCGATCTCGATTCGATTATGCCGCAGATGATTCCGCTGATGCGCTCGTCGATCGAGTCGATGAAGCGGATGCGCATCATGATGCTGACGATGCAGTCGACCCAGTCCGGCATGCAGGATCAGATCGCCGCGATGAACGACGGCTCGTCGGCCATGGCGGCGGCGTTCAACGACTCCCTGAACGACGACACGTTCTACGCGCCGCCCGAGATCTTCGACAACGACGAGATCAAGCGCGGCATGAAGAACTTCATCTCCCCCAATGGCCACGCGGCGCGGTTCATCATCTCCCACGAGCAGGACCCGATGTCCGCCGAAGGCATCGAACGCATCGACGCCATCAAGGCCGCCGTCTTCGAAGCCATCAAAGGGCACTCCGCTGGAAGGTTCGAAGGTCTATCTCGGCGGTACCGCTTCGGCGTTCAAGGACATGGAGGAAGGCAACTCCTACGACCTTCTGATCGCCGGACTGGCCGCGCTGTCGCTGATCTTCATCATCATGCTGCTGATCACCCGGGCTCTGGTCGCGGCGGCCGTGATCGTCGGCACCGTCGTGCTGTCGCTCGGAGCGTCCTACGGATTGTCGATCCTGCTCTGGCAGCACATCCTCGGGATGCCGCTGCAGTTCATCGTGATCGCGATGGCGGTCATCATCCTGTTGGCGGTCGGCGCCGACTACAACCTGCTGCTGGTCGCGAGGATGAAAGAGGAAATCCCGGCCGGCATCAACACCGGCATCATCCGCGCGATGGGCGGCACCGGGTCGGTGGTGACCGCGGCCGGCCTGGTGTTCGCCTTCACGATGATGGCGATGTCGGTCAGCAGCATGAAAGTCATCGCGCAGGTCGGCACGACGATCGGGCTCGGCCTGATGTTCGACACCCTGGTGATTCGAGCGTTCATGACGCCGGCGATCGCCGCGCTGCTCGGGCGATGGTTCTGGTGGCCTCGTGTGGTGCGGCCGCGGCCGCTGTCCACCAGGCCGCACGGCGAACTGCTCAGATAGAAATCGCCGCGGTGCTTTCAGAAAACGATTGTCTGATTGCCGTTTCGGATGATGCGGTCCTGGCAGTGCCACAACACCGCACGGGAGAGCACGGCCCGCTCGACGTCCGCGCCGAGCCGGGTCAGATCGCCGACATCGTGACGGTGGTCCACTCGCACGACGTCCTGTTCGATGATGGGCCCCTCGTCGAGTGACTCGGTCACGTAGTGCGCTGTGGCCCCCACGAGTTTCACACCGCGTTCCTTCGCCCGGCGATAGGGCGCGGCGCCGACGAATGCGGGCAGGAACGAGTGGTGGATGTTGATCAACGGGCAGCCGACCTGAGCCAGGAAGGAAGGCGAAAGGATCTGCATGTAGCGCGCCAGCACCACGAGATCGATGTTGTCGCGCAACATCTCGAGTTGACGTGCTTCGGCCTGCGCGCGGATCTCTCTGGTTGCCGGCACGTGTACGAACGGGACACCGAATGCGCGGACCTGATCGGCCAGGTTCGGATGGTTGGAGATCACCATGACAATCGACATGTCCAGCTCGCCGCGGCGGTTGCGCCACAGCAGGTCCAGTAGACAGTGGTCCGCCGTCGACGTCATGATCGCCACCCGCTTGGGTCGGGCGGCTTCGGTGAGGGTGAAGTCCATGCTGAACCGCGAGGCCACCCGGTCGGCGAAGTCGCGTTCCACAGCGTCGCGCGCCGTGGACAATCCAGGTAGATGAAAGATTGTGCGCTGCATAAACATTCCGCCAGCCTGGGCTGTCGCATGCTGATCCAGCGAGATGATGTTGGCCCCCGTGCGCGCAAGGAACGTGCTGACGGCTGCCACCAGTCCGGGCCGATCAGCACAGTGCAATAGCAGCCGGCCGACGTCCTGCGTGGGAAGCGTCCCCGCGCTCTGCGGATGCCTGCCGCTGATCGGCGCCACACCATGTCGAAACACCATGTGAGCCCACCTCCTTCGCTGCCTGACAACGCACTCGGGGCGCCGGCGTTAGCCGACACCCCGAGTGTCCGATCAGTAATGGCCTCTTATCGGGGCCATGCCGTGCCGGTTATGACGAAGCACCCTTGGCGCCGTTGGCACCGTTGGTGCCGTTGGCCCCACTGGCGCCGGAAGCGCCGGTTGCGCCGGTGTTCCCGGTCGCACCATTGGATCCGGTCGCCCCGGTCGCGCCGGTGGTGCCGGTCGCGCCAGTGCTACCCGTTGTGCCGGTACGGCCTGGGCGGCCGAAGATACCGCCGCGTCCCGGGGTTCCGGCTGTAGCGCCGGTTCCACCGGTTCCGCCGGTTCCGCCAGCAGCACCGGTTCCACCGGTTCCGCCGGTTCCGCCAGCGCCACCGGTACCACCCGCACCGCCCGGACCGCCTGTAGCGCCCGAGCCGCCGGTTCCACCAACACCACCGACACCGGTTCCGCCAGCGCCTGTCCCGGCACCGCCGGCACCGCCGACGCCACCGTTACCACCAGCGTCACCGGCTCCGCCGGTCCCGCCTGCAGCACCGGTTCCGCCGGTGCCACCGTTACCGCCGGCCTGGCCTGCGCCGCCTACGCCGCCGGTCCCGCCGGTGCCACCGTTACCGGCCGCACCGCCCGAACCGAAGAGGCCACCTGTGCCACCGTTACCGCCGGCGCCTGCGGGTCCGCCCGCAGTGCCGTTGGTTCCGGCGTTGGTGCCGTTGGCGCCGTTGGTGCCGGCTCCGCCGGCACTTCCGGTTCCGCCGGCCTGACCTGCCGCACCGGTTCCCCCGTTGCCGCCGTTGCCACCCGTGCCACCAGTTCCGACCCCCGTGGTGCTGGTCGCGGCGCCACCGGCACCGCCGGCACCACCGTTGGTGTTACCGGTTCCGCCGTTGCCGCCATTGGCACCATTACCGCCCAACGCCACTCCGCCAGCAGCGGTGTTGGTCGACTCACCGCCGGCGCCACCGGCGCCGCCGTTTGCACCTGCGGTGCCGTTGCCACCACTGGCACCCAGGCCACCTTGTGTCACGGGTGCCGCTCCGTCCGCAGCGCCGCCGGCGCCACCTTCGCCACCACCGTTGCCGTCGGTGCCGGCTGTGCCGTTACCGCCGAGGACCGGGTTGGTTCCGCCGGCCACACCTGGTTGGCCTGCGGGGCCACTCGGGGTCGGATTTACGCCGTCCGCGCCCGTCGAGCCGATAGTCGTACCTGTCGTACCGGTCACGCCGTTCGCGGCGGTGCCGCCACCTGCCGTGCCGGCCGTGCCCGCGGTGCCGTTGCCGCCTGTGCCGCCGCTGCCGCCGTGTCCGAACAGTGCCAAGGACCCGGCGTTTCCGCCATTGCCGCCTGCGGCACTGGTTCCGCCGGCGCCTCCGCCGCCGCCGTTGCCGAAGAACAGCCCGCCGGCTCCGCCATTACCGCCGGCCAGTCCGGTCGAGCCGGAACCGCCGATACCGCCATAGCCGATCAACAATCCGGCACGCCCGCCGTTGACGCTGGTGCCCGCGGCGCCATTCGTGCCGTTAGCGATGAAGATGTTCACAATCGGGATCTGCCCGGCAATTCCGATAAGGCCGTACAGCGGTTGATTCACCCCACCGGGGCTGAACATCGCGGCGGCAAGCATATTCGGGGTGGGCGCGTTCAGGGTGAGTGCCGAGGCGTTGACCTGCAGAGCACTGGTTGCCGAACATCCGGATCCCACCATCATGCACTGGAGGCCAGTCGCCGACTCAGCGCTCACAGTCGGTGACAGAGGTGGGGCGAGCGCAGGCGCGGCCTGCGCGGCACCGGCTCCGAAGGCCAAAGCCACGCCCGTACCGGCGATCGCAATTCCCGTTGCACAAGGATAGATGTATTTTCTCATTGGTCTTGCTCCTCATTCGTTACTGATTTTTGGGCCATATTTCAGGCCAGGTAAATTGACGGGCTGTGGATCAGGAATTCCCAGTTCCTAATTCTTTGCAGGCGCACTCCCCCCGGGAAGAAACACCACCATTGGATATTCTTCGCGCGTTGAAACCGCATTCAAACGCAAAGCCTGAATAGGCCAACCCCGCGGTGGCCCAAATTACTGTGGAAATAGTTTCCGATCACGCGCCCGGGATTTGTACCGAGGCAGGGCGTGACTGAACTGAACACCGATGTCACGGTGTAGATTCGGTTGGCGCACTCACAACCGGACGCCGAGAGAGGCAGCAGAACTAGAGCTGCGACCACCACTGGCGTGGGGCGGGCGTTGATGCAAAATGCCCGAACTTATTCGAAGGCCTTTGGGCCGTCATTGGAGATCCTTTTCGAGCTGTGCAATTTCCGAGCAGCAGCTGATCTAATTCGATCCTCAAAACCTGATTAGTGCCAACCCTAGGCCCCACCCCAAAATGTGTCAACTCTCACATGGATATTACGCGGCAAATCGTGTAATAATATCGACCGCATTTAGAGGTTTGAAACTCGAATGACCGGTGGGAGTGGCGATTACGGCGTTTTTGACACGCGCCGTGCCCGGCCGATTCACACATCACAGCAAACGAAACCCCGCCCGAGTCAGCGCCTCCATGCCCGAGCAGGCGCACTGACCGGGATGGGCGCTGCTGTGACCAAAGAGATGATTTTTACCTCATGGGACGCCTGTGACACAGCTTTTGGAACGCTGTCCCGACACCCCCGCGCGCGGTCTTGAGATGCCCCCGCGGTGGCCTATCTTGGAGCGTCCGACCAACTACATCGAGGGGGAACAGCGTGGAGGACGACACCGGCATGTCGGCCGCCGACCTCCTCGAGATCAACCGCGAGATCCAGAGCTCCCCCACGATCCGGCTGCTGGCCACGATCAACCTGGGTGGATACGCAACCCTGATGGAGCGCCACCTCAGCGAGGGCGAGATCAGCGAGACCGAACTGGTCGTGCGGCTCGAGCGCGATCTCGACGAGTTGGGCCGGCCCGGCGGTGAACAGTCCGGCCTCGGCCTGATCAAGAGCTGGGCGAGCCAGGGCTGGCTACACCGGGTGGCCGATCAGCGCAGCGGCATCGAGCGCAACCTCTGCTACCTCACCCAGGACGCGCGCCGGGCGCTGGACTTCCTGCGCGGGCTGCGCCGCCAGGACACCATCGCCACCGGCGGCTCGATCAACGGCATCGCCGCACGCCTCAAGCAGATCGCCCTGCGCGTCGGCAACGACCCGATCCGGATCCGCGCCGGCATCCAGGCCGAGATCGAGGCTCTGCAGGCCGAACTCGACGCACTGGAGCGCGGTGAAGAGCTGGACCGGTCCAACGACGTCGACATGACCGACATGTACGACGAAGCTCACGCCATCGCCCTACAGATGGAACGGTTGATCACCGACATCGGCCAGTACGGCACGATGATCGAGCGGGCCACCGCGGCTCTCGACGAGCCGATCGACAGCAACCTGGCCTACCGCGACCGCCAGCGCCAGATGTACGCCGACTACCAGGCCGCCTGGGACTCCCAGGGCCGCGATTCGCACCGCGCATTCCTGCGGATGATCAACGACCCGGACCAGCGTGCGGAGTTCGAGGCCGACGTCGCCGCCGTCGCGCACGCCCTGCCCGCCCTCGACCCGGCGTTGCGCAAGGTGATGGCCGGATTCTTCGAGCTCGTCGGGCAGCAGATCGACGAGGTCGAGCGCATCCAGCAGCGTTGCGCCCAGCGGGTCAAGCGGTTCACCGCGTTCGGGACCTTGGAGCAGAGCCGCGGTGTGGCCCGTCAACTCAGCGACGCGATCGGCGCCGCGCGCGCCCTGCTCAAGAGCTCGCTCACCGATTCGCGCCTCGACATCGAACTCCCCCTGGCCCGGCACGCCATCAGTTCGGTTGGCGCACTGAGCTTCCGGATCGGTGACCTGTCATCGCCAAGGCCCGCTCAGGCGTCTGAGGGCGAGCTGGACCTGACCAGCTTCGCCGCGCTGACCACCCAGGTCGACGCGCCGGCCATGTCGGAGATGATCAACAGCGCCCTGGACGCCGGTCCGGTGTCATTGCCCGCCGCTGTGGAGATGCTTGACGCGGCATATCTGGGCCATGTCATCGTGCTGTGGTCGTGGGCGCTCAAACAACCGGACACCTCGAAGGATGCCAAGCCGGTCACCGTGCGGTTCCAGTCGCTGGACGGACGGGACCGCGAGATGGAGGTCCCACACTTGGTCTTCACCGAACCGATCTCCAGCTTGTTGGGAGCCAGCGCATGAGCACCGAGGCTGACATCGATTTCAGCTCACTGCCCCAGGTCGACCAGACCGCACGCACCCCGCATCAGCGGCGGCCCCGCTTCGACGGCGACGTGAGCGAGCTGCCCGACCGGGCCTGCTGGGCGCTGCAGCAGCTGCTGACCCGCCGGTACATCAGCGCCGAGGGCGATGCCGATCTGTACAGCTGGGTGCTGGAATACCGTGCGCAACTGTCGGTTCGGCTCTCCGAACTCGACCTAATGCTGCGCGTGGTCGATGGTGCTGACGTCGCGTTCGTCGAACAGGCTCGTTACGAATCCGCAAGGGGTGCCAAGCTTTTGCGCCGCGAGCCGCTGGGCACCTACGACTCGATCCTGGCACTGCACCTCGCGCAGATGTCCCGCGCCGCCGGCGGCCAAGCCGTGTTGATCAGCCGCGAGGAGGTGCACGGGCTGTTCTCCGGTGTCCTCAACGACGTCGACCGCGACACCGTGACCTTCACCGCCCGCATCGACGCGGCCATCGCGCGACTCGCCGGACTGGAAATCCTGCGCAAGACCCGCGACGACGAAGACAGCTACACCGTCAGCCCGGTGATCAACGCCGTGATGACCGCATCGGTGATCGCCGAACTGCAACAGCAGTTCGAGATGCTGCTGTCCGGCGGCGCATCCCCGGACCGCGACGAACAGGAGACCGCGCTCGATGGCTGAACAGTTCCACCTGTCGCGGCTGCAGGTCATCAACTGGGGTGTGTTCGACGGCTACCACGACATCCCGTTCAGCGAAGGCGGCGCGCTCATCGCCGGAGCGTCCGGAAGTGGCAAATCCTCACTGCTGGATGCGATTTCACTGGGCTTCCTGCCGTTCAACCGGCGCAACTTCAATGCCTCCGGCGACAACACCGCGGCGGGATCCAGCGCGGGCAGGCGCACCGTCGACAAGTATGTGCGCGGCGCGTGGGGTCAGCGCAGCGACGGCGGGGCCAGCAAGGTGATGTACCTGCGTGGGGACGGCACCGCGTGGTCGGCCATCGCAGTCAGCTACCGCAGCAACACTGGGCGCACGGTCACGGGTCTGGTGCTGAAATGGCTGACCGGCGAGTCGCGGTCGGACTCGTCGAGCCGGTTCGTACTGGCCGACGGCGACCGCGATATCGAGGACGTCTGCAACCGCTGGGCGGCAGGACGTTTCGACTCCGGGGTGTTCAAGGACGACGAGTGGCGGTTCTCCACCAAGGTGGAATCGCAGTACCTCGCCCAGCTGTACGCCACCATCGGCATCCGCGCCTCCGATGCCGCTCAGCAGCTGCTCGGCAAGGCAAAGTCGCTGAAAAGCGTTGGTGGGCTTGAACAGTTCGTGCGTGAATTCATGCTCGACGAGCCGAGCAGCCTGACCCGGCTGCCCGAGGCGCTCAAGCAGATCGACCCGCTGGTGGAGGCCCGCGAACTGCTGGCCGTCGCCCAGAAGAAACGCAAGATCCTCGGCGATATCGAGAAGATCCAGCAGCGCTACGCCTCGGAGTCGTCCGACCTGGGCATCATCGATCTGGTGGACCAGCCGATGGTGCGCGCCTACACCGACCATGTCCGGCTCACACAGAGCGGGCCACAGATCCAGTCGCTGGACGCCACCATCGACCAGCTCGGCAACGAGTACGAGGACGTCACCCGGCAGCTGAATCTGGCCAAGGCCGAGGGCGACTCGCTCAACGCGCAGATCAGCGGATCCAGTGCCAGCCTGGGGCCGTTGCAGTCCCAGGTGGCCGGCGCCGAGGCGCAGGCCGAGCAGGTGTCGCGACGCCGCGCTGCCTACGAGGCGATGTTGGCCGCGCAGGACATCGACGTCCCCGATGACGCCGACGAATTCTG
The DNA here is from genome assembly GCF_008329905.1 of Mycobacterium sp. ELW1. Taxonomy (NCBI): domain Bacteria; kingdom Bacillati; phylum Actinomycetota; class Actinomycetes; order Mycobacteriales; family Mycobacteriaceae; genus Mycobacterium; species Mycobacterium sp. ELW1. Next base: position 2,336,371 of record NZ_CP032155.1, on the reverse strand, counting down.
GAATCTGCGTGAGGAACTCGCCACCGAGGTCACCGAACTGCTGGCCAAACTGGACCGCGGCCGCGAGGCGTCCACCGACGCCGAATACGCGCAGAAATCCGCACGCATCGCCCGCGATGACGCCGCCAAGGAGCTCAAGCGCGTCGAGCACGTCGGGTCTGCGCTGCCCGAGTTCGCGATCACCATGCGCGAACACATCTGTGCAGCGGTCGGTGTCGACCCCGGTGAGCTGCCCTACATCGCCGAGTTGATGGACCTGCGGCCCGACCAGAACCGGTGGCGGGTGGCCGTGGAGAAGGTGCTGCGGGGTGTGGGCCTGCGTCTGCTGGTGCCCGATGACCGGTATTCGGCGGTGCTGCGATTCGTCAACGAGACCAATATGGGCGGACGGCTGCAGCTGCACCACGTCCGTGCCTCGCTGGTCGGCGCGGAACCGGTCGACGCCGAGCCGAACACGTTGGCCGGCAAGCTGTTCGTCGTCGATCCGACACATCCGTGCGCGGCCGAAGCCGCCGACGTCATCGCTGCCGCGGGTGACCATATCTGCGTGGACACCCCGGACGTGTTCTCCCGGTTCCGCCGCGCGGTCACCGATACAGGCCTGTACAAGGACTCCGAGCGGCTCGCCATCAAGGATGACCGTCGTCCGCTCAAACAGGCCGACTACATCTACCAGGGTGACGTTCGGGCGAAAATCGACGCGCTGACCGTCGACCTCGCCAACGCCGAAGAGCTGTACCAGCAGGCGCGCCGGAAGGCCGACGAGATCGCCGCGCAGCGTCAGCAGTGGCGGGATCGGGCCGCCGCGTGCAAGGCGATCTGCGAACAATTCCCCCAGTGGAATCAGATCGACAGCGACACCGCCGACGGGCACGCCGACCGGCTGCGCGAACAGTTCGAGCTGCTGCTGGCCGACAACCCGGACATCGAGGCACTGACCGCACGCGCAGACGAGTGCTGGGAGGAGATCCAGACGCTGATGACGCGGCGTGGGGCCATCCAGACCCGCCGCGACGACCTGGACGCAAGGCGTACCCAGCTGCTCGAACTGCAGGACCGGCTGGCGCCCGCGTTCGTCTCCGAACCGCTGACCGAGCTGCTGAACCGCTACGCCGCGATCGTGCCGGTGGCGTTGGAGGTGCTCAATCCCGAGCCGCACCGCGAGGCGGTGTTCAACACGATTCGCCGCGAACGCGAGCAACTGCGCGAAAGCCGCAGGCGCTCATACGATGAGCTGGCTCGCATCCTGAACACCTTCGACACCGCGTTCCCCGATGCGATTCCCAACGACAGTGACGTGTTCGACGAGCGGGTGCACGACTACGTGGCACTGTGCCGGCACATCGACGAGCGCGAACTGCCCGAGGCCTACGAGAGGATGATGCGTCTGGTCACCGAGCAGGCGCCTGATGCGATCCTCACGCTGCACCGGGTAGCCGAGCAGGAGGCGCGGCGGATCAGCGACCAGATCGATCGGGTCAACACCGGTCTGGGCGCGGTCGAGTTCAACAGCGGCACCCGGCTGACGCTGCGGGCCACGCCGCGCAGCCTGACCGCGGTGGCCGAGCTGACCGAGATCGTTCGGGCGATCTCGCGGCGCATCGCCGAGGTGGGTCTGGGTGACAAGCAGGCGATCCTGGATCAATATGCCGACATATTGCGGCTGCGCAACCGGCTGGCGTCGACAGCGCCGGAGGACAAGGCGTGGACCCGCGACGCGCTGGACGTCCGCAACCGGTTCACCTTCGACTGCGCCGAGTGGGATGTCCGCACCGAGGAGCTCATCCGCACGCACAGCAACGCCGGCGACAACTCGGGCGGCGAGCAGGAGAAGCTCATGGCGTTCTGCCTTGCCGGCGCGTTGAGCTTCAACCTGGCCAGCCCCGAGAGTTCGGACAACAAGCCGGTTTTCGCTCAGCTGATGCTCGACGAGGCGTTCTCGAAGTCGGACCCGCAGTTCGCCCAGCAGGCGCTGCAGGCGTTCCGCAAGTTCGGTTTCCAGCTCGTCATCGTGGCGACGGTGCAGAACGCCACCACGATTCAGCCCTACATCGACAGCGTGATCATGGTGTCCAAGACCGAGGCCACCAGCCGCAACGCGCGTCCGGTGGCGACCGTGGTGTCCAAGACGATTTCGGACTTCACCACCTTGCGTGCCGAGATGCGGAGCTCGGCCGCGCGGGAACGGGTGCCCGCCGGGGTGTAGCGGCCGCGGCCCGCTCGGCGCGCCCGCTCGGGCGGGTTCTGGGTGCGTGAGGACGGACGCGGGCGCTGACTGCGTGGCCGGTCGCCGCCGGAGCCGTGTGTTGCACCGGCGTCGGCGTGTACGGCGTGGGCGGGCCGTAGGGATCGACCGCACCGGCGTACACGGCTGGGCCGCCGACCCCGTATGTGCCCTGCGGCGCCGTGTGGAACGGCCTGTTCGCGGGGTCGCCGGTGATCATCGCGATGCCGTTGTCCCATCCGGTCGGGATCGCCTTCACGAAGTCGATCGCCGTCTTGATCAGATTGGGACTGTAGAGATACTTCGCAGGCGTCGGCCGGCCCGGATTGACGGTGCGGTCGTAGCCCGCTTCCACCAGGACCCGTAACGGCGGGTCGAGCGTCGCCGCGATAGGCGGTCCGATGACCGGGATCTGTTCCAGCGGCATCAGTAGCGGCAGCGTCTTGGCGGGAATCAGATAGTAGGTGGTGTCCTGATACTGGCCTTGGAGCTCAGGGGAATTGGCAGCGAAGTATGCGGTCTCGGGATGGAAGTAGAGGAAGCCGAGCGCAACGTTGAGGTCGGCCACCAGGTTGAGCGGGTTCGTCGGAAAGTCCGATACCGGATCGTATTGGCGTGCAACGTCAACGGTTGTCAGTGGCGTGGGCTGCGGCGAATTGGTAGTCATCGCACCGTCGAACGTCACACCGAAAATCGGTAAGTGGGCGCCGACGAAGCGTTCGAGAATTCCGCCGTTGGGCCGGTTCGGATTGGATGTGACGACGAATCGGACTGTGGCGCCGGATAGCGGGTGGGCGATCAGATCGTATTTCTCTTTGGCGGTGACCGTCGCACTCTGCGAATACCCGTACACCACATAGGAAGTGTCGACCAGGGTGCGTGGGCCTGTCGTGGTGAACGGCGGTTCCGTTACAGTGCAGGACTTTCCGCGCAGGCATGCATCGAGATTGGCCAATCCGATTGCGACAGAGGCGTCGAACGGCATGGCGTGCAGGCTGGTTGCGATGGGGAATTCCTCGGGGGTGTAGACCGCCACCTCGGTACACCCGGCGCTTCCCCCGGTGCACAGTCCCGACGGCGCCACGTAGACGCCGTCTGCTTTGTCCACATAGTTCGCGATGTACTGGGTCGTGTCCTGGGGGATGCTGAGCGGGTGGCCGGTGCCGCCCATGATCAGTGCTGTTGCGGCCCACGCGATACCGACTGAGGTAAGCGGCGTCAACGCCATGAGTAGCACGCCGCCGAGCGCGATCATGGGGCTTGCGAGCGGTCGGTTCGCCTTGCGCATGACGACCCCCTTCAGTACCAACTCAGATCTGACCAGCGCCGCGCATCTGACGGCTATGGCCTTTGGTCACCACGGCCGCGGACCAACGGCAACTCGTCGCTGGTGACACTTGTCGCGGCGCAACGCAAAAAGGCCAGGGGCGCAACGCCCCTGACCTTTTTGCGGTTGGTGCTGAGTTACTTCAGGTTGGGCAGGTTCTGCTGGATCGCCGCGACCTGAGCCTTGCCCACAGCCTCGACGAAGTCCTGCGGCACCGGGTTGAGGTCACCCGGTGCGCTGCTGAAGATCGCCACCACGACCGTGCGCTCGACCGTGAAGAGCAGGGCTGCCATCGCCGACTTGCCGTCCACCGAGGTGCCGATCGTGACGGTCGCATCCGGGGTGACCGCGGGCAGCGGCACCGGGGAGCCGGTCACCTGACTGGGAACGCTGTTGGCGGCGCCCGTCAGGCCGGTCGCGGCCTGCGAGGCGTCGTCACTGACGATCACCGAGATGTTGATGGCGTCGGTCCCGGAGGTGAAGGTTTGCGAGACGTCCGGCGGTGCCGGCGTCAGCGTCACCTTCGGCGCATCGCCCGCCCACGGGGTGTTGCCCACCTGCGGGATATCGGCCGGCTTCACCAGCAGCGTCGCGTAGTCCGGCGTGCCCGCCGGCGTCGTGGCTTCAGCGCTGGTCGTCTCCGCAGCAGTGGTGGTCGACGTCGTCGTGGATGTCGTCGTGCTCGTCGTCGACGACGACGATTTCTCCTCGTCCTTACCGCAGCCCGCGACGACCAGTCCGAGCGCGACGGCGGCGGCCGTCACTCGGACGATTGCTCGCGTGCGTACAGGGTTCATCACAGCGAACTCCCCTCCGGCCACACCCCGGTGGAGGGCCAGAGGGCAGCCTAACCGAGTCAGGCCGCCAGCCTGCGGTTATTTGACTTATTCGTTAGCGCATCAGGAGTGAGGGGTGACGAGGAACTTCTCCCCTGTTGCACGCTTGACGTATTCGGTGAACGCGTCGGGCTGGAGCATGCCGGCGAGCGACACCTCACGGGTGTAGTTGCTGGCGAACGTTGTGGTGAGCTCCGCGGCCACCCGAGCGCGCAACCGACCGATGGTCTCGGCGCCGGCCGTGGCGAGGAATGGGGTGAGCAACCAGCCACCGATCCCCCACGACATCCCGAAGTTCCGCGTCAGAACCGTCGGGCTGGTGTCGAGTGCACCGTAGATATAGACCTGCTTGTGGACGTCCGACCCGTAGCGAGAGTATTCGCCCGCTTTCGCGCTGGCCGCCACCTCCATCGCGTTGAGGATGTCGCTCGCCAGGGTCCCGCCGCCCGTGGCGTCGAACGCCAGGGTCGCCGACGTTTCCTTGAGTGCCGCCACCAGATCGGCGGTGAACGACGGCGACGTCGAGTTGAGGACGTACTCCGCGCCGAGCGAGGTGAGCAGTTGTTCCTGTTCGGGCTTGCGGACGATATTGACCAGCGGGATGCCGTCTTTCTGGCAGATCTTGACCAGCATCTGCCCCAGATTCGACGCGGCCGCGGTGTGCACGAGCGCCGAATGTCCTTCGCGCCGCATGGTTTCCGTCATTCCCAGCGCCGTCAGCGGGTTGACGAACGACGATGCCCCGTCGCGGGCCGTGGCGCCGTCAGGCAGAACCAGACACATCGGTGCGTCGACGACGCGGTATTGGGAATACATCGCGCCGCCCGCAACCCCGACGGTCTTGCCGATGAGGGCTTGGGCCGCTTCGGATGACCCGGCGGCCACCACGGTGCCGGCCCCCTCATTGCCCACCGGAAGGGACTTGTCGAGACGCGCGGCAAGGCCGGCAAGGGAACGCTCCGGTACCGAAGCGGTGACAACGGGACGTTCCGGTGTGCCCGTCACCGTCGCGGTGCTCATATCCGCGGTCGCGATCAACAGCCCCAGGTCGGATGGGTTGATCGGCGATGCCTCGACCCGCACCAGCACCTGGTTGTCGCCGGGCGTGGGAACGTCGACCTCCTGTAACGAGAGTTCGAGTTTGCCGTCAGACGTCACCAGCGAACGCAGCTCAAGAGCCTTGTCGGGCAGATTTTGGACCATTAGGGGTGCCTCGTTTCTGATGACGATCGACGGTTCAGATCATAGGAACGTCCCACGCCGGCCGGAACGTTCCGTCGATTCACGATTGCCGCGGTGCGCGGCGTCACAGAAGTTGACGATTGAACCTTCGCTGACGGCGGGTATATAGCGCTGTACACCTGACCTGAACGGAAGGAACGACCATGGGCGACAGCGGACCCGAAGAGGCCGTCAAAGGCATCGTCGAAGACGTCAAGGGCAAGGCCAAGGAAGTCGTCGGCATCGTCACCGACAAAGACGACCTACGCGAAGAAGGCCGCGCTCAGCAGGACAAGGCAGAGGCCGCCCGCGATGTAGCGAAGAAGGAAGCCGAAGCTGAGGCTGCTCGCGCCGCAGAGCAGGCCGCCGAAGCACGCCAGAAGGCCGCCGAGTAAATCAGTTCAGACGCGGGATGCGTTGGGCGACCAGCCTCTGGTTGCCCAACGCATCCTTTTTGGTGTGTGTGACGTTTGGGTTCGTGAGGGCGGTTTGAAAATGACAGATCCGGCAATTCCCTAGTCGCAGTACGCACCGCTACACACGCTCTATGAACGGATGAAACATGATTGTCCTCGGCATCATCCTGCTTTTGATCGGCTACTTCACCGGCCTGTCGATCCTCTACACCATCGGTGGCATCCTCGTCGTGGTCGGCCTCGTGCTGTGGATCCTCGGCGCAGTCGGACGCCCGGTGGGTGGACGAAAAGTCTGGTTCTAGCGCCGCATCGCGGCGCCTGAGATCGCCGCCGGTCACCCGGGGGCACTGATCGACCCGTGATGTCCCGAGACACCGTTGACCCGGTGTCTCGGGACATCACTATGTCTGGGCGACGGTCAAAGTAGGGCTGTTCACAGTCGGTTGATTCTTGACGGATCTAGTTCGGTTGATCCTTGACACTCTTGTTGTGTTTTAGGTCTGGCCGCTGGAGCGGCAGGCCTTCTTGTTTCGTACCTCGCCGGTGCTGCGGCGGGCGGCGGTTTTGACCAGATCCTCGCCGATGAAGAACCGCAGCAGCTCGCCATCGACGTGGACGTCGCAGCGTGATCCGGCGTAGTGGCGGCCGATACTGACCTGCTGCCAGGACACACAGACCACCCCGTTGGTGGTCACCGTTCGGCTGATCCAGTCGCTGCTGCTGCGATCGGGGCTGTGCTGTCGTGGTGTGATCGAGCGGGTCGTGGTAGTGCCGGCGGTGAAGCGCTCAACAGGGGTGGCCATCTTCAACGACTGATGCGGCCGGGTGGTGTTGTAGTCATCGACCCACTCATCGAGTGCTTCTTGGGCCGTCTTCAGATTAGTGAATGGTGCTGCGTTGCTGAGGAATTCAACACGCAGACTCCGGTGGAACCGCTCAATCTTGCCGGTCGTGGTCGGGGACCGCGGCTGGGTCAGCAGGTGCTCGACGCCGTGCTCGCGGCAGATCGCATCGAAAAGCACCTCCACCGGCGGATGGTTGAACCGGCCGGTGAACACCTTGCCGTTATCGGTCAGGATCTGCTCGGGAGCACCATAAGTGGCCAGCGCGGCGTGTAACCCGTCGCAGACAGCCCGGGTGCGTTCTCGACTCATCAGGTGGGCACACACGCACATCCGGGAATGATCATCGATCCCGGTCAACGCTTTAGCGCTGGTGCCATCGGCCAGCGGGAAACCGCCCACGACATCCATCTGCCATAGCTCCATCGGGGCGCCGCGTTCCCAGCGTTTCCAGTTGCGCGAGCGCCGATCCCGCAGGTGCGGATCGATCATCTGCGCCCGGACCAAAGCGCGGTAGACCGCCGACTCCGAGGGCAGCGGAACCACACCACGCTTGGACAGTTCGAACACCAACCGACGAGGTCCCCAATACGGTCGCGAGCGGCGCAGCTCCAACACCACCGCCTCCACCTGCGCCGGCATCTGATGCGGACACGACACCGGCCGATGCGACCGGTCGATCAACCCTTCCAAGCCCTGCGCCTCATAGCGGGCCAACCACGCATGCAACGTCTGGCGCGACACCCCAACCTTCGATGCCACCTGCGAAATCGACAACCCATCGCTGATCACCGCCAACACAGCCTGATACCGCTGCTCAGCCACGCTCAACTCCCTCATCTAGGGAGTGTCAAGGATCAACCGAAGTAGGTGTAAAGCATCAGCCGAAACACTGTCGCCCATCACCCGAAGACAAAACGTCAACAATCAACCGAGGTCACACAGCTCTGAAGTAGGGCGGGCGGGGCTCGAACCCGCGACCAATGGATTATGAGTCCACGGCTCTAACCAACTGAGCTACCGCCCCCTGGTGCGGACCCTATCGTCGCATGTCCGCCTCGCCCCAAGGCAGAAGGTCGGACTCAGCCCAGGGCGGTGCCGTCGTCCCGCAATACCGCTTCGACATCACCCCGGAACGCCGACAGCTGCGAGCGCTGCTCGTCGGTGTACTCACGCGCGGAGTCGTCGAGCACGCAGACCGTGCCCACCACGCTTCCCGACGCGTCGTGCACCGGCAGGCCCAGGTAGTTGTGCAGGCCGAACTCCGTCTCGTCCTCGTTGCCGGCGAACGTCGCGTCTTCGCGCGAATCCCGCACGAACAACGGGCTGTCAGCGTCGACCACCTTCTCGCAGTAGAGCGGCACCCGGGCAGCGTCGTCGAGGGCTTTCTTGCCGGCCGCGCCCACCGTGTAGTGCTTGGTGGCCTCACCGGCGGTGGCCGCCACCACCATCGAATCGGCTTCGGAGCGCATCACCAGCACCGACTTCACCCCGAGCAGCTCAACAATCTTCTCCAGCTGGCCGGCCAGCGGTGAGAGCCCCGCGGTGGTGTCCGTCTTGTGGGGTTCGGCATCAGACATCGCATCAGTCTCCCGGCACCCGCACCGGGCGGCAACAGTTTCACTCACGCCGCGGTGCACCATGGTTACTGTGCCCATCCCCTCCAGCGCGTTCGCTTCCGACAACGCCGCTCCCGCACACCCGCGAGCTCTCGAGGCGATCCAGGCCGCCAATGACGGCGCCGTCATGTCCTACGGCGATGACCCCACCACTCAATGCGCGGCCGACCGCATCCGGGACGCCTTCGACTCCCCCGGCGCCGATGTCCTCTTCGCTTTCACCGGCACCGGTGCGAACATCATAGCGCTCAGCGCCGCCGTGCGGCCCTGGCACGAAATCCTCTGCAGCGACGTCGCGCACAGTCTGCTCGACGAGGCCGGCGGTCCCGTGCGGGTATCCGGCGCCAGCCTCGTCGCGCTGCCCAGCGTTGACGGCCTCATCGACCCGGCTCTGCTGGACCGCCGCATCACCCGCCGCGGCGAGGTGCACCACTCCCAACCGCGCATCGTCACCATCACCCAGTCCACCGAGAACGGCCGGGTCTGGCAGCCCGAGGTGATCGCGGCCTTCATCGACCACGCGCACGAACTCGATCTGCTGGTCCATGTAGACGGCTCCCGCGTTGCCAATGCCATTGCCGCCCTGGGTGTCTCGCCACTGCACGCCGTCGGCGACGCCGACATCGTCACCGTCGGCGGCACCAAGAACGGCATGCTGTTCGGCGACGCGATCCTGGTGCGCCGCCCTGAACACTTCGCCGGTATCGAGTTCACCCAGAAGCAGATCGGCCACCTGGCGAGCAAACACCGTTATGTTGCAGCGCAATTCGACGCCATGCTGACCGACGGTGTCTGGCTCGAGACAGCGGCCCACGCCAACGCCTTGGCCAAGAAACTCAGCTCAGGCTTGACCGAACTCGGCCTGCACCTGGCGTCGGCCACCGAGGCCAACGAAGTGTTCGTCGACCTGCCCGCCGACGCGCTGGCCGCGGTGCACCAACACTTCGCCGTGCACGTGCCCGACCCGCACGCGCCGGCCGCCCGGTTCGTCTGTTCGTGGGCGACCACCGACGCCGACGTCGATGCCGCCCTGGCTGCGGTCGCTCAGGCGAAGACCGTCTGACCGTCCTCGTCGATGAGGTAGCGCTCGGTGCCCTCCTCGACGCGAGCCTGGTCGGCCTTCAGCGACACCGCGATCTTGTTGCTGGCGTTGCGCATCACGTCCAGGGTCAGCTCGCGGGCCTGCTCCTGCGAGAAGTGCTCGCGCACACCGGAAGCCACCGCCGGACTGATGCGTGCCGGTGACCAGATCAGTGCGTCGGCGTATCGCAGCGCCGCCTTGTGGGCATCGGTCAGCAGCTCGGAGGACTCGAAGTGCTCGATGTCGTCGTACATCGATTCGCTGCCACCGGCGTCCAGGGCCTTGCTCTCCCGCAGCGATTTGCAGAGACGGCAGTTGTGCGCGACCGCTCCGCGCAGCCGCACCACCTCGGTGGTCACCGGGTCCAGCGACCGCAGCCGCGCCACCCCGGGCAGCAGCTGATTGAACAACACGTCACCGGCGTCGATGCTCGGATCCCACACCGGCTCCTCGGGCACCCAGCCGACCGGCAACCCGAGCACCTCCAGCCCGTTGCGTACCCGCGGCAGGAAGTCGGCGAAGAACATCTGGATGACCGCGGCGAAGCTCGCTGCCCCCAGCGCACCGGTCAGCGCCTCCCGCTGACGATCGGAAATCGAGGACACGTCGACGCTGAACTGCTCGGCGAACTCGGCCACCACCTTCTCGGCGTCCGACTCGGGCGCGCTGACCGGCGTCTGCGCGGGCAGCGGAGTCAACGAGAGCGTGTCGCCACAGGTGGTGCGGATCAGCCCCACCAGACGCTGCAGGTCGGCCGGTGACTGCACCACCAGCTGGGTCAGGACAGCGTCGAGATCATCGGCCATCTGCCGATTATTGCGCCTGGCTCACCGACGACATGTGGAAGTCGGGGATTCGCAGCGTCGGCATCACCGCTCGGGTCGCCCAGTCACCCCATTCGCGCGGCAACGTCTGCTCGGGCAGTCCCGCCTCGGTGGTGCGCCGCAGCAGATCCAGCGGGCTCTCGTTGAAGCGGAAATTGTTGACCGCTCCGGTGACTTCGCCGTCTTCGATCAGGTACACCCCGTCGCGGGTCAGCCCGGTCAGCAGCAGGGTGGTCGGATCGACGGTGCGGATGTACCACAGCGTGGTCAGCAGCAGACCGCGCTCGGTGGCCGCCACCATGTCGGCCAACTCGGCGCTGCCGCCGGTCATCAGCAGGTTGTCGGCCGGTACGGCGACCGACGTTTCGAACTCGGCGGCCGCGGCCCGCGGGTAGGCCAGCGCGTTGATCGCGCCGTCGCGGATCCAGTCCACCCGCCCGATGTCGAGCCCGTTGTCGAACACCGAGATCGTCTCCGAACCGCTGGTGGCTGCGACGAACGGCGCGCACTCCAGTCCCGGTGCGAACGGATCGGAATACATCGTCAGCGGCAGTTCGGTGAGCCTCTCCCCGACGCGGGTGCCACCACCGGGGGCCGACAACGCCGTCCGGCCCTCCTCGGCGCCTCGGCCGTCCATCGACCAGCCGAGGTAGATCATCATGTCGGCCACCGCGGACGGCGGCATCAACGTTTCGTAGCGGCCGGCGGGCAGCTCGACGGTCCGGCCGGCCCAGCCGAGTCGCATCGCCAGATCGTCGAGCAGCGTGTCGGTGGGCACCTCGGTGAACCACGGGGTGCTGATGCCCGCCCACGCGCTGGCACCGTCGCGCTTGGCGTTGATCTCCACGCTTCCGGTCGGCTGGGTGAAACGCCTGCGGAGCCCGGTCGAGGTCGCCAGGAACGTCGTCTCGACGACATGGTGGGCGTAGCCGTACAGCCGGTCGGTGCGTCCGAAGCCGCCCGAGAGTGATTCGGCGACATCGGCGAATACCCCGGCCCCGGTCTCCGGAATCGACTCGTTCCAGTCGTCCGGGGTACCGCTGCCGGTCAGCAGCGGCGCACTGTCGCGGGCGTCGGGTGCGGCGTGGGCGGCGTGTTCGGCGGCGGCCACCAACACCGCGATCGCCGCCGGGTTCACGTCACTGCTGCGGACTGCTCCGGTGTGCGACGAATCTCCTGTGCGCACAATCGAAATCACCGTCGTGGACCTGGTGGTCGACACACCGTTGGTGGTCATCGAGTTCCCGGCCCACCGCAGCGACGCCTCGGCGCGATCGGTGACGATCACGATCGTTTCGTCGACGGTCGCGGCCTGCAAGGCCAACTCGACGACCTGCTGGGCGGGGATCATGCGTGGCTCCACCCCGATTTGGCCTCTTCGCTGGCGCTCATCGACCGGCCTCCTCGCGCGTGTTGAGCACGTTCACCCCGCGGAACAACGCCGACGGACAGCCGTGGCTGACCGCGGCCACCTGACCGGGCTGAGCCTTGCCGCAGTTGAACGCCCCACCCAGACGCCAGGTCGACGGTCCGCCAACGGCTTCCATCGAATTCCAGAAATCGGTGGTGGTGGCCTGATACGCGACATCGCGCAGCTGGCCGTCCAGCCGGCCGTCGCGGATCCGGTAGAACCGCTGCCCGGTGAACTGAAAGTTGTAGCGCTGCATGTCAATCGACCAGGATTTGTCGCCGACGATGTAGATGCCGTCCGAGACCCGGGAGATGAGGTCCTCGGTGCTCAGATCCTCGGCGCCGGGCTGCAGCGACACGTTGGCCATCCGCTGGATCGGGACGTGGTGCGGCGAGTCGGCATAGCTGCAGCCGTTGGACCGGGCGTGGCCCAGCCTCGGCGCGAACACCCGGTCGAGTTGGTAGCCGACGAAGATGCCGTCGCGCACCAGATCCCAGCTCTGTGCGGCCACTCCTTCGTCGTCGTATCCGATGGTGGCCAGACCGTAGTCGACGGTGCGATCAGCCGTCACCGTCATCACCGGGGAGCCGTAACGCATCGTGTTCAGCTTGTCCGGGGTGGCGAACGAGGTGCCCGCATAAGCAGCCTCGTAGCCGATCGCACGGTCGTATTCGGTGGCGTGCCCGATGGATTCGTGAATGGTCAGCCACAGATTGGTGGGGTCGATCACCAGATCGGTCGCCCCGGCGACCACCGTGGGCGCCTTGGTCTTCTCGGCGAGCAGGCTGGGCAGCTCGGCCAGTTCGCTGCTCCAGTCCCACACCTCGTCGCCGGCCACCGCCTCCCAGCCGCGAGCGGTCGGCGGAGCCAGCGTGCGCATCGACTCGAAGCTGCCGGCCGCTGCGTCAACCGCCACCGCCTCCAACGCCGGCTGCAGCCGCACCCGCTGCTGGGTGATCGACGAACCGAAGGTGTCGGCGTAGAACACCTGCTCTTTGACGGTCATCACCATCGCCGAGACGTGATCGACCCCGTCCGACGCCATCAAGCGACCGGAGTACTCCCCCAGCAAGGCGATCTTGTCGGCGGTCGGCACGGTGAAGGGGTCGATCCCGTAGTTCGACACCCACGTCACGTCGCTGTAGACCGGTTCGGCCGCCAGCTCGATTCGCTCGGCGTTCAGCAACGCCAGCGTGGTGGCGACCTGGACCGCGCGGCGCGCGGTGTCGGCGGCGACCTCGGGCGCCAGCTCGGCGTGCGAGGCGAACCCCCAGGTGCCGTCGACGATCACCCGCACAGCCAGACCGATCTCACGGTCGGTGACCGCGCTCTGCAGCTCACCGTCGCGCAGCTGGACCACCTCGCTGGTGATCGCGTGGATCCGCAGATCGGCATAGCTGGCGCCGGCCGCACGGGCTGCCGATAGGGCAGCGTCGGCGAGCGCATGGCGCGGCAGGGCCAGAAAGTCGGCGTCAACGTCACGGGGACTCACGTGCTACACGGTAACGGGCGGCTCGGCGACCCGCTTTAATGGCCAAGGTGACGACTCGGCGTGTGCGCTCGACCGTGCTGGGGTACGCGCTGCTCGCACCGAGCCTGTTCGGGGTCGTTTGCTTCCTGTTGCTGCCCATGCTGGTAGTGGTGTGGCTGAGCCTGCACCGCTGGGATCTGCTGGGACCCATCCGCTATGTGGGGCTGGACAATTGGCGTTCGGTCCTCACTGACGCCGGCTTCGGCAACTCCCTGCTGGTGACGCTGGCGTTCATCGCGATCGTCGTTCCGGTGCAGATCCTTCTGGGGTTGTTCGCCGCGGCGCTGTTGTCCCGCGAGCTGCCGGGTAGCGGCGTGTTCCGCACCGTCTACGTGGTTCCGTGGGTGTGCTCGCCGCTGGCGGTCGCGGTGCTGTGGCATTGGATCCTGGCGCCGACCGACGGCGCGGTGAGCACGCTGTTGGGGCGCCGCGTGGAGTGGCTGACCGATCCCGGGCTGGCGTTGCCGGTCGTCTCCGCGGTGACGGTGTGGATGAACGTCGGCTACGTGACACTGTTCTTCCTGGCCGGGATCCTGGCGATTCCGCCGCAGATCCACGCCGCCGCCCGCCTCGACGGCGCGACGAGCTGGCAGCGGTTCTGGCACATCACGCTGCCGATGCTGCGGCCGACGCTGTTCTTCGTCTCGGTGACCGGCGTCGTCAGCGCGGCGCAGGTGTTCGACACCGTGTACGCACTGACCGGCGGCGGGCCCGCCGGGCGTACCGATCTGGTGGCGCACCGGATTTATGCCGAGGCGTTCGGCGCGGCCGCGATCGGGCGGGCAGCGGTGATGGCGCTGGTGCTGTTCGTCATCCTGGTCGGCGCGACGATCGTCCAGCATCTCTACTTCCGCCGGCGGATCAGCTATGACCTCACGTAGCGCGCTGATCTATCTGGGTCTACTGGCCGGTGCAGTGATCACCCTGGCCCCGTTCGGGCTGGGCCTGTTGACGTCGTTCACCTCGGCGCAGCAGTTCGCCACCGGCACACCGCTGTCGCTGCCGAGCCCGCCGACGCTCGCCAACTACAGTGCGCTCGGCGATGCCGGATTCGGTCGCGCGTTGGCGGTGACCGCGCTGATGACGGCGATCATCACCCTGGCGCAGTTGACGTTCTCGGTGCTGGCGGCCTACGCGTTCGCCCGCCTGGAGTTCACCGGCCGCGACGTGATGTTCTGGGTCTACATCGCGACGTTGATGGTCCCCGGGACGGTGACCGTGGTGCCGCTGTATCTGATGATGGCTGAGCTGGGCTTGCGGAACACGTTCTGGGCGTTGGTGTTGCCTTTCGTATTCGGCTCCCCCTACGCGATCTTCCTGCTGCGCGAGTACTTTCGCGGCATCCCCGCAGACCTGGTCAACGCCGCCCGTCTGGACGGGGCCAACACCCTCGACGTGCTGGTGCACGTGGTGTTGCCGGCCAGCAAGCCCATCCTGGTGACCCTGACGCTGATCACCGTTGTCAGTCAATGGAATTCGTTCATGTGGCCGCTGGTCATCACCAGCGGCGGCACCTGGCGGGTGCTGACCGTCGCGACCGCGGGGTTGCAGACCCAGTACAACGCGCAGTGGACGCTGGTGATGGCGGCGACGACGGTGGCGATCGTCCCGTTGATCGCGTTGTTCCTGGTGTTCCAGCGTCAGATCGTCCGCTCGATCGTCGTCACCGGGCTGAAATGAGCTGGCCGCCACGGTTCTCCACCCGGATGCTGGCCGGGCTGATCGCCGTCGCGATACTGCTGGTCTCCGCGGCCTTGGTACTGGGCCGCTCAGACGAACCGTCGGACAAGGCCGTGGTCACCGTGCGGGTGTGGGATCCGCAGGTGGCGGCCGCCTACGCCGAGTCCTTCGCCGAATTCAGCCGCACGCATCCAGACATCGAGGTGCGCACCAACGTCGTCCCCTACGCCAGTTACTTCACCACTTTGCGGACCGACGTCGCCGGCGGCGGAGCCGACGACATCTTCTGGCTCAACAACGCCAACTTCGCCGAATACGCCGACAACAAGCGGCTGATGTCGGTGGCACCGAGCCCGGACTGGGACCCCTCGGTGATCGCGCAATTCACCCGGGGCGGCGCGCTGTGGGGCGTGCCGCAGCTGACCGACGCCGGAATCGCCCTGTACTACAACGCCGATCTGCTGGCCGCCGACGGCGTCGACCCCGCTGCACTGAATGCGCTGCGCTGGGATCCCGACCCGAGCATCGACACCCTGCGTCCCCTGCTGGCGCGCCTGACCCACGGCAGGCAGTGGGCGTACAACGCCGCCAACGATTTACAGGCCATCTACCTCAACTACATCGGCTCGGCGGGTGGGGTGTTCACCGACGGGGACCGGTTCGCCTTCGACAACCCGCAGGCCGCCATGGCGTTCCGCTATGTCATCGGGTTGATCAACACCGACCGGGTCTCCCCGCCCGCGTCGGACACCAACGACAACGGCGACTTCTCCCGCAACCAGTTCCTGGCCGGGCGGATGGCGCTGTTCCAGTCGGGCACCTACAACTTGGCCCAGGTCGCCGAGCAGGCGACGTTCCGCTGGGGCGTGGCGATGCTGCCGGCCGGACCGGCGGGGCGGGTCAGCGTCACCAACGGCATTGTCGCCGCCGGCAATCCCGCCAGCCGTCACCCCGACGCGGTGCGCGAGGTGCTGGCCTGGCTGGGTAGCGAACGTGGCAACTCCTACGTCGGCCGCCACGGCGCCGCCATCCCGGCGGTGCTGCCGGCCCAGCAGCAGTACCTCGACTACTGGTCGGCGAAGAGCGTCGACGTGACGCCGTTTTTCCGGGTGCTCGACGGCCCGCGCATCGCCGCGCCGGGCGGGCCGGGCTTCGCCGCCGGATATCAGGCGATCAAGCCGTACTTCGATGAAATGTTCCTGGGCAGAACACCGGTCGCTGATGCGCTGGCCGCCGCCGAGCAGGCGGCCAACACCGCGGCGTCGCGCTAGATACCCGCCAGCACCGTGACCTGCAGGCCGACCGACACCACGCACACCAGCGCGGAGATCGCCAAGACCACCCAGTCGGCACGCTTGGGCCCCGACGGCGCCGCGGAGATCGTGCCGGTTCCGCCGCGAGCGGTGATCGCATCGCCCATCTCGTCAGCGCGCCGAAGCGCCACCGTGACGCCCGCCGACATCAGATCCACCATTTCGATGGCCCACCGCCGGCGCCGGGCCCGGCGACTGGTCAGCACCGGCCGCGGCCGCAACCGTCGCGCGGCATACAGCAACCGGAACTCGTCGAGCAGCATGGGAAATGCCCGCAGCGACAAGGAAAGTGCCACTGCCCAGTCGTCAACCGGGATGCGGAAGAATTTCAGCGGCCTGCCCAGCCGCGCCACCGCGGGCGCGATATCGGCGACGTTCGTCGTCCACGACACCATCATCCCCAGCGCCAGCAGCACGATCGCCACCACCGTGATCCGCACGAACTTCAGCAGCCCACCGAGTTCGAAGGCGTGGGACGCCAGATGCAGTACCGGCGCTCCGCCGCCCAGCGCCGCGGTCACCGCACCGAGCAACAGTAGAAACCACAGCCACTTGGGCACCGACGGGAGTACGCCGCGCGGGATGCGGGCCATGCGTATCGCGATGCCGATGAGGATCGCGACCAGAGCGATCGGCACCCAATCCGGGTAGAACGCCAACAGCGCGGAGAAGCCGAGGACCACAACCAGTTTGGTGCCGGCCCACAGCTCGTGGATCGGCGACGTGCCGGGAATCGGACGCAGCAGCACCACCGGGCGGGGCTGGCGAGCGGTCGTCACGACACTCCCTCCGCGGTCGGCGCGGTGGTGAGCACACCGTCGCGCAGATGCAGGGTGCGCGGACACAGCTCCTCGAGCCCGACGAAATCGTGCGAGATCACCACCACGGTCAGTCCGCTGTTGCGCCGCAGATCGCTCAATAGCCGCAGCAGCCCACGCTGGCTGGCCGCGTCGAGGCCGGCCAGCGGCTCATCGAGAATCAGCGCCTGCGGCGAGCGGGCCAGCAGGCCGGCGATCACCACGCGGCGCATCTGTCCGCCCGAGAGCTGGTCGACGCGACGCCCGGCCAGCGAGGCGTCCAGACCGACCTTGGCCAGCGCGGCGCTCACCCTGGCGGTGTCATGGGGTGAGAAGCCGGCTGCCGAGGCAACTTCCAGATCGACGCGACCGCGCATCAGCTGCAGCCGTGCGGCCTGGAAAGCGATCGCCACCTCCCCGACACACTCGGGCGCGGGGCGGCCACGCACCAGGCACGAGCCGGACGTCGGCGTGGTCAGGCCCGCCATGATCCAGGCGAGGGTCGACTTGCCAGAACCGTTGCCGCCGTGGATGAGAAGGCCGTCGCCCTCGTGGACGGTGAAGTTGACATCGGTCAGCGCGGGCTTGGCCCACGGCGTACCCGCGGCGTATTCATGGCTGACGTGTTCGAGCTGCAACACCGGTTCGGCGGCACGCGGCGCCGCACTGACCGTTGCCGTTGGCGCGGCGGCGCTTTCGACCATGTCGGTGTTGTCCAGCGACTCGGTGAGATTGACGATCCGGTCCGCGGTGTCGGCTTCGTTGTTGTAGTGGGTGATCGCCACCAATGCCATCCGGTGGCGTTCGGTCAGCCCGGACAACACGCTGAGCAACGCCTCGCGCCCGCGCTGGTCCACCATGCTGGTGACCTCGTCGGCGATCAGCATCGACGGCTTACGGGCCAGCGCTGCGGCCACCGCGAGCCGCTGCAGCTCACCGCCGGACAGTCCGCCGGTGTCGCGCTCCTCCATGCCGGACAGGCCGACCTCGTCGAGCAGCCCCGCGATATCGGTGTGTGTCCCCGGCGGCAGGCCGAAGACCACGTCGTCGGCGACTCGCGTTCCCAGGACCTGACTTTCGGGGTGCTGCAGGATCACCGCGGTCCCACCGGGTTTACCGAGCCCGATCGCGCCGGGCCGGTCGATCGTGCCGGAGGTGGGTTCCCGCCCGGACAGCAGCAGCATCAACGTGGTCTTGCCGGAGCCGTTGGCGCCGGTGATCGCAACATGCTCGCCGACATCGACGGACAAGTTCAGGGGCCGCAACGCGTCGCGCGCGGCATTGGGATACCGGAACCTGGCCTCGATCAGGCGCACGGGAACCGGTGCGACCGGACCCGACTCGTCGGTCGGCTCGAGCTTGTGCACGTCGGGAATGCCGCGCAAGCGGTCCAGCACTCGCGACAGCGCCCACCACCCGACCAGGGTGACGACCATGATCGAGAACATCGCGTAGAACATCAGCAGCACCGGCCAGTACTGCAGGGCCACGCCGAACATGTGCCGTGCGTCTTCGGCAGCCGGGCGGAACGGCTCGAAGCGCGACATCACCGACACCACACCGTCGAAGTTGGCGGTCATCGCCGAAAACGTCAGAGTGCGCAGCCGAACCAGCACGGTCAATGCGGCGATGATGAAGAGACCGAACACCACTCCGGCCACCAGACCGACCGCGATGACCGTCGGGGTGCCACGCCCGCGGCGCTTCATGATGCCGGCCAGCCCACCGACGTAGGCGCAGTTGACCACCACCATCAGCCCGCTGATACCGGCGATGAGGAAGGCGACGACGCTCGCCGCCACGGTCGACGCGAGCAGAACCCGCAGGCGGTAGCGGTAGCCGAGCAGTCCCATCGGCACGGTGGTGAGAAGTGAAAGTCCGCCGGCGAACGGCACCACGACGGAGATGATCGACAACGCGGCGGCCAGGGCCCCCATCACCGACGCTTGCGCCATCTCGACGGGCGACAGGGAGCGGCCGGCTTGGCGATCGAGCGACGGTCGGGAGGGCTGCTGCGCAGGGGCCTCCGGTCTCGTCGCGGTCATCACCTGATTCTGCCAGTCACGAGGAGCTGCTCGTCGGTTCGGTCGGCTGCGGCCAGGGCCGCCTGTGGGAAACCTGTGAGAAATGACACGAGTTTGCCGGGAGACAACATAGTATTTCTATGTAAATATGGTCGGTATGAGTCCGACGCCCACCCAGGAGCGCCCCGACGCTGCGTCCACGTCACACGCGGGCTTGGGTTCTGAGCTGCTCACCGTCGTCGCGCGGCTCAACCGACTGGCCACCCAGCGGATCCGGCTGCCGCTGCCCTGGGCGCAAGCCCGGCTGCTCAGCACGATCGACGACCAGGGCGAGGCCCGCATCTCCGATCTGGCTGAACTCGACCACTGCTCGCAGCCGACGATGACCACGCAGGTCCGGCGACTCGAGGACGCCGGCTTAGTGGCCCGCACTACCGATCCCGACGATGCGCGTGCAGTCCGCATCCGCATCACCCCTGCGGGCAAGACAATGCTGACCCAGGTCCGCGCCGACCGCGCCGCGGTGATTGATCCGCGCATCGAGCGGCTGTCGGACGAGGATCGCGAAATTCTGTCGACCGCCGTCGGAGCACTGCATCGCCTGCTCGACGACCTCGACACGTCACCGAAGTAGTAAGGAGTGAGCCACTCATGTGGCGTCAACCCAAGGCCGTCTGGGCCGTTGCGTTCGCATCCGTCGTCGCGTTCATGGGCATCGGACTCGTCGATCCGATCCTGAAACCGATTGCCGACAATCTCAACGCCACACCGTCGCAGGTGTCGCTGCTGTTCACCAGCTACATGGCTGTCATGGGCGTGGCGATGCTGGTCACCGGCGTGGTGTCGAGCCGCATCGGCCCGAAGCGCACGCTGCTGCTCGGCCTGGTGATCATCATCGCCGGTGCCGGACTCGCCGGTATGAGTGACACCGTGATGGGCATCGTCGGCTGGCGCGCGCTGTGGGGGCTGGGCAATGCCCTGTTCATCGCGACCGCACTGGCCACCATCGTCAACTCCGCGCGCGGCTCAGTCGCCCAGGCGATCATCCTCTACGAAGCCGCGCTGGGGCTCGGCATCGCGGTCGGTCCGTTGGTCGGCGGCGTGCTGGGTGGAATCTCCTGGCGTGGGCCATTTTTCGGGGTATCGGTGCTGATGGCCATCGCCTTGGTCGTGACGACGCTGCTGCTGCCCGAGACGCCGCGCCCGCAGCGGATGACGACGCTGGCCGACCCGTTCCGCGCGCTGCGCCACCGCGGCCTGCTCGGGGTGGCGGTCACCGCGCTGCTCTACAACTTCGGCTTCTTCACTCTGCTGGCGTTCACCCCGTTCCCGCTCGACATGAATGCGCACGAGATCGGGCTGATCTTCTTCGGGTGGGGTCTGTGTCTCGCATTCACCTCGGTGGTGGTGGCACCCCGGTTGCAGCATCGCTTCGGCACCGTCCGCGTGCTGTTGGTGAATCTGCTGTGCTTCTCGGCGCTTCTGGTGGTGATGGCCGTCGGTACCGACGACAAGACCATCCTGGCCACCTGCGTGGTCATCGCAGGCCTGTTCATCGGCATCAACAACACACTGATCACCGAAACGGTCATGAAGGCTGCGCCCGTCGAACGGGGTGTCGCCTCGGCCGCCTACAGCTTCATGCGGTTCGGCGGCGCCGCCGTCGCGCCCTGGCTGGCCGGCGTGCTCGGTGAGCGGGTGAGCGTGCACCTGCCGTTCTGGGTCGGCGCCGGTGCGGTGCTGCTCGGCGCCGGGGTGCTGGCGCTGACGGCCCGGCACCTGCGTGGGATTGACACTTCCGGCGGGCAGGAGCGAAGCGACTCGGGGAACAAGCAGGAGGATGAGGTCGAGGAGATCACCGAGCAGGCCACCGCGGTGACCGTCGGCAGCGACAGCTGAAACCGTTGTCGCTCAACGCCTGAGCGCTTACATCCAGACAGTGGCTTTCGGGCCTTCTCGGGGCTGAGCCAATGGGTGGCCGGCTCCCAACAGGTTGCCGGTGATGACAGCGCAAAACCGGTACATCGAGATATCGAAAATGCTGTTGCTCATCGGCTGCTCGATGAAGTGCCCGAGCCGTTCGGCACCGATGAACACTGCCATCAGCAGCAGACCGATGATCACCCCGGCGTACGGGTGCGAAGACCCGTCCAACCTGCTGAAGGCCATGATCGAGAAGAACCACGCCAAAGACCGAATGAAGATCTCGTACTGAATCGGTATGGGCTCGTTGCGGATGCGTTCCAAGCCGCTCTGGGCGCTCACCAGTGCAGTGTTGACGCCCATCAGCATCACGCGGGCCTGGTGGTCGATGCGGCCGTCGGCACATAGAGCCTGGACGTCGACGGCCTGATACGTCAGCAGGTCGACCGCAGTCGCCTTCGGGGGATCCTCCGGCGTGAGGTCCGTAACCCCGGGCAGCGCGGCGACCCCACGAAGGTCGGCGGCGAGCTGCCAGGCGTAGCGCGCCTGTCGGCGACGCATCCGGCTCACAACGCCTGCCATCTCCGGCGAACCGGAGTCCACCGAACACAACGTGTTGTACGTGGCACGGGAATTGATGATGACGTTGCCCCACAGCGTTCGGGCCTCCCACCACCGGTTGTAGGCGGTGGTGTTGCGGAAGCCGATGAATACCGAAGCGCCGATACCCAATACCGACAACACCGCCGAGGCATAGTCGATCTGGGTGGGGTCGGGAATGGGGATCAAGACCGCGGCCACCACGATGATCGCGAGCAGATCCCAGCGCATCTGCCACCACACGAGGCCCGACACCTTCAGCGGGCCGAGCTTCCCGACGCTACGAATCACCGCGCCAGCGTATTGCTCATAAGGCGGCTTCGACGAGATTTCCGACCGCATAGGTGGCTGCGATCGCGATGGCGCCGAACGCCAATTGTCGTCCGGCGCCGAGCCACATCGAGCCCTTCGTGAACTTCGCGGCCACCGCACCGGCCACCAACAGGCCAACGCCACTGCACACCAGACCGAGCCACAGCTTCTCGGAACCGAACAGATACGGAAGCAACGGGATGATCGCGCCAAGAGCGAACATCACAAACGACGAGACCGCCGCGATCACCGGGGACGGCTTCTCCCGCGGGTCCACGCCCAACTCCTGCGACAAGTGGAAATGCACAGCCTGATCCTCGTCGCGATGGATCTCCTCGGTGGCCTGACGAGCGGTGGCCTCGGACATCCCCATGTCCATCAACATCGCCACCAGTTCCACCCGTTCGGCATGCGGATGTCGCTCGAACGAACGCCGTTCGATGCGCACCTGGGAATCGATCTGCTCGTTGGCGGTGGTGACGGACGTATATTCGCCCAGCGCCATCGAGAATGCGCCCGCGAGCAAACCGGCGACGCCGCTGAGCACCACGGTGTGCGCCCCGGCGCCGGCCGCGACACCGGCGATCAGGGCGCTGTTGGAGACCAATCCGTCCATCGCCCCGAAGGTCGCCGCACGCAGCCAGCCTCCGGTGACGTCGGGGTGGGAATGATCGATGTCGTGGGGCAGGTGTCCCGGTGCGGGCTCCCCCTCGGACGCGGCCATGCACGCCATTGAACGCCAGCCCGTCGAGTCACATCCACTGAGGTTGGCCTGTGTTTGCCACATCCGCGTTTGCCAAATGCGCTGCGGGGATACCTTCATGCCATGACCACCACTGCGGAGCACCTGCGGAACGCGCTCGACGGCCGTTGGCGAGACGTCAAGAACGCCGTGCGAGACGAACTTTCCACCGAAGTCTTCCGGCCGCATTACACGCCCAACACCGTCATCGCTCGCGCGAAGGTGGCTGAGCAGATGAAGATCATGGCGGCCAAGGGCGCCGCCGAAGACGGCTTCCGCAAAGAGCACGGCGGCAACGGCGACGTGGGTGCCGCCGTCACCCGCATCGAGATGCTCGCGATGTCCGACTTGTCGCTGATGGTCAAGGCGGGTGTGCAGTGGGGATTGTTCGGCGGCGCCATCGAGAACCTGGGCACCGAGCGCCACCACAAGGCCTACGTCCAGCGCATCATCGACCTGGACCTGATGGGCTGCTTCGGCATGACCGAGACCGGACACGGCAGTGATGTCCAGGCGTTGGAGACCACCGCCACCTACGATCCGGCGACCCAGGAGTTCGTGATCAACTCCCCCACGCCGACCTCGCGCAAGGACTACATCGGTGGCGCGGCCGAAACCGCCAAGGTGTCAGCGGTTTTCGCGCAGCTGATCACCGGAGGCGAATCGCACGGCGTGCACTGTTTCGTCGTCCCGCTGCGTGACGAGGACGGCAACGACCTGCCCGGCGTCACCACCTCGGATTGCCACTACAAGGGTGGCCTGCCCGGCGTCGACAACGGCCGGATCATGTTCGACAACGTTCGCATCCCACGCGACAACCTGCTGAACAAATACGGCGACGTCGCGGCGGACGGCACCTACTCCTCCCCGATCGAGAACGTGAACCGGCGTTTCTTCACGATGCTGGGCACACTGATCCGCGGCCGCGTCACCGTCGGCGGCAGCGCGGCGGCCGCAGGCCGGGTGGCCCTGGATATCGCGGTGCGATACGCCTTGCAGCGCAAGCAGTTCAGCGCACCCGACGACGACGGCGAAGTGCTCATCATGGACTACCTGGTGCACCAGCGCCGGTTGTTCCCCTTGATCGCCCGCTCCTATGCGCTGCAGTTCGCCCAGAACGAGCTGGTGGCCCGCTTGCACGACCTGCAGACCTCGGACAACCCCGACGCCGAGGAGCAGCGCGAGCTCGAATCCCGGGCAGCAGGCCTGAAGGCGGCCAACACCTGGCACACCAGCGCCGCCATCCAGGAAGCCCGCGAAGCATGTGGTGGCGCAGGCTATCTCGCGGAGAACCGGCTCATCGCGCTGCGCGCCGACACCGACGTGTTCACCACCTTCGAGGGTGACAACCATGTGCTGACCCAGCTGGTGGCCAAGGAACTGCTGACCGCCTACGCCGACGACGTCAAGGGCATGAGCCCGGTGGAGTGGGTGCGCTTCGCCGCCAACTTCGCCGGCGACCGGGTGCTGAAAAGGACTGCGGCCGAGACGATCATGCAAACCATCGTCGACTCTCGTCAGGACAACGAGGAGGAAGGCAGCCTGTTCAACCGCGGCACCCAGGTCAAAATGTTCGAGGACCGCGAGGAGTACCTGCTCTCCTCGGTCGCACGCCGCCTGCAGCGCAAGTCCAAGGAGATGTCGGCGTTCGACGCGTTCAATGCGGTGCAGGATCATGTGCTGCACACCGCCAAGGCCCACATCGACCGGATCGTGCTCGAGGCGTTCGTCGCCGGTATCGACGCCTGCCCGGACGAGGAAGCTCGCCACATTCTGGGCATGGTGTGCGACCTGTACGCACTGTCGGTCATCGAAGACGACAAGGCCTGGTTCGTCGAGCACCGGTTCCTGTCCACCGAACGGGCCAAGGCCGTCACCCGCGGCATCAACCAGCGCTGCCGCGATCTTCGGCCGCACGCCGAACTGCTGGTCGACGGATTCGGAATCCCCGAACAACTGCGGTACGCCGAGATGCTGCATCCGGAGAACATCCTCGACTAGCGGTTTTGACAATTTTGACAAAACCGCGGGTGTGACTGGGTAAGGTCGCCGCCGTGGAGCTCACGCTGCAGCGCATTGGCGCATGGTGCGGAACGATCATGATCCTGCTGTACGGCACCTGCATGTCGGGGTTGGCGCGGCTGTTCCCGCCGATCTCGCCGGTGTGGTCGCCGACGGAAGTCGCCGACTTCTTCATCGACCACAAGATCTGGATCCGCATCGGTGTCGCCGGTTGCCTGCTGACCTCGGTGATCGCCCTGCCGTTCCTGGCCACCATCGTGCTGCGGATCCGTCGCGTCGAAGGACGCTGGGGCATGTTGTCCATGACGCAGTTGTTCGCGGCGACGATATTCGTTCCCGCGCTGCTGTTCCCGTTCCTGGTGCTGGCCGCGGCGGCATTTCGGCCCGAGAGCAGGTCACCGGAGATCACCCAGGCGCTCAACGATGTGTTCTGGCTGATGTTCATCGGCATCGTCGGCACGATCATCATGCAGAACATCACGCTGGCGATCGCGTCGTTCATCGACAGCACCGAACCGCAGACGTTCCCCCGCTGGTACGGCTACCTGAACCTGTGGGTGGCGCTGCTGTCGCTGCCGGGCTGCGTGGTCGTGGTGTTCAACGACGGCCCGCTGGCCTGGCACGGGGTGTTTGCGTTCTACATCCCCGGGCTCGCGCTGACGGTGTGGATGTTCAGCACCACCTACGTGCTCAATCGCGGGATCAAGGCGCAGCAACGCGCCGAACAAGCATGACGGCAGGCGCACCCACCACCGCCGGCCGCCGCATCCCGGGCGAAGAGGGCACCTGGGTCTTCCTGCTCGGCGACATGCTGGTGTTCGCGGCCTTCTTCGCCACGTTCATGGTCGAAAGATCAAAAGCGCCAGAGGTTTTCGACGCCGCCCGCAAGACGTTGCATGTCAACATCGGGTTGGCCAACACCCTCGTGCTGCTGACCAGCTCGCTGTTCGTGGTGGCGGCGATCGGCGGCCTGCGAACCGGTGCGCGGGCGATCGCCGCGCGGGCACTGGTGATCGCGGCCGGCTGCGGCGTGGTGTTCGTGGCGCTGAAGGTGACCGAGTACGTCTTGCTGGTTCAGGCCGGGCACACTGCCGGCGTCAACCACTTCTACCTGTACTACTTCATCCTCACCGGACTGCACCTGCTGCACGTCTGCATCGGAATTCTGGTGCTGGCGTTGATGATGACCCAGACACGCCGAACCGAACTGTCGGCGACCCGGCTGGCGGTCGTCGAGGGCGGCGGCTGCTTCTGGCACCTGGTCGACCTGCTGTGGATCGTCCTGTTCCCCTCCTGTACCTGGTGAGCTGATGCTGCACTTGATGCGTAACCGGGCCGGCGTGAGCTGGCTGATCCTGGTGGCCGCCACGCTGGCGTCGTTCGCGCTGGGCGCCGACCACGGCACCGGCTCGCTGGTCGCGGTCGCCGTGCTGGCGATCGCGGCGATCAAAGTGCGGCTGGTGGGCCTGGACTTCATGGAGTTGCGGCACGCGCCGATCCCGCTGCGGGCGGCGTTCGAGGTCTACTGCGTGGGGTTGTGGGCGCTGCTGTCCGGCCTGTATCTGTGGCTGTGACGCGACCTATCGACTCCCGTCGAGGTGCTCACGCCAGCCCGGCTAGCCGACGAGTACGCCGACGACGAGGTAGCGGGCCCGTGGAATACCCCCGATCCACACGTTGCAGCACGATCACGATCGCCCCGCGCCTGAGGTCGGAGTAGGGCACAAGGTCTTCAACTCGACGGCTCACGGTGCACAACGGCGGCGACCCCAGACGCGGCCGGCGACCAGCCCACGAACGATCTCCCGAATACACTTCCGTGGATGGACGACCCAGGCTGTGCCGAACTGGGTGCGATGCGCAGCCGCCGGCCAGCCGGAATCCTGCGACCACCGTCGAAGCGGGCATGACAGAGCCCGCCGGCGACGACGCCAAACTGAAGCGCACTCTGGGCTTGCCCCTGGTCACGCTGTACGGACTCGGCAACATCCTCGGTGCCGGAATATACGTGCTCGTCGGCAAGGTGGCGGGTTTCGCAGGCTCCAGCACCACCCTCGCCTTCCTCATCGCGATGGCCGTCGCGGCAGTCACCGCCCTGTCTTATACCGAGCTCGCCGGCCGCTATCCCGTAAGCGCCAGCGTATCCATCTACCTTCACCACGCCTTCGAAAAGCGTTGGCTCTCAACCTTGGTCGGCCTCACAATGGTCGGCGGCGGAATCGCCTCGGCGGCAGCACTGGCTCAGGGCTTCGCCGGATATCTGAACTCGTTCGTCGCCGTGCCGACACTCGTGGGCAGTATCGGCCTGCTCGTCGTGCTCGGCGCCATCGCCATCAAAGGGATTGGCGAGTCGGCCACGATGGCCGCCATCCTCACCGGCCTCGAAGTCCTGGGTCTGGTGGTGGTCATCTGGTTCGGGCGGAACGCCTTCACCCACATCGATGTTGGCCGCTTGGTCGCGATCGACCCGGCGGTCGGACTCGGCGGTGTTTTCGCCGGGGCCTTTCTGGCCTTCTACGCGTTCATCGGTTTCGAAGACATGGTCAATGTCGCCGAGGAAGCCAAAAAGCCGAGCCGAACCATGCCCCTGGCCATCCTCTTCGCGCTACTGGTCTCCACCGTTCTCTATCTGTTGGTCGTCGTCGTCTCGACGACCCTGGTGCCCCCGGCTGAACTCGCCCGCAGCGAAGCGCCGCTGACGTTGGTGTTCGAACGAAGCGGGGCCAGTCACGGGGTCTTTCTCAGCCTGATCGGCATGGTTGCCGCGATCAACGGCGTCATCGTGCAGATCATCATGGGCTCGCGCATTCTCTACGGACTGGCCAAGGAAGGCTGGATCCACAGCAGGTTCGCCCGCGTGCACGGTTCCTACCAGACGCCGGTGATAGCCACCGTCGTCGTGGTGTTCGTCATGATCGTCGGCACCGCTCTGCTCCCGCTGGTATCGCTGGCCCGGCTCACCAGCCTGCTGGTGCTCATCATCTTCACTCTTGTCAACGCGTCATTGATCGTCATCAAGCGGCGCCAGCGCTCGCACCGTGGATACGTCAACGTGCCGAGGGTGATCCCCTACCTGGGCGTGGTGCTGTGTGTGGGGACGCTCGTCTTTCAAGCTTTGAACTGGTGACGAACGACCACGAAGAATCGAAGGAGATTGCTCCCCCGCTTGGACTCGAACCAAGAACCGTCCGATTAACAGTCGGAAGCTCTGCCAATTGAGCTACAGGGGACTATCTGCTGCCCGCGTGACGCCTTCGCGCTGATGCGGACCGGAGAGTGACTCTAGCTTACCGGGGACCCCGGATGCCAAACCGGCGGGCGCGCGCCAACACAGGTACGTCAGGCAGGATGGAGGGGCGAGGATTTAGGAAGGGAATGCAGTGATCCAGTATCTGGCCGTGCTTGGCGTGGGTTATGTGTTGGGCACCAAGGCTGGCCGTAAGCGCTACGAGCAGATCGTCGGCACCTACCGCGCCATCACCGACAATCCCGCCACCAAAACCGTGATCGACGCAGGACGCCGCAAGCTCGCTGATCGGGTGTCACCGGACCCGGACCCGAAGATGGTCACGCTGACCGAGATCGACGCCAACACCACCGTGGTGGAACCACAGCGGTCGGAGAAGTAGGCACGACGACATCGACCTCACGGTCGTCAATCGCGAAAAATCACAGCCCTCAGGTCAATCTCGCGGCCGGAGAGAACGCTTGAATCTAACCCAGCGGGATGCTGATGGTCTGACCCGGCAGCAGCGGGCCGGTGCTCACACCGATACCGCCACCGGGCATCGAGCCCGCATCAGGACCGTAGACACCGAACTGCGGCGTGCCGATGCTGACGTTGTTGTTCGAGTACGACAGGCACTGCCCGTCGCCGCGCGATCCGAACCAGGCCAGGCAGGTGCCGCCGGTGGCCGTGGTGGTCGACGAGGTGGAGTGCTCCAATGCCACCAGGGCCGGCACCGCAGCCGCGGCCACGGCAAGCGCACCGAAGGTGGCGATACGCCGGGCACGAGTATTCGCGGTAGTCATATCTGACCTTTCGCCGGAGACAGGCAGCACGTTAACCATAACCCGATGCGAGTTTTCACGCAGTGAGGTCGTCACCGCTGGCTTGTTCGAGCAGGCTGCGCCGATACGCCTCCAACGCGACCAGGTCGCCGAACAATGCGTGGTATTCGTCGCCCTGCTCCACCGGCGACATTCGCTGCAACTTGGACTTGACCTCGGCGACCTGCCGCCCCACCCAGACCTCCTGCAGCCGGGCCAGGACGCTGCCGACGTATCGCGGCAGTTTCTCTTCCTCCTCGACCCGGATCGCCTCGACTCCGAGCTCGGTGATCAGGCCTTCGGTCAGCGGTGCACCGGCCCGTTCGCGCACGGTATCGATCCACTGGCCGCCGACAATGCCCGACGAGGTGCCCCCGGCCGCCTCGATCGCGAGCCGCACCGCCGCGTAGCCGGGGTGGGTGAAACTCTCGACGGTCAGCGAGTCGAACACCGGGCCGGCCAGCGCCGGGTACTGCAGGGCGGCTTTGAGCGCCTCCCGCTGCGGCCACAGGGTCGGATCTCGCGGGTCGGGACGCCGGGCGCCGGCCTCGGTGACCTTGTTGCGTGCGGGTGCGGCACGTCTGTTGTCGCGGCCCCCCGGTTTGTGACCGGCTTCCTCCCGCACCCGCGCGATCACCTGGGCGACGTCGTCCCAACCGACCCAGCCGGCGAGCTGACGGGCGTACTCGTCACGCAGCGTGGGGTCCTTGATCTGGGCGACCATCGGCACGCAGCGGCGCAACGCCGCCACCCGGCCCTCGGCGGATTCCAGATCGAGCTCGGCCAGTGCCGTGCGGATCGCGAACTCGAACAGCGGCGTGCGCCGCGCCACCAGATCGCGCAGCGCACCGTCGCCCTGCGCCAGCCTCAGGTCACACGGGTCCATTCCGTCGGCAGCAACCGCCACGAAGCTCTGCCCGGCGAGGTTCTGCTCGCCCGCGAACGCCTTGAGCGCGGCGGCACGGCCGGCCGCGTCGCCGTCGAAGACGTAGATCAGCTCGCCGCGAAAGAACTTGTCGTCCATCATAAGCCGCCGCAGCATCGACAGGTGCTCGTCGCCGAACGCGGTGCCACAGGACGCGACCGCGGTGGTGACACCGGCCAGGTGCATGGCCATCACGTCGGTGTAGCCCTCGACGACAACGGCCTGATGTCCCTTGGCTATATCGCGCTTGGCCAGATCGATGCCGAACAACACATTCGACTTCTTGTAGAGCACGGTCTCGGGGGTGTTGACGTACTTGGCTTCCATCTGGTCGTCGGCGAAGATTCGCCGGGCACCGAAGCCGACGGTCTCGCCGCTGGCGGTGCGGATCGGCCACAGCAACCTGCGGTGGAAGCGGTCCATCGGCCCGCGTCTGCCCTCACGCGACAGCCCGGCGGCTTCGAGCTCCTTGAACTCGAAGCCCTTGCGGATCAGATGCTTGGTCAGCGAATCCCAGCCCGACGGCGCGAACCCGCAGCCGAACTGGCGGGCCGACGCGGCATCGAAATTGCGCTCGGTCAGGTACTGCCGTGCGGGCGCGGCCTCCTCGGATTCCAGTGCGGCAGCATAGAATTCCTGCGCGGCGGCGTTGGCGGCGATCAGCCTGCTACGACTGCCGCGGTCGCGCTGCACACTGGTTCCGCCGCCGCTGTAGGTCACCGTGTAGCCGACGCGGTCGGCCAGCATCTCCACGGCCTCGACGAAACTGACGTGCTCGATCTTCTGGATGAAGGCGTAGGCGTCGCCGCCCTCGCCGCAGCCGAAGCAGTGGAAATGACCGTGATTGGGCCGCACGTGGAACGACGGCGACTTCTCGTCGTGGAACGGGCACAGGCCCTTCATCGAATCGGCGCCGGCCCGGCGCAGCTGCACGTAGTCGCCGACGACGTCTTCGATGCGGACCTGGTCGCGGATCGCGGCGATGTCGCGTTCGGAGATCCGACCCTTGCGGTCTCCACCTCCGCTCACCGCTGTCGTCATCGGCACAGTCTAGGACGCGGATCCACCGGCGATGTGCGCGTCGATGCGCTCCACCCGGCCTTCGGTGTACGACGCGAGCTGGTCGACGACGACCCGCATCCGCCCCGCGTCGTCAGCGGCGGCGGTGAACTCCGGGGCGAATACCGGATCCAGCGTCGCGGGCGCGCCGTCCAGCAGCCAATTCGCCACCCGGTGGATCCGTTCCCGTTGCCGCGCCTGCAGTTCCAGGTGCCGCGGGTCGGACATGATGAACTGCAGCGCCAGCGTCTTGAGCAGCGCCACCTCGGCGCGGACCGTCGCGGGCACCTGCAGATCCGCCTGGTAGCGCACCAGCGGCTGCGGCCCGGCGACCTCGTGGGTCAGCCGAACTGCCGCTGAGGCGAACCGACCGACCAGTTCACTGGTCAGCCGCTTGAGCGCGACCGAGGCCGCGAGCGTGCCGTCGTACTTGCCGACGCCGGCGACCACCGGCAGCTGGGACAACCGCTCGGCGGCCGCCTCGAGATCGGCGGCGGCGATCGTGCTGGACTCCCCCAGCGCACCCAGCGCAGCCGCGGCGTCGGCGTCGGCCAGCACCCGCAGGTCGATTCGGCCCGACACCACCCCGTCTTCGACGTCGTGCACGGAGTAGGCCACGTCGTCGGCCCAGTCCATCACCTGGGACTCCAGGCACGGGCGTCGCGACGGCGCGGCGCCCCGCACCCACTCGGCCAGCGCCCGGTCGTCTTCGTAGAAGCCGAACTTGCGCACGCCCGCTTCGCGGAACCACGGATATTTGGTGACGGCGTCCAGCCCCGCGCGGGTCAGGTTCAGTCCCACGCTGCGACCTTGCCCATCAAGCACTTTCGGCTCGATGCGGGTCAGGATGCGGAAGTTCTGGGCGTTGCCTTCGAAGCCGCCGCAGGCGGCTGCGAACTCGTCGAGCGCACGTTCCCCGTTGTGGCCGTAGGGCGGATGGCCGATGTCGTGGGCCAGCCCGGCCATGTCCACCAGGTCGGCGTCGCATCCCAGCGGCAGCGCCATCCCCCGCCCGATCTGGGCGACCTCCAACGAATGCGTCAGCCTGGTGCGCGGGTTTTCGCTCTCCCGCGGGCCGACCACCTGAGTCTTGTCGGCCAGTCGGCGAAGAGCGGCACAGTGCAGCACGCGGGCACGGTCGCGGGCGAAGTCGGTGCGGTGCTCCGTCGACGTACCGGGCAGCCCGGCAGTCTTCGGCGGCTCGTGCACCACCCGCTCGCGGTCGGCCTCGTCGTAGTGGCCGTGCTCATTCGTTGTCACCGACGCACAGTCTGCCAGCACCGGCCCCACTACATTTGACGGTCATGCGCCTCGCACGTCTGTTCAGCCTGCTCGTGGCCATCCTGACCACCGCCACCCTGGCGGCACCCGCCGCGACGGCCGAGCCGCCGTTCCGGCTGCCGGACTACGTCACCGACAACGCCGGCGTCCTGGCCGGCGGCCAACTGGCCAGCGTCCAGAACGCCGTCGACACCCTTTACCGCGAGCGGAACGTCCGGCTATGGGTGGTCTTCGTCGACTCCTTCGCCCCCAAGAGTGCGGTGGGCTGGACCGAGGAAACCCGCCTGGCCAGCGATCTGAGCAATCAGGACGCGATCCTGGCGGTCGCGACCGGGCAGCGCTCCTACGCGTTCCTGGTGCCGACCGCGGCGGCCGGCGGCGCGAAGATCGACGACCTACGCCGCGACAAGATCGAGCCCGCACTGCACAACGGCGACTGGGCGGGTGCGGCGATCGCGGCGGCGGACGGCCTGGCGGCCAAGACCACCAGCAGCGGCGGCGGGTTCTCGCTACTGCCGCTGGTGATCATTCTGGGTGTCATCGTGCTGGCGGTGGTGGTCTTGCTGGTGTGGAGCCGCCAGCGCCGGCGCAAGCGGCACGAGGCCGAGGTGGCCGCCGCCAAGCGGGTTGACCCCACCGATCCCAATGCCCTGGCCTCGGTTCCGCTCGACGCCCTCGACGAGCTGTCCCGCTCGATCGTCGTCGACGTCGACAATGCCGTGCGCACCAGCTCCAACGAATTGACCTTGGCGCAAGAAGAATTCGGTGAGCAGCAGACGCAACCGTTCGTGCGGGCCGTCGACAACGCCAAGGCCACCCTGCAGCAGGCGTTCAACGTACGCCAGCAGCTCGACGACGCGGTGCCCGAAACCCCGGCCCAGCGCCGCGACCTGCTCACCCGGGTGGTGGTCGCCGCCGCGCGGGCCAACCGTGAGCTGGACGCCCAGAACCAGGCGTTCCATCAGCTGCGCGACCTCGTCATCAACGCCCCCGACCGGCTGGACACCCTGACCCAGAAGCTGGTCGACGTCAGCGCCCGCATCGAACCCGCCCAGGGCACGTTGACCCAGCTGCACTCCGAATTCGCCGAGTCGGCGCTCGTTTCGGTGGCACGCAACGCCGCTGCCGCCCAGGAGCGGCTGGACTTCGCCGACAATTCGATCAGCCGGGCCCGCGAGTTGGTGGCCAAGCCGGTCGCCGGTGAGCAGATCGAACTGGTCGATTGTGTGCGCGGCGCGGAAGCCGCTCTGCAGCAGGCCAGTTCGATGCTCGACGCAGTCGACAGCGCGGCCAGCGACATCCGGCGCGCGGTCGCCACCCTGCCTGCAGCGATCGCCGACACCCAGCAGGGCATCAACCAGGCCGTGGCCCAGCTGACCCAGGGCGGTCTGTCCAACACCGCGGAGCTGACGGCTGCCCGCGACGCTGCCGTCGCGGCGGTGACCGCGGCCCAGACCAACGGATCGGCCGACCCGCTGGGGGCGTTCACCCAGCTGACCCAGGCCGACGCCGACCTGGACCGGCTACTGGCCAGCGTGGCCGAGGAACGCGAGAACGCCGAACGACTGGGCCGCTCCTACGACCAGGCGTTGTTCACCGCACAGTCGCGGGTGCGTTCGGTGTCGGACTACGTCGACACCCGCCGCGGCAGCGTCGGGCCCGAGGCGCGCACCCGCCTCAACGAGGCCGTGCGTCAGCTCGAGGCCGCACAAGCCAAGCGGAAGACCAACGTCGCCGAGGCGATCGCGCATGCCAATGGCGCGTCGATGCTGGCCGCCCAAGCCCAGCAGCTGGCCAACGCCGACGTCCAGTCCGCGCAGCGCACCTACATGAATCACTATGGCGGCGTTGGCGGTTCGTCGAACATGGGCGCCGTCATCGGCGGCATCATCCTCGGCAACATCCTGTCCGGCGGCATGCGCGGCGGATTCGGCGGCGGATTCGGCGGTGGCGGCGGATGGTCGTCGACGACCTTCGGCGGATCGTCAGGCGGCTCCGACGGCGGTGGGATGCTGGGCGGCGGTGGCCGCTTCTAGGTCGCTTCTAGCCCTTCAGCCGGGTGGCCAGGTAGTCGACCACCGAGTCGATGCCGATGCGTTCCTGGGTCATCTGATCCCGCTCACGCACGGTCACCGCATGGTCCTCGAGGGAGTCGAAGTCGACCGTCACGCAGTACGGCGTGCCGATCTCGTCCTGGCGGCGGTAACGCCGGCCGATCGCACCGGCGTCGTCGAACTCGATGTTCCAGTTCTTGCGCAACTCGGCGGCGAGATCCTTGGCCTTCGGGCTGAGATCGGCGTGCCGCGACAGCGGTAGCACCGCGGCCTTCACCGGAGCCAGCCGCGGGTCCAACCGCAGCACCGTGCGCTTGTCCACCCCGCCCTTGGCGTTCGGCGCCTCGTCCTCGGCGTAGGCGTCGACCAGGAACGCCATGAACGAACGGGTAAGTCCCGCTGCGGGTTCGATGACATACGGGACGTAGCGCGTGTCGGCGGCCTGGTCGTAGAACGACAGATCGGTGCCGGAGTGCTGCGAGTGGGTCTTGAGGTCGAAGTCGGTGCGGTTGGCGATGCCTTCGAGCTCGCCCCACGGGTTGCCCTGGAAGCCGAACTTGTACTCGATGTCGGTGGTGCCGGCCGAGTAGTGCGACAGCTTCTCCTTGGGATGCTCGAAGAGCCTCAGGTTGTCGCGCTTGATGCCGAGATCGATGTACCACTGCAGCCGGGTGTCGATCCAGTACTGGTGCCACTCGGGTGCGGTGGCAGGCTCGACGAAGAACTCCATCTCCATCTGCTCGAACTCGCGCGTGCGGAAGATGAAGTTGCCGGGGGTGATCTCGTTGCGGAAGCTCTTGCCGATCTGGCCGATACCGAACGGCGGCTTCTTACGCGATGTCGTCACCACGTTGGCGAAGTTCACGAAGATGCCCTGCGCGGTTTCCGGGCGCAGGTAGTGCATGCCCTCCTCGGCTTCGATCGGCCCGAGGTAGGTCTTGAGCATCATGTTGAATTCGCGGGGCTCGGTCCACTGGCCCTTGGTGCCACAGTCCGGGCAGACGATCTCGGTCATCGCGACCGATTCTGGATCGTCGATTCCCTTCTTCTCGGCGTACGCCTCCTGCAGGTGGTCCTGGCGATGCCGCTTGTGGCAGTTCAGGCACTCGATGAGCGGATCGTTGAACACCTCGACGTGGCCGGAGGCCACCCACACCTCACGCGGCAGGATGATCGAGCTGTCCAGGCCGACGACGTCGTCGCGGCCGGTCACCACTGACCGCCACCACTGCCGCTTGATGTTCTCCTTGAGCTCGACGCCCAGTGGGCCGTAGTCCCAGGCCGACTTGGTCCCGCCGTAGATCTCGCCGGCTGGATAGACCAAGCCACGACGCTTGGCCAGGTTGACGACGGAATCGATGACGGACGCCACGGTGGGTGCCACTCCTGTTCTGTGAACGGACAACAGCCCCATAGCCTAGCGACCTCTCGCCGGACCCTTTGACATGCGTGATCGTGCATGGAAAAGTGGAGATCAACTGGAAATCGTTTCCAATAACGTGGGAGGTGCGCAATGACCACCGCCACCGACCATGCTGCCCTCCTCGAACGCGCCGGCGAGCTGTTGCGCGCGCTGGCCGCCCCGGTGCGCATCGCGATCGTCCTGCAATTGCGGGAGTCCCGGCGTTGCGTACACGAGCTCGTCGATGCCCTCGACGTCCCGCAGCCCCTCGTCAGCCAGCACCTGCGAATCCTGAAGGCCGCCGGGGTGGTCGCCGGCGAACGATCCGGGCGGGAAGTGATGTACCGGCTGGTCGATGAGCACCTGGCCGAGATCATCGTCGCCGCGATCAGTCACGCCGGCGAGGAGCACTCGTGACCGGAGCCGACATCCGTCCGCGCGCCGGCGCGGGCGGGGTGCGGGCGACTCGT
This sequence comes from Mycobacterium sp. ELW1, assembly GCF_008329905.1. Lineage (NCBI taxonomy): Bacteria > Bacillati > Actinomycetota > Actinomycetes > Mycobacteriales > Mycobacteriaceae > Mycobacterium > Mycobacterium sp. ELW1. Next base: position 2,300,385 of record NZ_CP032155.1, on the reverse strand, counting down.
CAGCGGGCGTCCATCATCGCGCTGCTCGACACCGTCGACGAGTTCCGCTCGGCGCAGGAATTGCACGACGAGCTGCGCCGCCGCGGTGAAAACATCGGGCTGACCACGGTGTACCGAACGCTGCAGTCACTCTCGGCGGCCGATCTGGTTGACATGGTGCGCACCGATACCGGGGAGTCGGTCTACCGGCGCTGCGCCGGCGCGGACCACCATCATCACCTGGTGTGCCGCACTTGCGGCGCGGCAGTGGAGGTCAGCGGGCGCGAAGTCGAAGCCTGGGCCGCGGAAGTGGCTGCCGAACATGGCTTTTCAGACGTCAGCCACACGATCGAATTGTTCGGCACCTGCGGGCAGTGCCGCGGCTGACAGCTAGTCGACGATCGCGCGCCGGGCATCGGCCCCACCGGCGAGCACCATCAGCACCAGCGTCTGCAACGCGTGATCGGCCAGCCCATCGCCGGGAAAGTTGTAGCGCAGCATGACATCGCCCTTTTTGCCGGACTCGACGAACGTGACCGTCCCCAGCATCGTCGACTGTGCTTGCGCGGCAACACGTTTGCGAAGATCGGCAGAAGGCGGCAGATCCCAGCCGAGCACCTGCGTCACCGACACCATCTCGATGTCCTCGGCGATGGTGACCGTCCGCAGCGACGCGAACGTCCCTTCGTAGCGCACCGTGAGCGCACCGTCCGGTTCCACCTCGACCGGCACGACCGCGCTCAGCGCATCGGCCAACCGCGTGTCGAGTCCCATCTCAGGCCCGGCCGAAACGCCGGTTGCGTTCCGCGTACTCCTCGCACGCCGCCCACAGGTCGCGCCGGTCGTAATCGGGCCACAGCTTGTCCTGGAACACGTATTCGGCGTACGCGGCCTGCCACAGCATGAAGTTGCTTGCCCGCTGCTCCCCCGACGTCCTGATGAACAAGTCGACGTCGGGAATGTCGGGCCGGTGCAGGTGCTCGGTGATCGTGGCCTCGTTCACCCGTTCCGGGTCGACCCGGCCGGCCACCGCATCGCGCGCGATTTGCTTTGCCGCTTCGGCGATTTCGGCCCGCCCGCCGTAGTTCACGCAGTAGTTCACCGTGATGACGTCATTGTTGACTGTCATGTTCTCGGCGATGTCGAATTCCTTGATCACGCTGCGCCACATCCGCGCCCGCGACCCCACCCAGCGCATGTTGACCCCCATGGCGTCCAGGTTCTCGCGGCGCCGGCGCACCACCTCGCGATTGAAGCCCATCAGGAACCGCACCTCTTCGGTACTGCGCCGCCAGTTCTCGGTGGAGAACGCATACACCGACAGGTGCTGGATACCGATCTCGATGGCCCCGCAGGTGATGTCGATCAGCACCGCCTCGCCCATTTTGTGGCCCTCGGTGCGGCTCAACCCGCGCTGCGTGGCCCAGCGCCCGTTGCCGTCCATCACGACAGCCACGTGCTTGGGCATCTGGGTGGCCGGGATCGCCGGCGGCACGGCCTTGGAGGTGTGCTGGGGCGGCCGGCGCGGACCGCCGTCCGGCGCGGGCGGAAGCTCGGGAAACACGACCGGCCACACAGAGGTGTCCGGGAACATCGGGTAGTCGTCGGGCGCCGGGGGCAGCTGCGGAAAGGTCTCTTTCCGCCTGCGCTCAGCCCCCCGCCACGAGCTGGTCACCCGGTTCATCGCCATATGGCTCATCCTGCCTGAACATCTCCATCCCGTGGTCAGCGGCCCGCCGGTAGACACGCTCCACCAGCGGCAAAGTGCGCAGCTGCCGTTCCAGATGCCACTGCAGATGCGCAGCCACCAAGCCGCTGGCGTGGCTACGGTGCGACGGCGTCGAGGCCTCCGCAGCCTCCCAATCACCGTCGTGCAGCGCGGACATCAGGTCCACGACCGCCTGCGGCGGCGTCGTCGAGCCGGACGGACGGCAATGCATACAGACGCTGCCACCAGCGGCGATGTGGAACGCGCGGTGCGGTCCCGGCGCGGCGCAGCGGGCACATTCGGTCAGTGCCGGCGCCCAGCCGGCGATCCCCATGGCCCGCAGCAGGTAGGCGTCCAGGACCAGCTCACGGCTGCGGGCACCGTCGGCCACCGCCCGCAACGCCCCGACTGTGAGCCGGTGCAGCGCCGGGGCCGGGGCGCGTTCCTCCCCGGCGAGCCGCTCGGCGGTCTCCAGGACCGCGCAGGCGCTGGTGTAGCGGCCGTAGTCGCTGACGATGTCGGTGGCGAAGGCGTCGATCGACACCACCTGAGTGACGATGTCCAGGTTGCGACCGGGATGCAGCTGGACGTCGATGTGAGCGAACGGCTCCAGCCGGGAACCGAATTTGCTGCGGGTACGGCGTACGCCCTTGGCAACCGCGCGGACCAGACCGTGGTCGCGGGTCAGCAAGGTGACGATGCGGTCGGCTTCACCGAGCTTGTGCTGGCGCAGCACGACCGCCCGATCCCGATACAGCCGCATCCGACTAGTTTCCCACCGCATTGCGACATAACGGCGGACGCGCGCCGTTAGTCTCGACGTCGCCATGACAGCTCACCGGAGTTTGAGCAGGCCGCCGCGGTTTCCGACCATCGGTGAGCAGCTCTATCAGTTGGCCAGCGGCACGGTCACGTCCGCCGAACTGGTCCGCCGGTCGCTGCGCGCGATCACCGCCAGCCAGTCCACGCTCAACGCCTTCCGGGTGGTGCTGACCGAATCGGCACTCGCCGACGCCGCCGACGCCGACCGCCGGCGCGCCGCCGGGGAGCAGGCCCCGCTGCTGGGCATCCCCATCGCGGTCAAGGATGACGTCGACGTCACCGGCGTGCCGACCTTCTTCGGAACCGCCGGACCCGTGCGCCCCGCGACGCACGACTCCGAAGTGGTCCGCCGGCTGCGCGACGCGGGCGCGGTGATCGTCGGCAAGACCAACTGCTGCGAACTGGGCCAATGGCCGTTCACCAGCGGCGCCGCCTTCGGTCACACCCGTAATCCCTGGTCGCGCAAGCACACTCCCGGCGGCTCGTCGGGCGGCAGCGCGGCCGCCGTTGCGGCAGGCCTGGTCGCCGCGGCCATCGGCTCCGATGGCGCGGGCAGCGTCCGGGTGCCGGCCGCCTGGACCCACCTGGTCGGGATCAAGCCGCAGCGGGGCCGCATCTCGACCTGGCCGGTATCCGACCCGTTCAACGGGATCACCGTCAACGGGGTTCTGGCGCGAACGGTGGCCGACGCCGCGCTCGTGCTCGATGCCGCCTCGGGGAACCACGACGACGACCCGTTCAAGCCACCGCCGGCCCGGATGACCGACTCCGTCGGGGCCGCCCCCGGGCCGTTGAAGATCGCGCTGTCGACGCGCTTTCCGTTCACGTTCTTTCCCGCCAGGCTGCATCCCGAGATCAGGGTCGCGCTCAGCGGGATCGCCGAGCAGCTTGGCCTGCTGGGCCACACCGTGATGGCGGGCAACCCCAACTACGGCCTGCGGCTGCCGCTGACGTTCCTGCCCCGCTCGACCGCCGGGCTGCTGGAGTGGGCCGACCGGCTAGGTGACGACGTCACCTTCGACCCCCGCACCGAGTCCAACATGCGGATGGGCCGGCTGCTGTCGGGCTGGATGTTGCGTCGCGCCCGCGCCAGCGAGCCGAAGCTTCACCGCCGCGTCGGGGAGATCTTCCGCTCCGTCGACGTCGTGCTGGCGCCGACGACCGCCCAGCCGCCTCCCCCGGCCCGCACGTTCGACCGCCTGGGGCCCATGGGGACCGACCGCGCGATGATCGCGGCCTGCCCGGTGACGTTCCCGTGGAATCTGCTGGGCTGGCCGTCGATCAGCATTCCGGCCGGTTTCACCTCCGACGGCCTGCCGATCGGCGTGCAGCTGATGGGTCCGGCCAACAGTGAGCCGCTGCTGATCTCCCTGGCTGCCGAACTGGAGGCCATCAACGGGTGGGCCAACAAGCAACCCGAGATCTGGTGGAACACCCCGGTCCCCACCGATCACGAATAAATAGCCATTACGGGTAATTGTCGCTGCAGGAGTGCGTTGGTAGTACTGCTTCATGCCCGACACCAAGCACGACAGTGAGAAGCTCGTCCGCGACTTCCTCGGTTCCTGGGAGAACCGCGACCTCGAAATCATCTGCGGCTCATTCGCCGACGACGCGGTCTACCACAACGTGCCCGTCGCCCCCATCGTCGGGATCGCCGGCATCCGCACGATCTTCCAGGCCTTCCTAGACGCGTTCGCCGAGGCCAAACTCGACATCGTCACACTGGCCGCCGAACCAGGACTGGTGCTGGCCGAGCGCATCGACTACTTCACGATGATCGACGGCCGCAAAGTCGTGTTGCCGGTCAACGGTGTGTTCGAAGTGCGGGACGGCAAAATCGTGCGATTCAGTGACTATTTCGATCTCGCCGACTTCGAACGGCAAAGCGGATTCACACTCTGACAGTTTAAAAGCCCAGCCGGCCAAGCTGTTTGGGGTCGCGCTGCCAGTTCTTGGCGATCTTGACCCGCAGATCGAGGTAGACCTTGGTGCCGAGCAGCTTCTCGATCTGCGTGCGGGCCACGGTCCCAACCTCTTTGAGCCGGGCACCACCCTTGCCGATGACGATGCCCTTCTGGCTGTCGCGCTCGACATACAGCACGGCGTGCACATCGATCAGGGGATCATCTTCCGGGCGCCCCGGGCGTTCTTCAATCTCGTCGATCACCACCGCCAGGGAGTGTGGAAGCTCGTCGCGCACACCCTCGAGTGCGGCCTCGCGAATGAGTTCGGCCATGAGCATTTCTTCGGGCTCGTCCGTGAGCTCCCCGTCGGGATAGAACGCCGGGCCGGGCTGCAACTGGCCGGCCAGAACATCGATGAGGACGTCCACCTGGTCCCCGCGCGTCGCCGACACCGGCACGATCTCGGCTGCGGTGTCGCCGACCAATTCGTGCACCGCGATCAACTGTTCGGCGACCCGCTCCTTGGACACCTTGTCGATCTTGGTGACGATGACGACAAGAGTCGTGCGAGGTGCGACGTCCCGGATCTGTTCGTAGATCCATCGATCGCCGGGTCCGATGTTCTCGTCGGCGGGAATGCACAGCCCGATGACGTCGACTTCGGAGTAGGTGTCGCGGACCAGGTCGTTGAGCCGCTTGCCCAGCAGCGTGCGCGGGCGGTGCAGGCCGGGGGTGTCGACCAGAACGATCTGGAAATCCGGGCGGTGCACGATGCCGCGAATGGTGTGCCGGGTGGTCTGCGGACGGTTGGAAGTAATCGCCACCTTGGTGCCGACAAGCGCGTTGGTCAGCGTCGATTTGCCGGTGTTGGGGCGGCCGATGAAACAGACGAAACCGGAACGGAATTCACGTTGCGCAGGGTCAGTCATCCTCGTCGCTTTCTTCAGGCTCGATCCGGCTGACCAGCACGGTGCCGATGCGAAGCCGCCCTCTGTGGTCCCGGCCGCCTTCGGCCTGCAGACGCAGCCCGTGCGACACGACCTCGGCGCCGGGCAGCGGCACCCGGCCGAGCTCGAGGGCGAGCAGACCGCCGACGGTGTCGACGTCGAGATCGTCGGCGAACTCGATGTCGTAGAGCTCGCCGACGTCCTCGATCGGCAGACGGGCCGACACCCGGAACCTGTTGTCGCCCAACTCTTCGACCGGCGCCACCTCGCGGGTGTCGTATTCGTCGGCGATCTCGCCGACGATCTCCTCCAGGACATCCTCGATGGTGACCAGGCCGGCGATCGCGCCGTACTCGTCGACCAGCAAGGCCATGTGGTTTCGGTCGCGCTGCATCTCACGCAACAACTCGTCGAGCGGTTTGGAGTCGGGGACGAACACCGCCGGGCGCATGATGTCGGTCACCTTGGTTCCGCGGCCGCTGTCCGACGAGTAGTAGGTCCGCTGCACAAGGTCTTTGAGATAGACGACGCCGACCACATCGTCGACGTTCTCCCCGATCACCGGGATGCGCGAATACCCACTGCGCACCGCCAGCGACGTCGCTTGGCTGGCGGACTTATCGTTCTCGATCCACACCATCTCGGTGCGCGGCACCATCACCTCACGTGCCGCGGTGTCACCGAGTTCGAAGACCGACTGGATCATTCGGCGTTCGTCATCGGCCACCACGCCGCGCTGCTGCGCCAGGTCAACCACCTCACGCAACTCGATCTCAGAGGCGAACGGCCCGTTGCGGAAGCCGCGGCCCGGAGTCAGCGCATTGCCGAGGACGATGAGCAGCCGGCTGATCGGGGTGAGCAGAACCGAGATCGCCTGCAGCGGAACCGCCGACGTCAAGGCGATGGTGTAGGCGTTCTGCCTGCCGATGGTACGCGGACCCACCCCCATCGCGACGAAGCTGGCGACCGTCATGATGGCCGCCGCGGCCACCAGACCCCAGGTCAGCCCGAGGTCGTCCCACAGGAAGGCGACCAGCAGGACCGTCGCGGCGGCCTCGCACGCAATGCGCAGCAGCACAACGAGATTGATGTAGCGCGGCCGCTCGGCCATGATCCTGGCCAGCCGCAGGGCGCCCGGTCGCTCGTCGCGCACCAACTCCTCGACCCGTGCAATCGACACGGTGCTGATGGCGGCGTCGATCGCGGCGAACAAACCGCCCAGCGCTATCAGGGCGATCGCACCGAGCAGCGCACTCCAGCCCGTCACGGTTGGTCGAAGAACTGTGACTTGTCGAGCAGGCGACGGTCCTTCTCGATCTGCCGATCCTGGTGGTATGCCTCGACCTGCTCGGCCACCCACTCTTCGAGCAGGGTGCGTTGCAGGTCGAACATCTCCTTTTCCTCGTCCGGCTCGGCGTGGTCATAGCCCAACAGATGCAGCACGCCGTGCACGGTCAGCAACGCCAGTTCCTGACCGAGGCTGTGACCGGCGGCGGTGGCCTGATCGGCGGCGAACTGCGGGCACAACACGATGTCACCGAGCATCGACGGCCCAGGCTCGGGCGCGTCCGGGCGACCGCCGGGCTCGAGCTCGTCCATCGGGAAACTCATCACGTCGGTGGGGCCGGGCAGGTCCATCCACCGCATGTGCAGGTCGGCCATCGCGTTGGTGTCCAGCAACACCATCGACAGCTCGGCGGCCGGATTGACGTCCATGCGACGAATCACGAAGCGCGCGACGCTGATCAGTTCCTCTTCGGAAACGTCGAGGCCGGATTCATTGGATACCTCGATGGTCATGTGAGATGCCCCTAGCGCCGCGTCGAGCGACGTTGGGAGCGGTTCATCAGCGCCGGCTGCTCGGCCTTGGCGTAGGCATCGACGATCTCCGACACCAGGCGGTGGCGCACCACGTCGGCGCTGGTGAGTTCGGCGAAATGGATGTCGTCGATACCGTCGAGGACATCCATCGCCGCCCGCAGGCCGGACTTGGCGCCGCCGGGCAGGTCGACCTGGGTGATGTCACCGGTCACCACGATCTTGGAGCCGAACCCCAGCCGGGTGAGGAACATCTTCATCTGCTCGGCGGTGGTGTTCTGCGCCTCGTCGAGGATGATGAACGCGTCGTTGAGCGATCGGCCACGCATGAAGGCCAGCGGCGCGACCTCGATCACCCCGGTGCTCAACAGGTTCGGGATGGCGGCGGGATCCATCATGTCGTGCAACGCGTCGTACAGCGGCCGCAGATACGGGTCGATCTTCTCGGTCAGCGTGCCGGGCAGAAAGCCAAGGCGCTCACCGGCTTCCACCGCGGGGCGGGTCAGGATGATCCGGGTGACCTGCTTGGTCTGCAGCGCGTTGACCGCCTTGGCCATCGCCAGATAGGTCTTGCCGGTGCCCGCCGGACCGATGCCGAAGACGATCGTGTGGGCGTCGATGGCGTCGACGTAGCGCTTCTGGTTGAGCGTCTTGGGCCGAATGGTCTTACCGCGCCGGGACAGGATGTCCAGCGTCAGCACCTCGGCCGGCGACTCGTTGTCCGCGCCGGTGAGCATGCCGACGCTGCGGCGGACCGCGTCCGGGGACAGCGTCTGACCACCTGCCAGAACAGCGATGAGTTCGGAGATCACCCGTTCGGCCACCGCGACGTCGGCCGCCTCACCGGACAGGGAGATGGTGTTACCTCGGACATGCACATCGGCCGACAGGCTGCGTTCGAGTGCGCGCAAATTTTCGTCAGCGGAACCCAGCAGGCCCATGACGAGGTCGGGCGGAACAGTCATGCTGCTGCGCACTTGCGAGGCAGCGGTCGTCTCGCGGGGCGTCACGTGGTCTTCGAAGCCTGCTTTCTGGGTTCCGGTTAGGGCGAAAACACCAGTTTACCGTCCGAGCGCCGCACCTCCCAGTGGTTAACCCACAGTCTGGGTGAACGCCTGATGGGTCAGCGCCGAGTTCATGAAGTCCCGGAAGTGCAGCCACTTGCCGTCGCGCAGCGTGATGATGTGGGCGAACTCCGACTCCCAGGTATGTCCGGTGGCCGTCCGCAGGAACTTCTGATGACCCCAGACCGCCAGGTTGTCGCCGTCGCCGATGAACAGCCATGGCTCCATCGCCACGATCTGGATGTGGGCGCCAACAGTGCTGAAGAACTCGGTGGCCGCCTCGATGCCGTGGTAGTCCCCGGCATACGGGATGGCGTCGCTGCCGTAGTAGGTGATGCGGACTTCGGGATCCATGTGGTTCAGCGCCGTCGCCAGGTCACCGGCCGGGACCGCCGAATAGATGGCCCGGGTGGCGGCGATATTGGTGGTTTCGCTCATCGGCTCAGCTGCATCGGTAGGCGGACGAAGCCGTGCGTGAGCAGGCTGGCGGTCTGCCGCTCGGCGGGCTCCTCGGACAGGCCGATCACCGAGTAGCGGTCCAGCACCGCATTGACGATCGACAGCACCTCCAGCCGGGCCAGCGGAGCGCCCAGGCAGAAGTGCAGGCCGTGGCCGAACGCGAGATGCTGGCGGATGTTGGGCCGGTCCAGGTCCAGGCGTGCGGGATCTTCGAAGACGGCCGGGTCGTGGTTGGCCGACCCGAAGAACAACGCCACCCACTCCCCTTTGCGGATCTTGGCGCCGTCGATCTCGACGTCGCGGGTCGCGATGCGGAACAGCCGGTTCGGCCCGGTGAGCCGCGCGACCTCCTCGATGAACGTGCTCAGCAACGAACGGTCGGCCCGCAGCCGGGCGGTCACCGCGGGTTCGCGCGCCATCGCGTCGAGAACGCTGCCGATGAGATAGGTCGTCGTCTCGCTGCCGGCGACCACGAGCGTGACGCAGAACCGCACCACCTGCTCCGGGGTGAGCCGCTGACCGTCGAGCTCGGCCCGCAGCAGCGCCGAGATCAGGTCCTCGGCATCCTCGATGTCCTGTGAATCATCAACGCGCGCAAGTTTTTCGGTGACGCGCTCGGTGAATACCGTGACCATCTCGAGGTTGCTGGCCATCCGCTCATCAGGAGTCATCGTCGACGACAGCATGAACGCGTTGGCCCAGTTCTTGAACCGGACGTGATCGCCCTCGGGAAGGCCCAGCAGCCGCACCATCGCCCGGGTGGGCACCTCGTCGGCGAACTCCATCACATCGCGATCCCCGTCGCCGGTGCGGTCGTCGAACTCGGCCAGCAGGGTCGGCACCAACTCGTCCAGCCAGTTCTCGAGTCGACGGATGCGCCGCGGCGAGAACGCCTGGCTGACCAGCTTGCGCTCAGCGGTGTGTGCGGGCGGGTCGGTGTTGACCAGCATCAGGCTCGGAGCCGACGACGCCTCCTGGATGGGGTCCCGCGAGGAGAACGTGTCGCTGTCCCGCGCCGCCGCGAACACCTGGTCGTAGCGGAACAGCGCCCACGCGGTGACCGGTTCGTCGGCGCCGGGCACCGTGCCCGGCGGCCAGTCCTGATACCCCGCCACCGGCGAGGAATCGCGCAGTTGCTCGTAGAGCGGATAGGGGTTCGCGATCCCCTCCGGGGTGGTGAGCAGATGCAGGGCAGAGGCGGTCGTCGAGGTCATGCGAACAGCCTCATTGCTCGACTGAGCCTGGTCGATCTCCCGATGGAGGTCAGTTGCGCCCCCGACCGAGCGGTTTTGCCACCACGGCCCCGATCGCGGTGAGAGCATCGCCTCACTGTGACCACTCCCACCGACTGTCTGCCCGTGACCGCGCTGCTCGACGGCAACCACCCCGGCTGGGCATCCAAAGCCCCGCCGGTCAGTGCGGTATCCCGTCGCTACGACGAGGCCTGCCGGCTCGGGATCGTCGAACCCGCCGACGACCCGGTCCGGGCCGTCGCCGACACCGTCGACGCGCAGGCCACCCTGGTCCGGGAGGCGCTCGAAGCGCTCGGCGACGAGCAGGCGCTCGCCGCGCTGGAAGCCGTGCTCGACCTGTCGCTGCTGGAGCGCCAGCTGATCGAGGACAGCGCGCGGCGCCGCACCCTGGCGCTGCTGCGGGTGCAGGAAGGCTTGTCCAAGCTGCGCGGGATCGACGAGGTCGCCAAGATCGTCGACCGCGCCCCGCGTGAACTCGTCGACTCGTGCGGCTTCGACCGCGCGGTGCTGTTCCGGGTGCACGAGGGCAAGATGGTGATGGAGTCGGCCTATTTCGGCGACGATGTCGAGGGCGCCGAGAAAATGGTCGCCTTCGCCCAGTCCGTCGCCCCGCCGTTGGACCACATGCTGCTCGAGACGCAGATGATCCGCAGGCACGCACCGGAAATCGTGCGCGACGCCCGCAACGATCCGCGCGTCAACCGCCCGATCATCGACTTCTCGCTGACCCACTCCTACGTGGCGGCGCCCGTCATGCCGACCGGACGCGTCATCGGCTTTCTGCACGCCGACCGGTTGTACTCCGGGCGCACCGTCGATGAGATCGACCGCGACACCGTGTGGGCGTTCGCCGAGGGATTCGGCTACGCCTTCGAGCGGACCGTGCTGATGGAGCGGATGCGCCGCCAGCACGCCGACGTGCGCAACGCCTTGGCCACCGCCGAGCAGGCCGCCCAAGCCCTCCAAGACGCCGACTTGGAACTGCGCAAGGTCGAGCCCGCCGAGCGCAGCACGGCCAGCCGCCGGCTGGCGGAAGTGGAATCGCGGGTGCACGAGATGCTGACCCGCCGCGAAGCCGAGGTGCTGCGGCTGATGGCCGACGGGCGCACCAACCAGCAGATCGCCGACGAACTGGTGATCACCCCCGGCACGGTGAAATCCCATGTGAAACGCGTACTTCGGAAGCTGCACGCCAGCAACCGCGCCGAGGCGGCGTCGATCTATGCCCGCCTGGCAGCCCGGCCCGATCCGGCCTGACCGCTACGGACGCTGATCCGACCAGCGCCCGGTCAGCACACCCAACGCGCCGAGGGCCACCGCCGCGGCCGTCGTGGTGCGCAACACCGTCGGACCGAGCCGGACCGCGGTTGCCCCGGCGTCGGCCAGCCGCTCGAGTTCGGCGTCGCTGATCCCACCTTCGGGGCCCACGATCAACATGATCGAATCCGCTTGGGCCACCGGCAGTTCAGCCAATGGACGGTCGGCCGATTCGTGCAGGGCGAGAACCAGCCCACCGGCCCTGACCCGCTCGGCGACCATGTCGGTCAGTGCAGCCGTCGCGACCGGGCCGTCGATGGGTGGGATGTAGCCTCGCCGCGACTGCCGCGCCGCCGACCGCGCCACCGCCCGCCACCGCCGCAGGCCCTTCTCGGCGCGTTCACCGTCCCAGCGGGCCACACACCGGTCGGCCTGCCAGGCGACGAAGTCGTCGGCACCGGCCTCGGTGGCCAGCTCGACCGCCAGTTCCGAACGCTCCGATTTCGGAATACCCTGCGCGACGGTCACGCTCGGATGCGGACGCGGGAGCGTCCAGCGCTCCAGCACCTGCGCCGAGAACCCGCGCTTGCTGGTCTCTTCCACCTCGCAGCGGGCCAGTGTGCCGTCACCGTCGGATAGGACGAGCTTTTCGCCAGGCCGGATGCGCCGGACCGTCGCGGCGTGAAAACCCTCGTCGCCGTCGACGACAGCACGCTGCCCCACCACCGGAATGGCGTCGGCGTAAAACAGTGTGTCGGCCAACGCCTAACGGCCGCTGAAGGTTTCGCGGAGCCGGCTGAACAGTCCGCCACTGTTGCCTGCCACGGAGTGCGTGGATTTGACCTCGGGTTCGGCATGGCTGCGAGTCTTGAACTCGGCGAGCAGTTCCTTGGCGCGGGCGTCGAGCTTGCCGGGCACCGTCACCTCGATGTGCGCGTGCAGGTCACCCCGGACGCCGGAACGCAGATGCGGCATACCGTGCCCGCGCAGCGTGGTTACCGAGCCGGGTTGGGTCCCCGGCGCGATGATGATCTCGGTCAGCCCGTCGAGGATGCCGTCGACGGTGACCGAAGTACCGAGCGCGGCGTCGACCATCGGCACCGACACGGTGCAATGCAGATCGTCGCCGTCGCGGACGAAAATGTCGTGCTGCTGCTCGTGCACCTCGACGTACAGGTCGCCCGCCGGGCCGCCGCCCGGGCCGACCTCGCCCTGCGCAGCCAACCGAACCCGCATGCCGTCGCCGACACCGGCCGGAATCTTCACGCTGATATCGCGGCGCGCACGCACTCGTCCGTCGCCGGCGCATCGGTGGCAGGGATCGGGAATGACCTCGCCGACGCCGCGGCAGGTCGGGCAGGGCCGGGATGTCATGACCTGACCGAGCAGCGATCGCTGCACCGTCTGCACCTCGCCGCGTCCGCCACAGGTGTCACAGGCCACGGGCGTGCTGTTGCCGTGAGTTCCCTTGCCCTGGCACACATCACAGAGCACCGCCGTGTCGACGGTCACCTGCTTGGTCACCCCGGTCGCGCACTCCGACAAATCCAGCCGCATCCGCAGCAGCGAGTCCGAACCGGGCCGCACCCGGCCGATCGGGCCGCGCGCCCCACCGCCGCCGCCGAAGAACGCCTCGAACACATCCCCCAGACCGCCGAAGCCGCTGAACCCGTTGGCGCCCGCTGCGGCGCCCTCCAGCGGGTCGCCACCCAGGTCGACGATGCGCCGCTTCTCCGGATCGGAGAGCACCTCGTAAGCGGCGCTGATCTCCTTGAATTTGTGCTGGGCCTCTTCGTCGGGGTTGACGTCGGGGTGGTATTCGCGGGCCAGCTTTCGATAGGCGCGCTTGAGCTCCTGATCGCTGGCGCCCTTGCTCACCCCGAGCAAGCCGTAGTAGTCCCGTGCCACTGTTGACCTTTCGAATTCCCCGCCGGCTAGCCGGCTCGGTGTCCTAGGACATCGCCGATGTACATCGCAACTGCTGCGACGTTGGCGATAGTTCCCGGATAGTCCATTCTGGTGGGTCCCAAAACACCCATGCCGCCGTACACGGTGCCCGAGCTGCCGTAAGTCGTGCTGATGACCGACGTTCCAGCCATCTGCTCGGCCTCGGTTTCCTGGCCGATGCGCACCGTGACCTTACCCGCTTCCTGTGACGCGGCCAGCAGGCGAAGCACCACGACCTGTTCCTCGAGGGCTTCGAGGACGGAGCGCAGCGATCCACCGAAGTCGGCGGTGTTGCGGGTCAGGTTGGCGGTGCCGCCCATCAGCAGACGTTCCTCATTGTGCTCCACCAACGACTCGAGCAGCACCGTGGCCGACCGGCCGACGGCATCGCCGAGCCCGCCCGATCCGTCCAGCCGCGCAGCCAGGTCGGCGACCGCAATCGACGCCGCTGCCAGGCGTTTGCCCTCCAGGGCCTGCCCGAGCAATTCCCGCAACTGGGACAGCTGGTGGTCGTCGATCGTGTCGCCCAACTCGACGATGCGCTGGTCGACGCGGCCGGAGTCGGTGATCACCACCATCAGCAGCCGGGCCGGGCGCGGGGTCAATGCCACGATCCGATGGGGTCAATGCCACGATCTCCAGATGCCGCACCGTCGACGTCGACAGCGTCGGGTACTGGACGATCGCGACCTGCCGGGTCAGCTGGGCCAGCAGTTTCACCGCACGCCGCAGCACGTCGTCGAGGTCGACGCCGGACTCCAGGAACTGAAGGATCGCGCGGCGCTCGGACCCGGACAGCGGTTTGACGTCGTCGATGCGGTTGACGAACTCTCGGTAGCCCTTCTCGGTGGGCACTCGCCCGGAGCTCGTGTGGGGCTGGGTGATGTAGCCCTCGGCTTCGAGCACTGCCATGTCATTGCGCACTGTGGCGCTGGATACGCCCAGGTTGTGGCGATCGACGAGGGCTTTGGATCCGATCGGTTCCTGGGTCGCCACGAAGTCGGCGACGATGGCACGGAGCACCTCGAAGCGACGGTCGTCAGCACTTCCCATCTGGTACACCTCCAAGTCGTCTCCATTTTACGGGCACCAACAGCACAATTAGCACCCACGCGCTCAGAGTGCCACCGGCTCGGGCGGCGAGCGCACCGATGTTCGCCCTGCGCTGACGTTCCGGCCGTCACCGACTAACCTTGCTCGAATGGCGATGCGGGCTCAGTCGGCACGGACGACGGCCCGATGATCTTCAAAGGCGTTCGGGACGGCAAGCCATACCCCGACCACAACCTCACCTACCGCGACTGGTCCCAGATCCCGCCGCGACAGATCCGCCTCGACGAGCTGGTCACGACGACGACGGTGCTGGCGCTGGACCGCCTGCTGTCCGAAGACTCCACGTTCTACGGCGACCTCTTCCCGCACGCGGTCCGGTGGCGCGGCGTGATCTACCTCGAGGACGGCCTGCACCGGGCGGTCCGGGCCGCGCTGCGTAATCGCACCGTCCTGCACGCACGGGTCTACGACATGGACGGCGGCGTAGCCGACCAGTTCTCGGCCAGCTGACCGGCGGCCGGCAGGCTCACCGTGAATTGAGTTCTGCCCGGGCGGGATTGCGCGTTCACCGTGCCTCCGTGGGCTTCGACGATCGACAACACGATCGCCAATCCCAGCCCACTGCAGCCAAGGTCACGCGACCGCGACTTGTCGGCGCGGACGAACCGGCCGAACAGATTGGGCATGATCTCCTCGGGAATGCCGGGCCCGTCGTCGCTGACGACAAGCTTCGCCCGCCCGTCGCTGCCCGTGGTGAGCGATGTGTTGACGGTGACTCCCGCGGGGGTGTGCACCCGCGCATTGCCGAGCAGGTTCGCCAGCAGCTGATGCAGCCGGGCGCGGTCGCCGCGAACCCAGATCGCCTCGTCGGGCAGGTCGATCATGAAGTGATGATCCGGCGCGCTCACCGCCGCGTCGTTGACCGCGTCGGCCACGATGTCGCACAGGTCGAGGTCTTCGAGTTCGAGGTCGCCGCCCTCGTCGAGCCGTGACAGCAGGAGCAGGTCGGCCACCAACGAGGCCATCCGGCGGGACTCCGCCTCGATACGGGCCAGCGCGTACTCGGTGGTCGGCGGCAGCACGTCGCTGTCCTGGCGGGTCAGCTCGGCATAACCGAGGATCGCGGCCAGCGGTGTGCGCAGTTCGTGGCTGGCGTCGGTGAGGAATTGGCGCGTTCGGCGGTCGGAGGCGGCGATATCGCCGAGCGCGGTATCGACATTGGCCAACAGCCGATTGAGGGTATGGCCGACGACCCCGATCTCACTGGCCCGGTCGGTGTCGGCCGGGCTCACCCGGGCGGTGATCCGGTAGTCGGTGGGATCCAGGGGAAGGGCGGCGACCTTGGCCGCGACGTCCGCGACGCGCCGCAGCGGACGCAACGCGTAGTTCACCACGATCATCGTTCCCAGCGCGGTGAGCGCCACAGCGACCACCACCAGCAACACGACGGTCAGGCCTTTGCCCGCGACGGTCTTGTTCGCCAGCTCCAGCGACACCGCCGACACCAGCCGCTCACCGCCGGGGAAATCCCGGTGCCCGACCCGATGCGATCCCATGTCGCCGAGTTCGACGGTCTGCGGATCGCCGCCCGCCCAGTTGATCTTCTCCAACGCGCGTAGTGCGTCCGGCGGAGCCGGGACGGGTTCACCGTCGGTGAACGCGCTGGCGTACACCACCCGGTCGTCGCGCAGCATCGCGATCACCGTGCCCGGCCCCTGGCCCGGGAACTCGTCGAAGTCCCCGTGACTGGCGCTACCGTCTTCCGGTGGCTGCTCGATGTCCCCGTACCGCTTGGCCTTGGCATACGAATAACTGAACGCGGCAAGCGAATTGGACACCTGACTGTTGGCAAGGCTCATCGCCTCGTCGCGCAGACTCATCACCGCAACCGCGCCGATGGCTATCATCGCGACGCTGCTGATCGCCGACACCCAGATGACCAGCCGCCGGCGCAACGAACGCGGACGCCACCGCCTCTCGCCGTGAGTGGCTGGCCTCAACGCTCTGGCCGCAGCATGTAGCCGACGCCGCGCACCGTGTGAATCATCGGTTCGCGTCCGGCGTCGACCTTGCGGCGCAGATAGGAAATGTAGAGGTCGACGATGCTGGACCGGCCGCCGAAGCCGTAGTTCCAGACCCGGTCCAGGATCTCGGCGCGGGTGACGGCCCGGCGCGGGTTGCGCATCAGATACCGCAGCAGCTCGAACTCGGTGGTCGTCAGCGAGATCTGCTCGCCGTCCCGGGTGACTTCACGACTCGGGCCGTCCAGCACGAGATCACCCACCTTCAGCACCTCGTCCTCGGGCGCGGTGGTGGCCTTGGACCGCCGCAGCAGACCCCGCAACCGGGCTACCAACTCCTCGAGGCTGAACGGCTTGGTCAGATAGTCGTCAGCACCCGCAGTCAGTCCGGTCACCCGGTCCATCACCGAATCCCGCGCCGTCAGGAACAGCGTCGGCGTATAGCCCTCGGTCTCCCGCGTCATCTTGAGGATCTGCAGTCCGTCCGTGTCGGGCAGCATGATGTCCAGCACCAGCAGATCCGGCTCGAACTCCCGGAACTTCGACAAGGCGTCACGACCGTCGGCCGCCGTTTCCACTTCCCAGCCCTCGTAGTGCAGGGCCATTTTGACCAGATTCGTCAGCGCCGGCTCGTCGTCGACAAGCAGCACGCGGATGGGCGAACCATCCGCGCGGGAGATGCGCGGAAGCTGACCGAGGATGGCCTGACGGGGGCGTAGAGGACGAGACGTTGACGGTGCGACCGGTATAGCCATACTTCGATTCTGGTGAAAGCACATGAATCTGTCATGGAGCCCATATGTGTTTCATATCTTGCCCGGTCGCTGCCCTCGTGAGGGCGTTGTCGTATTGCGTTCGCGGCCAGCACATTCCGCAATGATCTGTTAGACGCGACACATTTTGGTCACAACTCGACCGCGCAGAGTGTCCGCAGATATGGATCCCATATGGATTCCTTGAAGAGGGTCTGTCACCACACCTACTGTCGCGCTTACGAATTCGTTTCGCTTCAGCGACACAATTCGTGAATCGACTGTCAATTAATAGATCTCGCATACGCAGACAGGAGTCTGGCCTTGCAGCGTTCAACCGCGCCACTTGAGGGTTCTGCTGACCCGGGCAGGATGTCCACCCTCCTGCGGTACGACCTACCGGCCTCGCTGGTGGTCTTCCTGGTGGCTTTACCACTGTCCCTGGGTATCGCCATCGCCTCTGACGCACCGGTGCTGGCGGGGCTGATCGCCGCGATCGTCGGCGGCGTGGTGGCCGGCGCCCTGGGCGGATCGCCGCTCCAGGTCAGCGGTCCTGCCGCCGGACTGACGGTGATCGTCGCGGGCCTGGTGGCCGAATTCGGCTGGGCCGTGACCTGCGCCATCACCGTCTGCGCCGGCATCCTCCAGGTACTGCTGGGAGTCAGCCGGGTGGGCCGCGCAGCGCTGGCGATCTCGCCGATGGTGGTGCACGCCATGCTGGCCGGCATCGGCGTCACGATCGCACTTCAGCAGGTCCACGTCCTGCTGGGCGGCAGCTCCGAGAGTTCGGCCTGGCGCAACATCACCGAGCTACCCGGCCAGCTGCTCGCCGCCGATCAGGCCGGGCTGGCCGTCGGGCTGCTGGTGATCGGGATCCTGGTGAGCTGGCGCTGGGTGCCCGCGAAGATTCGCAAGGTGCCCGGGCCGCTGGTCGCGATCGTCGTCGCCAGCGCCGTGTCGGTGCTGTTCGCGATGAACGTGCCGCGCATCCAGCTCAACGGTTCACTGCTCGACGCTCTCAAGCCGCCGGGCCTGCCGGAAGGCAACTGGGGTGCGTTCGCGACGGGCGTAATCACCGTCGCACTCATCGCCAGCGTCGAGAGCCTGCTCACCGCGGTCGCCGTGGACCGCATGCAGGACGGCCCGCGGTCGAACCTGAACCGCGAACTGGTGGGCCAGGGCGCCGCCAACGTCGTCTCGGGTGCGATCGGCGGACTTCCCATCACGGGTGTGATCGTGCGCAGCTCGGCCAACGTGACCGCTGGCGCCAAGACCCGCGCATCAGCGATGTTGCACGGCGTATGGGTTCTGGTCTTCGCACTGCCGTTCGCCGGGTTGGCCCAGCAGATCCCGACCGCGGCACTGGCGGGCTTGCTGATCGTCATCGGCATTCAGCTGGTCAAGCTCAGCCACATCAAGACAGCACGCCGAACCGGCGATATCGCGGTCTATCTGGTGACGATCACCGGGGTGGTCTTCCTCAACCTGCTCGAAGGTGTCCTGCTCGGGCTGGCGCTGGCGGTCGCGCTGACCGTCTGGCGGGTGGCGCGCGCCAGGATCCATGCCCAGCCTGCCGATGACGAGGACGACGACAACGACGATTGGCGCGTCGCCGTCGAAGGGTCGGCGACGTTCCTGTCCCTGCCGCAGCTGCACAAGACGTTGGCGTCGGTGCCCCCCGGTGTGCGCGTCACACTGGAGATTTCGGTCGACTTCATCGACCACGCCGCACACCAGGTGATCGAGGACTGGCAGCGGCAGCACGAGGCGTCCGGCGGCAGTGTGCTGATCCAGGAAGTCGGCTCCGTCGAGCTGAGCAGCGCGCTGGACGGCCCGCCGCAGCGCGCCTTCGGCATGATCGACAAGCGGCTCGGCATCGTGCCGTGGAGTTCGTGGCAGGACCCGCTGGCCACCAACGGCCACGAACGGCGCGACACCCCACCCCAGTCCGTTCTCGACGGCCTCGAGGTGTACCACCGCAGGACCGCTCCCCAAATACGGCCGCACATGGAGAAATTGGCGCACGCCAACACGGCCGAGACGCTGTTCATCACGTGCACCGACGCCCGGATCGTGCCCAATGCGATCACCAGCAGCGGGCCGGGTGACCTGTTCACCGTGCGCAACGTCGGCAACCTGGTCCCCGCCGATCAGCACGATCATTCCGTGGAAGCGGCGATCGCCTTCGCGGTCGGCAGATTGAACGTGTCATCGATTGTGGTATGCGGCCATTCCGCCTGCAGCGCAATGCATGCCGCGTTGCGGGAACAGGGCGTCACGACGCAGCACCCACCCGGCGAGGAGCACCTCCGGTCCTGGCTGAAGTACGCCCAGCCGGCCCTGGACGCCTTCGACGAGGGCCGGCACCCGATAGCGCAATCGGCCGCCGAGCAGGGCTTCAACACCGCCGACCAGCTGAGCATGGTCAGTGTTGCCGTCCAGGTCGAAACCCTGGTGCGTCACCCGCTGATCCGCGATCTGCACGAGCAGGGCCGACTGAAGGTCATCGGCCTGTTCTATGACATCGGCAGTGCCCAAGTTCTGCATGTCGAGCCGGCGTCGGCACTGTCGTTGCAGACCAACGGGATTGCGGTCCGATGATTGAGTTCAATTGGCCGTCAATAGATTTGACTCTGATATGAACTTCGTGACTGGCTCGCCCGCAGCACATAGAGTTGAGTTATCGGGAAGAATCAATGAAAACCTAATCCCCCCAAGGTTTCTCTCCCGGCAGAAGAAAGGACGATCAATGACGATCAAACTCCGCCACCTCGCCCCGCTCGTCGCCGCCGGTGCCGCGGCGCTGGCCGTCAGCCTCGCGCCGAGCGCCGGCGCGGCACCCAATCCGGTCGACTGCCTGGACAAGGGCGGCGCCACCATGTGCCAGAAGCAGGGCCACGCAAGGATCCACGCCACACCTCCTGCCACCTCGCCTCAGCAGGCGTTCGGGTTCAACGGAATCCCGATGTGGGTGCTGGGCTAACCGGCAGGCATGCCGGGCAAGGCCGCGGGATGTGCCTACCCCCCAAGGCTCCCCCGCGGCCTTGCCGTGTCCGGCCCTCAGTCGTCGAGGAGGTCGCGCACCACGGCATCGGCCAGCAGCCGGCCGCGGTCGGTGAGCAGCAACCGCTCTCCGGCCCGCGTCAGCAGCCCGTCGTCCACCGCCCGGCCCGCACGCGACTGTTCGGATTCCGTCAGCACGGCAACCGGCAACCCGGCGCGCAACCTGATTCCCAACAGCACGTTCTCGATGTGGCGGGCCTCGGCATCGAGGCGCTCGAAATCTGCCACCGGCAGCCGCCCGTCAGCCAGCAGTTCGGCGTAAGCGTTGGGGTGCTTGACGTTCCACCATCGGGTATCGCCGACGAACCCGTGGGCTCCGGGACCCGCACCCCACCACTGCCCGCCGTTCCAGTAGCCGATGTTGTGCCGGCACTCACCGCCGGGACGACTCCAATTGGACACCTCGTACCAAGTCAGCCCCGCCGCCGCCAGCCGCTGGTCGAGCAATTCGTAGCGGTGCGCGAGCACGTCGTCGTCGGGCGCCTCGATCTCGCCGCGGCGCACCCGCCGAGCCAGCGCCGTACCGTCCTCGACCACCAACGCGTACGCCGAGATGTGGTCGACGCCGGCGGTCAGCGCGGCGTCGACCGAACGCGCCAAATCGTCATCGGACTCCCCCGGCGTGCCGTAGATGAGGTCGATGTTGACGTGCTCGAAGCCGGCCGCCATCGCCTCGGCCGCGGCCTGCAACGGCCGCCCCGGCGAGTGCGTCCGGTCCAGCACCGCCAGCACCCGGCGCGCGGTCGACTGCATGCCCAACGACACCCGGGTGTAGCCGGCGGCGCGGATCTCGGCGAAGAAGGCCGGTGACGTCGACTCCGGGTTGGCCTCGGTGGTCACCTCCGCCTGTGCGGCCAGCGTGAAATTGGCGCGGATGGCGTCGAGCACCTCGCCCAATCCCGAGCCACCGAGCAACGACGGGGTGCCACCGCCGACGAAGACCGTGTCGACGGACACCTCGCCGAGCAGCGTGGCGGTCAACTCCAGTTCGGAGCGCAGCGCGGTCAGCCAGCCCTGCGGCGAGGCGCCGCCGAGCTCGGCAGCGGTGTACGTATTGAAGTCGCAGTACCCGCACCGGGTAGCGCAGAACGGCACATGGACATAGATGCCGAACGCCGTGCCGGGCGTCAGGGCGAGTTCCGGTAGGGCGGCCGGTGCGGGACGGACCGACATCGCTCCAGTGTCGCAGAGTCGACTTTTGCTCACCGCGAGCCAAAATTTGGCCCGGTTAGAGCTATCGAAGCTCTTCGTGGCAGAATGGCCCGCATGTCCGCCCCCCAGAACCTGCGCCGTGTGGCACTGGTGGCTCGGCGGCATGTGGATTTCAAGCGCGTCTGTACCTGTTGTTGTCTGGCTTGACGCCGTAGACCCGCCCACCTGTACTTCAGCTGGCCGACCGGATCTGCGCCGCCGGAAACAGCTCACCGGTGGATTCGCGCGATTCGAACGCCAGCTCCTTGACATCGAGGAGCACATTTCATGACCCAGCCGACCAAGGCCGCGGCGAAGACACGCAGTGAGGGCCAGTGGGCCCTGGGTGAGCGCGAGCCGCTCAATCCCAACGAGCAGTTCAAGAAGGAAGACGACGCGCTCAACGTCCGGGACCGCATCGAGAACATCTACGCCAAGCAGGGCTTCGAGAGCATCGACAAGACCGACCTGCGCGGCCGCATGCGCTGGTGGGGCCTCTACACCCAGCGCAAGCCGGGCTATGACGGCACCTGGACCGGTGATGAGAACACCGACATGCTCGAGGACCAGTTCTTCATGCTGCGGGTGCGCAGCGACGGTGGCGCCCTGACCACCGCCGCGCTGCGGACCCTCGGCGGCATTTCGACCGAGTTCGCCCGCGATACCGCCGATATCAGCGACCGCGAGAACGTGCAGTACCACTGGATCCAGGTCGAGGACATGCCGGAGATCTGGCGCCGCCTCGACGAGGTTGGCCTGCAGACCACCGAGGCGTGCGGCGACTGCCCTCGCGTGGTGTTGGGCTCGCCGCTGGCGGGAGAGTCGCTCGACGAGGTGATCGACGGCACACCCGCGATCAACGAGATCGTGAAGCGCTACATCGGCAAGAAGGAGTACTCGAACCTTCCGCGCAAGTTCAAGACCGCCATCAGCGGCCTGCAGGACGTGGTGCACGAGGTCAACGATGTCGCCTTCATCGGGGTCAATCACCCCGAGCACGGTCCCGGTTTCGACCTGTGGGTCGGCGGCGGTCTGTCCACCAATCCGATGCTCGGACAGCGCGTCGGCGCGTGGGTGCCGCTGGACGAGGTGCCCGACGTCTGGGAGGCCGTGGTCAGTGTGTTCCGCGACTACGGCTACCGGCGGCTGCGCGCCAAAGCCCGGCTGAAGTTCCTGATCAAGGACTGGGGCGTCGAAAAATTCCGCGAAGTTCTCGAAACGGAGTACCTGAAGCGGCCCCTGATCGACGGACCCGCCCCCGAACCTGTCGTCCGCCCGATCGACCACGTCGGTGTGCAACGGCTCAAGAACGGACTCAACGCTGTCGGGGTGGCACCGATCGCCGGACGCGTCTCGGGCACCATCCTCACGAAGGTCGCCGACCTGGCTGAGGCCGCAGGCTCCAATCGGGTCCGGTTCACGCCGTACCAGAAACTGATCGTCCTCGACGTTCCCGACGACAAGCTGGACGAGCTTCGCAGTGGGCTCGATGCGCTCGGCCTGCCGTCGACTCCGTCACACTGGCGACGAAACCTGATGGCCTGCACAGGAATCGAGTTCTGCAAGCTGAGCTTCGCCGAGACCCGGGTGCGCGCTCAGAGCCTGGTGCCCGACCTGGAGAAGCGGCTCGAGGACATCAACGCCCAGCTCGACGTCCCGGTCACGGTCAACATCAACGGCTGCCCCAACTCGTGCGCGCGCATCCAGATCGCCGACATCGGCTTCAAAGGCCAGATGATCGACGACGGCAACGGCCCGGAGGAAGGTTTCCAGGTTCATCTGGGCGGCAGCCTGGGCCTGGACAGCGGTTTCGGCCGCAAACTGCGCCAGCACAAGGTCACCAGCACCGAGCTCGGCGACTACATCGAGCGGGTGGTGCGCAACTTCGTGAAACAAAGAAGCGACGGCGAGCGTTTCGCCCAGTGGGTTGTACGGGCACAGGAAGAAGAGTTGCGATGAGTATTGGGGTGGACAGGGTGACTGAGGCCGAGCTGCGGGAGCTTGCAGAACGTGGCGCAGCCGAACTCGACGGCGCCAGTGCGCTCGAGCTGCTGGCCTGGACCGACAAACACTTCGGCGGTGACTACGTCGTCGCCTCCAACATGCAGGACGCGGTGCTGGTCGACATGGCATCGAAGGTGCGCCCCGGCGTCGACGTGCTGTTCCTCGACACCGGCTACCACTTCGCCGAGACGATCGGTACCCGCGACGCGGTCGAGGCGGTGTACGACATCCACGTCGTCAATGTCACTCCCGAGCACAGCGTGACCCAGCAAGATCAGCTGCTGGGCAAGGACCTGTTCGCCAGCAATCCGGGCGAATGCTGCCGGTTGCGCAAGGTGGTCCCGCTGAGCAAGGCGCTGGGCGGATACGCCGCCTGGGTCACCGGCATCCGGCGCGTCGAGGCACCCACTCGCGCGAACGCACCGCTGATCAGCTTCGACGAAGGCTTCAAGCTGGTGAAGATCAACCCGCTGGCCGCGTGGAGCGATGAGGACATGGACGCCTATATCCAGGCCAATGGCGTTCTGGTGAATCCGCTTGTCGAGGAAGGCTATCCGTCGATCGGTTGCGCGCCGTGCACGGCCAAGCCGATCGAGGGCGCCGACCCGCGCAGCGGACGCTGGCAGGGCCTGGCGAAAACCGAATGCGGGCTTCACGTTTCGTGACGCTCATCCTCACCGCGCACGGCAGCGCCGATCCACGGTCGGCGGTCATTACGTATGCGGTGGCCGAGAATATTCGCGAGCTACGACCTGATCTCGATGTGCGCGTGGCATTCTGCGAGAAGCACGCCCCCAATCTGAGTGATGTTCTGCGAGCACTCGACGGGCCGGCCGTCGTCGTCCCGCTGCTGTTGGCGAGCGCCTACCACGCCCGCGTCGACATCCCGGCGATGATCGCCGACACCGGCGCCGACGTGATCCAGGCCGACACCCTCGGCGAGGATCCGCGTCTACTGATGGCCATGCGGGAACGCTTGGCGGAGCATCAGATTCATCAATTCGAGCGCGGCCTCGGCGTGCTGGTGGTGGCGGTGGGATCCTCCCATGCCGCCGCCAACGCCCGCACCGCGGCGCTCGCCGACACGTTGGGACATGGGACCCGGTGGTCGGGCGTTCAGGTCGCCTACGCCACCGGTCCCCAGCCGTCGGTACAACACGGCATTGACCTGCTGCGGGCGCGCGCGGCGCGCGGCGGATTGTCGTGGCGCCGTGGTTCATCGCGCCGGGCCGCATCACCGACCGGGTGGCCGCAATCGCCGATGCCGAAGGCCTGTCCATGGTCGCGCCGCTGGGCGCGCATCGGCTGGTGGCCGAGACGGTGCTCGACCGATTCGATATCGCGGTCGCGAACCGGGTCGCCGCCTAACTGGCCGCGACCTGAACCTCACCGGCGATCGGCGGAACCCGGGTGGCCCGCACATACACCGTGTCGCCCTCTTTCAACCCCAGTGCCTCGGCATCGCCGCGAGTGATCTGCGCAGTGAACGGGGCGCCGTTGGTGGCGCTGGTCAATTCGACGCGCACCTCGAAGCCCAAGTACACAACCCGGTCGATTGTGGCACGGGTGACTCCGGTCGACTCGGCCGTGCCGTCGCCCGCCGCGATCGCCATCTCCGGGTTACGGCCCACTCGAATATCGTGCGGGCGCACCAGGATTCCGTTGAGCGAGGACACAGTGCCGAGGAAGGACATCACGAACGCGTTGGCCGGGCCGTCGTAGACGTCGGTCGGCGAGCCGACCTGTTCGATGCGTCCCTTGTTGAGCACAGCGATCCGGTCGGCGACGTCGAGGGCCTCAGCCTGGTCGTGGGTGACGAGCACCGTCGTGACATGTACCTCGTCGTGCAGCCGGCGCAGCCAGGTCCGCAGATCCTCGCGGACCTTCGCGTCCAGCGCGCCGAAGGGTTCGTCGAGCAGGAGCACCTCGGGGTCGACGGCCAACGCCCGCGCGAGCGCCATCCGCTGGCGCTGACCACCGGAAAGCTGGTTGGGATAACGGGTTTGGAAGCCGGCCAGACCGACGACCTCGAGCAAGTCGTCGACCTTTGCTTTGACCTCGGCTTTCGGCTTCTTGCGGATCTTGAGTCCGAACGCCACGTTGTCTCGCACCGTCAGGTGCTTGAACGCGGCATAGTGCTGGAACACGAAGCCGATTCCACGCCGCTGCGGGGGCACGTTGGTGACGTCGCGCCCGTTGATGGTGATGGTGCCGGTGTCGGGCTGATCCAGTCCGGCGATGGCGCGCAGTAGCGTCGATTTCCCGGAGCCGCTGGGGCCGAGCAGCGCTGTCAACGACCCGGCCGGTACCACGAAATCGACGTTGTCGAGGGCGGCGAAATCGCCGTACCGCTTGTTGGCCCCGGTGACGGTGATGGCATTGGTCATAAGAGTCGTTCTCCTAGGGGATTACTCGCTCGCCTTGGCCCGTCGTGCGTCCAGGATCACCTGGACGACCAGGACCAGTACCGCGACGGCCATCAACAGTGTCGAGACGGCGTAGGCGCCGTATTCGGCACCACGGCTGTAGCGGTCGGAGACCAGCAGGGTCAGGGTTTGTGATGTGCCGGGCAGATTGGAGGACACCATGATCACCGCGCCGTACTCACCGAGCGTGCGGGCGACGGTCAGCACAATGCCGTAGGTCAGACCCCAGCGAATCGACGGCAGGGTGATCCGCCAGAACGTCTGCCACCAGCTGGATCCCAGGGTGGCCGCCGCCTGCTCCTGATCGGTGCCGAGCTCGTGCAGAACGGGCTCGACCTCGCGGATCACGAACGGAACGGTGACGAAGATGCTGGCCAGCACGATGCCCGGGAAGCCGAAGATGATCTGCAGACCGAGGTTGTTCTCGACGAACCCGAACAATCCGGCACTGCCCCACAACAGGATCAGCGCCACACCCACGACCACCGGCGACACCGCGAACGGAAGGTCGATGACGGCCTGCAGCGCCGACTTGCCACGGAACTTGTTGCGCGCGAGCACCAGCGCGGTCGGGACCCCGAAGATCACGTTGAGCGGCACCACGATCGCCACCACCAGCAGTGACAGCTGCAGTGCCGAGATCGCGGCGGGCGTGGTGATGGACGCGACAAACGCACCGAAGCCGGGCGCGAAGGTCCGCCACAGGATCAGACCGACGGGTACGAGCACCAGCACCAGGATGTAGGCCAGCGCTAGGTAGCGGGTGAGATAGCGCACCAGCGGAGACAGGATCATGCCGACAGCTCCTCCCGCTTGGCGGCGCGCGAACCGATCGCGCGCAGGATGAACAAGACGATGAACGAGAGAATCAGCAGCACAATCGAAATGGCGGCCGCGCCGGTGCGATCGTCGTTCTCGATCAGCGTGCGGATCCACTGCGAGGAGACTTCGGTCTCTCCCGGTACCGCGCCGCCGATCAGGACCACCGAGCCGAACTCGCCGATCGCACGGGAGAACGCCAGCCCGGCACCGGACAGCAGCGACGGCAGCAACGCCGGCAGGATCACCTTGGTGAAGATGACGAAGTTGGTCGCGCCCAGCGATGCGGCGGCTTCCTCGACTTCGCGGTCGAGTTCGAGGAGCACGGGCTGAACCGAGCGCACCACAAAGGGCAGCGTGACAAACAGGAGGGCAACGCCCACGCCCCATTTGGTGTGCTGCAGGTGCAGGTCGATCGGACTGTTGGGCCCGTAGAGCGCCAGCATGACCAGGCTCGCCACGATCGTGGGCAGTGCGAACGGCAAGTCGATCACCGCGTCGACCAGTCGCTTGCCGGCGAAGTCGTCGCGGGTGAGCACCCAGGCGACCAGCAGCCCGAACACCGCGTTGACGAGGGTGACGCCGATGGAGATCGTCAGCGTCACCTTGAACGACTCCAGCGCAGCGTTGGAGGTGACGGTCACCCAGAAGGCGTGCCAGCCGCCCTTGGCCGACTGCCAGACGATCGCGGCCAGCGGCAGCAGGACGATGACGCTCAGCCAGATCGACGCGGCACCGACCCGCAGGCTCGTGGTGCCATGCCTGCGGGCCAGGAAGCCGGACGGCCCGCCCGGCTCACTCGGGGTGAGCTCGGGCCGGACCGCCTGAGGATTTGGCTCGATAGCTGCTGTCATCCAGTGGCCTGCTTGTAGATCTTCGTAATGGTGCCATTGTCCTTGTCGAACAGTGCCGGATCCACCTTGCTCCAGCCACCGAGATCGGCAATCGTCCAGAGCTTCTGCGGCGTCGGGAAGTCGGTGGCGAAGTCAGCGGCCACCGCCGGATCGACGGGACGGAAACCGGCCTGTGCCCAGATCTTCTGACCTTCCGGGGTGAACAGGTAGTTGTTCAGCGCGGTTGCCTTGTCCAGGTGGGCGCTGGTGGTCACCACCGCCACCGGGTTCTCGATCTTGAACGTCTGCGGCGGGTTGACGTGCTCGACGGGCTTGCCCTGCCGCTCGGTGTTGATCGCCTCGTTCTCGTAGCTGATCAGCACATCGCCGGTGCCCTGCAGGAACACGTCGGTGGCCTCGCGGCCGGATCCCGGACGGGTCTTGACGTGCTCGGTCACCAGCTTGGTGACGAAGTCCAGGCCGGCTTGCTCGTCCTGGCCGCCGTTGCTCTTGGCGGCGTAGGGCGCCAACAGGTTCCACTTGGCCGATCCTGAACTCAGCGGGCTCGGGGTGACCACCTCGATACCGGGCTGCAGCAGGTCGTCCCAGTCCTTGATGTTCTTCGGGTTGCCCTTGCGGACGACCAGCGACACGACCGAACCGAACGGGATGCCCTTGGTGGTGGACTTGTTCCAGTCGGCGGCCACCTTGTTCGCCTTGACCAGGCGGGTGACGTCGGGCTCGACGGAGAAGTTCACGATGTCGGCCGGCTTGCCGTCGACCACACCACGCGACTGGTCACCGGAGGCGCCGTAGGAGGTCGTCACTGCGACACCCTTGCCCTCCGGGGTTGCGGCGAACGCCGGGATGATCTTGCTCCAGCCGGGCTCGGGCACGGCGTACGCGACCAGGGTGAGGGTGGTGTCAGCCTTCGGCTGGTTTCCGCCACCGGCGACGTCGCTCGAACCGCCGCCACCGCACGCGGCGAGCACCGTTGCGGTCGTCGCCAACGCCACGGCGGTACTCCACCGGCGACCGGGAAGGTGAATCTTGGGCATTGCTTGCCTTTCTCATTGCGGGTTACGGGCGAATCGAGCCCCGTCGCAACGGAATGGCGATGTTGGACAACAAAATGTCAACGACCATCACCGACACCAGACCGCGGACGGGCATAACGGTGTCAGCGACAACATGCAACATCAGCAACGGCCAACGGGCCAACGGCAATGAGGGCCAAAATATGGCCCTCGCCGTAACCGGTCGCCAAATGCATGGCGCGAAGCTTAACAGAGTTCCGGTGGACGACCAGCGGAGGTATCAGCGGTTGACCAGCCACAGCACGATGATCAAAACCAGCAGGGCCACCAGGGCGAGCGTGACGCGTGATCGTGGCATTCCCGTCACTCCTGCCGCCGGTCAGCGTGACGCACCCGGCGCACCAGCCGCATGCCGTTGCCGAGGAGCGCATCGATCACTATCGCGATGGCATAGGCGAGCAGCAGAACGACGGGCATCACGATGATGGTCTGAACAACGAAACCCAGCCCGGACAACCACAGTTCGACGCCGTCCCACCAGCTCAGCACTCCCTGCATTGCTCCAGCGTAGGCGGTGCCTGCCTGCGGGTCTTTGCCGCGGTAACAGCAAAGCCACGGATCGGGGCATAAGTAGACGGCAACAGGGTCGGCGTTCGATGATGTCCAGATGGTCCTCCAAGCCCAGCCAGCCGGTGAGAACACCGACGCCGTGCGCGTCCAGGCGCCCGCACCGTTGTCCGTGACCGCCCCGGTGCCCTATGCCTCGCCGGCTGCGCTGCGCAACCCGTTCCCGCCGATCGCGGACTACGGCTTCCTCTCCGACTGCGAGAACACCTGCCTGATCTCGTCGGCGGGCGCCGTCGAGTGGCTGTGCGTTCCCCGGCCCGACTCCCCCAGCGTTTTCGGAGCGATCCTGGACCGCGGCGCCGGGCACTTCCGGCTGGGCCCCTACGGGGTGTCGGTTCCGGCAGCCCGCCGCTATCTGCCCGGCAGCCTCATCCTGGAGACCACCTGGCAGACGCACACCGGCTGGCTGATCGTGCGTGAAGCACTCGTGATGGGCCCCTGGCACGACATCGAAACCCGGTCGCGGACGCACCGGCGCACACCGATGGACTGGGATGCCGAGCACATCCTGCTGCGCACGGTGCGCTGTGTGAGCGGCACGGTCGAGGTGGTGATGAACTGCGAGCCGTCCTTCGACTACGGCCGCGTCAATGCCGCCTGGGAGTACTCGGCCAATGCCTACGGCGAGGCGATCGCCCGGGCCAGGACGGATCCCGACGCGAATCCCACGCTGCGGCTGACCACGAACCTGCGCATCGGCCTCGAGGGCCGCGAAGCCCGCGCCCGCACCCGCCTCAAAGAAGGCGACAACGTCTTCGTCGCACTGTCCTGGTCCAAGCACCCGGCGCCGCAGACTTACGAAGAAGCCGCGGACAAGATGTGGCAGACCAGCGAGGCGTGGCGGCAGTGGATCAACATCGGCGATTTCCCGGACCATCCGTGGCGGTCGTATCTGCAGCGCAGCGCGCTCACCCTCAAGGGTCTGACGTACTCACCGACCGGCGCGCTACTGGCCGCCTCCACCACGTCGCTGCCGGAAACGCCTCAGGGCGAACGCAACTGGGACTACCGCTACGCCTGGGTGCGGGACTCGACGTTCGCGTTGTGGGGCCTCTACACCCTCGGCCTGGACCGCGAGGCCGACGACTTCTTTGCCTTCATCGCCGACGTATCGGGCGCCAACAATGGCGAACGTCACCCGCTGCAGGTGATGTATGCCGTCGGCGGGGAACGCGAACTGGTCGAAGAGGAACTGCACCACCTGTCCGGCTACGACAACGCCCGGCCGGTGCGCATCGGCAACGGCGCCTACAACCAGATGCAGCACGACATCTGGGGCACCATGCTGGACTCGGTGTATCTGCACGCCAAGTCGCGTGAGCAGATCTCCGATCAGCTCTGGCCGGTGCTCAAGGAGCAGGTCGAAGAGGCGATCAAACACTGGAAGGAACCCGACCGGGGCATCTGGGAGGTGCGCGGCGAACCGCAGCACTTCACCTCGTCGAAGGTGATGTGCTGGGTGGCGCTGGATCGCGGCTCGAAGCTGGCCGAACTGGTCGGCGAGAAGAGCTACGCGCAGCAATGGCGGGCGATCGCCGAGGAGATCAAAGCCGACATCCTGACGCACGGCGTCGACGACCGCGGGGTGCTCACCCAGCGCTACGGCGACGACGCCCTGGACGCGTCACTGCTGTTGGTGCCGTTGGTACGGTTCCTGCCGTCGGACGACCCGCGGGTGCGGGCCACGGTGCTGGCGATCGCCGACGAGCTCACCGAAGACGGGCTGGTGCTGCGCTACCGCGTCGAGGAGACCGACGATGGCCTGTCCGGCGAGGAGGGGTCGTTCACGATCTGCTCGTTCTGGCTGGTGTCTGCGCTGGTCGAGGTCGGCGAGGTCAGCCGGGCCCGGCATCTGTGCGAGCGGTTGCTGTCCTTTGCCAGCCCGCTGCATCTGTATGCCGAGGAGATCGAACCGCGCACCGGTCGGCACCTGGGCAACTTCCCGCAGGCGTTCACCCACCTGGCGCTGATCAACGCCGTGGTGCACGTGATCCGCGCCGAGGAAGAGGCCGACAGCACCGGGGTGTTCCAGCCGGCCAACGCCCCCATGTAGGCGGATGGCCTACAGATGGGCAGATGTACGCGGCGCTCACCCCAGCCGGTCGGCCATCAGAGCCGCCTCGACCCGTTCGAGGAGAGTCTTGGCGGCCATCGCACCCTGCCGATCTCCTCGTAGACCGCTTTCCATCAGCTGGGCCCATTGCCGCCGTAGGCGCTTGAGGTTGTCGGCGGCCCGGTCGGTCGGATACAGATTCACGCCGCGGGCGTCGTGCGGATCGGCGCGGCGTTCGACGAAACCCCGGTTCTCCAGGCTTTTGAGCGCGGTGGACATATTGCTGCGCTGCAGGCCGGTTGCCCGGGCGAGGTCGCTGGGCGTGACGCCCGGATGGTGGTCGATATGGCGCATCACGTGCGCTTCCGACGCCGTCAACTCGACCACATCGGCGTAATCACCGAGCTTGAGCTCCCGTGCCACTCCGATGATCGCCTCGGCGAGATCGGCCAACTCACCATCCATGGACAAATCCTAGCGCATTAGTTATTCTTTGATAGTTATTTCTTCATAACTATCAAGATGAGGTTCTTCCATGACGACCGCCACCCGGGACGACCAGACCCACGAGACCGCGATCTCGCCGTGGCTACTGGTGGTACTCGCCCTGCTCAGTGCGGTCGCACCGGTGGCCACCGACCTCTATCTGCCCGCCTTCCCCGAAATGACTGCCGAACTGCAGGCCAGCGCCACGGCCGTGCAGCTGACCCTGACGGCGTTCCTGCTCGGGCTGACGTTCGGGCAATTGCTGTTCGGCCCCCTGTCTGATCGGCTCGGCCGGCGCAACCCGCTGATCGTCGGCGCGCTGCTATGCGTGCTGGCCAGCGTCGTCGCCGCCACCGCCCCGAACATCGCCATCCTCATCGCGGCCCGGTTCGCTCAGGGCTTCACCGGCGCCGCGGGCATGGTCATCGGTCGCGCGGTGATCTCCGACCTCGCCGTCGGCAAGAGCGCCGGGCGGGCGTTCAGCTTGATGATGATCGTCGGCGGCGTGGCGCCGGTGGTCGCACCGTTCGCCGGCGGACTGCTGGTCGGCCCGGTCGGCTGGCGCGGCATCCTCTGGGTGGTCTGCGGCCTCACGGTGGCCATGCTGGTCGCAACCGTGGCCGTGGTGCGCGAGTCACACCCCGCTCATCGCCGAGCCGAACTGAAAGCTGATGCTGCGCAGGGCATCTCACCGTGGACAGCACTACGATCCCGGGCCTATATCGCCAACACGCTGGCCTTCGCATTCGGCTTCTCCGTGATGATGGCCTACATCTCGGCCTCACCGTTCGTCTACCAGGTGATGGTCGGGCTCACCCCGACGCAGTACGGCGTCGCGTTCGGCATCAACGCACTGGGCATCGTCAGCGTCAGCGCGCTGTCGGCGCGGCTGAACCAGCGAATCGCCACCGCGAAGCTGCTGGGTGTGGGCCTGGGCCTGACCATGGCCGCCACGCTGGTCCTCCTCGGCCTGGTCCTCACCGGGGCACCGGCATGGTTGATTCCCATCCCGATCTTCGTGGCCGTCGCATCCCAGGGCCTGATCCTCGGCAATGCCACCGCGCTGGCCCTGGCCGCCGTCCCCCGCGCGGCCGGCACGGGGTCGGCCGGCCTCGGCGCGCTGCAATTCGGACTCGGCGCCGCCGTCTCACCGCTGGTCAGCCTGGGCGGGGAGCACACCGCCCTGCCGCTGGCAATCGTGATGGTGACGCTGGCGGTGCTGGCGTTGGCTGCCTTCCTCGTCGGCCGCCGGGCTAGCTGTACTGACCTGAGAGGTTAGGTACGCGGGTGGCGGGTGGTTGGCCGCCGAGTGCGGTGTGGCCGCGATGGTGATTGTAGGTATGCAGCCAGCGAGGGAACTCCGCGCACCGTTCGGCGTCGCTGGTGTAGAGCCGCGCATATGCCCATTCATCGGCAAGGGTTCGGTGGAATCGCTCCACCTTGCCGTTCGTCTGGGGTCGATAGGGTTTGGTTCGACGATGTTCGATCTGCCCGAGTGCATCTCGGAATGAGTGGGATCGGTAACAGGAGCCGTTGTCTGTCAACACTTTCCGTACGGTGAAGCCGCATGCGTTGAACCATTCGTTAGCCCTTTGCCAGAAGTCAGCAGCTGTGTCTTTGCGTTCGTCGATTAGCAGTTCGGAGTAGGCCAGCCGGGAGTGAGCGTCGATGGCGGTGTGCAAGAAGTGATAACCACGCCGCCCGGAACGGTCGCTGCCAGTTCCTATGCTTCTGTCCTTGCGGGAGTGATGATTTCCTGCGCTGCGGCCCAACATGCGCCATCCGCCGCCAGCCGGGATCTTGCCTACCTTCTTGACATCGACATGCACCAGGTCGCCGGGGCTGGCTGACTCCATCCGCCGGATAACTCGCCCGGTGGGCCGGTCCAGCCACCGCAGCTTGGCTAGGCCGTAGCGCCTCAACACGTTGTGGACAGTCGAGACATTCAGTCCCAGCAGATAAGCAATGCGAGCCGGTCCCCAACGTCGAAGTACTCGGACTTTAATGATGCGCCGCTCGGTGCGTGTGGGGGTTTGATTAGGGCTGTGATGTGGGCGTGAGCTGCGGTCGGCCATGCCGGCTTCGCCTAGTTCGCGGTAGCGGCGGGCCCAGCGCGCAGCGGTAGTGACCGCAACCTGGAACCGCTCGGCCGCCCGTCGCAGCGTCCAGCCATCCTCGACAACGCAACGTGCCAGCCGCAGACGACCGGTTTCGGACAAGGGGGCATTACGGTGGACCATGAAGACCTCCGGAGTGAGTTGGTGCGTTCCTTAAGCAGCTCGCACTTCACTCGGAGGTCTTCGTCATGTCACTACGCCACGCCGTACTTAACGTCCGTGGTCAGTACAGCTAGCTGACCAACGGCCGAAAGGCCGGGCCGACGAGATCGGCGTGATGCAGCGCTGCGACGTCGGGGTGGGCACGCGTGCGCGACTTCCAGGCGTTCTCGCCGTAGGTGTCGAAGATCGGGTTGTCCGGATCGGCTGTCACCCCGCGCGATCGGGTCGCCAGTTCGGGCGGCAGGGCGATGATCGGGATCGTGGCATCCAGTGCCGGGTTGACGAAATACGGAATCGACACCCGATCGGTGCCGGGCCGCGGCGACACGACGCGATGCCGAGTGGCACGCAGGTATCCCCCCGTGGCCACCTCGAGCAACTCGCCGATGTTGACCACGAATGCACCCGCCATCGGTGGTACATCGAGCCACTGCCCGTCGGCCAGTTCCACCTGCAACCCGGTCGAGTCCGGCTCGAGCAGCAACAACGTCAGCACCCCGGAATCCTTGTGTGCGCCAACGCCTTGCACGTAGTCGTCACGCCCCGGGTAGTGAACGACCTTGATCAGAGTGGCGGGCCTGTCGGCGAATGCGGCATCGAAGGTCGATTCGGCAGCGCCCAGCGAGACAGCCCACTGCCGCAGCAACCGCAAGCCCACCTCGGACAGCGCCGCGTCCCAGCGTTCGAAGGCGGCGCGGAACCCCTCCGGCCTGGTCGGCCACAAGTTGGGCCCCTGAAGTCGCCAATAACCGCTCGCCCCATCGATGGCGGGGCGTTCGGGCCCGATATCGATCTGCTCGCGCCAGTCCATCGTGCCATTGGTCAGCTCTCCCCCGGCCCGCGAATAACCGCGGAACTGGGGGCTTTTCAGCTGGCTGACCTCATTCTTAACCTCCAGCGGAAGCGCGAAGAACGCCCGCGCCAGCGCCAGCACCTCGTCGACCTGAGCATCGGACACCCCGTGCCCGACCAGATAGAAGAACCCGATGCCGTGCGCGGCCTCACGCAGCCGGGAACGAAACCCCGTGGGATCGCGCTCGGCATCGGTCAGGTCGAGTACGGGAAGCACGAGAGCCATTGTGCGGCAGTGCCCGGTGGGCGTGCCACCTCAGGATCACGATGCTCCGATG
Source organism: Mycobacterium sp. ELW1 (assembly GCF_008329905.1). Lineage (NCBI taxonomy): Bacteria > Bacillati > Actinomycetota > Actinomycetes > Mycobacteriales > Mycobacteriaceae > Mycobacterium > Mycobacterium sp. ELW1. Next base: position 2,265,450 of record NZ_CP032155.1, on the reverse strand, counting down.
TCTTGTCCGAGGTGGCCTGCGCTGCGGAACATCACTGCCATGAACCATCGCCCCGGCGAAACGCCCCGTCGTGTCATCGATCTGGCCACCGGCATTCTGGTGGGTCTGCGAGGGTGTTCGGAGCGCGACGCATTCGCCGAACTCGTGGCCGTCGTACATCGGACCGGTGTCGGAATCGGCAGCATCGCCCGAGCATTGGTGGCGATCGCCGGATCGCCGGGCGACTCGGTGCCCTTCGAGGCGGAGGCCTTCGACGCGTGGGCTGATCTGCTCGCCGCGCGGGCGAACCTCTTCGAGCCGAATCTGGGTGCTGCACATCGATTTTGAGAAGGCGGCGGTTACTTCTTTGCCGCGTTCTTGACCATATCCGCAGCGATGGCCCTGGCTTCGTCGGCGATGGAATTACTACACGCCCAGGCTTCGACAACCACGTTGGACGCTGAGGTCAGTGCGTGCTGGCAGCCCCATCCGCCGGCGTTGCGCTGGGTGGAGACCTGGGTCAGGATGTCGCCACTCACATCCGCAGTGTCGATCTTCCAGGTCGAGTGCACGTCGGAATTGTCGATGTCGATCGATGTGCCGCCGCACTTCTGCCACGTGGTGCGGGACTTCTCGACAAACGCCGTCGCCTTCGCGGTCGACGGGTACAGCACCGCGATCTGCTCGACCCAGTGCGCATTATCGGTCGTGGGTTCCTGGAGCACCTGGTCGCGGACCGCGGACCAGTCGCTGCCCTGGTAGACCATCTGTTCGGCGCCGTAGATCGCCCCGAGGCAGTCGACGTCCGACACTCCGTCGGAGTTGTCGCTCATGTTCTGCGAGGACGCGGTCATCCGGATTCCGGTGGCACCCATGATGCCGTTGACCTCACCCGGGGTGAGCAGCACCCGGTCGAGGTCGGACTCCGTGAGGGTGGGGACGTCGAAGGACGCGGGGCCGGCGCTCTGGCCGCGCAGCGCCGTTCCCCCGACGGTGGACTCACATCCGGACAGCAGCGCGCTGAACAGGACGGCGGCGCAGAACACGGGCACGCGGCTCACGCACGATATTGTGCCCCCGGTGGCCCGATCGGGTGGCTCAACTACGGATCATCGTCCGTGGGTGACCTTGTCCAGCATGGTTCCGGCCAAGCTCACGGCGCGGCCCGAAGGCCGCCGCTGGCCGCCGGTGACCGCAGCGTCCACGTCGACCACGCAATCGGCCGCCATCCCGATGGCCCGCTCGGTGGGGAACGACGCGTCCGACTGGTTGTCGGAGTTGATCACCGTCGCCGACAACACCGGACCATCGACCCTCACGTCGGTGACCTTCTGACGCATCTCGGCGCCGGCCGGGCCGGGCAGAGCGGAGCGCACCGTTTTGCCTTCGCATGCCTTCCATTGGCTGACGAATGCACCGAACATCCGTTGCGCTTCGGCATCGGATGCAAATTGGACGACACCGGCGTCCACGCTGGAAACGGTTTGGCCGCCACCGAAGTTCGAGAACTCCTGCCAGGCGGCCCGGCGCACGTCACCCACCTCGTACACCACGCGCATGAAGGGCGTGGCAGGTCCAAGACAGTCGATGGGATCGGCGGCGGCGTTGTCGCGAATTCCGTTGGGCAGGACATCGATCCCACCGACGGTTGGAGGTTCGCTGTCGGACAACGGATTTCCCGCTGCCCGGCTGACCTCCGCACCAGTGGGCAACACCTCGGCGAGATCACGCAGGACAACGCTCTGGTCCTGGCGCGCCGCAGAACCGTCGACCGTGCTCGCACAGCCCGTGAGCACGGCGATACCGACTACGGCACCAGCAATCGATCGCCCCCGAACGACATGATGGTCGCGTGTGATGAAATCCCCTACTTCTTTGCCTTGTCGCCGGCCTTGTCGCCGCCGTCGGTGGACAGCGCGGCGACGAAAGCCTCCTGAGGCACGTCGACCCGCCCGATGGTCTTCATCCGCTTCTTGCCCTCTTTCTGCTTCTCCAGCAGCTTGCGCTTACGGGTGATGTCACCGCCGTAGCACTTCGCGAGCACGTCTTTGCGGATCGCCCGGATGTTCTCGCGGGCAATGATTTTCGATCCGACAGCAGCCTGCACCGGCACCTCGAACTGCTGGCGCGGGATCAGCTCCTTGAGCTTGGTGGTCATCTTGTTGCCGTACGCCTGGGCCGAATCCTTGTGCACGATCGCGCTGAACGCATCGACGGCCTCACCCTGCAGCAGGATGTCCACCTTGACCAGCGCGGCTTCCTGCTCGCCGGACTCCTCGTAGTCCAGGCTGGCATAGCCGCGGGTACGCGATTTCAGCGAATCGAAGAAGTCGAAAATGATCTCGCCCAGCGGCATCGTGTAGCGCAGCTCGACACGTTCGGGCGACAGATAGTCCATGCCACCGAGTTCGCCGCGCCGCGACTGGCACAACTCCATGATGGTGCCGATGAACTCGCTCGGCGAGATGATGGTGGTCTTCACCACCGGCTCGTAGACCTCGCGGACCTTGCCCTCCGGCCAGTCCGACGGGTTGGTCACGATGAGTTCGCTGCCGTCGTCCTTGATCACCCGGTACACGACGTTCGGCGAGGTGGAGATCAGGTCGAGGTCGAACTCGCGCTCGAGACGTTCCCGGGTGATCTCCATGTGCAGCAAACCGAGGAAGCCGCAGCGGAACCCGAAGCCCAGCGCCACCGACGTCTCCGGCTCGTAGGTCAGCGCCGCATCGTTGAGCTGCAGCTTGTCCAGGGCCTCACGAAGGTTCGGGTAGTCGGAGCCGTCGACCGGATACAGGCCGGAATAGACCATCGGTTTGGGTTCACGATAGCCGGTCAGCGCCTCGGTGGCGCCGTGCCGGGCCGTCGTCACCGTGTCACCGACCTTGGACTGACGGACGTCCTTCACCCCGGTGATGAGGTAGCCGACCTCGCCGACGCCCAGGCCGTCACTGGGTTTTGGTTCGGGCGAGACGATGCCGACCTCGAGCAGTTCGTGCGTGGCGCCGGTGGACATCATCTTGATCCGCTCGCGCGGGTTGAGCTTGCCATCGACCACTCGGACATACGTCACGACGCCGCGATAGATGTCGTAGACCGAGTCGAAGATCATCGCCCGCGCGGGAGCGTCGGCGTCCCCGACCGGTGCGGGGATCAGCCGGACCACCTCGTCGAGAAGCGAGGCGACACCCTCACCGGTCTTGCCGGACACCCGCAGCACGTCATCGGGCTCGCAGCCGATGATGTGGGCGATCTCGCCGGCATACCGATCGGGGTCGGCAGCGGGCAGGTCGATCTTGTTGAGCACCGGGATGATCGTCAGATCGCGGTCCAGCGCCAGGTAGAGGTTGGCCAGCGTCTGCGCCTCGATGCCCTGCGCGGCGTCCACCAGCAGCACCGCACCCTCGCAGGCCTCCAGCGCGCGCGACACCTCGTAGGTGAAATCAACGTGGCCCGGGGTGTCGATCAGGTGCAGGACGTAATCGGTGTCCCCCACTTTCCAGGGCAGCCGCACGTTCTGCGCCTTGATCGTGATGCCGCGTTCGCGCTCGATGTCCATCCGGTCGAGGTACTGGGCGCGCATGTCGCGGTCGGCGACCACACCGGTGATGCCGAGCATCCGGTCGGCGAGTGTGGACTTCCCATGATCGATGTGCGCGATGATGCAGAAGTTCCGAATCTGCGCCGGCGCGGTGAACGTCTTGTCGGCGAAGCTGCTGATGGGAATCTCCTGGTCGGGTGGTGCTTCGAGGGGGCCCTCGGGTGTCTCCAGCGTATCGAGTAGGGCCCGGCCGGACACAATCGCGCGCCGCGGGGCTCTTTCGATCCGCCTATGCTCATCAGAATGGCGTCGCAGTGGAGGACGTTTCAGAGACTCGCGGAGCACCTCGTTTTCAACGAGGCGCCCAAGTTCATTCGGCAGTTGCCGATCGCGCAGGCGGTGCCGCGGACCATCCAGCAGGGCCTCAAGCTGGGCCTCGACGTTCTGGTGGCCAGCGCAACCCAGATAGACCAACCTGCCGCCATCACCGCGGGACGGCCGGTGACCGACAACAGTGTCCCGACCGCGCACCGCGCCCGTCGGCTGGTCTATGCGCCCGATCTCGACGGTCGGGCCGACCCGGGCGAGGTGGTCTGGACCTGGGTGGTCTACGAGGACGACCCGACCAAGGGCAAAGACCGCCCGGTGCTGGTGGTCGGCCGGGACCGCCGGACGCTGCTCGGGCTGATGCTGTCCAGCCAGGCCCACCACGCCGAGGACCGCAACTGGATGGCGATCGGCGCAGGCGGCTGGGATTACGACGGCCGCCCCAGCTGGGTGCGCCTCGACCGGGTGCTCGACGTTCCCGAGGAGGGCATCCGCCGCGAGGGCGCGATCCTGGATCAGCCGACCTTCGAACTGGTCGCAGCGCGGCTGCGCGCGGAATACTCCTGGAGCTAGCCGCCCTGCGTGATGTAGGCCTGCAGATGCTCCTGCTCGGCCTGCAGCTGCTCCATCCGGTTCTTCACCACGTCCCCGATGCTGACGATGCCCACCAGTCGCCCGCCCTGCATCACCGGCACATGCCGAACCCGGTTGTTGGTCATCAGCGCGCTCAGGTCGTCGATCTGGTCGTCGGGTGAGCACGTCACCAGGACCTTGCTCATGATGTCGGCGACCGCGCTGCGGAGCAGGTCGGGGCCGTGATCGTGCAGCGTGCGCACGACGTCGCGCTCCGAGACGATGCCCACCACGCCGCCGTCGGGCCCGACGACGACCATCGCACCGATGTTGTGGATGACCAGCTCAGCCAGCAGGCCGGTGACCGTCGTGGTCTCGGTGACCGTGGCCACCGTCGTGCCCTTACTGCGAAGGATGTCGGCGATACGCATCGCCACCCCACCGTCGTGCCTTACTGCGAAGGATGTCGGCGATACGCATCGCCACCCCCTTGTGATGGATGTCACACCAGGTTAAGGCTTAGTGCGGTGCCGGGGAAGCAAACCGCAATGGTTGCGTTGAGACAGAACAGGCGACCACGAGACACGAGGAGATCCGCATGGGCACCTTGCCGAAAACGCAGCTGGGCGACGGTTTGACGGTCAGCGCCATCGGGTTCGGCGGGATGGCGCTGACGCCGGTCTACGGCGCGGTCGACGACACCGAGTCACTGGCGACGCTGAACCACTGCCTGGACGTCGGGATGACCTTCATCGACACCGCCAACGTCTACGGCGGCGGTGCCAACGAGCGACTCATCGGCCAGGTGCTGGCCGGCCGCCGCGACGAGGTCACGCTGGCGACGAAATTCGGGATCGACGGCGACCCGACGACGGGCAAGCTCAAGGCCCGCGGTGATGCGGAGTACGTACGCCGCTGCGTCGACGAGAGCCTGGGCCGGCTCGGCACCGACGTGATCGACCTCTACTACATGCACCGCCGCGACGTGTCGCTGCCGATCGAGGAGACGGTGGGCGCCATGGCCGAACTGGTCACCGCGGGCAAAGTGCGCCACCTCGGCCTGTCCGAGGTGACCGCAGACGAGTTGCGCGCGGCCGCCGCCGTACACCCGATCGCCGCCGTGCAGAGCGAATGGTCGATCTGGAGCCGCGACGTCGAACGCAACGTGGTGCCGGCGGCCGCTGAACTCGGCGTCGGCTTCGTGCCGTATTCGCCGCTGGGGCGCGGCTTCCTCACCGGGACCATCCGGTCGGCGGCCGACCTCTCCTCAGCGGGAGATTTCCGCAGCCGCATCCCACGCTTCGCCGAAGACGTACTGGACGCCAATCTTGCTGTGGTGCAGGTGGTTTCCTCGATCGCCAACGAGGTGGGCGCGACGCCGGCGCAGGTGGCGCTGGCATGGCTGCGGCAGCGTGCCGAGGTCCTCGGCGTGGCATCGGTGCCGATCCCGGGCACTCGGCGCGCGGCGCGCGTCGACGAGAACGCCGCGTCGTTGTCGGTGCAGCTCAACGCCGATCAGGTGGTGGCTCTGGAGGCCGCCGGCGCGAGCGTGTCCGGCCACCGCTCTATTGATCCGAATTGGGTGTCCTCGGCACGGGAGTGAAGCCGGCGGTCGCGACGGCGGCGTCGTCGAATTGAGCGGCCACAGCACTGATCCGGCTGATCTCGCTGGGCCGCTTGAGGAGTCCGCGGACCGAGATGATGGCAACCTGCTCGGCGACCCGGACCGCCTCGGCCACCCGGTCGCCCTCATCGGTGTGCAGGCGGGTGCGCTTCTGTGCGCCCTCGTCGAAGTTCAGCAGCAACCCTGCCGTTTCCTCCCGATCGCAGTCGATGAACTTGCCCTCCGCGATCGCCGCACCGATCAGGTCGGACACCCAGTCCTTGAGCCGCTCGTAGTCGGTCCAGAACTGGTGGAAGTCAGCCCGCTGGTCGTGGGCGATCCGCTGGATCTCGTTGAAGTCGATCGGCGAGAGGGCCAACTGGATGGTGTCGAACCGCAACAGCCGGTAGAGCTTGACGGCCGGTGATCCCGAACCGGCACCGACCTCGGCGATGAACTTCAGCGGCGCCCGGTTCACCAGCAGCGTCTCCCCCAGCAGCTGCTCCTTGCTGCGGAACCAGTAGTACAGCGACGACTGCTGCAGGCCGACGGCCCGCGCGATGTCGCTCATTGTGGTTTGCGCATAACCTTTTTCGGAGAACAACCGGGTCGCGGCGTTGACGATCCCGGTACGTGGCGAGGTCGTCGCCGCCGAATCGGCATCGTTGCGGGGCCGTCCGATCACTCGAACCCGTGACCGGCCCTGCGGTGTCGGCACGTCGCGAATTGTACGGCCGGGATCTGCCGTCATCCCAGCGGTGGGACTTCACTGTGCGCGCGCGTCACCACGTCGCGTGCCGCGGCCACGACGTCCGCCCACAACTGGAGGCCGTAGCTCTTCGAGGCCCGCGACGGGTACCCCGTCACTCCGTTGGTGGAGACCTGCTGGACGGGATAACGGAACACCGTGCCCGCGGTGCGGTCCGGGTCGTCGGCGTCGAGCATCGCGTCGACGTCCACGAGTTCTGGCCGAACCGCCAGCATCAGCGAGGTTTCCGCGGCATTGGCGTGCCAGTCGACCGCATCCTCGGTGGCTCGCCGCGCGATGTCGGGTGTCAGATCCCACCACTGCATGACGCCGATGCGCTGGTCGGGATGGTGTCTGCGAAACCGGTCGCAGGCCAACCACAATGGCGCGCTGTTGCCGACGTGACCGTTGACGAACAGGACGCGGCGCACCCCGGAGTCCACACACGCCTCGGCGACCCGGACCGCTGCGGTCGCGGTCTGGTCCCCGTCGAACGCCACCGTGCCCGGCGGCGCGGTGCCGTGAAAGAAGCTGGCGCCGAACGCGATCGCAGGCAACACCAGAGCGTGCTCACCGGCGGCCGCCTGGGCGACGGCGGTGGCCATGATGGTGTCGGTGCCCACCGGCAGATGGGGCCCGTGCTGTTCGGTGGCGCCGACGGGGATCAGGGCAACGGTGTCGGGGTCGGTGGAAAGCCGGTGGGCGATCTGCACCGAGTTGAGGTCTTCCCAGCGGTTGCTCATCAGAAGAACCGCAGGTAGCGATCGGACTCCCACGACGAGACGTGCGCGTTGTAGGAATCCCACTCGAGCTTCTTCTCGGAGACGAACGAGTCGTACATGGCCGTGCCGAACACACTGCGCACCAAGGGGTCTGCTTCGATCGCGTCGATGGCCTCACCGAGTGAGCGGGGCAACCAGGTGATACCGCGCTCGATCAGGTCGGCTTCCGAGAGCCGGTAGAGGTTGTCGCGGTTGGGCGCACCGGGGTCGAGCCCCTCCCGGATACCTTCCAGCCCGGCGGCCAGCATCAGGGCCGCGCCCAGATAAGGGTTGTTGGCGCTGTCGGCGGCGCGGCATTCGACGCGGCCGCCGCCCCGGGGGATCCGCAGCATGTTGGTGCGGTTGTTGTCGCCGTAGCAGGCGAAGATCGGGGCCCACGTCAGGCCGGACATGCTGCCCTGCTTGACCAGTCGCTTGTAACTGTTGACCGTCGGCGCGATGGCCGCGCAGATCGCCGGCGCGTGGCGCAGCACACCGGCGATGAACTGGTAGCCGAGCCGGGACAGCCCGCAGCCATGCGGATCGTCACTGGATTCGAAGAGGTTGGTCCCGTCGGCGTCGGCCAGTGACATGTTGTAGTGCGCGCCGCTGCCCGTTCGATCGGCGAAGGGTTTCGGCATCCACGAGGCGAACAGGCCGTGCTTGCGGGCGATCTCGCCGACCATCATCCGGAAGAAGACGAACCGGTCGGCCATCGACACCGCGTCGGTATAGGTGAAGTCGGTCTCGAACTGACCGTTGCCGTCCTCGTGGTCGAAAGAGTAGACATCCCAGCCCAGTTCGTTCATCGCCGCCACGATTTCGTCGACCACTCCGAAGTTGTGCAGCATGCCGCGCAGGTCGTAGCAGGGTTTGTCGAGGTTGTCGTCGGGGCTGGCGGGCTCCGGCACCCCGGTGCGATCGGACAGCAGGAAGAACTCCGTCTCGATCCCGAGGTTGAAGGTGTAGCCCAGGGTCGCCGCCTCGGCGGTGACCCGCTTGAGGATCTGGCGGCTGCACGACACGAACGGGCTGTCACCGACCCACAGATCGCCGGGGAACCATGCGATCTCGCGATTGAACGGCATGACGATCGCCGCGTCGAGGTCCGGGTGCGGCGCGACCTCGTCGTCGTTGACATCCTGCGGCACACCGTCCAGGGCGGCCCCGGTGAACATCTCCGACCCGTTCGCGGCCTGCTCCAAGTGGGCCAACGGCACCATCTTCGCCTTCGGCTTGCCGTGCATGTCGACGAAGCTGATCGCCGCGTAGCGGACTCCCGCGGCGGTCAGCTTCTCGGCGACCTCGCGGACGTCGGTGTGCGCCTGCCCGTTGAGCGTGCTTGTCATCTGTTCCCTTTCGCAGCCGGTCGACGCCACGGTAGCCACGCTCTGTAACTGCGCTGTTTCCAACGAGTGAATGACCTATTGAAACTTTTTGGATAGCGATGCCTGTGAACTGAGCAGTTGGCAATATCTGCTGGCCGAGATGTGTCAATAGGTCATTGAAAAGCGCATGCGCTGTGAAACCCGCCATGCCGGGAACCAATTGCCCCCGAGTCGCTGCCCGGCAGGGTAGTAATTAACCCCATGATCGACGTCACTCTGCTCGGCACCGGAAGCCCGATGGTCGACCCGAATCGCGCCGGGCCGTCAACCCTGGTCAAAGCCGGCGACTCGCTGTTCCTGGTGGACTGCGGGCGCGGGGTGCTGATGCGGGCCGCCGCGGCGGGCGTCGGCGCCGCCAACATCACCGCGCTGCTCCTCACCCATCTGCACAGCGACCACATCACCGACCTGTCCGATGTGATCACCACCCGCTGGGTCACCACGTTCGTGCCCAGCCCGCTGCCGATCATCGGGCCGCCCGGCACCAAGGCCGTCGTCGACGCGACGCTGGCGGCGTTGGCACCCGACATCTCCTACCGCATCGGCCACCACCCCGACATCACCGAACCGCCGTCGATTCAGGTGCACGAATACGCCTCCGGTCAGGTGTGGGACGACGGCGGCGTCCGGATCACCGCGGCGCCGACCGATCACCGTCCGGTCGAGCCGACGCTCGGTTTCCGCGTCGAACACGACGGGGTCTCGGTCGTGCTGGCCGGTGACACCGTGCCCTGCGCCGGGCTCGACGAACTCGCCAAGGGGGCGAACGCACTGGTGCACACGGTGATCCGCGCGGATCTCGTCGAGCAGATGCCTGTTCAGCGGATCCGGGACATCCTCGACTATCACTCCTCGGTCGAGCAGGCCGCCGCCACCGCGGCCCGCGCCGGGGTCGGCACCCTGGTGCTCACCCACTATGTACCGCCGCTGGTGCCCGGCCAGGAAGACCAGTGGCGCGCCAAGGCGGCGACCGAGTTCAGTGGCCCGGTGGAGATCGGCAACGACCTACATCGGGTGTCCGTCGGGAACTAGCCGTCGGAACTAGCCGTCGGGAACTAGCCGTCGGGAACTAGCCGTCGGGAACTAGCCGTCGGGAACTAAGCCGCCCCGTCGCCCGACTTATGGGCGATGACGACGACGGAGACTTCGACGCGCCGCGGTGATGCGGCTGTGCTGCGCCGGATCTGGCGGCTGCACTTCTGGGTTGGGCTGTTCGCCGCGCCGGTGCTGGTGGTGCTGGCCTGCAGCGGCCTGGTGATCCTCTACAGCCAACCGCTGGACGCCCTGCTCAACCGGCATCTGCTCGTCGTCGAGCAGGGACCGCAGACGGTTCCCCTCGACGCGCAGGTGGCGACCGCCACCCAGCACGCCGGCGCCGGAAGCACACTGGAGGCGGTCACGCCGCCGGACGGACCGAATGCCTCGACCCGGGTGGACTTCTCCGCTGCCGACGCCAAGGGCTACCCGCAGGCCGAAGCCAACGTCATCCAGGTGTTCGTCGATCCCTACACGGGCGCCTATCTGGGGCAGCGCGATCAACTGTCCGGATTGGTCGGCTGGGCCAATCAGCTGCATCGGATGTTCGGCAACGACGGCCCGCATATCCAGCTGCCCTCGTTGGGACACCTCATCAATCCGTCCGCGTATCCCGAGTCGACCATCCCGGTCGGGATCGGCAACCTGTGGATGGAGCTGACCGCGACCTGGATCCTGGTGCTGCTCGGCAGCGGCATCTATCTGTGGTGGCCGCGTGCCGCCGAAGCCGCCAAGCCGCTGCTGCGCGTGCGATGGCGTGCCGGCGGCCGGCTTCGGTGGCGCGATGTGCATGCGCTGACCGGCGTTGTCGTCGCGGTCATCCTGATCTGCTACATCCTGTCCGGGATGACCTGGACGCGGTACTGGGGTGAGAACTGGCGGGCGGTGACCGCGACGGTCACCCCGTCCACCGAAATCGATGCCCCCTCAACGCCTGCGAAGCTCGGCGACTACGACCGTCTGGGGCGCCGCATCGCCTGGTCCGCCACCGACGACCCGATCTACGCGTCGCAGTCTCCCGCGGGCGCGACCCGGATGTCCTACAACGACATTGACCGGATCGCGAAGGACGAGCACATGGTGCCGGGCTATTCGATCTTCCCGCCGACTGATACGACGCAGGACGGAACCACGGTCTACGGCAGCTACACGGTGGTCAACCGGTGGCCGCAACGAGTGTCCGAACAGCGGACGTTGTATCTGAACCAGTTCACCGGCGCCACCATCACCAACGCCACCGCCGCCCAGGACGGTGCCCTGTCCCGGTTGACGAGCTTCGGGATCGCCATGCACATGGGCAACCAAATGGGTTGGCTCACCCGCATTTCGGCCACCGTCGCCTGCCTCGGTGTTCTTCTCAGCGCGGCGACAGGATTGCTGATGTGGTGGAAACGCCGCCCCGCCGGCCGCAGCGGGCTACCCGGCCCGGCCAGCGAATCCACCCGGGCGAACACCCCGAAGAAGGCGATGATCGCCGTGACCGCGATCGCGGTCGTTCTCGGAATCTTGTTCCCGGTCTTCGGTATATCGCTGCTGGTGGTGCTGGTGGCCGAGGCGATCATCAGTGCTCGGCGGCCACCGGCCGATCATGCCAGTCTGGTGACCTCCACGACCACATCGAGATCGGTCGAGCCCTCGCCGGAGTAGATGCCCTTCAGCGGCGTCACGTCGGCGTAGTCCCGCCCGACGCCGACGCTGATGTACTGCTCGTTGATCTCTTTGTCGTTGGTCGGGTCGTAGTTCCACCACCCACCCGTCCAGGCCTGGACCCATGCGTGGCTCTGCCCGTCGATGGTGTCTCCGATCACGGCATCGCGATTGGGGTGCAGATACCCCGACACGTACCGAGCCGGAATTCCCATGCCACGCAACAGGATCAGCGTCAGATGGGCAAAGTCCTGACACACACCCTTGCCTTCGCGGAGAGCGTCGATACCCGACGAGTGCACACCGGTGGTGCCGGGAACGTAGTTCAGTTCGCTGTGCACCCATTGAGCGGCGGCGATCACGGCGTGCACCGGATCGTTCTCCTTGATGATGCGTTTGCCGACCCGCTCGAGTCGCCGGCTGGCCGGCGCGTAGTGCGTCGGAGTCAGCACCTCGTCGAACCGGTCCCGGACCGCCGCGGACGCCAGCTCATCCCACGTCACGTCCTCGCTCGGAGGTTCCGGCTTGTCGGTCTCGACCACCGATGACGCTGTCACCTCCAACTCGGTGTGCGGCGCGTGCAGGTCGAAAGCCGTTACCGCCGTGCCCCAATAGTCGACGTAACGGTAATTTCGGGTCGCCGGGATGGTCTCCACGCGGTTGAGGATGACGTTCTGCCGGGAGTCCGAGCGCGGCGTCAGCCGAGCTTCGTTGTACGACGCGGTGACCGGTGATTTGTAGGCGTACCCCGTCGCGTGTACGACCCGCATCCGCCACATCAGATTTCCCCTTCCTCGATCACCAGCAAGCCCGGCTGCCCGGCGTCAGACCACGCGACCCACGGCGCGGAGTGGAAGTACTGCAGCGCCACCGCATCTCCGACGTCGCGACAGGTTGCCTGCAGTCCGGCCAGCCGTTCCTCCAGCGACTCGAGCAGCACACCGGGCCCGATGAACTCCAACTCGCTGCGGGCGCGGCCGAGTAGACGCTGAGCCTCGGCGGTGGAACCCAACCGGTTGTGCGGGCGGTGCATGAGCTCGTCGAGACTGTGCTCGGCCAGCTTGAGCGAGTAGTAGATCGAACGTGGGAAAAGCCGGTCCAGCAACATGAATTCGACGACCCGACTGGCGTCGAGCACCCCGCGGTAGGTGCGCAGGTAGGTGTCGTGGGCACCCGCCGAACGCAACACCGTCACCCAGGCGGGCGACGATGCGCTGTCGCCCACCCGGGACAGCAGCAGCCGCACTGTCATGTCGACCCGCTCGATGGCGCGGCCGAGCACCAGGAAGCGGTACCCGTCGTCGCGGGACAGCGTCGAATCGGCCAGCCCCGCGAACATCGCTGCCCGGCCCTCGATGAAGCTGAAGAACTCGTGCGGGCCGAGCCGGCGGGCCGCCCGCTCCCTTTCGGCGAGCGCGTTGTAGGTGGTGTTCAGGCACTCCCACATGTCACTGGAGGTGACTTCCCGTGCAGATCGGGCGTTTTCACGGGCCGCCGAGATCGCCTCGACGATCGAGCAGCCGCCTGCGGTATCGCGGCTGAATGCCACCAGGTCGGTCAGTGACCACAGATCGAGCTGATGTTTGGGCGGCTCGATTCCCAGCACCTGCAACAGAATCCGCGAGGTCTGGTCAGGATCGACGCTCGAGTCCTCGAGCAGCTGGTGCACAGTCACATCGAGAATGCGGGCGATGTCGTCGGCGCGCTCGACGTAGCGCCCGATCCAGTAGAGCGCCTCGGCGTTGCGGGCCAGCATCAGCGCATCACCTGCTGCTGTTGCTGTTGCTGTTGCTGTTGCTGGCTCTGGCTCTGCTGCTGTTGGCCTTGTTGCTGCTGACCGGACGACTCGGGGCCTTTCTCGGCGACCGGCGCCTTTCCGGGTTTGGGAATCTTGCGCACCACCTCGGCGTCACCGAGTTCGCGGGCGGCCACCGATGTCTTCGAGGCCAGCACCCAGGTGTCTTTGGATCCCCCGCCCTGGCTGGAGTTGACCACCAGCGACCCCTCGATCAGCGCCGTGCGGGTCAGTCCGCCGGGCAGCACCCAGACATCCTCGCCGTCGTTGACGGCGAACGGCCGCAGATCGACGTGACGCGGGGCAAGGGCATCGCCGACCTTGGTGGGCACCGTCGACAACTGGACGACCGGCTGCGCGATCCAGCCGCGAGGATCCGCGATGACCTTCTTGCGAATGGTCGCCAGTTCCTTCTCGGATGCGTCCGGACCGAACACGATGCCGTAACCGCCGGAACCCTCGACCGGTTTGATCACCAGTTCGTCGATCCGGTCGAGAACTTCCTCGCGCTCCTCGTCGAGCCAGCAGCGGAACGTGTCGACGTTGGCCAACAACGGCTTCTCGCCGAGGTAGTACTCGATGATCGTCGGCACGTAGGTGTAGACCAGTTTGTCGTCGCCGACGCCGTTGCCGACCGCGCTGGAGATCACGACGTTGCCGGCACGTGCGGCGTTCAGCAGGCCCGCCACGCCGAGCACCGAGTCGGGACGGAACTGCATCGGGTCGAGGTAGTCGTCGTCGATGCGGCGGTAGATGACATCGACCTGGCGCTCCCCTTCGGTGGTGCGCATGTAGACGACGTTGTCGCGACAGAACAGATCGCGGCCCTCGACCAGCTCCACGCCCATCTGCCGGGCCAGCAGGGAATGCTCGAAGTAGGCCGAGTTGAACGGCCCCGGGGTGAGCACGACGACCGTCGGGTCGGCCTCGTTGGTGGCCGCGGCATTGCGCAGCGCCCGCAGCAGGTGCGACGAATAGTCACCGACCGCGCGCACCCGGTGGGTGGCGAACAGGTTGGGGAAGACCCGGGCCATGGTCCGCCGGTTCTCCATGACGTAGGACACGCCCGACGGGGAGCGCAGGTTGTCTTCGAGCACCCGGAAGGTGCCCTGGGCGTCGCGAACCAGGTCGATGCCGGCGACGTGGATGCGCACCCCGTTCGGCGGGCTGATGCCGGCAGCCTGCCGGTGGAAGTGCTCGCAGGAGGTGACCAGCCGGCGCGGGATGACCCCGTCACGCAGGATTTCCTGGTCGCCGTAGATGTCGTCGAGGTACATCTCCAGGGCCTTGACCCGTTGGGTGATGCCCCGTTCGAGCCGGGACCACTCAGCGGCGGAGATCACCCGGGGCACCAGGTCGAGCGGGAAGGGTCGCTCCTGACCGGACAGCGAGAACGTGATGCCCTGATCGATGAACGCGCGGCCCAGCGCCTCGGCCCTGGCCTCGAGCTCCTCGGCGTCGGACGGCGCGAGTTCGGCAAAGATTCCCTTGTACGGTCCCCGGACATTGCCCTGGTTGTCGAACATCTCGTCGAAGGCCTTGGCATAGGAGCCGAGGTTGTTGTAGCCGCCGAAGATATGGTCGTGATGCCGAGGTTGTCGCGACCCATTGCGCGACGACCGGTTTGTTTCCGAAGGCAGGGTTCGAAGGCTCACGTGTCCCATGCTGCCGCACGTTCACCGTTTCGGCAGGCCAGTGACCTCCATTTTGTGAGTTCAGGGCCACCACTGGTACTCTGAGCAGTCGCTGCCCGAGGGCCTGACGGCCCCGGCAAGACTGACGAACCCCAAGCTTGAAGACGAGGAACTAACGCGTGGCCAACATCAAGTCGCAGGAAAAGCGCATCCGCACCAACGAGCGGCGCCGGGTGCGCAACAAGTCGGTGAAGAGTGCGCTGCATACCGCGATCCGCGGTTTCCGGACGGCCGCTGCTGAGGGCGACAAGGACAAGGCCGCCGAGCTGCTCGTGACGACCAGCCGCAAGCTGGACAAGGCCGCCAGCAAGGGCGTCATTCACAAGAACCAGGCGGCCAACAAGAAGTCCGCTCTGGCGCAGGCCTTCAACAAGATCTGATTCAGTCCCGGCCGCTTCCAGCGGCCAGTTGCGCCACCTTGCGTACCGCATCCTCCAGCACGTAGTCCGCATCGGCTGCTGCACCCTTGACGTCGGCGTTCAACGCCGCGACCAGCCGCATCGCCGTCGCCACCTTGTCGCGCGACCAGCGCCGCGACTGCTTTTGCGCCTTCTGGATCTTCCACGGCGGCATCCCCAGCTCCGAGGCCAACCGGTACGGGTCGCCGGATACCGGGCCCACCCGCGCGATCGTGTGCACCGCCTCGGCGAGCGCATCGGCCAGCACGACGTGCGGCACGCCGCGCAACATCGCCCAGCGCAGCGCCTCGGCCGAGCCCGCGACATCACCCACCACGGCCTTGTCGGCGATATCGAAGCCGGAGACCTCCGCCTTACCGCTGTGATAGCGCCGGACCGCGATCGCGTCGACATGACCGGCTGTGTCGGCGACCAGCTGTGAGCACGCCGCGGCGAGTTCCCGGATGTCGGAGCCGACGGCGTCGAGCAGCGCGGTGATGGTGTCCTCGTCGACCTTGATCTTCTGTGCGCGGAATTCGGCGCGCACGAAGTCGGCCCGCTCGGCGGCCTTGGTGATCTTGGCGCACGGATGCACCTGGGCGCCGAGCTTCTTGAGCTGATCGGCGAGCGCCTTGGCGCGCCCACCACCGGAGTGTGCGACCGCGAGCACAGTTCCGGGCGGCAGGTCGGCTGCTGCCGTCGCGATCAGCTCCACAGCCTCCTTGCCGGCCTCGGCGGCCGATTCGAGCACCACCACCCGCTCGTCGGCGAACAGCGACGGGCTGAGCAGTTCGGCGAGCTCGTTGACCGACACATCGCCCGCGCGCAACCGGTCCACCGGGACGTCGGCGCCGCCGGACGCGTCGCGGGCCAGCCGCATCACCTCGGAGATGGCGCGGTCCACCAGTAACTCCTCATCACCCAGGATCAGATGCAGACCGTCTACCGTCGCGCTCACCCGATGATCGTTTCATGTGCGGCCGACATCGGCTGACACCGACCTTCACGCATCGCCACACCAGCAACACGGCGAGCGACGTTCCCGCGACGGCCAGCACGCCACCGAGCCCGGACGGCACGCTCACCGCGGCACCGGGGACGTCCGCGGCGGTGGACGCGACGCGCAGCAGCCACCACAGCTCCGGACCGGTGAAGCGGATCAGCAGCCCGGCGGCCGGGGGCAGCAGCCAACACAGCGCGGCGGCCGCGGTACCCAGCACCGTGATCGGCGGGATCACCACGGCGACAGCCAGATTGGCGAGGACGCCGATCACGCTCAGCTTGCCCGATATCGCGGCGACCAACGGTGCGGTGACCAATTGGGCGGCCAACGCGACACACAACGCGTCGGCCAGAGGCTTCGGCCAGCCGCGGGCGATCAGCCGAGCCGACCAGCCGGGGGCCAGCACGATGAGCGCGGCGGTCGCGGACACCGACAGCGCGAAGCCCGCGTCGACAGCCAATTGCGGTGCCGCGATGAGCAATCCGAGTACGGTGGCCGCCAACACCGGAACCGCCTGCCTCCTGCGGGCGCTCACGATGGCCACCAATGCGATGGCGCCCATCACCGCCGCGCGCAACACGCTGGCCGTGGGCTGTACGACGATGACGAACGCCACCAGCGCGACGGCCGCCAGCCCGACCGCCGCGCGCGGTCCCACCAGGCCGGCGGACAGCAGCACGGCGCCGCAGACGATCGTGACGTTGGCGCCGGAGACCGCGGTGAGGTGGGTGAGCCCGGCTGTCTTGAATTCCGTTGCGGTGGTGGGTGATACCGCTGAGGTATCGCCCAATACCAGCCCCGGCAGGATGGCAGCCTGATCGGCGGGCAGCACGTCGCGGGCCGATCGGGCGAACTGGTCACGCACCGCCCGGGCCGCCCGTTGCAGCGGCGACGCCCGCCCCACCGTGGGTCGGCCGGTCGCGTTGAGCACGGCCACCGTCAAGTCGCGCCGGGTCGGCCGGCTGATGCGGGCCTTGAAGCGGACGGGCTGGCCGGCCATCACCTCACCGAAACCCTGTGCCTGCGCGAAAACCACCACACTGCCGGTCATCTCGGCACCGTCGAACTGCGAAAGCGCGGCACGGAACATCAGCCGTCCACTGCCCAGCTGGCGGGGCTCCTCCCCCGGCGTCACCGTCACTGTCGCCACCGCGCCGAATCGCTGTGCGATCGGATGTTCACGGACCGCGTCGCTGCGCATGGCCGCCGCCAGCGCGAAGCCCGCACCCACGACCGCAGCGCCCGCCACCGCGGCGCCGGCCATGCGGAGAACCGGCACCCGCTCGCTGCACCGGCGAGCCAGCAGCGCCCAACCGATGCCGACGCCCGCGCAGGCTGCTGCCAGCAGCGGGCCCACCGCCCACGTGATCGCCACCGCGGTCACCGCCCAGGCCGTCACCGCCGCGGGGACCAGCCGCAGATCGAGCCGGGCCCCCACATCCGTCAAACCCGCACCAGCGCCCGTAGTTTCTCCAGCCGCGCCGGGCCGATGCCGTCGACCTCACCGAGCTGGTCGACGCTGGCGAACTTGCCGTTGGCGTCCCGCCACGCCACGATCGCGGCGGCTGTCACCGGCCCCACGCCCGGAAGCGCATCGAGCTGCTCGACGGTGGCGGCGTTGAGGTTGACCGGCTCTGCCGGTGCGCCCTTCCCCGGCGCCGCCGGCGGATCGGACGCGGCGGGCGGTGTGCCGCTGACCGAACTGCCCAGTGCGGTCGGCTGGCCGGCCGGGGTGCCGATGCCGACGACGATCTGTTCGCCGTCGGTGAGATGGCGCGCCATGTTCAGCCCGAGCGTGTCGGCCCCGTTCAGTGCGCCGCCCGCGGCCGACACCGCGTCGGCGATGCGGGCGTCCGGCGCCAGGGTCACCAGACCGGGCTTGGTGACGAGCCCGACCACGCTGACCACCACAGGCTGGTTGGGATCCGGTCCGGGCCGCGAGGCGGCCGAGGACACCATCTCCACCGGCGGCAGCTTGGCCGACACCACCGGTGGCGGGTCGTCACGCATCAGAGCGAACACCGTGATCAGGACGGCCACAACGGCGATCACCGCCAGCGCGATACCGCCGGAGCGGCCTGGGTCGGCCCGGATCGCGGCCAGCCAGTTCGCACCGCGGTCAGTGCGCCCGTCCGGGATCCAGCTGGGTACCGGGATCTCGTCCTCGTCGTCATCATCAGTCGGCTCACCCGCCGGGTCACCTCGGAGCCGGCGCTGCAGGCCGGCCAGCGGCTCATCGGTTCGCATGCCGCGACCGTAGGACGCGATGACGACTGGAGATCCGCTGTGCGGGACTGCGCGGTGCGAACCTGTGGATGAATCCGGAACTGTGTACACGTCCGAACCTCGCCACCCAGGGAGCACCCCATGACCGCCATCACCGACCGCCCCATCCGGGTGATCCAGTGGACAACCGGCAACATCGGTCGCCGGTCGCTGCACGCGATCATCAGCCGGCCGGATCTGGAACTGGTCGGGGTGTACGCCCACGGCGCCGACAAGCTCGGTGTCGACGCTGCCGAGTTGTCCGGCTGGCCCGAACCCACGGGCGTCACCGCGACCAACGACATCGATGCGCTGCTGGCGGCCAAACCGGACGCCTGCTGCTACAACCCGTTGTGGCCCAGCGTGGACGAGTTGGTGCGGCTGTTGGAGGCCGGCGTCAACGTGTGTTCGTCGGCGGCGTGGATCACCGGGGGCAAGCAGTCACCCGAGGATCTGGCCAGGATCCGAAAGGCTTGTGAGCAAGGCAATTCCACGATCTTCGGTAGCGGCGCGCATCCCGGGATGACGAATATGGTCGGCATGGTGCTCTCCGGTGCCTGCGAGCGCGTCGACGAAATCCGCATCACCGAGTCGGTGGACTGCTCGACCTATGAGTCGGCGGGCACCCAGTCGGCGATGGGATTCGGCTGCGATCCCGACACCGAAGGGCTGGCCGAGAGTGTGCGGGTGGAGAGCGAGGTGTTCGCCGAGTCCGCGGCGATGATGGCCGACGCGATCGGCGCGAAGCTGGACCGGATGACCTTCGATGTCACGTTCACCACCGCCACCGGGGACAGCGACCTCGGGTTCATGACGATTCCGGAGGGCACCGTCGGCGGCGTGTACGGCTACCACCGGGGCTGGGTGGGCGATCGCAATGTCGTCAGCGTCGGGTTCAACTGGATCATGGGCAGTCACGTGGTGCCGCCCAAGCCACTCGAGCACGGTCACGTCATCCAGGTGTACGGGGTGCCCAACATGCGCACGGTGCTGCACTGCCTGCCGCCGAAGAACTGGCCGGAACCGGGCTTCATGGGGCTGGGCATGATCTACACCGCGCTGCCGGTCACCAACGCGGTGCCCGCTGTCGTCGCCGCCAAGCCCGGCATCGCGACGCTGGCCGATCTGCCGCCGGTCACGGGCAGGTTCGCCCCCAGCTGACCGGGCGGGAATGAAACCGGACCACGGTCCGGTTACTTCGTGAGAGGCGTCGGCACAGGGCACGGCGCCGCCGATCAAGGAGATCTCACGATGACCGCAGCGGTTCAGGCCACCGACCTCACCGGAACCTGGTCGATCGACCCCGTCCATTCGTCGATCAGCTTCTCAGTACGTCACCTCGTCGTCAGCAAGGTCCGCGGGACCTTCGGCGCGTTCAGCGGCGCCGTCACCGTCGCGGCCGACGGCACGCCGTCGGTGACCGCCGAGATCGACGTCGCCTCGGTCTACACCGGCAACGAGCAGCGCGATGCGCACCTGCGGGCGCCCGACTTCTTCGACGTCGAGCAGTACCCCACCGCCACCTTCGTTTCGACGGCGGTGATTCCCGACGGCGATACCCACCGGCTCGAGGGCGACTTCACCCTCAAGGGCGTGACTCGCCGGATCAGCCTGCCCGTGCAGTTCAACGGGGTGAATCCCGGCATGGGGCACGGCGCGGTCGCCGGGTTCGAGGCATCAGTGGTGCTGAACCGCAAGGACTTCGGCATCGACATCGACATGCCGTTGGAGACCGGCGGGGCGGTTGTCGGCGACAAGGTCACCATCACCCTCGAAATCGAGGCCCTCAAGCAGGCGTGAGGCGATCCGGCGGGGTGGGATCGAGTGCGACGACGATTCCCACCGCGCCGGCGCCGACGTGCACGCCGAGCACCGGGCCCAGGTCGGTGACGATCACGTCACCGCACCCGGGCAGCGCCGACGCCAACGTGGCGGCCAGTTCCCCTGCGGCGTCGGGATTGTCGATGTGGTGGACTGCGAGCGCGGCATGCCGCTCGCCCACCACCTCGAGAACCTGCTCGATCATGGCGGCCTGGGCCTTGGATGCGGTGCGCACCCGTTGGGCCAGCACCAGCCGGCCCTGATCGTCGATGCGCAGCAGCGGCTTGAGCGCGAGCGCGGTGCCCAACCAGGATGCGGCGGTACCGATGCGGCCGCTGCGGCGCAGGTTGTCCAGCCGCTGCACGACGATATAGGCACGCACCCGGGAAACCGTCGATTCCGCCTCGGCGGCAACGGCTTCCAGGCCAGCTCCGCCGAGCGCGGCACGCGCCGCCGCCAGAGCGACGAACCCGGTGCCCATCCCCGTCGACTTCGAATCCACCACCCGTACGGCACCGTCGAACTCGCGGGCCGCATATTCGGCAGCCCCCAGCGTGCTGGAGAGCTCGCCGGAGATGTGCACGGCCACCACTCCGTCGCCGCCGCTGGCGCGCAATGCCTCCCGATAGGCCGCGGACAGTTCACTCGGGGTCGCCCCGGCTGTCGTCACATGACCGCGTTGATACAGATCGGCCGGGACAGCGTCGACGCCGTCGCGCAGGTCGCGGCCGTCGACCAGGATGTGCAGTGGCACAACGCGGATACCGCAGGCGCGGACGTCATCGGTCCGGAGCCGAGCCGACGAATCGGTGACCACCACGACGGCCATGGATCAGTCGCGCGCGTTGTCGAGTGGGACCCCCGCTTCGGCGAGGGCCTTGAGCATCAGGTCGGCGACACCGGAGTGCGCCTCGAAGTTCCAGTGGATCCCGTCCGGGTTGCCGCGGCCGGCCAGAACCTCCTCGGCCACCGCGGCTTTCAGATCGACCACCGGAATGTCGTGCTGCGCCGCCCACTCGTTGATCGCGGCGACCGTGCCGGGCCTGCCGCGATGGGACATGCCGTAGGTGGGCGCAATGTGCACCGAGGGTACCGACGCGACCATCGGGATACCGGGTCGGTTGAAGTCGATTGCACCGCGGGTCATTTCGAGGTACTCCACCGTCAGGTGCGGCGGCAGCGCCGGACGCGCCATCGGCGAGAGCCTCGGCTGAACCCAGCCGTAGCCGTCGCGCACCCAGCGGCGCAGCCAGGACGGGCGGACGTAGCGGATCAATTCACGCAACGCGGTGGGAAGCGGCGAGGGCAGCGAATCCATCCCGCTCGTCGCGAAGATCACCGCACCGGCGCGGGGCAGCGCGGCCCACGCCCGCGGATCCTGGGTGGCTGCCCACCAGACGTCGCGGCTGGTCCACCCGATGCGACCGATCAGCTCGACGTCCCAACCCAGTTGACGGCCAACAATATTGGGCCAGATCCGCGGATCGTCCGAGGGCAGGCCGCCTTGCGGGCCGTAGTAGGACAGCGAGTCGCAGAAGATCAGAAGTGTCGGCTCAGAGGACATCGTTGGCCACCTGCGCCGAAGCGTTCCACACGTCGAGACGCCAACGGATGTCCTCGAAGGCGGCGTCGTCGGCACCGTGTCCGGACAGCTGCGCCCAACTCGCGTTGCCCATCCCACCCAGCACCGGCCAGCTCTCGACCGGAAGCGCCAGCAGCCCGGCGCACAGCGCAGCGATCAGCCCACCGTGGGCTACCAGCACCAGCGGCCGGTCGGGCTCGTCGACACCCCAGTCACGTTCTGCGGCAACCAATTCGGCAACCAAAGGGACACTGCGGTGGGCGACATCCACCCGGCTCTCGCCGCCGTGCGGAGCCCAGGTGGCGTCGTCGCGCCAGGCCAGCCGCGCACCTGGTGAGATGGCGTCCACCTCATGGTGCGTCAGACCCTGCCAGTCACCGAGGTGGGTTTCGCGGAGCCGGGTGTCGACCTCCACCCGCAGCCCGGTGCGCTCCCCCAGCGCCACCGCGGTGTCGTAAGCGCGGTGCAGATCCGAGGAAACGATGCGCACCGGCTGACGCTTGGCGAGCACCTCGGCAGCGGCAACAGCCTGAGCCCGGCCCAAGTCGGTGAGCTCGCTGTCGAGCTGACCCTGCATACGACTGCCGGCGTTGTACTCCGTCTGCCCGTGGCGCAGCATGACCAGCCTGCGCACCCTCATGGGGTGTCCTCGACCTCAACGTCATCCAGATTCACGCTCAGGAAGGGGCAATCCCGCCACAACCGGTCCAGGGCGTAGAAGTTGCGCTCCTCCTGATGCTGGATGTGCACCACGATGTCGACGTAGTCCAAGAGCACCCAGCGGCCTTCGCGGGTGCCTTCCCGACGGGCCGGCTTGTATCCGGCCAGCCGCATCTTCTCCTCGACCTCGTCGACGATCGCGTTGACCTGCCGCTCGTTGGAGGCCGAGGCGATCACGAAGCAGTCGGTGATCACCAGCTGGCCGGACACGTCGATCACGACGACGTCCTGCGCGAGCTTGGCGGCGGCGGCCCGCGCGGCCACAGTGGCCATCTGGACGGCTTCGTCGGACGCGGTCACGTGGTGGTCTCCTCGATTGTGGTGACGGACAGGCGGTCCACCCGGCCCAGGTCGCGGTAGAGGCCGCGCTTGGACACGTACTGCACGACACCGTCGGGCACCAGGTACCAGATGGGCCGGCTCTTGGCCGCACGCAGCCGGCAGTCGGTGGACGAGATGGCCAGGGCAGGCACCGAGACCAGACTCAGCGCCTCCTCGGGCAGTTGGTCGAACGCGGCGACGATGTGTTCGCCGTTGAGCTCGTAACCGGGCCGGCTCACACCGACGAACTTCGCCAGCGCGAACAGCTCCTCCCAGTTCTGCCAGGACAGGATCGAGGCCAGTGCGTCGGCTCCGGTGATGAAGTACAGGTCGGCGTCGGGATTGAGCGCGCGCAGATCCCGCAGGGTGTCGCTGGTATAGGTGGCCCCGCCGCGATCGATGTCGACGCGGCTCACCGAGAACCGGGGGTTGGCGGCGGTCGCGATGACCGTCATCAGGTAGCGATCCTCGGCCGGGGTCACCTCCCGGGACTTCTGCCACGGCTGGCCGGTGGGCACGAACACCACCTCGTCCAGCTCGAAGAGGTCGGCGACCTCACTGGCCGCGACCAGGTGGCCGTTGTGGATGGGATCGAACGTCCCACCCATCACGCCGAGCCGGCGCCGCGCCGAGGAAACCACGATTGACCAGCTTACGGGAGGCGCAGGTGGGTTTCCTCACGCTCGCGATCGGTCGCGGACTCTGTGCTCTGGCAAAGGCACGTGATGGATATCACCGAAGTTCAGGTAGCCTTTTCCCCGAGTCGAGTTATGCCGATCAAGGGGCCTGTGATGAAGAAGCTCGGTAGCCGACGGATGTCTGTGCCTGTGACGAGTGTGGTGGCTGTGGCCGCGGCGGTCGCGGTAGGGCTGACGCCGACGGTGTCATCGGCACCGGTGCTCACCGCCGCCACCGTGGATTATCTGCGCGGCACGAACATCGGCTGGACCCCCACCGACCAGCAGTACCGCGATTTCATCTCCCGCGTGCTCGACGGCACCGACACCCCGGCCGCCACCCCCACCTCGGCAGGCAACATCGCCTACAACGCCGGGTTCTGGCCGGTGTCGAACAACTACATCTTCGACAAGACGTGGAACCAGTCCGTTGCGCAGGGCGTGAAGAACGTCGAGGCACGCGACCCCCAGGGCGACGTCATCTTCGGACTGTCGCAGGGTGCGGTGGTGCTGTCCCGCTACAAGGCCGCCCACCCCGAGGGCACCGGGAACACCTTTGTCCTCGTCGAGAACCCGAGCCGGCCCAACGGCGGAATCCTGGAACGGTTTGCCGGACTGTACATTCCGGTCCTCGATATCAGCGTGAGCGGGGCGACTCCCGACAACGGCGATACGACGGTCGACGTCGCCCGCCAGTACGACGGCTGGGCCGACTTCCCCACCTATCCCTTGAATCTGCTGGCAACGATCAACGCGATCATGGGCATGATCTACGTCCACGGTCAGACCCAGACCGAGCTCACCGCCGCCGACATCGAGGCCGCGAAGGCCGGCGGCAGCGCGTACTACCAGCAGCATGGCGACACCACGTACTACCTCATCCGGACCCCGCTGGTGCCGCTACTGATGCCGCTCAAGGGAATCGTGCCCGATCCGATTCTGGGCGCGATCGACCCGGTCCTGCGCAAGTTCATCGAAATGGGTTACAACCGAGCCGATTACAGCGCGCCGACGCGAGCGCAGCTGCTGCCGGGAATCAGCCTGCCTGCCTTCCCCAGCCTGCCCGCAGCGGCCAGCGCCACACCGAAGGCCGTCACGGCGGCGGCCGCCGAACCCGAGGTCAGCACGCCTGAGGTGAGCAAGCCCGAGACGCCGGAGGTCAGCACGCCGGCGGCGGAGACGACGCCGAAAGCCGGCACGCCTGCCAAGAAGCCGACCGGCGCGAAGAAGAGCTCTTCGGCCCAGTCGACCGACTCGTCAGGAAGCGACGCGCCGAAGAAGAAGTCGACCGGCGGCAGCGCCCGGCCGTCGGCGAAGAAGGCCGACTAAGTCTTCGCACCGAGATCGACGTTTTGCAGGGCCTTACTCGCGCAAACCCTGCCAAATGTCGGTTTGGGCGATGTGGCTTAGACCGGCAGCAGCTGGTCGATCACCGCGGCGAGCTGCTTGGCAGACCGGCATTCGTGCATGGTGATGACGTCCTCGTAGCGCGGCACCGCCGAATCGCCGCTGCCCCAGAGGTGCCGCGGCTCAGGGTTGAGCCAGTGCGCATGCCGGCTGGAGGTCACCATGTGAGCCAGAATGTCGACGGCCGGATTGCGGTAGTTGGTGCGACCGTCGCCGAGCACCAAAAGCGAACTGCGCGGCGACAACACGTTGTGGAAGTTCTCGGTGAACGAGACGAACGCATTGCCGTAGTCGGAGTGCCCGTCGCGGGTGTACACCCCCGCCTCGCGGGTGATGCGCTGGATCGCGACCGCGAGGTCGGCGTCCGGACCGAACAGGTGTGTCACCTCATCGGTGGTGTCGATGAAGGCGAACACCCGAACCCGGGAGAACTGCTGACGCAAGGCGTTGACCAGCAGCAGGGTGAAGTGACTGAAACCCGCCACCGAACCTGAGACATCGCACAGCACAACGAGTTCCGGGCGGGCCGGGCGCGGCTTGCGCAGCACGACGTCGATCGGAACTCCCCCGGTCGACATCGATTTGCGCAGCGTCTTGCGCAGGTCGATGGAACCGGAGCGGGATCGACGGCGTCGAGCCGCCAGGCGGGTGGCCAGCATCCGCGCCAGCGGACCGACCACCTTGCGCATCTCGCGCAGCTGATCCCCGGATGCCCGCAGGAACTCGACGTTCTCGGACAGCTGCGGGATGCCGTACATCTGGACATGGTCGCGGCCCAGCTGTTCGGCGGTGCGCCGCTTGGTCTCGCTTTCCACCATCCGGCGAAGCTGCGCGATCTTTTGCGCGGCAAGCGCTTTGGCGATCTGCTCCTGCGTGGGAGTGGGGTCGTCGTCGTGCGGTGCGAGCAGACCGGCCAGCAGCCGG
Source organism: Mycobacterium sp. ELW1 (assembly GCF_008329905.1). Lineage (NCBI taxonomy): Bacteria > Bacillati > Actinomycetota > Actinomycetes > Mycobacteriales > Mycobacteriaceae > Mycobacterium > Mycobacterium sp. ELW1. Next base: position 2,239,244 of record NZ_CP032155.1, on the reverse strand, counting down.
CCTTCCAGCTCGTCGAGTCCCATCGCCTTGAGCGCCTGGTACGACGAGTACGACGGTCCGCGACTCGAGGTGTAGCGGCCGTAGGCCTCGACGATCTGGGCGATCATCGCGACCAGCCGCTCGTCCATGTCGCCGATGTCGGGGTTGTCGGCCAGCAGGTCCAGCAGCATTTCCCGCATGGCCTCGATGTCCTCGGGCGGCAGGCCCTGCTGGGGCTCGTCGTCGGCGTCCTCGTCGACCAGCACGGTGCGCCCGCCCAGCGCGGCAGGCCACCACAGGTCGAACAACGCGTCATAGGTCTGACGATGGTCAGCACGCCGCAGCACCGCGCAGGCCAGTCCCTCGCGCAGCGCCTCACGTTCCCCCAGGCCCAGCACTGTCAGTACCCGGCCCGCGTCGACGGTCTCCGAGGGGCCCACCGAGATGCCTTGGGCGCGTAGCGCTTCGACGAAGCCGACCAGATGCCCGGGCAACCCGTGCGGGGCCAGCGGCTGTGCGGGACGCACCCTGCGGACGGCCATCGGTCTAGTTCAGCCGAAGTTCGCCGGTGGCGCGTTGCTGATCGGACTGATGTTTGAGCACCACTCCGAGCGTCGCGGCGATGGTGGCGTCGTCGATGGTGTCCATCCCGAGGGCCAGAATGGTGCGGCCCCAGTCGATGGTCTCGGCGACCGACGGCACCTTCTTGAGCTGCATGCCGCGCAGCACCCCGATGATGCGGACCAGTTCGGCGGCCAGCGACTCGGGCAGCTCGGGCACCCGCGACAACAGGATGCGCCGCTCGAGGTCGGGGTCGGGGAAGTCGATGTGCAGGAACAGGCAGCGGCGCTTGAGCGCCTCGGACAGCTCCCGGGTGGCGTTGGAGGTCAGCACCACGAACGGAGTGCGCGCGGCGGTGATCGTGCCCAATTCCGGGACGGTGACCGCGAAGTCGCTGAGCACCTCCAGCAGCAGGCCTTCGATCTCGATGTCGGCCTTGTCGGTTTCGTCGATCAGCAGCACGGTGGGCTCGGTGCGCCGGATCGCGGTCAGCAGCGGGCGGGACAACAGGAATTCCTCGCTGAAGATGTCGGACTTGGCCTGGTCCCAGTCGTTGGACCCGGACTGCATCCGCAGGATCTGCTTGGCGTGGTTCCACTCATAGAGCGCGCGCGCCTCATCGACACCCTCGTAGCACTGCAGGCGCACCAGACCCGACCCGGTGGTCTGGGCGACCGCGCGGGCGAGTTCGGTCTTGCCGACGCCGGCCGGCCCTTCGACCAACAGGGGCTTGCCCAGCCGGTCGGCGAGGAACACCGCGGTGGCGGTCGCGGTGTCGGGCAGGTAGCCGGTCTCGGCCAGCCGCTTGGCGACATCCTCGATGTCGGCGAACAGCGGCGCCGGGCGGGCCGGGGTTTCAGTCACGGATTCTCCTGTTGTCGTCTCAGGCAGGTCGGGTGTGGCCGTCTCCCCAGACGATCCACTTGGTTGACGTCAATTCGGGCAAACCCATCGGGCCGCGGGCATGCAGCTTCTGGGTGGAGATGCCGATCTCGGCTCCGAAGCCGAACTGCTCGCCGTCGGTGAATGCCGTGGAGGCGTTGACCATCACCGCGGCGGCGTCCACACGTTCGGTGAAGCGTTGCGCCGCTTCAAGATTGGTGGTGACGATCGCCTCGGTATGCCCGGTGCCGTAAGTGTTGATGTGCTCGATGGCGGCGTCGAGGCCGGCCACGGTCGCCACCGCGATGTCCATCGACAGGAACTCCGCCCGCAGGTCGTCCTCGGTCGGGTTGTCGCGGACCGTGACGCCGGCCCGCCGCAGGGCGTCGATCAGGCGCGGTAGCGCGGTGTCGGCCAGCGCCTGGTCGACCAACAGGGTCTCGGCCGCATTGCAGACGCTGGGCCGACGGGTCTTGGCATTGAGGATGATTCGCTCGGCCACGTCGAGGTCGGCGGCGGCGTGGACGTAGACGTGGCAATTGCCGACGCCGGTTTCAATGGTCGGCACGGTGGCATCGCGTACGACGGCGTCGATCAGCCCGGCACCGCCGCGCGGGATCACCACGTCCACCAGCCCGCGGGCTTGGATGAGGTGGGTGACGCTGGAGCGGTCGGCACTGGGCAGCAGCTGGACCGCGTCGTCAGGCAGGCCTTCGGCGGCCAGGGCGCCGCGCAGAGCGGCGACGAGCGCGGCGTTGGAGTTGGCGGCCGAGGAGCTGCCGCGCAGCAGGACTGCGTTGCCGGACTTGAGGGTGAGTCCGAACGCGTCGACGGTCACGTTGGGCCGGCCTTCGTACACGATCCCGACGACGCCGAGCGGAACCCGCTGCTGCCGCAGTTGTAAACCGTTGGGCAGGGTGCGGCCGCGCAACACTTCACCGATCGGGTCCGGCAGCCCGGCGACCTGACGCAGGCCGGCGGCGATGCCGTCGATGCGCTGCGGGTTGAGCGCCAGCCGGTCCAGCATCGCCTCCGCAGTGCCCGCGGCACGTGCGGCGTCGAGGTCGGCGGCGTTGGCGGCCAGGATCGCATCCGCGTGGGCCAGCACGGCGTCCGCGGCGGCATGAAGGGCGCGGTCTTTGATGGTGGTGGTCAGCGTTCCGAGGGTGCGTGAGGCCACCCGCGCCCGGCGGGCGGCGTCGTGAACCTGGTCGCGCAGGTCCGCACCACCCGAACCCTGGGCCGCTGCGCTCCTGCCCGCAGGTGCGGACTCCGCTTCGACACTCATCCCCTCAGGGTATCGGTCTCCCGACCAACCGGCAGGTGGGGCCCGGTCTAGGCGGGTCCGGCCAGAGGGTCGCCGCGATGCCGGGAGGCGCCGTTGGGGCCACCGACGGCCAGCCCGAACAGGGACCTGGCGTCCTCGGTGATGGCGCGCTGGAACGCCGAGGTGATCGGGGCGTCCAGTTTGGCCAGGATGTCGGTGACGACGTCGCCGTCCAGCCCGACGAACTCGTCGGTGCCGAACTCGTAGAACCCGTCGAGATCCAGGCCGAAGAACGGCCCGGGCTGGAAGGGCCGCCTGCGCAGGTGCTGCGGGAGGGTTGCGGACCCGTTCGCGAATGCGGCGTACTGCACGTTGAGTCCGGCGCGCCCGCCGAGGTCGAAGGCGGCGACTCCTTGGATGCCGCGGGACGGCACGTGGTCGGGGGCCACCGCCAGCGGGCCGAGCAGGCCGCCATCGATCCAGGTGGCCCATCCGCGGGCGTCGGCCGGGGGGTTCGGCACCCGGATCTCGTCGATGTAGCGCAGGCCGACACGCTGCAGACCGGAGGTGATCTGCGCGTCGGCGAGGGCCCGGCATCCGGCGGTGATCGCGGTGCGGATCGGGTCGAGGCCGGCGTAGTTGGTGGTCTCGTAACTGAGGGTGGTCGCGGTGACGGTCAGCGACTCGGTGCTGTCAGCGTTGCGCAGCAGGATGCCCTGGCGTTGCTCCACCCGCGGCGGCAGACCCGGCCCGGCGTCCGCGAGGTTGACACCGGTCAGCGGCTCGGTGACCGGGAAGCGTCCGTCGACGGCAATGGCCACGGCGTCGAGGTTCTCCTGCCGGCGCAGCCGCGGTGCATCGGTGAATCGGACTTCCGCGATGACGGCCACCACCGGTGCGGTGCCGGTTGTCTCGGCGTTGGGGTACATGGGATGCCAACCTACCGATTGAACAAGCCCGAGAGTTGATTGCCGGCATTGGCCAGACCTGACGTGAGGGTGCCGGAGTTGAGCGCCCCGGAATTGCCGCCCGTTCCGCTGTTGAAGAAGCCGGAGGACGGGTTGGCGGTGGAGTTGAAGTAACCGGGGGTCTGGTGGAAGTCGATGACATCGAACTCGTAGGGGCCCAGCGTCCCGTTGCCCATGAGATCGATGAGGCTTTGGAAGGCGAAGCTCAGTGGGATGGGGTCGATGATGGTGGTCGGGTCGATGGTGACCGGGATGTTGCCGCTGGCAACGGTTATGGGCAGGCCCCAATCCGTCCAGATGCAGTCGCCGAGTCCGCACAGGCCCTGGCGGTCCCAGGTTCGCACGGAGAACGGGATGTTGATGTTGACAGCGCTGAGGTTGATCGCGTTGATGGTGCCGGTGATCGGGATGTCGATCGGGACGTGGACGGCGTAGTGATAGCCGAATTGCTCGATCGTGATGGAGTACTTGACGTTGACGAGTCCTTGGTGGTCGCCACGCCAGAACAGGCCGTTGCTGAAGTTTCCGCCGATGAAGGCGCCGGTGTTGACGTTGCCGGTGTTGGCGAATCCGGTGTTGCCGTTTCCGCTGTTCGCGACGCCGGTGTTGGTGTCGCCCGGGTTGAACCCACCCGTGTTGGTGTTGCCGACGTTCAGCACGCCGCTGTTGTTGTTGCCCGTGTTGCCGTAACCGGTGTTGGTGTTGCCGACGTTGAGCCAACCCCGATTGAGGTTGCCGGCATTGCCGAAGCCCCAGTTGTTGTTGCCGGAGTTGAAGAACCCGACATTGCCGTCACCAGAGTTGAAGAACCCGATGTTGTTGTTGCCCGAGTTGAACAGTCCGATGTTCCCCGTGCCGGTGTTCCAGCCGCCGAACCCGACCTGATTGTTGCCGGTCAGACCGATCCCGATATTCCCGGTGCCCGAGTTACCGAACCCGATATTGCCCGACCCGATATTGCCGAACCCAAAGTTGAAGTCCCCCAGGTTCCCCCAACCAAAGTTCGAGTTACCCAGATTCCCGAACCCGACATTGGAACTGCCGTGACTACCCGACCCGATGTTCCCGTCGCCTTGGTTGCCGTCGCCGACATTGGTGCTGCCCTCGTTGCCCGAACCCAGGTTCCAGTCCCCGACATTGCCCCACCCGACGTTCAGCGACCCGACATTGCCGAACCCGAGATTGAACCGGGTCCCGGTGGCGTCGCGGAACCAGCCGGCCAGATTTGTTCCGACCGTGCCGATTCCGGAGACGAAGCCCGGCGTAGCCGTGTTCAGGGTGCTGGTGTTGACGAACCCTGAGACGGTGTTGCCGAGGTTGGCGAAGCCGGATGACAGCGCACCGTAGTTGAGCCAGCCGGACAGGGTGGATCCGGCGCCGGTGACGAAGTTGGCCCATCCGGAGGTGTCGGCCCCGAAGTTGAAAGCGCCCGATCCTCCGCCGGTGCCGGTGTTGAAGAAGCCCGACGTCGGATTGGTGGTCGAGTTGAAGAAGCCGGGCCCGGCGGGGATGTCCAACAACGAGATTCGGATCGGCCCCACGCCGCCGGACGCGCCGATGAGGATCGCGGTATTGAGTCCGCCGATGACGAATTGGGCGGCCTTGTTGTCGGTGAAGCCGATGTCGACGGGTCCGATGGTCGACGGGCCGAACGAGCCGCTGAGGCCGACTTGGTTGACCGTGCAACCCAGATCGCAGATACCGAGGGCGATGCCGGTGATCGGGCCGGGTCCGATGGTGATCGTGGGGATGGTGATCTGGTCGATGTGTACCGGTGTGGCGGTGACGGCGATCGGGATGTTCACCGGGATGTTGATGTCGAGGAAGGCGGGGATCTCGGCGATCGTGATGCCGAGGCTGGCGCTGAATTGTCCTTGGTTGTTGCCGCGCCAGAAGATTCCGTTGCTGAAGTTTCCGCCGATGAAGGCGCCGGTGTTGACGTTGCCGGAGTTGGCGAATCCGGTGTTGGAGTTGCCGGTATTCGCGAAACCGGTATTCGTGTTGCCGGGGTTGAAGCCGCCGGTGTTGGTGTTGCCGACGTTGAGCACACCGGAGTTGGTGTTGCCGGTGTTGCCGTACCCGGTGTTGGTGTGACCGACGTTCACAAAGCCGGTGTTGGTGTTGCCGACGTTGAGCCACCCGGTGTTCAGGTTGCCGGCATTACCGAAACCCCAGTTGTTGTTGCCCGAGTTGAAGAACCCGACATTGCCATCACCAGAGTTGAAGAACCCGACGTTGTTGTTCCCCGAGTTGAACAGCCCAATGTTCCCCGTGCCGGTGTTCCAGCCGCCGAACCCGACCTGATTGGTACCCGTCAGACCGATCCCGATATTTCCGGTCCCCGAGTTACCGAACCCGATATTGCCCGACCCGACATTGCCGAACCCAAAGTTGAAGTCCCCCAGGTTCCCCCAACCAAAGTTCGAGTTACCCAGATTCCCGAACCCGACATTGGAACTACCGTGATTACCCGACCCGACGTTCTGATCCCCCGAGTTGCCGGACCCCAGGTTCGAGCCACCCACGTTCCCGTCACCGACATTCGCACTGCCCTGATTACCCGACCCCAGATTCCCGAACCCGACATTGGAACTACCGTGATTACCCGACCCGACGTTCTGATCCCCCGAGTTGCCGGACCCCAGGTTCGAGCCACCCACGTTCCCGTCACCGACATTCGCACTGCCCTGATTACCCGACCCCAGATTCCACTCCCCGACATTGCCCCACCCGACGTTCAACGACCCCACATTGCCGAACCCGAGGTTGAACCGGGTCCCCGTGGCGTCACGGAACCAACCCGCCAAACTCGTTCCCACCGAACCGATTCCGGACACCAATCCCGGCGTCGCCAGATTCAGACTGCTCGTGTTGAACAATCCCGAGACCGTGTTACCCAAGTTCGAGAAACCCGACGACAACGCCCCATAGTTGAACAACCCCGACACCCCGGAGCCGACCAACTGCGACACCGCCACATTCCACAACCCCGACGCCGCACCCGCGCCGGCGTTCCAGAACCCCGACCCCCCACCACCACCGGTGTTAAAGAACCCCGACGTCGGATTCGTCGTCGAATTGAAGAAACCCGGCCCCTTCGGAAGATCGAAGAGTGAGATGACAATTGGGCCCACTCCACCGGTACCGGTGATGTGAATGTTGGTGTCGGGACCGCCGACGACGGCGCCGATGTCGGGAAGCTGGATCGGAACGGTCGGGATGGTGATGTTGCTGATGTCGAACTGTGTGCCGCCGCTGGTTCCGAGCGGGAGGGGCCACAGTGGGATCTTGACCGGGAAGCCGGGGATGGTGAAGGTCTGCAGTGCCAGGTCGCCGAGATTGACGCTGACGGGGATGTTGATGGGGGCGTTGATGTCCAAGGTGATCGGGATCTCGGGGATGGCGATGCCGATGGTGCCGCCGAATTGTCCTTGGTTGTTGCCGCGCCAGAACAGGCCGTTGCTGAAGTTTCCGCCGATGAACGCGCCGGTGTTGACGTTGCCGGAGTTGGCGAATCCGGTGTTGGAGTTGCCGGTATTCGCGAAACCGGTATTCAGATCACCGGGGTTGAAGCCGCCGGTGTTGGTGTTGCCGACGTTGAGCACACCGGAGTTGGTGTTGCCGGTGTTGCCGTACCCGGTGTTGGAGTGCCCCACGTTCACAAAGCCGGTGTTGGTGTTGCCGACGTTGAGCCACCCGGTGTTCAGGTTGCCCGCGTTACCGAAACCCCAGTTGTTGTTGCCCGAGTTGAAGAACCCGACATTGCCATCCCCAGAGTTGAAGAACCCGACGTTGTTGTTCCCCGAGTTGAACAACCCAATGTTCCCCGTACCGGTGTTCCACCCACCGAACCCGACCTGATTGTTACCCGTCAGACCGATCCCGATATTCCCGGTCCCCGAGTTACCGAACCCGATATTGCCCGACCCGACATTGCCGAACCCAAAGTTGAAGTCCCCCAAGTTCCCCCAACCAAAGTTCGAGTTACCCAGATTCCCGAACCCAACATTGGAACTACCGTGATTACCCGACCCGATATTGCCGTCGCCGGCATTGCCGGACCCCAGGTTCGAGCCACCCACGTTCCCGTCACCGACATTCGCACTGCCCTGATTACCCGACCCCAGATTCAGGTTGCCGACATTGCCCCACCCGACGTTCAACGACCCCACATTGCCGAACCCGAGATTGAACCGGGTCCCCGTGGCGTCACGGAACCAACCCGCCAAACTCGTTCCCACCGAACCGATTCCGGACACCAGTCCCGGCGTCGCCAGATTCAGACTGCTCGTGTTGAACAATCCCGAGACCGTGTTACCCAAGTTCGAGAAACCCGACGACAACGCCCCATAGTTGAACAACCCCGACACCCCGGAGCCGACCAACTGCGACACCGCCACATTCCACAACCCCGACGCCGCACCCGCGCCGGCGTTCCAGAACCCCGACCCCCACCACCACCGGTGTTAAAGAACCCCGACGTCGGATTCGTCGTCGAATTGAAGAAACCCGGCCCCTTCGGAAGATCGAACACCGGGATCACGATCGGCCCGATACCGCCGGTGCCGGTGATGTGGATTGCCGTCGTCGGCCCGCCGATGGTCGCGGTGATGAACGGATTCTGCCCGCTGACTGTGATGGTCGGGATGCTGATGGGTCCGACGGAGGCGGCGGTGACCGGGAAGCCGATGATGTTGATCTGCGCGCTGATGGTCCCGATGGAGATGCCGGGGATGGTGATGGTTCCGGCCGCCCCGGTACCCAACGTGCCGGTGACCGGAATGTTGATGGGGGCGTTGACATCCAAGGTAAACGGGATTTCCGGGATGGTCAGGCCGATGCTTCCGCCGAACTGTCCTTGGTTGTTGCCGCGCCAGAACAGGCCGTTGCTGAAGTTTCCGCCGATGAAGGCGCCGGTGTTGACGTTGCCGGAGTTGGCGAATCCGGTGTTGGAGTTGCCGGTATTCGCAAAACCGGTATTCAGATCACCGGGGTTGAAGCCGCCGGTGTTGGTGTTGCCGACGTTGAGCACACCGGAGTTGGTGTTGCCGGTGTTGCCGTACCCGGTGTTGGAGTGACCGACGTTCACAAAGCCGGTGTTGGTGTTGCCGACGTTGAGCCACCCGGTGTTCAGGTTGCCGGCATTGCCGAAACCCCAGTTGTTGTTGCCCGAGTTGAAGAACCCGACATTGCCATCACCAGAGTTGAAGAACCCGACGTTGTTGTTCCCCGAGTTGAACAACCCAATGTTCCCCGTACCGGTGTTCCACCCACCGAACCCAACCTGATTGTTACCCGTCAGACCGATCCCGATATTCCCGGTCCCCGAGTTACCGAACCCGATATTGCCCGACCCGACATTGCCGAACCCAAAGTTGAAGTCCCCCAAGTTCCCCCAACCAAAGTTCGAGTTACCCAGATTCCCGAACCCGACATTGGAACTACCGTGATTACCCGACCCGATATTGCCGTCGCCGGCATTGCCGGACCCCAGGTTCGAGCCACCCACGTTCCCGTCACCGACATTCGCACTGCCCTGATTACCCGACCCCAGATTCAGGTTGCCGACATTGCCGAAGCCGAGATTCAGTCCGCCGATGTTGCCGATGCCGAGGTTCAGTCGGGTTTCGAGGCCGTTGCGGAACCACCCGGCCACCTGCGTGCCGACATTGTCGAGGCCGGATACCAGGCCTGGGGTGGACAAGCCGGCGGTGCTGGTGTTGAACCAGCCCGAAACGGTGTTGCCGAAGTTGGCCAGACCTGACGAGAGCGCACCGTAATTCAGCACTCCGGACAGACCGGCACCGCCGATGATCGACATCGGCACCATGTTGAACAGCCCGGACGATCCTGCGCCGAAGTTGAAGAAGCCCGACCCGCCGCCGGCGCCGCTGTTGAAGAAGCCGGATGTCGGATTCGTCGTGGAGTTGAAAAAGCCGGGCGCAGCGGGGATGTCGATGAACGGGATGTTGAGCGGCCCGATGGCCGCTGAAACGTTGACGACGACCGTGGTGTCCGGGCCGCCGATGAGCAACTGGGGCGCCGCCCCGTTGGCGATGACGGTGACCGGCGGGATGGTGACGGAGGTCAACTGGCCGGTGAGTTCCAGGATCCCGAGAAGTGTGATGCCGTAGGGGATGCTCGGGATGGTGGGCATCGTGAAGGTGCCGTCGCCGAGGGTGGTGGTGATGGGAATGTTGATCGGCGCGGTGATGACGGCGTGCACGGTGTACGGGTCGAGGTTCAGGCCAAAGGTGGCACCGAACAACCCTTGGTAGTTGCCCCGCCAGAACAGGCCGTTGCTGAAGTTTCCGGAGATGAACGCGCCGGTGTTGACGTTGCCGGAGTTGGCGAATCCGGTGTTGGAGTTCCCGGTGTTGGCGAATCCGGTGTTGGTGTTGCCCGCGTTGGCGAACCCGGTGTTGGTGCTGCCGATGTTGAAGGCGCCGCTGTTCCGGTTGCCCGCGTTGCCGTACCCGGTGTTGGAGTGACCGACGTTCACAAAGCCGGTGTTGGTGTTGCCGACGTTGAGCCACCCGGTGTTCAGGTTGCCGGCATTGCCGAAACCCCAGTTGTTGTTGCCCGAGTTGAAGAACCCGACATTGCCATCACCAGAGTTGAAGAACCCGACGTTGTTGTTCCCCGAGTTGAACAACCCAATGTTCCCCGTACCGGTGTTCCACCCACCGAACCCAACCTGATTGTTACCCGTCAGACCGATCCCGATATTCCCGGTCCCCGAGTTACCGAACCCGATATTGCCCGACCCGACATTGCCGAACCCAAAGTTGAAGTCCCCCAAGTTCCCCCAACCAAAGTTCGAGTTACCCAGATTCCCGAACCCGACATTGGAACTACCGTGATTACCCGACCCGATATTGCCGTCGCCGGCATTGCCGGACCCCAGGTTCGAGCCACCCACGTTCCCGTCACCGACATTCGCACTGCCCTGATTACCCGACCCCAGATTCAGGTTGCCGACATTGCCCAACCCGACGTTCAACGACCCCACATTGCCGAACCCGAGATTGACGGCCATGCCTTGCAGCGCGCCGGCGAGGTTGGCGCCCACGTTGCCGAAGCCGGAGATGAGCGCAGGGGTGGCCGAGCTCAGCGTGCTGGTGTTGAACCAGCCGGACACCGTGTTGCCGAGATTGGCGAAACCGGACGACAGGGAGCCGGTGTTCAGCGCGCCGGACAGACCTGAGCCGGCACCGGTGACCAGGTTGGCCCAGCCGGACGACAGGGCGCCGAAGTTGAAGAATCCGGAGCCGCCGCCGGTACCGGCGTTGAAGAAGCCGGACGTCGGATTCGTGGTCGAGTTGAAGAAGCCGGGTGCGGGCGCGATCTTGAGGAAGGTGATGGTGTACGGATCAGCTTGTCCGACAATCGAAATGTCGATCGAGGTGGTGGCCGAGCCGATGTTGATGGTGACGCCGGGGGTGGCGAACACGGACGCCGGGATGGTGATCGGCCCGAAGAAGGCCGAGAATCCCGTCACCGAGTAGGTGAAGGCGGGGACGGTGACCCCGTTGATCGTGATGTCCTGCGCCTGAATGACGATCTGTTCGTTGATCGGGATGCTGATCTGGAAGTTGATCGGGATGGCGGGGATGCCGATCGACAGATCGACGCCGATGAGGTTCTGGTTGTCGCCGGTGACGAAGAATCCGTTGCTCGAGTTTCCGGAGATGAACGCACCGGTGTTGAGGTTGCCCGAGTTCGCTATGCCGGTGTTCGAGTTACCGGTGTTGGCGAATCCGGTGTTGGTGTTGCCCGCGTTGGCGAACCCGGTGTTGGTGCTGCCGATGTTGAAGGCGCCGCTGTTCCGGTTGCCCGCGTTGGCGTAGCCGGTGTTGGAGTGACCGACGTTCGCGACGCCGGTGTTGGTGTTGCCGACGTTGAGCCAGCCGGTGTTCAGGTTGCCTGCGTTGCCGAAGCCCCAGTTGTTGTTGCCTGAGTTGAAGAACCCGACATTGCCGTCACCAGAGTTGAAGAACCCGATGTTGTTGTTGCCCGAGTTGAACAGTCCGATGTTGCCGCTGCCGGTGTTCCAGCCGCCGAACCCGAATTGATTGTTGCCGGTCAGACCGATCCCGATATTGCCGGTCCCCGAGTTGCCGAACCCGATATTGCCCGACCCGACATTGCCGAACCCAAAGTTGAAGTCTCCCAGGTTCCCCCAACCGAAGTTGGAGTTGCCCAGGTTTCCGAAGCCGACATTGGAACTGCCGCTGTTGCCCGACCCGACGTTCTGATTGCCCGAATTGCCGGACCCGAGGTTGGAGCTGCCGACGTTCCCGTCGCCGACATTGGAGCTGCCGTGGTTGCCCGAGCCCAGGTTCAGGGTGCCGACGTTACCGCTGCCGAGGTTGGGCGAGCCGATGTTGCCGAACCCGAAGTTGACGCCAGCGAGGCTCAATGCCGATGTGATCAGCGGGATTCCGAGCGCCGTGCGTAACCCCGCTTGGAAGGTGCCCGCGGCCAGCTGGCTGGAGATGGACGCCGCCCAGGCGTTCAGTGCGGCAGCCAGCGCCTGATAGCCGCCGGCCAGATCGGCTGCGGCGGCGCGTGACGCGGCGGCCATCACGGGGGCGTCGGTCACGGCTGCGGCGGCCGGGGCGGCGGGGACCTGGACGGCTGCGACCGTGAATTCGGCCGGCCCCGAATCCGCGATCGTCCCGGGACCGGTGTCAACGACCGGATCGGCGGTCGCTGACGGTGTCGAATGGTGCGTGGCAGCGACTTTCGCCGCGGCCGGCGCCGGACCGCCGGTTGATGCGCCGTCGGCGCCTGAGGCCGACGATTCACTGTCCGGCGAGTCCGGTTCGGAGGGGTGCCGTCCTCGTCCGGACTGTCCGAGCCCGGGGCGCCGCGCCGACGTCGTCGTACCGGGTTGGTCCTGCGTTGTCGCGGCGGTCGCTCCGGCTGCGGGCGTGCTGCCCGGGCGTTGAGGTCCGGTTTTGACCGGGGTCGCTGTGCGCGAAGCCTGGTGTCCGGTCGCGCTGTTGCCTGCTGAGCCCGGACCCGAGGAGGAGCCGGCGCTGTCCGCAAAAGCGACGGCGGGGCCGGCAGCAAAGGCGGCTCCGAGGGCGACGGTGGCCACCCCGGCCCCCAGCCAGGCGTAGGGCTCGATACGGGGCTGTGACCGTCTACGGTGCCGACCCGAGCGCGGTTTAGGGCTCTTCTTGGCGTGATGGCAGCCGGCCACGGCGCTAAATTAACACGGCTGCCAGTACTGAAGTCGCCGACTTTTCAAGTTGCCCGCAAAATTTTGCCAACCGTTCTACGACGGCGATCAGCAAACTACCGTGGACGCCGTGACACGGGTGTGCGTCGTAGGCAGCGTGAACGTCGATGAGTTCTTTCGGGTGAGCGCGATGCCGCGCGCCGGCGAGACGATCCTGGGTTCGTCGGTGGTGAGTGCCCCGGGCGGCAAGGGCGGCAACCAGGCGGTGGCCGCCGCTCGCGCCGGCGCCGATGTGCAGTTCGTCGGAGCGGTCGGTACCGATCGGGAGGGCGACGAGTTGCGGTCCCATCTCGACACGAACGGCGTCCGGCTGGACGGTATGGAGGAGCTGTCGGTTGCCAGCGGTAGGGCCGTCATCCTGGTCGACGATCACGGCGAGAACATGATTGTGGTGGCGCCCGGAGCCAACGGGCACCTGACGCTCAACGCGGCCGCCCGCGCTGTGATCGCCGACTGCGAGGTGCTTCTCGTCCAGTTGGAGGTGCCGGTCGCGACGGCCGTGGCTGCCGCCCGGGAGGCGCGCTCCGTCGGGGCGACGGTGATGGTCAACGCGTCCCCGGTCAGCACCGACCCGGGTCTGGCCGAGCTGGCCGATGTCACCGACGTCGTCATCGTCAACGAAGCCGAGGAACCACACTGGCGTTGGCCCACAGAACATCTCGTGGTGACTCGCGGCTCCCGCGGTGCGACCTACCGTGGGCCGCACGGCGCTGTTGACGTCCCGAGTCCCGAGGTCGAGGCGATCGACACCACCGGTGCGGGCGATGTCTTCGCAGGCGTGCTCGCCGCCGGCTGGGCGGCCGGCCATGACCGCGCCCTTCGGCGGGCTTGCACCGCAGGCGCGCTGGCGACACTGGTCGCCGGCGCCGGCGATTGCGCGCCGCGCAGCGAGGCGATCGACGACGCCCTCACCCAGTACTGAATTCGTTACGGTTGGGGCGATAGTGTGCACCCGATGACACACAGCGACAGTCCGCGGCCGCCCGAGGGCGACTGGCTCGGCACCCCGTTTCTGAAATTCACCCGGGAGGGCGCATTCGGGGTGTGCACCCTGGACCGTCCCGAGGCGCGCAACGCCATGACACCGGCGATGTACTTCGGCATCAAATACGCGGTCAATCACGTCGGGGCAGACCCGGATCTGGCCGGCCTGCTGATCACCGGCACCGGCGACGTGTTCGCCCCCGGCGGCGACATGGGCGGCGGCGGCGTGGACAACTGGCTGACGTTCGGGGCGGCGCTCGGCATGGACGCGTTGCCGTTCGACACGCTGCGGCAGTCCGCCAAGCCGGTGGTTGCCGCGGTCAACGGACTGTGCCAGGGCGGCGGTTTGCAAATCGCACTGTGCGCCGACATGGCGGTGGTCAGTGACCGCGCGACGTTCCGCGTCCCCGAGCTGTACCGCGGGATCGCCGACACCTACTACAGCCAGATGCTGGCCCGGCTGATCGGCCCGGTCCGGACCCGCGATCTGATGTTCACCGGCCGCACGCTGACCGCCGACGAGGCGCTGGATTGGGGCATGGTCGCCCGAGTGGTTCCACACGATGACCTGGCCGAGACGGCGCGGGGCATCCTCGCTCAGTGCTGCCGCACCGCGCCGGTCGCACGGTCGGTGGTCAAGTCCAGCATCGACAACTATCTGGGGCTCTACGACCGGATCGGCATGCAGCGCAGTCTCGGATCGCCGGAGTCCATCGAAGGTTTCATGGCGTTCAAGGAACGCCGCTCGCCCGACTGGGTACATCCGGATCTGCGTATCGAGGGCAGGCTGTAGTTCAGCATATTCTGAATACAGCCCTCGCTGTACGATCTGGGAATGCAGAGCGTCACCCATAGCGATGTCCTCGCCCGGTTCGGCGCCGCGCTGTCCGATCCGGCGCGGGCGGAGATCCTCCTTCTGTTGCGGGACAGTCCCGGGTACCCGTCAGACCTGGCCGAGAAGATCGGCGTCTCACGTCAGATCCTGTCCAACCACCTGGCCTGCTTACGGGGCTGCGGACTGGTGGTGGCCGAACCCGAAGGGCGCCGAAGCCGCTACGAGTTGGCCGACGCCCGGATCGCCAACGCCCTCGACGATCTGATCGGGCTCGTGCTGACCGTCGACCCGGCGTGTTGCCCGGCCGCCGACGACTGCTGCTGATGACCGACGCGCTATCCGCAACGCGCCGTGCGCAACTCGGGCGGCGGATCCGTCTATTGGTCGCCGCCACGATCACCTACAACCTCGTCGAAGCGGCCGTCGCGCTGACCGAGGGCGCCCGCGTCTCGTCGGCGGCGCTGATCGGCTTCGGGCTGGACTCGCTGATCGAGGTGTCCTCGGCGGCCGCGATCGCCTGGCAATTCGCCGCGAAAGACCCTGAGGCGCGTGAGAAGACCGCGCTGCGGATCGTCGCATTCTCATTCTTCGCGCTGGCGATCTATGTGACCGTCGACGCGATCCTGGCGCTGGCCGGGCAGCAGGAACCCCGGCACTCCCCGATCGGCATCGGACTGGCCGCCGTCAGCCTGGCGATCATGCCGCTGCTGTCCTGGGCCCAACGCAGGGCCGGCCGGCAACTCGGTTCGCGGTCGGCGGTGGCCGACTCCAAACAGACCCTGTTGTGCACCTACCTGTCGGCGGTGCTACTCGCCGGACTGCTGCTCAACGCGGTCGCCGGGTGGTGGTGGGCCGACCCGATCGCCGCCCTCGTCATCGCCGGTGTGGCGGCACGCGAAGGCCGCGAAGCATGGCGCGGGGACGACTGCTGCCGGTGATCAGTCCTCGGGAATCTCCTGCTCGATTTCGGCCAGCCAGATCCGTGCCGACATGTCCGACGGCGCCCGCCAATCACCGCGCGGCGACAGCGACCCGCCGTGCGACACCTTGGGCCCGTTCGGCAGAGCCGACCGCTTGAACTGACTGAACGAGTAGTAGCGCTGCGCGAAGACACTCAGCCAGTGCCGAATCTCCTTGAGCGAGTACGCCGGACGCTTACCTTCGGGGAAGCCCGGTGGCCAGGCTCCGCCGGCGGGATCGCTCCAGGCGTGCCAGGCCAGGAACGCGATCTTGGACGGCCGGAAGCCGTACCGCAACACCTGGAACAGCGAGAAATCCTGAAGCGAGTACGGGCCGACCTTGGCTTCGCTGCTCTGGATCTCCTCGTCCTCACCGGTCGGCACCAATTCGGGGGTGATCTCGGTGTCGAGGACCGACTGCAGGATCTCGCCGACCTCGTCGGAGAACTCTCCGGACGAAATCACCCACCGGATCAGGTGCTGGATAAGAGTTTTGGGTACTCCGCCGTTGACGTTGTAATGCGACATCTGATCGCCGACGCCGTACGTCGACCAGCCCAGGCCGAGTTCGGAGAGATCACCGGTGCCCAGGACGATCCCGCCGCGCTGATTGGCGATCCGGAACAAGTAGTCGGTGCGCAGACCCGCCTGCACGTTCTCGAAGGTCACGTCGTACACCTTCTCGCCGCGAGAGAACGGGTGCCCGATCTCCGTCAGCATCAGCGTGGCGGTGTCCCGAATATCCAACTCGGAGAACGTGACTCCCAACGCCTGCGACAGCTTGATCGCGTTGCTCTTGGTGCGCTCGCCGGTGGCGAATCCGGGCAGGGTGAACGCCAGGATGTCGCTGCGCGGGCGGCCTTCCCGGTCCATCGCCCGGGCGGCCACGATGAGGGCGTGCGTCGAGTCCAGGCCGCCGGACACCCCGATCACGAGCTTCGGATAGTTCAGCGCACGCAGCCGCTGCTCGAGACCGGCGACCTGAATGTTGTAGCCCTCGTAGCAATCCTGCTCCAGCCGAAGCGGATCACTCGGCACGAACGGGAACCGCTCCACCTCGCGCATCAATCCGATGTCCCCGCTCGGCGGGTCGAGGCGGAACCCGATGCGCCGGAACGACGTCAACCGATCCTGATGGTGGCGGCGATTGTCGTCGAAGGTACCCATCCGGAGCCGCTCAGAGCGCAACAGGTCCAGGTCGACGTCGGCGATCGAGCGTCGCTCCCCCTTCGGGAATCGCTCGGATTCGGCCAGCAGACGGCCGTTTTCGTAGATCATCGTCTGGCCGTCCCAGGCCAGGTCGGTGCTGGACTCCCCCTCGCCGGCCGCGGCGTAGATGTAGGCGGCCAGGCAGCGCGCCGATGCCGAACGGGCCAGGAGCTTGCGGTCCTCGGCCCGGCCGATCGTGATCGGACTGCCGGACAGATTCGCCAACACCGTCGCACCCGCAAGCGCGGCCTCGGCGCTCGGCGGAATCGGGACGAACATGTCCTCGCAGATCTCGACGTGCAACACCAGCCCGGACACGTCGTCGGCGGTGAACAACAGGTCAGGACCGAACGGCACGTCGGCACCGCCGATGCGGATCGTGCCCGCCATGTCGTCACCGGCGGCGACCTGACGGCGTTCGTAGAACTCGCGGTAGTTCGGCAGATAGGACTTCGGCACCACCCCGAGCACCGCCCCGCGGTGGATGACCACCGCGGTGTTGTAGATGCGATGCAGATACCGCAGCGGCGCGCCGACCACCAGCACGCCGAACAGATCGGCCGACGCCGCCACCACCTCGAGCAGGGCGTCCTCAACGGCGTCGAGCAGCGAGTCCTGCAGCAGGATGTCCTCGATCGAGTAGCCCGACAAGGTGAGCTCGGGGAACACCGTCACCGCGACGCTGTCATCGTGGTTGTCCCGCGCGATCCGCAGCACCGACTCGGCGTTGGCGGCGGGGTCTGCCAGCACCGTGTGGTGTGTGCAGGCAGCGACCCGCACGAACCCGTGCCGGTAGGCGGAGTAGAAATCCATGGCCCCATTGTCGCCCGTCACTCCCGCGGCGGAACGCCGAACCACCCGTTCGGAGGCCTCCGACGTGTTGTTCGGCCCGAAACGGGTAGACGCCGCGACATGTCCAATACCGCACTCTTGGTAGTCGACATGCTCAACGCCTACCAACATCCCGACGCCGACGTGCTGGCCGGCAACGTCGCCGACATCGTCCAGCCCCTGGCCGAACTCATCAACGAGGCCAAGGACCGCGACGACGTCGAACTGATCTACGTCAACGACAACTATGGCGACTTCACCGCCGAACCCAGTGACCTCGTTCGAAACGCCTTGGACGGTGCCCGGCCGGATCTGGTCCGCCCGATCGCACCCCACGACGGGGCCCGGATCATGACGAAAGTGCGCCACAGCGCCTTTTACGCCACCCCGCTGGAATACCTGTTGACCCGGCTCGAAGTCGACAAGGTGGTCCTCACCGGACAGGTGACCGAGCAGTGCATTCTCTACAGCGCGCTGGACGCCTACGTCCGCCACTACTCGGTGATGGTGCCCAAAGACGCGGTGGCCCACATCGACACCGACCTCGGCCAGGCCGCTCTGTCGATGATGGAACGCAACATGAGCGCCGAGATCGTCTCGGCGGCGAAGTGCTTGCCCTGAGCGATCTCCCGTGACACCGCCGGCCACGGCTGGTGCGCCAAAGAGGTTGAGCAGGGGCCGTTTCGAGTAGAGCTCTACGCGCTCATCCGTGCCGAACCGGTCGTAGGTTTGCGTCATCGGCCGGATATCGCCGGCCAGCCAGATCGGGGGATCGAAATGTTGTCTGCGCTTTCTGTTCACGCACCTGTTCACCCGTCGCCGCGAGTCGTCGACACCAGGCCGACCGTGCTGATCACCGAACACGAGGTGAGGATGCTGACGGCTGCCACCATCTCCGCGCACCCCAAGTCGGGCATGGTCTCGCGCTGGATCGCGGCGCACCGGGCGGCTCACGAAGCTCATGTCAGCCATCGTCGACTTGTCGCCCACTACGACTTCCTGGAGTACGCCGCCATGGCCCGGGCTATGGAACGGCTATGAAGCCTGACGCTTCCGTAACGACCGTTCGCGCCCGCACGATGAGGCAAGCAGCAAGTTGACCTGGGTCGGAGGAAGAGTGCGACGTCGATGGAAAGCCGCCTGCGGCGCCCTGCTCCTTGTCGTCGCCACGCTGATCGGTGAGATCGTGCCGGCTGCCGCCCAGGCTGAACCGGTAGCCGCCAAGGACTTCTCCAATCCGGCGATCGTCGTTCTGGGTTACGGCCTGCTGCCGGACGGCTCGATGCGGATGATCCTGCGACGCCGGGTGCTGACCGGGCTCGCGGTGGCGCAGATGTACCCGCACTCCCCGATCATCGTCACCGGCGGCAACCCGCAGAACGGTGTGACCGAAGCCGCTCAGATGCGCCGGATGCTGTTGATGCTCAACTTCCCCGACAGCCGGATCATCGTCGAGGACCGGGCCAACAGCACGGTGCAGAACGCACAGTTCTCGGTGCCGCTGGCCAAGAAAGCCGGCACCTCGGGCATCATTCTGGTGACGTCGTCGACCCACCAGGGCCGCGCCGACGGCGATTTCGTCGACGCCGGCGCCAATCTGCTGGCCACCGTGAGCTATCCGGACGGCAACCCGACGCTGAACATCACGCAGTTCGCTCACGACGTATTGAGCCCGCTCACCAACTTCGGCTAGCCCGCATACTCTGGAGGGCGTGGAAAGCCCCGAACTGGTCTCGTTGTTGGCGGGCCGGCGCGTGGCCGTGCTCACCGGTGCCGGGATCTCCACCGACTCGGGCATCCCCGACTATCGCGGCCCGGATTCACCGCCGGCCAATCCGATGACGATTCGCCAATTCACCTCGAGTCAGGCGTTCCGGCAGCGCTACTGGGCGCGCAATCACCTGGGCTGGCGGCATATGGCCCAGACCATGCCCAACGCCGGGCACCGGGCGCTGGCCCATCTGGAGCGCGCCGGCGTGGTCGCCGGCATCATTACTCAGAACGTGGACCTGCTGCACACCAAGGCGGGCAGCCGCAATGTCATCAACCTGCACGGCACCTACGCGCAGGTGGTGTGCCTGGACTGCGGGTACACCATGTCGCGCGCGGCGCTGGCCGACGAACTCGAGGCAGCCAACCCGGGTTTCGCCGAACGCGCCGAGCGGCTCGGCGGTATCGCCGTCGCACCCGATGCGGACGCCATGGTCACCGACACCGAGTCGTTCCGGTTCATCGACTGCCCGTCGTGCGGCGGCATGCTCAAACCCGACATCGTCTACTTCGGCGAGAGCGTGCACAAAGATGTTGTGGCCCAGGCATATTCACTGGTCGACGACTCCGATGCACTGCTGGTGGCCGGATCCTCGCTGACGGTGTTCTCCGGCTACCGGTTCGTGCGGCACGCCGCCGCGCTGGGCATGCCGATCGCGATCATCAACCGCGGCGCCACCCGCGGGGACGCGCTGGCCTCCGTCACCGTGGACAGCGGCTGCTCGCCGATGCTGGCGCTGCTGGCCGACGAACTGTCCGGCCTGACCTCCGCGACCTAGACGGCCACCAGATCGTCGGCGTGCACTGCGGGACGGCGCATGTCGGCCGGCAGGTCCGACGTCGAGCGGCCGATCATGGTCGTCAGCTCGCCGGCGTCGTAGGCCACCACCCCGCGGGCGACCATCTCACCGTCGGTGTCGCGCAGTTCGACGACGTCGCCGCCGAAGAACCGGCCCGACACCCCGGTGATCCCCGCAGCCAGCAGTGACCGGCGCTGCTTGACCACCGCGCGGACCGCCCCGGGATCGAGCGTGAGTGCACCGGACGCTTCGGCCGCGTAGCGAACCCAGAATCGCCGCGCCGACATCCGGTCGGGCCGCGGCGCGAACACCGTGCCCACCGATGCGTCGGTCAGGGCGGCGTCGGCATCGACCGACGCGGCCAGCAGCACCGGAACTCCGGCGTCTGCGGCGAGCAGCGCCGAGGACAGTTTGGAGCGCATCCCCCCGGTGCCCAGCCGGCTGCCCTCACCGGCCACCACTCCGCCGAGGTCGTCGGGCCCGGTCACTTCCGGGATGAAGCGGGCGTCCGACTTGCGCGGGTCGGCGTCATACAGCCCGTCGATGTCGGACAGCAGGATCAGCGCGTCGGCGCCGACGAGGTGGGCCACCAGCGCCGAGAGCCGATCGTTGTCGCCGAAGCGAATCTCGTTGGTGGCCACCGTGTCGTTCTCGTTGACGATCGCCACCGCGTGCAGTGAGCGCAGCCGGTTCAGGGTGCGCTGAGCGTTCGTGTGCTGCACCCGCATCGAGATGTCATGCGCGGTCAGCAGCACCTGGCCGACGGTGCGGTCGTAGCGGGCGAAGGCCGCACTCCACGCGTTGACCAACGCGACCTGCCCGACGCTGGCGGCAGCCTGCTTGGTCGCGAGATCGGTGGGGCGCCGGTTCAGCCCGAGCGGCTCGATCCCGGCGGCGATCGCACCCGAGGACACGATCACCACGTCGGAGCCGGCCTTCATCCGTGCCTCGATCGCCTCGACCAGCTTCGCCAGCCGGCCGGCGTCGAACAACCCGGATTTCGTGGTCAGTGCCGTGGTGCCGATCTTGACGACGACGCTGCGCGCCGAGCGCACGGCGTCGCGGTACTGGCTCACGCTTCGCCCTCGTGCTCACGACGCTGGCGGCGCGCCTCCTTGCGCTCGTCGGCACCGATCCGGTCGGTCTGCTCAAGCCGGGCATCGGTGCCACGGCCGGTCGGTACGACGTCGACACCCGCCGGAGTCTGCGGCTCCCAGTCGAACGTCATGTCGCCGATGGTGACCGCGCAACCCGGTTTGGCGCCGAGTTTGCGCAATTGGTCCTCCACCCCGAGGCGGGCAAGCCGGTCGCCGAGGTAGCCGACGGCTTCGTCGTTGTCGAAGTTCGTTTGAGCGATCCACCGTTCGGGCCGCACACCACGCACCACGAAACCGCCGGAGTTGTGCGGGTCGGCCTCGACGGTGAACCCGGTCTGGTCGACCGGGACCGGCCGGATCACCGGGCGGCGCGGCACCACCTCGGGCTGGGCCGCCTGGTAGGCCGCCACCATGTCCCACAGCGCGAAAGTCAACTCGCGCAAGCCTTCCCGGCTCACGGTCGACACCTCGAAGACCGGCCAGCCGCGCGCCTCGATGTCGGGGCGCACGAAGTCGGCCAGTTCCCTGGCCTCGGGAACGTCGATCTTGTTGAGCACCACCGCCCGCGGCCGGTCGGCCAGGTCACCCAGCGTCGTATCACCTTGCAGCGTCGGGCGATACGCGGCCAGCTCGGCTTCCAGGGCGTCGATGTCGGAGATCGGGTCGCGACCCGGTTCGAGGGTGGCACAGTCGACCACGTGCACCAGTAGTGCGCAGCGTTCGATGTGGCGCAGGAAGTCCAGGCCGAGACCGCGACCTTCCGAGGCGCCGGGGATCAAGCCGGGGACGTCGGCGACGGTGAACGTGTGGTCACCGGCCGAGACGACACCGAGATTGGGCACCAGGGTGGTGAACGGGTAGTCCGCGATCTTGGGCTTGGCCGCCGAGATCACCGACACCAGTGAGGATTTGCCTGCCGACGGGAACCCGATCAGACCGACGTCGGCGACCGTCTTGAGTTCCAGGGTGAGTTCGCGTTCCTCACCCTTCTCGCCGAGCAGCGCGAACCCCGGAGCTTTGCGGGCCCG
This sequence comes from Mycobacterium sp. ELW1, assembly GCF_008329905.1. Classification (NCBI taxonomy): domain Bacteria; kingdom Bacillati; phylum Actinomycetota; class Actinomycetes; order Mycobacteriales; family Mycobacteriaceae; genus Mycobacterium; species Mycobacterium sp. ELW1. The sequence continues at coordinate 2,216,824 of NZ_CP032155.1, read as the reverse complement.
CGAGGCCAAGGCGGCGTTCCCCAGCCCGCCGCGGCCGCCTTCGGCGGCGACGAAACGGGTGCCCGCACCGACCAGGTCGGCCAGCAGCCGCCCGTCGGAATCGAGCACGACGGTGCCGTCGGGAACCTTCACCTCGAGATCGGCGCCGTTGGCGCCCTCGCGGTTACTGCCCATCCCCTGCGTGCCGGACTGAGCCGCGACATGCGGGTGGAAGTGGAAGTCGAGCAGGGTGTGCACCTGCGGGTCCACGATGAGCACGACGCTGCCGCCGCGCCCGCCGTTACCGCCGTCAGGCCCACCGAGTGGCTTGAATTTCTCCCGGTGGACCGAGGCGCAGCCGTTTCCACCGCTGCCCGCGCGGGCATGGATGACGACGCGATCGACGAAACGAGGCATCGGAGCGTCCTTTCAATCGTCGAGTGTGAATCTGATGCGAGTTATGGGTCTGGACCTCGCAGTGGATTCACACTCGCGATGCAGACCTACTCCGGTCGCGCGGCGCGAACGATGTTGACGGTCTTGCGGCCGCGCTTGACGCCGAACTCCACCAGGCCGGGGGCCGTGGCGAACAGGGTGTCGTCACCGCCGCGACCGACGTTCACGCCCGGGTGGAAGTGGGTGCCACGCTGGCGGACGAGGATCTCGCCGGCCTTGACGAGCTGACCGCCGAAGCGCTTGACGCCAAGGCGCTGAGCATTGGAGTCGCGACCGTTGCGTGAGCTGGAAGCGCCCTTCTTGTGTGCCATGTCAGATTGCTCCCTGTCGCTACTTGATTCCGGTGACCTTGAGCACGGTCAGCGGCTGACGGTGCCCCTGCCGCTTGTGGTAACCGGTCTTGTTCTTGAACTTGTGGATGCGGATCTTCGGGCCCTTGGTGTGCTCGAGCACCTCACCGGTGACCGCGACCTTCTCCAGGGCCTTGGCGTCGGTGGTCACCGTGGCGCCGTCGACAACGAGGGCGACGGGCAGCGAAACGGACGCGCCGGCCTCGACCTCGAGCTTCTCGACCTTGACGATGTCGCCGACGGCGACCTTGTACTGCTTGCCGCCGGTCTTGACGATTGCGTACGTGACCTTATCGCCTGCCATTGTGGGTCCTTCGCTCTTGCTCTGCGGGCGCGCGCTAACCGAAGCTGCGTGCGCGGGTCTTGGGGTGCGGGATCTTGAGCCCGCTGCCACCGGCGACGGACGCCTGGCGACAACTGGTCAAGGGTACGTGACCAGCACCGGGAGGGTCAAACCGCCACCCTAGGAGGTCGGCGGGCCCGCTGGTCGGGCCGCCGACCGGCGCCGCGGCCGGCGTGCCGACGCCGCAGGTGCCGAGGTCACGACCGGTTGGCCGAAGTCGTCGGAGTCGGCGTCGTCCTCGTCGTCGAGGTCGTCGTCGTCATCCTCAGACTCGTCGTCGTCTTCGTCATCGTCGACATCCAGGCTGACTTCGTCGAGGTCCTCGTCGTCTTCGTCCAGGTCGACGTCGATCTCGTCGTCCTCGTCCTCGTCGTCGTCATCGGACTCGTCGTCATCGGACTCGTCGTCGTCATCGGAATCATCGTCGTCGTCGGAGTCGTCATCGAGATCCTCGTCGGCGACCTCCTGGGCGACCTGCTCGGCGGTATCGTCCGATGCGTCGAGGTCGTCGGCCTCGGTCTCCCGCTCGATCTCGTCGGCCAGTTCTTCTTCGGCCTCGTCATCCTCGTGCTTGCCGTTGGCGGCTGCCATCGCCTTGAACATCGGATGCTCAGTGCTGTGCTGGGGCACCTTCGCCACCGGCGCCTCTTCGGCGCGGCCACGTTTGCCCCGCTTGCCGCGCCGTCCACCGCCGCCGCCGGCACCGCCATTGCCGGACTCGGACTTACGCCCGGCCGCCTGGGTGGTGTCGACAGGATCGGCATGCAGCACGATGCCGCGGCCACTGCAGTGCGTACAGGTGGTGGAGAACGCCTCGATCAGGCCGGTGCCCAGCCGCTTGCGGGTCAGCTGGACCAGGCCCAGCGACGTCACCTCCGACACCTGATGGCGGGTACGGTCCCGGCCCAGCGCCTCGGTGAGACGCCGCAACACGAGATCGCGGTTGGACTCCAGCACCATGTCGATGAAGTCGATGACCACGATGCCGCCGATATCGCGCAGCCGCAGCTGGCGCACGATCTCCTCGGCCGCCTCGAGATTGTTCTTGGTGACCGTCTGCTCGAGGTTGCCGCCGGCGCCGGTGAACTTGCCGGTGTTGACGTCGACGACCGTCATCGCCTCGGTGCGGTCGATCACCAGCGTGCCGCCCGAGGGCAGCCACACCTTGCGGTCCAGCGCCTTGGCCAGCTGCTCGTCGATGCGGTGCACGGCGAACACATCCGGACCGTCCGGCCCGCCCGCGGGCTCGTACTTGGTCAGCTTCGAAACCAGGTCGGGCGCAACGGAACTGACGTAATCGTTGATGGTCTGCCAGGCGTCGTCGCCGGAGACGATCAGCCCGGAGAAGTCTTCGTTGAACAGGTCGCGGATGACCTTGACCAGCACGTCGGGCTCTTCGTAGAGCGCGATCGCAGCGCCGGCCTTGTTTCCCTTGACCCGCTCGGCTTCGGCCGCGATCGTGTTCCAGCGTTCCTGCAGCCGGGTGACGTCGCCGCGGATGTCTTCTTCCTTGACGCCTTCCGATGCCGTCCGGATGATCACGCCGGCGTCGTCGGGCACCACGTCGCGCAGGATTTCCTTGAGCCGCTGACGTTCGGTGTCGGGCAGCTTGCGGCTGATCCCGGTCGACGACGCGCCCGGCACGTAGACGAGGTAGCGCCCGGCCAGTGACACCTGGGTGGTGAGCCTGGCGCCCTTGTGGCCGACCGGGTCCTTGCTGACCTGGACGACGACGTAGTCACCGGGTTTGAGGGCCTGTTCGATCTTGCGCTGCGCGCCGCCGAGGCCGGCGGCTTCCCAGTTCACCTCACCGGCGTAGAGCACGCCGTTGCGGCCGCGGCCGATGTCGACGAACGCCGCCTCCATCGAGGGCAGCACGTTCTGCACGATGCCGAGGTAGATGTTGCCGACCAGAGAAGCCGAAGCGGCCGAGGTCACGAAGTGCTCGACGACGACGCCGTCTTCCATGACCGCGATCTGCGTGTAGCGGGCGCCCTCGTGCGGCGGTTCGGTGCGGATCTTGTCGCGCACCACCATCACGCGGTCGACGGCCTCCCGTCGGGCCAGGAATTCGGCCTCGGACAGGATCGGCGGACGCCGGCGACCGGCGTCGCGGCCGTCGCGGCGGCGCTGGCGTTTGGCTTCCAGCCGGGTGGAGCCGCTGATGCCCTGGATCGCGTCCGGGTCACGCTCGGCCTTGGCGCGCGGGGCACGTTCGTGGACGACGGTGTTCGGCGGGTCGTCGGACGATCCGTTGTCGGAATCATCGCCGCCGCCGGTCTTGCGGCGTCGGCGGCGACGGCGCCGGCGGGTCGCGCCTTCACCGGTGCTGGCCTCGTCGTCGCTGTCGTCGTCGTCGCTCTCGGACTCCTCACCGGACTCCGCGGTCTCGTCGGCCGCCTCGGAGTCGTCGCCGTTCTCGCCGTCGGCGCCGCCCTGCTCACCCCGGCCACGGCCGCGGCCGCGCCGGCCGCGACGGCGGCGGCGGTTGGCGGGACGTTCGGACTGGTCACCGTCGGTTTCGCCGCCGGACTCGTCCGTGTCGTCCTCGTCGTCGTCCTCGTCGTCCTCGTCGTCGTCCACCACGACCCGGGGCTTGCGTTCGACCTCGACCGGCTGCGGGGCGACGAACAGCGGCATGTAGGCCGCCTGCTCGACAGTCTCGACCGTCTCGACGACGGTGGTCTCCAGGATCAGCCGCGACTCCGGCTCCTCAGCCGTGTCGGGTGTCTCGGGGACGTCGGGCATTTCCGGAGCGCCGGAAGCCGCCTCGGGGGTGGTCTCCTCCGCCACGACGGCAGCGGCCTCGACGGGCTCAGCGGCGGTGTCCTCGGGAGCAGCCGCCGCCAGCACGTCGCGCACGCGTACCGCATCGGTGCGGTCGACGCTGGAGTGTGGGCTGCGGGTGCGGCCGTCGAGCTCGCTGAGGGCGTCGAGCACCCGCCTGCTGGTGGTGCCGAGCACCCGAGCCAGCGAATGGACTCTCAAGCGTTCGGGCAACTCGTCACCCGCGGCTGGCGCCGGGGGTTCCCACTCTGGCGAGGTGGGGTTTTCGGGTAGATCCTGATAGAGGTCATCGTTGGCCACGTATTCTCCTCAAGCCCCCGGGCGCGTCATTTCGACGCGGCCACGCGAGGGCTTCCGCTATGTGCCCGGTAACTTTCCCCGGACTTGTTTATTGGTCTCGCTCCGAACGGCTCATAACGAACGAATTCGGTGCCTGGCTGAATGACGGCTGTGACGGTCGGCGCCTCACCTGGTGGTGGTCGCGCACGTCGTAAGTCTTCATCCGGATGGGCTTTAAGGGCTCACCCGCAGCCAGTATCCCACACCGCGGGGGCGGTTCGGACGACAGTGGCGTGGGAAGTGTCTTCAGAAGTTGGGAAACCAGAGGTTGATCTCGCGTTCGGCCGACTCCGGGGAGTCCGACCCGTGCACGAGGTTGAACTGGGTTTCCAGGCCGAAGTCGCCGCGGATGGTGCCGGGCGTGGCCTTCTCGACCGGGTCGGTACCACCGGCGAGCTGCCGAAACGCCGCGATCGCGCGGGGGCCCTCCAGGACGGCCGCGACAACCTTGCCGGAGGTGATGAACTCCAGCAGCGAGTCGAAGAACGGCTTGCCGTCGTGTTCGGCGTAGTGCGCGCGGGCCAGCTCGTCGCTGACCTGCTTGAGCTCCAGGGCAGCCAGGGTGAGGCCTTTGCGCTCGATTCGGCTGATGATCTCCCCGACCACCTGCCGCTGCACGCCGTCAGGCTTGATCAGAACCAGGGTCCGCTCGGTCGTCATCTGGCGCCGTTCCTCCTCATCGCTTCGCTCCGCACCGTCGCCGGCGCAGACACGGCGCACAGCGTACCCGTCATTCCGGAGGTTGCTGCTGGCCGGGCAGCAGGCCGCGGCGCTGCCTGCGCAGCACCTCGGCGCGCAGGTAGGCGAGGATCGCCCACACCGCCACGAACAACAGGCCGACCATGCCGACCGCCGGATAGACGAAGAACCCGGCGACCAGGATCAGCTGCACCGCGAGGTTGCACCAGATGGCCCACGGCCTGCCCTGGACACCGGCCAGCAGCACCAGGAAAACCGCGAACCCCACCAGGTAGGCGGTCGACCAGCCGGTCAGCCCGCCGCCGACCATGCTGACCACCGGCAGCGCCAGCAGCACGACGATCGCCTCGAGGATGAGGGTGCCGGCCATCACCCCGCGGAAGCTCTTCCACGGATCCGGTGGAGCCGCCGGGGTCTCGGTCATTGCGGGTCCTTCCCGAACAGGGTGCGCGCCGCGCCCGCGGTCACCACCGACCCGGTGATGACGATTCCGGCCCCGGACAACCCCTCATCGGCGGCGGAATCCTCCACCATCGCGGTGGCGACCTCGATGGCGTCGGCCAGCGTGTCGGCCCGCGCCACCCGGTCCGGCCCGAAGATCTCCTCGGCCCGCAGCGCCAGCGCATCGACCTCGAGCGCGCGGGGTGACCCGTTGTGGGTGACGACGACCTGGTCGAAGGCCGGCTCCAGCGCGGTGAGGATGCCGGTGACGTCCTTGTCTCCCATCAGCGACAGCACGCCGACCAGGAACCGGAAATCGAATTCCGACGCGAGCGCGTCGGCCAGCGCGGCGGCGCCGGCCGGGTTGTGGGCGGCGTCGAGGAACACCGTCGGCGCGCTGCGCATCCGCTCGAGGCGGCCCGGGCTGGCGGCCGCGGCGAACCCGGCCCGCACCGTGTCGATGTCGAGTTGGCGGTCGGCTCCGGCGCCGAACAACGCCTCGACCGCGGCGAGCGCGACGACAGCGTTGTGAGCCTGATGCTCGCCGTGCAGCGGCAGGAAGATGTCGGAGTACACCCCACCCAGGCCCTGTAGTTGCAGCACCTGTCCCCCGATGGCGACCTGGCGGCCCAGGACCGCGAATTCGGAATCCTCCCGCGCGACGGCGGCATCGGACTTCACGGCTTGGGCCAGAAGCACTTCCATCGCCTCGGGGACTTGGCGACCGATCACCGCGACGGTGTCGGTCTGCACCAGATCCCCGCGCGGCGCCCCGATGATGCCGGCCTTCTCGGCCGCGATCTCGGCAATGGTGTCACCGAGGTATTCGGCGTGATCGATGCCGATCGGGGTGATCACGGCGACGGGTGCGTCGACGACGTTGGTGGCGTCCCAGCGGCCGCCCATCCCCACCTCGACGACGGCGACGTCGACGGGCGCGTCGGCGAAGGCGGCGAACGCCATCGCGGTCAGCACCTCGAACTTGCTCATCGCGGGGCCACCGTCTTGTTGCGACTGAGCGTCGACGAGCTGCACGAACGGCTCGATCTCGCGGTAGACCTCGACGTAACGGGCCGGACTGATCGGCTCGTTGTCGATCGCGATGCGCTCGACCGCCGACTGCAGGTGCGGGCTGGTGGTCCGTCCGGTCCGGCGGCTGAACGCGGTCAGCAGGGCGTCGACGATGCGGGCCACCGACGTCTTGCCGTTGGTCCCGGCGATGTGGATGCACGGGTAACTCAGCTGCGGTGAGCCGAGCATCTCCATCAGCGCCTCGATGCGCGCGGTGCTGGGCTCCAGTTTTGTTTCCGGCCAACGCTGGTCGAGCAGGTGCTCCACCTGCAGCAGTGCGGCGATCTCGTCGGGTGTGGGCGACGGGGTCTCGTGTCGCCAGTCCAGCGGCTCGGTCATGCCAGTGCAGCCAGCCGGGCGGTGATCCGCTCGACTTCCTCGGCAGCCAGCTGCTGGCGACCGCGGATCTTGGCGACCACGTCGTCGGGCGCCTTGGCCAGGAACGCCTCGTTGTCGAGTTTGGCTGTGGTTCCGGCCAATTCCTTGTTCGCGGCAGCCAGGTCCTTTTCCAGCCGGCGGCGTTCGGCGGCCACGTCGACGGTGCCGGAGGTGTCGACCTCCACGGTGACGGTGCCGGCCGACAGCCGCACCTCGATGTGCGCGCTGGCGTTGAAGTCCGCGCTCGCATCGGTCAGCCACGCCAGCGCGGCGACCGGGGCAACCTGGCCGCCGAGGCCGGCCGCGTCGAGACCGGTCAGCCGGGCGGGCACCTTCTGCCGATCGGCCAGGCCCTGGTCGCTACGGAACCGCCGGATCTCGGTCACCAGCTTCTGCACATCGGCAATGCGTTGGGCGGCAACAGTATCCAGTGCGAGGCCCGAGGAGGTCGGCCACTGCGCGATCACAAGCGATTCCCCGCCCGTGAGCGCCTTCCACAGCGTCTCGGTGACGAACGGCATCACCGGGTGCAGCAGCTTCAGCAGCGTGTCCAACACCGCGGCCAGCACTGCGGTGGTATCCGAAAGCTGCTCAGCGAGCTGCACTTTCGCCAATTCGAGATACCAGTCACAGAACTCGTCCCAGGCGAAGTGGTACAGCGACTCGCAGGCTCGGCTGAACTCGTAGCCGTCGAGTGCCGAATCCACTTCGGCGCGAACCTCTTCCAGGCGGCCAAGAATCCAGCGATCGGCGTCGGTCAACTCGGCGATAGCCGGCAACTGCGCCGGGGCCGCGCCGTTCATCAGCGCGAAACGGGTGGCGTTGAACAGCTTGGTGGCGAAGTTGCGCGACGCGCGAGCGGCGTCGTCACCGATGGACAGGTCGCCGCCCGGGCTGGCACCGCGGGCCAGGGTGAATCGCAGCGCGTCGGCACCGAATTGTTCGACCCAATCCAGCGGATCGATGCCGTTACCCTTCGACTTGCTCATCTTGCGGCCGTGCTCGTCGCGGATCAGCCCGTGCAGGAAGACGTTCTCGAACGGCACCTGCGGCCCGCGCGCGCCGTCCAGCGTGATCGCCTCGTCGCCCGACACGAACGTGCCGAACATGACCATGCGCGCCACCCAGAAGAACAGGATGTCGTATCCGGTCACCAAAACGCTTGTCGGATAAAACTTCTCCAACTCGGGCGTGCGGTCGGGCCAGCCCATCGTGGAGAACGGCCACAGCGCCGACGAGAACCACGTGTCCAGCACGTCGGGGTCCTGCTCCCAGCCCTCCGGAGGGGTCTCGTCGGGCCCGACGCACACCTGTTCGCCATTGGGGCCGTGCCAGATCGGAATGCGGTGACCCCACCACAGTTGCCGAGAGATGGTCCAGTCGTGCATATCGTCGACCCAGCCGAACCAGCGCGGCTCGAGACTCTTCGGGTGAATGACGATGTCGCCTTGGCGCACCGCATCGCCGGCCGCCTTGGCCAGCGATTCGACCTTCACCCACCACTGCAGGCTCAGGCGCGGTTCGATCGGCTCGCCGCTGCGCTCGGAATGTCCGACGCTGTGCAGGTACGGTCGCTTCTCGGCGACGATGCGACCCTGGGCGGCCAGTGCCTCGCGCACCGCGACACGCGCCTCGAAACGGTCCATACCGTCGAATTGCGTTCCGGTGTCGGCGATCCGGCCCTTGGTGTCCAGCATCGTCGGCATCGGCAGCTGGTGTCGCAGGCCGATCTCAAAGTCGTTCGGGTCGTGCGCGGGGGTGACTTTGACTGCGCCGGTACCGAATTCGGGGTCGACATGCGCGTCGGCGACGATGATGATCTGCCGGTCCAGGAACGGATGCGGCAACGTCTGACCGACCAGGTGCCGATACCGCTCGTCGTCGGGGTGCACCGCGATCGCGGTGTCGCCGAGCATCGTCTCCAGCCGGGTGGTGGCCACGGTGATATGGGGACCTTCGTCGTCCAAGGACCCGTACCGGAAGGACACCAGCTCGCCCTCGACGTCCTCGTACTTGACCTCGAGGTCGCTGATCGCGGTCTCCAGCACCGGCGACCAGTTGACCAGCCGCTCGGCCTGGTAGATCAGGCCCGCGTCGTAGAGGCGTTTGAAGATCGTGCGCACCGCCCGCGACAGACCGTCGTCCATGGTGAAGCGGTCCCGGCTCCAGTCGACGCCGTCCCCGATCGCACGCATCTGGCCGCCGATGGTGCCGCCGGATTCGCGCTTCCAATCCCAGACCTTGTCGACGAACAACTCGCGGCCGAAGTCCTCTTTGGTCTTGCCGTCCACGGCGAGCTGCTTTTCGACGACGCTCTGGGTCGCGATCCCGGCGTGATCCATTCCCGGCAGCCACAGCACCTCGTAGCCCTGCATGCGCTTGCGCCGGGTCAGCGCGTCCATCAGCGTGTGGTCCAGCGCGTGCCCCATGTGCAGACTGCCGGTGACGTTCGGCGGTGGCAGCACGATGGAATACGCGGGCTTGTCGCTCGTGGCATCGGCCGTGAAGTAGCCGGCATCGACCCAGCCCTGATAGATCTCCGCCTCTACGGCACCCGGATCCCAGGACTTGGGCAGGGCGTCGGCGCGGGAGTCGTCAGTCGTGGTCACCCGACAAGTCTAGGAACGCCGCAGACCGGCCCGGCGAGCGACCTGTGTGCTCGTGACCTGCGCTACTTCTTGCCGCCCAGCAGGCCGCCCAAGATATCGCCGATGGCGCCGCCCTGTTTACCGCCGAGCACGTTGCCCAGAATGCTCCCGAGCGGGTTGTCGCCGCCCCCGGCGCCGCCGGTGGCGCCACCGAGGATGCTGCCGAGCACGTCACCGAGCCCGCCGCCGGACGGCCCGGCCTGGGTCGAGCCGCCGCCGGCCTGCTTGCCCAGGTAGGCCAGCACGATCGGGATGAGGATCGGCAGCAGCTTCTTGATCAGGTCCCCGCCGCCGGCACCGGAGCCGGCCAGCGCCGAGGCCACCTGGTCGGTGTCGTTGCCGCCGAAGATCCGCGCGACGAACTGCTCCCCTGCTCCGGTGTCGACCTGGTCGACGTTCACCCCGCCGTCGAGCAGGCCGCTACCGGCCTGCGAGGCGATCGCCGATTCGAGCGTGCTGGAGTCGATGTCGTCGGAGACGACGTTGTGCTGGATGCTGCCGACGAGGGTGGGCACCAGGGTCTGGATCGCCTGGTTCACTTCACCCTCTGGCGCACCGAGCCTGCTGGCGATATCCGCAACCGGGATCTGGCGGTAGAGATCGTCGAGACCGGCCATGATGTCCACCTTCATTGCTGGATGTGCGGCACGCCCAGCTGACATTAGTCGTCGAGGCGGACCGTCTGCAGGGAAATCCCGGCGGCGGGAAATCGGTCGAGCAGCGCGTCACCCATGGCGGCGGCGGGCGTCAGCACACCCCGCAGATCCGACAACTTGTCACGGTCCAGTGCCAGCGCGAGGCCACATTCGCCGAGCATCACCGAGGTGGCTTTGTATCCCGGATCGCCCTGCTGGGCGATGGTGGCGCAGTAGCGCGCGCCGGTCGTGGTGGTGGTGTACGTCTCGGCGCGGTAGTAGCCGCGGTCGCGGGCCTGCTCGCTGGGTCCGGTGCCCGGCTTGGGGGCGATGCGCTCGACCAGCCGGCGCGGCAGCAGCCGGAAGAACCGGCTGCCCAGCGCGACGACACCGTTGTTGGCCGCGCTGGCCACCGCCGACACCACCGGCGCGGCGACCGACGAGCCGACGCTCATGTACTCGGCGTAACGCAGCCGGCGTCCGTAGGCGTACTCCAGAAGCGCGTTGCTGCGCCGCACGATCCGCGTGTTGTACATCGCCATCGCGAAGCCGGTGGTCCACACCCCGGCCAGTTCGGGCGCGATCTCGCGGCCGCGCCGCCACGGCAGGTCGGGCTGCGGACCCAGTTCGGGCTCGGCACCCCGGTCCTGGGTGAGGGTGTAGGGATCCTCGAGCATGCGCCGGGTATTGGGATCGTTGGAGGAGGCCCGGAAGACCTCGATCATCGAGGCGACCGTGCCGCCTGACACTCCGCCGGAGAATCCGCGCAGCACGAAGTCGGTGTCCCCGAGTTCGCCGGTGCCGTCAGTCTGTGCCCGACGGTAGAGGGCGAACACGCTCATATCCGAAGGGATGGAATCGAATCCGCACGCATGCACAATGCGCGCGCCGGTGTCGACGGCCTGCTTGTGGTAATCGTCGATGCTCTGCCGCACGAACATCGCCTCACCGGTGAGGTCGGCGTAGTCGGTGCCTGCCGCGGCACACGCGGCCACCAGCGGCAGGCCGTAGCGGCTGTAGGGGCCGACGGTGGTGATGACGACCCGGGCGCGCGCGGCCATGTCGGCCAGCGATGACGGGGAGCCGGCGTCGGCGGTCAGAATCGGCCAGTTCTGCGCCGATTCGCCGAGCGTTTCACGCACCTTCAGCAGCTTGTCCGGCGATCGGCCGGCCAGGGCCACCCGGACGTCACCGCCGGAACGGGCCAGGTATTCGGCGGTAAGTTTGCCGACGAATCCGGTGGCCCCGTATACGACGATGTCGAATTCCCGCTCCGCTGAGGTCATGATGGCCAACTTACCGGGGGCCGGTCAGCCCAGCGTTTCGGGGAACTGCACCGTCTCCCCCAGCACGTGCTCGGCCAAGAACGCGGTGACCACCTGGTACCAGATCTTGGCGTGCTGCGGCGAGAGCACCCAGTGGTTCTCGGACGGGAAGTACAGGAACCGGTGCGCCGTGGTGCCGTCGTCGGCGGCGGGCAACCCGGAGTCGGTCAGCAGCTCGTACCACAGCCGCAAGGCCTCGCCGATCGGCACGCGATAGTCCTTGTCGCCGTGAATCACCAGCATCGGGGTGGTGATGTGCTCGACGAAGCGGTGCGGCGAATTGTCTTGCGCCATGGCCGGTGTCATCTCACGAGCCCAGTAGTAGGCGCCGTCGGTGGTCGGACCGAACTGGTCGAGCGCCCACAGGCTGGCGTGAGTGACGATCGCCGCGAAGCGGTCGGTGTGGCCGGCCACCCAGTTGGCCATATAACCGCCGAACGACCCACCCATCGCCGCCGTGCGCCCGGCGTCGATGCGTGGGTGGGCCACCGCGGCGTCGACGGCGGCCATCAGATCCTCGTAGGGCGGCCCGCCCCAGGCGCCCCAGCCGCGCTGGATGAAGTCCTGGCCGTACCCGGTGGACAGTGCCGGATCAGGCAGCAGCACCGCGTACCCGCGGGCCGCCATCAACCACGGATTCCACCGCCACGACCACACGTTCCAGCTGCCCAGCGGTCCGCCGTGAATCCACAGCAGCAGCGGTGCGGGTCCCTGGCCGCCGCCGGACGGCAACACCAGCCAGGACCGCACCCTCGTTCCGTCGGCGGCGGTCGCGACGGTCTCGGTCAATTCGCCGGGCAGCTCGGGCAATTCCACGCACGGCAGCACGCCGATCGCACCGTCTCGGTCGACGCGCACGGGGTGCGGCGGCGCGGCGTAGGAGCTTCGCAGCGCATACAGGATGCCGTCGGGTGCGGCGATGACGTTCGAGTAGCTGAAGTCGTCGTCGGTGATCTGGCGTACGTCGCCGTCCAGACTGATCGCGAAGATCGGGCAGCGGCCGTTGTCGTCAGCGGTGACCAGAACTGCGGAGCCGTCATTCGCCCAGGTCGCCGACGCCGGCCACCGGTCCCACCCGGCGGCCAGTTGCGTCCAGTCGCCCGAGCGCAGATCCAAGTGGCACAACGTGATTCGTGGCGCCTGACGCGGCGTCGAGACCGTCTCACGGGTGAACACCACGGCCGTGCCGTCCGGTGAGATGGCCGGGTGCTCCAGGTCCGCGGCGGGATCCTCGGCGATCACCGCACGCTCACCGGTCCCCAGGTCGATGCGCACCAGCACCGATCGCAGGGCAGCGCGCGGCGCGGACACCCGCCAGGTGGCGACCGCGAAGGTGCCGTCCGGGGACACGGCGAAATCCGCCTCTCCAAGCGCAGGTCCCGGCTCACGCGTGACGTCGGTGAGCTCACCGCCGGCTGCGACGCGGAACAGATGCGTCTCATCCGGGCCGAGGTCGGAGTCCCAGTGCCGCACCGGGTAGCCGGTGTGCAGGATCGCGCTGATCTTGTTGTCCTTGCGCAGTTTCCGCAGCCGGCGCTCGTCGTCGACGGTGCCGGCCGACGGCAAGAACGGGGCACCGATGACGACGGCGTCCGCGCTGCGCGCGGTCCGCACAGCGGTGATCCCGGCAGGCAGCTCGGCCAGCTGGACAGCCTCCCCACCGGCGGCGGGCAGCAGCCAGAGCGCGGCAGGCGGTTTGTCGTCGTCCGCAGTGGGCCGTACCGAGGTGAACAGCAGATCGCCGTCGGCGGTGAACGCCGGTGCGGCTTCGCCTTTGGCACCGCGCGTCAGCCGGCGGGCCGGAGCCGCACCGGCCGGATCCAGTTCCCACACCGCGGTGATGTATTCGGTCTTGGCGTCGTTGAGTTCGGCGACGCATGTCACCACTCGCGACCCGTCGGCCGACACCGCCAGCCCGGAAACCCGCGGCAGCGCGATGTAGTCGTCGAGATCGTCGAATGGGCCCGAGGTCATGTCCCGTTGGTAGCACATGCCGGTTAGGTTCAGGGCATGGCCGAGATCGCAGTCGTCGGGGCAGGCATCGCCGGGCTCGCCACGGCCGCCGCGTTCGCCCAGCGCGGTCATGCCGTCACCGTGATCGAGGAACGCACCGATACCGGTTCCGGCGCGGGGATCAGTATCTGGCCCAACGCCCTGGCCGCCCTCGACCAGTTGGGGCTCGGCGATCAGGTGCGGGGTGCGGGCGGCCGGATCGCCGCGGGCGCGATCCGCTGGAAGGACGGTCGCTGGCTGCGCCGCCCGGCCGGTGAGCGCATCGTCACCGCGCTGGGTGAGCCGCTGGTGGTGCTGCAGCGTGCCGCGCTGCGCGACGTTCTCGCCGGCGCACTGCCGCCGGGCACCGTCGTGGACGGGGTGGCGGTGCGCAAGCTCAGTTCGACGGCTGCCGGGATACGGCTTCACCTGACGGATTCCTCGACCCGCGATGTCGACGCGGTGGTCGGCGCCGACGGCACCGGCTCAGTGGTGGCGCGCCACCTCAACGGCCCGCTGCACCACCGCTACGCCGGATACACGGCGTGGCGCGGTGTCGCGTCGATCTCCATCGACCCCGACCTGGCCGGCGAGACGATGGGCGCGGGGGCTGAGGTCGGCCATGTCCCGATGGGCGGCGAGCGGACGTACTGGTTCGCCACCGAACGTGCCGCCGAGGGTGCGTCGGCACCGCACGGCGAGCTGGATTATCTGCGCGCCAAGTTCGCCTCGTGGGCCGCACCGATCCCGGCCATTCTGGCGGCCACCGACCCCGCCGAGGTGCTGCGCAACGACCTCTATGACCGCAGTACTGCCCGCCGCTGGGCATCGGGCCCGGTGGTGCTGGTCGGCGACGCCGCCCACCCCATGCGACCCCATCTGGGTCAGGGCGGGTGCCAGGCGCTGGAGGATGCCGCCGTGCTGGGCGCATTCGTCGACCTGTCCCCCGACCTGCCGGGGGCGTTCGCCGCGTTCGAGTCGTTCCGCCGCCGCCGGGTGCGCGCGATCGCCGGGGAATCGCGGCTGATCGGTCGCGTGGTGAACCTGCGCCCGGCGGTGCTGAGCGCGCTGGCCAGCCGGGCCACGGTGGCGGTACCGGAGGCGCTGCTGACCCGACACCTGGCGTCGATCGCCGCGCGGTCGGCTTTCCGGCTCCCCACGCGCGACGACGCCCAGTCGGCCTGAGCCGGCTGGGCGTCGTCAGCGAGGTATCAGCGCAGGCCGAGGGCGTTGGCGATCGCGCGGCTCGGGTCGTGGAAGGCCTGGCACATCTTGTTGAAGTCGATCGACTTGAACGGCCCGCTCATGACGTTGGCGCAGGCCCCACCCTGAGCCGGGGCGGCACCGCTGGAGACCGGGGTCGCGAAGGCGGGCGTTCCGGCGGCCTTGCCGCACGTCGGCCAGGCGCCCATGCCCTGCTTGCGGGCGACGTTCTCGGCGACCCGGATCTGCTCCTCACGGGACGCGTGGGCCGCGCTGCCGATACCGCCGTTGGCCTTCCAGGTGGCGTCGCTGAACTGCAGACCGCCGGAGAAGCCGTTGCCCGTGTTGGCGCCCCAGTTGCCACCGGACTCGCACTGCGCGACCGCGTCCCAGTTCACCCCGCTGTCTGCGCTGGCATTTCCGATGCTCAGAACGAACCCGGCGAGGGCCAGGGCTGCGGAGATGACTGAGAGGGTGATGATCCTGCGCAGAGTGCTCATTGGTGTTGTCCCTTCCCGACAAAGGGGGCACTGGTGTGCCGCTGTGATGTGAATCGCAGCGCGTGATGCAGTTGTTACGGGCGTGTCGATTGATTTTTCTGAGAATTTTGATAAGGAAGTGGCCGGAGAAATAAGGGTGGCGCCGGGTCTTCGACCCGGCGCCACCCTTATCAGCGCTGTATCAGCCGCGACGGCCGCAGACCGGCCAGGCGCCTCGACCCTGGGTACGCAGCACGTTCTCGGCCACGCGAATCTGCTCATCGCGCGACGCCATGTGCGGCGAGCCCGAACCACCGTTGGCACGCCAGGTGCCCAGGGTGAACTGCAGGCCGCCGTAGTAGCCGTTGCCGGTGTTGATCGCCCAGTTGCCGCCGGACTCGCACGCCGCGACCGCGTCCCAGTTCATGCCGTCCGCTGAAGCGGTGGCGGTGCCGAGGACCATCGGAGCGACGACGGTAGCGCCACCGATGGCGGCGATGCCGAAGGATCGTGCGAGCGTTGTGCGGACGTTCTTCAAGAGTTTTCCTTTCGCCATACGCGCGCCGGACCATTCCGTCGTCGGACGGATGCAGTCCCGTGGGACAGCCGGGTATCGGGTCGTGCCGTCTCGGTCAGGCACGACAGCGGCGGCCGGCATCACCGCGGAATGACTTCCGCCGGTGATCCACAGAAGGTCGTCACGACCTCCCCGGCCCCGCTCACACGCAGGGTTCAAATGTGTGGAGTCATATCTGCAGTTGTTTGCTCCCTTGCGGGACCGGGTAGGACGCTACAAAGCGGAAGAAATGAAGTCACATCAACGACACGCTTATCTCGGTTAGATCACGAGATGGTTACGAGCGAAAGCTATGCGTTGTCTGTGCAGGTCAGGATGCAGTTTCCCGGCCAGGCATTTTGTTGACACGCCCGTAAATCGCGTGACGTTTATCACGTATAAAATGTGGCCCCGGACACAAATTATTGATAACGCAAGGCATCGAACTTTGCGAACGCGGCCGTTCACTTGCGTCAAAACCCGCCCCACCTGCCCCAACGGCCCCGACATCGAGGAATTCGTTAGCTGGCGGGCAAGTGTGTGGCAATGGCGGGTTTACCCGACTCCACAACCGCTCGGTCTCGATCCGAGGCGGGCCGACAGGACTGCGAACGGAACGCTTCGAACGCCCGAATTGTGTTGTCCCTCAGTCAGTCCTGGAACAGCGCGAGGACGGCCGGTTCAGAAGAGGAAAATCGGCGCCGATCACAGTGTCGATCGATTCCGAATTCGCTCCGGACGCCGTTTATCCAGCGATTTGCTGCGCCAGATCAGCCGGTGAATTGACGTTCGCCAGCGCGCGGCTGGCCGGCATGACGATCCGCTGAGTGAGGACAGACTCCGCCAGCGCGCGCATGCTCCGTTCGCCCGCGGCAACGAGGGCGTCGATGTGGTCTGCCAGCGCGGTGTTGTAGATGCCGGCCAGGTAGTGGTCGCGGCCGTCCCACGGCAGCACGATGTCGACACCCCGGTGCTGGGCGAGCTCGTCGATGATGTCGGTGGACAGGAACGGCATGTCGACGGCGCTGACGAACGCGCGCTCCACCCCAGCATCCGCGGCGGCCCGCAGCCCGCGACCCGTGGCCAGCAGTGGCCCGACCCCCCGGACCTCGTCACGCAAGATCTGCCCGTCGAGCGCAGGAAGCGCCTGGCCGGGAGCGGCGATCACGAACACGGGCGCGCAGCGGGAGCTCAGCGTGGCGACGGTGTACTCCACCATCGTGGCGCCACCATCAGGGTGCCGCAGGGTCGCCTTGTCCCGGCCCATACGCCGCGACGCCCCACCAGCCAGTACTACTGCGGCCAGCGGGGCGGGCGTGCTCACGGTTCGATCTAGTCCACAGTCCAGGTGTCGCGACCGCGCAGCAGCGACTGCAGCGCGTGCCGGTCGTGCGGGGTGGCCTCGCGTGCCATCCGAACCTGGTCGCGGGCGGCGTCGTCATACGTCGGCCGGTTGACCTGGCGGAACACGCCCATCACGGTGTGCTCGAGGTTCTGGTCGCTGAGCCGCGACAACGCGAACGCGTAGGCCGAGTCGGCGGTGGTGGCGTCGTGCACCACGATGTCGCTGGCTGCCACGTCGGCGGTCTTGGCGACGTCCAGGCCGAACCCGCTCTTCACCACGCAGTACTCACCGTTGGCACCGAACACCACCGGCTCGCCCTGGCGGACGTTGATGATGCGCTCCTCGGCGCCTTCCTTGCGGAGCAGGTCGAAGGAGCCGTCGTTGAAGATCGGGCAGTCCTGCATGATCTCGACCAGTGCGGCGCCGCGATGCTCGGCGGCCGCCTTCAGGACCTCCGACAGACCCTTGCGATCGGAGTCCAGTGCCCGGCCGACGAACGTCGCCTCGGCGCCCAGTGCCAGCGACACCGGGTTGAACGGATGATCCAGCGAGCCCATCGGGGTCGACTTGGTGACCTTGCCGACCTCGGAGGTCGGCGAGTACTGACCCTTGGTCAAACCGTAGATCCGGTTGTTGAACAGCAGGATCGTGATGTTGACGTTGCGGCGCAGAGCATGGATCAGGTGATTGCCACCGATCGAGAGGGCGTCGCCGTCGCCGGTGACAACCCACACCGACAGGTCCGGGCGGGCCAGCGCCAGACCGGTGGCGATGGTCGGGGCACGACCGTGGATCGAGTGGAAACCGTAGGTCTCCAGGTAGTACGGGAACCGGCTGGAGCAGCCGATGCCGCTGATGAACGCGATGTTCTCCCGGCGCAGACCGAGGTCCGGCAGGAAGTTGCGGATCGTGTTCAGGATGACGTAGTCACCGCAACCGGGGCACCAGCGGACCTCCTGGTCACTGGTGAAGTCCTTGGCCTTCTGCGGCTCGTCGGTGGTCGGCACCCACGCCGTCTTGGACACACTCGGTGCCAGCAGGTCCGAGCCGATCAGGTCAGTCATGCGTTCACTCCTGCGCCAACATCTGTGCCAGTACTCACGGTAGCTGCCGCAAGCCGGGCGAATTTCGCTTTGTCGCTTTCCTTTTCAGCCAACGTCCCGTCGAGTGCGGCATCGATGATGCCCTCCAGCTCGTCGGCCAGGAACGCCATGCCTTCCACCTTGGTCACCGACTGCACATCGACCAGGTAGGTGCCACGCAACAGCAGCGCCAACTGGCCGAGGTTCATCTCGGGGACCACCACGTGCTTGTACCGACGCAGCACCTCGCCGAGGTTGGCCGGCAGCGGGTTGAGGTGCCGCAGGTGAGCCTGCGCAACCTTGATGCCGCGGCGCCGGGCCCGGCGACAGGCTTCGCCAATCGGTCCGAACGAGCTTCCCCAGCCGAGGATCAGCAGCTCCGCGTCGCCGGTCGGGTCGTCGACCTTCACGTCGGGCACCGTGATGCCGGCGATCTTGGCCTGCCGCAACCGGACCATCAGGTCGTGGTTGGCCGGCTCGTAGGAGATGGCACCGGAGCCGTTGGCCGACTCCAGGCCGCCGATGCGGTGCTCCAACCCGGGCGTGCCCGGAACCGCGAACTGGCGCGCCAGCGTCCCGGGGTCGCGGGCGTACGGCTGGAAGTCCTCACCGGCCTTGGCGAGGTTGGTCTCGATCGGCTCGAAGGAGTCGATGTCCGGGATCCGCCAGGGCTCCGAGCCGTTGGCGATCGCGCCGTCGGACAGCAGGATCACCGGCGTCCGGTAGGTCAGCGCGATACGCGCGGCCTCGATCGCCACCTCGAAGCAATCCGACGGCGTGCTGGCGGCCAGTACGGCAACCGGCGATTCACCGTTGCGACCGAACATCACCTGCAGCAGGTCGGCCTGCTCGGTCTTGGTGGGCAGGCCGGTCGACGGTCCGCCGCGCTGCACGTCGATCACCAGCAGCGGCAGCTCGGCCATCATGGCCAGGCCAATGGCCTCGGACTTCAGCGAGATACCGGGGCCCGAGGTGCTCGTCACGCCCAGGGCGCCGCCGTAGGAGGCGCCGATCGCCGCACCGACACCGGCGATCTCGTCCTCGGCCTGGAAGGTCAGGACGTTGAAGTTCTTGTGCTTGGACAGCTCGTGCAGGATGTCCGACGCCGGCGTGATCGGGTAGGTGCCGAGCACCACCTGGATGTCGGCGAGCTGACCGGCGGCGATGACACCGTAGGCCAGGGCGGTGTTACCGGAGATCTGCCGGTACTCACCCGGGGCCAGCTTGGCCGGGGAGATCTCGTAGGTGGTGCCGAACGCCTCGGTGGTCTCGCCGTAGTTCCAGCCGGCCTTCAGCGCCAGCACGTTGGCTTCGGCGATGTTGGGCTTGCGGGCGAACTTCTCCCGGATGAACGTCTCGCTGGTCTCGATCGGCCGGCCGTACATCCACGACAGCAGCCCGAGCGCGAACATGTTCTTGGCGCGCTGGCCGTCCTTCTTGGACGCACCGATCGCCTCGACCGAACCGAGGGTCAGTGTGGTCATCGCGACGGCCTGCACGACGTAGTCGTCGAGTTCACCGCTCTCCAGCGGGTTGGCCTCATAGCCGACCTTCGCCAGGTTGCGCTTGGTGAACTCGTCGGAGTTGGCGATCACCAGACCGCCGCGCGGGAGGTCGCCGATGTTGGCCTTCAGCGCGGCGGGGTTCATCGCGACCAGCACGTCGGGACGGTCACCGGCGGTGAGGATGTCGTAGTCGGCGATCTGGATCTGGAACGACGAGACGCCGGGCAGCGTGCCCTGTGGCGCGCGGATCTCGGCGGGGTAATTCGGTTGGGTCGCAAGGTCGTTGCCGAAGAGCGCGGCTTCGGAGGTGAACCGGTCACCGGTCAGCTGCATTCCGTCTCCGGAGTCACCGGCGAACCGGATGACGACTTTTTCCAGCTTCTGCCGGTTGCCCGCAGCCCCGTTGCCGTTCGGACCCACGTCCCCGCCTTTCGTCACTGTCCGCCGGGTGAAAATCCCGCGTCGCTATCGGGTGGACGCGCCGACGGAATCGACAGCCCAGGAGTTGCTGTCACTCGCAGTACCGATTATTGCACTTTCTTAGGCATGGCTGACCGCGCCTCGATCGTGACACGCCGTGCGGCCTGCACCGAAGTCACAGCTCACGTACATGATCGACGGCGGAGTGAGACAAAAGTGTGTCGTTCGTCACTGCCTGAGAACGACGTTCTCTAAGAGAAGTTACTACTCGCCGGTAGCTCTCAGTTACGGCGCGCCCCGAGGCGTTTCTCGAGTTCGCCGGCGACGAGTTCACTCGCCGCCGCGGCCGCGGCGCGCGGGTCGGCCCCGGCTGCCCGATTTGCCACATAACAGGTGGTGAACATGTCCCCGGCGCCGGTGGTCTGCACGCCGTCGACCCGCCACGCGGCCGGGACCCGAACCTTCGTGTCACCGGTATAGATGTCACAGCCCTCGGACCCGTAGGTCACCAGGATTTCGGGCACGCCGAGGCGGGCCGCGGTCGATTCGTCGAAGGGGCCGTCGGCGACGATGACGGCCTCGTCCTCGGCCAGCTTCAGGATGCTGAGGTGATCGAGCAGCTCGGGCGGGTAGTGACCATCCACCACCAGCGGCCCGAGCTGGTCGGCACGGACAAGTCCCTGCCCGTCGTAGGCGACCCGGTGGCCGCGCTGAGCCAGCAGAGCCAGCGTCTCGGCGGGGAAGTCGGTCCGCAGCAGCGGAGCGAGGTGTACCCACGTCGTGTCGGGGTCCGCCGACTCCACCTCGGCCGCACTCCACACCGGGCCGATAGCCTCTACCGACATCCGGCGGTGATCGACGTCCTCATAGTCCAGCCGGAACGCGCTTGTGCACGCGGCGGGCAGGATCCGGATCAGCGATCCGAACCTCTCGAGCAGCGGCTCGTACAGCGAGTGGTCCTCGTCGGCGGCCAGCGCGACGATCCCACCCGGCCCGCCTGCGGCCGCTATGGCGACACCGGAGAACGACGCGCACCCGCCGGGTGTCT
The DNA here is from genome assembly GCF_008329905.1 of Mycobacterium sp. ELW1. Taxonomy (NCBI): domain Bacteria; kingdom Bacillati; phylum Actinomycetota; class Actinomycetes; order Mycobacteriales; family Mycobacteriaceae; genus Mycobacterium; species Mycobacterium sp. ELW1. Next base: position 2,195,743 of record NZ_CP032155.1, on the reverse strand, counting down.
TCGGGCCGCCGTTGATCACGTCGACGGCCAGGTTGCCCAGCACGGTCACGCCGGCGGCGAGCTCAGCGCGGTGTCGTGACACGGGCGGTCTCCTTGGGTGCTTCGTCAGTTGGGCGCCATCCATCGACGCCGTCGGCGCGGAATGCTAGTCGCGGTTTCTTCGAATCGACGACTCGCCGAGTTCAGGCAGGCAGGTTGTACGGGGTGATCACCTGGATCGGGACGGGGCGTGCGGGCTCGCCGGGCAACGCCCGGTGCTGCTGCAGGATCAGCCGCATCGCGAGCCGGGCGTCGGCACGCAGATCGTTGTGCAGTACCGCCGAGATGCGGCCCTCCCGCAGCAGCCGCCGGTTGTCCGCGTCGAGGTCATGAGCGATGAAAACTCTGCAGACTCGTCGCAGCTTGTCGAACGCCGCCACCGTCGCGGTGTTGCCACCGCCGACGGAGTAGACGGCGGCGACGTCGGGGTGGCGCTCGAGTGCGTCGACCACCAGACGTTCGATGGTCGCGTCGATACCGTCGCTGTCACCGACCTCGACGATGCCGCGGCCGGATCTGCGCAGCGCGGTCCGGAAGCCGACCTCACGCTCGGCCTCGCCTCGGAACACTGTGCGGCTCAACGTGATCAGTACGTCTGCCGGCGTGTCACCCAGCCACTGATCCATCAGATAAGCCGCGGTGGTCCCGGCTCCGTGGTTATCGATGCCGACGTACGCGCAGCGCGCACTGGCCGGGATGTCGGTCGTGTAGGTCACCACCGGGACGCCGGTGGCCACCAGACGGTCGACAGCCTCGGCCACCTCGGGTTCGTCCTGCGCCTTCAGCACAATGCCGTGGCTGCCCTTGATCCGGGCGAGTGTGTCCACCATCTGATCTGTCGACCCGGACTCCCACAGGTGAAACCGCGCGCGCAGCATCGCGGGTGCGAATGCGGGCAGTTCGGCTTCGACCGCGGAGCGGAAGGCGTCGGAGAACCGCTGCGGTGTCTGCATCACCACGTCGAGCAGGAAGCGACGACCGTTGAGCCGCAATTGGGATCGCTGTTTCTCCAGATCCTCGATTGCATGCAGCACCTCGGCGCGGGTGGCCGCCCGGACACCGGGTCGGTCGTTGAGCACCCGGTCGACGGTGGCTTCGGACAGTCCGGACTGTTGGGCGATCTCGCGGACTTTGAAGCGGTGCGCCATGTTTCGCACCCTATCGCCCTGATGGGTTTTTGATGGATTTCTGGTGTTGATTGCGGCCTGAGTCACAGCAAGACTTTTCGTCATGGCCGATGTGCGGGCGGAAACTCAACCGTGGTTGACGGCGCGGGCTTACCAACTCGGCGAGTTGGTAAGCCTGACCGAGCGGGAGACCGATCTCTCGGCGTACCCGCATGCCGCCGAGGTCCGGCAGAACGTCCTCGTGTACTCCGCCGCGGAGATGACCCGCGCCGACCGGCGGGCCCTGCAGGCCGAACTCATCACCGCGCTGGCCGAAGGTCCCGGCGTCGTCGTGTTCAGCGGCGCCTTCTCGGCCGCGGTCGTCGACGCCGCCAGCGCGGCGTTCACGGCCCTGATCGCCGATCAGCGCCGCACCGGCGGCGTGGCCGGAGACCACTTCGGTGCCGCGGGCGCCAACGACCGGGTGTGGAACGCCGCCCAGAAGCTGGCACTGCACTCCCCCGAGGCCTATGCCGACTACTACGCCAACGACCTGCTGGCCCTGGTCTGCCAGGCTTGGCTCGGGCCGCGATACCAGCTCACCTCTCAGGTCAACGTCGTGAATCCCGGTGGTGCGGCACAGGTTCCGCACCGCGACTACCATCTCGGATTCATCGCGCCCGGCCAGCTCACCGACTATCCGGCGCATGTACACCGGCTGTCGCCGATGCTGACGCTGCAGGGAGCAGTCGCCCACACCGCGATGCCGCGCGAGAGCGGGCCGACCATGCTGCTGCCCTACTCGCAGCTGTTCGAGGGCGGATATGTGGCATTCAATTCACCGGAGTTCATCGACTACTTCGCCGCCCATCATGTGCAGATCCCGCTGAGCAAGGGCGATGCGGTGTTCTTCAATCCGGCGCTCTATCACGGGGCGGGCGCCAACACCTCAGTCGCGGTCCGTCGGATGGCCAACCTGTTGCAGATCTCGTCGCCGTTCGGCAGGGCCATGGAAGCCCTGGACCGCACCGCGATGGTGCGTGCGGTGTACCCGGCGCTGCGCGCGATGAAGGCCGCGGGCCGACCGGCCGCGGAGCTGCTGAACACCGTGGTGGCCACCGCGGAGGGTTACCCCTTCCCCACCAACCTCGACCTCGACCAGCCGATCGGAAGTCTCGCGCCGCCAAGCCAAGTCGACGTCGTGCTCGCCGCACTGGCCGACGATCTGTCCCCCGAAGCCCTCGACGTCGCGTTGCGCGACCAGAACGAACGGAGAATCCCATGACCACCCTCGGCGTGATCGGCCTCGGCCGAATCGGGGCCTTCCACACCGACACATTGAGCCAACTCGACGGGATCGACGGCCTCGTCGTCACCGACGAGCGTCCCGATGTCGTCGCTCAGGTGGCGACGAAATACGGTGTGCGATCCGTTGATTCGGTCGACGCGCTGCTGTCGTCGGGTATCGACGGGGTTGTGGTCGCCGCCGCCACCCCGGCGCACGCCGAACTGACGCTGGCTGCCGCCGAACGCGGGCTGCCGACGTTCTGCGAGAAACCGGTGGCCTCCACCGCAGCCGAGAGCGCCAGGGTCGCCGAGGCCATCATGCGGGCCGGCGTTCCGGTGCAGATCGGCTATCAGCGGCGCTTCGACACCGCATTCGCAGCCGCCAAGGCCGCGGTGGACCGCGGTGCGCTGGGCACGGTGCACACCGTCCGCAGCACCACGATGGATCCGGCTCCCCCGCCAATGGACTACATCGCCGGTTCGGGCGGCATCTTCCGCGATTGCGCGGTCCACGATTTCGACACCGTTCGCTGGATCACCGGCCAGGAAGCCGTTGAGGTCTACGCCACCGGCACCGCGCAAGGCGACCCGCTGTTCGCCGAATACGGTGACGTCGACACGGCGGCCGTGGTGGTCCGGTTCGACGGAGGCGCGCTCGGCGTCATCTCCAACGCCCGGTACAACGGCCGCGGCTATGACTGCCGGCTGGAGGTGCACGGGTTCAACGACACCGTCGTCGCCGGCTGGGATCAGGGTGTACCGGTACGGAATGCCGATCCCCACAACGACTTTCCGACCGGACAGCCGCACCACTTCTTCATGGACCGCTTCACCGAGGCGTTCCGCACCGAATTGAGCGGCTTCGTCGACGTCGTCAAGGGCGCACCGGTGCGCGGTGCCACCGTGGCCGACGCCGTCGAGGTCGCCTGGATCGCCGAAGCCGCCACCGAATCGCTGCGCCGCGGCGCACCGGTCCGCATCGAGGAGGTCCGCCAGTGAAGATCGCCGGAGCCCCCATCTCCTGGGGTGTGTGCGAAGTGCCCGGCTGGGGTTATCAACTCGATCCCGAGCGGGTGCTGTCCGAAATGGGACGCGCCGGACTGTCGGCCACCGAGCTCGGCCCGGAAGGTTTCCTGCCCGCCGACCCCGGCGAGTTGACCGCGCTGCTGGGCCGTCACGGCCTGAGCTGTGTCGGCAGCTTCGCACCAGTGGTGCTGCACGACGCTGACCACGATCCGGTTCCCGATGTCGCCGGCGTGCTGGAATCCATTGTGGCGTGCGGTGCTTCGATGCTGGTGCTCGCCGCCGCCACCGGTACCGACGGGTATGACTCCCGGCCCGATCTGGACGACGAACAGTGGTCGACGTTGCTCGCCAACCTCGACCGGCTGGCCGCCGCCGCCGCCGAGCGCGGTGTCACCGCCGTGCTGCACCCGCACGTCGGCACGATGGTCGAGAAGGGCGACGAGGTGGCCCGGGTACTGGCCGGGTCGTCGATCTCGCTGTGCCTGGACACCGGGCACCTGTTGATCGGTGGCACCGACCCGCTGCGGCTGGCCCGCACGGTGCCGGGGCGCATTGCGCACACCCACCTCAAGGACGTCGACGCGGCGCTGGCCGCCCGCGTGCAGTCCGGCGAGCTGACCTACACCGACGCGGTGTCCCAGGGCATGTACACCCCGCTGGGCACCGGCGACGTCGATATCGCGGGCATCGTTGCCGCATTGCGGGACAACGGGTTCGACGGCTGGTTCGTCCTGGAACAGGACACCATCCTCGACGGCGAGCCGCAGGGCCAGGGCCCCCTGCGGGACGTACTGGCCAGCGTTGCCTACCTCCAGCGGATCTCTGGCGGCGTGCCGGCGTGAGCCTGCGCATCGGCGTGCTCGGCGCATCCCGGATCGCCGAGAACGCGATCGTCGGGCCGGCCCGCGATCTCGGCCACCGGCTCGTGGTGGTGGCCGCCCGAGATCCGGAGCGCGCCCGCCAGTTCGCCGACACGTACGGGGTGGAGCGCGTCGCCGACAGCTACGCCGACGTGATCGAAGACGCGGAAGTCGACGTGGTCTACAACCCGTTGGCCAACGGGCTGCACGCCCCGTGGAACCTGGCGGCGGTCAAGGCCGGCAAACCAGTGCTGACCGAGAAGCCGTTCGCGCGCAACCACATCGAGGCACAGGAAGTCGCCGACGCCGCCACCGTTGCCGGGGTGAGCATGATGGAAGGCTTCCATTATCTGTTCCATCCCGTGACTCAGCGGATGTTCGAGCTGGCAGCCGACGGTGAGCTCGGCGAGATTCGGCACGTGGAGGTCCGGATGGCGATGCCGGCGCCGGCGCCCGACGACCCGCGCTGGTCGCTGGATCTGGCCGGCGGGGCGCTGATGGACCTCGGCTGCTACGGCCTGCACATCATGCGCCAGCTCGGCGGCCGCGGCCTGGGCCGTCCGGCGATCACCGCCGCCCACGCCTCCCAACGCAGCCCGGGCGTCGACGAATGGTGCGACGTCGAACTGCGCTTCCCGTCCGGAGCCACCGGCTGCAGTGCCAACACCATGGTGGCCGAGGCCTTTTCGTTCACCCTCAAGGTCGTCGGCACCAAGGGAGATGCGCTGGCGCACGACTTCATCAAGCCGCACACCGATGATCGGATCACCATCCGCACGGCGGCCGGAACGCGGGTGGAGCACCTGGGTACCCGCGCGTCCTACACCTACCAACTCGAGGCGTTCGCCGCCCACGTCCTGGATCGCGTACCGCTGCCGATCGGCGTCGGCGATGCCGTGCAGAACATGCATTACGTAGATGCGGCCTACCGCGCGGCGGGCATGTCACCACGCTGAACGGGTTCTGCGCCGGCCCGCCATCGGGCACGATGGCACGTATGCCGCAACGCTTTCCTGACGGTCACTGGGGCCGAGAAGACATCTCGCCGCTGTTCAAGCCGGTACTCGCCTTTGCCTCGACGGCAGTGGGTTCGCGTGTCATCAGGGCACTCGTGCCCTTTGATCGTCGCGTGCTGCGGGCGACCAAGGGCAAATACACCTTGTTCGGCCCCACCTCGATGCCCGAACTGCTGTTGACCACGACCGGCCGCAAGTCCGGTCAGCCGCGGTTGTCGGCGTTGAGCTACCTGCGCGACGGCGAGCGCCTGCTGGTTCTCGGCAGCAACTTCGGCCAGCAGCATCACCCGGCCTGGAGCCTGAACCTGCTGGCCAACCCGGAGGCCACCGTCGCCATCAACGGCATCGAGGTCCCTGTGACGGCCACCTTGGTGACCGGACCCGAGCGCGACGCCGGCCTCGCGCGCTTCCTGGCCTACCCGATGTATCAGGCCTACCGCACCCGGACCGACCGGGAGCTGCGGCTGTTCGCGCTGACGCCGCGCTAGGTGTACTGACCACGGACGTTAAGTACGGCGTGGCGTAGTGACATGACGAAGACCTCCGAGTGAAGTGCGAGCTGCTTAAGGAACGCACCAACTCACTCCGGAGGTCTTCATGGTCCACCGTAATGCCCCCTTGTCCGAAACCGGTCGTCTGCGGCTGGCACGTTGCGTTGTCGAGGATGGCTGGACGCTGCGACGGGCGGCCGAGCGGTTCCAGGTTGCGGTCACTACCGCTGCGCGCTGGGCCCGCCGCTACCGCGAACTAGGCGAAGCCGGCATGGCCGACCGCAGCTCACGCCCACATCACAGCCCTAATCAAACCCCCACACGCACCGAGCGGCGCATCATTAAAGTCCGAGTACTTCGACGTTGGGGACCGGCTCGCATTGCTTATCTGCTGGGACTGAATGTCTCGACTGTCCACAACGTGTTGAGGCGCTACGGCCTAGCCAAGCTGCGGTGGCTGGACCGGCCCACCGGGCGAGTTATCCGGCGGATGGAGTCAGCCAGCCCCGGCGACCTGGTGCATGTCGATGTCAAGAAGGTAGGCAAGATCCCGGCTGGCGGCGGATGGCGCATGTTGGGCCGCAGCGCAGGAAATCATCACTCCCGCAAGGACAGAAGCATAGGAACTGGCAGCGACCGTTCCGGGCGGCGTGGTTATCACTTCTTGCACACCGCCATCGACGCTCACTCCCGGCTGGCCTACTCCGAACTGCTAATCGACGAACGCAAAGACACAGCTGCTGACTTCTGGCAAAGGGCTAACGAATGGTTCAACGCATGCGGCTTCACCGTACGGAAAGTGTTGACAGACAACGGCTCCTGTTACCGATCCCACTCATTCCGAGATGCACTCGGGCAGATCGAACATCGTCGAACCAAACCCTATCGACCCCAGACGAACGGCAAGGTGGAGCGATTCCACCGAACCCTTGCCGATGAATGGGCATATGCGCGGCTCTACACCAGCGACGCCGAACGGTGCGCGGAGTTCCCTCGCTGGCTGCATACCTACAATCACCATCGCGGCCACACCGCACTCGGCGGCCAACCACCCGCCACCCGCGTACCTAACCTCTCAGGTCAGTACAGCTAGGTCAGCGGCCCAGCTCGTGGGACAGCGCCTCGAGCTCGTCGCCACCGGCCATCTGCTGGGTCAGGTGCTCCAGGGTGATCTCGTCGTAGCTGCAGTCGAGCTTCTGGCGGCCGCGGTTGAGCAGCACGAAATGATCGCCGACCATGTGCGCGTGGTGCGGGTTGTGGGTGATGAACACGACGCCGAAGCCGGCCTCTTTGGCGGCGGTGATGTACTTGAGCACCACCCCGGATTGCTTGACGCCGAGCGCGGCGGTCGGCTCGTCGAGGATCAGCACCCGCGCCCCGAAGAACACCGCCCGGGCGATCGCGACACACTGGCGCTGCCCACCGGACAGCGAACCGATCGGCACGTCGACGTCGGGCAGCTCGATACCCATCTTCGCCAACTCGGTCAACGTGGTGGCCCGCATCGCGTTGGCGTCCAGCGACCATGGGAAGGACTTCTTACGAATTTCCTGACCCAGGAAGAAGTTTCGCCACACCGGCATCAACGGAACGACGGCGAGGTTCTGGTACACCGTGGCGATGCCCTTGCCGAGTGCGTCGGCGGGCGAGGTGAACTTCGTCGGTTCGCCGTCGACCAGCAGCTCACCGTCGGTCGGCTGATGCAATCCGGCGATGATCTTGATGAGCGTCGACTTGCCCGCGCCGTTGTCGCCGAGGATGCCGGTCACCTCACCGGCATGCACTCGCAGCGAGATGTCTTTGAGCGCGGTGATGTTGCCGTAGGTCTTGCCGACGTTCTTCATCTCGACGAGTGGCACTTTGCCGCCGGACGGGGCTTCTTCGGTGGGTCGATCCATGGTCGCAGTCACTTCTCTCACCTCTTGGCGGCGTAATTACGGAAGGCGTTGTTGGCGATCACTGCGAACAGCAGCATCGCGCCGAGGAAAAACTTGAACCAGTCGGGGTTCCAGCCCGCGTAGACGATGCCCTGATTCGTCATGCCGAAGATGAACGCACCGATGGCGGCTCCGACGGCGGTGCCGTAACCACCGGTCAGCAGGCAGCCACCGATCACCGCGGCGATGATGTAGAAGAACTCGTTGCCGATGCCCTGCCCGGACTGCACCGTGTTGAACGCGAAAAGCAGGTGCATGCCCACGAACCAGGCGCAGAAGCCGACGAACATGAACAACCCGATCTTGACCTTGGTCACCGGAACACCCACTGCGCGAGCGCTTTCGGCGTCACCGCCGACGGCGAAGATCCAGTTGCCGATCTTGGTCTTGAACAACACCCAGGTGGCGACGGCGGTGAACACCAGCCACCACACCACGGTGATGCGGATGCTCACGCCGAACAGGGTGAACGACGACGCGAACACCTTCTGTGCCGAGTCCCAGCCCTGCATGTCGTTCACGCTCTGCGTGGCGACCTGTCCGGCAAGGAGTTTGGTGACGGCGAGGTTGATACCGGCGAGCATGAAGAAGGTGCTCAGTGTGATGAGGAAGGACGGGATCTTGGTCTTCATCACCAGGAAGCCGTTCAAGAACCCGACACCCAGCGCCAGGATCAGCGCGAGACCGGCACCCGCCCACAGGTTGAGGTGCAGGTTGTAGGACAGCATCGATGCCGCCAGCGAGCTGAACGTCACCGCGACGCCCGTCGACAGGTCGAACTCGCCGCCGATCATCAGTACAGCGACGCCGCAGGCCATGATCCCGATGGTCGAGCTGGCATAGAGGACGGTGGCCAGTGACGAGGCCTGCCGGAACGGGTCGGCCACGATGAGGAAGAAGACGAAGATCCCGATGGCGCCGATGCCCGCGCCCATCTCGGGCCGAATCAGCAGTCGCTGCAGCCGGTTCCGTTCCTTGACCCGTTCGTCGTGAACGACCTTGTGCGTCGGCGCAACGTCAGACTGAGTGCTCATCAGCGCTTTCCGTTCTTGGCGTATTCGGCGACTGCGTCGATGTTCGACTTGTCGATGAACGACGGGCCGGTCAGCGTCGGCTGGTTTCCGCCGATCACGTTGCCGTTGCTGAGATAGAGCCACAGCGAATCGACCGCGAGGTATCCCTGCAGGAACGGCTGCTGGTCAACGGCCCATTGCACGCTTCCGTTCTTGATGGCGTCGACCAGTGCGGCGTTGGTGTCGAAGGTGGCGACCTTGGCCTTGCTGCCCGCATTCGCCACCGATTGGACGGCGGTCAGCGCGAAGGGGGCCCCGAGCGTCAGAATCGTGTCGATCCCCGCATCCTGTTGAAGCTTGGCGGTGATCGTTGATTCCACCGACGGCATGTCTTTACCGTTGACGTTGAGAACTTCCGTGGCCGGGAACGTGTTCTTCACGCCGGCGCAGCGGGCCTCGAGGTCGACGTGACCTTGTTCCTGGATGACGCAGACGACCTTCTTGGCGCCGTCTGACTGCAAGCGCTTACCGGCTTCCTGACCGGCGATGTAGCCGTCCTGTCCGAAGTACTCCTTGACGCCCATCGCCTGCCAGGCGTCCAGGCCGGCGTTGAACGCGACCACGGGGATGCCCTTGGAGCCGGCGCTTTGCACGGCAGCCTTCATCGCGTCAGGTTTGGCCAGCGTCACAGCAATACCCTTGACGCCACTGTCGATCGCGCTCTGGACGAGGTTCGCCTGGTTCGGCGCTTCGGGATCGCTGGAGTAGCGAAGCTCGATGTTGTCCTTCTTGGCTGCGGTCTCGGCGCCCTTGCGGACCAAGTCCCAGAACGAGTCGCCGGGCGCCTCATGGGTGATCATCGCGATGGTCATGCGTGGCGTGTCGACGGTGCCGCCGCCCGAACCGCTGCCGTTGTCCCGCGGTTTGCCTCCGGTCGCGGAGCAGGCAGCCAGACCGATCACCAGCGCGCTCACGCCTGCCACGGCCGCCAGCCGATTGAACTTCATTCCGACTCCTTGTCTCCATCGCGGTCTTCGTCGCCCACGACACGCCCTTGCCTCGATGTAATACGGCTCACAGCAGAAAGTCAATACTTTGTTAGGACATTCGGACTGCAGGTCAAATGCTAGGGTGCCGGGGTGAGTGACTTTGACCTGGCGGTATGCGCCGAGATGGTGTTTACCGACCTGCCGATCGTCGAGCGGGTGCGCCGCATCCACGATCTCGGCTTCGCGGTGGAGATCTGGAGTTGGCACGACAAGGACCTCACGGCACTTGCCGCAACCGGCGCGCGGTTCTCGTCGATGACCGGGTACCTGCACGGCGACCTGATCGACCCGGCCCGCGCCGACGAGGTGGTGCAGACCGCCGAGCTGAGCATCAAAGCCGCTGAGACGCTGGGCGTGCCGCGGTTGAACCTGCATACCGCAGAACTCGTCGACGGTCAGGCCGCCCGGCCACGGCAGCGGGCCCGCGGGCAGATGTGGCTGACCGCGCAGCGCACGCTGGAGCGGATCGGTGACCTCGGCGGCGCCGCGGGCGTGACGTTCTGTGTGGAGAACCTGAACACGATCGTCGATCACCCCGGTGTCCCCCTGGCCCGCGCCAAGGACACTCTCGCACTGGTCGAGGGAGTCGGCCACCCGAACGTCAAGATGATGCTCGACCTCTACCACGCCCAGATCGGCGAGGGGAATCTTGTTGAACTGGTCCGCCGGTGCGGCTCCGCGATCGGCGAGATCCAAGTGGCCGACGTACCCGGCCGATGCGAGCCGGGCACCGGCGAGATCCACTACCCCGCGATTGCAACGGCACTGCGCGACATGGGTTATCGCGGCACGATCGGCCTGGAGGCGTGGGCAGCCGGTGACAGTGCGGAGGCGCTGGCGGCGTTCCGCGCCGCCTTCTCCTGACCGCGCGATCCTCAGTAGCGCGCCCATCGGACGATGACGGTCCCGTCGCCGCCGACCAGGATGCCGCGGCGCGCCATGTTGATCTCGACGTGGTGATCGGCCGCGGCAATGCGACGGGCCGGGCCCGCTACCAGCTTGGGGCTGGTGGTCAGACACAGCTCGTCGATCTCGTTGTCCGACACCAATTGTGAGAACAGTGTGGGGCCGCCTTCGACGAGCACCCGGTGCAACCCCAGTGCGCCGAGCCCGTGCCGGATCGCCGCCGAATCCACTCGGCCGCTCCCGAGCACGATGACATGCGCGTGGGACTCCTCGAGCTGACGCCGGACTGCCTCGTCGGCGCCGGATGACACGAAGACCACCGGCGGCGACGCCGCGTTACTGAGCACCGCGGGCGGGACCACGCCGCGACTGGACACCACGGCGACCGGCAAGGTGGCCGCCAATCCCCTCGACAGCCGCCACGCCTGCGCGTCCGGCTCGAGCTGAAGGTTCTCGTAGGGTTTGGATTTCGCCGTCGTCGCACCCACCAGCACCACGTCGGCGACGTCACGCAACCGGCAGAACACCCGGCGATCGGTCGGCGTGCCCAGCCTTCGCCCGGAGCCCTCGAGAGTCACCGCCCCGTCGATGCTCGCGATGAAGTTCGCCCGGAACAGCGGATGCCGGAGCCCGTCGGGGTATGCGAGGAGGTCGCGTAAGGCATCGTCGGTCAGCGAATCTGCCTCGTGCAGTGTCGAATGTGGTGCGCCGGCAAGGGCGGTCATAGCGGCACGCTCACATCGCGGCGCACCGGCACTCCCGCGCCGGCCACGGGGTGGCGTTCGGCGAAGAACAGTGCGGTCACTGCGCCCACCGCTGCGGCGAACGCGGGCAACAACATCGACCAGGACATGGCGCCGGCAAGCGAAGCATCTGAATTCGCGCCGACCAGCAGGCTCGCCGTCAGTGCGGCGACGCTGGCACTCGACAGCGCAGCCCCGAGGTGCCGTGCGGTGTTGCACAGCGCTGATCCGGCTCCGGCCAACTCGTCCGGCAGCGCGCGGGATGCGATGACAGCCAGCGGTTCCCAGGTGAACGCACTGGCGGCACCCACCGTCGCCAGCGGCAACACCAGCTGCCACACCGGGGTGGTCGGCGTCATCTCCGATGCCAGCCACAACAAGGCGATCGCCAGCAGTGCGAAACCGAAGATCACGACCGGACGCGGATGAACGCGGTCGACGAGCTTTCCGACCACCGGCGCGAAGACCACGGTCGCGACTGCCATCGGCGCGGTGAGCAGCGCGGCGTGAACCGGCGAAAGTCGGTAGCCCTCTTCGAGAAAGATCATCAGCGGGACAATGAAAGCGACGAACGCAAAGCTGACCAGAGCGATTCCGGCATTGGACAGGATGAAGTCGCGGTGACGAACCAGCCGCAGCGGAATCAGGGGTTCGCTCGGGTGAACGGCCTGCCACCCGATGAAGAGGGCGAGCAATGCCAGTCCGCCGACGATCATCGCGCCGATCCACGGAGACCAACTGTCGCGCTGGCCTTGCTGAAGACCGAACACGATGAAGCCGATACCGGTGCCGGACAGCAGCACGCCGAGGACGTCCATGTGTAGACGCCGGCCGGGCAGCTCCGGAACCAGCCACGCCGCCAGCACGAGCCCGAGGATCCCGATCGGGGCGTTGACGAAAAAGATCCACCGCCAGCCAAGCTGATCGAGCAGCACACCGCCGAGAATGGGACCACCGAACAGGCCCACCCCCGTGGTGACACCCCAGACGCTCATCGCCATCCCGCGCCGGTCGGACGGGAACATCCGGGTGATCACCGTGAAGATCTGCGGCGCCAGCAGTGCGGCGCCGGCGCCCTGAGCGACGCGGGCGGCGGTCAGCATTCCCACCGATGCGGCAAGGCCGCACCACACCGACGACGCACTGAAGATCGCCATCCCGACCAGGTAGACACGCTTGGGCCCGAATCGATCTCCGAGCCGTCCGCCGATCAGCAGGAGTGCCGCGAACGCCAGTAGATAACCGCTCGTCACCCACAGCACCGAGCCGTAGTCGGCGCCGAAGTCGGCCTTGAGCACGGGGTTGGCCACCGCGACTACCGTCGAGTCGACCACGATCAGAAACAGGCCGACCATCAGCGCCCATAGTGCGCGGAACGAGTGGCTCTCTGTCACTGTCCCTCCGCCGTTTTCGACGCAGCCGGAAAGCCAAATTGTCACACGCGTCGAGCGGGTTAGCCGATCAAATCAAAATTCTTGAAATCTCAAGGCGGCGAGTAGATTTCAGATCTGATCTTGAAGAGCGACCGTCACAAAGTTTGCCGCGTTCACGATAACGCTGCGAATGTATGTGGTTCGAGGCATGGGAGCCGGCGAGCAGATATTCGCCGAATTCACCAAAGGCGCGTCAGCGGTCGACGAGCGTGGTGTCGAAGTAGTACCGGGCAGCGCGATAGCAATGCGTACCGAATTCGACGGCGCGACCGGAATCGTCGAACGCCGTGCGGTCCATGGTCAGCAGCGGCGCACCTGGTTTCTCGTCGAGCAGCCGGGCTTCACTTCGACTGGCCGCCCTCGCACCGATGCGCTGACTGGCCAATCGGATATGCACCCCACGGCCGCGCAGGGCTTGGTACAGCCCGCTGCGTTCCAGTTCCTCGGCATCCGGGGCGATCTCGGCAGGAAGGTAGTTGGTCATCAGGGCAAGCGGCTCGCCGTTGGCGCAGCGGAGACGTTTGATGCAGGCGACCTCGCGTCCCTCGGCAAGGCTCAGTTCGCGCGCGACGTCCTCACTGGGCGGGCCGACGTGGTACTCCAGCAGCTGGGTGGTGGGCTCCTGTCCGGCCCGGGACAGGTCGTCGAACAGGCTCGTGAGTTCGACGCGGCGGTGAACCGGGTTCTGGACGACCTGGGTTCCGACGCCGCGCTTGCGAACCAGAAGGCCCTTGTCGACGAGTTCCTGAATGGCGCGGCGCGTGGTGGGTCGCGACAGTGTCAACCGCTTGGCCAATGCGAGTTCATTTTCGAAGCGGTCCCCAGGCGCGAGTTCGCCACTACGGATTGCCGCCTCGATGGCCTGGGAGAGCTGGTAGTACAGAGGAACGGGGCTTGACCTGTCCAGTTCGACCGCCAACGGCACATCGACTCCGATCTCGAACTCGAAAACCCAACAGTAGCTGCACTCTAGCATCGATTGAGATAAAGATAGAATGTCAGGACAAAGTATTGACACGGCGCTGTGACGCGGGGCACCCTCGTACACAAGTCCCCAACGAGCCCTGAAGAGAGCTGACGTGACCACTGACGCACCGTTCGACGTACTCGCCATCGGGCGCAGTGGCGTCGACATCTATCCGCTGCAGATCGGCGTCGGTCTCGAACGCGTGGAATCCTTCGGCAAGTTCCTCGGCGGCAGCGCAGCCAACGTCTCGGTGGCAGCCGCGCGACTGGGCAACCGCACCGCGCTGATCTCCGGAGCGGGCGCAGATCCGTTCGGCCGATTCGTCCGTGACGAGTTGAGCCGCCTCGGCGTGGACAACCGCTACGTCACCGTCGACCCGCACCACCCGACGCCGGTGACCTTCTGCGAGATCTTCCCGCCTGACGACTTCCCGCTGTACTTCTACCGCAAGCCGTCGGCGCCCGATCTGCAGATCACCGCCGCCGACATCGATCTCGACGCTGTCCGCAGTGCCCGGTTGTACTGGTCGACGGTGACAGGTCTTTCCGAAGAGCCCAGCCGCGGTGCGCATTTCGCGGCCTGGGAGGCACGTGGGGCGAGCGAAGCGACGGGGAATAGGCACAGCCGCAAGCCGTTGACCGTTCTGGACCTCGACTACCGGCCGATGTTCTGGGACTCCCCCGCCGCCGCCACCGCGCAGGTTCAGCGCGCACTGGCCCACGTCACCGTCGCTGTCGGGAACCGCGAAGAGTGTGAGATCGCCGTCGGGGAAACCAACCCGCACAAGGCAGCCGACGCACTACTCGACCTCGGCGTCCAGTTGGCGATCGTCAAGCAGGGGCCGCGCGGGGTGTTGGGCAAGACCCGCAGCGCCTCGGTGACGGTGCCCCCGGTGGACGTCGACGTTGTCAACGGACTCGGGGCCGGCGACAGCTTCGGTGGCAGCCTGTGCCACGGCCTGCTGCACGGCTGGACGCTGGAGAAGACGCTGCGCTACGCCAACGCCGCCGGTGCGATCGTCGCCTCCCGGCTGGAATGCTCGACGGCGATGCCGACCGCCGACGAGGTGGCCGAGCTTGCCGACCAGACGGCGGTGGGGGCTGTCAATGTCTAGCGCCTGCAAGGACTACGCGGACATCACCGATCTGCGCGCGGCTGACCCGGCCGCGATCGCGCGGGCATGGCAGGAGCGCACCACCCGGCCCGTCGTGCGCGGCAACGGACGGCTGATGATCGTCGCCGCCGACCACCCGGCCCGCGGCGCGCTGGCCGTCGGCGCACGGCCCACCGCGATGAACAGCCGCACCGACCTGCTCGACCGGCTGCGCGCCGCGCTGGCCGACCCCGGCGTCGACGGCGTGCTGGCCACCTCCGACATCCTGGACGACCTGCTTCTGCTCGGCGCACTCGAGGACAAAGTCGTCTTCTCCTCGATGAATCGCGGCGGGCTGGCCGGCGCCTGTTTCGAGCTCGACGACCGGATGACGGCGGCCACCGCCGCGTCGACTGCCGCGGCGAAGATGAACGGCGGAAAGATGTTGTGCCGCATCGATCTCGACGATCCGGGCACGGTCGCCACCCTGGCTTCGTGCGCCCGGGCCGTGGACGAACTGGCCGCGCACGGCTTGATCGCGATGCTCGAGCCGTTCCTGTCCAGCCGGGTCGACGGCAAGGTCCGCAACGATCTGAGCCCGGACGCGGTGATCAAGTCCATCCACATCAGCCAGGGGCTGGGATCGACGTCGGCGTACACCTGGATGAAACTGCCGGTCGTCGATGACATGGAACGGGTGATGGACTCCACGACATTGCCGACGCTGCTTCTGGGCGGCGACCCCGCCGATCCCGACGAGGCGTTCGCCAGTTGGGAGAAGGCATTGTCGCTGCCGGCGGTGCGGGGTTTGATAGTGGGCCGCACCCTGCTGTATCCGGCCGACGACGACGTGAGCTCCGCGGTCGCGACCGCGGTGGCGATGGTGAGGTGACACAGGATGAACAGCAAGTACTACATTCCGGCTCGCAGCGCCGAGTTGCCGTTCGTCGTCGACGTGACGCCCGAGTCCGCGGGATGGGCTGAGTCCTCGTTGCAGGTGGTGGAACTGGACGACACCCAGAGTATTGAACTCACCACCGGCAGCACCGAGGTGATGATCCTGCCGCTGGTCGGGGCAGCACGAGTGATGATCCTGCGCTGGTCGGGGCGGCAGGATCGAATGCGCCGAGGTCACGTATGAGTTGTCGCCGCGGGCTTCGGTTTTCGATGGGCCGGCCGACATGGTCTACCTCGGTATCGACCAGACCTACACGCTGACCGGCGAAGGCCGCTTCGCGATCTGCGGTGCCCGCGCCGCCCGGTCGTTCCCGAACCGCCGGGTCGCGGCGGCCGATGTGGCCGTCGAGCTGCGCGGTGCCGGCAACTGCAGCCGCCAGGTGCACAACTTCGGCACCGCAACGACATTCGAGGCCGACTCGCTGATCGCCTGCGAGGTCATCACCCCCGGCGGCAACTGGTCAAGCTACCCTGCGCACAAGCACGAGGAGAACACCGACGTCGAGACGCAGCTCGAGGAGATCTACTACTTCGAGATCGCCGACAGCTCCGCCGGCACTCCCGGCTTCGGCTATCACCGCGTCTACGGCACACCGCAGCGCCCGATCGAGGTGCTCGAAGAGGTCCGCTCGGGCGACGTCGTGCTGGTCCCGCACGGCTATCACGGTCCGTCGATCGCCGCACCCGGCCACCACATGTACTACCTGAACGTGATGGCCGGCTCCGGCCCGAACCGGGCTTGGCTGATCTGTGACGACCCGAACCACACCTGGTTGCGCGGCAGCTGGGAACACCAGGAGATCGATCCCCGGCTGCCGATGGGCAGCCCCTCCGGGCAAGGAGTCTGACCGTGGTATCCACCGCGCCGAAGGCGGGCGACAAGCTGGCCGACACCGAATCCACGGTCCGACTCACCGTGGCACAGGCCACCATTCGGTTCCTCGCCAACCAGTACGTCGAGCGCGACGGGGTGCGCCGTAAGTTCTTCGCCGGGTGCCTGGGCATCTTCGGGCATGGCAACGTAGCCGGCCTGGGTCAGGCGCTGCTGCAGGACGAAATCGAGGCGGTCGAAGCAGGCCGGCAGCCTGGCCTGAAGTACGTGCTGGGCCGCAACGAACAGGCCATGGTGCACACCGCGGTCGCGTACGCGCGGCAGAAGGACCGGCTGGAGGCCTGGGCCGTCACCGCCAGCGTCGGACCGGGCTCGACCAACATGCTGACCGGTGCCGCGTTGGCGACCATCAACCGGCTGCCGGTGCTGCTGCTGCCGGCCGACACCTTCGCGACCCGGGTCAGTTCGCCCGTGCTGCAGGAGCTCGAACTGCCGTCCTCCGGCGATGTCACGGTCAACGATGCGTTCAAACCGTTGTCCCGCTACTTCGATCGGGTGTGGCGACCCGAGCAGCTGCCCGCCGCACTGCTGGGTGCCATGCGCGTGCTGACCGACCCGGTCGAAACCGGAGCAGCCACCGTGTCGATCCCCCAGGATGTGCAGGCACAGGCACACGACTGGCCGGAATCGCTGTTCGCCGAACGCACATGGCACATCGCCCGCCCTTTGCCGGAACATGCGGTGATCACCCGCGCCGCCGAGATCATCGCCGCCGCAGCCAAGCCGCTGATCATCGCCGGGGGCGGTGTGCACTACTCGGAAGCCGAAGACGCCCTGGCCGCGTTCTGCGACCAGACCGGAATCCCGGTCTCCGAAAGCCAAGCCGGCAAGGGGTCACTGCGTTTCGATCATCCGCAATCGGTCGGAGCTGTCGGCTCGACGGGAACGACCGCGGCGAACGCACTGGCCGCGCAGGCTGATGTGATCATCGGGATCGGCACCCGCTACAGCGATTTCACCTCGGCATCGCGCACCGCGTTCAACAACCCCGATGTCCGATTCGTCAACATCAATGTCGCCTCGCTGGATTCGGTGAAACAGGGCGGCGTCAGTGTGGTGTCGGATGCGCGGGAAGCCCTCGAAGCGCTGGGTTCCGCACTCAAGGGCTACACCGTCAGTGCCGAATACCGCTCCCGGGTAACCGAACTGGCCGCCGAGTGGGAGGACACCGTGTCGTCGGCGTACACCTGCGAAGACGGTGCTCCGCTCAACCAGAATCAGGTCATCGGCCTGGTCAACACACTGTCAGATCCCCGTGACGTGGTGGTGTGCGCGGCCGGGTCGATGCCCGGGGACTTGCACAAGCTCTGGCGCACCCGCGACCGCAAGGGCTATCACGTCGAATACGGCTACTCGTGCATGGGTTACGAGATCGCGGGCGGTATCGGCGTGCGGATGGCTGACGACGACCGCGACGTGTTCATCATGGTCGGCGACGGCTCCTACCTGATGATGGCAACCGAGCTGGTGACCGCCGTCCAGGAGGGCATCAAGGTCATCCCGGTCCTGGTGCAGAATCACGGATTCGCCTCCATCGGTGGGCTTTCGGAATCGCTGGGTTCGCAGCGGTTCGGTACCGCCTACCGGTACCGGGGCGACGACGGCCGGCTCGACGGCGACACGCTGCCGGTCGACCTGGCCGCCAATGCCGCCAGCCTGGGCGCCGACGTCATCAAGGTCGGCACCGCCGCGGAGTTCACCGACGCGGTCAAGGTCGCCAAGGCAAGTGAGCGCACCACCGTCATTCATGTGGAGACTGACCCGTTGATCTATGCGCCCGACAGCCAGAGCTGGTGGGACGTGCCGGTCAGCGAGGTCTCCAGCCTGGAGTCCACCCAGACGGCCTATCAGCGGTATGCGGATTGGAAGAAAGTCCAACGCCCCCTTGTCAACCCCTCAGATCGCTAGAAGGACTTCACCCGTGAGCACTATTCTCGTCGGGTCGGCACCGGACTCGTGGGGCGTGTGGTTCCCTGACGATCCGCAACAAACCCCTTACACCCGCTTCCTCGACGAGGTCGCGGCATCCGGCTATCAGTGGATCGAGCTGGGCCCGTTCGGCTACCTGCCGACCGATCCCACGCAGCTCTCCGATGAGCTGGCGGCCCGCAACCTGAAGTTGTCTGCGGGCACGGTGTTCGAGCACCTGCACCAAGACGGAGCTCCTGCGGCTGAAAATTGGGACTCAGTGTGGAAGCAGATCGAGGACGTCGCGAAACTGACTGCCGCCGTGGGCGGTAAGCATGTCGTGGTGATTCCCGAGATGTGGCGCGACCCATCGTCCGGCGCGGTGCTCGAAGACCGCACGCTGACCCCTGAGCAGTGGCGCAGGAAGACCCAGGGCATGAACGAACTGGGCAAGGCGATGTTCGAGCAGTACGGGGTTCGGGCGCAGTATCACCCCCACGCCGACAGTCACGTCGACACCGAAGAGAACGTCTACCGCTTTCTCGACGGCACCGACGGCGAGTTCGTGAACCTGTGTCTGGACACCGGTCACATCTCCTACTGCGGCGGCGACAACATCGCGATCATCCGCCGCGCACCCGAGCGCATCGGTTACCTGCACCTCAAGCAGGTCGATCCAGAAGTGCGGGCCAAGGTCGAAGCCGAGGACCTGCCGTTCGGTGAGGCCGTCAAGCTCGGCGCGATGACCGAGCCGCCGCGCGGAATCCCGGACATGCCACCGCTTCTCGCCGAGATCGAGAAGCTCGGCATCGACGTGTTCGCGATCGTCGAGCAAGACATGTATCCGTGCGACGTCGACGCTCCGCTGCCCATCGCCACACGCACCCGCGCCTATCTCGGGTCCTGCGGGGTCCCGTCCGTCCGGTTCTAGTTCAGGAGATCCCGCCATGTCTGACCTTCGTGTCGCCGTACTCGGTGTCGGCATCATGGGCGCCGACCATGTCGCCCGTCTCACGTCGAAGATCTCCGGCGCCCACGTAGCCATCGTCAACGACTACCTGACCGAGAAGGCCGAGCAGATCGCCGCAGGTATCCCGGGGTGCCGCGTGGCCGCCGATCCGCTGGACGCCATCGCCGACCCGGATGTCGACGCCGTCGTGCTGGCGACGCCGGGACCTACCCATGAGAAGCAACTGCTGGCGTGCCTCGAACACGGTAAGCCGGTGCTGTGCGAGAAGCCGCTGACCACCGATGCGGATACCTCGTTGGAGGTGGTCAAGCGTGAGGCCGAGCTCGGAAAGCGGCTCATCCAAGTCGGTTTCATGCGCCGCTTCGACCACGAGTACGTCGCGCTGAAGGCGATGCTGGGCTCGGGCGAGCTGGGACGCCCCCTGGTAATGCACTGCGCGCACCGCAACCCCGCGGTGCCGCCGTCGTTCGACAGCGCGATGATCGTGCGTGACTCGCTGGTGCATGAGGTCGACGTGACGCGCTTCCTGTTCGACGAGGAGATCGTCTCCATCCAGATCATCACGCCGTCGGCCAACCCGGGTGCGCCCGAAGGGGTGGCCGACCCGCAGATCGCCATCATGCGGACCGCCTCCGGCAAGCATGTCGACGTCGAACTGTTCGTCACCACCGGCGTCGCCTACGAGGTGCGCACCGAGGTTGTTGCCGAAAAGGGCAGCGCGATGATCGGTTTGGACGTCGGCCTGATCCGTAAGACCGCACCCGGTAACTGGGGCGGCCAGATCACCCCCGGCTTCCGGGAACGCTTCGGCCAGGCCTACGACACCGAGTTCCAGCGCTGGGTGGACGCTGTTCAGCGAGGACACCGAACCGGAGATTACACAGACGGTCCCTCGGCGTGGGACGGCTACGCCGCCGCAGCGGTGTGCGAGGCCGGCGTGCAGTCGCTGGGTAGCGGTCGGCCCGTCGAGGTCGCGATGGTGTCGCGGGATTCGATCGCGGGCGCCTGAGATGACGGACCACGTCGCGAAATATCGCCGCTGCGAGTAGATGTTGATCTCGGTGAACCCGACACCGAGGAGCAGACCATGGCCGCAACCAACGGCAAAGCCATCGACGGCAGCATCGCACTGGTCACAGGCGCCAACCGCGGCCTCGGCCGGGCGTTCACCCAGGCACTGCTGGACCGCGGCGCCACCAAGGTCTACGCCGCCGCCCGCAACCCTGACAGCGTCGCGTTCGACGATTCGCGAGTGGTACCGATAGTCCTGGACATCACCGATGCTGACGCCGTGCGCGCCGCGGCCCAGGCCTGCACCGACGTGTCGGTGTTGATCAACAACGCCGGCGCCATGCTGCAGTCGCCATTCCTGACCGTCGAGGATCCCGATGCCGCCCGCGTCGAAATGGAGACCAACTACTTCGGCACGCTGGCGATGGCTCGCGCGTTCGCGCCCGTCCTGGCCGCACAGTCAGGTGGCAGTGCACTGGTGAACATGCTGTCGGTGGTCAGCTTCTTCGTCTCCCCCTTCAACGCGTCCTACGGGGCTTCCAAGGCCGCCGAGTGGGCGCTGACCAACGCTCTGCGCATCGAACTGCACGGCCAGGGCACGCATGTCGTCGGTGTGCACGCCGGCTTCATCGACACCGATATGGCCGCGGTGATCGACGGCCCGAAGATCTCACCCGAGGATGTCGCGGCCCAGACGATGGACGCCATCGAAAGTGGTGCGCCCGAAGTCCTGGCCGACGAGCGCACCCGGATGACGAAGAATTCGGTGCCCACCGATCAGACATCGATCTACCCGGACATCCAGAAAGCCTGGGACGCCGGCAACAACCCCTGGCGGAGTTGATCACCTAACGGCAAGATGCCGTTCCATGGACACCACGTTTCCCGCTCCAGCGGGCCCGCTGCCGGCCTATCAAGCACGGCCGGCCGGTGACGGACCGTGGCCCGGGGTGGTGATCGTGCACGACGCGATGGGCATGACGGGTGACATCAAACGCATCACCGACCGGTTCGCCGAGAACGGCTACCTCGCGATCACTCCGGCGCTGTATCACCGGGGCAATCGGCTGCTCTGCGTGGTGCGCACCTTGCAGGCGTTCAAGAAGGGCAAGGGAACCGCCGTCGACGACCTCATCGCCGCCCGCGATCACCTGGCAGCCGATCCGGCGTGCAGCGGGAAAGTCGGCATCATCGGGTTCTGTATGGGCGGTGGGTTCTGCCTCGTGCTGGCACCGACCGGACACTTCGATGCAGCGGCTCCCAATTACGGGGAATGGCCCTCGGACATCTCCGCGATCCCGAACTCGTGCCCGACGGTGGCGAGTTACGGCGCCAAGGACTGGATGCTCAAGGGTGCGGCCGACAAGCTGGAAGGCCTGCTCTCGACCAACGATGTGCCGCGCGACATCAAGGAGTACGGAGGAGTCGGGCACTCCTTCATGAACGACTGGGACATTCCCGCGCCGATGCAGGCCATCGCCGGCGTTGCCGGGATGGCCTACTCACGCCCCGAGGCCGAGGACGCCTGGCAGCGAATCTTCGCGTTCTTCGGCGAGCACCTCAGGTGACGCCGAGGCTGTAGTTGCGTGACGAATCAGCCGCGAGGCGGATGTCGGCAACTACAGCCTCAGCGCCAGCTCACAGGATGTAGAGCATCTCCTGGTAGGTCGGCAGCGGCCAGAGATCGTCGGCGACAACGCTTTCCAGCGTGTCCGCGGCCGCGCGCACCGCATCCATCAACGGCAACAAGCTCGCCGCGTGCTCGGCCTCCTCCTTGGCGGTGTCGCCGCCGTGGGCACCCAGCGCCTCCTTGAGCGCGGCCAGTGCAGCGGTCAGCTCCGAAATCGGCGTGGACACGGTCTCCAGCAAGGCGGTGTCCGCCCCCACCCCGGCCGCCTTCAGCGCCGCGACATTCTGCGCCAACTCGGTCTGGTACCGAACCGCCGCAGGCAGGATCACCGTCGAGCCCATTTCGAGTGTCAACTTGGCTTCGACACTGACCGTCAGGGCATATGTCTCGTACCGGACCTCTTCGCGGCTATGCAGCTCCCGAGCGTTGAACACGCCGTACTTCTCGAAGACCTCGATCGCCTCCGGTGTCACCAGCTGCGGAATGGCGTCGAGCGTCGTCTTGAGGTTCGGCAGACCGCGCTCGGCGGCCTCGATCTGCCAGTTCTCCGAGTATCCGTCACCATTGAACACGACCGCGCCGTGCTCGGTGATGATCTCGGTGAGCAGCTTCTGCACCGCCTCGTCGAAGCTCTCGCCGTTTGCGACGGCCGTCTCCAGCACGGTGGCCATGTAATCGAGCGAATCGGCCATGATCGTGTTGAGGATGATCATCGGGACGTTGATCGTCTGCCCCGAGCCCGGAGCGCGGAACTCGAACCGGTTGCCGGTGAACGCAAATGGGCTTGTGCGGTTGCGGTCGCCCGGATCGGTCGGCAGCTCGGGCAGCGTGTCGACGCCGATGTGCATGACGCCCTTGCCCTTTGACGAGGTGGCCGCACCCTTGGCGATCTGCTCGAACACGTCGGCCAGCTGAGCGCCGAGGAAGATCGAGATGATGGCCGGCGGAGCCTCGTTGGCGCCAAGGCGATGATCATTGGTGGCCGAGGCCACGGAGACCCTGAGCAACCCGCCAAATTTGTGCACGGCACGGATCACCGCGGCACAGAACACCAGGAACTGGGCATTCTCATGGGGGGTGTCACCGGGCACCAAGAGGCTGCCGAATTGTGCGTTGCCCATCGAGAAGTTGACGTGCTTGCCGGAACCGTTGACACCGGCAAACGGCTTCTCGTGGAACAGGCACTCCATGCCGTGCTTCTTGGCGATGTTGCGGAACGTCGTCATCAGCAGCTGCTGGTGGTCGGCCGCGATGTTGGCCCGTTCGAACATCGGCGCGATCTCGAACTGGCCTGGCGCGACCTCATTATGGCGGGTCTTGGCCGGGATGCCGAGCTTGAACAGCTCCCGCTCGGTGTCCATCATGAAGGCCAGCACCCGGTCGGGAATGGCGCCGAAGTAATGGTCGTCGAATTCCTGGCCCTTGGGCGGCTTCGCACCGAACAGCGTACGGCCGGCGTTGATCAAGTCAGGACGAGCCAGGAAGAAGTGCCGGTCGACCAGGAAGTACTCCTGCTCAGGCCCGCAGAACGACACGATGTGGTCGAAATCCTTGTGTCCGAACAACTTCAGGATTCGCTCAGCCTGTGCACCCATCGCCTGCTGGCTACGCAGCAGCGGGGTCTTGAAGTCGAGTGCCTCACCGGTCATCGACACGAAGACCGTGGGGATGCACAGGGTGTTGCCGTTCGGGTTCTCCAGAATGTAGGCCGGGCTGGTGACGTCCCAGCCGGTGTACCCGCGCGCCTCGAACGTGCTGCGCAGACCGCCCGACGGGAAGCTCGACGCGTCAGGCTCGCCCTGAATCAGAGTCTTACCCGCAAATTCGGCGAGCGTCGCACCGTCGCTCACAGGCTCCAGGAAGCTGTCGTGCTTTTCGGCGGTGAGACCGGTCATCGGGTAGAAGACGTGCGCGTAGTGGGTCGCGCCCTTCGACAATGCCCAGTCCTTCATCACCGAGGCCACAGCGTCTGCGACTGCCGGATCGAGCTTCGCGCCCTTCTCGATGGTCGCGACGACCGACTTGTACACCGACTTCGGCAACCGCAGCCGCATCTCGGCCAGGGTGAAGACGTTGGCGCCGAAGATCTCGCCTGGCGCTTCGCCTGGATCGAAGCTGAAAGGGGGAGGCTCGTACGCCTCGACATTGACGATCGCCTGAAGGCGGGCCGCGTTTCCGCTCAACTGTCTTTCCTCTGCACCCAAGACGCCCGCGTCTGCTCGCGGGCGTGTGACCGGCCCACGTTAGGTCGCTTGCATGCCGATCTCGTTACGCCTGCGTCAACGACAGAATGCGGGCTGATCCGCAGAAACTTTCCGCAAACTAAATCTGGGCAAACCATCACAGAATCAAACTTTGATTTGTGCACGTAGATCAGCTAAAGAACCAATATTGACGAGTTGCCAAATTTTTGTTCAGCAAGGATTCAAACGTCGCATACCGGGTACAGGGAGATTTGAATTCAACCTCTGGGGGCAGTTATGTATCGATCAATCGTCATCGCACCACTAGCCGTATGTGCCGTCGTCGCGGGGTCGCCGGCACTCGATACGTACGGTCCGCCGACCTCATCGGCGGCCATACGCACGAGCGCGTTCCAACTCACCAGCCTGGACAGCGCCGCCTGGAATAGCCTGCAGCCGGCCTCTGCGGCTGCAGTCCCCGGCGCTTCGTTGCCCTTCGGCCTACCACAGGTTTTGGCGATCATGACCGCGCTGGCCGCGTTCAATCCGGACGCCGCCGCAGCGATGCAGTTCATCAACACTGAATTGCTCGACCAACTGGCTCAAGGCACGCCGCTGGGCGAGGCAATGGTCAATGTCAGCCTGCTCCTGTCCCCACCGATCGGCGGGGACCTGAGCTCACCATTCGACGGGATCCTGACCCAGATCGGCCCAATGATTGCGTTGGCGCCCACCGTGATCAGCGGTGCGATCACGGTCCTCGCAGCCATTCCCGAGGCAGCGCTACCGGTCGTCGGGGCGATGGTGAACGCCTTCATCACAACCGCCGCCGCAGCGGGTTCGGATGGATTCGGCGCTGCCGTACAGGCCGGAATCACCGAGGTGCTGACCGCCGCAGCCAAGGGCATCGCCATGATGGTCGACGTGGTCAGGAACGTGCTCCACTCCATCTCGGCCACCATGACTGGCGGATCTGCCTCGGCAGTCGCGGCCCCGGCCGCGGCGCGGGCCCTCCGCGCTCCGAGCGGCCTCACGACAACCGGCGACGCGGCCAAGGTCGAGACGAGCACCAAGCGCGCCACGTCGTCGCCCAAGTCGACGAGAGGCGTCGCCGGCCCGCGACCCAGGCACTCGTCTCCCGCCGCGGCGTCGGTCACGGCCAACGCCAACAGCCGGCCCGCCGAGTCGACTCGGGCCTCCATCACGCGCGACGCCCGCGCGACGGGCAACAAGGGGACCGCCAAGTCCGCCCGTTAGTGTCGGCGGCCGACACAGCGGCCTAGATTTGAGGCTATGAGCACCGGCCGCGACATACCCGCCGACTACGACGAACGATCCGTCAACGTCAGCGAGCGCAAAGACGAGGCCGCCGGGGTGAAGGCGGTGGTGGTCACCATGCAGCGCGCCCTGGAGCAGATGGGTCCCGTCCGAACCCTCTCCACGCTGGCACGGATCAACCAACGCCACGGTTTCGACTGCCCGGGTTGCGCATGGCCCGAGGAACACGACAACCGCAAGCTCGCCGAGTTCTGCGAGAACGGCGCCAAGGCGGTGGCCGAGGAGGCCACCAAGCGCCGGGTCACCCCGGAGTTCTTCGCCCGCCATTCGGTGGCCGAGCTGGCCGCCAAGCCCGAGTACTGGCTGTCCCAGCAGGGACGGCTCACCCACCCGATGGTCCTTCGCCCGGGTGCACAGCACTACACCCCCATCGGGTGGGACGACGCCTACCGTCTGATCGCCGAACACCTCAACGGGCTGGCATCCCCGGACGAAGCGGTGTTCTACACCTCCGGCCGCACCAGCAACGAGGCCGCGTTCCTCTACCAGCTGCTGGTGCGCAGCTTCGGCACCAACAACCTGCCGGACTGCTCCAACATGTGCCACGAATCGTCGGGCACCGCGCTGATCGATTCGATCGGCGTCGGCAAGGGCTCGGTGACCGTCGACGACATCGAGCACGCCGACGTGATCGTGATCGCCGGACAGAATCCCGGCACCAACCATCCGCGGATGCTGTACGTGCTGGAGAAGGCGAAAGCCAACGGCGCCAAGATCATCGCCGTCAATCCGCTCCCCGAGGCGGGACTCATCCGGTTCAAGGATCCGCAGAAGGTCCACGGCGTGGTCGGGCACGGAGTGCCCATCGCCGACGAGTTCGTCCAGATTCGTCTCGGCGGCGACCTCGCCCTGTTCAAAGGGCTGGGCCGGCTGCTGCTAGAGGCCGACGACCGCGCCCCCGGCAGCGTGATCGACCGCGAGTTCGTCGACGCCCACTGTCACGGATTCGACGAGTACCTCGCCGAGGCCCGCACGGTCGACCTCGACACCGTCACCGAAGCCACCGGTATCGCCCGCCCGCAACTGGACCGGGTCGCGGGCATGCTGGCTGCCTCGAAGCGCACGATCGTGTGCTGGGCCATGGGAATCACCCAGCACACCCACGCGGTGGCCACGATCGCGGAGATGACCAACCTGCTGTTGCTGCGCGGCATGATCGGCAAGCCCGGCGCCGGGGTGTGCCCGGTGCGTGGTCACTCCAATGTCCAGGGCGACCGCACGATGGGGATCTGGGAGAAGGCCCCCGAACCGTTCCTGGCGGCCCTCGACACCCGATTCGGCATCGTCAGTCCACGCAAGCACGGCTTCGACACCGTCGACGCGATCCGGGCGATGCGGGACGGCCGGGCCTCGGTGTTCCTCGCGATGGGCGGTAACTTCGCGTCGGCCACCCCGGATACCGAGGTCACCGAGTCCGCGCTGAGTACCTGTGCCCTGACCGTGCAGATCTCGACGAAGCTCAATCGCAGCCACGTGGTGCACGGCCGCACGGCATTGATCCTGCCCACCCTGGGCCGCACCGACCGCGACCTGGTGAACGGTCACAAACAGGTTGTCTCGGTTGAAGATTCGATGTCGATGGTGCACCTGTCCCGCGGTAGCCTGACACCGCCCAGCGACCAGGTCCGCAGCGAAGTCGCGATCGTCTGTCAGCTGGCCCGCACGGTGTTGGGTGCCGATCATCCGGTCCCCTGGGAGAGCTTCGCCGCCGACTACGACACCATCCGCGACGCGATCGCCGCGGTGGTGCCGGGCTGCGCCGACTACAACACCCGGGTACGTCAGCCAGATGGCTTCCAATTGCCGCATCCGCCAAGGGATTCCCGTGAATTCCCCACCGTCACGGGAAAGGCGAACTTCGCGGTGAACCCGATGCAGTGGGTGCCGGTGCCGCCGGGACGCCTGGTGCTGCAGACACTGCGCAGCCACGACCAGTACAACACCACCATCTACGGCCTGGACGACCGGTATCGCGGGGTCAAGGGCGGGCGCCGCGTCGTGTTCGTCAACCCCGCCGACATCGAGTCCCTCGGCCTCGCCGAAGGTGACCGCGTCGACCTGGTGTCAGAGTTCACCGATGGCGCGGGCCGGCTGCAGGAGCGCCGGGCCAAGGACTTCCTGATCGTGCCGTACTCCACGCCGGTCGGCAATGCCGCCGCCTACTACCCCGAGACCAATCCCCTCGTACCGCTGGATCACGTTGCTGCCCGGTCGAATACGCCGGTGTCGAAGGCGGTCGTCATCCGGCTCGAACCAGGCGGCCAGGACCCCGAGGGCGGCGCGGCATGGGCCGGGTGACCGCACGCCGGCGGGTCAGTCACCTCTACGACGGGACCGCCACCGAGCGTCCGGAGACGCTGGTGGTCGAGGAGCCGCTGGAGATCCGGGTGAACGGGACACCGCTGACGGTCACCATGCGAACGCCGGGATCTGATGTCGAACTGGCACAGGGGTTTCTGCTGACCGAGGGAGTCATCACCCGCCGCGACGACGTGCTGACCGTCCGTTACTGCCGCGGCGCGGAAGGGACTGACGGGGTGAACACCTACAACGTCCTCGATGTGACGCTGCGCCCCGGCGTGCCGTTGCCGGATGTCGACGTGACCCGAAACTTCTACACCACCTCGTCGTGCGGGGTGTGCGGCAAAGCCTCGATCGACGCGGTGCGGCTGACCAGCCGGCACTCCCCCGGCGACGACCCGTCGACGGTCGAGGCTTCGGCGCTGACCGCGATGCCGGACCAACTGCGCTCGGCGCAAAAGGTTTTCGCCAGCACCGGCGGACTACACGGGGCAGCACTGTTCACCACGGGCGGCGCACTGCTCGCCGTCCGCGAGGACGTCGGCCGGCACAACGCCGTCGACAAGGTCATCGGGTGGGCGCTGGAGGCCAATCAGATCCCGCTCAGCGGCACGGTGCTGCTGGTCAGCGGCCGCGCATCATTCGAGCTCACCCAGAAGGCGGTGATGGCCGGCATCCCGGTGCTGGCCGCGGTGTCCGCGCCGTCCTCACTGGCCGTCGACCTCGCCACCCAATCAGGGCTGACGCTGGTTGCGTTCCTGCGTGGGGAATCGATGAACGTCTACAGTCGGGCCGACCGCATCCGGCACTGACCACGCGTCAGTTGTTCCCCGGAATCGCAGTCGGCGGCGGCGGGGCCTTCACGGTCGGCGAGAAGCTGTTGGGCCCGCCGCCGTCCGAACCCTTTTCGGTCGGCGAGGGCGGCGGCGGCACGCTGCTGCCGGCCGGCGTCGTGGTGGTCGTCGTGGTCGTGCTGGTCGTCGGCGCGGGCTTCTCATTGGAGCTACAGGCCGTGGTGATGCCCAGCATGCCCACAGTGACGGCTACCGCGGCCACCGCGGATCGGTGGCGGAGTCTCTTCATAAAGAGACGGTACGACGCCTAGGCGGACTTGTCGCGGCGCTCGGGACGCGCAGGCTTGCGCGGCACGATCGTCGGCAGGACGTTGTCCTGGACGGTCTCCTTGGTCACCACGACCTTGGCGACGTCGTCGCGGCTGGGGATGTCGTACATCACCGGCAGCAGGACTTCTTCCATGATCGCGCGCAGACCGCGGGCACCGGTGCCCCGATGGATCGCCTGATCGGCGATGGCATCGAGAGCGTCGTCGGCGAACTCGAGCTCGACACCATCCATCTCGAACAACCGGGTGTACTGCTTGACCAAGGCGTTCTTCGGCTGGGACAGGATCTGCACCAGCGATTCCTTGTCCAGGTTCGTCACCGAGGCCACCACCGGCAGACGACCGATGAACTCCGGGATCAGCCCGAACTTGATCAGATCCTCGGGCATCACTTCGGCGAAGTGGTCCTGGGTGTCGATCTCAGCCTTCGACTTCACCTCGGCACCGAAGCCCAGACCGCGCTTGCCGACGCGATCGGAGACGATCTTCTCCAGCCCGGCGAACGCACCCGCAACGATGAACAGCACGTTAGTGGTGTCGATCTGGATGAACTCCTGGTGCGGATGCTTGCGGCCGCCCTGCGGCGGAACCGATGCCTGCGTGCCCTCGAGGATCTTCAGCAGCGCCTGCTGCACACCCTCGCCGGAGACGTCGCGCGTGATCGAGGGGTTCTCGCTCTTGCGGGCGATCTTGTCGACCTCGTCGATGTAGATGATGCCGGTCTCGGCGCGCTTCACGTCGTAGTCGGCGGCCTGGATCAGCTTGAGCAGAATGTTCTCGACGTCCTCGCCCACGTAACCGGCTTCGGTCAGCGCGGTGGCGTCGGCGATCGCGAACGGCACGTTGAGCATCTTGGCCAACGTCTGCGCCAGGTAGGTCTTGCCGCAACCGGTCGGGCCGAGCATCAAGATGTTGGACTTGGCCAGCTCCACCGGCTCGGCGCGGGAGTCACGATGCTTCTCCTGTGCCTGGATGCGCTTGTAATGGTTGTAGACGGCGACGGCCAGGGTGCGCTTGGCGGTGTCCTGGCCGATGACGTAGTTCTCCAGGAACTCGCGGATCTCGGCCGGCTTGGGCAGCTCATCGAGTTTGACGTCGTCGGCGTCGGCCAACTCCTCTTCGATGATCTCGTTGCAGAGGTCGATGCACTCGTCGCAGATGTAGACGCCCGGACCCGCTATGAGCTTCTTCACCTGCTTCTGGCTCTTACCGCAGAACGAGCACTTCAGCAGGTCACCGCCGTCTCCGATACGCGCCATGGTGGTGGAGTCCTACTTTCCTTCGCCGGGTCTTCGATCGCTGCTAACTAGTCAGTGCCGGTGTCTGTCCCGACGCTACCCGCTTGCTCTGCCACGGTGCGACAGATAAAGACGAATCGCGTCACTGGTATTCGTGCGTGATGGTGAACATATCCCCTGACACCGCTCCCGTCGCCTCGGAACACGCTGCCGTGTCTTGGCGTGTCGCCGCCGTTACCGAACCGAGAGACGTTGAGCTGCGCCGATCATGGAGTTCGTCCTGGTGTTCGCTGTTCTCCACGATACCGTCCGGGCTTGCGGCGGCGGTTGATCGCTGAACCGGATCCGCCGAACGCGGATTCGCCGAGCGCGAAGCAGAACGCCACGGCTGCTTCGACGCGAACGCCGCGACCCGGTGGGCCGCGGCGGGCGCGAACATCAGAAGCCGCCGGGTGGGCCCGGCAGACATCACCATCAAGCGTTCTGAGCCGACAGCTTCCGGTACTCCAGAACCGTGTCGATGATCCCGTACTCCTTGGCGTCCGCCGCGGTCAGGATCTTGTCGCGGTCGGTGTCCTTGCGGATCACGGCCGGATCCTTGCCGGTGTGGCGGGCCAGCGTCTCTTCCATCAGGGTCCGCATCCGCTCGATCTCAGCTGCCTGGATCTCCAGGTCGGAGAACTGGCCCTGGATGACGCCGCCCAGCGACGGCTGATGGATCAACACCCGGGCGTTGGGCAGCGCGAGGCGCTTACCCGGGGAGCCCGCGGCCAGCAGCACCGCGGCAGCCGAGGCGGCCTGCCCCAGGCACACCGTCTGGATGTCGGCACGCACGTACTGCATGGTGTCGTAGATCGCCATCAGCGAGGTGAACGAGCCACCCGGTGAGTTGATGTACATGGTGATGTCGCGGTCGGGATCCAGCGACTCCAGCACCAGCAGCTGGGCCATGATGTCGTTGGCCGAGGCGTCGTCGACCTGCACGCCGAGGAAGATGATGCGTTCCTCGAACAGCTTGTTGTAGGGGTTGGATTCCTTCACGCCCCAGCTGGAGTGCTCGACGAACGACGGCAGGATGTAGCGGCCCTGCGGCGTGAGCCGAGGATCTGCCTGGGAAAAGGGAGTTGTATCAGGCATTGGTCACTCCGTTGAAGTTCGCGTGGGTGATGATGTGGTCGACGAAGCCGTACTCGAGCGCTTCCTGAGCCGTGAACCACCGGTCACGGTCGGAGTCGGCCTCGATGCGCTCGATCGTCTGGCCGGTGAACTCGGCGTTGAGCCGGAACATCTCCCTCTTGATGAGCGCGAACTGCTCCGCCTGGATGGCGATGTCGGCTGCACCGCCGGTGATCCCGCCCAGTGGCTGGTGCATCAGGATCCGGGCGTGCGGCAGCGCGTAGCGCTTGCCCTTGGTGCCCGCCGCGAGCAGGAACTCGCCCATCGACGCGGCCATGCCCATCGCGTAGGTGGCGACGTCGCACGGCGCGAGCACCATGGTGTCGTAGATCGCCATGCCGGCGCTGATCGAGCCGCCCGGCGAGTTGATGTAGAGGTTGATGTCCTTGGTCGGATCCTCGGCGGCCAGCAGAAGGATCTGCGCGCACAACCGGTTGGCGATGTCGTCATCGACCTGGGACCCCAGGAAGATGATGCGCTCGGCGAGCAATCGCTCGTACACCGAGTCAGTGAGGTTCAGCCCTGGCGCGCCCGAACGCATATGAGTCACGACTTGATACCTGCTTTCTACAGACTTGGTTCTACCCGACCCTAACGAACCCACAGCGGAGCGCACTCCCGGGAGAGTGCGCTTTCGCTGTCGGCGTTATTCGGACTTCTCGGCTTCCTGTTCAACGTCCTTCTCGATGGCCTCGGCGTCTTCGGCCACCTCGTCGACGTTGACGTCGTCAGCGTCGGCCACCAGTTCGTCGTCCTCGGCTCCGGCCGGCGGGCCGAAGAACTCGGCGGTGTCGACCACGTTGCCCTCGCTGTCGGTGACGGTGGCCGCCTCGACCACCGCGGCGACGGTCAGGCCACGGCGCACGTCGGCGAACATCGCAGGCAGCTGGTTGTTCTGCTGCAGGATCTGCAGCAGCTGCGCCGGCTCGATGCCGTACTGCCGCGACATCAGCACCAGCCGCTCGGTCAGATCGTTCTGGCCGACCTGGATGTCCAGGTCGTCGGCGATCGCGTCCATCAGCAGCTGCGTCTTGACGGCCTTCTCGGCGGCCTCGCGGGTCTCGGCGTCGAACTTCTCGCGCGAGCTGCCCTCGGCTTCGAGCGTCTCCGCGAACTTGTCCTCGTCATGGTCGAGGCCGTGGATCGCGTTGTGCACGGTCTGGTCGACCTGGGCCTGCACGATCGCCTCGGGCAGCGGCACCTCGGTCTTCTCCAGCAGCAGCTCGAGGGCGTTGTCGCGGATCTTCTCGGCCTGCTGGATGCGCTTGACGCGCTTGACCTGCTCGACGAGGTTCTCGCGCAGCTCCTCGATGGTGTCGAACTCGCTTGCCAGCTGGGCGAACTCGTCGTCGGCCTCGGGAAGCTCGCGCTCCTTGATCGACTTGACGGTGACGGTGACCTCGGCGTCGGCACCGGCGTGCTCGCCGGCGGCGAGCTTGGTGGTGAAGACCTTCGACTCACCCTCGGACAACCCGACGATGGCGTCGTCGAGACCGTCGATCAGCTGACCGGAGCCCACCTCGTGGGAGAGGCCTTCGGTGGCGGCGTCGGGAAGCTCTTCGCCGTTGACGGTCGCGGACAGATCGATCGACACGAAGTCGCCGGTCTGGGCGGGCCGCTCGACGCCCTTGAGGGTGCCGAAGCGGGCGCGCAGCGACTCCAGTTCGGCGTCGACTTCCTCGTCGTTGATCTCGATCGCCTCGACCTCGATCGTGAGCGCGCTCAGATCGGGGAGGTCGATCTCGGGCCGCACATCGACCTCGGCGGTGAAGACCAGTTCTTCGCCGTCCTCGATCTTGGTCACCTCGATCTCGGGCTGGCCCAGCGGCGTCACCTCGGTGGCGGTGACGGCTTCGCTGTAGCGGCTGGGCAGCGCGTCGTTGACGACCTGCTCCAGCACCGCACCGCGGCCGATACGGGCCTCGAGCAGCTTGGCCGGCGCCTTGCCGGGACGGAAGCCGGGGAGCCGGACCTGCTTGGCGAGCTCCTTGTAGGCCCGGTCGAAGTCCGGCTGCAATTCCGTGAAGGGCACCTCCACATTGATGCGAACCCGGGTCGGGCTCAACTTCTCGACGGTGCTCTTCACGGCGGTACTCCTCGGTTCAGTCTTGTTCTCGTGCGGGACTTCGTTGGGCGTGTCGGGGTGACAGGATTTGAACCTGCGGCCTTCCGCTCCCAAAGCGGATGCGCTACCAAGCTGCGCTACACCCCGGTGCTGTATTTCTTGCGCCCGAATCCTACGGCCCAACGCCTGCTCAGCGGCAATCGACCTCGGCGACGCGCTTCCAGGTGGGCCGATTCGGATTTGATCAGGTCGACCGGTACATTTGGGCTCGCGCAAACACGCGGGCGTAGCTCAATGGTAGAGCCTCAGTCTTCCAAACTGATTACGCGGGTTCGATTCCCGTCGCCCGCTCCACCGAACCGCCTTACCTGGGCGGTTTTTGCTGGTCAACCCACTTTCGCCCGCGTTTGGCGGCCCGGGACAACGCACCGATTTCCCCGAGGTACGAGGCCACCGCGCCCAAGCCCGGCAGCATGGCCACGTACCGGAACGGCGCCCGGGGGTGCGGTCGCTTCCCGAGTTCGTCGCTGACGGCGTCGAGGACTCCGACCAACTTCCAGACGGCCGAGGCGGTGCCCTGCGGGGTGAACGGGATCGCCATCGCCGAGGCCCGGTCCGGGTCGTGCACCACGACCGCGAGATCTCGCTCGCATAGCACCGAGGCGAGCATCCGGGTCTGCCGCCGGTAATCGGTGACGCCCAGTTCACGGGCCACGGCACACAGCACGATGGCCTGGTTGGCGAAGCCGAGGAGATCCTGGATCGGAAGTCGTCGTCCGATGACTCCCAGCAGACCGGGCACCGCCACCACGACGGTGTTCAACGCCCCGACCCGCCAGACCCACCACGCGATCCGGTCGTCGGTGTCCAGGTCGTCCCACGCCAGGGTGCCGGGCACGTCGGCCGCGTTGAGGACCCGGGAGACGACGTTCGGCGGGTCTTGCCGCTTGATTCCGAGCGGGTCGGTCCACCACAACACGTCGAGCAGCGGATTGATGACGGCGACGGCCCGACCCAGTGCGTCTTCGACGTCGTAGTCGGTGAGCGTCACGTCGGGTGTCGGAAGCAGTTTCACCGTCCCATCATGTCCACTTCGGTGCGCGCCCAAACGGCACTGACGGGTGCGCAAATATGTGCGGGAAATCAACTCCGCGCCGATGCGCCGGTGTCATGATCGAGTCGCCGTTCATGGCCGACGACTAAAGGTGATGATGCGCCGAGAAATCCAGAGCAGGGTCATTCGTCCATACGCCGCGGCGGCCGCCGCCGGAATCCTTGCCCTCGGTGTGGTGACAGCGCCGCCGAACACCGCGCTCCCCCGCACTGAAGTTCATGCGGTTGCATTGGCGTCCGTCGATGTGGGCGACGTCAGCGCCGCCGTGCCCGCGCCCGGGCCCGCGCCCCGCTCGGCATCGCCGAGCCAGACCGCCAACGACACCAGCGCGCCCCCGGACTTCCTCGCGTTCGCGGCGTCGATCCTGCAATACCTCGACAGTCTCGGGCTCGGCCCCGGCCCCGGTCTGGCGGCCATCGGGCTCAGTGGCCTCGTTGTGGCGTTCGCCGCGACGGCCTATGCCTGGAACGGCTTCGCCAACATCGTCAATCCGGTGCTGAGGGTCTTCCACATCCCGAGGGTGCCGAAATTCCCGGTCTGCTTCGCGGGCCAAAGCTGCGGCAGCTCAGCCTCGGCGCAGGCCCGCGTCAAGCCGACCAGCCGTGTCGCGACACCCACCACGGCCACCGGCGGCACCGGGCGCTCCACGGCATCGAGCGGCCGGACCACTTCTGCTCCTGGCGCCGCGAAAGTCCGCGGCGCCAAGAAAGGGACCGCATCCGCCACGGCGGGCACGGGCGGCAGCAAGCGCGGCCCTCGCTCCTCTTAGCCCCCGAGCTACGGGGCGCCTGCGCCCGCGTTGCCGTTATGGCTGCCCGGGGTGCTCCCGACGCCCTCCCCGCCCAATCCGGCCGGGCCTCGCCCACCGCCGGGCCCACTGCGGCCGGTGCTGCCACCGTCGCCGCCGATGCCGGTACCCGGAAGCGACTGAGCGTTGCCGCCCTGGCCGCCGGCGCCGCCGGTCTGGCGAATCCCATGGCTGTCGCCGCCGTTTCCACCGTGACCACCGGTGGCTGTGCTGGTGACGACATTGCTGCCGGCCGCACCGCCGGTTCCGCCATCGCCGCCCCGGCCGGTTATCCGTCCGCCTTCTCCCCCGGTGCCCCCGTCACCGCCGACCGCATTGCCCTTACTGGAGCCGCTTCCACCCGCGCCGCCGGCACCGCCACCCCCGATGGTTCCCGCGCGACCGCCATTGCCGCCCGCTCCCCCGCGGGCGGTACCGGTTCCGGCATTTCCCGTTCCGCCTTGGCCACCGTCACCACCGCGCCCCAGCACCCCGGCGTTGCCGCCCTGTCCTCCGCGGCCGCCGTTGGCTCCACCGGTATCGAGGTTTTGACCGGTGCCGCCGTTGCCACCCTTACCGCCGTTGCCGATCAGCAGTCCGCCGTTGCCGCCCTTACCCCCTTGACGACCGATGGATGCGGTTCCCTGCGTGCCGGTGAAATCGCCGCCCCTGCCGCCGTCGCCCCCGTTGCCGAACAATCCGGCGCTCCCACCATTGCCGGCCCTCCCGTTCTCGACCGACTGCAGCCCGTCGCCGCCACGCCCGCCGTTGCCGAACAGCATGCCGCCACGGCCCCCGTCCTGGCCGGTCCCGCCGTCAAACCCGTTGCCTATCAACAACCCTGCGTCGGGATGCGCAGCGGTGCCGTTACTGATGTAGACAGCAACGAACGCGCGGATCTGGCCCGCGATGGCCGCCGGCGTAGGCAGCGCCGGCACCGCGGCGGGTCGGCGGTGTCCACCGGGGTGCACACTGCTCACACGGGGATGGAATGGGACCACCGGGCTCGGCGCCGCACTGCTCACACGGGCCCGCTGCGGCACGTTGAGCGGTGCCGGCTCGGTGCGTGACGCGACCGCCTCGGCAATCGATCCGTTTGCGCCTGAGGCCGTTTCGCCGGTGGCCGCGATCAGCCGGTTGGGAGTGGGCGGCCCGGACTCGCGATGCAGCGATGCGGTCAGAACAATCGGCTGGGTATGCATCGCCGGCGCCGCCGCAGGTGGATCACCCGGGAAATGCATTGCCGCCGTGGCGAGTACATTCATCGCCGTTACCGTGATCACCCTCGTTGCGGCATGCGCCATCGCCCCGACCCTTCCGTGAGATTCGTCTTCGTTGACTCCCTCGGTTCACGACGGGGACGGTAGAGATGGTTCACAGCGATTTAGTGATCTGCGTCACATTGGGTGATCAGCCGCCGGTTCCGTTGTCAAGACCGAGGTGGGTGATGAAATACCAAGGGATACCGACCCATTGAGCGCCAGCGACGCCGACGAGTGCGACCAGGCCGGCGAACAACCCGATGGCGCGAACCTTGGACCTGATCGGCGAAAGTGCCAGCACCAGGAAGAACAGCACGAAAACCCACTGCGCCCACATCAGCAGCCGCTTGGGCGTCTCGGCTGCTCGGTCATAGTCGGTGAGATGCGAGTCCGGGAAGCCGGCGAAGTACAGATCGTTGGCTGCCATGACAGCCAACAGCAATGCGGCAACCGCGCAGACCGCGCACACCACCCGCAGGGCGATCCCCCACCCCGGACCCGGCATCACATACTGCGCTGCCATGACCGGTACACCACCCGGCCGACCGTCGCCGGATCGGGATCGGGTGCACCGACCGAGACATCCAGTCCCGAATGATCCTCGAGGGCAAGCACTTTCCGGAATTCGCAGGCCACGTCACCGTCGGCGTCACGCTCGGGATACTTGAAATAGCGGGTGTGCGCGAGCCCCGGGGCCGACCGTTCGGGGAGATTGCCGCTGACCGCGATATCGCGGACGCCTGGTCCGAACAGCGGCCCCAGCGCCCCGCCGAACCAGTCGCCGCGGATAGCACCCCGCCGCACGGGGAACCAGAGGTTGGTCCAGCGGGTCACCGCGAACGGCGACAGGCCACCCATCGTCGTCGACTCCGCGGATTCATCGTCCAGCGGCGGACAACTGCACACCACACCCCGACGGATCAATGAGCCGAACAGTGCGTGCCGTCTGTCGACGCGACCACACCCGCCGAGAATCGGTGGCCGTGCGACGAACACGTCGGCCAGCGCCATTGGTGTCCCGATGGTCACGAAATCAGTTATCCGCCATGGGTTTCCCAGCCGCCGAAGGTCCTGCCACCGGGAGAACTGCTGGCGCTGGAAGTCCTCGGCGGAGCCATAGGCCTCAACCTCGGTCGACGACCTCGGGGCCGGATCTGGCACGGACCGCAGCTCGTGCATCTCGGCCCACAACGCGGTGAGGGCGTCATAGGCGATGTAGCCGCCGATGCCGTGCCCTACGACGACCACCCGCGCATAGCGCCCCTGCTGCAGTGTGTACAACAAGTCGACGAGACCACCGCGGATCGCGCGCCGCGCCGCGTGGGATTCCGGCGCTATGTCGAAGTACCTGGCGACGTTTACGAAGCCCGTGGTCAGAAAGCTGCGGGTCAACGCTCGCGGGAGTAGACGGAACACGGCCAACGCGACGGTCAGGACCACCACGCTGGTCGCGACGCCGATGATCCAGCCGGCCACTCCGGTGTGCAGGAAATAGCCACCCACGACGAACAGCGCCACGATGACGGCCAGGGGAATGAGCACCGTCAGCGCCACCACGCGCCAGATGCCGAACAACTGGTCGGGCACGTGGCGGGGACGCCGTATCAAGACCCGCGCCAGGGCGGGGATGAAGCCTGCGTACCGAGCGCTCATCATCAGGAAAGACCAGTCGTATTCAAAGAGATCGACGCCCGACGGCGCGGCGTAGCGGCGCGCCTCGTAGGAGTCGGTGATCTCAATGGGCTGCGCGTGGTACTCCCAACGGCCACCGTCCGGTGTCAACGCCGTCTTGGCGAAATCGTCGAGGACATCCATGGGTCGGCGTTCGAGCAAACCGTGTACGAACACCACGGCGGTTCGTACGGACTCGTCGGTGCTCATTGTCCTCCCAGGGACCGTGCGGCGGGCAGGTCAATACTTTGCCAAACGCCCGCACGATGTGTACCGCGAAGCGCACCATAAGCCATGGCCGCTGTGGATTTCTGCGTGGTCGGCGCAGGCTTTGCCGGGCTGACTGCCGCCTTGCGACTGAAACAGGCGGGCCGATCGGTGACCCTGCTGGAAGCCCGCGATCGGGTCGGCGGGCGCACCTTCACCGTCGACGGCCCCGACGGCATCTGGATCGACCGGGGCGGCGCCTGGATCGGACCGGGCCAAGATGCCATCTACGGGTTGATGAAGGAATTCGGCGTCGGCAGCTACAAGCAGTACACCGACGGCGACGCCATGATGGTCGTCGACGGCAAGCATTATCGCTACGAGGGCACCATCCCGTTGACCATGAGTCCCTGGGCGGCGCTGAATATGGGCGCGGTGTTCCTCGACCTGACCCGGCTGTGCAAGACGATCCCCCTCGAGGCGCCGTGGGAGGCCAAGAACGCCGACAAGCTTGACCGCATCACCTACGCCTCCTGGCTCAACGACCGCACACTGTCCAAGCCCGCGCACACCTTGCTCGAAGCGGCGATCGCCGGCCTCTTCACATCGGCAGCATCGGAGACGTCGATGTTGTTCGTACTCCGTCAGCTGGCGTCCGGCGGCGGGCCATCCTTCGTGCTCGGCATCAAGGACGGGTCGCAGGATTCCCGCATCATCGGCGGCATGGGTGCGGTGTCCGGCAAGATGGCCGCCGCACTCGGGGACTCACTGCATCTGAATCAGCCTGTGCGGCGCATCATTCAGGACGACGACGGTGTCACCGTCGAGGCCGACGGCATGACCGTGCGAGCGCAACGGGTGATCGTGGCCGTACCGATCGCGATCGCGAGCCACATCCTCTACGAGCCGATGCTTCCGGTGGACCGAGCATTCCTGCACCAGCGCATCCCGAGTGGCGCTGTCGTGAAGATCAACATCGTCTACGACGAGCCGTTCTGGCGACAAGCGGGGTTGACGGGCCAGACCTTCGCACCCGGAACGCTGGCGACACTGACCATCGACGCCTCCACCGACGCGCCCCGACCCGGGGTGATGTGTGTGATCACCGAGGGCCCCGAAGGCCGCCGCTATTCCAAGATGGATCCGGACGCGCGCAAAAAGGAAGTGCTGGCGCAGCTGGTGGAACGCTTCGGCCCACGGGCCGCCAACCCGGTGGCGTACCTCGACCAGGACTGGAGCGTCGAAAGGTATTCGGGCGGAGGCATGCTCAGCCACTGCCCGCCCGGTGTGCTCACCGAATTCGGGCCGGCGATCACTGAGCCCTGCGGCCGTATCCATTGGGCAGGCACGGAAACATCCGGCGTCATGCACGGCTGGGTGGACGGTGCAGTCCGCTCCGGCGAGCGCGCGGCCAAGGAAGTCATGGCGACGGAACCCGCGATCGCCGGACGGCCCTGAGCGCCCAAAGCAGCTGTCGGAGCAGACTCCGGGCGAGACATGCCAGGGTCGGTCACCCCCGGAATCGGCCGACGCAGGCTGGGCGCCATGCACTTCGACGTCTGGTGAGCGGAGCAGCCTAAGCGCGAACCTGCCTGCGGTAGGTCAACTTGTCGAACTCCCGGCCGTATTCGTCGACGGCAGTCACGTCCATCTCGCTCATCAGGTTGCCGGGCCGCACATCGACCCGGATGAAGGCGTAGTTGCGGAACCGCACCCTCGACCAGCCGACTGCTTCGGTCTGCTTGTGGCCGTCGGCCGTCCAGACGTAGCTGTTGCCCACGAAGGTGTCGGGTGCCACGTTGTCGCGGTAACTCTCCGGTTCGCCGGGCTGAAAGTTGTACCGCGGCCGTCCAGCTGACCCCACCGTGTAGTAGACAGTGCCATCAGTCTCCGGGTAGACGGTCGCATTGTCCTCGGCTGCCCGCGTCGGAGCGCCGCCCCGGATCGGGTCGGACCGTTCGAACACGTGGTTGTGGCCCTGCAACACCAGATCCACCTGGTAGCGGTCGAACAGCGGCACCCACGCAGCCCGCACACCGCCGTCGCTGGCGTGGGCCTCGGTGGTCGAGTAGGCACAGTGATGGAAGAAGCAGACGATGAAGTCGATGTCGGGATCGGCCCGATGCGCCGCCAAAGTCTTTTCCACCCAACTATTTTGAGCGCCGCCGGAGTAACCCTTGTTGGCGGTGATCTCGTAGCTGACATCGTTGGCGTCCAGCGAGAGCACCGCGACGTTGCCATAAGTGAACGAGTAGACCGACGGGCAGCCGGACGGGCCGTTGCCCGGAAAGTCGAGCCGTGCGAGGTGCCCGCCGTACCCGTGCACCGGGTAGGCGGCTTCCATGTCATGGTTGCCGGTGGCGAACATCCACGGCGTCGTCGAGGCGCTGGCCTCGATGGAATTCAGATACACGTCCCAGACATACGGGTTGAACTTGTCGAAACCCTTGGGCGCATCACCCTTTCGGACGAATTGCGGCGGCTTGCCCGCCCCGGACGGGTCGGCGTAGGCGATGTCGCCGGCGAGCACATGGAAATCCGGACGCGCCGCCACGATCTGATCGAGCACGTTGCCGGTGTGCGACACGGTCGGATCGTTGTCGGATTTGTAATAGCTGTCGTCGTAATCGCCACGGGTGAGACCGGGCGGAGCCAGCGGCGTCTCGTCGGTGCCCTGGTCCCCCATCATCGTGAACCGGAACCAGCCCACCGCATCTCGCGCACTGGGCATGGCGGTCGCGGCGGACCGCACGTCGCTGACGAAGCCGTCGTCGGTGCGCCACCGGTAGAAATGCGGGGTGCGCCCGGCCAGTCCGTCCACGGGCGCGTGGACGTAGAACTGCTCGGCCGAGAGCACACCGCCGCTGCTGTCCGGGATCTGGGTCACCAGGTTGCGCACCTCCGCCTCGACCGTCGCACCCAGCCCTGGCGTCGGGCCGTGGTCGAGGAAGACCTTGGTGGCGCCCGGATTGCGCGACAGCTGGCCGGCCAGCCGTAGCTGACTCGTGGCGTCGGTGCCGTAGCCGACCCGCCGGCCGGCCACCGCCAACGGCGCGTCCTGGGCGTAGGCGCGTCGCCCGAACGGGGCGGCCCCGAGCGCCGCCACGGCTGCTGCGGCCGCCGATCCGCGCAGGAAGTTGCGCCGCGACACCGGGCGGGCGCGCAGATAGCTCTGATGCCATTCGTACTGCTCGGCCATCGTCATCCGGCTCGCGAGCGCCGGCGGAATGCCCGTATCGGGAATCTCCACACCAGGATCGTGGCGCACGGGCCTGCGAGAACGCCAAACCGGCCGGAAAATCCAAGTGAACAAATCTGCCCAGCGTCGGCGCTAATTACAGGGTGGTTTCGATTCCGCTCCAATCGTCCTCACAACTTTGCTGGCTAACCTGACCGCCGTAGATTCAGGCGATACCCGGCGGCCAGGAGGGGCGTTGAGCGACCACATCCCCATCGGCGGTGCGTGCGCCGCGGGTTTTGGCGCGGTGCGCGACGCCTTCGAGGCGAACTTCACCTCTCGCGATGAGGTCGGCGCGGCGGTCGCCGTGTGGGTCGACGGGGATCTGGTGGTCAATCTGTGGGGCGGCTATGCCGATGCCCGTCGGCGCCGGCGGTGGCGCCAGGACACGCTGGCCAGCGTGTTCTCCGGCACCAAAGGGCTGACAAGCACGTGTGTGCATCTGCTCGCCGATCGCGGCGAGCTCGACCTGCACGCCCCGGTCGCCCGGTACTGGCCGGAGTTCGCGTCGAACGGCAAGCAGGACATCACGATCGCGTCGGTGCTGGGGCACCGCTCCGGTGTGATCGGGCCTCGCACCCGCATGCATTGGAGCGACACCACCGACTGGGACCGGGTGTGCGCCGACCTCGCCGCCGCCGAGCCGTGGTGGCCGCCGGGCACAGCACAGGGCTACCACATGGTCAGCTTCGGGTTCATTCTCGGCGAGGTCGTCCGCCGGGTCACCGGGCGCACGATCGGCCAGTATCTGCGGACCGAGATCGCCGAGCCGATGGGCGTCGACGTCCACATCGGTCTGCCTGCCGCCGAACACCATCGGTGCGCGGAGATGATCAACAAACCCCACATTCGCGATGTCCTGGCCAACGGCCAGGCACCGGGCTATCCGACCTCGCTCGCCGAACATCCGATGGCCGGGATGGCCGTCGCGATGGGCTTCGTCCCCGACGACGAACTGGGCTCCAACGAGCTCGACCGGTGGCGTGTCAGCGAGTTCCCGAGCACCAACGGCCACGTGTCGGCACTCGGTCTGGCCACGTTCTACAACGGGCTCGCACAGGAAAAGCTGCTCAGCCGAGATCATCTGGAGGCGGTGCGGGTCTCGCAGGGAGGCTTCGATCCCGACGTCGTGCTCGGGCCGCGGGTCGCCGATCACGGCTGGGGCCTGGGCTACATGCTCAATCAACGCGGGGTCGCCGGCCCCAACCTGAGAAGCTTCGGGCACGGCGGCTCGGGCGGCTCCTACGGGTTCGTCGACCTCGAGCACCGCATCGGCTACGCCTACGTGATGAACTATTTCGACGCCACCAAGTGCAATGCGGACCCGCGCAGCACCGCGCTCAGCGATGAGGTGTACCGCGCTCTCGGCGTGCTCTGATGAGCTAATTCTCGTTCTCCGGAGCACTTTCACAGGATCGGTACTGTGGACGCCATGAACGGTGTGCTGGTCGTGCTCATCCTGGTCGTCATCGGCGTGATCGTGTTGGCGGTGGTGAGTTCGTCGCGGGCCTCGGGCAATCGCAATGCGGCCGCGCTGGCCGATGCGAAGGCCGACGCCCGGCGGGTGATCGAGCGCCTCGGCGGGCAGGTGCTCAACCTGTCCGGCAACAACGAGGCCGCCACCCAGGCAATGGCCGACGCCTCCGAGCGGTTCACCGCCGCCTCTTCCCAGATCGATCAGGCCACCACCGCCAAGCAGGCGATGCTGGCCAAGGAGAGCGCGATCGAAGGGCTGTACTACGTGCGCGCCGCCCGCACCGCGATGGGCATGGATCCAGGCCCCGAGCTGGAGACGGTGTCCGGCCAGAAGGCCGCGGGCGCGGTGACCGAGGACCGCAAGGTGCAGTTCGAGGGCCGCGAGATCGAGGCCTCCCCGACGCCGAGTCAGCGGACCCCGAACTACTACCCCGGCGGCCGGGTCGCAGGGCGTCCGGTGCCGGCGGGTTGGTATTCCGAGCCGTGGTGGAAGACGGCACTGGTCGCCGGCGCCTGGGGTGTCGGGTCGGTGCTGTTGTTCGACGCACTGTTCTCCGGCATGAACGGCGTCGACTACGGCGCCTCGGGATTCGAGAACGGCTTCGGTTCGGGTTTCGACCAGGGCTACGACCAGGGTTTTGACCAGGGTCTGGATGCCGGCGGCCAGGACGGCGGTTGGGGCGGCGGCGACGGCGGCGGCTGGGACGGCGGCGGCCTGGGCGACAGCGGCGGCTGGGGTGGCGGCGACTTCGGCGGCGGTGACTTCGGCGGCGGGTTCGGCGACTTCTAGATCCGGTGGGCTGGGGGTACCGCCCGGCCGCAGGCGAGGGGGCGAGCGTAGCGACCCGGGAAATTAGATCCGGCTCTCCATCCGGGCTGTCACGCTGGCTTCCTGCAAGTCCAGCCTGTCGAGCATCGCGCGCACGGCCTCATCGTCGATGCGTCCCTCATCGCGCTCGGTGATCAACGCCGCACGTTGCGCGGCAAGCACATTGCGGTACAGCGTCGAGAACACCTCCGCGCGCAGGTCGTGCTCTTCGGGGTCCGGCATCTCGTCGGCATCCTTGGAGTGGCGAGCGATCCAGTTGCGAATCTCGGTCAGCACGTGCGGGTCGAGGCCCGCCGGCGGCTCGGCCTCGAACCGGGCCAGCACTTCGTCGGCCGCGAGGTGCACGGTGTGCTCGGTTTTGTAGGTTTCCTCGCGGTCGTAGATCCGGTCGTCCTCTCGTGAGGACAGATGCAGGCGGC
This sequence comes from Mycobacterium sp. ELW1, assembly GCF_008329905.1. Classification (NCBI taxonomy): domain Bacteria; kingdom Bacillati; phylum Actinomycetota; class Actinomycetes; order Mycobacteriales; family Mycobacteriaceae; genus Mycobacterium; species Mycobacterium sp. ELW1. Next base: position 2,150,982 of record NZ_CP032155.1, on the reverse strand, counting down.
GGATCAGCGGCGGCAGCGTCCACCCCTGCAGCAGCAGCGTGCCCACCGCGACGGCGAATGCGATCGCCTGGATGGTGGCCCGCTCCGGGAACGGCTCGCCGCTGGCGACGGTCGGCGGGATACCTGCCGCGGCGGCCAACGTCACCACACCACGCATCCCGGTCCACGACACCACGACGTTTTCCTGCCAGGTCAACGCTGTGTGGTCGATCATGGAGCGCCACTTGCCTTTTGGCTTGCCTGGCTTGCGGACGCCGAGTGCGCCGCGACTGCCTTCGGGGATCGGCACACTCAGCCTGCGGTCGACGTGACGGGACAGCACACCGCGGCCGAACATCACGAACACCGACAGTGGACGGATCACCAGCACGATCGCCAGCACCACCAGCGCAGCGATGCCCACCTCCGCCAGCGACTCGTGGGCGTCGCGCAGATCCTCCAGGACGAAGCGCAGATGCAGACCGATATAGGCGAAGACGAACGCCTCCAGCAGCACGTCGACGGAGTGCCAGACATAGCGTTCCTGCAGCCGGGTCTGGTAGCCGGCGCTCAAGGTGCCGCTGCCGACGACGAACCCGGCAGCCACCACCGCCAGCACGCCGGAGGCGTGGAATCGCTCGGCGGTGATGTACGCGGCGAACGGCACCACCAGGCCTTGGATCGTCTCCAGGCTGGCGCTGTTGAGGCGTTCGCGAATCCACAGGGTCACGTAGCCGAGCGCAACGCCCACCACCGGACCGACCAGCGCGCTGTAGCCGAACAGCAGCAGCGGGTTGGCAATGAAGGTGTGGGTGCCGGCGACCTGTGCGACGGCGATCGAGAACAACGCCAGCGCGGCGGCGTCGTTGATCAGGCTCTCGCCGGTCAGGATCGTCATCACCCGCTTGGGCAAGCCCAGCTTGCGGCCGACGGCGACGGCGGTGACAGCATCGGGCGGCGCGACGATGGCGCCGAGCACCAGCGCGGTCGCGAACGTCAGCGGCACCACGACCAGCCATGCGGACACCGCGGCCACCGTGAACGCGGTGACCACGACCAGACCCACCCCGAGGCCCAGAATCGGCTTGATGTTGCGCATGAACGCCGGAAACGAGAAGTCCAGCGCCGCTGAGTACAACAGTGGCGGCAAAACGACCGAGAGCAGGACGTGGGAATCCAGTTCAGGCGCGGTGAACCCGGGCAGGAACGACGCGGCGATGCCCACGACGACGATCATCAGGGCGGGTTCCAGGCCACGGTTCTTGGCGATCGCCGCGACGACGATGGCGCCGACGACGACGAGAATCAGTTCCATACAAGCATTCTCGCGGGTGCCGCCCGGCAGCGCTGATCACACCTGGCAGGTAGGGCACCAAAACACGTTGCGACCTTCCAATTCGGCGGTCCGGATCGGGGTCGCGCACACTCGGCAGGGCTCACTGGCGCGCCGGTACACGTAGGTGCGTGGACGGTTCGGGGCGTACGAGGGCGCACCGTGATCGTGCTCGGGCCGCACCACCACGATCTTGCCTCGCCGCACGCCCACCTTCATCAGCGCGACCAGGTCGGTCCAGGCATCGGCGAACTCGGCCTCGGAGACGTCCCGGCCCAGCCGGTACGGGTCGAGGTGATGCCGAAAGAGCAATTCGCTGCGGTACACGTTGCCCACCCCGGCGATTACGCTCTGGTCCATCAGCAGGGCGCCGATGGTCTTGCGGGACTTCGAGATTCGAGCCCACGGCAGCGCAGGGTCGGCATCCCGGCGCAGCGGGTCGGGCCCGAGCCGGGCCACGATGGCCGCTACCTGGGCTTCGTCGATCACCTCGCAGGCCGTCGGACCGCGCAGGTCAGTGCCCCATTCGTCGCCGACGATCCGCATCCGCACCTGACCGACCGGCAGCGGCATCGGCACCGGCATCTCGGTGAAGGTGCCGTACAGCCCCAGGTGGACGTGCACGATCGGACCGCCGTCGTAGTGGTGGAACAGGTGCTTGCCCCAGACCGAGGCCTGGGTGAACAGCCGGCCGTTGACGATGGAGGCGTCGGTGAACCTGCCCTGTGGACTCGACACGGCTGCCGGCGCGCCGGCGAACCGGCGCTGATGCAGCCGCGCGAGTCGGTGAAGGGTATGCCCTTCCGGCACAGGTCAGGCCGGGGCGCCGGGTACCGGCGGCGCGACGTGGGTGCGCTCGTACTCGTTGAGGATGTCGATACGGCGTTGGTGCCGTGGCGCTTTCGACCACGGGGTGGACAGGAATGCGTCGACGATCGCCAGCGCCTCCTCTTGGGTGTGCATGCGTCCGCCGATGCCGATCAGCTGGGCGTTGTTGTGCTCGCGGGCCAGCGAGGCGGTCTCGGTGCTCCAGGCCAGCGCGCAGCGGGCGCCGGGCACCTTGTTGGCCGCGATCTGCTCGCCGTTGCCCGAGCCGCCGAGCACGATGCCCAGGCTGTCGGGGTCGGCGACGGTGCGCACCGCGGCCGCGATGCAGAAGGCCGGGTAGTCGTCGTCGGCGTCGTAGCTGTAGGCGCCGCAGTCGATCGGCTCGTGACCACCGTTTTTCAGGTGCTCGATGATGGCTTGCTTGAGTTCGTATCCGGCATGGTCAGAGCCGAGGTAGACACGCATGGCCGTTACCTTACTTCGGCACGCGGTCAGCCCACAGTGATGGCGTCCAGCCGCTCCTTGATGAAGGCCGACGTCGTCACCGGCGCCAACCCGGGCACCCGCCCGACCGGCGGCTCCAGCGGAGTGATGAGCGCGTCGTGGTTGGCCTCGTAGAAGTAGATCAGCGAGATCAGGTCCTCTTCGGGCGCGTGCGGCTGCGGGGGCAGCACCCGGTGCCGCCCGGACGGCCAGCGTCGCCCGCTCCAGTACTCGAGCAGGTCGCCGATGTTGATGGTCAGTGCCGCGGGATCATACGGCGCGTCTTCCCATCCGTCGGCTTCGGAAAAGACTTGCAGCCCACCGGCTCCGGGCTCGCGGTCCAGGATCGTCACGGTGCCGAAGTCGGTGTGTGGGCCGATCCGGAACTGACCCGGTTCGGGCTCGCCGACGACGCTGACCGGTGGGTAGTGGTTGATGTTCATCGTCCAGGTCGGGCGGTCGGCCAGGGCGACGAAGGGGTTCTCCGCCAGCCCGAGCGCGTGCGCCATCAGGGCCAGCAGATCGTCGGCCAGCCGGTGCACGGCCGCGGTGTAGGAATTGACCAGCGGCTGCAGCTCGGCCACCTCGGCGGGCCAGACGTTGGGCGCGAACCAGATCCGGTCAACGTCGGGGTCGCCGACGGCCGTTTCCGCGCCCAGGCTGTAGCTCTCCTTGAGGTCGGGCGGCGTCTCGGTGCCCTCGGCGTAGGCGTTGGCTTCCGCGCCGGGAGCGATCCAGCCATGCCCGCCGACCGGCACCGAGTACCGGCGCTTGACGTCGTCGGGCAGGCTGAAGAACTTCCGCGACGCCGCCCGCACGCCGGCGGCCAGCTCCGGATCGATGCCGTGCCCGGTGACCAGTATGAAACCGGCCTGTTGCAGCCCCTCGTCGAGTTCGGCGGCGACGGCGTCGGCCTGCTCTCCCCCGGCGTACCAGCGGGAGATGTCGATGGTGGCGATCACTCGGCGACTCCGATGTCCTCGTTCCACAGGTACGGCTTGTCGGCGATGAACTGGTTGAGCATGTCGAAGCAGCGGTCGTCGTCGAGCACGGTGATCTTCACTCCGAGTTCGGCCAATTCCGGGTGTCCCCACACGATGGTCCGGGCGTCGCCGATCACCAGCGCCCCGATGTTGAACTGGCGGACCAGACCGCAGCAGTACCAACAGGGTGACAGCGTGGTGGCCATGATCGTGGAGCGGTAGTCGGTCTGGCGGCCGGCGTTGCGGAACGCCGAGGTCTCGCCGTGGATCGACGGATCATCGAGCTGCACCCGCATGTTGTGCCCGCTGCCCAGCAACTCCCCGTCGGCACTGAACAATGCGGCGCCGATCGGAATTCCGCCCTCCGCCAAGCCCTTTCGGGCCTCATCATAGGCGACGTCGAGCATCTCCTCCGGCGTCATACCGCGGCGCGTTCGGCGGTGATCTTCGATCGGCATAGCACAAGATAACTTGCCCCGGCGATCAGGAAGCCGACGAAGAAGGTGATGTCGCCGAGCGCAGGCACCGCCCTGGCGATGTAGCCGACGAACTTCTCCTGGTTGGAGAACAGCAACACCGACACCACCAGGCCGAGGCCGAACGACGCGAAGCCGCCCCAGTTCGCATAGCTGCGGTCGTAGAGGAATCCGGCGATGGGCTGACCCCGGCGCAGGTACTGGTCGGCGAACACCACGCCCAGCCACGGTCCGATCCAGTACGCGATGATCAGCAGGAAGGCCTCATAGCTGGCGGCGGCGTCGGCCAGCGCCCACCAGGCGATCGCGAAACCGGCGACGCCGAAGAACACCGTCACGAGGGCACGCGCGATGTGGTGCGGCAGCTTGACGCCGATGGTCACGAAAGCCATTGCGCCGGAATAGATGTTGATCGCGTTCGCGGCGATGGCACCCACCGCGATGGCCAGCAGGGTGGCCTTGGCCAGCGGCGAGGCCAGCTCGCTGGTGAACGCTTCGGTGGGGTTGTCGGACAGCGCCGGGCCGATGGTCACCGATGCGGCGCCGACGATCTCGAGGATCGTGCACGACAGGAACAACCCCAGTGAGGCGAACAATCCGGTGCGCGCCGTCGACACGGTGGCCGGCAGGTACCGGGTGTAGTCGGCGGCATAGGGCGTCCAGCCTGCGGCGTAGCCGAACGCGGTGCCCACGGTCAACAGGAATCCGCCCAGACCGCCGACGCCACCGTCGATTGCGGGTGCGTCGAAGTGGGATTTGGTGAGGATCACGACCGAGGCGACCGCGAAGATCACCGCGAGCACCGGGAACGACCAGCGCTCGAAGGCCTGGACGAGGTTGTGGCCGAAGAATGCGAACCCGGTTTGGATCAGCACGACGATGACCAATGCCGCCAGCGGCCCGATGCCGAAAAGGGTGGACAGGGCGAACGCGCCGCTGACGCTGTTGGTGGCGAACCACCCGACCCCGGCGGTCACCGACATCAGCACAGCCGGCACCGCGTTGCCCTTGAACCCGAACGCCAACCGGCCCAACACCATCTGCGGCACACCGTGCAACGGGCCCCGGGCGGACAGGAAGTAGTGCGCGATAGCGCCCAGCCCGGTGCCGATCACGATGCCGGCGACCGCCTGCCAGAAGGTCATGCCGTAAACGGCCACCGCGAGCACGCCGACGAAGATCGTCGCGAACTCCAGATTGGGTGACGTCCACGTCCAGAACAGCTGGCGCGGGTGCCCGTGCCGATCCTCGTGCGCGATGAACTCATTGCCACCAGGCTCGACGGCCACCAGCTTGTCGCGGTAGGTGCCGTCGGTTTGCACGCTCGGCTCGGTCGGGTCAGCCACTGTCATGGACTAAAAATTGTCCCAACCGAGCCGGCGCGCAACCGGAGGGGAAATTTCAGTCGAACTGCGGGGCTTCGGTCCGCGTCCGCTTCAGCTCCCAGAAGTGCGGGTAGGCCGCGAAGGTGACCGAGGCGTCCCACAACTTGCCGGCTTCCTCCCCGCGCGGGATGCGGGACAGCACCGGGCCGAAGAACGCCACGCCGTTGATGTGGATGGTCGGGGTGCCGACGTCCTCGCCGACGGCGTCCATGCCCTCGTGATGGCTCTTGCGCAGTTCGTCGTCGTACTTGTCTGAAGTGGCCGCCTCGGCGAGCTCGGCGGGCAGTCCCACCTCGGCCAGCGACTCGGCGATCACGACATCGAAATCCTTGTTGTCCTGGTCGTGGATCCGGGTGCCCATCGCGGTGTACAGCGGTGACAGGATCTCGCGGCCATGCGCCTGCTCGGCGGCGATGGCGACACGGACCGGTCCCCACGCCTTCTTCATCATCTCCTGGTACTGCTCGGGAAGGTCCCGGCCTTCGTTGAGCACGGCCAGGCTCATCACCCGGAAGTCGACGTCGATATCGCGAACCTTCTCGACCTCGAGAATCCAGCGGGAGGTGATCCAACACCACGGGCACAGCGGGTCGAACCAAAAACCGGCTACTGACTTCTCGGACATGCGGGCTCCTCCCAGCGACGGACGCAGACTTTCAACTCAACTCCTTCCAATAGAACACTGTTCCCACTGCCGCTAGGTTGGACGAGTGGCACTACCCAACCTGACTCGTGACGAGGCCATCGAGCGCGCTGCTCTGGTCACCGTCGGCAACTACTCCATCGCTCTCGACCTGACGACCGGCTCCGAGACGACCTTCCGATCCACGACGACTGTCGAATTCGAGGCGCTGCCCGGCGCCGACACGTACATCGACCTGGCGGCCGACACCGTGCACAGTGCGGTGCTCAACGGCGTCGACATCGACGTGTCCGGATACGACGAGTCCACCGGCATCGCGCTGCAGGGCCTGGAGAAGACCAACGTCTTGGTGGTCGACGCGGACTGTCGCTACTCCAACACCGGTGAAGGTCTGCACCGGTTCGTCGACCCGGTCGACAGCGAGGTGTACCTGTACTCGCAGTTCGAAACCGCGGACGCCAAGCGGATGTTCGCCTGCTTCGACCAGCCCGACCTCAAGGCCACCTTCGACGTGACGGTCACCGCGCCGTCGCACTGGCAGGTGATCTCCAACGGCGCGACGGTGTCCGTCGAAGACGGTAAGCACACCTTCGCCACCACCCCGCGGATGAGCACCTACCTGGTGGCGCTGATCGCCGGCCCGTACGCGCGCTGGGACGACGTCTACACCGACGAGCACGGCGAGATCCCGCTCGGGCTGTTCTGCCGCTCGTCGCTGGCCGAGTACATGGACGCCGAGCGGCTGTTCACCGAAACCAAGCAGGGCTTCGGCTTCTACCACCGCAACTTCGGCGTGCCGTATGCGTTCGGCAAGTACGACCAGCTCTTCGTGCCCGAATTCAACGCCGGCGCAATGGAGAATGCCGGGGCCGTGACGTTCCTGGAGGACTACGTCTTCCGGTCGAAGGTGACGCGCTACAGCTACGAGCGCCGGGCCGAGACGGTCCTGCACGAGATGGCGCACATGTGGTTCGGCGATCTCGTGACGATGACGTGGTGGGACGACCTGTGGCTCAACGAGTCGTTCGCGACGTTCGCCTCGGTGCTGTGCCAGGCCGAGGCCACCGAGTACGACCAGGCGTGGACCACCTTCGCCAATGTGGAGAAGTCGTGGGCCTACCGCCAGGACCAGCTGCCGTCGACCCATCCGGTCGCCGCCGACATCCCGGATCTGCACGCCGTCGAGGTCAACTTCGACGGCATCACCTACGCCAAGGGCGCCAGCGTGCTCAAGCAGCTCGTCGCCTACGTCGGGCTGGAGCACTTCCTGGCCGGCCTGCGTGACTACTTCGCCGCCCACGCCTTCGACAACGCCACATTCGACGACCTGCTGGGTGCGTTGGAAAAGGCGTCCGGGCGCGACCTGTCCGACTGGGGCCGTCAGTGGCTCAAGACCACCGGGTTGAACACCGTGCGTGCCGACTTCGATGTCGACGACGAGGGCCGGTTCACCCGGTTCGTGATCAATCAGGGCGGTGCGGCGCCGGGGGCCGGCGAGACCCGGGTGCACCGGCTGGCGGTCGGTGTTTACGACGACGACCCGACTACCGGCAAGCTGGTGCGGGTGCACCGCGAAGAGCTCGACATCTCCGGGCCCGTCACCGAAGTGCCCGCGCTGCAGGGGGTTTCCCGCGGCAAGCTGGTTCTGGTCAACGACGATGACCTGACCTACTGCTCGCTGCGACTGGACGACGATTCGCTGCGGACCGCGCTGAGCCGCATCGCCGATATCGACGAGCCACTGCCGCGGACGCTGGTGTGGTCGGCGGCGTGGGAGATGACCCGCGACGCCGAACTGAAGGCCCGCGATTTCGTGGCGCTGGTGATGAGTGGCGTTCAGGCCGAGACCGAGGTCGGGGTGGCGCAGCGGCTGCTGCTGCAGGCGCAGACCGCGCTGAACTCGTACGCCGATCCGCAGTGGGCGTGCTCCAACGGATGGCCGGCGTTCGCCGACCGGCTGCTGGACCTGGCGCGGGAGTCCTCCCCCGGGTCGGACCATCAGCTCGCTTTCGTCAACGCGTTGTGCTCGTCGGTGCTGCAGCTGCATCACGTGGCGGTCCTGGCGACCCTGCTGGACAACGAGCCGGCCGAGGTGAATCTGCCCGGCCTGGTGATCGACACCGATCTGCGGTGGCGCATCGTCACGGCACTGGCCGCGTCCGGAGACATCGACGGCGACGGCGTCCAGACACCGTTCATCGACGCCGAAGCGCAGCGCGATCCGACCGCCGCCGGTCGCAGGCACGCGGCCGCGGCGGCGGCGGCGCGCCCGCAGCTCGACGTGAAGAATGCGGCATGGCAGCAGGTGATCGAGGACGACACCCTGCCGAACATCACCGCACGCGCGATCATCGGCGGGTTCGTCCAGACCGGACAGAGCGCGCTGCTGCAGCCGTTCACCGAACGCTACTTCGCGGCGATTCCCGGGGTGTGGGAGCGCCGCTCCAGCGAGGTCGCGCAGACCGTGGTGATCGGCCTGTACCCGTCGTGGGACATCAGCTCCGAGGCCCTGCTGGCCGCGGACAATTTCCTGGCCGGGGAGCTGCCGACGGCGTTGCGCAGGCTCGTGCTCGAAGGCCGGGCCGGTACCGAACGCTCACTGAAAGCGCGCGCCTTCGACGCGCAGTGATCTCCCGCTGCCAAAATCACGCCATGGCGGCGAGGAACACCCGGCGAGCGCGCGCGGCGCGCCGACGCACCCGACGGGTGAAAGCGGTGGTCAACGATCTGACCGAGGAGCAGTGGGCGACGCTGAAGCTCGCCTGGAACGGCTGCGCGTACTGCGGGGCGACGGGTAAGCCGCTGCAACGGGACTGCGTGATGGCGATATCGCGGGGCGGCCGCTACACGATCGACAATGTGGTGCCCGCCTGCGGGGCGTGCAACGCCAGCAAGTGCAATGACGAGGTCACCGGCTGGCTGCGCCGCAAGCGGCTCGACGAACGTCTGTTCCTCGAGCGGTATGTGCGCATCCGCGCCGAGCTGCTGGGGTGATTCGGCGCGCTCGCGTGCGCTGAGCGCACGTTTGCGCGCCGAAATCGCTACGGCCTGGAAATGGCCGCCGACATCACCCGCACGGCGCTGACCAAGCCGTCGATCAGGTTGCCTTCTTTGAATGCCGACGCAGCCGCCGACACCCCGAGCGGGGCGGCCGACTCGGCACCACGGCCGCGCACGTCCGCGCCGTACACAACCTCGATGGCCTTCTGATCCGGCGACACGGCCAGCAGTACGGCGTTGTTGGGAGTCGGCACATCGGCCAGGATCTCCCGAGCGCGGGCCGCGGTGTCGCTGCCCAGGTCGCCGATGTACACGGCGAAGCGGGCCTTGGACTGCCGGCTGCCGTACTTCAATGCATCGTCCAGTTCGACCAGCTGGCTGATCGGGAACGGGTAGTGCACCGACAGCTCGCCCGGTTCGGTCACCCCGGACAGGCGCCCGCTGGTGGTCACCGCCCAGCCATAGGGCAGGTTGGCCGGATCGACGGTCGCTACCGCGGTGCCGTGGTCACCACTTGCCACTTGCTCCACCTCCCACGTTCACCTCGGCCGAGCCGTGACCGTGATGGCCACCGCCGGGAACCACCTCGTCGACGGCCGCCCACAGGATCGGAGCGTGCGTCCAAGGTTCGGACAGCTTGTAGGTCTTGGCGTGCTTGCTCTTGCCGGGGATGAACAGCAAGGCCAGCACAGCGGCGAGCCCAAACGGGATGCCCACGAATAGACCGTGGATGACGGCAGCATTCACGTTGCAAACCGTAGCAGTCAGGCCGCGCCCTCACCCAGGTAGCGCACCCAAGCGGGGTCGAGTTCTTTGATGGTGCACAACAACCGCCAGTGCTGGCCCTTCGGCGGCAGCGGCACCAGCCGCAGTGTCCAGCCCAGTTCGCTCAGCAATTTGTCGGCCTTGCGGTGGTTGCACGTCCCGCAGGCGGCCACGCAGTTCTCCCAGGAGTGCTCACCACCGCGGCTGCGCGGCACCACGTGGTCGACGGTGTCGGCCTTGGCCCCGCAATATGCGCAGCGGAACCGATCGCGGTGCATCAACGCGGCCCGGGTCATCGGGATGCGCGCCCGGTATGGGACCCGGACGAAGCTGCGCAGCCGGATCACCGACGGCACCACGATCGCCCGCGTCGCCGAGTGGATCACGGGCCCGGTCGGGTCGTCGTGCACCACGTCGGCCTTGCCGCACAGCAGCATGATCACTGCCCGGCGCATGGGGAGCGCCGTCAGCGGTTCGTAGGTTGAATTCAGCAACAGCACCCGGCGACGTCCCCACACTGATCCGTCGGCCGGGCCGGGTATGTGAGGGTCGGCGTGCAGGCTGGAACCGGCTACGGACCCGATCGGGCCCGCCGCGGCGCGGTGACCGCGGTTCCGTTTGCGCTGCGACATGCGTCCTCCGGCATCCAGTCCACCACGGATCCGCCGCGTGCGCACGACTATTTGTCCCGTGTTCGCAGGTCAAATCCGTGAACATCGGGTGACGTGCGGCGCGCGAGAGGCAGCCGTACACAATGGTGAGGTGACCGAGACTCAGGCCAGCGGGGATGGGCAGACCTTCTACGACGCCGTGGGCGGCCATGAAACGTTCCGCACCATCGTGTCCCGTTTCTACGAGCAGGTTCGCGAGGACGAGGTGCTGCTTCCGCTGTATCCCCCCGACGAGCTCGACGATGCCGAGGTCCGGCTGCGCATGTTCCTCGAGCAGTACTGGGGCGGCCCGCGGACCTATTCAGACCTTCGCGGGCATCCCCGGCTTCGGATGCGCCACGTCCCGTTCAAGATCGGTTTCATCGAGCGCGACGCGTGGCTGCGCTGTATGCACACCGCGGTAGCCTCAATCGACTCCCAGACGCTCGATGACGCGCACCGGCGGGAGCTGCTGGCCTACCTCGAGATGGCCGCGCAGTCGATGGTCAACTCCCCGTTCTAGAGGACACCGATGACCGAAGCCGTCCCGTGGTGGACGAACGCGATCTTCTATCAGGTCTATCCCCGCTCCTTCGCCGACAGCAACGGTGACGGGGTCGGCGATCTCGAGGGCGTCACCGCCCACCTCGACCACGTGAGCGAACTCGGCGTCGACGCCATCTGGCTCAACCCGGTGATGGTCTCCCCCATGGCAGACCACGGTTACGACGTGGCCGACCCCCGCGACGTCGACCCGCTCTTCGGCGGTCTCGGCGCGCTGGAGCGGCTCATCACCGAGGCGCATGCCCGCGGCATCCGTATCACGATGGATCTGGTGCCCAACCACACCAGTTCCCAGCACGCCTGGTTCCAGGCGGCACTCGCCGCGGCACCGGGAAGTGTTGAGCGCCAACGCTATATCTTCCGCGACGGCCTGGGACCGGACGGCGGGACGCCGCCCAACAACTGGGTGTCGGTGTTCGGCGGGCCGGCCTGGACCCGGGTCGCCGACGGCCAGTGGTACCTGCACCTGTTCGACGCCGAACAGCCAGACCTCAACTGGGACAACCCCGAAGTGTTCTCCGACCTGGAGAAGACGCTGCGGTTCTGGCTGGACCGCGGGGTCGACGGCTTCCGCATCGACGTCGCACACGGCATGGCCAAGCCGCCCGGCCTGCCGGACATGACGAACCCGGACGTCGAGATGCTCACCCTCGACGATCACGATCCCCGGTTCAACCATGAGGGCGTGCACGACATCCACCGCGGCATCCGCTCGGTGCTCGACGACTATCCCCATGCGGTGACGATCGGCGAGATCTGGGTGTTCGACAACGCGGACTTCGCCAAGTATCTGCGGCCCGACGAACTGCACATGGGCTTCAATTTTCGTTTGGTGCGAGCCGAATTCGACCCGGCCAGTATCCGCGGCGCGATCGAGAACGCGTTGGCTGCCGCGGCGCTGGCCGACGCCAGCCCGACCTGGACGCTGTCCAACCACGACGTCGAGCGCGAGGTCTCCCGCTACGGTGACGGCGCCGCCGGACTCGCCCGTGCCCGCGCGATGGCGATGGTGATGCTGTCGCTGCCCGGTGCGGTGTTCCTCTACAACGGGGAAGAGCTGGGGTTGCCCAACGTCGAACTGCCCGACGACGCGCTGCAGGACCCGGTGTGGGAACGCTCCAAGCACACCGAACGCGGTCGCGACGGCTGCCGGGTCCCGATGCCGTGGTCGGGTGAGACACCGCCGTTCGGCTTCTCGTCCAACCCGGACACCTGGCTGCCGATGCCGCCGGAGTGGTCCGCGCTCACCGTCGAACGCCAACTCGCCGAACCGGATTCGACGCTGCTCTTCTTCCGCACGATTCTGCGGCTGCGGCACAGCCACTTTCACTTCACCGAGTTCGACGTGGAGTGGCTGCAGCTGCGCGAGGACGCGCTGGCGTATCTGTCGGCCGGGGTGTTGTGCGTGCTGAACACCGGCGGCACCCCACTAGAACTGCCGGCCGGCGAGGTGCTCGTATCCAGTGCGCCGTTGGCCGGCGGGCAGTTGCCGCCGGACTCCGCGGCGTGGATCGTGACCGGTTAGACGCCCGCGGCCAGCAGGTTCACCACCGACGCGACGATGATCGAGCCGAACACGAACGACAGCAGTCCATGGCCCAGCGCGGTGGCCCGCATCCGGGTCGAGGTCAGGTTGGTGTCGGAGATCGCGAAGCTCATCCCGACGGCGAAGCCGACATAGAAGAAGTCCTTGAAGCAGGGTTGGTCCTTGTGGCCCGGCGGGCTGTTGAAATCGATTCCGCCGGGCTGCTTGGGGTCGAAATAGTGTTTGGCGTAGATGATTGCGTACAGTGTGTGGATGGTCAGCCAGGACAGCACGACGCTGCCGACCGCCATCCAGCCCGCACCCGAATCGTGGCGGACCCCGCCTGCGGCATCCTGGCTGCGGCCCAACAGGACCCAGACCCCGACCAGGCTGGCGGCCGCGCCACCGAGCACCAGGGCCGTCACGACCCACGGCAGCGGCTGCTCCTGACTGGCGTGCTGCTTGGTCTCCTTGTGGTCGAAGCCCCACAGCGCCAGCCACGTCCAGCCGGTGAAGATCAGCGCGAGCGCCGTCCACCCGCCCAGCAACGACAGCATGCCGTTGTGGCGCCACAACACGGCGGTCACGACCGCACCGACCGCACCCCCGACCGTCACCCGGGCGGCCGGGCGGCTCCAGAACGGCAGGGTGCCGTGGACGTTGTCAGCCACGCGCGGATACTAACGCAGCACCAGCGCGGGATCGCCGCGCCGGCGATACACCGACCCGAACCGCGCGTCGATCCGCAACCACGTCGGCGACAGCCGCACCCGGACGATCTCGTCTTCGCCCGGCGGTTCCGGCATGAATCCCATTGCGGTCAAAGCGAACACACACCGCATCGGCACGCCCACCTCGGCGTCACCCGAACTCACCTGAAGCACGTCCTGATCCAGCAGTGACGCCGGCGGTCCGTGCGCGCTGCTGTGCTCCTTGGCCAGGTCGGCACCCCGTTGGGCCAGATCGATCAGCACAGCGGCCGGCACATCGTCGAGGTGGGTGAAACCGGTGTCCGGCGGCAGTACGCCGCGCCACGCGGAATCCATCGGAAAGCCGGGATCCACCCGGCCGGACACCTCGGGGTTACGCAGGCCGCGGGCTAATTCGTCTGCCCCGCAGGATAAGTCGGCTGGGTTGACCTCGCCGGCAACTGCGCGTACGGCGAGCACATCGAACCCGGTGGCAACCCAGGCCGTCACCACGCCGTCAGTTCGGGCGCGCAGCCGGACCACCGCGGCTTCGTCCAGGCGCAGCGCGTGTTCGACGAACACCGCCAGATCGCTGCGGACCACAGCGTCGGGGATGATGAGGCTTCGTTCGGGTTTCATCCCCGGGTCGCTTCGCTCCTGCCCGCCGGCACTCATCGCTGCCAGCGCTGCAGGTACTCCCGATGCTTGGGTGAAAGCCGCACCAGCCGTTGCTCTTTGATGTGCACGGCAGCCAGTTGCGTCTCGGCGATCACCGAGGGCCGCGAGTCCGGCGCGGCGTTGAGCGAACGCACCTCGTAGCCGAGGGTGAAGTCCACCGCGCGCAGTCGCTTGGTCCACATCGTCACCTGCAGCGGTGAGTCTTCCAACCGCAGTTGACCCTTGTAGAGCACCTGGACCTCATGGATGAGCAAACCGATGGTGGTGATGTCCTCGGCGAACGGCTCGGCCAGGAAGTCGACCCGGGCCTCTTCCAGGATCGTCACCATCGTGGCGTGGTTGATGTGCTGATACATGTCGATGTCCGACCAGCGCACGTGCACGCCGGTGGTGAATCCGTTAACCACTTGATCCTGTTCCACTCGTCCTGGTCATGCTTCGGATCTGGCGTGCCGCCACCGACAGCGTGGCCAGGTCACGTTCATCGTCGGCGTAGATCTCGGCAAGCGTGCGACGTGCCCGCTCGACCCGCGATCCGTTGGTGTGCTCCCACTCGGCGATCTTCTCCTCCCCCGTCTCCTCGGGTTCGCCGACCGCCAGCACGTCGAAGCACAGAGCCCGCAACGACCCGTAGATGTCGTCGCGAATGGCCAAGCGCGCCAACGAGTGCCAGCGGTCGTCGCGAGGGAGTCCGGACACCGCGGTCAGCAGACCGTCGGTGCCCAGATGATCCATCAGGGCGAAGTAGGTGTCGGCGACCTCGGCAGGATCCCGGTCGACGATGTCGGCGATGTCGATCACGTCGAGCAGGCTGTACTGGTACAGGCCGGTGGCCACCGTGTAGGCCAGATCGGCCGGAGCGCCGTGCGCCTCGAACTCGCCGGCCTCCTTGGCCACGATCGCCTTGTCGTCACCGCGCAGCCATTGCGACATCCGCGGCGTCAGCTCGGCCAGCGTCGCGGCGAAGCGGTTGATCTCGGCACCGACCGCCAGCGGCTGCGGCCGGTAGTTCAGCAGCCAGCGCGACGCCCGGTCGAGCAGGCGGCGCAGATCCAGTGTCATCCGGTCGGAGACGTTGATCGGCAACCCGGCGCGCGACGCGTCGAGGATGCGCTGCCAGACCTTGGTGATCCCGAAGATCGCGTCGGTGGCCACGAACGTGCGGACCGCGTCGACGTATCCCACACCGGTGTCCTCGGTGACCCGGTAGGCGAAGGTGATGCCGCCGGTGTCGACCACGTTGTTGACCAACATCGTCGTGGTGATCTCCCGGCGCAGCTGGTGGCCGCGGATCTCGGTGGTGAAGTGGTCACGCAGCTGGCTCGGGAAGTATTGCGGCAGCCGCGCGGCGAACACCTCCTGGTCGGGCAGTTCGCTGGCGAGCACGTCGTCCTTGAGGGCCAGCTTCACGTGGGCCATCAGGGTCGCCAACTCCGGGGAGGTCAGCCCGATGCCGACCTCTTGGCGGCGGCGGATCTCCTTGTTCGACGGCAACGCCTCCAGCCCGCGGTTGAGTCCACGCCGCTGCTCGAGCTCGACGATCTGGCGGGCGTGCACGTTGAGCAGCGTCGCGGCGTTGGCCCGGCTCGTGCCCATCAGATCGTTCTGGTCGACGTTGTCGGTCAAGACCAGCCGCGACACCTCGTCGGTCATCGAGGCCAGCAGCTCGGTGCGCTCGTCGGCGCTCACCTTGCCCGCGGTGACCAGCGAGTCCACCAGGATCTTGATGTTGACCTCGTGGTCGCTGCAGTCCACACCGGCGGAATTGTCCATGGCGTCGGTGTTGATGCGACCACCGCACAGATCGAACTCGACCCGGCCCAGTGAGGTGACCCCGAGGTTGCCACCCTCACCGATCACCTTGGCGCGCACCTGATTTCCATTCACCCGGATGGTGTCATTGGCGCGGTCACCGACTTCGGCTTCGGACTCGGCCTTGATGTAGGTGCCGATGCCGCCGTTGAACCACAGATCCACCGGGGCTTGCATGATTGCCTTCATCAGAACCGGCGGGGTGACCTCGTCGGCGTCGCCCTGCAGGCCGAGCGCCGCACGCATCTGCGGGCTGACCGGAATCGACTTCTGCTGGCGGCTGAACACACCGCCGCCCGCACTGATCAGGCTGGCGTCGTAATCCTCCCAGCTCGACCGGGGCAGCTCGAACAGCCGACGCCGCTCCTGCCACGACCGCTCCGCATCCGGGTCGGGATCGATGAAAATGTGCCGGTGGTCGAACGCGGCGATCAGCCGGATGTGGTGTGACAGCAGCATTCCGTTGCCGAAGACGTCGCCGCTCATGTCGCCCACCCCGACGACGGTGAAGTCCTGGGTCTGGGTGTCCACACCCATTTCCCGGAAGTGCCGTTTGACCGACTCCCAGGCGCCTTTGGCGGTGATGCCCATGGCTTTGTGGTCGTAGCCGACCGAACCGCCGGAGGCGAACGCGTCGCCCAGCCAGAAACCGTACGACTGGGCAACGTCGTTGGCGATGTCGGAGAAGGTGGCGGTGCCTTTGTCGGCGGCGACGACGAGGTATGCGTCGTCGCCGTCGCGGCGGACCACCCGGGGCGGGGTGATGACCTGTCCGGTCGACCGATCGACATTGTCGGTGACATCGAGCAGCCCTGCGATGAACAGCCGGTAGCAGGCAATTCCCTCGTGGCGGAAGGCATCCCGGTCCGCGGCGGCGTCGCCGAGGGGCGCGGGTGGCTTCTTGACGACGAATCCGCCCTTGGCGCCGACCGGCACGATCACCGCGTTCTTGACGGCCTGCGCTTTGACCAGGCCCAGGATCTCGGTGCGGAAGTCCTCCCGGCGATCCGACCAGCGCAGGCCACCGCGTGCCACGTGACCGAATCGCAGATGCACACCCTCGACCCGAGGTGAGTACACGAAGATCTCGAACTTCGGTCGGGGCAGCGGCAATTCGTCGATCAGTTGCGGATCGAGCTTCAACGACAGCACGTTCTGGGCATGCGCCGAGTCGGGACTGGTGACGAAGTAGTTGGTCCGTAGCGTTGCTTGGATCATCGTCGCGAACGCCCGCAGCACCCGGTCGGTGTCGAGGCTGACCAGGGCATCGATGTCGGCGGCAACCGCGTCGGCCGCGGCGAGCGCGTCCAGGCCCTTGTCCGCGGAGTCCGGGTCGAAAATCGCCTCGAAGAGGGTCACCAGTGACCGCGCGGTGCCCGGATTGCCGTTGAGCACCGACTCGATGTGCGACTGGCTGTAGGGAAAAGCCGACTGCCGTAGGTACTTCGCGTAGGCGCGCAGCACAGCGACCTGCTGCCAGGTCAGTCCGGCGCGCAGCACCAGTTCGTTGAACCGGTCGATCTCGGCACGCCCCTGCCAGATGGCGGTGACGGCGTCGGCGAAACGCTGCGCGGTGGCGTCCCACTCCTCCGGGGTGGCGGCATCGGGAATGGACGCATCCGGCCGGATCTTGAACTGGTAGATCCAGACTTTCAACCCGTCCGGGCGCACCACGGTGAACGGGCGCTCCTCGAGCACCAGCACCCCCATGCACTGCAGCATCGGCAGCAGGTGACTCAGGGACGCGGTCGATCCGCCCAGGTACCAGGTGAGGAAGGCCTCATTGCCCTCGTCGCCCTTCTCGAACTGCAGTTTGACCGAATCCTCTTGCAGCGCTTCGATGAAGCCGATGTCGGTGATCGCCTCAGTCGAGGTGACGGCCTGTTTGAATGTCTCGGGCAGCGCCTCGGCGTAGTGTTCGGCGATCGCCTGGTCGATCTTGCCGGTCCGCGCCGAACCGATCAGCCGGTCACCCCAGGTGCGCAGGGCCTCGGTGAGCAGGCCCTGCACCCGGGTGCGATTGTGCTCGCTGTCGTCGATCGACTCACGTGTGGAGTTGTCCGGCAGCCGTACAGTGAAATGAACTACCGCCCAGGGTGATTCGCTGACCCGCGCGGTGTAGTCGATGCTCAGACCGCCGAACTCACGCACCAGGATGTCCTGCATGGCCAGCCGCACCACGGTGGTGTAGCGGTCACGGGGCAGGTACACCAGGGCGGATACGAAGTGGCCGAGCTGGGCGGCGCGCAGGAACAGCAGGGCACGGCGGCGCGAGCCGAGGTCGACGACGGAGGTCGCCATCGCGAGCAGCTGCTCGGCGGTCAGCGAGAACAGCTCGGAGCGCGGGATGGTCTGGATGATGTCGAGCATCAGCTGCCCGGGGTGGCTGGGATCGCTCTGCGACATTGTCAGCACGTCGCGCACCCGCCGTGAAATCAGCGGGATGTCAAGGACGTTGGCGCTCATCGCCGCCGCCGTGAACAGCCCGACGAATCGGTGCTCGATGTCCTGCTCACCAGCACGTTCCCGGATCACCACGATGTACGGGTACGCCCCGTAGCGCAGGAAGCTGGGCATGGTGGCCTGCGCCAGCACCAGCAGGTCACCGGGGCTGGTGAGCTCCGGAAGGACCTCGGTGCGCAGCCGCGCCACACCCAGCCTGCTGGATTCGACGACAGTGGCGACCCCGTCGCGCACCGTGCAGTCCTGGCAGCCGAGCAAGATGAAGTGGCCGTCGGACAGCCAGCGCAACAGCGCGGCCACGTCGCTGCGGTCGGGCCCGGGGAATCGGGTACCGGAATCGGCGTCGATGTCGCGGGCGAGGTCGTGCAGCGCGCCGGCCAGCGCGACCGAATCCAGCGCCACCTGCCGGGCATCGGCCACTGCCATCGGCAGCATCCGCTCCGCCTCGGCCAGGGCCTTGCGGTTGACCGACGGCGAGAGTTGGACGTGGATCCAGGATTCGTCGATCCCGCCGGGCTCGAGGTCGTCGGTGGAGGAGGGCTGCACGTCGAGCAGCTCGCCGGTCGCACCGCGCCGCACCCGGAACACCGGGTTCATCAGCGCGACGTAGCTGACGCCGAGCCGATGCAGCAGCACCGTGACCGAATCCAGCAGCATGGTGGCCTGGTCGGTGACGATCTGCAGCGCGGGCCCGAATCCGCGGGGGTCGTCGCCGGGATAGACCTCGACCAGGGTTTCGCCGACCGAGCGGACGCCGGCCAGCTGTTCCTGCGCGGCGATCAGCTCGGCGGGCACCGCCTGCTCGTTGGCCGCGGCCACCAGCGGGCCGGTATCGGTGGCGTCGACGTCGGGGGCCCCGCCGTGCGGACCGCGATAGGTGGCGAGGTAGGCCTCACCCAGTGACTCGGCAGCTTTGGGATCAACCGTCATACCTGCGACTCCTGATCAGCGTGCGAACCGACGCTGGTCCGCAGCCGCCAACATTAGTCGCGTGTGAGCCTGCGGTGGGTGACCCTGTGCGGACGAGCCGCGTCGGCTCCCATTCTCTCGATCTTGTTCTCCTCGTAGGCACCGAAGTTGCCTTCGAACCAGAACCACTTGGCCTCGTTGTCGTCGTCGCCCTCCCACGCCAGGATGTGCGTGCAGGTGCGGTCCAGGAACCACCGGTCGTGGCTGATCACCACCGCGCAGCCCGGGAAGTTCTCCAGCGCGTTCTCCAGCGAGGACAGCGTTTCGACGTCGAGGTCGTTGGTGGGCTCGTCGAGCAGGATCAGGTTTCCGCCCTCTTTGAGGGTCAGCGCCAGGTTGAGCCGGTTACGTTCACCGCCGGAGAGCACGCCGGCCGGTTTCTGCTGATCGGGTCCCTTGAACCCGAACGCGGAGACGTACGCCCGCGACGGGATCTCGTTCTGGCCGACCTCGATGTAGTCGAGGCCGTCCGAAACCACCTGCCACACCGTCTTTTTCGGGTCGATGCCGGCGCGGCTCTGGTCGACGTAGCTCAGCTTGACGGTGTCGCCGACCCGCACGGTGCCGCTGTCGGGCTGTTCCAGTCCGACGATGGTCTTGAACAAGGTGGTCTTACCGACACCGTTGGGGCCGATGACGCCGACGATGCCGTTGCGGGGCAACGTGAACGAGAGGTCCTTGATCAGGGTGCGGCCCTCGAACCCCTTGTCGAGGTGGTCGACCTCGACCACCACGTTGCCCAGTCGCGGCGGAGCCGGGATCTGGATCTCCTCGAAGTCGAGCTTGCGGGTCTTCTCCGCCTCGGCCGCCATCTCCTCGTACCGGCCGAGACGGGCCTTGTTCTTGGCCTGGCGGGCCTTGGCGCCGGAGCGCACCCAGGCGAGTTCCTCCTTGAGGCGCTTCTGCAGTTTCTGGTCTTTCTTGCCCTGCACCTCGAGGCGCTCGGCCTTCTTCTCCAGATACGTCGAGTAGTTGCCCTCGTACGGATACGCGCGGCCGCGGTCGAGTTCCAGGATCCACTCGGCGACGTTGTCCAGGAAGTACCGGTCGTGGGTGACGGCCAGGATCGCGCCCGGGTAGGCGGCGAGGTGCTGTTCGAGCCAGAGCACGCTCTCGGCGTCGAGGTGGTTGGTCGGCTCGTCGAGCAGCAGCAGGTCCGGCTTGGACAGCAGCAGCTTGCAGAGCGCCACCCGACGCTTCTCACCACCGGACAGATGCGTCACCGGCTCGTCTGGCGGCGGGCAGCGCAACGCGTCCATCGCCTGCTCGAGCTGCGAATCGATGTCCCAGGCGTCCTCGGCGTCCAGTTCCTCCTGGAGCTTGCCCATCTCGTCCATGAGCTCGTCGGTGTAGTCGGTGGCCATCAGCTCGGCCACCTCGTTGTACCGGTTGAGCTTGGCTTTGATCGCCACACCCTCTTCGACGTTCTCCCGGACGGTCTTGGTCTCGTCGAGCTGCGGCTCCTGCATGAGGATGCCGACCGTGGCGCCCGGCGCCAGCATCGCGTCGCCGTTGTTGGCCTGGTCCAGGCCGGCCATGATCTTCAGCACGCTGGACTTACCCGCACCGTTGGGGCCGACGACGCCGATCTTGGCTCCGGGCAGGAAGGCGAGCGTGACGTCATCGAGGATGACCTTGTCGCCGTGTGCCTTGCGGACCTTGCGCATCGTGTAGATGTATTCGGCCATTGCCGCGGGGGTGCCTTCCGTTTTTGTCGTGAAATACTCGCCGACCATCCTAGGCGCGCCGCGACTTGGCCTCGCGGCCGCGCTGGACGAGGCCAGCGCGGCCACCGCCTGCTCTACGCCGAGAAGGCCAGATCCGCCGTCTCCTCGACATCGTCGGCAGCGTCGGACTGTTCCCCGGCGAGCGGCTCGGCGTCGACCGGTTCAGCCGGTTCGGCCGGCTTGGACTGGGGCTGCTCGAAGCGGATGATCGCCCGCGACAGGTCGGGGCCGACCGCCGTGGCCCGCATCTCCAGCGATGACCGCCGGACGCCTTCTTTGTCGTCGTACTCGCTGGTGAAGACGTCGCCGACGGCGATCACCGGGGCGCCCTTGTACAGGCCGGCGCCGACGCCGGTAACCAGCTTGCCCCAGCAGTTAACAGTGATGAACAGGGAGTTGCCGGGCTCCCAGGTGCCGTCGCCGGTGCGGCGCCGGGAGTTGCTGGCCACCCGGAAGCTGATCAGTTCCTGGTCGCCGACGACGCGGCGGCGGAGATCGGTGACGATGCGGCCGACGACGGTCAGATGGGTTTCGAACATGGCTTGGGTCCTTTCGATGAGTGATGCCGTGCCCACTGAGTGGGCCGCAGCTCACCGACAGCCAGATGACGAGGCCGCCGTCGATCACCGAAAGTTGTGGACGAACACCGAACTGTGGACAACCACCTCAGCCGGTGACATCCGCCTGCGTCTCGCGCGTCCGATTGAACCGGGGCTGCCGCTTCTCCAGGAAAGCCGTCAGACCCTCGACCATGTCAGGGCTGCCCAGTGTGGCGTGGACGGCGGCTCGCTCGTCGTGCAGAGATTCGGCGAGGGTCTTGTCCTCACTGGCCACCAAACACCGCAGCATCGCGGCCACCGCGCTCCTCGGTTGCCCCGCGAGTTCGTCGCCGAGATCCAGGGCCCGCTGTTTGAGTTCGGCGTTGGGCCAGACCTCGGTGACCAGACCCAGGGCCAGCGCCTCCGGGCCCGAGACGGTCTTGGCCCGCAGAATGAGATCGATCGCGCGGTCGCGACCGATGCGTCGTACGAGCCGCGCGCTTCCGCCCCAAGCCGGAACCGTTCCCAGATGCAGTTCCGGCAGACCGATTTTCGCTCCGTCGTCAGCGGCAAGCCGGAAGTGGCAGGCCAGTGGGAGTTCCAGGCCGCCCCCGAGACAATTGCCGAAGAGTGTTGCGATCCAGGGTTTGTCCATGTTCTCGATCGCCGAGAGCACACGTAGCCGTTGATCGAAAATCTCGTCGAGCTCGGCCGGCTGACCCAGGGAGCCGGTCAACTCTTTGAGATTCATGCCCACCGAGAAGTTCTGGTCTCCCGCGGCGGTGAGGACGACCGAGCGGATCTGCTCGTCGGCGGCAATGTCGGCGACGAGTGACTCCAGTGAATCCATGAACGCAAACGACATCCGGTTGAAGGGCGCATCGTCGATCGTCACGACAGCGACCGCGCCGCGCCTGTCGTAGGCCAGGCCGCTTCCTGTCATCGCTGCACTCCCCCATCGCCGACGTTGATGACCTCGCCCCGGTTGATCGACACCCAGTCGCGGGCTTCCAGGTATGGGCGGAACGTCGCGGCGATCAGCTGTTCATCGGCGGGTGTCTTGGGGCGCTGGAGTTCGTAGAGGTGCGGGAATTCCGTCCACGCGACGACGGCGTCCCACAGTCGCACGGCCGCCTCCCCGGTGGGCGGGTCGATCAGCACCGGGCCGAACAAGCACTGGCCGTCGGGGAAGAACAGTGTCGGCACACCGTAGCCGTCGGCCGCCACGACGCGGTTGTGGTCGGTCAGCACCTCATCGCCGGTGGTGGGATCGGCGATCGCCTGATCCACCAACCCCGGATCAAAACCCAACTCAGCCAACAGGTGTCGCGCCACCGCCGGATCGTGCGGTTTATGCCCCTCGACGTGCAGGGCACGGCCGGCACGCTGATACCAGGCCTCCACGTCCGCCATGGACTGCCGCCGCAACAGGGCTCCGATGCGCATCATCGACCAGCCGTAGGACCAGTCCCGTTCCCACGGGTGTTTCTTGCCCTCTTTGCGGTTGATCTCCTCGAGGCTGAAGAACCGCCAGTTCACCACCAGCCCCGTCCGATCCGCCACCTCGCGGATCCACAGCGACGTCTGGTAGGCGTACGGGCACATCACATCGAAATGGAAGTCGACGAACTCCGGCCGCCCGCTCACATCGTGAACCGCAGGTTGCGGGCGGCACGCTCACCAAGCTCGGCGTCACCGGTCCAGCTCACCGCACCCGAATCGATCTGGGCCTGCGGATCGATGCGCCCGCACGCCAGCATGATGAACGTGGTCGAGTCAGTGGTCAGCACCGCAGTCGGATCAGTCAGGTGCCCAACCTGCTTGGCCCGACCATCCACCGCGACATTGATCTCCCGCACCAGCGGTCCGGTCAGCCGGAAGGCGATGCTGCTGCCCTCAGGCACGCCCACCTTCTTGCCGGCGATGTAACCGATCGAGCTCTCGACCTGCCCCAGCGCGATCTCCGCCGCGACACCGCCGTCGTCGGTGGAGCGGCCCAGCGGAATCGTGATGTCGCGCACGTGAACCCAGAAATCGAACACCCGGATCTCCAAAAACCGGCCGTAAGTCCCGCGCCCGGTGGGCATCCACGACGGCCGATCCAGATCGGCGGCCGTCAGCGAACTCAGCTCCCGCCTGCGCTCGGCGAAGACCGCGGTGACCTTCTCAGCGAGCGTGGCCGGATCGTCGGTCCCAGCCAGAAACTCCCCCGCCCGCTCGAACGGCGGCGGGGTGGCGTCGTCCTGCGGTACCCAGCCGGCCATCACCGCTTCGATACTGACGACGTGCTGAACGACGGCGCGCATATCCCAGTCCGGGCACAGCGACTGCGCCTTCCAGTCGGCGTCACTCAGATCAGCGCACAGGCCCTCGATCGACGTGTAACAGGCCTCCAGCGCGGTGGCGATTCTGCTCACGCTGCCGGCTTCCGGCTTGGTCAACACGGTTCTCCTTCACGACAAGGGCGCCACGGGACCGTGGCCAGACACGCGACGACTCGGGGCGTGACCTATGCCAGAGTCTGACACTTTCAGTAAATTGTCAATCGCAGTTAACGATGTGCGTGTTTTGTCGCGCACGATAGACTTCGAGCCGTGACTGTCGTCGACCTTCGCGCCGAGACCCGGGCTTTCAGTCGCGCCCGACTCAGAGAGCTTGCGCTGGACACCGCCCGCGAGATCGTGCTCGACCGGGGCTGGTCGGCGGTGCGGATGGGCTCGATCGCGAAATCGGTCGGCATCAGCCGGCAAAGCCTGCACGCCGAGTTCGGCACCAAAGACGACCTGGGCACAGCTCTCGTCGAGCGCGAGACGTCGATCTTTTTCGACGGTGTTCAGGCGCGGCTGGCTCTGCACCCCGGCGACCTCTTCAGCGCCGTGGAAGAGGCGAGCAACTACATCCTCGATGTCGCACAGGACAATCCGCTGCTGCAGACGATCCTGACCCGCGCGCCGGATCACGGCGATCTGTCCCTGCTACCTCTCATCACGACGCGTGGTAATCCGTTGATCAACCGTGGCATGGCGGTTTTCGGCGGATGGGTGAGCGCTCAATGGCCTTCGCTGGCGGCCGCGGATTCTCAGCTGATGGTCGAAAGTGTTGTGCGGCTTTCACTTAGCCACATCGTCATGCCCACAATGCCGACAGGCGATGCCGCGCGGGATCTGGCTCGAGTGGCCTGCCGGTGCCTGGGTTTCCCCGACACCCACGCATGACACCCATCGCCGAACCAGTTCCCGCCCGTCAGCGGTTTCCCTCCCGGCGCGCCATCTCGGCCAGCATCGCGTTGTAGGCGGCCAGATCGGCATCATCGTCGCGCTCGGCAGCACGATCGAGCCGCTTGGCGGTGCGCCGGTCACTTCGGCTCCACTGGATCAACAGCGCGATCATCACCACCACAAGCGGGATTTCACCTGCCGCCCAAGCGATTCCGCCACCGAGATGCTGATCGGCGAGCAGGTTGGTATGCCAGCTCAGCTTCAGCGAACGGTAGAAGCTCTCCCCCAGCACCTGATCCATGCCCATCATCACCACACCGAAGAAGGCGTGTAGCGGCAGCGAGGCGAACACCATCGCGATCTTGGCCACCGCAGGCAATGGGCGCGGCGTGGGGTCGACGCCGATCACCACCCAGTAGAAGAGGTAGCCGCTGACCAAGAAATGCAGATTCATCAGCACGTGCGCGCCGTGCAGGCCGGCCGCCGCGTCGAAGATGCCACCAAAGTAGAGACCGTAGAACCCCGCGACGAACACGATCGTTGCCACGACCGGGTGGGTGAAGAACCGCGACCACCTGCTGTGCAGGCCGTCGAGAAGCCACTCGCGCGGCCCCGGCGGGTTGCCCTTGCCCGCCGCGGGCAGCGCCCGCAGCGCCAGCGTCACCGGAGCGCCCAGCACCAGCAGGACTGGGATCAACATAGACAGCAGCATGTGCGCCGTCATGTGCACGCTGAACATGGCCGGCATGTAGCGGCCCAGACCGGACGACGTGGTGAACAGCAGCGCCGCACAGCCCAGCAGCCAGGCCAACGTCCGGCCCGGTGGCCACGAGTCACCGCGGCGACGCAACCGGATCACGCCGGCCAGGTACACCGCGGCGAACACGAGCGCCGCTGTGCCGAAGACCAAGTCGAAGCGCCAGTCCAGCAGGATCCGCGCGACGGTCGGCGGACCGGCCAGGTCGTAGCCGATCCCGACTTCGGCCGGCGACGGGTTGGCCACCAGCGGGGGCGGCGGCGGGGTGCGCCCCAGACCCACTGCGATGCCGAATGTGAGGCCGAAAATGAGGGCCTCTACCGACGCCAGCCGGATCAGCACACCGCGGGCCTGCGGGTCGGCCTGCAACGCGGATACCGGCCCGCGGCGCTGCCGCCACCCGATCGCACCCAGCACGCACAGCGCGACGATCTTGGCCACCACCAGCCAGCCGTAGTCCGTGGAGAACAAGTCGCCGAGCCGAATCCGGACGAAGGCGTTGATCACCCCGGACAGGCCCATCGCCACGAAGCACCAGAACGCCACCGCGGAGAACCGTCGCGCAGCCAGGTCGGCGTGTTCGCCGCCGCGCAGCGCGTGCACCAGCAGGGCCAGCAATCCGCCGGCCCACAGGGCGCCTGCCAGCAGGTGGATCATCAGGCTGTTGGTGCCGACGTCGTGGGATCCGCCGGCCGACGAGTGTCCGGTCAAGCCGAGCGGCACCAACGTGATCAGCGAACCGGCCAGCAGCAACGGCGTCCACGACCAACGCAACACCGCCCGGCCTGCGAGGGCGACAGCCAATGCCAGAAACGCCGTCCAGCGCCAGGCGCCGGCGGTGTCGACCAGGCTCGCCACCGACCACAGCTGCACCGGGTTGAGGTGCTCGCGCAACGGCTGACCGGAGACGTCCGAAACGGTCAGTGGGACGATCAGCGCCGCGCAGACCGCCCACGCCCCGGATGCGGCGACCCCGATCCGCAGCGCGCGGTAGCCGGCGACGTCGAGAACTCCGTTGTCCTGCGGTGGGACGAAGAATGTCGCGAACAGGAACGAGCCCACCGCCAGAACGGCCGCGATCTCGCCTGCGGCCTGCACGAATGGCAGGCCCAGCGTGGTGACGGACCCGGGATCGGGCAGCCCGGTCGCCGTCAGCGCGTCGGCCAACGACAGCGCACCGATGCCGGCGGCGGTGATGCCGGCCAGCAGGGCCACCATCGACAGCACCGGCCACACCGCGGTGCGGCTGGCGTCGGGTGCGGTCATCGTTTCAGCGTATGGCTACTCGCGCAGCCTGAGCTCACGGGCATAGAACTGGGCGCTGGACATCTCGTGGATGCGGTCCATGTCGGTCAGGATGCTGCGCAGTTCGTGCAGGAAAGCCTGTCGCCGTTCCCGCAGATCCGGGCCGGCCTGCAGCAGGTTCTGGTCCGCGGCGACTTGCCGCGCCGTCGTGAACAACAGCGCCGACACCGACTCGTTGCTACGGATCCGTCCCTGAGCGGCGTACTGGGCGCCCACGCCCAGGGCCATCTTGGTGAGTTCCTTCTCCTCGACGTCGGCCGGTGCGTCACACAGCACGTCGGCGACGATCGTGTAGGCCTCGATGAACGGTCGCAGCATGGCGTGCGCCATCAACGGCTTCTTGTCGCGCAGCAGGTTGTCCACCGCGTCACCGCCCGCGGCGACCTGAATCTCCCAATCGCGTTGCCACGACATCTCTTCGGCGAGGTGCTCGCGGAAGGCAGCGGAATCGGCGAAGTAGAAGTCGAACTTCAGCAAGTCACGCAGCCGCATCGCCTGATCCCAGAACACCTCCACCCGATCGCCGTCGGGCGCCCGACCGGCGTGGGCCAGCGCCAATTCGGCGATCGAGGTCTCGAGGAACGCGTGGATCAAGGTGTTCCGGTAGAAGGCCGCCTCGTGCTCGTGCTCCGGCGCGATCCGCCAGACCGGCTCGTGACCGCCGTCGACCCGGGTCACCGGATGACCATTGGACAACGCGTCGACCGCGGCCCGTACGCCGTCGGGTGTGCGCAGCCGCAGGGCACTGTTGGTCACCGGGTTCTGTTTGCGCTCAAGGTAATCCAGCGAATCCTGCAGGGTGTGGTGCAACTGGTTGAGCGTGAGCGCCCGGCCGCGGGTGGTGAGCAGCAGCGCCGACACCAGACCACTGGCGTTGATTGGTGTCACCCGCAGAATGCGCCAGGCCACCTCGAAAGCCATCTTCTGCATGGCCAGCCGTTTGGCGGCCTCATCCGAGGCGATCGGGCCGCCCGGTTCGCCGAGGTACTGGCGCATCGACACCGCCTCGGGGAAGCGGACGTAGATCTTGCCGTAGTTGCGTTCGCCCTGTGCCTTGATGAACTTGTACAGCCATTCGGCGCTCTCCGGCGTCTTCTCGCCGCCACGGGCGTAGGCCGCGTATTCCGTGGTCTCGTGCAGCTGGTCGAAGCTGATCGACACCGGCTGCAGCAGGATGTCCTCGCTGCGGCCGTCCAGATACGCGTCGGCGACGTAGGCGAGCAGTCCGAGCTTGGGCGGCAACATCTTTCCGGTGCGCGACCGGGTGCCTTCGATCGACCAGCTGAGGTTGAATCGCTTCTCGACGATGTAACCGACGAACTGCCGCAGCACGTACTTGTACACCGGGTCGTCGAGCTTGCGGCGCAGGAAGATCACGCCCGAGCGGCGCATCAGCGGGCCCATGAACCCGAACGAGAGGTTGATCCCGGCGAAGGTGTGCGCCGGCGGAAGCCGGTTCTCCTGCATCGCCACCGGGACGATGACGCCGTCGAGGTAGGACCGGTGCGACCATAGCAAGACCGCCGGATGGTCTTCCAGGCCGCGCCGCATCGACTCGATTTCCATGCTGTCGTAGTCGATTCGGGGATCGAAGCCCCGGCTGAAGATCGCCCGCCCCAGGTTGGGGATCAGGTCGACCGAGAACCTGCTCCAGCCCGTGGCGAGCTCGTTGAGCATCTCCTCGGCCTTGGCGGGCTCGGCATCGGGAATCTTCTCCAGGCCCTCCATGAAACGCGTCGACGACATCAGTTCGTCGGTGATCAGTTGCGGCGACTTGTATTCCGGCCCCAGCAGCCGCAGCTCCATCCGCTCGATCGCCAGTCTGGCGCGGCGCAGCACAAACCGCGCGAAATCACGGGGGCTGTCGCCGACGGTGTTCTCGTGCCACTGCTGGCGCAGCTCGGAAACCTTCGCCGGTTCACCGGCGACGATGCGCGCACGGGACGGATCGCGGCGAAGGATTCTGCGCTGCAGCACTTCTGGCGGTCGGTAGGTGTCCCGTCCGGAGATCAGGCCGACGATCTTGACCCGGGTGGGTAGGCCGCCGGGCACCCAGAACACCCGGACCGGGACGACCAGCCGGTCCTCCCCGACGCCGAGTTCCTCGACGAGCTGGGCCACCACCCCGGGCGGCGGATCGCCGGCAGGCAGGCGCAGCACCTCGACCTTGGTGTCGGGGTGTGCCCGCCGCTGCGCGTGCAGCCAGTCGTTGAGCAGTTCGAACTCCGCCTTCGACGACACCGATGCCAGCACCAGCGCGTCGTCGGTGGTGCTGAAGTCGGCCAGGTGGTCGGTGTGGGTCATCGGCGGCCCTTGGCGCTCGGCGACTGCGACTTGGCGGCTGCCTTCTTGGCGGGTGTCTTCTTGGCCGGGGTCTTCTTGGCCGGTGTCTTCTTCGCGGCCGCCTTGGTGGCAGGCGCTTTCTTGGCGGCTTTCTTGGCCGGAGCTTTCTTGTAGATGTCGTGCTCCGGCACCTCGCCGGTCGGCCAGTTCTTCAGCGTGTCCAGATAGAGCTGACGAACCCCTTCGATCCGCTCCGACAGGTCGTCCAACGTCCAGTCTTCCACCGAAAGAGGCGGGTAGACAACGATATCCACCTCGCCGGGATTCATGGTCGAGGAGTCGCGGGACGCGATCACCTCGGCGTTGCGGATCACGATCGGCACCACCGGCACCCCCGCGGCCATGGCCAGACGGAACGAACCCTTCTTGAACGGGCCGACGGTCCGGGTGTCCAACCGGGTGCCTTCGGGCGCGATCATGATCGACAAGCCTTTAGCAACCAGATTCTCGACCTCGTGCATGGTTTCCAGCGCCGCCTTCGGGTCGTCCCGGTCGATGAAGACGGTGTCGACCAGCTTGCCCAGCGTTCCGACGACGGGATCGTCCTTCAGTTCCTTCTTACCGACTCCGGTCCAGTTGTCCCGCAACAGCGACGCCGCGATGACGGGGTCGGCGTTGTTGCGGTGGTTGAAGATGAACACCGCGGGCCGCTGCTTACGGAGGTTCTCTTCACCGAGGACGTTGAGCTTCACACCGTTGACGGCCAACAACAGGTTCGGGAACGCGGTGGTGAAGAAGTTCAGGCCACGCCGTCTGCTGCGGGTCAGCGTCCCCCACCAGATCGCGCCGGTCGCGGCGGGCACCAGCGCACCGACACCGAGGAGCGTTCGCACCTGGCCCATCAGGCCACCGCTGCCCCGGCTGGAGAACCGCAGGATCGGCCAGCCGCGCCGGCGGGCCACCGCGGCCATCTTGCCCTCGGGGTTGGTGGGCCGCGGGTTGCCGACCAGATACATCAGCGCGACGTCCTCGTCGCCGTCGGCGTAGAAATACGACTGCTTGAGGTCGATGTCGTTGTCGGCGGCGAACTTCTGGACGGCGTTGGCCTTGCCCGGCCCCCACAGGATGGGCCGCACCACCTCGCCGGTCAGCACGTCGTTCTCGTCGACCTCGAACCGGTTGGTCAGCGTGCTCGCGATACCGAGGAAGCGGGCCACCGGCTCGACCTGAAGGGTCAGCGCCGAGGAACTGAGCACGACGGTGTGACCGCGTTCCATATGCGCGTGCACCAGTTCGCGCATCTCGGGATAGATCCGCTTCTCGATCTGCTGCACGAACATCCGGTCGCCGATCTCGTGCAGATCACTCAGTGCGCGTCCGCGAAGAGCCTGCGACGCTTTGGTGATCAGCTCTTCGAATTCCAGCCGGCCGAGCTGATGGTTCAGGCCCGCGGCGATCATCGTGATGAGCTCCCCGATGCCCATGTCACGGCTGCGGAACCGCTCCCGAGTCAGGATGACGGCGGTGAACCCGGCCACCAGCGTGCCATCCAGATCGAAGAAGGCCCCGATCTGCGGTCCCTCGGGGCTTGCCATCACCTCGGCGACCGAGCCGGGCAGGCGCATCTCCGTATCGCTCATCAGTAGGCCACCGATCCGTTCGGGCTGGGTTGGGCGGAGTCGTTGACGGCATCGGGGAACGACGCGGGCACCACCCGCGGCGGCGGGTCGCCGGCCAGCGACAGCACCTCGTCGAAACCCTCTCGCAGACATTGCGCGAACAGGTCCTCGTCGGTGATCGAGGCACGGTCGTAGCGCGCGGTGACCGTCGCGAATCCGCCGCGAGAGACCAGCACCACCATCATGGCCACCCCCGGCAACGGTCCAATCCCATACTGCCGCAGCACTTTCGCTCCGGCGATATAGGTGTCGCCGGCGTAGACGGGCACGTTGCTGGCCTGCACGTCAGACCCGATGACAGCACCGCTCATCGCCTCGAGGACAGCGTCGGGCAGCAGCCCGACGACCGGTGCGATGGCACCCATCAGGTCGATGGCAGCCTCCTCGCGCCGCGACGTCATCTGCTTGCGAATCTTCTGGATCCGCACCGCCGGGTCCACGACGGCGATCGGTGCGGCGAGGTTGACCCCGGCGAACCGGTTGCCGCCGGCCGGGTCGGCCTCGGCCCGCAGACTCACCGGCACCGCCATCGGTAGGCTGTTCACCGGCACGCCGAGCGCTTCGTGGTAACGCCGCAGCGCCCCGCACAACCCGGCGAGGTAGGCGTCGTTGATCGAGCCGCCCGCAGCGTGCGCGGCCGCGCGCAGATCGGACAGCCGCATTTCGATCGCCTCGCTGCGTGACGACAGGCTGCGCCGGCGCAGCAGCGGCGACGGGTCGGCGGCGCGGGCCACCACCCGACGTCCGGAGCGGGCGTAGTCGACGACGTCCCACACGGCCGTGCCGGGGTTGCGCACCACGCGGCCAACCACCCCCAGCCCACCGGTGACGGCGCCGAGCAGCCCGCCGACAATGGCGCCGGGTAACTGGTTGATCCCTTCGCGCATCAGGTCGTTGGGCGTGAGGTCCTGCGGCACCGGCAGTGGCGGCGCAGGCCGCGGCGCCGGTTCGCGTTCGAGGTCGTAGATCTCGGCGAACATCGCGGTGGCGCCCACGCCGTCGGTGACGGCGTGACTGAGGTGCAGCAGGGTGGCGGCTTTGCCGCCTTCGAGTCCTTCGACAAGGGTGGCCGTCCAGAGCGGCCGTGTGATGTCCAGCGGTGACTGCAGGCTCACTTCGGCGAGATCGAGCACCTCACGCAGAGTGCCGGGCTCGGGAACGCGAACCCGGCGGACGTGGAAGTCGAGGTTGAAGTCGGGATCGACAACCCAGCGCGGCGCGGCTGTCGGCAGTGTCGGTACGACGACCCGCTGGCGTAGCCGGAGCACCTTGCGCGACGCGTTTTCGAACGCGGTCCGGAACCGGGTCCAGTCCGGGGTGCTGTCGAGGATTTCCAGCGCCATGATTCCCGACCGGGTCCGCGGATTGGCCTCACCGCGATGCAGCAGCATGTCGAGCGGGCCGAGTTCTTCCGGCAGACCGTTGACGTCGACGGTCCCGCTCATCGATCCCACCTCATCGACACCAAATCCTCCCGTTCCGCGACCGCCTGCTGCGCCCACGGCTTGCCTCGCTTCGCTCGCCAACCACGCTAGTCGGCGCACGGGGGCGGCGGGTCTCGATTGCGAGTCGGTTACCGCCTCACGCGAGGCAGAGCGGCGGCAGCAGAAGCAGGACCGGCCACAGCAGCGCGGCCAACCCGTAGGCACCGACCTCGGCGCCGGCCGGCAGCACTCGGCCGAGCTGGACCTCGAGCTGCTGCACCGCATCGGCGTGGAAGAAGCCCCAGACAAGTCCGATCACCAGATAGGGAATGGCAAGCCACATCGCGATCTCGATCACCGCCTCGACGGTGACCTCGTAGCTGAGCAGTCGGCGCAATTTGGTCATCATCTGGTCCACGGCCCCTCCCCCAAATCTGAGAACACAGTTTCTCACAAATGGCTCTCCCGAGCGGCCGCACTCACTAGCATTGGGCTCACTTCGGGGCGGGAGGACATCATGCTGACGAAAATTCGGTCGGTGTTGAACTACAAACTGACGATCGCCGAACTGATCGGCATCAACCTGTTGATCGGGATCCCTTATCTCGCAGTGGGTCTGGTGTGGTCCTCAACCCACACCGACCATCTGCACTCGATGCACGGCGCCGACCTCGTGGTGTCGTTCCTGGGGTCCATCGTGTCGTGGCCGGTGCTGCTGGTCGCCAATGTCTGCATGACGTGACCGTTCGGCAGATCGTGGCAGCCGTCGTCGCAGTGGCGCTGCTGACACTTGGCCTGCTCGCGCTGCGGTGGCCGGTGTATCTCCCAGATTTCGATCCATGGGGCGTACAGATCAAGTGCGGCAGCGGTTTTAGCGCCGACCTGGTTCAGGCGACGTTCGCAGGCAAAGCCGACCAATGCCAGCACGCGCTGGCGATGCGGCGGGGGTGGGCAATCCCGGTGGCGGCTTTGGGCTGGACGATCGTGATCGTGTTGGTGGTGCCGCTGCTGCGGCCACAGGAGACCACCGCGGCGCGCTAGCGACCCACCGTCCGTAGCCTCAGCGTTATCTTATTTTTACCTTATTTTTCTTAGAGTCGGTGTACGGTGAGTGGTGCCGCAACGGAAGGAACCCGCAATGCAGCCACTCGTCCGCGTCGTGCTGATCACTGGTGCATCCCGAGGAATCGGAGCCGAAGTCGCACGTCAGCTCACCGCACCCGACACCCACACGATCGTGCATTACCGAGAGAACGCCGAGCGGGCCAACGCAGTCGTCGACGCCATCCGGAGTTCGGGTGGCAGCGCCACGGCGTTGGCTGCCGACATCACCGACGCCGTCGAGGTCGAAGCGATGATGCAGTACGTCACCGCCCACTTCGGCAGGCTCGATGCCTTGATCCTCAACGCCTCCGGCGGTCTGGACAGCGGCGCGGACCCGGGATACGCGATGCGGCTGAACCGCGACGCTCAGCGCCGCCTTGCACTGCTGGCCATGCCGCTGATGCCGGCCGGCTCGCGGATCGTGTTCGTCACCAGCCACCAGGCCCACTTCTATCCGCACAAGGCGGTGGCGAAGGGATATGGGCGAGTGGCCGCCAGCAAGCGCGCCGGCGAAACCGCGCTCTACGCAATGCGTTCCGAACTGGACCATGCCGGCATCCACCTCACGGTGGTCTCCGGCGACGGGACCATGGGCGCGCTGCCCACGGTCGAAGGGTTCGCGACCAAGATCGTCAACGCCGCGGTCACCCCGAGCCCGTCGACGATCGTCTACGCCGGCGCCGCGGACTACCTGATGACGGTCGCCTGATCTCAGCTCGCTGAGCCGACCGCGACTCTCTGCGTGCCGTTGCGTGCCGCGACGTGGCGGCCGTAAACGATGCCCATGAAGCTCGCGACGGCTTCTGCCGCCAGTTGGCAGCGCAGGGTCGCAATCGTGTCGAAGGCGTGGTGCGCCTTGGGCAGCTCGGCATAAGCTACCGTCGCGGGTCCCGAATAGCGAAGTGCCGCAACGAAATCACGGGCCTGCGCACTCGGGATGACGGCGTCGCTCTCACCGTGCAGGACGAAGAACGGCGGGGCGTCACGATGGATGCGGTGCAGCGGTGACGCGTCACGGTAGATCTGGGGATTATCTTCCAACCTGCGCTGGACGACGACGTGCTCGAGCAGCGGCATCATGAGCGGATGCATCTTGTCGGTGGTGGTCAGGTCGTACACGCCGTAGTAGGGCGCGACGGCCTGCACGCTGGTGTCGGCGCTCTCGAAGCCGGGCTGCAAGGTCTCATCCCCCGCGCTCAGCGCCGCGAGTGAGCTCAGGTGACCGCCGGCCGATCCCCCGGTGATCGCAACGAAGTCCGGGTCTCCGCCGTATTCGGCGATGTTGGCCTTCACCCAGGCGATGGCCCGTTTGACGTCGATGATGTGCGACGGGAAGGCATTGCGCGGGCTGCGGCTGTAGTTGATGGTGACGCAGATCCAGCCGAGCTCGGACATCCGGGCCATCAACGGATAGGCCTGGCCGCGTTTGTCGTTCACCGACCATGCACCGCCGGGGACCTGAATGAGAACCGGCGCGCGATACCCCTCGGGCAGATCGGGGCGGCGCCAGATGTCGAGGGTGTTGTTGCGGCCTCGGGGGCCGTAGGAAATGTTCCGGGTGGTGGCCGCGTACCGGCGCCGATGATGCATGGCGTCGAGGACGGCCGCGACGTTGGGCCGGTGCCCCGGCTCTTCGTCGAGCGGATGCCGCACCTGGGAGGTGTAGTCCTTGCCGAAGGTCTCCTCGAGCGCCGCGTCGAGCACCTTGTCGGCCTTCTGGACGGCCAGGGCGCAGGCGACCCGTTGCAGCGGGGAAACGGTCGCGAGTGCGTGACCCGTGAGGACCTGTGGCGCGAACTCGGCGTTGAGCCACCCCAGCACCCATCCGGCGGCGGCCGGTGAGCCGCGCAGCAACAGCGACCCGGTATTGAACGCCTGCGTGCAACGCGCGGCGACCTGCTCGATTGGACTGCTCATGAGCTGCCAGACCCCCTTGTCCTTAGCCCGCCTAACGCGTTTGCCAACCGCGGATGCGGAGGGGTCTGCGTGTGCCAGTCGTCACACCATAACCCAACTTCGGCCGAACCTGAGGAATTCTCAGGAACTGAGGTCTTTAGACCCTGGGTCCCCCGCGAAACCGGGCCGGCAAAGTGAACAGACGGTGGCCCGGCGTTGGCTGCGAACTTGCCTGACAGGAAACGTCGAGCAATTCACAGGACGATTTGTGAATGCTTCTCGAGGACCCCGCCCCCAGCTTCGCCGGTGGACTGACTGCCCGCGTCGAGTCCGCGTTCTCTGCGAGTTCACCCGTACCGCTGCGACGGCCGTTTCCACGTCCTTCGATGACGCGGCCGTTTCATCCCAACGACGCAGCTCAAGCTAGGCGCTTTGCCCAGCTGATGCAGGACGAGATCGATGAACTCGAGGACTTGATCGCGGTCGCCCAGCACCGCTGGACCAGTCGCTGCGACGCCGGCTGGGGTGCCGCTCGGACCCCCGAGCCGGTGCTGCGACTTCGCGAAAAGCTCAAGGAAGTGCGCCGGTTGCAGGAGGCGTTGCTATCCCGTTTCGGCACCGACTGACGCTTCCGTGGATCTTTGCTCAGCCAGATTTCAATTCACACAGGGCTACACGCGCCCCTTCCGGCAAATCTGCACCGCTAGACTGTCGACGCGCTGCCTCCGTAGCTCAGTCGGATAGAGCAAGGGCCTTCTAATCCCTAGGTCGCAGGTTCGATTCCTGCCGGGGGCGCTTACGTGTTTGTGTGACCTCGGTTGATTGTTGACGTTTTGTCTTCGGGTGATGGGCGACAGTGTTTCGGCTGATGCTTTACACCTACTTCGGTTGATCCTTGACACTCCCTAGATGAGGGAGTTGAGCGTGGCTGAGCAGCGGTATCAGGCTGTGTTGGCGGTGATCAGCGATGGGTTGTCGATTCCGCAGGTGGCATCGAAGGTTGGGGTGTCGCGCCAGACGTTGCATGCGTGGTTGGCCCGCTATGAGGCGCAGGGCTTGGAAGGGTTGATCGACCGGTCGCATCGGCCGGTGTCGTGTCCGCATCAGATGCCGGCGCAGGTGGAGGCGGTGGTGTTGGAGCTGCGCCGCTCGCGACCGTATTGGGGACCTCGTCGGTTGGTGTTCGAACTGTCCAAGCGTGGTGTGGTTCCGCTGCCCTCGGAGTCGGCGGTCTACCGCGCTTTGGTCCGGGCGCAGATGATCGATCCGCACCTGCGGGATCGGCGCTCGCGCAAGTGGAAACGCTGGGAACGCGGCGCCCCGATGGAGCTATGGCAAATGGATGTCGTGGGCGGTTTCCCGCTGGCCGATGGCACCAGCGCTAAAGCGTTGACCGGGATCGATGATCATTCCCGGATGTGCGTGTGTGCCCACCTGATGAGTCGAGAACGCACCCGGGCTGTCTGCGACGGGTTACACGCCGCGCTGGCCACTTATGGTGCTCCCGAGCAGATCCTGACCGATAACGGCAAGGTGTTCACCGGCCGGTTCAACCATCCGCCGGTGGAGGTGCTCTTCGATGCGATCTGCCGCGAGCACGGCATCGAGCACCTGCTGACCCAGCCGCGGTCCCCGACCACGACCGGCAAGATCGAGCGGTTCCACCGGAGTCTGCGTGTTGAATTCCTCAGCAACGCAGCACCATTCACTAATCTGAAGACGGCCCAAAAAGCACTCGATGAGTGGGTCGATGACTACAACACCACCCGGCCGCATCAGTCGTTGAAGATGGCCACCCCTGCTGAGCGCTTCACCGCCGGCACCACCACGACCCGCTCGACCACACCACGACAGCACAGCCCCGATCGCAGCAGCAGCGACTGGATCAGCCGAACGGTGACCACCAACGGGGTGGTCTGTGTGTCGTGGCAACAGGTCAGTATCGGCCGCCACTACGCCGGAGCTCGCTGCGATGTCCACGTCGATGGCGAGCTGCTGCGGTTCTTCATCGGCGAGGATCTGGTCAAAACCGCCGCCCGCCGCAGCACCGGCGAGGTACGAAACAAGAAGGCCTGCCGCTCCAGCGGCCAGACCTAAAACACAACAAGAGTGTCAAGGATCAACCGAACTAGATCCGTCAAGAATCAACCGCCTATGAACAGGGGCGCTTACGTGTTCTCCGGCTAGATGCGCTCGTGTGTGTCGTTCATCGCGGTGGCGTGGTGGTGCTGAAGATCGGCCAGCAGATCTCGGTTGCGGTGAACCGGGCCGGATCTGTGGGCGTGCCACCGAGGTAATGCTCACGGATGGGCCCCTGGCTGCTGATCAGATGCTCGTTGACGTAGATGCCCAGGGCCGCGTAACTGCGGTCGATGCCGTCGTGACCGCCCGGGTGGGTGAGCACCGCGAATTCGGCCCTGGGTAAGACCTCGGCGCGGATACCCTCGGGGGGATCCGCGGATGGTGGTGCTTTGACGAACATGGTTGCGCTGCCGCGCTGTTCGAGAAACAGCTCACGGTCGTAGAGGCCGCCCGGCACCACCGCGGTCGGCCCGCCTGCTGCCGTGGCGACGGCCTGGTGCAGTGTCCGAAGTGACGCCGTGAACCAGTCATCGATCCCGGAGGTGTCGATGGTGGCGCTGACTGACCACACGGCGAGCGCCGGTTCGTGGCGCGATGTGACGTCGCTGGGAGTACGCACCGGGGAGAGCAGTTCGCGCAGCGCACCCACGGTGTCACGGGTCTGCTGCAGCTGAGCCTCCATCTGTTCGAGATGGGTGGTGATGATGTCGGTGCGGGCACCGGCGTCTTCGGTGCTCAGCAGCGCCTTGATGTCGGGAATGGACATGCCCAGCAATCGGAACCTGCGAATGATGTGGGCGTGATCGACCTGGCTGGTGTCATAGAAGCGATAGCCGGTGTGAGGATCGATGTGGGCGGGTTCGAGAATGCCGATGTCGTGGTAGTGGCGTAGCGCCTTCCTACTCAGACTGGTCATCACTGCGAAGTCTCCGATCGAGACCTGTGCGCCCATGGCGTCCTCCTCGGCGTTCGTATCGCTCACGTGATGAAACATGGCCATCCTCATGCCTCCCCCTGGGGGAAGGTCAACATCACGCCGTGAGTCGAACCAGGGGTTGACCCTCCCCTTACGGGAACATTCATCGTGAGGTCATGACAAACACCACAGACTGGGATGCGCTCCCAGGCACCGTAAGAACGTTCATGACTGCGCTCGACGCCCGTGAGGTGGGTCAAGCGCTGGCCACACTCAGCGCTGAGGCCGTGGTCACCGATGAAGGTCACGACTACACGGGCCATGACGAGATCGGATCCTGGATCGCCAATGCGGCCAGCGAATACACCTACACCACCGAGTTCATCGGCGCCACGACGACCGACGCGGGCGTCGACCTCGGGCAGCACCTGGAGGGCGACTTTCCCGGTGGGGTCGCGGATCTGCACTACCGCTTCACCTTCGACGGCGCGCTCATCAGCCGGGTGGTGATCGAGCCATGAGCAGGCGATGGTTCATCACCGGAGGCACCCCCGGCAACTTCGGGATGGCGTTCGCCGAGGCGGCCCTCGAGACGGGTGACCGCGTGGTGCTCACGTCCCGGCGTCCGCAGGAGCTGGCGACGTGGGCCGAGCAGTACGGCGACCGCGTTCTCGTCGTGCCACTGGAACTCACCGATGCGACGCAGGTGCAGCGTGCGGTGCGTGCCGCCGAGGAGCACTTCGGTGGCATCGACGTACTGGTCAACAACGCCGGGCGCGGCTGGTACGGGTCGATCGAGGGGATGGACGAGTCCGCGGTGCGGGCGATGTTCGAGCTGAATTTCTTCGCAGTGCTGTCCGTGACGCGTGCAGTGCTGCCGGGGATGCGCGCCCGCGGAAACGGGTGGATCGTCAACGTGTCCTCGGTGGCCGGGCTCGTATCAGCGCCCGGATTCGGCTACTACAGTGCGACGAAGTTCGCCATCGAAGCCATCACCGACGCGCTGCACGACGAGGTCGCTCCACACGGCATTTCCGTTTTGACCGTCGAACCGGGAGCGTTCCGCACCAACGCCTACACCGGATTCGCCAACGAGCCCGTCGACGAGCCGATCCCGGACTACCACGACATGCTCGAAGAGGTCCGTGCCGCCTTCGTCGGGATGGACGGTACGCAGCCCGGCGATCCACGTCGCGGCGCCCGTGCGGTGATCACGGCGATGGCTCAGGACCCACCGCCCCGTCGGCTGGTCCTGGGCAACAGCGGATACGACGCCGTGATCGATACGTTCGAGAAGCATCTGGCCAACATCCGGGCGAACGAAACACTCTCTCGCAGCGCCGATTTCCCCACCTGAGAAGCCGACCGAGCGAGACAAGCACGAATCCGTCCGCCGATCTCACGGCCGCACGTAATCAATGAGGGCGGTGACCTTACGGTCACGCGTGGGGCCGTGATCGACGGAACCGTGCACGGACGCAATCTCAGTCGCGTGGATCCAGGGGCGATTATCGGCCACGCACCACCGGGTGGTCGCGGGCGTCGATAACGCGCGCCTCAAGCCGAGCAACCGCCTGCCGAATTCTGGCTAAGTCGGCAGACTGGCTATCGGTCAACACGAACTCCAGCGCGCCCAAGGACCGAGCGTCCGCGAGGGCTTTCATCTACGCTGAATGGCAAACCTGCCAGCAAACTGAAATCAGGGGGGGTGTCGCCGTGACCGCACTCGAAGCCGATTTCGAGCTGATGCAGTCGATCTACGACATCTCCGATGACTTCTATGCCCTATTCCTCGGACCCACCATGGGCTACACCTGCGGGTACTACGAGCGCGACGGCATGACCACCGACGAGGCCCAGATCGCCAAGTTCGATCTCGCGCTGTCCAAGCTGCGACTGGAGCCCGGCATGACCCTGCTCGACGTGGGCTGTGGCTGGGGGGCCGGGATGCAACGGGCCATCGAGCGCTACGACGTCAACGTCATCGGCCTCACGCTGAGCAAGACGCAGCGTGACGCCGCGGAGGCCAGGCTCGCCCGCATCCCGACCCGACGTGGTTTCGACGTACGACTGCAAGGGTGGGAGGACTTCGACGAGAAGGTCGACCGCATCATCTCCATCGGATCCATGGAGCATTACGGCCACCGGAAGTACGGCGCGTATTTCGAGAAGACATACGATGCGCTGCCCGCCGACGGGGTCATGTTGCTGCACACCATCTGTGGCTTTCACCCGTATGAGATGCACCGTCGGGGCCTGCCGCTCACCTTCGACATGTGCCGATTCATCAAGTTCATCGTCACCGAGATCTTCCCGGGCGGGCAGTTGCCGTCGGCCGCACTGATCGAAGAGCACGTGGCCAAGACCGGATTCACCTTGACCCGCACCCATTCCCTGCAGCCGCACTATGTCCTGACGCTGGAAGCGTGGGCGGCCAACTTGGCGGCGAACCGCGACAGGGCCATCGAGGTGCAGTCGGAGGAGATGTACGACCGATTCATGAAGTACCTCACCGGCTGCGCCGACCTGTTCCGCAACGGCTCGATCGACATCAATCAGTTCACTCTCGAAAAGTGACTTTGAGGCAACCGCAGCTGGTTCAGCTGTCAACCTTCCGATAGTCGCGCATTTCCGGCTGCGAGTACTCAAGAGGCGTCACCACGATCGACAGCCATCCGATGGTCAGCAGCACTGCAGCGATATCGGCAACGATCAACCATCCCCCCGGCGCGTCGGGCCGTCCCGTGCGCAACCACCACAGGGCCCCGATGCCGATGACCGCGGATAGACCACAGGCATACGCCGCGGCGCAGCATTCCCGGAATCGGCGCGCTGTTAGGGCGAGAGCCGATGCTCCGGCCGCCACCACGTGCGCCAGGGTGCCGATCACCGGCACCCGGTAGGACCCGGGTCCAGGCACCTCACCGACCACGTCGACGCACCAGCTCCGGTAGCGGCGAGAAGGAGGACCGTCAGCGCGGCGTAGCCGGCCCAGCGGGACCTTCCGATCCACACCTCATCCAGCACGCGGCGTTCTATCCCAGCGAGGGCGTCTCGGATCGACTCTTTCCGAACATCTTTCACTCGATCCCCTTCATCGCCCGAACCGCCGGCCATACCAACCTCATAGTCGGGATCGACAGGCCGGTGGTTCCCGCGATGTCTGGGCGATGAATCTAGGCGGGGTTGAACAATCGTCGCTCGACGATCGGACTGTCTCGCAGCTGACGCAGACCCTTGGCAGCCGCCAGTACGCCGAGGTCGGCGAGAGGTTCGATGATGACGACCGTCATATAGGCGGCGCCGAAAGTCGCGATGTCGCTGACGGTCTGGCCTGAGAAGCCCTCACCATAGAAAGCCCAGAACGCAACCCAGGAAACTATGCCGGCCTGGTACGTAGCCGAAAGAGCAAGGACCTGGCTATATTTCACGTCCACGTAGGGCGTTTCCCGTGCGATCACCTTGTGCGCGACGAACTGCAACGCGAACAGCGGCACGAGCAGCGTAGTGACATTCATCCCGTATTGCGGGAGATCGAAGGGCGCAAAGAAGATCCCCTGCAACAGCAGACCGCCCGCCAACCCAAAGGCAGCAGGCGCGGCACCCAAGATCAGGAACAGCGTCGAGCCCAAGATGAGGTGCACCTCGGAGATCCCGACCGGATAGTGCGGGAAGACCTGAAAGAACACGAACACCAGAGCCGTCGTCGCCACGGTCCGGGACAGCAACGACCCCAGTCCCCGATCCTTGACCGCGTTCGAGGCGAGGTATAGCGCGTAGGCACCCGCTCCCCCGGCAGTGACGTAACTCAAGATGAGTTTAGGACCCTCGACAATTCCTGGTTCGATGTGCACGCCGGACCCGACCTCTCTCCTAAAGCGTTGGCTCGCAATAGAGTTAAACACGAATTCCCAAAATGGTCTTCTGTCGGCGCTTGGTCTCCGCAGGATCAAAATCACGGGAACCAGGCATTCACCGCATGCGACCAATGAGCGAGTCTCGTGCGTCCACCCGACACACCTCGACCCGCACGCAATTTTGCTGATGTAGATCGCCCCATCCTCGTAGACTGCGCATCGAGGTGGGTACGGCACATCGGGGGTTGCTGTGATGGGTTTTTCGGCGTGGCTGGGCGTGGGAGCGCTGACGGTCGGTATCGGCGCGGCCGCACTGGCGGGTTCGGGCACGGCCAACGCCGAAGCAGGCACGGGCTCCTCAGCGCGACAGCACGTCTCGGCGAGTCATCCGGTCCGTCCCGCCGCCCACAATTCGCCGCGGCCGAAGACGTCAGCAACGTTGTTGGCCGCAAGCGCCGTGACAGGCGTCGCCGACCCCAAGCCCAGGCCGGTGGCAGCAGCGGTCATTCGACACACCACGACCATCAGCGCCCCGCCGACCGCTCACGCAACTGCGGTCCCGAACATCACTGACCTGCTCGGACGCATCGTCATGCTGGGCAGCGATATCCAGCACTTCAACGTCGTTCGGGCGGTCCACCGCGTCGAGCACGCCGTCTCAGGTGCCATCCGAAGCGGGTTCACCACCGTTGCCCACGCCGTCGAGTCGGTGGTCGCCAGTATCGGCAGCGCCGTCATCGCGGTCGTGTTCATCGTGGCGCTTCCCGTCGAAATCCCGTTGGCGTTCTACCTTTTCGTGCGGCTCGTCAACTCGCCCCTG
Source organism: Mycobacterium sp. ELW1 (assembly GCF_008329905.1). Lineage (NCBI taxonomy): Bacteria > Bacillati > Actinomycetota > Actinomycetes > Mycobacteriales > Mycobacteriaceae > Mycobacterium > Mycobacterium sp. ELW1. The sequence goes on along the minus strand of NZ_CP032155.1, from coordinate 2,108,150 downwards.
TGGTTCTAGGGATCTACCGCCGGCTCAGTTCTCCGGCAGCTCAGCGAACCGCTTCTTGACGTCGTTGTACCAACCCATCGACTTGATGGGGTGGCGCCAGCGGCCCTTCATGTCCTCGCGTGCCGGCACGTGGGCGTCGTCGCCACCGGAGACCGCATCTTTGAGGTGCTGATCCTGCGCCTTGATGATGTCGTCGGCGCTCTCGCCGCGGTGCACGAGATCGCATGGGCCACCCAGGTCTTGGCAGGTCATGGTCTTCACGGGGCTAACTCCTCCTGTCGGTGTCACACCCGGCCGTCCGGGCGCGTCAAGATGTTGACGCACCCAACGACGAAAGTGTGACCGCCATGGTGAGTGATGATCAGCTCCGCGACGGCTTCGAGGCCGAGCGCCCGCGCCTGCAGCGCATTGCCGGGCGGATTCTGGGCGATGCCGACGCGGCGCAGGACGTGGTGCAACAGGCGTGGCTGCGCTTGCACGCCACCGACGAACCCATCGACAACCTTGCGGGCTGGCTCACCACCGTGACCTCTCGGCTGTGCCTCGACCGCCTGCGGGCACGCACACCGGTGCCGACCGAGTCGATCGAGGTCGAGGAGACGGAACCCGACCCCGCCGACGACGTGGTGCTGGCCGACACCGTCGGGATCGCCCTGCAGGTGGTGCTCGACCGGCTGACGCCCGCCGAACGGGTGTCCTTCGTGCTGCACGACAGCTTCGGGGTCGACTTCGAGTTGATCGCATCGATGCTCGACACCACCGCGGTCGCCGCCCGCAAGCTGGCCTCGCGGGCGCGAGCCAAGGTGCGCCCGGCATCACCCGAGGACGCCCTCGCCGACTGGGAGGTCGTCGACGCCTTCATGACCGCGGCGCGCGAGGGGGACTTCACCCGGCTACTGCAACTCCTCGCACCCGACGTGACGGTCTCCGCTGACGCTGCTGCTGCCGCTCTCGGCACACCGGCCCGCATGCAGGGCCGCGACGAGGTGGCCACCTTCTTCAACGGCGCTGCCGCGGCAGCGTTTCCGGTGTTCGTCGAGGACCGTCCGGGGTCGGCCTGGATCCACCGCGGCGAAATCAAGGTCGCGTTCGACTTCACCATCGAGGACGGCCAGGTGCGGCGTCTCCAGTTCCGTGCCGAGCCCGACGTGCTGTCCGGGGTGCGACGGCGGGAGGGCGCCGCGCCGCGGGGTTAGACCGCAGTCTGCTGCTCGTCGGCGCGCGGCGGTTCCGCCACCATGACAGTGCCACCACCGACCCGCTTGGCCCGGTACATCGCGTCGTCGGCGCGATGCAGGACTGTGTCGAGGTCGAGCTCCACGCCGTCGACGTACTCCCAGGTGACGCCGACACTGAACCGAAGAAACAGGCCTTTGGGATTGCGCAGCGTCAGCGCCTGCACGCGCCTGACGAAGCTGTCCAGGTCGTCCTCGTCCAAAAGGCTTGCCACGATTACGAATTCGTCGCCGCCGATCCGTGCGGCGATGTCGCGGGTCCGGATCAGCTTGGTCAGCTGCTCGGCCACCACCCGCAGCGTCGCATCACCGGTGCCGTGCCCATGGTCGTCGTTGAGCCGTTTGAATCCATCGAGGTCGATGACCACGACGGCGAGCACCGCACCGCGCGGACTCCGAGCCCACGTCGTCCCGGCCTCGGCGTAGAGACCGCGCCGGTTCAGCAGACCCGTCAACGAATCACGGTTTGCCGCATACGCCGTGGTGCTGAGGCTACGGCGCGTGCCCTCGATGACCATCGCGGCGATCGCCGGCATCACCACCACCGTCGTCAGGGCGGGCAGGAAATACAGCGAGAGCTCCGCCAGCTGCGCCCCATCGAACTGCACACCCATCCAGGTGAAGGCGAGGATCGTCGCGGTCGCGAAACCACAATGCAGGAACAGCACCCGATAGCCCAGCAGCACGGCGGCGAAAACACCGATCAGGCACATGTAGACGGTGGCCGCCAGCCGCGCCTCGGGCGCGGCGAGCGTGGCGCCCGACACCGCAAGTGCAACATCGCCCCACACGGCGAACGCCACCGCCCGCCGATATCCCGGCCACGGGCTGGCCAGCCAGAGGCCGCCCACCAGCAGGGCCGACACCAGCAGCAGCAGGTGAACGGTGCGAGCGAACAGGCCGTGCGGCCCCAGCGGCTGGATGGACTGAATCTGCTCCAGCGCGCTGAGCAGACCCAGCGAGATAGACGCCACCCCGATGAAGATGCGGATTGCATTCAAATAGCCGGTCGCGCGGAGTACCGCGGTAGCGATGGCGAACTCGCGCTCACCCATGCGAAGGCCTTTGACGTAGTGGTCAGTATGTGTGGCGGATGCTATCGGTCACTACTGACGGTGGCTATGGCCGAATGGTCACACATCCACGGCGGCTGTATACGCCCGCCATCCGCCGAACTCGCTGATCTCGCGCTGTCCCTCGACCAGCGCGGGCTCCCCGATCACGCCGAGCACGGTCGTTCCGTCATCGAGGTTCACCTTGCCGATCGACAGGCCGGGTGGCTCGCTGAGCAGGATTCCGGCCAAACCCGCGGCAGGCACCTCCCACACCTCGACGGCTACGCCGACGCCCGAACCGTCGGTGACGCGAATCATCGCCGGATGCTCGTCGTTGATCGTCCACAGCCGGTAGACCGGTTCGGTGGTGGCCTCCCGCAGGAACGTGGCTCCGGCGGCGGCCATGTTCGGCGACAGTTTCAGCCCCCGCATCAGTGTTCCGTTGACCGCCAACAGCACTGCATCACTCTCCTTCTCATCCACTGAGGGGCCCGGTGCGCTCATCCACTGAGGGGCCCGGTGCGTCGCCGACGATCCGGGTGCCCGACGTACCGGCCAGAATGGCCGGGATCTCCTCTGCGGCACCGATGACGCCGACGGAACCGGGCGTGGCAGCGACGAAATCGGCGACCGCTTCCACTTTGGGTTCCATCGACCCCTTACCGAACTGGCCGGACGCGATGTAGTCCCGGGCCTGATCCACGGTGATGGTGTCCAGCCAGGTCTCGGCAGGAGTGCCGAACCCGATGGCCACCCGCGGCACCCCGGTGGGGATCAGTAGCAGTTCGGCACCAAGCTCGTGGGCCAGCAGGCCGGAGGCGATGTCCTTGTCGACGACGGCTTCCACGCCGACGACGGTGCCGTCCGGCTCGAACGCCACCGGAATGCCGCCCCCGCCGACCGCGACGACGATCACGCCGTCGTCGAGCAGTCGGCGGATCACCTCGGTCTCCAGGATGGTGGTCGGTCGCGGCGAGGCCACCGTACGCCGCCAGCCACGGCCGGCGTCCTCGGCGATGGTCCAGCCCAGACTGTCTGCCAGTGCCCTGGCCCGGTCCTCGGTCAGGAACGAACCGACCGGTTTGGTGGGGTTGGCGAAGGCCTGGTCGTCGACACTGACCACCGAGTGGGTGACGAGAGCTACCACCGGTCGCGACAAACCCCGGCGGGCCAGCTCGTTACGCAGAGCTTTGACGAACATGTAGCCGATCGCACCCTGGGTGTCTGCCACGGCGTAGTCCACCGGAACGGGATCGACCTCGCCCTGGGCGAGCTCCGAGCGCCGCAGAATGAACCCGACCTGCGGGCCGTTGCCATGGGAGACAACGAGTTTCCAGCCTTGTTCCACCATGTCGATCAGCGGACCCACGGTGCGGCTGACTGTGTCGTATTGCTGGGGAATGGAGTCGTGTTCGGCGTCGGTGACCAACGCATTGCCGCCGAACGCGACGATCGCGGTGCTCATGCCACCCCGTCGAGGTTCGACGCCAGCGCGGCCAGGGCGGCGTTGAAGCAGTCCATCGGCGCGGTGGTGATGCCCGCGCCGATCTGCCCGACACCGGCCCGCCGATGGGCGATCCCGGTGTTGATGATGGGCAAGATGCCGGAGTCGGCCACCAGGCGAGCGTCAATCCCGGCCGGTGTGCCGCCGAAGTTCAACGGCGGCAGGGTGAATGCAGGGTTGGTGCCCAGCGTGATGGATAGCATCCGGCGGCTGTTGGCGGTCGCGTCGGCCGGAGTGCCGCCGACGAACTGAACGATGGCCGGCGAGGCCGCCATCGCGAAGCCCCCCAGCCCGTTGGTTTCGGTGATCGCCGAGTCACCGAGATCAGCGGCCGCGTCGTCGACCGTGTACCCCGGGAAGTACAGTCCATCAACGGGATTGGCGGGCGCCTGAAACCACTGATCCCCGGTGCCGGATAACTTGACACCGAAGTTGACCCCGTTGCGAGCCATCACCGTGACCATGCTGCTGCCCGGCACGTCGGCAGCCGCGTCCGACATCGATTTGGCTGCGGCCATCGAGATGTTGAGGAAGAAGTGATCGTTGCCTGCGACGAACTCCAGTGCGCGCCGCACCGCGTCGGAGGCGAGCTCAGATCCCAGCAGGGCCAGCGTCAGCCGTTTGAACAACAGGCCGGAGGCGGCCGCGTTGCGGTTGTGGAGTTCGTCGCCCATGTGGAGTGCTTGTGCCATCAGTGGTTTGAGGTCAGGATCGGCAAGCTCGCGCACCGCGACCTGCATGGTGGTGAAGAAGTCGCCGCCCAGCCACCGCAATCGGTCGAGCACGTCGGGTGAGTTGGCGCCGAATCGCAGTACCTTGCCCAGGCCCTCGTTCAGATTGCTGTAAGCCCGGTTCCCCGCGGCGGTGTTCTCCACCACCCACACCGGCATCGACGGGCTGATGATACCGGCCATCGGGCCTACCGCGCCGTGCTCGTGACACGGCTCGAGTGCCACTTCCCCACTGCCCGCCAGCTTCTCAGCGGCGTCGAGGTCATCGGCCCAGCCTTCGTAGAGGATCGCCCCGGCGATCGCGCCGCGCTGCGGGCCGCACATCTCGGCCCAATCGATCGGCGGCCCGGCATGCAGGATGCGGCGTTCCCCGGGACCGAGCCCGGCCATCACCTCCCCGGCGCGAACCAGATCGACGAGTCGGGGTTGCGCGCTCAGGTACCGGTCGAAGGCAACCGTGTTGGCGGCCTCGATTCGCGGATCACCGATGAGGGTGGCCAGCGTCCAGCCCAGCGCCGGGTCGGCGCCTGCCGGCGGAGCCCAGGTGACGGAGGTGACCCGGCCGCCGGCCGCGGTGATGTTCGAGGCGAAACTCGGCAGTCCGACGTTGACGACGCTGAGATCCTGCTGGAGAAGATCTTTCATCGAGGGCCTCCCCGCGCGGTGACCAGAGTCGCCGACCACAGGGCCGCCTCCGCGTTACTCGACGCGACCAGCACCCCGGCCGACTGCAGAGCAGCGACGGCCTTGGCCCGGTCCTGCGGATCCAGGTCGGTCCCGCAGACGTAGCCGATGAAGGCGACGGGTCGCCCCTCAGCGCGGGCCGCGGCCGCGCCGGTGTCGATGATCGAAACCAGTTCTGCCGTCGGATCATCGGCCGAGCCGTACCCCAGCACCACGTCGAACAGCACGACAGCCGTCGACGGGTCGGCGATCTCGGCGCGGATGCGGGCGTCCTTCTGCGACGGGTCGATCATCGGATGCGGTTTGCCCTGGGTGAATTCATCATCGCCCATGTCGATGATGCTGTGCTGCACACTGGTTCGGATGTCGGTCAGAGCAGTGTTGCCGGCCACCGGGGTGTTGGAGTGCGCGGTGACGCCGTGGGTTTGGTGTATCAGCTGCGCTTCGTAGCAGAAGGTGCCACCGGAGAAGATGCCCCGCACGTAGTGCTGGTTGGGCGTCATCGCATCCGCGAGATCATTGAGGATGCCGCTCATGTCGGGTGAGATGGCGATCGCGGCGGCGGTCGGCTGCTCACCGCGGGCCAGTTCGACGGCCATGTCCGCAGCCTGCGCGAGTGTCCCCGCGCCGTACACGCCGTCGCGGCTGATGGAGGCGGGGTCGGCGCCGAGGAAGATGACGACGACGGGCTTGGCGCTGTCCTGAGCTGCGGCAAGCACTTTCGCGGCCACCGCCGGCGCCGGCGGCTTGGACACCAGCACGATCACGGTGGTGGCGGGGTCGGCGTCGAGGGCGGCCAAGCCGTGCAGCATCGAGATGCCGCCGATCGCCTCAGCCAGGTCGTGCCCGCCGGTGCCGAGCGCGTGCGAGACACCGGAACCGTTCTGATGGATCCGGACCGTCACCTCCTGGGTGCCGGTGCCGGAGGCGCCGACCACCCCGATCGGGCCACGTCGCACCACGTTGGCGAAACCCAGCGGAATGCCGTTGATGATCGCGGTGCCGCAGTCCGGACCCATCACCATCAGGTCGTGGGCTTGGGCGTAGTCCTTGAGCGCCAGCTCGGCGTCCGGGGTGACGTTGTCGCTGAACACCATCACGTCCAAGCCCAGCCGCAGCGCCTTCATCGCCTCGGCGGCGGCGTAGTCGCCCGGCACCGAGATCAGCGCCAGGTTGAGTGCGGGATCGGCGGCGACGGCCATCTGGATGCTGGTGGTCGGCGTCTCCGATGTCGGTTCGCCGCTGTCAGTCGGTGATGCCGACAGCAGCGTGTCGGCCACGGCGAGCGCTTCGTCGCAGGCTTCGTCGCTGCCGGACACCGCGACGATCAGATCGTTGGGCCGGACCTCGAATGCGCCGAGGCCGGCCTGGGCGAGGTTGTCGACGTTGGTGGCCGAGGCCATCACCACCGACGCGGCTTCGATTCCGGGTATCGACGTCACCCGCGCCGACACCGTCATCAAGGACACCGAGTCCTTGTAGAGGTTGGGATAGGAACGCGAACTGGTGGCCATGCGTCAGGATGTCGCCGCGATGAACTCGTCGGCATCGGCCACCCACCCGAAGATGGCGCCCTGCGCCTTGATCATCTCGAGCGCCACCCGCTGGAACTCCGGAAAATACGACGCCACGCAGTCGCTGAGCACCAGGCATTCATAGCCGCGGTCGTTGGCTTCGCGAACGGTGGTGTGGACGCAGACCTCGGTGGTCACCCCGCAGACCACCAGCGTCTTGATACCGCGGTCAGCCAGGATCTGGCCGAGGTCGGTGGCGTGAAAGCTGCCCTTGCCGGGCTTGTCGATCACCGGCTCACCGTCGATGGGATACAGCTGCTCGATGATGTCGTGGCCCTGCTCGCCGCGAACCAGGATGCGGCCCATGGGGCCCGGCTCGCCGATGAACGTCTTGCCGCCGCGGTGCAGCTTGGCCGGCGGGCAATCGGTCAGGTCGGGGCGGTGTCCCTCCCGGGTATGGATGACGAGCATGCCGATTTTGCGAGCCTGGGCCAGCACCCGCTCGATCGGTTCGACGGCGGCCAGCAGAAGCGAGGTGTCGTTGCCGAGCGCCTCACCGAACCCACCGGGCAGCACGAAGTCACGCTGCATGTCGATGATCACCAGCGCGGTGCTCGCGACGTCGATATCGAGCGGGAAGGGCTCCGCGTTGATCGTTGCCACCTGTGGTTCCCTTCTGCCGCGCGGTCTGGCGGATTCATTGAAACGTAACCGGCAGCCGATTGCGCGGGTGAACATTTCAGCGGTGTAAACAATCTCCCTGGACGGACCGCAAGTCGATCGCAAGTGTCTTGCAAGTGCAGCCAGCGATGGTCATCGCATGAAAACACCACAGCCCGTCACCGTCACCCCCCGCCAGCCCCACGACCCCGAGCCCGACCTGACGGGCATCACGCTGGCGCACCGGGCGATGCTCACCGACGTCGGCCGCCTCGCCGCCACGGTGACCGACGTCGGCGAGGGACGGCAGCGCTGCTCGACCCGGCGCGCCCAGGCGATCGCCCGCTACACCGACCTGCTGTGCGAATCCATCCACCACCACCACACCGTCGAGGACACCGTGCTGTGGCCGGTGATCGACGCCTGCGCGAAAGACATCGTCGACCTGACCGAGCTCACCGACGACCACGCCGCACTGGATCCGCGCCTGGAGATCATCACGCATCGAGCGAACGCATTCCGGGTGGCCGGTGGTGATCGCCGCACCGCCGCGCTGCTGGGCGCCGAGCTGGCCGATCTGCGCAACCTGCTGACCGAGCACATCGCCGAAGAGGAGCGCGACATCTTCCCGGTGATCCGCCGGCATGTGTCGGTCGCCGATTGGCAGGTCGTGGAGAAGACCGCTCAGCGGACGGGCCGGCTGACGTTCGACGGGCCACGCACGGTGGGCGCGGCCACCGAGGACGAACGGGCCGCACTGGCCAAGGAAGTCAGTCCCGTTCTCCGTCTGCTGTTGACCGTATTGGCGTGGCGGCACCGGAAATTCGAGAACGAGGTGTTCATCGGCTGACTCGGTCGACGAGCCGGGCCGCCTCGGCCGCCAGCTGAGTCCTCAGCGCGGCGGCGGCGGCCCGGTACCGTCGCGCCTCGCCGTCGTCACCCAGCAGCTCGGCGATCGCGGCCAGTGCGTCATCGACCGGGCCGGTCAGCAGGCTGCCGTTGTCCAACCCGGCCATCCGGCCCGAAAACGGTTGCAGTTCTTCAACACACCGGGTCGCGGCATCGGCGTCGCCGAGCGCGACGGCGGCATGCGCCCGCAACGTGGTCATGGCCAGCCAGTAATAGGACCGCTCGACCGGCCCGCGGTTCGCCCAGATCTGCCGGGCATCGGCCTCGCGTCCGGCGCTCAGCAGCGCCAGCACGGCGCCGTCGGCGATGGACGTCGAGACGTACATGTGCACGGCCAGCAGGTCGTCGGCGAGCGGCGCCAGCTCTCCGCGGGCCAGACCCGCGGTGAACCGGCCGACCAGGCCCATCTGCGCGCCGTTGGCCGTGCCCTGCTCGGCCAACTGGCGGGCAGCGGCGATGTAGCGGCGCTCGCCTTCGTCGATCCGGCCCGCCAGCACGCTCAGCTGAGCGGTGAACACCTCCAGCACGGTCAGCAGCGGTGCCAGCTGCCCGGTACCGGCTCGGGCTACCGCAAGGTCGACATGGTCAAGGGCGGCAACCAGATCGGAACGGCCGGCCGCCGCGAGGAACGCCAGCCAGTGCGCGACGGCCTGATAGTCGACAGCTGCCGCTTCCTCAGCGACGGAAAGGAATTCGTCGGTCAGTTGCTCGCGCTCATGGGCCAGATCCGGACCCAGCGCGGCATAGGCACGAGCATTGAGCGCCGCGCACAACAGCCGGCCGTGCACCTGCGGATCTTGTTCGAACAGTGCGCGCGCCAACGTGAGCGCCTCGGCGCTCGCCGCCAGCGCGGCATCATGGTCGGCGCCCTCCAACTCGGCGAACAACGTGGTGAGCAGCCGCACCCGGACCTCCGGCGACAGCTCGCCGCGGAGCACTCGCTGCAACGGGCCGACGATATCGGCGTCGGCCTGATCATCGACCCGAACCCGCCAGATCAACGGCGCATCCCACGCCGTCAACACCCGGGCGATGCGTTCGTCGGACCCATCGGCAAGCGGCAGAGCCTCTTTCAGCGCATCACGGGCGGCAACCACGTCACCGACCCGAGCCGATGCGGCCACCCATCCGCAGTAGGCCTCGATGGTTCGCTCGACGTCCGGCGGCCCGGCCTCGGCGCGGTTCGCCAGCTCGAGCATCCGGACCGCGGACTGCCATTGCCGGGCGGACTCAGCAGGGGCACCCACCCGGTCCGCGTCACGGCCTGCGGCCATCGCCAGCTCGGCGGCGGCGGCCGCGGTGGCCGGTGTCGCAGCCGCGACCGCGTGATAGGCCAGCGCCGCCGGATCCGTCGGCCGGGGCAGTAGCAGGTCCAGCACGGCCGCGTGCAGACGAGAGCGACGCAGCAGGGACGTGTCTTCGTAGAGCGTGTCGCGCACCAACGCGTGCGCGAACCTGACCCGGCCGGGGCCGGGCTCCTCCAGCAGACCGCCAAGCACCGCAGGTTCCAGCGCCTCGAGTACATCGTCGGGATCGCGCTGCGCCAGTTCGGCGAGCAGATCGACGTCGATCTCCCGGCCGAGCACGGCGGCCTGGCGCAGTGCGGTCACCGTCGCACCGGGAAAGCGAACGAGTCTGCGCCGCAGCACATCCCCCACCCCTGCCGGTACCGCGACCCGTGCGGTATCGACTCCCTCCGACATCATCAGACGCGCGAGCTCCCGCACGAAGAGCGGGTTGCCGCCCGTGCGGTCATGCAACAGCCGTGACTCGTTCTCGGTGAGATCGGTCAAGCCGCAGTCGGCGGCGAGCGCAGCCGTCGCCTCCGCCCCCAAACCGCCGATGCTCAGGTGCGCGACGGTGCGCACCGCGAGCGCCGCGCGTGCGGCGGCCAATTCGGTTCCCGACTCCGACGGCCGATACGTGGCCACGACGAGGACCGGTCGGTCCTGCAATTCGTGGACGACCAACCGCAGCAGTTCCAGGGTGAGGCCGTCAGTTCGGTGCAGATCGTCCAGGAGCACCGCGACCGGTTGGACGCCGGCAGACCGGCCGATCACATCCGCGACGGCATGCGCTGTCCAGAAAGTGCTGTGGTCGTCGGCGTCGGCATCGGCCTCGTGCAGCAAAGGCGCGAGGGCACGGATATGCCGTTGATCAGCCGCGGCGAAGGAATCGTCGAAGTGCCTGAGCACTTCCGTCCAGGCCCACCCCGGCGGCGCGCCGTCGACCTCTGGGCACCTTCCGGCCGCGACCATCCAACCGGCGGTGCGCAACCGAGCCGCGGCAGCGCCGGTGACGGTGGTCTTTCCGGCACCTGCCTCGCCAGCGACCCACACCAGTCGGCTGCCGCCGAGGCGGGCGTCGTGGGCAGCGGCGTCGATCGTCGCCAGCTCACGGGAACGACCATGGGGCGCTGCGGGTTCGGCGATATTCGTTATGGGAGTCGGCGCCTGCGGAAGCGGCAGAGCCGCCGGCTGATCGTCGTCGAGATGCGCAGCGTGGCTGAGAATGTCGCGTTCGAGATCGCGCAGCGCCCGCCCCGGTTCGAGTCCGAGCTCGTCAGCGAGATGATCGCGTGTGCTGCGCAGCACCGCCAACGCGGCGGCCTGCCGACCAGCCCGGTACAGCGCGGTCGCCAGGATAGCGGCCGCCCCTCTCTGGTGGGGTGTTCGAGGACCACCCGCTCCAGGGCACCCACCACGGCACTGTGGTGGCCCAGCGCCAGCTGGGCTGACGCCCGCAATTCGATTGCAGCGAGCCGCAATTCCGCGAGGCGGGCGATTTCGGCGATGGCCCAGGCAGCGTCGGACACCTCGGCGTAGGGTTCACCGGCCCATTGCTCGAGGGCCGCGGTGAGGAGTTGGACCCGCCGCGCCGGGTCGGGTTCGGCCTCCGCCGCCCGCACCTGCTCGTCGAACCGCCACGCGTCGACGGAATCGGTGGTCAACGCCAGGCGATAACCCGGTGCGGCACTGACGATGATCTCGGCCGGGGCCCGCCGCACGCGGTCCGGTTCGAGAACCCGGCGCAGATGCGAGACATAAGCCTGAAGTGCAGACAGCGCTTTCGGCGGGGGTTCGCCGTGCCAGAGATCCTCGATGAGGCGGTCGACCGACACCACCTGGCCCTTGGCCAGCGCCAGGCGCGCCAGCAGGGAACGCTGGCGCGGTCCGCCCACGTCCACCGGCGTCGAATCGCGCCAGGCCCGGACCGGACCCAAGACGGCTACCCGAACCGATTGCTGATGCGGTGCCCCCATGATGATCCGACCCTAACTGCTAGCCTCCCCAAGATGGAGACTCACAATGTCTGACCTGGTCCTTTACGAGGTCATCGATCGCGTCGCGCTGATCACTGTCAATGATCCCGACCGGCGCAACGCCGTCACCGACGCGATGTCCCAGCAGTTGCGCGACGCCGTCGCGGCGGCCGAGGCCGAGGCTCATGCCGTGGTGATCACCGGCGCGGGCAAGGCATTCTGCGCGGGCGCAGACTTGTCGGCCCTCGGCGCGGCCGCCAAAGAAGGACTCGAGCGCATCTACGCCGGGTTCATGGCCGTCGGCCGGTGCACATTGCCGACCATCGCGGCCGTCAACGGCGCAGCCGTCGGTGCCGGGCTGAACCTCGCGCTGGCCGCCGACGTCCGCATCGCGGGTCCGCACGCACTGTTCGATCCGCGATTCCAGAAGCTCGGCATCCACCCCGGCGGCGGAGCGACCTGGATGCTGCAGCGCGCGGTCGGCCCGCAGGTCGCCCGCGCGGCGCTGCTGTTCGGCATGCGCTTCGACGCCGAGGCCGCCGTACGGCATGGTCTTGCGCTGACGGTCGCCGAGGATCCCGTTGCGGCTGCGCTCGCGCTGGCGGCCGGGCCCGCGGCCGCGCCGCGTGAGGTGGTGCTGTCGACGAAGGCGTCGATGCGCGCGACCGCCATCCCCGGCTTCCTCGACACCGACCACCATGAGGCGGCCAAGGACATCGAGCTGGGCCCCCAGGCCACCTCCATCGAATCGCCGGAGTTCAAGGCCAGGCTGGCCGCTGCACAGCAACGCTGACGTCGAGCGTGCGAGCTGTCGGTGGTGAACTGTCGATTTGTCGACAACAAGTCCCACGCTCGACAACGCTGGGGATGGACGTATTCGCCTGGTCGCTGATTCGTCGAGGGTGTTGGTGTGCAGGACCAACCGTTCCTCGGGATGTCGGCGATCCGAAGCGGACAGCTCACCGACTACCAACTGCGCACCCGCTATCGCGCGGTATTTCGCAATGTCTACCTCGCCAATGAGCTGCCGCTGACGGCGTTGCGGCGCGCGCGGGCGGCATGGTTGTTCGCCGGACCCGACGTAGTGCTGGCCGGACGATCGGCGGCCGCGATCCACGGCACGAAATGGTTGGACGACAACGCGCCCGCGGAGATCATTCGCGTCGACCGGCACACATCCCCGGGCCTCGTCGCGCACTCGTACGCAATCGCAGACGACGACGTGTGTCTGCGGCAGGGCATGCGAGTCACCACCGCTGCGCGCACCGCCTTCGACATCGGGCGCAGGCTTCCTCCGCGCGAGGCCGTACCCCTGCTCGATGCGCTGATGAATGCCACCCGACTCAAGCACGACGACATCCGCGCAATCGCCGAGGCGAACCCTGGCGTGCGGGGTGTTCGTCGGCTATGTGCGGCGCTGACGCTGGCCGACGGTTGCGCCGAATCACCGCGCGAATCAAGACTTCGCATGCTCTTGGTCGGCGCAGGCCTACCGCCACCCGAGACGCAGATCGAGTTCTTCGACGACTACGGCGACGTCGTCATCCGCATCGACATGGGCTGGCGGGAATGGCGGGTCGCCGTGGAATACGACGGCGTGCAGCACTGGACCGACGGCAGACAGCGCTCCTGGGACATCGACCGCATCGCGATTCTGGATTCACTGGGGTGGGTGGTGATTCGGGTCAGCGCCGACATGCTCGGACGACCCGACGTGATCATCGCGCGTGTCACCAACAAGCTGCGCGCCGCCGGCTGCCCACTCTGACGTCGAGCGTGCGAGCTGTCGGTGGTGAACAGTCGATATGTCGACGACTTCCCACACGCTCGGCGGCGACTGAGCCGCAGGCCTAGAGATCGAGTAGCGCGGTCTCCGGCGCCTCGATGAGTCCCCGCAGATCCGTGAGGAACGCCGCGGCCTGCGCCCCATCGGCGATGCGGTGGTCGAATGCGCAGGTGAGTGTCATCGTCGGGCGCGCCACGACGGCGCCGTCGACGACCACCGCCCGCGGCTTCAGTGAGCCCATCCCGAGGATCGCCGCCTCCGGAAAGTTGATCACCGGAACCCCGTCGTCGAGACCCAGCGCCCCGAAGTTCGACACGGTGAACGTCGAGCCACTCAGCTGGGTGGGTGCCAAGGTGCCTGCCCTGGCCCGCTCGACCACGTCGTCGACAGCGGCCGCCAACTGCCGGGTGGAACGTGCACGGGTGTCGACGACCGGAACCACCAGACCCCGCTCGGTGGCCACCGCGACACCCAGCCGAACATCGGGGTGTAACCGGATCTCCGGTCCCGCTTCGGCTTCCAGCCAGGTGGCGTTGAGCATGGGATGGCGGCCCAGGGCTATCACCAGCAACCGCAACGTCAGGACGAACGGCGTCACGTCGAGCTGATCCCGGAGCCGCAGCAGCGACGTGCCATCCACCTGAACGCTGGCGTGCGCATCGGGAATCCGGCTGCGGGACAACGACATGTGAGCGGCCATCCGGGCCTGCACACCGCGCACCGGAACGCTCTGTGACGCCGGGGCGGGACCGGCCGCGTCGAGCACGTCGTCGCGGGTGATCACGCCGTCGGTGCCTGATCCCGGCCGTAGCCCGTTCAGGTCCACCGCGAGGTCGGCGGCCAACTTGCGGGTCTTCGGGGCCGCACGCGCCCGCCGGCTGCGGTCCATGCCGTCATCGATGCCGTAGCCGACCAGGACCGGTGCGCGCGCTGAAGTCTCGATGCGCACCAAAAGGGTTCCCACGGCCAGCGTTTCGCCTTCGGCGCCACCGAGCTGGGCAACCCGTCCGGCATACGGGCTGGGAATCTCGACTTCGGCTTTGTTGGTCTCGACCGTGCACAGGGTCTGGTTGAGTTCGACCACATCCCCGACGTCGACGGCCCAACTGGTGATCGTCGCGTCCTCGAGGCCCTCACCCAGATCCGGCACCAGAAAGTCGCTCATGGCCGTCGCATCGCTTTCTCGATGCAGTCCAGTAGCCGGTCAACACCCGGCAGCCAGAGCTTCTCCAATCGCGCCGGCGGGTACGGAGTGTCAAATCCGGTGGCCCGCAGCACCGGTGACTCCAGATCGTAGAAGAGTTCCTCGGAGATCCGCGCGGCCAGCTCCGCTCCGAAGCCCAGTGTGCGGGGTCCCTCGTGCATGACGATTGCCCGGCCCGTCTTGCGAACCGACGCGGCCACCGTGTCGAAGTCGAGCGGGCTCAGCGAGCGCAGGTCGATCACCTCGACGCTGCAATCGGCGATCTCGGCGGCGTTCACCGCGGTGCCGACCAGCCCGCCATAGGTGAGCACCGTGACGTCGTCGCCGGGCCGCCGAATGACGGCCTTGCCTATCGGCGGCCCCGGCACAGCGAGGTCGACCGCCTCACGGCCCCAGTATCGCCGTTTGGGTTCCAGGTAGATCACCGGATCGCGGGCTGCGATTGCATGGCGAAGCAGCCAGTAGGCATCCGAGGGAGTCGCCGGCACAACCACTTTCAGTCCCGCCGTGTGCACCCAATAGGTTTCCGTGGATTCCGAGTGGTGCTCGACGGCGCCGATACCACCGAACGACGGGATCCGGATCGTGACCGGCATGTCGACCTGGCCGCGGGTACGCATCCGGTACTTGGCGAGATGGCTGACGATCTGGTCGAACGCCGGGTAGGAGAACCCGTCGAACTGGATCTCCGGGACAGGTACGAAGCCGCGGATCGCCAGGCCGACGGCGACACCGATGATCGCCGATTCGGCCAGCGGTGTGTCGAAACAACGCTGGGTGCCGAAGGTTTCAGCCAGCCCCTCGGTGATTCGGAACACCCCGCCGAGGTCGGCCACATCTTCGCCGAACACCAGTACCCGGTCATCGCCCGCCATTGCGTCGTGCAGGGCGCGGTTGATCGCCTGCGCCATGGTCAGGGTGCTGACGGTGGGCAGTTCGGTCAGCAGGGGGCCGTCAGGTTCCGGCGTGCCGTCGCCGCGCATCGGCGGTCGCTCGATGATCTGAGTCATCGCAGGCCTCCCGCCAGCTCGGTGCGCAGTTGTTCACGCTGCGCGGACAATTCGGGCGTGATCTCGGCGTAGACGTGATCGAACAGCTCGTCCACGTCCGGATCCGGGGCGCCCACCACCGCGTCGCGTAGTTCGGTCCGCAGCCGCGCCGACCGTGCGTGCACCCGATGCTCGATCCGCTCGGTGAGGATGTCGCGGTGTTGGAGATAGGTGCGATATCGGGCGATCGGGTCCCGGGCCGACCAGTAGGCGATCTCCTCGGCGCTCCGGTATCGGGTGGCGTCGTCGGAGGTGGTGTGGGGTTCCATCCGGTAGGTGATCGCCTCGATGAGCGTGGGTCCTCCCCCGCCCCGCGCCCGTTCAGCGGCTTCACTCATCACCGCGAAGCAGGCCAGGATGTCGTTGCCGTCCACCCGGATACCGGGCATTCCGTAACCGGCCGCACGCTGGGCGAGGGTGGGCACGGCGTATTGGCGGCTCGCCGGAACCGAGATGGCCCACTGGTTGTTCTGGATGTAGAAGATGCACGGTGCTTTCTCGACGGCAGCCAGATTCATCGCCTCGTGCGTGTCACCTTCACTGGTGGCACCGTCGCCCAGGAATGCCACCGTCACTGACTCCTCGCCCAGCCGTTGGGCAGCCATCGCTGCGCCGACGGCGTGCACGGTGTGAGTGGCAATGGGAATGGCGACGGGTGCGCAGCACTTGGTCGTGAAGTCCAGCCCGCCGTGCCAGGCGCCCCGCCACAGCGCGGCCACGTTCGCGGGCGGGATCCCGCGAACCAGGAAGACACCGAGTTCGCGAAACTGCGGAAACAACCAGTCGGTCTTGCGCAGTGCTGCCGCCGCGCCGATCTGTGCGGCCTCCTGGCCCCGGCACGACGCGTATAGCGCCAATTCGCCCTGGCGCTGCAGATTGACGAACTCGACGTCGAGATCGCGCGCGACAACAAGATTCTCGTAGAGCCACGCTAGGGTCTCCGGCGCCAGATCACGGCGATATCGGCTTTCGGCCGTCGCTGTTCCGTCGGGCCCGATGAGTTGAACCGGCTGATCCATAACCGCCTCCTCTACCGGTGCGGAGGCGGTCGGAGCAAACCTGTTGTAGCAGGCTCCAGCTAGCGGCCGGGGTCGGGCGCTAGCTGGACTATGCGCTCTGCTCGCCGAAGCACCGGGGCATCCACCATTATGCCCTCGAATTGGAAGACACCGCGTTCATCGCGGGCCGCCTCGAGCACGTGTCGCGCCCAAGCTACCTGCTCAGCGCCAGGAAGGTAGCCCTTCCTGATCACCGGAATCTGGCTAGGATGGATGGCCACTTTCGCGTCGAAACCGACAGCCACAGCGTCATCCACCTCGGCCCCGAGGCCGTCGAGATCCTTGATGTCGAGGTACACCGAATCGAGCGCGAGGCGCCCGTATGCCTTGGCCGCCAGCAAGCTCTGCGACCGCACATGCCGTGCGACTTCGCGGTATGAGCCGTCGGGATAGCGGTTGGCGGTGCCGCCGAGGACGGCGAACAGGTCCTCGGCGCCCCACATAACGGCGAACGCATTGTCGGGCCGGCTGGATTCGACGACATTGAGTGCACCCAGCGGGGTTTCGATCAGTACCACGACATCGAGCGGAGCCAGTGCGGCGACTTGTTCGGCGGACTCGGTCTTGGCCAGCATCACCGTGGTGTACGGCGTGCGGGCCAGCGCCTGGAGATCGAGCGGATGATCGGGCGTGGTCAAGGGATTGACCCGGACCACGGTGCGGCCGGGATCGAGCTGGGTGCTCACCAGCGCTTCACGCGCGGCCTCGCGATCCCTGGCCGCCACGCCGTCTTCGAGATCCAGGATCACGACATCGGCTGTGGCGGCAGCCTTTTCGAACCGCTCGGGACGGTCGGCGGGGCAGAACAGCCAGGCCGGCCCTGGATTGTCGAGTGCCATCAGGCGGGCCTCTTTCGGACCATGGTCTTGCGGCTGGCCGTGGCGACGACGTCACCGTGCTGGTTGCGTGCGGTGTGCGCGAACGTCACGATGCCCTCGCCGGGGCGGCTCTTGGATTCGCGTTTGTCGGTGACGACGGTCTCGGCATACATCGTGTCGCCGTGGAAAAGCGGCTTCGGGAAAGCGATGTCGGAGAAACCGAGGTTGCCGACGATGGTGCCCTGTGTCAGCTGCGTGACCGACAATCCGACCAACGTGGACAGCGTGAACATCGAGTTCACCAGCCGCTGGTTGAACGGCGGCAGAGCGTCTGAGAACGCCGCATCCAGATGGAGCGCCTGGGTGTTCATCGTCAGCGTGGTGAACAGGACGTTGTCGGCCTCGGTGATGGTGCGGCCGGGTGCGTGCACGTAACGCACCCCGAGTTCGAACTCCTCGTACCACAGGCCGCGCTGGACGACGACCTTCTCCTCGGGCGACTCGCTCACTACATTCCCATCTGCCGGGCGATGACCATCAGCTGCACTTCGGTTGTCCCTTCCCCGATCTCGAGGATCTTGCTGTCCCGGTAATGCCGGGCGACCGGGTATTCGTTCATGAAACCGTAGCCGCCGTGGATTTGGGTGGCGTCGCGGGCGTTGTCCATGGCCGCCTCGCTGGCGACCAGCTTGGCGATCGCCGCCTCCTTCTTGAACGGCTTACCGGCCAGCATCAGCGCCGCGGCGTCGTAGTAGGCGGCGCGGGCCGCGTGCGCGCGGGCCTCCATCCGGGCGATCTTGAACTCGATCGCCTGGTACTTCCCGATCGGCTGGCCAAAGGCGGACCGCTCGTTGGCGTATTTCACGCTCTCGTCGACACAGCCCTGCGCCGCACCAACCGACAGCGCGGCGATCGCGATCCGTCCCTCGTCGAGGATCCGCAGGAAGTTGGCGTACCCGCGGCCGCGTTCCCCGAGCAGGTTCTCCTCCGGCACGCGAACGTCGTCGAAGGTCAGCGGATGAGTGTCGGAGGCGTTCCAGCCGACCTTGTCGTAGGCCGGCTCGGCGGTGAAGCCGGGCGTCGGCACCGGCACCAGGATCGAGGAGATCTCGCGGTTGTCGCCGGAGCCACCGGTGACCGCGGTGACGGTCACCAGACGGGTGATGTCGGTGCCGGAGTTGGTGATGAACTGCTTGGTGCCGTTGATAACCCAGTGTCCGTCGTCCAGGCGCGCGGTCGTCTTGGTGGCGCCGGCGTCGGTACCACCGCCCGCCTCGGTCAGCCCGAACGCGCCAAGGGCCTGGCCGCTGGTCAGCTGCGGCAGCCAC
The DNA here is from genome assembly GCF_008329905.1 of Mycobacterium sp. ELW1. Lineage (NCBI taxonomy): Bacteria > Bacillati > Actinomycetota > Actinomycetes > Mycobacteriales > Mycobacteriaceae > Mycobacterium > Mycobacterium sp. ELW1. The sequence goes on along the minus strand of NZ_CP032155.1, from coordinate 2,089,353 downwards.
TCCTGCTTCTGCGCCTCGTTGCCGAACCGGTAGACCGGCATCGCGCCCAGCGAGACACCGGCCTCCAGCGTGATCGCGACGCTCTGGTCCACCTTGCCGAGCTCTTCCAAAGCCAGGCACAGGGCGAAATAGTCACCGCCCATGCCGCCGTACTCCTCGGGGAACGGCAGACCGAACAGGCCCATCTCGGCCATCCCCGCGACGACTTCGTACGGAAACGTGTGCTGTGCATCGTGTTCGGCCGCCACCGGGGCCACGACGGTCTGGGCAAAGTCGCGCACCGTCTTGGCGAGCTGTGCGTACTCGTCGGGAAGTGTTCCCGTGGAAAGGAAGTCAGTCATGATTGCGCTTTCTCTTCTCTCGCTGTGACCTTGGCCAGCAGCTGCCCCACTTTGACCTGATCGCCGACGGCGACATGGAGTTCGACAATCCCGTTGACCGGCGCGGTGAGCGAATGTTCCATCTTCATCGCCTCGACGGCGACCACCACCGTGCCTGCGGTGACGTCGTCTCCGTTGGAAACGCCCACCGCCACAACCGATCCGGGCATCGGACTGACGAGTTCAGCGTCGCCGCTGTGCTCATCGTCCGGGCGGACCGGCGCCTCGCGCACTTCCTCCAGCACCACTGAGCGGCCGCCGCCGGCCAGCCAGATCTGGTCGCAGTCGACAGCCACGGTGTACAGGCTGCGGATACCGTCGACGGTGACGGCCAGCTGGTCACCGTCCAATTCGGCAGACAGTGAACGGCTTTCGCCATCCTCGATGCGGACGACTGCACCGGCAGGAACTCCGGTGATGTGGACGTGGTCGGTGCGGTCGCCGGATCGGAGCCGAACGCCGGTGGGTGCGGGTGCCCCGATCCGCCAGCCCGACGGCACGTCCCACGGATCCGCAGGCACCGACGGCCAGCGCTTCAGCCAGCGGTAGGCCGCGGCGGCGATGAACGCGTCATCGCCGGCCGGTTCGGGCACGAACGGGGTCCGGTCGATCAGGCCGGTGTCGAGCCGGCCCGCGGCCACGTCATCGTCGGCCAGCAGGAAACGCAGGAACTCGATGTTCGTTCCCACACCGAGTACGGCGGTCTGCGACAGCGCCCGGTCGAGGGTGCGTAGCGCGGCCGCGCGGTCGGCGCCGTGGGCGATGACCTTCGACAGCATCGGGTCGTAGTCGCTGCCGATCGTCATCCCCTGCGCCAAACCGGAATCCACCCGGACACCGTCACCCCTGCCGATACCCGAGTCGCTGCGTTGCTGCCCGCCGGACGGCTCCAGCAATCCCAGCACCGGACCACCGGTCGGCAGGAAGCCCGCCCCCGGGTCTTCGGCGTACACGCGCGCTTCGATGGCGTGCCCGGTCAGCGTGATGTCGTCGGAGGTGAAGGGCAGCTTCTCCCCTGCCGCGACGCGGACCTGCCACTCGACGAGGTCGTACCCGGTGACCATCTCGGTGACCGGATGCTCCACCTGTAGCCGGGTGTTCATCTCCATGAAGAAAAACTCGTCGGGCTTGTCGGCGGACACGATGAACTCGACGGTGCCCGCGCCGACGTAGTCGACGCTGCGGGCGGTATCGCAGGCCGCAGCGCCGATCCGGGCGCGGGTCTGCGGGTCCAACAGCGGCGACGGCGCCTCCTCGATGACCTTCTGATGGCGGCGTTGCAGGCTGCACTCCCGCTCGCCGAAGTGCACGACGTTGCCGAAACCGTCGGCCAGCACCTGAACTTCGATGTGCCGGGGCCGCAACACAAACCGCTCCAGGAACAGCGTGTCGTCACCGAAGGCCGCCGCGGATTCCCGCCGCGCGGCGGCCAGCGCCGCCGGCAGGTCGGCCGGGTCGTCGACACGGCGCATGCCTTTGCCGCCGCCACCGGCGGACGGCTTGACCAGGATCGGGAAACCGATGTCCCCGGCGGCGTCGATGAGCTCGGCGTCAGCCAGGCCGGGCCGGGCGATACCCGGCACCACCGGGACTCCGAACTTCGACACCGTCGCCTTGGCGGCGATCTTGTCGCCCATGGTGCGGATCGCGGCCGACGGCGGTCCGATGAACGCAAGCCCCGCCTGTTCCAGCGCCGCAGCGAATTCGGAGTTCTCCGAGAGGAAGCCGTATCCGGGATGGATGGCCTGGGCGCCGGTACGCAGCGCCGCATCGACGACCGCCGGGATGTCGAGGTAGCTCTGCCGGGCCGGCGGCGGCCCGATGCGGACGGCGGTGTCGGCCTCGGTGACGTGACGGGCACCGGCGTCGGCGTCGCTGTAGATGGCCACCGACCGGATGCCCATCGCCTTGCAGGTGCGGATGACCCGCACGGCGATCTCGCCACGGTTGGCGACAAGCACAGTGGTAAACATCGTCACATCCTGAAGACGCCGTAGGAGACGGCTTCGACGGGAGCGTTGGCGGTCACCGAGAGTGCCAGTCCCAGAACAGTTCTGGTGTCGGCAGGATCGATGACGCCGTCGTCCCACAGCCGTGCGGTCGAGTAGTACGGGTTGCCCTGATGTTCGTACTGTTCGCGGATCGGCGCCTTGAAGGCCTCGGATTCCTCCGGCGTCATGTCACCGCGCACCGTGGCCAGCACCGAGGCGGCCTGTTCGCCACCCATCACCGAAATCCGGGCATTGGGCCACATCCAGAGGAACCGCGGCGAGTAGGCCCGCCCGCACATCGAGTAGTTGCCCGCTCCGTAGGAGCCGCCGATCACGACGGTCAGCTTCGGCACTCGGGCGCAGGCCACCGCCGTCACCATCTTCGCGCCGTGCTTGGCGATCCCGCTTGCCTCGTAGTCGCGCCCGACCATGAAGCCGGTGATGTTCTGCAGGAACAGCAGCGGAACCATCCGCTTGTCGCACAGTTCGATGAAATGTGCTCCCTTGAGCGCGGATTCACCGAACAGCACACCGTTGTTGGCGACGATGCCGACCGGATGGCCGTGGATGTGCGCGAATCCGGTGACCAGCGTGGTGCCGTATTCGGCTTTGAACTCACTGAATTCGCCGCCGTCGACGATGCGGGTGATCACCTCGTGCACGTCGTAGGGCACCCGCGCGTCGACGGGGACGACATCGTAGAGCTCGTGCTGGTCGGCGATCGGTTCGACGGGGGGACGCACATCCCATGGCCGCGGCTCACGCGGGCCGAGCGTGGCGACGATGCGACGCACGATGCGCAGGGCGTCCCGGTCGTCGTGGGCGAGGTGGTCGGTCACGCCGGAAGTCTTGGAGTGCAGGTCGCCGCCGCCGAGCTCTTCGGCGGTGACCACCTCACCGGTGGCGGCCTTCACCAGCGGCGGGCCGCCGAGGAAGATCGTGCCCTGATTGCGGACGATCACCGCCTCGTCACTCATTGCGGGAACGTAGGCGCCGCCTGCGGTGCAGCTGCCGAGCACCGCGGCGATCTGCGGGATGCCGGCCGCACTCATGGTGGCCTGGTTGAAGAAGATCCGGCCGAAGTGGTCGCGGTCGGGGAACACTTCGTCCTGGCGGGGTAGGAACGCACCGCCGGAGTCCACGAGGTAGATGCATGGCAGGCGGTTCTGCAGCGCGACCTCCTGCGCGCGCAGGTGCTTCTTGACCGTCACCGGGTAGTAGGTGCCACCTTTGACCGTCGCGTCGTTGGCGACGACCATGCACTCCCGCCCTGAGACCCGGCCGATCCCGGTGATGATCCCGGCCGCGGGGCATTCGTCGTCGTACATGCCGTCGGCAGCCAGCGGTGCAACCTCGAGCAGTGCGCTGCCGGGATCCAGCAGCCCGTCGACCCGGTCGCGCGGCAACAGCTTGCGACGGGCGACGTGCCGTTCGCGGGCGCGTTCGGGGCCGCCGAGCGCGGCGGTGGCCAGCTTGTCGCGCAACTGCTCGACCAGCTGCAGATGCGCTTCACGGTTGACAGCCGGTGATGCCATCGTCGATGTCCCGTCGCGGATTGAGTTAATGACGACTAACTGATGTAACGTTAGTGAAGATTAACCGAAACGTCCAGAGCCGTTCCAGGAGGGTCCCCATCGACACGTCGACCCGTCGAAGCAGGCAGAAATCGGATCGCCGGTCTGCCCTCCTGATGGCCGCTGAGCGATTGATGGCGGAGAAGGGCTTCCAGACCGTTCGGATCGAGGACATCGGCGCCGCCGCCGGAGTCAGCGGCCCGGCCGTGTACCGGCACTTCCCCAACAAGGAAGCCCTCCTGGTCGAACTCCTGGTCGGAATCAGCACGCGACTTCTGGCCGGCGCACGGGCAGTCGTCGACGAGGCAGCCGAGCCGGAAGCGGCGCTCGCCGGTCTGATCGAATTCCACCTCGACTTCGCACTCGGCGAGTCAGACCTGATCCGCATTCAGGATCGCGACCTCGCCCACCTGCCTGCCTCCGCCCAGCGGCAGGTACGCCGGGCGCAGCGCAGCTATGTCGAGGTCTGGGTCGAGGTGTTGCGCCGGGTGCATCCCGACACCCCGGAGGCAGACGCACGGTTGATGGCGCACGCGGTGTTCGGTCTGCTCAACTCGACCCCACACAGCATGAAGCCCCTGGCGGCACGAGGAGCCGACCAGGGGCGATCACGCGATGTACTCCGGGCGATGACGGTGGCGGCGTTATCGTCTGCCGACCGTCACGCTCGAAGCACCGGCTAATACCAAGAACGTCTGCCGCCGACCGGGCGGCCGACTGCGCCGAGCAGCCACAGCACCGCGCCGATGACTAGCAGGATTACCCCGATGGTCCACAGGATCTGGATCTTCAGGACGAATCCCAAGATGAGCAGGATTGCTCCAAGAATGATCATTGCTTCCTCCAGATGCTCGCTTGCTGAACTGTTTTCGCCACTATTGACTGGGTTGCGGCAGGTTGCAGCTGGCAACCTTGGGATTGACTCCCGCGTAATTGAGCGGTCCCGCAACCACCGTCAGAGCGATTGACCCTGCAGTAGCGCAATTGGCTTGACTGTTGGAGAAGTAACCGCGCTGCCAGGTAGCGAAAACTCCGATCAGCAGCCACACGATAACGATCACGCCTATGATTCCGCGGCCTCGCATGGTTGGCCTCCTTGATGGTTCGCTGTACTTGGCGGACAAGGTTTTACCCGCCCGAAAGTTTCCTAAACCTTTCGAATTTCGCTGCGCTCGAACGCCATGGCCAGCCAGTCAGCGACAGCTCGGGCCAGCGCGGCGTGGTTCTCGCGTTTGACGATCTCGTGGCCGTCGTCGCCGAAGAGCAGATAGCGCACGGTGCGCCCCCGCGCACGTAAGGCTTCGACCATTTGCTCGGATTCGCTGACCGGAACGTTGGTGTCGGTGCCGCCGTGCACCAACAGCAACGGCGCGGTCAACGCATCCACCCTCTGCAGCGGAGAGAGCTCGTCGAGGAGGTCCCGATCGGCGATGGGGTGCCCGTACTCGGCGTAGGACGCCGCCGCGATCCACGGTTCGGTGGTGCGGTAGAACGTGCCCAGATCGCTCATCCCGCAAATGCTGACGCCGGCGACGAACAGATCAGGATGGAACGCCAAGGCGGCCATCGTGAGGTAGCCACCGTAAGACCAACCCGCGCAAGCGATTCGCGTGGGATCGGCCAGACCACGCTCGGCAAGGTAGTGCGCGCAGTCGGCCACGTCGTCGATCGCGGCGAATCGCTTGTCCTTGTCGTCGGCGTGCACGAATTCCCGGCCCTGCCCACCCGAACCCCGGACATTGGGCGTGAACACCGCGATACCCTCGTCGAGCAATCCTGGAAAGATTTCGCTGTGCGATGGGCGGGCCTGACCTTCCGGTCCGCCGTGCAGATAGATCATCATGCCGGTCTGCTCGACACCAGGCGGCGGGCAGTACAACCAGCCCGTCAGCGAACGACTGTCCCGTGCGGTCACGAAATGCAGCCTGGGCCGGTCCGAAACCGGGCCCACGCTGGGCTTGCGATCGATGCGCTCCCACTCCCGCGACCGGGGATCGACCAGTTCGACGGTGCGCGGCAGATCGGCGCCCTGGATCGTCATCGCGACCATCGATCCGCCGGCACTGATAGACAGCTCGCTGGCCACCAGATTCGGCAGCGGTATCGGCTCGGACACCGTGTTGTCGATGTACTCGAGGATCTGTAATTCGCTGCAGCCGTTGATGTTCCACAACAGCGCAACAGTCGACAGATCGTCGCTGACCACAAACTCGTCGAGGTCGTGGCCCCGACGCTCGGCGACCACGTGATACGCGACGCCGTCGGGGGTGACCGTGACTTCCAGCAGCCGACTGTTGTCCGAGCCGTTGTCGCTGCGGATCAGCGCGCGCACATAGCCGTCCACGAAATCCGGCCCATAGGTGTAGGCGGGGTGATACAGCGTGGTCTGCTCACCATCAGGACCGGAGCGCAATCGCCGCGGATGGTGATCGTCCAAGATCACGCCCATGTCCGTTGACGATCCGGGATCTGAAGGCAGCAAAGCGATTTCGGTCGGACCGGTCAGCATGATCAGCTCGCGATAGCCCCGCGGGCCGACCCGGACCAGTGCCGACCCGGCCCAGGCGTCCACCAGGCGGCCACCGGAGCGCCGGTCCAGTACCGTCACGCTGCCGTCGGCGGGGTCGATCAGGCTGGACTGGCCGATGCCGTCCTCACCGGTGAGGATCGCGCACACCCGGGTGCCGTCCCAGGCGATCAGCTCGGCCGTGCCGGCCATCCCGTCGAAACCCATGCCGTCGATACGGCGAGCCATCCGGTCGTCGGGGTCGGTGGTGACCACCCAGATCTGGCTCCGGGTGCTGCCCTCGGGGGCGACCTGACAGGCCAGCCAGTGCCCGTCGGCCGAATGGATGACCCTGGTCACCGGCCCCTCAACCGGCAATTCCACGTCGCGGGACGAACTTGCCCGCCAGCCCCGCAGGAAACGTTGAACGGCGCGCGGATATCCGCCGTCGTCGACGATATGGGCGAATGCCGTCGCGTCCGGCGACAGTGATGCGCCATACGTCGCGCGCACGTCGGGTTCCACGCCACCTCACTTTCTTTGGTTCCTCTTACTCCGTAACACGTTCCACGTCGCCCACCGGTGGTAAACACTGTGCTGAGCAACAGGCATCCAACCCCGCGCTGCCACTCGCAGGTAGCCTGCAAGCATGAGGTGGGAATGAACGATCCGCGTCGACCAGAGTGGTCTGACCCGACGCAGTCGGCGGGCAATGGTTATCCGCCGAGCACCGATCCCGCCTACTCCGGTCAGTATTACGGACCTGGCTACGGTAGCCCCGGGTACGTCCAGGGCGGTGTGCCGCCGACGATGCAGCCCACCGAACAGCTGCCGTCCTACTGGCAACAAGGCGGCGGTTATCCGCCCGGCGAGCCACCCACGCCGCCACCAGGCCCGCCCAAGTCACCGAAGTGGTTGTGGATCGCCGCGGGGGTCGCGGTGCTGCTCGTGGTGGGTCTGGTGATCGCCCTGGTGATCGTGACCAGCTCGGCCAGGGAGTCCACCGTGGTGGCGCCGCTACCACCGCTGTCGGAGACGACGACCGCGCCGCGGGCCACCACCCTGGTGCCGTCGACGACGCGGCCCACGCTGCCGACGACCAGCGGCGCACCGGGCACCGCGGCGCCGCTACCCACCGACACGACCAGCCCGACGGGCACCGACACCGTCGTCTACACGGTTTCCGGTGACGGCCGCGCGATCAACATCACCTACGTCGACACCGGCGGCATCATGCAGACCGAGTTCAACGTGATGCTGCCGTGGAGCAAGGAAGTCAGCCTGTCGTCGCCGGCGCGGACCTCGGCGAGCGTCGCGGTGGTCAATGTCGGGCGCGATGTGACCTGCAGCGTGTCGGTGAACGGCTCTCAAGTCCGCGAACGCACCGGCCGCGGCCTCACGATCTGCACCGGGGCGGGCTAACCCGCCCGGTGGTTGTTGGGCACCTTCACCAGCAGCATGCCCAGCAGGCCGACCGCCAGCACCACGCACAGCCCGCCGAGCCCGGCGCGGTCGGCGTGGAAGGCATCGACGAAGACGAAGAACAGCCACGGCGCCAGGAACGACGCCGCCCGTCCAGTGGTGGTGTAGAGCCCGAACGCCACGGCTTCCTTGCCGTCGCTGACCATCCGCAGCAGCACTGTGCGCGCGGACGTGGTGACCGGTCCGACGCACAGCGCCAACAGCAGGCCGCAGATCCAGAACACGACGGGCCCGGACAGTGACAACAGCGTGAGGCCGACGACGATCATCAACGTCAGCGAGGCGACGATCACCGGTTTGCCACCGATCCGGTCGTCGACCGGCCCGGCGATCACCGCGCCGAGGGCGGCCATGGTGCTGGCGATCACCCCGAAGATCAGCACGTTGGACGGCGAGATGCCGTACACGCTGACACCGAGGACCGCGCCGAAGGCGAAGACGCCGGCGATGCCGTCACGGAAGACCGCGCTGACGACCAGGTAGTAGACCAGGTTGCGATCGCGGCGCCACTCCGAGCGCAGATCGTTCCACAGCCCGCGGTAGCCACCGGCCTGACCAGGCGGCACCGGCTCGAGGTCCACGGCCGGGGCGAGGGTGTGAGCGGTGATCAGCAGCGGCAGCGCGAGGACGACGAACCAGGCGGCGGCCATCAGCATCGCGGCGCGCACGTTCTGGCCGTCGGCGACCGGGACTCCGAGCAAGCCTCGGTCCGGGCCGCTACCTGCGATGAACGCCACGTAGATGATGATCAGCAGCAGAACGCTGCCGAAGTATCCGGCGGCCGCTCCTATTCCGGAGATGCGCCCGGACGTCTGCGGGGTGGTGAGCTGCCGCAGCATCGCGTTGTAGGGCACGCTCGCCAGATCGCCGCACGCCGCGGTGAACGCCAGCAGCACCAGACCCATCGCGAAGTAAGCCGGCTCCGCGCGGATGAGGCTCATCGCCGTGGTCGACAGCACCGCCAACCCGGTCAGCAGCATCAGGGCGGCGCGACGCCGCTGCGGCGCCTGAACCAGGACACCGGTGAGCGGCGCGAGAACCGCGACGGTGAGGCCGGCAAGTGCCAGCGCCCGGCCCAGCCAGCTCGCCGGCGAGGTGTCGCCCGGTAGACCCTGGCCGACCGTGCTGGTCAGGTACACGGCGAAAACGAACGTCGCGACGATGGCGTTCATGCCTGTGGAACCGCAGTCCCATAGGGCCCACGCCACAACTCTTGACCGCCCGGCGGTCTGGGCAACCGACAGGGGCCTGGGCATGCGGGCCAGCGTATCCAAGCCCCCTACGATTGCCGCATGCCAGTACCCGCACCCTCCCCGGACAGCAGAGCCGTCGTCACCGGTGCCTCCCAAGGCATCGGTGAGGCGCTGGCCACCGAACTCGCCGCCCGCGGCCACCACCTGATCATCACCGCGCGCCGCGGTGAGGTGCTGGCCGAGCTGGCGGCGCGACTCACCGAGCGCTACCGCGTCAATGTCGAGGTGCGCGCGGTGGATCTCGCGGATCCCGACGCGCGGACCGCGTTCGCCGACGAGTTGGCCGGCCGCGAGATCTCGATCCTGTGCGCCAATGCGGGCACCGCTACTTTCGGGCCCGTTGCGAAGCTGGATCCGGCGGCCGAGCGGGCACAGGTCCAGCTCAATGTGCTCGGTGTGCATGATCTGGTGCTGGCGGTGCTGCCGCGGATGGTCGCCCGCAAGGCCGGCGGCATCCTGATCTCGGGCTCGGCGGCCGGTAATTCGCCGATCCCGAACAACGCCACCTACGCCGCGACCAAGGCGTTCGCGAACACGTTCAGTGAGTCGCTGCGCGGCGAGCTCAAGGGCGTCGGCGTGCACGTGACGGTGCTGGCCCCGGGGCCGGTGCGCACCGAGCTGCCCGACGAGTCCGAGCAGTCACTGGTGGAGCGATTGATCCCCGACTTCCTGTGGATCAACACCGAATACACGGCCCGGATCTCGTTGGATGGCTTGGAGCACAACAAGATGCGGGTCGTGCCCGGGCTGACGTCCAAGGCGATGTCAGTGGCGTCGGGCTACGCCCCGCGCTCGATCGTCACGCCGATCGTCGGCGCGGTCTACAAGAAGCTGGGCGGCGACTAGCCTTCTCGCGCTCTCTCGCCCAAACCGACGTTTGGCAGCAGAAGTGCGAGTAGATACCCGCATTTCGTCGATCTCGGCTTCTCACCGTGGCGGCGACGGCCATCCCCCACGGCAACTCGTCATCGAGATCGACGTGAGCGTGGACAAGATCGAGTGACCCTCACGCTGGCGTCGATCTCGATGAAGCCGTGCCCGATGTCGGCGCCTACCGCCTCCGGCGGCCCGTCCCGAAAATGCTGCGGGTGATCTCGCGGCCGATCACCGTGCCCGCCGAGCGCATCGCGCTCTTGAACGCCGGGCTGTTCATCACCTGATCGAGCACGCCGGGCTCGGCCTTCTGCGGCTTGGGCATCGGCGGCAGGTCGATTCCGGTGGGCAGCAGCGGCGGCAGGTCGACGGGCTCCTGAGGCGGCGGCGCGAGTTTCGTCGCCAGCATCTCGTAGGCGGATTGGCGGTCGACGGTCTGGCCGTACTTGGCGAACAGCGAACTCGATTGCGCCGCAGCCTTGATCGCATCGGGGCCGATGGTGTCCATCAGCGACTGCGGCGGGCGTAGCCGGGTCCACGCCACCGGAGTCGGAGCGCCACGCTCGGAAAGCACTGTGACGATGGCCTCGCCGATGCCCAATGACGTCAAATCCGTTTCCAGATCGTAGAACTGGGTCTTGGGATAGGTGCGCACCGTCTTCGACAGCGCCTTCTGGTCATCCGGTGTGAACGCCCGCAGCGCGTGCTGGATGCGGGCACCCAGTTGCGACAGCACGTTATTGGGCACATCGGTGGGCAGCTGAGTGCAGAAGAACACGCCGACGCCCTTGGAGCGGATCAGTTTGACCGTCTGCTCGACCTGCTGCAGGAACGCTTTGGACGCATCGGTGAACAACAGGTGTGCCTCGTCGAAGAAGAACACCAGCTTGGGCTTGTCGACGTCGCCGACCTCGGGCAGGTAGGTGAACAGGTCGGCGAGCACCCACATCAGGAACGTGGAGAACATCACCGGCCGGGCCGCCTGGTCGCCGAGCTCGAGCAGGGTGATCACGCCGCGGCCCTGCGAGTCGACGCGAAGAAGATCGGCCGGGTCGATTTCGGGTTCCCCGAAGAAGGTGTCGCCGCCCTCGGCTTCGAGGTTGACCAGTGCACGCAGAATGACGCCCGCAGTCTGGGCGGACACCCCACCGATGGTCTTCAGCGTCTCCTTGCCCTGGTCGCTGGTCAGATAGGTGATCACCGACCGCAGATCCTTCAGATCCAGCAGCGGCAGCCCCTGCTGGTCGGCCCAGTGGAAGATCAGCCCGAGCGTGGATTCCTGAGTGGCATTGAGCCCCAACACTTTCGATAGCAGGATGGGTCCGAATGCCGAGATCGTGGCGCGGACCGGGACGCCGATTCCGCCGGTGCCCAGCGAAAGGAACTCGACGGGGAACGGCGCGCCCACCCAGCCGTCGTCGCCAGTGTCCTTGGCGCGCTGCAGGGTCCGGTCACTGGACTCCCCCGGGCGCGACAACCCGGACAGGTCACCTTTGACGTCGGCCATCATCACCGGCACCCCGGCCGCAGACAGCTGCTCGGCGATCACCTGCAGGGTCTTGGTCTTGCCGGTGCCGGTGGCTCCGGCCACCAGACCGTGGCGGTTCATCATGGCCAGCGGGATGCGAACCTGCGCCGCCGGATCGACTGCACCATCGATGACGACCGAACCGAGATCGAGTGTCGCCCCGGCAGTCGCGTACCCCGCGGCGATCTGCTGGGCAGGGGTCATCGTCGATTCGCTGCTCATCGGCCGCCTCCGTGGTCGCTCGGGTGATGGCCGCTACGACACTACTTCCCACCGGGGGCTTAGGGTGGAGCGCTGTGCGTGAAGAATTGGTGTGGATCGACTGCGAGATGACCGGCCTCGATCTGCGGACCGACAAGCTCATCGAGATCGCCGCCCTGGTGACCGACGCCGAGCTCAACGTCATCGGCGAAGGCATCGACGTGGTCATCCACACCGATGACGAGTCCCTGGACGGAATGGTCGAGGTAGTCGCCCAGATGCACAAGCGGTCCGGACTCACCGAGGAGGTCCGCGCGTCGGTCATCGACGTGCCGGCCGCCGAGGAACTCGTCATGGAGTACATCCGCTCCCACGTGAAGCAGGCCAAGACTGCGCCACTGGCCGGCAATTCGATCGCCACCGACCGCGGGTTCATCGCGCGCGACATGCCGACGCTGGACAACTACCTGCACTACCGGATGATCGACGTCAGCTCGATCAAGGAGCTGTGCCGGCGTTGGTATCCGCGGATCTACTACGGACAGCCGGAAAAGGGCCTCGCCCACCGCGCACTGGCCGACATCCAGGAGTCGATCCGCGAGCTGAAGTACTACCGACGCACCGCGTTCGTCCCCCAACCAGGGCCTTCTACCAGCGAAATTGCCGCGGCCGCGGCAGAGGTCGACGCCCCGGGCGAAACGGATTCGGCTGGAGAGGCTGACAACCGCTAGTATCGACGACGCTGCTGCCGCCTTCGGACGGTCCGCAGCGATGGTGGCTGTAGTTCAGTTGGTAGAGCACCAGGTTGTGATCCTGGCTGTCGCGGGTTCGAGTCCCGTCAGCCACCCTGCAGGTCAGGCCCCGTTTTCGGGGCCTGACTTTTTTCTCGGCGAAACAGCTTGCACCCTTATTGCAACGCTTGAGGTAAGGCGAGTCGCCTCGGCGTCGTCCCCATCGCGTGCCACGGTTGTGGGTAACCGGCGTAAGCATCAACGAGGCAGACCCTATGGACGACCACCCGCTACCCGACCCGACCCGTCCCGTCGTGTGCGACTGTTGCGAACTGGAGAACCCCCAACGAACGTCCTCAGCCGTGCGTGACCCTAACGGCCTGATTCGCGGGTGGATATGCCGTCCGTGCAACGAACACCGCGCTGACAAGCTCAGAAAGGCCCAAGAACACGAGGAAGAGCTTCGCGTCCGATGGGGTGAGACCGTGGACGAGCTGAACGAAGCTCTTGACCGGGCCGACGAATACCGAGAGAAAATGCTTGCCGCGTTCCGCTCGCGCGACAGCATCCTGAAACAGTTCGAGAAACTAAGCCGCTACCACCACGCAACGGACCATGGGTGTATCTGCGGGAAATCGGAGTGCAAAACCTTGCCGCTGGTCGATGCAGATTGGATCAACGAATACATCGCCAGGATGCACGAGCGGGAGGCGCTCTGATGACAGACGGCAGTCCGAGTGAAGAGCTTGACGACGAGTGCACGCTTCCGCCTGATCCGCCCCTCCCGGCAGATCAGCTAGGTCGATATAGCCCTGAACGCGACTACTACTCGGAGACACAGATTGCCGAGTACGTCGAAGCGGAAGCTCACCACGACGACGAGACAGTGCAACACGCCGAGCGCATAAAGGTTGAATACGTGCTGGGCACGCCATATGAGGCGTGGGACGTCACGACCGACAAGGACCGCTATTGGGTCTTCACGAACCTGACAAATCTCTACTCACAAAAACACTTCCCAAGCTTGGACTACACGCTGTCCTTTCACATCGGGCTTATGGCACGGATCAGGAGCAAAGATGAAGCGGTGGCGACAGGAACCACGCCATTCGACGAGGTATTTCGTCGGCTTAGCCAAGCGGAAGAAGCCCTAGACCGAGCGGTTGAGGTAGTCGACTTCCAAGGTGTCGGAATGCAATTGCGGGAAGCAATGATCTCCCTCATTGCGGCGGCACGCCGTCGAACTGATCTACCGGCAGACGTAGAGCGCCCGCAGGACTCCAACGTCAAAATGTGGGGCGAGATCCTGTGGGGTCACTTCTATCCAGGCAGCAGCAACAAGGACGTACGGGTGTACCTCAAGGCAACGACTGACAAAGCCTGGGACCTAGTGAACTGGCTGACACACCATAGGAATGCCAGCAAGACCGTTGCTCTCATTGCAACGCAGGCTGTCGAAACGATCCTCCTCGATATGGCGAGGACCCTTTCACGAGAACGGCGCGACCGTATCGACCAATGTCCCCTCTGCGAGTCACGCGCGGTGCGAACCTTTTTCGACCGCGACATCGGGCCAGACGGGGGGCACTTCGAGAATTGCAGCGAGTGCGGCTGGAGCAGCCATCCCGGTCATGATGTAACGGATTTCAACGACCTTGACCCTATAGCCTTGTGCGAGGCTCAACTTGAGGCTGCGCGAAGTGTGCATGAGTCCTGGGTTCGCAGCGGGAACGAATTGATGATTGAGTTCACCGCCAATTCTGTTGCAGCTCTGGAAGAGCAGATCAAGAAGTTACGCGCTGCGGCCCAGCCAGATCCTTGATTGCTTGCCAGAGAGGTGAGGCAGCCAGGCGTTGCGCATCGGACAGGAATTGGGTTTCTTGCTGTGTCATGCGCGGAACGCTAGCCGTCAATTTCCCAATCCGGAAGGCCCATCTGCTCATTCACGAAAGGCAGTATTGAAACGACGAAACCCCCCAGCCGAAACTGGGGGGTTCGCGGTGCAGCCTGAGACGGGCGCACAACCGGGGGAACTAGGCCCGGTCATTGGTTGGCTCCGCACCGGTAACCAGCCGGTCGGAACCATGGGCGGGGAAGGATTTTGAGGAAAATCCCCGCCCCTGCCGGAAAGAAGCCGATCTCCCCAACAGGTTGCTCTTAGTTGGCCACGGCGGTGATCGTGAACCACCGGTATCGCGGTGTCGTGGTCACCAAGCCACGACTGGCCCACTGCGGTGGGCCTTGAATCTTGAACTTCACACCGTCCATAACGAGCGTGTCCCCGTGCTCGGGCTGTACCGGCTCCCTGAGTGGTACGCCGACCAATCCTGTGGTGTCGACAATGTCGCCGCGCTGGCCTGCTGGCTGCCACTTTGGGCCACCGACCACCAGGCCGCTGATGGTGCCGACCTCACCGCCGACATGAACCACGTTGCCTTCTGCGTCGACCGGATCGCCGTGGGCGTCCCTTGCCGCTGGGCGGTACAGCGTGCCGGTTGCCATCACAGAGCCTTCACCCTGTAGCGGTCCAACACCACCAGTTCACCGACCGTAAAGCCGACGAACGGCGAGTACGAAACCGACTCAGGACCAACAGTTTCAGCACGGATACCGGCAGGGTTGCTGATCATGCGCGCCGACGCCGCGAGGATCACAGCGCGGATCTCAGGGTTAGGTTCGCTATCGGCGAAGCCAACGCCGCGCGTGTGCGCTGATGCCATCGCGCTCACCACGCCGATGACCGCGTCACCCTGCTCCTGGGTGACGGTTCGGCCAAGCAGCGCAGTGAGATCGGCACTAGTTGGTGCCGCCACGGTTAGGCCGTCTTGATCAGATTGACTGCAGCCGGGTTGGTCAGGATCACGTCATAGCGAGACACGCAGCGGATAGCGATGCTGTCGTTCGCGCCGTAGGTCTGGTCAAGCACCACAACCGAACTGTCGATGTCACGCCCGATGTAGATGCGGCTGGTGTCCAGGATCGCGACGGCATTCCCAGGCACCGCAGTTGTCAGAGTTACTGGCAGGCCGAACAACTGCTGGTCACCAGCGGCGAACGCGGCTGAGGGATCAAGGACGTACCGGGCATCGGTGTCCGAAACCTTGATCTTGCGCAACGCCGCGAAAGTCGTTGGGCGCATGGCCAAAACACTTGGGGCAACGTGCTGCTCTGCCATGGCGGCGAGCGCATCGATCAAAACGTCAGGGTCGGTCAGCAGATCAGCATTGGTAGAGCTGGTGATCCCCGATACCTTCAGTACGCCCTTGATGCTGTTGGACGAACCTGTGCCGTTCCATAGGGCGGCGTCCAGGACGATGGCCTGGTCCTCCACGATCCGCTGTGTCAAAACCGACTCCAGCGACAGCGCCGACATGCGGATCAGTTCATTGCTTACTGGCGTGAGGCTCTTCAGGCCGACTCGCTCAGTTGGGAGCAACACCAACTCAGTAAGGGCAACGGCCTGCTCTGTGATCGCCGCGCCGGGAGCGGTGAACGCCGCTGCGGGCGACGTGCTGGCCGCTACCGGGATACGAAGAGGGGCAGCGGTATCGATGATGTTGACACCGGGTAGAGACAGGAAAGTCGACTTCTGCTGCAGTGGGGCCACTACGGCTGCAGATAGCGCGGCATTGATGGCGGAAGCATTGGCCGCCGGGGTTGCAATTGTCATTTAGGTAATGCCTTTAGGGATAATTGTTTTACATCGCTACGCTTCTAAAGGCATCGCGCCTCGCGTTGCGGTGGACGTCGCGTCCAAAGATTGGGCATCACGCCCGAAAGATGTTGAGGCGGAATCACGCCGCTACATCTCTAATTATATGTCACACCATCGATTTCAGGTGGCTGATGAAGTTGACAGGGGGCACCTGGTCCTTGGCTCCTTGGCCGACGTCACCGTGAGGGGTTCGTGCCGCGAAGTGCGGTTTACGGGTCAGCAGTTCATCGATGGCCGAATTGAGCGCGTCGGTGTCTTCGAGGTGCGCAGCGTCGAAGGGAAGATCATTCGGGTCAGCCAATCGCCCAGTTGACCGCACCAATTCGGTGTGCAGCCGCGCGGCATAGCTCTTCGCCTTCTGTCGGTGGTCGATAGCTTCCTGCTTCAGACCGTTGACATAGTCAGAGTCAAATACCTCTGTATTGCCCTGTGGCGCAGCGAGATCGTCTCCAGTTGAGATCGCCTCGGGTTCGGCCAGTTCGTCTGTCTGCGTGGCTTCTGGGGCCTCGTTTGTGTCACTCATTGCTAAGTCTCCTGTTACCGGTCGCCCGCGCCACTTAGGACATGGGCCAAGTTGATATCGCGGGCGTCGGCCACGTCGCGCTTGATCGAGGCAAGTTCGCGCTCAATCTGCTCCTGCGAAAAGCCCAGTCGCGCAAGGGTCGCCTCCCGACTCAACAAGCGAGAGCTGAACAACTTCACCGCAGCGTCAGCAGCAGCGGCCTCACTGCGCACATCGAACGGACCCCACAATGCGCGGACAGCCACCGCGTTGGGGTCGACACCGTGGCTCACTGCGTACACCAAACGCGCCACCAGTTCGTGGGAACGTGAGAACATCTTCGCCTTGCTCTCGCTTCGGGCTGTCAGTCCAGCCTCCGAAGCTTGCATCGCCTCGCTAGTGCTCGGGTTGGCCGTAGTGATCCCGCACATATGGCTTGGGATTGCACCCACAGTCATCAGGCTCTGGACCCAAATGTCGACAGCCGTGCGGAAGCCCTCTAGGTTCGCGCCGTCAAGCTGGCCGAAGCGGGCCTGAGGATCCTCGGCCAGCATCGCCCGGTTCCCTTCAGGGATCGGGTTCACCGTCTGAGTGACCGGTTCGCCGTCCTCGCCGATAACCGGGTTGCCGTCCTCGTCGGTCACCGGCTCTTCGGTCAACTCAATTCCGGTGGCCCATCGGCGGGGTCGGGCGGTGTACTCCTGGGCCACGGCAAGATCTGCAACCGTCTTGGCCAGACCGTCAATGAGGCACTTCAGCGGCTGAATCTCGGACTCACCCGAATACTCCAGATACGGGGTATCTCGCCACGCCGACGGCAGCAGATCAGCGTTGGTGAACGCCACGATAGGCACCACACCCAAGCCGTTCGGCACAGTCTCGATTAGCTCAAACTCGCCACCGCCACCCGGCGCATTGCTACGCCAATGCTCGACAGTGTCAGCCTGGTAAATCCACGCGTCGGTGTGACCCTGCGTGGCTGGTGTCGTCTTCACTGACACCTGCTTGATCCCGGCCACGATCTGGCGGGTCACGTCATCCC
This sequence comes from Mycobacterium sp. ELW1, assembly GCF_008329905.1. NCBI lineage: Bacteria > Bacillati > Actinomycetota > Actinomycetes > Mycobacteriales > Mycobacteriaceae > Mycobacterium > Mycobacterium sp. ELW1. The sequence continues at coordinate 2,071,575 of NZ_CP032155.1, read as the reverse complement.
GCTTGACCGCTACCGAGTCGCCCGACTCAATTGTGATCGTGGGGTTGCCGTGATCATCGGCCCACACCAGACAGAACGCCTCGCCCTGCAATAGAGCCTCGCGGTGCAGCGTGTCAGCCAGGGTGTCGTAATCCAGCGCCAGCAACTCGTCCCATACCGGGGCACCGTCAAAGCCGTTGAGCCGCAGTCGCTCAGTTAGTGCGGTGATTGCGACGCGGGCGTAATTCACCGACAACGCACCGAAGCGGTTACCGAGCGCGGCCCGTGCCTCTGGTGCCAGGTAGGCCAAGGGCTGCTTGCCATCCCAATAAGACCGATTCTCCGAGCGGCGATGCAAGCCAGCCGATAGACGCTGCTGCATCTCGATCAACAAAGGGGTACTAGTCATGCTGCGAAACTCACCGTTCGCTTTCGTTTCAGAGGTTTGGATGCGAACCACATGGCCCGCGACACCGCCATCACCGCGCAAATCGCGGCATCAATACGGACGGACCGGTGCGCCTTAACCAGCCGACCGCCGCGCCCGTCCTCCGTCAGCACGGCGTTGTTCAAGTGCTCACCGATCAGCGGATGACCGGAATGACTGAGTTGTCCGTTTCGGCACGCATCGAGGAACGCCGACGTTGCCGCCGACATGCGGTTGACCGTCTGGGGGAAGTCCTTCACCGGCAACCCGTCGCCCTCTAGGACGGCTAGGGATCGCTGCCACCGATACGAGTCGCACGCAATCTCGGCGACGTCCCAGCGTCGGCACGCGTCCCGAATGGCCTGCTCAACTTCCAGGATCGGAATGCGATATGTCGTGTCGTTCGGGTCCGGTCGCCCCCACCACTTCACAAGCTGCAGAAGCGGTGTGGCAGACACGGTGGCCGCGACGATGACGGTCGCATCGTTGCCGCTATACGAGCCATCGAACGCCAGCACCACTCGTTCCCCGGCGGGGATATCCCCGCCGGCCCCCAGGGCCTCCCACAAATCCTGCGGCAACGGCGGGTCCGCGTTCGTGACGTTCCACTGAATCAACCGGACCCTGCGCCAATGAGCTTCGCTTGTCTTCGGCGGCGCAGTCGCCAACAAAGATTCCAGCGTCAGCCAATCCCCGAGCGCGGGATTACTGGCCTCAAGGCAGTGCTCACACGTCAACGGGTGATCAGGCCAGTTGTTGGCGCTGAACTCCATGAACGCTTGCGACTTGTCCTCAGGGTGCGCAATGGCATGCTCGCGGAACTGCGCCAGCACGTTGTGTGGGATTGGCCCCGGCGTACCGATCAGAAACAGTTGAGCGTCAGGCTTCTTCGACGCCGAGAACACCGCAACCTCGTACACCTCGACGTTGATCCGGCCACCCTCATCACAGATCGTCAGATCGGGCGTACGGCCCTCCAACGCAGGTGCATTCGCGGGAAGCCACCAAAGCTCACTACCCCGAACCACCAAGTGGTCCTTGAAGACCGTCGTGCGCTTCTCAAGCTGCGGATGGCGAGCCACCATCTTGCTGCAGATCTCACCAATGATCCCGGCCTGGCGCTCATCGACGGCAAGCAAGTCAATCGAAACGTCGTCATCAAGGAACAGTCGATAGAGACACATCGCCGCCGCAAGAGTCGACTTCGCGTTACCACGACCAATTGCCAACGCCGACAACTTCGGACGCTCTGGTCCCCACACCATCGCCACGACGTCCCGCTGCCACGGGCGCACCACCATCGGCATGTCTTTGGCCAGCCGGATGTACGCCTCACAGAACCGACAAAAGTCCTCAACGTCATCCCCGGTTCGCTTGAACCGCAGCGGATTCTGATCCGCAGGCTTACGAATCGGCATGACGTGTTGAAGCTTTCGTGTGGCAAATCGATCCGGCGCGGCTCAAAAAACGCGCGCCGTCTTTGCGAGAGGTGTCCCGGCAAAGGCGCTGGTCGGGGCCGGTCCCCATGGGCCTAGAGGGCTAGCCTCTGCGAGGCCCTGGCCTGCGACGATTAGTCGTGTCTGGTCACGTTGTTGCCGCGAGCGGCTCCGCGAGCACGATTGCAGGCGAGACAGCGAACGGTCATCAGGCCGTTGGCGAACCAGTCGAGCGTTGGTTTGTGACCGGCTTCGATCAGTTCCCAACTGCGTGGTGTGTGGTCGACGCTCAGGTTGTCTACTGCTCCGCATTCACACCATGGCTGTAGGGCGATGGCCTTGGCGCGCAGCCGCTGGTAGCGGGAGCCGTACCCGCGTTGTGTAGCTGATGGCCTGGGGGACTGCGGTAGTCGGCAATCGTGGCAGCGGCTTTTGCCGGGTTCGGCGTCGTCACCGCATTCGATGCAACTACGGCTCAGCATGGGCCGTAGTGGCCTCTCATTGCCCCGTGGAGCGGAGTTCAGCGCGTTGGACTAGGTCGGCTAGGTGTGCGGCTGTGAGGGGTGCTCGGTGGCCGTCTCGGCTTGTGGAGTAGCCGACGTGTGTGCCGTCTTCGAGGGTGAGGAGGAGGCTCGGCGCGGCGGCGTCGGTGCCGAACTCTTCGGCATGCGTTACGCGTGTCATCGGCTGCCCTTCTTGGGGATTGAATACTCGCGGCACTGGCTGAACCCCCGGTGGCAGCCTGCTACTACGGATGCGGATCCGGCATATGCAAGTTGATGCCGGTGAACTCCTTGGCAGAACGGGCAGGCCACTGAAATTCGTGTCGAGTCCTTCGCGATGATTTGAGCGATACCGGTTTTGAACCCGGTCACGTCGCGGCCTTGAGGAGTTGGTGACTAATCTTCGCGACGAGCACGCCCGCCTGGTCGAGAGTCAATCGAATGCGTTGGTAAACAAGCGAGTTGTCATCGATGTACAGGTCCACCAGACCGCCGACTGCGTGTGCGTCGATGTCGACGGGCAGGATGTCGTGGATCTGAGCGGTCGTCCAATGCGGACGTGGCGCGCTCACACTGCCCCCTCGCCACGTAGTGTGCGTTCACGTTCACGGGCGCGGTAAAGATCGAGCTGCGAACGCGGATACACCAATCGCCGATTCTGCTTCCACGACACCGGACCGCCGTTCTTCCAACGAAGCTGATACATGCACTTAACGGACACACCCAAGTAGGCAGCCGCCTCTTCAACAGACAAGAGTTCATCCGTGCGTGCCATACTTCTTGCTCCTGCTATCTGAGACACGTCAACAGTTCTGCCGCACTTAGGCTCCCGCTTCGCGTCCGCCGTCCGCTCGTGGGCATACATGTGTCTAGGGAAAATTCGATCTCGATGAGAGATCAGGCTACGGGGGGTCGCTACACACGTGCTGACGACGTGCTTAGGCCATCGACAATAGGTTGTCCGGTTATCCACCTGTCCCAGTTACGAAGCGCCTGGGACCTGCCGCGCTTTACTGCGAGGAGATGCTCAAATACGTTGCACTACTTCAGCTTGTAAGTGCTGGGCTTGTACGACCTGCCAGCAGGGCGATAGTCGCTCGGCTTGTGATGCCGGAACACTGAGCGTCGAGAATGCTTGTGGTGCAATCTTTCTACAGCCATCAATCGAGTCTCTCTACTCAGTATTCTACTAGACGATTTCGAAATCGTCGTTGAGCTTCATTCTGCTTGTACGGGACAGGATAAGCCCCCGCTTCGGGCGTCAACCGGGAGAATGCGCTGACCTGGGTCAACCGGATCGTGATGAGATACGAGGCGTGACCACGACTACCCACAACCTGCCGCCACTGCCCTCCCTGCGACAGGCTTCCGAATGGCTTGGCGTCAGCGAAAAGACAGTTCGGCGCTACATCGCACAGGGCCGCATCAGAGCCAAGCGAATTGGCCCACGGCTCATACGGATTGAACGCGACTCACTGCTGGCGTTCGCAACGCCCGTTGGGTGCGAATGATGGCGGCACCACAACACGCCATGACGCCGTTGATCGCGAAGGAAATCGAGTCCGTTCTGCGACGGAATCGCGGTCGGAGCTATGAAGATGTGGCGAACCTGGTCGCCGACGCACTGGTCGGAAAGTACGCAATATCCCTGAGGTCGACCGAACCGAAGCCATACGACGGAAAGCCGAGAGGCGGGCGGATCTGGTAACCCGGCTATGCCGTCGTCACCGCAGCCAGTTTTGACATCGCCTCTGCAATCTTCGCGTCCCGCTCCTGGGCGGCTATCTGATAGCGCATGGCCATCCCCGGTGTCGTGTGGCCTAACCGACTCATCAGCTCTTTGGTCGTCGCCCCGGCCTGCGCGGCTAACGTCGCTCCTACGTGGCGTAGATCGTGGACGCGCATGTCTCCCTTCCCCACTGACGCAAAACCGGCCTTTACTGATTTGGTGAAAGCCGTTGTGGAGAGCCGCCGCCCGCGCGTCGTGGTGAACACAAACGACTCTGGCCCTCTACCGGTGTGTTTTTGCATGTGCTCGCGGAGCTGTTCGGCTACATGTGGCGGCACAGTCACGTCACGGATACCGGCGTCGGTTTTGGGCGGGCCGACCACTAGCTTGTTGTCGACCCGTGTCGCAGCCCGCCTGATCTTCAGGGTGACGCGCTCGCCATCGTCGTGGACATCCTTACGGCGTAGCTCGACCAATTCCCCGAATCGCAAGCCGCACCACGCGGCTACCGGAACCGCCACCCGGTAAGCCTCTGGTGCCGATTGGGCGACTGTGTCCAGTTCTGCCGGTGTCAGGGGCTTCACATCACGGGCCTTCGGCGGCTTCCCCGCCGACTTGATCTGACACGGGTTCTCCGTAGCGGCTTTGTCCTCCACGGCTGTGGCGTAGATGGCCTTGAGAAGTTGGTACGCCTGCGTGTTGCTCGTCGGCGTCTTCATTCTCTTACTGAGGTCCACCCACCACGCCCGCACCCGCGCGGGAGTCACGGCCCTCAGGATCTCGTCGCCCAGGTCGGGCAGAATCCGCGTGTTCAGCAGCCGGGTGTAGAGGGCGTGGGTCTTCGGGGTCAACTCGCGGCCTGAGTCCGCCCACCGTCGCCGCCGCCAATCCGCGTCCATCCAAAGGTCGGCGTACTCCCTTAGCGTCACGCCGGTCAGGGCCTTCAGCTCGGCCCGTGACTTCGGTGGCGTCCACTCCCCCAGTTCGATCAGCTTGCGCTCGTTGGCTAGCCAGCCTTCGGCGTCGGTGCGGTTGTCGTAGGTGTGCAGTGCGTAGTACCGCTTGCCGTCGCCGTCGTAGATATACGAGGCTTGTACGCGCCCGTTTCGCATGGTGCGCAGGGTGCCGAAACTGCGTCTCCTGGCTGTCTTCTGTGTGGCCATGTTTGCAACCTTATCGCAACGCTATTGCGTCCTCACGTGTCTGTGAGCTGGGGGTTTTGTCCCAACTAAGGTTGCATGATGGCAGTCAGTAGATGGTCTTTGAACTGTAGTTATATGACATTTCTACGGTCAGGTTGTGATCCTGGCTGTCGCGGGTTCGAGTCCCGTCAGCCACCCCTACCAGTCAGGGAGCCGTGTGGTTCCCTGACTTTTTTTGCCCCCAGGGCGCGGGCCCAGCTCCACGCCGGCCTGACGCGCGACATCGTGCAGTCGCGCGATGTACTGCACCACCTCAGCGTCTGCCTGCGCTCGCCGGACCACGCTGCGCCGCTGCCGTACGTTCTCGGTGGCGACGCCGACGATGAAGAGGCCGAGAAACGCGAGTCCGCCCGACACATTGCCGAACATCGACCAGGTGAGCGCGCCGGACACCGCGGTGCCCAGGGGCAGCACCACCACCACCGTGATGATCGAGATGCCGGCCGGATCGATGGTGCGCATGACGGTCTCTCTCAGCCCGACTACCTACGGGAGCGTAGGTCGAGTGACTAAGAGCGAGCTAATAGTTCACTTATCACGAAGCATGGTTCCGGTCGGCCGACGCGGAAGCCTCGTGCGAGAACAGACTTGGCAGTGCTGTGGTCCGACTCACGTCGTCCGTGCGGCCCCTGGCAAAGATTGATGATTCAAAAGTTTCTCGACGGGGTAAAGACCAGAACAACAACTTGGCGTCGGGGGGACGCATATCGCGAAGGGACCCGAGGGATGACCACTAACGAATTCGCTGAAATCGACGGTTCGCAGCAATTAGCCGCGTGGCAGGACCGCCTCGCCGCCTTCGTCACCGCTCTCGACGCGATCGATGCCGACGACCCGTACACGTTCTGCGAGGACGCGTGGGACATCTGGGAGAGCGCAGCTATCTCCGATCCCCCCTCGGCCACCGACCCGGCAATGCTTTTAGTCCTGGGCGTGATTGAGGTGTTGGCGGAGGCGATCACGTCGACTGCTCGCGATCACCACAGCACAGGAAAGGGCAACCGTCCGCTGACGCTGTCCGCCATCCACAACTCGTTGATGGATGAGTTGAATGCGGTCCGCCTCCAATGCGAGCGGTGGCAGCACGAAGGTTTGCCAGGACCCGCGACGGTCAAGGCGCGCAGCGCGGCCGCAATGGCCCGACTACAGGTTGCCACCAAGTTCGGCAACCAGCTCTCGGCATAGCACCAACGATTTGTTCCCATCCCGCGCACGCCGGACAGGTGTCCAGTCTGACCAGCGGTTCGAATTCCGTCTTCGCGCGGCTCAGGAGGGTTGATCCACTCCTCCGGAACACCGAAACGATAAAGATTTCGGCCGTTCGTCGCAGTTGACCGACGAAATTATTCGAACATGAGTTACCGTCGGGTAATAACTGCACCGCTTAGCTGGGGGGAGGGTTGCAGCATGCACGGCCACGACGTAACCACTGAATCGAGCGGGTTCGCCGGCGACGCCAGCCCTCTCGGTGTCTGGACAGACCGACTCGACGCGTTCTGCGCGGCCCTCGACGCCATCGATGCCGACGACCCCTTCGACTACTGCGCCGACGCATGGGAGATCTGGCAGGGCGCCGCGGCAGCCGACCCCCCGCCGCAGGACGACCCGGCGATCCTGGTGGTGCTTGGCACCCTGCAAGCGCTCGCGCATGCGATGACGTCGGCGACGCTCGACTACTACCGCACGGCAGACATCCGGGACCGGATGACGGCGTCAGCAATGCACACCTCGATCAAGCGCTGCCTGGGCACGTTGCGGCGCGAGTGCGGACGCTGGCTGCACGAGGGTGGGCCGCCGGCCGATGAGATCAAGGCCAGCACCATCGAGCTGGTCACCAGCCTGCAGGCATCCGGTGCGCGGCCGACGGCAGACACCGGGATCACATTCGACAAGGTGTGCGCACTCACCAATTCCGAGAACAAGCGCTATCGCGAGGCATACGGCCGATTGCGGACGATGGTCAACCGAGAGTGGTTGCAGCACATCACAGCCGAGAGCGAAACGTTGTCCGACGTCGTGACCGGAATCGTCCTCGATCTGCAGACCACCCATGGTTCCACCTTCGACGAGCGCATCAACGACGAGCGTCGCCAAAAAATCGGGTCAGCGTTGGCAGCCGTGACCGGCGCCCTGCACAGCCATCGGGAACGGTCGGTCGCCAGCGCGGCGAAAGCATTCGGCCGCAACAGCCCTCAGGCCCGGGCGGTGGATGCGTTGTTCGACGATCTCAGAGAGTCGTCATTCGACTACCGATGGTTGAGTGAGCTGAACGAGTGGTTGCAGCACGGCGTCAGCGACGCGCTGCGGTACCAGTTCACCGCACGCCGACACGGCGAGCCACATGTGGACGTCCACTTGGACCGTCACCGCATGGCGGCACGCGCGAATCAACCGGGCAGGAGATGGCCGGTGCCCGACGAACTCGCCGTGCTGAGCCGCGATCCGAGCGTGCTGGACATGATCAAGGGGATCCAGCCGAAACTCACTGCCGTGCAGGGGCAGATCGACAACATCCTGTACCCGACTGTCGCCGAGGACGTCGCCGCCGTCAAAGAGCTGATCGGCCGATTCGGCGGCGAAAAGGGTGTGGACGCTGTGAAATCGGCGCCCGGGTCAACCCACGAGCCGTGGACTCCCCCGCACTTGTCACCCCGCGTGCTGTCGTTCATCCGCAACTTCGACGACCGGCATTAAGCGTTGGCGTTGCCGGCCTTCCACTGCTGCCACGGAATGTTCCAGTCGCCGAGGCCCTCGGTGCCCGGCAACGTCGAGCCGACGGTGTTGCGGACTTCGACGATGTCGCCGCGCTTGGTGTTGTCGTAGAACCACCGCGCATTGCTCGGGCTGGCGTTCAGGCAGCCGTGACTGGTGTTGGAATACCCCTGCGCGCCCACTGACCACGGCGCGGAATGAACGTAGATGCCGCTGTAGGACATCTGGGTGGCCCAATCCACTTCAGTCCGATAGCCGTTGGGCGAGTTGGACGGAACGCCGTACGTCGACGAATCCATGATCATGTGCGACAACCGGTCGCCGACGATGTAGACGCCGTTGTTGGTCGGGGTGCTGTTCTTGCCCATCGAGATCGGGATGGTCTTGATGACCTCGCCATTGCGCCGGACGGTCAGCTGCTTGGTGTTGTCGTCGGCCGTCGCGATCACCTCGTCACCGATGGTGAAACGGGACGACAGGTTCTGCTGGCCGAACAGCCCGTCGCCGAGATCGACCCCGTAGGTGTTGGCCTGGACGTCGACGGTGGTGCCCGGCTTCCAGTAGTTCTGCGGGCGCCAGCGCACTTCGCGGTTGTTCAGCCAATAGAAGGCGCCCTCGACGGGCGGGTTGGTGGTCACCTTGATCGCGCGTTCGGCCGCAAGCCGGTTCGGGATGTTCTCGTCGAAGCGCACCGCGATCGGCTGACCGACGCCGACGACCTCACCGTCACCAGGCAGCAGGTACGGCATCGTCAGGTTTTCCGGCGACTGCGTTTCGAACGTCAGCTTCTCGGTCGTCACGCCACCGAGACCCAGCGACTGCGCGCTCAGCGTGTAGCTCTTGTTGTAACCCAGCGGCTCGCTGGTCGACCACGTCACGCCGTCGGGGCTCAGCGTGCCGGCCACCTGCTTGCCGGACTCGTTGACCATCGTCACCGACCCGAGCACTCCGCCGGTGGCGCTCACCGTCACGGGGCGGTCCAGCGGCACGTCAACCGCGCCGTCCTTGACCGATGCCGTCAGCTCGGGCACGAGCAGGTCGCCGTAGGGCGTGCCCTTGTCGGCTATCACCTTGACCGGTGCGGGCGCCGACTCACCGCTGCTGCACCCGCTGAGACCAATGAGGAGGGCGGGAATGATCGCAAGGGCCGCCAGCCGGGTTCGACGCCCCGGCCGGTTCAGCGAGCCGACCTGCCACATACCGCCCTCAAATCCTGCTAGCTGTGCGAACGCTGGGATTGTTTGGCAATAGTCTAAGGGAACATCCAGCCTGGTGGCGACCGTGCAGATCAGCGGCCCAACCGAGCCCACCAGCGGGATTTCATGTTCTGCAGTGGTGTTTGTTATTGTCGCTGACGCGGTTCGCGCCGTTAGCTCAGTTGGTAGAGCAGCTGACTCTTAATCAGCGGGTCCGGGGTTCGAAACCCTGACGGCGCACCATGGAAAAGCCCTGCTTAGGCAGGGTTTTTCTCGTTTCAAAGCATTTGCTGGCTGTGACCGGAGTGTCAGAGGTCAATTCTGACAGCACAACAATGACCTGCATACCGCGCACTTGCATTTGGCCGTTGACTTATTGCGGGGTCGCGGAATCGACGCAGGGTGTCGCCGGTGCCGGCGCGCCGATGAGATAGCCCTGGAGTCGATCGACCCCGAGTTCGACCAGCCGGGTCCGGGTGTCGGGGTCTTCGAGGCCCTCTGCGGTGGTGAGCAGCCCGAATTCGGTGGCGATGCCGATGATGGACCGGACAACGGCTTCGTCTTGGGGGTTGCTCAAAAGGTTGCGCACGAAGGTGGAGTCGATCTTCAACGAGTTCAACGTCATTCCGCGAAGTTCGATGAACGTGCCGAAGCCGGTGCCGAAGTCGTCGAGCGCCAGCCGGCAGCCCAACTCCCGCATGTCGTCAGAGAAGCTTTCGGCAAGATCGGTGGAAGCCAGGGCTGTGTGTTCGGTGATCTCGAACGACACCCGGGCGGCGGCGTCACCGCCTTGGCGCAGTTCCTCGGTGATCGCCAGGATGGTCGCCGCATCGTTGATGGATGCCGCCGAAAGGTTCACCGCCACCCGGCGGCCCGCCCGGCTCAACTCGATAGCACGGGCCACCATGAACCGGTCGATGGTCGGCATCATGCCGAACCGCCGGGCTTGCGGAAGGAACTCGGTAGGCACCATCACCTGCCCATCGGGCCCCACGATCCGGACCAGAAGTTCCTCTTCGACCAGCTGACCAGTACGGGCATCGACGATCGGCTGGGCGTAAGCGACCAGGCGTCCTTCGGCGATCGCACGCGATAGGAACTCCTAGAACTCCAGCCGTTCCCGTAATTCCCGCTCAACCGGGCTGACGTCGGTGACCTGGACGAGGAAGCTCTCCACGCGGCCGTCGTCGTCGCGAATGCAGGTCACCGAGTGATCGCCCCAGATCGTGTGACCGTCGGCGTGGATGTACTGATTGATCATCCGGTAGGAGTCGATGTGGCCTTTCACCATGGCCGTGATGTGAGTCCAGTTCTCCTCGCAGTAGTCCGGGTCGGTCACCTCAGTCCACGTCTTCTGGAGCAGCGTGTCCGCGTCATAGCCCAGGAACCGACACATCTCATGGTTGACGTCCTCGACGCGACCCCCCGAATTCATCAAGCACATGCCTACGCCCGCGTTTTCCATCGCCCGGCGCAGACGTTCATTGGCTTCGGCCTGTCGCTTGCGGTCCAACTGTTCGCGGGCTTCTACTTCGGCGGTGATGTCGGTGATCAGGGCGACTTGGCTCTCCACTCGCTCCTGGTCGCGGAGACAGCTGACCGACAGATCAGCCCAGATCAGATGGCCATCGGCGTGGATGTATTGCTTGGTGATCCGGAAGGAGTCGATGCGGCCTTCGTGAAGATCGTTGACTTCCTTCACGCTCTTGTCCAGGTGCTCCGGCGGGGTCAGTTCCTGCCAGGTCTTCTGCTTCAACGTTTCGGCGTCGTAGCCGAAGAGCTGACACGCCGCGTCGTTGACCTCCAGGATGCGACCCTCCGGGGTGACCAGGCATATGGCGAGGGCGGCGTGCTCCACCGCCCGGCGGTAGCGTTCCTCGGCTTGGGCCTGGAGTCGGCGGGCTTCCTCCAGTGCCTTTTCCACAGCCACCTCGTCATCGATCAGACGCAACGAGGCGGCGAAACCGTCCTGGCGACCGTCGATGTCGTAGAACGGCTGGGAATGCAGATGGACCCAGTGTCTAGTGCCATCGACCGCAATCATCTCGGCGCGCTGTTGGACCGCACGGCCCCTCGGCGAGCGCCTTCATCCTCTCGGCATGGGACGCTTGCCCCTCTGGGGGAATGACTTCCCGCAGTTCCCGGCCCACCCAGTACTCGGGAGATGCACCCAGCACGCCCTTAACCGCCGGGGAGACCCAAACGGCCCTGCCGTCCCGGGCGTGGATGATCACGTCGGCGGTGTTCTCGACGAGCAAGCGATAATTTCTTTCCGAGGCCGCGAGCTGGCCCTTCTCCTGTTGAAGCTGTTGAGCCAGAATGCGATTGCGTTCGTCTGCTTGCACCCGGGCGGTGATGTCGGAAATCAGCGCGACGAAGTTCTCCACATGGCCGTCCTCGCCGCGAATACAGCTCACCGACAGATCACCCCAGATCGGATGACCGTCGGCACGGACGTACTGTTTGACCATCCGGTAGGAGTCAATGCGGCCTTGCAGAATGGCGTTGAAGTCATTCAGTTCCGCTTCTAGGTATTCCTGCCCGGTGAAATCCTGCCAAGACGTCCCGTTCATCGCTTCGGTGTCGTAGCCGAAGAACTGAGCCATCGCGTCGTTGACCTCACTGAGGCGACCCTCCGGTGAGACCAGGCACATGCCGACAGCCGCGTTGTCGATACAGCGGCGGTAGCGCGCCTCGGACTCTGCGGCGTGTTGTGCGATACGGAATCGCTCGGTGACATCGCGCCAGGTGACGGTAATAGAGGCTGGCGTCGTTCGGGTGGCTCTGATGTCGTAGCGGCGGGTGTCGAGCAGATCTTCCGTGTCGTAGCAGAAGTCATTGAGAACCAACGGCTTCCGGTGTCCACACACCGTGTGTAACCGAGGAGCAGCGCTCCCTTCATGCCTGGCATGGTCTCCACCACGCTGCGACCGATCAATTCCTCACGGGACAGCCCCAGGTAATCACACGTCGCCTGGTTGACTTCCCGGTAGACGAAATCGACGATCTGGCCAGCGGAATCCCTCGCCGCTTCCATGAGCACCTGAGGATCAAGCAGCGCGTCGGCGCTGGCCCGCAGCAGAGCCGCGGCAGGCTCTCCGCCCGCGGTTGATGCGCTGAGCTCAGCGGAGGGCGGTAGCGCTGAGCTCAGCGGGCGGCCTACGCCCCTCCGCGACCACGCTGAGTTCCGAATCGACGCCCCCCAAATTGCTGCACGACGAGACCATAGGCACAACGCGGCGGGCAGCGTCGAGAAATTCACCAAGGACCTGCTGAGGGCATCACTTTGGCTGCGGCTTTCGAGAACCTCACAACGACAGATTTGAGCCCCGCCTCCGGGCCGGGCTCCTAACATGTGCAGCGACTTCACAGATTTGCCACCGCCACGCTGTCGGGGTGGCAGAATTGGCACAGCCGTCAGTCGGCTGGCCAACCTGTCGGGGGGCACCTATGGTGCACACCAAATACGTTGCGCGCATTGGCATCATCGCCACCGCGCTGTTTTTCGGATGGGCGCTGCTGACCGCGCCCGGTAGTGCGTGGGCAGACACCGCAGCCGATTCCGGATCGAGCGCATCGCACGCACCACGAACCGGCCGGGCCGCCCCACGCCCTCAACCGCAGACTGCCCACGCCCGCAAGGCTGCCGCTGCGACCCCGCGCCCGCAGGCCGACCGACTCGTGAAGCCGGTCGCGACGGCCAGATCGGTGAACTCGATCGTCTCTGATGTGACCGCCTGCGCCTGCAACGTGATCAAGACCGTCGCGACCTACAGCGCGCTCTTCGTGTCGGAGCTGCGCCCACCGTCCATCCCGCAGCCACCACCCGACCCGTTCGGTGCGTGGGCGGTGCTGGCCTGGGCGCGCAAGCAGGCCGAGGATGCCGTACAGCAGATCGCCGCGCAGCCGGTGGTCAAGCAGGTGGTGCAGGCGGTGCAACGCATTGCCGAACGGACCTACGACGCCATCATGGCGTGTGGCACCACACCGACCGGGCCGCCCGTATTCGACCGCACAACAATCGCTTCGGGCCTGTCCAGTCCCACCGACTTCGTCGTCCTGCCCGACGGCCGGATTCTGATAACCGAGAAGGCCGGTGACATCCGGCTGTATCAGAACGGCGCGCTGAGCCCCGACCCTCTGCTCGTCATCCCGACCCGAACCGAAGGCGAACGCGGGCTGCTCGGTATCGAGGTGGACCCCCACTTCACCGACAACGGGTACATCTACGTCGCCTACACGACCACCGACGCCCACTACCAACTGTCTCGGTACACCGTCACCGCCGACGGCATCGACCCCAACTCCGCGCTGCCGCTGTTCCGTTCAGTCGACGAGGAGAAGAACAATCACCAGGGCGGCGACCTGCTCTTCGGGCCGGACGGCATGCTGTACTGGGGAATCGGTGACAATACCGTCGGTGCCAACGCCCAGGACCTGACGAACATCCACGGCAAGATCTTGCGCCTGAACCCAACGGATGGCTCTGCACCGCAAGATAATCCGTTCGTCAACACCCCGAACGCGGTGCCGCAGATCTGGGCGTACGGCCTGCGCAACCCGTTCCGAATCGAGTTCACCCCGGACGGCCGCCTGCTGGCCGGCGACGTCGGCAACAACGCCGTCGAGGAGCTCGACCTCATCACCAAGGGCGGCAACTACGGCTGGCCGGGTGCCGAAGGTGTCTGCGCCACGTGCACTTCCATCAATCCCATCTACACCTACGACCACTCCGCCGGGAATGCGGCCATCACCTCGGTCCTGCTCTACACCGGTGCCGCCTTCGGTCCCGGCTACCAGAACACGGTGTTCATCGCCGACTACATCCGCGGGTGGATCAAGGTCCTGAAATTCAGTGCCGACTACACGTCGCTGATCCGCGAGGTGACGTTCGACGCCACAGCCGGTAGCACCGTCAAACTGGCTCAGGGACCGGACGGCACCATTTATCAGCTGACGATCTTCCCTGGTGAGCTGTCGATCCTGAGCCCCGCTGACTAGGGTTTGGCCATGGCCGATCTGGCGGCACTCTTCTCCGACATCGTCGGGCGCACCCATCTACTGACCGGCGACGCCATTTCCGACGACTACAGCCACGACGAAGCGCTGACCATCCCGGCGCAGCGGCCCGCGTATCTCGCCAAGCCCGCCACCGCCGAAGAGGTCGCGGCGCTGCTGAAAACCGCGACCGAACACCATGTTCCGGTGACGGCGCGAGGGTCCGGTTGCGGCCTGTCGGGTGCGGCCCAACCGGTCGCCGATGGGCTGCTGATCTCGTTCGAGCGGATGAACGCCATCGTGGAGATCGACACCGACAATCACGTCGCCGTGGTGCAGCCGGGTGTCACCCTGACCGAGCTCGATGCCGAGACCGCCCGCGTCGGACTGAGTTACACGGTGTATCCCGGCGAGCTGTCGTCCAGCGTCGGCGGCAACGTCGGGACCAATGCCGGCGGCATGCGAGCGGTGAAGTACGGGGTCACCCGCCACAACGTGCTCGGCCTGCAGGCTGTCCTGCCCACCGGCGAGATCATCCGTACCGGCGGCAAGATGTCCAAGATCTCCACCGGGTACGACCTCACGCAGCTGATCATCGGCTCCGAGGGCACGCTGGCGCTGGCGACGGAGGTTACCGTCAAGCTGGTGCCCAGGCTGGCGCACAGCGTCACGGTGCTGGCGCCGTTCGACGATTTCGACCAGGTCATGGCCGCCGTGCCGAAGCTGATCTCGAGCGGACTGAACCCGACGATCGTCGAGTACATCGACAACGTCGTGATGGCCGCGATCGTCAATGCCGAGAAGCTGGAGCTCGGCATTCCCGAGGAGATCCGCGAGACGTGCGCGGCCTACCTCGTCGTCGCCCTGGAGAACAATCACACCGACCGCCTCGACGAGGACGCCACCGCGCTGGGTGCATTGCTCAGCGACTGGGGTGCCTTGGATGCCTATGTACTGCAAGGTAATTCAGCGCGCAGGCTGATCGTGGCACGGGAGAACGTGTTCTGGACCGCGAAGGCGATCGGTGCGGACGACATCATCGACGTCGTCGTGCCCCGGGCGTCGATGCCGGAGTTCCTGCGCAAGGCCCGCGACATCGCGATGGCCGAGGGTGTCGGCATGAGCGGGTGCGGACACGCCGGCGACGGCAACGTGCACGGCGTGCTGTTCTGCAAGGACCCGAAGACCCGCAAGAAGCTGCTCACCGAGATCTTCGCTGTCGGCATGTCGCTGGGCGGGGCGATCTCCGGCGAACACGGTGTCGGGCGAGCCAAGGCCGACTATTTCTGCGAGCTCGAGGATCCGGCCAAGCTGGCGTTGATGCAGCGGATCAAGCACAGTTTCGACCCGGCCGGCATCCTGAACCCCGGCGTCGTTTTCGCCCCGCAACGGCCTTGACCAGCGCTCGCCGGGGCTGCTAGACATGGCACCACCCGAGAGTTTGAGCGATCGCTCAGCACGCGACGGGGCCAGGACCGGGGATGGATATGGCGATTGCGAACGACACCGTCTATTACGACCCGTACGACGTCGCCATCGTCGCCGACCCCTACCCGGTGTATGCCCGCCTGCGCGATGAGGCACCGATCTACCACAACGAGCGCTACGACTTCTGGACGTTGTCGCGGCACGCCGACGTCGACGCCGCGCTGTCGGACTGGGAGACGTTCTCCAACAGCCGCAGCGACATCCTGGAGCTGATCAAGTCCGACTTCGACATGCCCGGCGGCGTGATGATGTTCCAGGATCCGCCCGCCCACACTCAACTGCGCGGCCTGATGTCGCGGGTGTTCACCCCCCGCCGGATGGCCGAGATCGAAGACCAGATCCGTCGGTACTGCGTCGGCTGCCTCGATCCGCTGGTCGGCTCGGGCGGCTTCGACATCATCGCCGAACTGGCCTCGATGATGCCGATGCGGGTCATCGGCATGTTGCTGGGAATCCCGGAATCTGAACAGGTTTCGGTGCGCGACGCCAACGACGCCAACCTGCGCACCAAGCCGGGCACCCCGATGAAGGTCGCCGACCCCGAGCGCATCGCCGACGGCCGGATCTACGCCGACTACGTCGAGTGGCGGGCCAACAACCCCTCCGACGATCTGATGACCGCACTGCTCAACGTCGAGTTCACCGACGACCAGGGCGTCACCCGCAAACTGACCCGCACAGAGGTGCTGCACTACACCCAGGTGGTGGCCGGCGCAGGCAACGAGACCACCGGCCGGCTGATCGGCTGGCTGGCCAAGGTCCTGGCCGAGCACCCCGACCAGCGTCGCGACGTCCGCGACGACCGCTCGCTGCTGAACCGCGCAATCGACGAGACGCTGCGCTTCGAACCCACCGGACCGCACGTCGGACGGTATGTGCTCAGAGACTTCGAGTGCTACGGCACGACGGTCCCCGCCGGCAGCGCGATGCTGCTGCTGTTCGGCGCCGCCAATCGGGATCCGCGCCGTTATGACGACCCTGACAGCTTCAATATCCACCGCGACACGATCAGCCATCTGACGTTCGGCAAAGGTGTCCACTACTGCCTCGGCGCCAACCTGGCCCGGCTAGAGGGGCGGGTTGCGCTCGACGAGCTGCTCAACCGCTTCCCCGAATGGGATATCGACTACGCGAACGCCAAGCTGGCACCGACATCGACCGTGCGGGGCTGGGAACGGCTACCCATCGTCCTGCCCTGATCCAACCTCCGACGTTGCCCGAGGTCGCGTCGACACCTGTCGACGGTCGCTGTGAGATGCATCGCTGTGAATCTGCTGGGCAAAACGTCGGGACAGTGGACTGACCAGCAATAATGCCAGTGCGGAGATAACCGGATGGGTCATCCAAACTGCAAAGTAGTGCTTTGTGCTGCACTTATGCGAAAGGCGGTGTTATAGTCGGCGTTAGCTGTACTGACCAACAGCCGCCCTCGGACCACGTGTCCAGTGACGTAGTGAGGACTTAGCCGCATGAAGCCGGAAAACCTCGTGCCCCACCCCCAGGGCGAGGTAGCTCAGCAGGCACCCGCACCGGCGACGCCGCTGCACGTGCACAGCTGCGGCCGGCTGGGTCTGACGGCCAATCCTCCCGGCTTCCGCCGCTCGTTCGGCGATTGGCTGCGCCGCCGCTAGTCGCGGCCGAAGACACGGCTGCAGTCCCGCAGACCGCACCCATCCCGATCACCATCATTCTGTGAAATTCCTGCTGGCTTGATGCGGCTAACGACGGGGTAAATCAGAGCGGTGACCTACAGCGGAGTCGCTCTGCCACGCGAGATCCCGGCGATGTCCGACGTACTGGTCAACTTCCTGCTCGGTAGACACATCCCAGGGGGCCGGCGATGACCACAAGCGGACAGACCAAGACGATCACCACCAGCGTTCCCGCCCGGCTGGACCGGTTGCCCTGGTCGAGGTTTCACTGGCGCGTCGTCATCGGCCTGGGGTCGGCGTGGGTGCTCGACGGCCTGGAAGTCACCATGGTGGGCAACGTGTCCGCTCGTCTCACCGAACCCGGGAGCGGACTGGCCATCACCGCCGGGCAGATCGGCATCGCGGCGGCCATCTACGTCGTCGGCGCGTGTGTGGGTGCGCTGGTGTTCGGTCAGCTCACCGACCGGTTCGGCCGCAAGAAGCTCTTCCTGCTGACGCTCGGTCTTTACCTGGCGGCCACCGTCGCAACAGCGTTCTCCTTTGCGCCCTGGTATTTCTTCCTCACCCGCTTTCTCACCGGCGCCGGCATCGGCGGTGAATACGCTGCGGTCAATTCCGCTGTGGACGAACTGATTCCGGCACGCAACCGCGGTCGGGTCGACCTCGCGATCAATGGGTCCTACTGGCTGGGCGCGATGCTGGGTGCGGCCGGATCGTTGGTCCTGCTCAACGGTGACTGGTTGCCGCTGAACCTCGGGTGGCGACTGGCCTTCGGTATCGGCGCCGTCTTCGGGTTGGTGGTGCTGCTGGTTCGGCGCAACGTTCCGGAAAGCCCGCGCTGGCTGTTCATCCACGGCCGCGAGGAGGAAGCCGAGCGCATCGTCGACGCCATCGAGCGGGACGTGATCGACCGCACCGGCGCACATCTCGACGAGCCCGACCGCGAGCTGACCATCCATCAACGCCACACCATCGGGTTCCGCGAAATCGCACACGTGGCGTTCACCCGCTATCCCAAACGCGCGATGCTCGGGCTGGCGTTGTTCGTCGGCCAGGCGTTCCTCTACAACGCGGTGACGTTCAACCTCGGCACCCTGCTCAACGGTTTTTACGGCGTCTCATCCGGGATCGTGCCGGCGTTCTTCATCGTCTGGGCCGCAGGCAATTTCACCGGGCCGCTGCTCCTGGGCCGGTTGTTCGACACCGTCGGACGCAAGCCGATGATTGTGCTCTCCTACCTCGACTCGGCGGCAATCACCGTCGTGCTCACCGCGGTCTTCGTCGCTGAAGCTGGCGGCCTGTGGGGGTTCATGGCCGTCCTGGTCGCCACCTTCTTCCTTGCCTCCGCCGGTGCCAGCGCGGCGTACCTGACCGTCAGCGAGATCTTCCCGATGGAGACCCGCGCGCTGGCCATCGCTTTTTTCTACGCCGTCGGGACCGCGATCGGTGGCATCACCGGGCCGCTGTTGTTCGGGCAGCTGATCGGGTCGGGTGAGCGTGGATTGGTAGCCGTTGCATTCCTGGTCGGCGCCGCCGTGATGGCCGTCGGCGGGTTGGCGGAACTCGCCTGGGGAGTCAAGGCGGAAGGCCGCCAACTCGAAGACATCGCGGCGCCGCTCACCTCCGCCGACGAGGCGAAGCCGTGAGCGCGGCGTGCCGGATGCTGGGGCACCGGATGGTGTTCGCCAACGATGGGCCGGTGATGCACTTCCATTGCGAACGCGGCTGCGGCACAGCGGGTTACAAGACCTATCCCACTGCCGCGCACGCGGAGCGCTACTCCACGGCGTTCAATCGCCGCGACAGTGACGACCTGGGCAAGCGCGCGCCGCTGATCGGGTTGTTGCCGCTGCGGCTTTGGCGGCTGTTCCGCCGGAACTAGCCGTTACGGATGCGGCGCACCACCAGGACGACGGTCACCACGCTGACACCGGCCAGCGCCGCGGCCACCGGCGGCTTCTTGACGAAGCGCAGCAATACGGCCTTGACGTCGTCGGCGATGCGTTGTGGGTTGGCGCGCTCGGCCAGCGAGTCCACCGTGACCGCCAGCCGGTCACGTGCCTGGTCGATCTCGGCCTTGATGACCTCGGGGTCCCGGTCAGCCACTTCCGTCCTCCAAATCGCCGCTATGCCGAACTACCCTAGATCAACCCGGGCCAACCCCGATGCACCGGTGGATGAAAGGACTACTAGGTGACCGACACAGCACGCCTCGAAGTCGGCGACAAGGCGCCGGCGTTCAGCCTGTCTGACGCCAGCGGCAAGACCGTGAAACTGTCCGACTTCAAAGGCCGCAAGGTGATCGTGTACTTCTATCCGGCCGCGATGACGCCCGGCTGCACCAAGCAGGCCTGCGACTTCCGGGACAGCCTGGCCGAACTCAACGGCGCGGGCATCGACGTCGTCGGCATCTCCCCCGACAAGCCGGAAAAGCTGGCCAAGTTCACCGAGCGCGACGAGCTGACGTTCCCGCTGCTGTCCGATCCCGACAAGAAGGTCCTCACCGAGTGGGGCGCCTACGGCGAGAAGAAGATGTACGGCAAGACCGTCCAGGGCGTCATCCGCTCGACATTCGTGGTGGACGAGAAGGGCAAGATCGAGGTCGCCCAGTACAACGTCAAGGCCACCGGCCACGTCGCCAAACTGCGGCGCGATATCGCGGTCTAATCCTGCTTCTTGCGGTCCCTGGCGCCCGACGCGACGCCAGACTTCTTACCGCTGTCGGCACTGCTGGCGGCGGCCGGCTTGGGTGTGGCCTTCTTGGTCGAACGGGCTGACGCGGCCGACGCGGGGAACGTCGGAAATGCCGTCCCCCGCCCGACCTTGATACCCGGGCCCACCTGAGTGGTGCTTTCGCCCGGCGCCTGGCCGAAGGCGATCGCGACGGCGAAGGGCCCTGGGCCCGCGGTTACGTCGCCGGCGGTGAAGACGTCGAACGCGGTGTTGAAGAAACTCGTGTTGGTGCCGCCGGATTTGACGACGTTGTTGAAGCCCCAGCCGTTGAAGGCGTAGTTGCCGAAGCCGACCGCCGAGACGCTGGACCCCGGCTCAGTGACAAATGCGCCGTTGGTGACCACATTGCCGAAGCCGTTGGCCACCGTCACTCCGATTTCGGTGGTGGGCGGCAACAAGAACGGGAACGGGTTGGTAATGGCCTGCGCGATGTTGAAGGCACCCTTCGTGGTGGTGGTGCCGTTGGTGCCCCACTGCGTGGCGATGCCGACCAAGTCGCCGGCCTCAGCTGTCACGTTGTCTCCCCATGCCCACGCGAAGGTGAAGGCGCCGGTTGTAGTCGCGGTGGCCACGCCGAGGTTGTCCGTCCCGACCAGAGGGACGCGGCCGAGGGCGAACGCCATGCCGAACAGTCCGCCGGCCGTTGCGGTCGCATTCGGCCCGATCGCGATCGCGATGCTGGTCGGCCCGCTCTGGCAGTTCGCGGTGTTCCCGAGGCCGAAGAACGACGCACAGTCCGCTGCCGCGTTCGGCGCCACGCCCAGCGCTCCGGCCGCCATCGCACCAGACACCGCGGCGCTCAGCAATACCCGAGCCTTGAATTCAAGCTTCTTGACCATGATTCATCCCCCGACGCCGTACGTGCAGTTAATAACGGTGACGCTATGCACATAAGTCGACTTCTATCGGGGTATACAAAAATATTTACGTAGACATCAAATTGCTAGCCTCGCCAATAACAGCGCCTCGGTGGTGGCGGCGCGCTCCAGCACCCCCAGATGCAGGCTCTCGTTGACGCTGTGCGCTTGCGTGCCCGGGTCCTCGACTCCGGTGACCAGGATGGTGGCGTCGGGGAACGCGGTGGCGAACTCGGCGATGAACGGGATCGAGCCGCCCATCCCCATGTCGACGACGTCGGTGCCCCAGGCCTCCCGGAAGGCGGACCGCGCCGCGTCGTACACCGGACCGCTGGCATCGATCGCGTACGGCTGACCCACGTCGCCCGGGATGACCTTGACGTGCGCGCCCCAAGGGGCGTGCTGCTCGAGGTGGCGACGCAACGCATGCAGATGAGCAGCCGCGTCCCCGCCGGGGGCGACCCGCATGCTGACCTTGGCGCTCGCGCGCGGAATCAGGGTGTTCGACGCTTTACCGATCGGTGTGGTGTCGATGCCGATCACGGTGATCGCGGGCTTGGCCCACATCCGTTGCGCCACAGGACCCGAGCCGATCTCGTGGACCCCGTCGAGCAGTCCGGACTCGGCCCGCACCCACTGCGGTCCGCGGTCGACGTCGGCGGCAGTGGTCTCGTACAGGCCCTGCACAGCGACGTTGCCGTCGTCGTCGTGCAGGCTGGCGAGCAGGCGGACGAGGACGCTGAGTGCGTCGGGCACCACCCCGCCCCACAGCCCCGAATGCAGACCGTGGTCCAGGGTGGCGACCTCGACCACGCAGTCGGCCAGTCCGCGCAATGACACTGTCAGCGCCGGGATTTCGGAGGTCCAGTTGTCCGAGTCGGCGATCACGATGACGTCGGCGGCCAGCTTGTCCTTGTGGGCGGCCAGCAGCCGGCCCAGCGACGGCGAGCCGGACTCCTCCTCCCCTTCGACGAACACGGTGACGCCGACCGGCGGCTTGCCGGCGTGCGCACGGAACGCCGCCAGGTGGGTGGCGATGCCGGCCTTGTCGTCGGCGGTGCCACGGCCGTAGAGCCGTCCGTCCCGCTCGGTCGGCTCGAAGGGGTCCGAATCCCATTGCGATGCTTCACCTTCGGGCTGAACATCGTGATGGGCGTACAGCAGCACCGTCGGCGCGCCGGGCGGCGCGGGATGATGCGCGATCACCGCGGGGGCACCGCCCTCGGCGACGATCTCGACCTTGGCGAAGCCTGCACTGCTCAACAGGTCAGCCACGGCCTGGGCGCTGCGGTGCACCTCATCGCGCCGGGCCGGGTCGGCCCACACCGACTGGATGCGGACCAGATCCTCCAGATCGGCCCGCACCGAGGGAAGCACCGCCTGTACGCGTTCGACGAGATCGCTCATGCCAACGACGTTAGCGGCCGCAGAACCCCAACGTTGACAGGCAAGCAAACACTTGCATATCGTGCACTCGTGGGCGACGTCTTCAAGGCCTTGGCGGACCCCACGCGCCGGAAAATCCTCGACGAGCTGACCGACCGAAACGGTCAGACGCTGTTCGAGATCTGCGCCCGCCTGGCGACCAAGTACGGGCTGGGCTCGTCACGACAGGCAATTTCGCAGCACCTCGAGATTCTCGAGACCGCCGGCCTGGTCGAGACGAGGCGCTCAGGTCGTTTCAAGTACCACTACATCGACACCGCACCGATAGCACCGATCGTCGAGCGGTGGCTGAAGAAGGCGGAGGAACCACCGTGCGAATCAACCTGACGAGTGTGCTTGTCGACGACCAGGACAAGGCACTGCGGTTCTACACCGAAGTCCTCGGCTTCACGACCAAGCACGACATTCCGATGGGCGAACACCGCTGGATCACTGTGGTGTCCCCGGAGGATCCCGACGGCACCGAACTCGTCCTGGAACCGGACAGCCATCCCGCAGTCAAACCGTTCAAGGAGGCATTGGCCTCCGACGGAATCCCGTTCACCTCTTTCGCCGTCGACGATGTCCAGGCCGAGTTCGCTCGGCTCGATGCACTCGGGGTTCGGTTCACCCAAGAGCCCGTCGACATGGGACCGGTGACCACGGCGGTACTCGATGACACCTGCGGCAACCTGATCCAGATCACCCACCAGGCGGGCTGAGCGCTAGGCCGTCTCCAGGATCGCCACCGCCGCGGCGGTGTCGCCCTCGTGGGTCAGTGACACGTGAATGGTCACCTCGGCCAGGTGCTTGGCGATGTCACCGGTGAGGCGGACCTTGGGCCGACCCCACATGTCGGTGATCACCTCGATGTCGCGGTGGATGCCCTCCGGCAGCACCGGCCGTTGCGCGAAGCGCGAGCCCGACCACGCCTTGATGACGGCCTCCTTGGCGGCCCACCGAGCCGCCAGGTGCCGCGCCGCCACCGAACTCTTGTCGGCGGCGTCGCGGCGCTCACCTGGCGTGAACGTCTCGGCGAAAACCGTTCCCGGCTGGTCTACCTGCTCGGCGAAATCAGGGATGGAGACAACGTCGATCCCCACTCCGACTATTGGCACGCCGCGACTTTATCGCACGTAGGCGTCGTCATCGCCCAACCGTGACGCCGGGTCGAGCAGCATCGCCGCCTCCTGGCGCTTCTCCGGCTCGTCATGGTTGAACCGGCGATCGGCAGGCTTCTCGTACATCGGCCGTCCACCGGCGATGGCCGAGGCCAGTCGCCGCTGACCTGCCAACACCCGCTCGTGCGCCCGCTTGGTGTAGTCCGCCCGCTCCTGCTCGCTCAGCGAGGCAAGGAACGCCTGCGGGTGCACCAGCGCGACCAGACCCGACACGTGACCGAAGCCGAGGCTCGTGACCAGACCCGCCTTCAGCGGGAACTTGTCGCCCAGGCGCAGGGTCTCGCGCGGCCACACGAAGTGCGCCGAGGAGGCCAGCTCGTCGTCGACGCAGTCCAGGCTGCGGTTCGGCGGGATGACGCCGTCGCGCAGGATCTGGCAAAGCCCCATCATCTGGAAGACCGCGGCGCCACCCTTGGCGTGACCGGTCAGGCTCTTCTGGCTGACGATGAACAGCGGAGCCCCGGGCGCACGGCCCATCGAGTCGGCCAGCCGCTCATGCAGCTCCGTCTCGTTGGGATCGTTGGCCAGCGTCGAGGTGTCGTGCTTGGAGATCACCGCGATGTCGTCGGCGCCGACCCCCAGCTTGGCCAGCGAACGGGCCAGCTGCGAATCCTTGCCGCCGCGCCCGGCGCCCAGTGCGCCGAGACCGGGAGCCGGGATCGAGGTGTGCACGCCGTCGCCGAAGCTCTGCGCGTAGCCCACCACGGCCAGCACCGGCAGACCCATCTTCAAGGCCAGGTCACCGCGCGCCAGCAGGATGGTGCCACCGCCCTGTGCCTCCAGGAAGCCCAGCCGGCGACGATCGTTGGCGCGGGAGAACTTCGAGTCGCTGATGCCCTTGGCCCGCATCGTCGCGGTCTCGGCGGTCGCCGCCATGTCACCGAAGCCGATGACGGCCTCCAGCGTCATGTCGTCGAAGCCACCGGTGATCACCAGCTCGGCCTTGCCGAGGCGGATCTTGTCCATGCCCTCCTCGACCGACACCGCGGCGGTGGCGCACGCGCCGACCGGGTGGATCATCGAGCCGTAGCTGCCCACGTAGGACTGGATCACATGCGCGGCAACGACGTTCGGCAGGACCTCCTGCAGGATGTCGTTCGGCTTGGCCTTGCCCATCAGGTTGCCGTGGTACATCGTCTGCATCGACGTCATACCGCCCATACCGGTGCCCTGGGTGGAGGCGACCAGGCTGGGGTGCACCCAGCGCATCAGCTCGTTCGGGGTGAACCCGGAGGACAGGAACGCATCGACGGTGGCGACGATGTTCCACAACGCCACCCGGTCGATCGAGCTGGCCATGTCCGGGCTGATGCCCCAGACCGTCGGGTCGAAGCCGGTCGGGATCTGCGCCCCCACCGTCCGCGACAGCTTGGTCTTGCGCGGTACGCGAATCTCGGTGCCCGCCTTGCGGATCACCTCCCAGTCACCGGAGTTCGGCACGGGTCGGGCGACGGTGTGCTCGGGGTCGAACTCCACGAACGCACGGGCGTCGGCCTCCGAGGACACCACGAAGCTGAAGTCCTTGTCCAAGAAGACGCTGACCATCAGCGGTGAGGAGTGATCGGGATCGATCGCACCGTCATCCACGAATTCGCGGATGCCGCAACGTTCTACGACGGCGTCGTGATAGCGCTCCACCAGCTCGGCCTCGTCGACCAGCTCACCGGTCGCGGTGTCGTACCAGCCCGGCTTGGGATCGTCTTCCCACTTGATCAGCCCGGTGGTCCAGGCCAATTCGAGAACACCGGCCGCCGACAGCTCGGCGTCGACCTCCATCTCGAAGCGGGTGCGCGACGAGCCGTACGGGCCCAGTTCCGCGCCACCGACGATGACCACCAGGTCTGCCGGGTCGACGTCGAGGTCGGCCCATGCCGGCGGCGTGTTCGCGACGTAGCCGCGCGGCGGCGACGGCAGGGCGGCGATGGTGCCCGATGCCGGCTCGTCGTCGGAACCGGAAGCGTCGCCGGTCATCTCCTCGCGTGCCTTGGCAGCCAGTTCGGCCATGTCGAGCTTCACGTCGCCGAGTCCACCGGTGAGGTCGACCTTCAGCGGGGCGTTGGCCGAGGCGACCTTGGCCTCCACCGAGCACAGGTCGAGCAGCATCGCAGCCATCTCTTCGGTGCTGTAGGTGGTGACGCCGGCCTCTTCGACGGCACCGACGATGGCGTCGTTGTGCCCCATCAGGCCGGTGCCCTTGGTCCAGCCGATCAGTGCGTGCGCGAAGCTGACCCGCTGCGCCCAGGACGTCTCCGCACTCCAGCGGTTGACCACCGCATCCAGCGCGGACTTGGACTCGCCGTAGGCACCGTCACCGCCGAACATGCCGCGGTTGGGTGAACCGGGCAGCACCACGTGCAGACGCGAGGCGATGTCCCGCTCGGCACCGATGGACGACAGCCCGCCGATCAGCCGCTGGACGGCCCACAGCAGGACCTTCATCTCCATCTCGGACCGTGAGCCCGCCTCCGACAGGTCGCCGGCCACCCGCGGTGCCGCGAACGGGAACAGCAGCGTCGGAGTCAGCGCATCCTTGAGGTGAATCGATTGCGGCCCAAGGCTTTCGGTCTGCTCACTACCGACCCACGACGCCAGGGCGTCGATGTCGGAGTACGAGGCCATGTTGGCCGGCACCACCCACAGCGACGCGCCGTAGCGGGCGTGATCGCGGTAGAGCGCCTTGTAGAACGCCAGCCGGTCGTCGTCGAGCTTGGACGTCGTCGCGATCACCGTGGCGCCGCCGTCGAGCAGACCCGCCACCACTGACGCGGCGATCGAGCCCTTCGAGGCACCGGTGACCACCGCGACCTCGCCGGAATACTGACCGGATCCCGGATTCTCAGCACCGGCAGCGATCCGGCCGAACAACGACGCATGAATGTTGCGCCCGCTCGCCAAGGCCCTGCCCTGCCACCAGTTGGCCTGGGTGGCAACGACATTGCCGGCACCTTCGAATCGCTCCGAGAGCTTCAGCCAGTCGGCGTCGATATCGCCCTCGTCGGCCAGCCAAAGCTTGACCAGATCCTCGCGCGCACTGGCCCAGCGGTCGTCGAGCAGCACCGCCTTCTTGGCGTCGAACGCCGGCGCCACCAACCGCGGCCAATCCGAGCCCAGCTCGGCGGTGACCAGGTCGATGAGTTCGGCGTCGCTGGCCGCGGGAGCGGCCGTCACCGGGGTGTCCAGCCCGAGCTGACCGAGCACCATGCGTGCGGCCGACGCCAGCACACCGTCGCGGCCGGTCACCGTCTCGGCGAACTCGGTCAGCGCGGCCGAGTCGACCACGCCGCCTGCGGCACCGCCGGCCGACGGCAGCGAGACCGCGATGCCCTTGCGGGCGGCCACCGAGGTGACCGCGGCGTCGATCGCCCTGTCCACGGCCGCGGCATCGGCCAGCGCACCGTCGTGCAAGCCGCCGAGTGCGCCTCCGCGCACGCTGCTGCCCTCGCGGGTGCCCAGAGCCAGTTCGGCGGTGACGTGCTTGGCCCAGCCGTCGCCGAGTTCCCAGGTCTTCTTGACCCGTTCGGCGATCACGGCCGGCCGCTTGCCGGACGGGCCGAGGATCGTGCGCAGCTGATCGTTGATCGCATCGGAGAGCACCGGGCCGAACGGCTTGTAGGTGCGCGCCAGTTTGGCGACCTGACCCTTCAGCGCCGCCAGATCCGCCTCGGCGGCACCGTCGATGGCGCCCAGGTTCAGCTCCGAACCGAGGTCGACCAGCAGCTGGTTACGCCGCGAGGATGCACCGTCGGTGATCGACTCGATCGAATCGAGCGGCTCGATCTGGTCGATGCGCATCTTGGCGCTCAGCGCGATCAGCGCCAATGTGGCGTCACCGGCGTCGAATCCGATGTCGTCAGGGCGCGGGCCGCCGGACGGTGCGGCCGCCGGCGCTGCTGCCGGGGCAGCCTCGACCGCGACGGCTTCGGCCGGCGCCTCGCCGGTTGCGGCCGGCTCGTCGTCGGAGTCGTCGGTCGCCGGGTCCTCGTCGCTGGCGAACAGCACGGCGGCGTCACGCTCGGAGTTGAGCACTTCCACTGTGCTGTGGGCGTATTCGGGCAGCTTCAACGTGTTGCTGGCCAGGCCCGCCACCGTCGGCGCGGACTTCACACCGATCTCGACGAAGCGCTCGACTCCGAGACCGCCGGCTGCCTCCTCGATGAACAGCAGGTCCTGGGTCTCGATCCAGCGGACCGGGCTGGCGAACTGCCAGGCCAGAAGCTCGATCACGATCTTGCGGCACAGCTCGTGCGGCTTCTCGTTACGCCAGGTGTCGTAGTCGGCGAGGATCTCGTCGAGCGGCTCGGCCGGCACCAGATCCCGGATCTCCTGGACGAAGTCGCGATCCAGCGTGAACGGCCGCGGCACCAGGTTCGGGATGTAGCGCCCGATCAGCAACGCCGGATCGGCGTCGGCGGGCATGACACGTTCCAGCGCGCGCCGGAAATCGTCGACGCCGACCCGCAGCACGTCCGAGTGGAACGGCACGTCGATGCCGGGAACCAGGATGAACGACCGCTTGCCGCCGCTGATCTCGCGACGCCGCTCGACCTCTTCCTCCAGCGCCTCGAGACCGCGCACCGTGCCGGCGATCGCGTACTGCGAGCCGCGCAGGTTGAAGTTCACGATCTGCAGGAATTCCCCTGTGCGCTCGGCGATCTCGGCCACGAACTCCGTGACGTCGGCATCGGGAAGATCGATCTGCGACGGCCGGATCGCGGCCAGCCGGTAGTTGGAACGGCCCATCTCGTCACGCGGGACGATGTCGTGCATCTTGCTGCCGCGGTGGAAGACCACCTCCAGCAGCGCCTCCAGCGGATACACCCCCGACACGCATGCCAGCGCGGTGTATTCACCGACCGAGTGGCCGCAGGCGATCGCACCTTCGACGAACGCACCCTGCTCGCGCATCTCGGCGACCTGCGCGGCGGCGACGGTGGCCATCGCGACCTGAGTGAACTGCGTCAGGTAGAGCACACCCTCGGGGTGCTGGTAGTGCACACCGGAGGCGATCAGGCTGGTCGGGTTGTCCCGGACCACGTGCAGCACGGAGAAGCCGAGCGTCTCGCGGGTGAACTTGTCGGCGGTGTCCCACACCTTGCGGGCGGCCTTGGACCGAGCCCGCACCTCCATGCCCATGCCCTTGTGCTGAATGCCCTGACCGGGGAAGGCGTACACCGTCTTCGGTGCGGCCAACCGGGCGGTGGCGCTCATGACGAGGTCGGTGCCGATCTTGGCGGTGACCTCCAAAACCTCTGCGCCCAGGTCGATTCCGACCCGGTCGACCCGGAAGTCGATGTCGTCGCCCGGCTTGACCATGCCCAGGAAGCGGGCGGTCCAGCCGATCAGCTTGGCCGGCGGGGCGGGCTTTCCGTCGGTGGCGGTCACCACGTGCTGGGCCGCGGCCGAGAGCCACATGCCGTGCACGATCGGCGACTCCAGCCCGGCCAGCAGCGCGGCGGCCTGGTCGGTGTGGATCGGGTTGTGGTCACCGGAGACCACCGCGAACGGACGCATGTCGACCGGCGCGCCGATGGTGACGTCACGGCGACGGCGACGCGGGGTGTCCGTGGCGTTCTCCGACACCGCTCCCCGCCCCGGCACGAGCGCCTTGGCACCGTCGGCCGCGGACGCGAAGCGCTCCTCGAGGACCGGTCAGGGACTGCCGCCGGAGCAGCGTCACCGTGGCACGCACCCGGCCCTGACTCCGGGTCGCGGCCGACCGCCCCGGCACGCACCGGATCGGTGAGCGCCTTGGCACCGGTGCGGCCGCGGATCGCGAAGCGCTCCTCGAGGACCGCCAGGATCATGCCGTTGGCGTCGGTGACGTTGACCGTCACCGGCACGACCCGGCCGACCTCGGTGTCGGTGGCGACCGAAGCCGTTGCGGTAACGGTCAATTGGGTCGGTTCCTTGGGCAGCGGCTTGAGCAGACGGGCCGCGTGGTCCAGATGCACCAGGCTGAGCAGACCCTCGACGACCGGGAAGCCGGAGTCGGTGGCCGCACCGCCGATGGCGGCGAACACCGCGGGCCAGCAGCGGCCGACCAACGCATCAGGAACGATCGACAGCGTCGGCGCCAAAGGCGAACCGAACGTCGCGGTGACGCCGGTGTGATCGGCGACCCGCTCAGGGTCCCACCCGACGGTGACGGTGGTGGACCCGTTGACGACCGGCGGCAGCGCGTCGGGGCCGTCGACCCCGGCGGCGATCGCCAGCACGGCGCGCATGGCGGTGGCGGCATCCTCGGTCCGGACGACCGGCATACCGCCGTCGATCACGGTGGCGGGCAGGGTGAACCAGATGTCGATCCAGGTGCCTGACAACGGGACACTGAGCACCACCCGGTTGTCGGCGGTGACCTCGAGGCGAGCTCCGGTGGAATGGTTTGTGGCCGAACGGTTGTCGTGCACCAGCCACTCCGACGGGGCCGCGATGCGATGCACCGGGTTGGTGGCGGTGCGGCCGGCCCACAGCACGTCGGGCGAATCGAGCACGATGGCCAGCGGACCGGTCGCGTCGGTGCGCACCCGCAGCCGCGCGGCGACCGGCTCGGGCTGTGCACCCGAAGCCAGCACCTCGTCGACGGCGGCCTGCTCGAAGCGGTCGAGCAGATCACCGACCGGCTCGTCGACCCGGTCGATACCGGCGACGGCCTGCGTGCCGGGGATGATGCACACCTGATCGGCGGTGTAGCGGGCATCGTGGGCCTGCCACAGCGAGTCGCTGCGCCACCAGCGCCGCACGTCCTTGTCGATGACCGGGACGAAGTTGACCGGTTTGCCCAGCGTCTTGCACAGCTGAACGAAGAACGGCACGTCGGCCGGGTGCAGGAGCACCGACTCGGCGTCGGGATAGCGGGCCTGCAGAGCCTGCAAGGCCTGGCCGGGGTTCTCCAACAGCCACTCGCCGTCAGCGGTGGACGCATCGAACAGCGTCTCGATCGGACCGGTGTCGGCGGCGTTGAGCCGGGCCTCAGCGCGCTGCAGCATCTCGGCGAAGCGGTCCCGCCAGGTGATGTCGAGCCACGGGGAGTCGTCGGTCTTGGTGTCGGCCGTGGAGTCACCGTCGCCGATGGACAGCTCGACGAAGCGCTGCAGCCACTGCAGGTAGGTCATCTCACCGACATCGCCGAAGTAGGGCTTGGCGGTGACCGCCATCGCGGCGATGATCTCCTCGCGACGCGCCGCGACCGCCTCAGCGTCACCGGCGACCTCGTCGAGCAGACGGCCGCAGCGGGAGGCGGCGTTGTCGATCTCGTGGATGTCGGCGCCCAGCTGGCTGCGCCCGGAAGCCATGCCGTTCACCGCTTTTCCGGCCCCGACCCAGTGATCGGTGCCGACGGTGTCGACCAGCAGCTGCTTGACCGCGGGCGAGGTGGTCGCCTCCAGGCAGGCCATCGCGGCGGTCCCGACCAGAATGCCGTCGACCGGCATCAGCGGGTAGCCGTAGGCGGCCGACCACCGGCCGGACAGGTATTCCGCGGCGCGCTCCGGCGTGCCGATGCCACCACCGACACAGACGGTGATGTTGGCCCGGCCGCGCAGCTCGGAGTAGGTGCTCAGCAAGAGATCGTCGAGGTCTTCCCACGAGTGGTGACCACCGGCGCGGCCGCCCTCGATGTGGACGATCACCGGCTTGGTGGGCACCTCGGCGGCGATCCGGATGACCGAGCGGATCTGCTCGACCGTGCCCGGCTTGAAGCAGACGTGCGCGATGCCGACCGTGTTCAGCTCGTCGATCAGGTCGACGGCTTCCTCCAGTTCGGGGATACCGGCGCTGACGACAACGCCGTCGATCGGCGCACCGGACTGGCGCGCCCGCTGCACCAGGCGCTTGCCGCCCAGCTGCAGCTTCCACAGGTAGGGGTCCAGGAACAGCGAATTGAACTGGATCGCGCGGCCCGGCTCGAGCAGCGTCTCGAGTTCGGCGATGCGCTTGTCGAAGATGGCTTCGGTGACCTGGCCGCCACCGGCCAGTTCAGCCCAGTGGCCGGCGTTGGCGGCAGCGGCGACGATCTTGGCGTCGACGGTCGTCGGCGTCATGCCCGCCAGCAGGATCGGCGAACGACCGGTCAGCCGGGTGAACTTGGTCGACAGCTTCACCGAGCCGTTGGGCAGGGTGACCACCGAGGGCGCGTAGCTCGACCACGGCTTGGCCACCTCGGGGACGGCGCCGACGGTGAACAGGTTGCGCTGGCCGCCGCGGGTGGCGGCGGGCACGATGCCGATGCCGAGGCCACGGATGACCGGGGCGGTGAGGCGGGTGAGGATGTCGCCGGGGCCGAGGTCGAGAATCCAGCGGGCTCCGGCGTCGTGCAGGGCGGTGACCTCTTCGACCCAGTCGACCTGCTGAACCAGGATCGCGTCGGTCAGCGCGCGTGCCAGCTCGACATCCAGGCCGACGGCAGCAGCCCAGCGGCCGACGATGTCGATACCGTCGGCCAGACGCGGGGTGTGGAAGCCGACCTCGACCTGGACCGGATCGAACACGGGCGCGAACACTGCGCCGCCGCGGTTCTTGTTCTTGCGGTCGGCGGCTTCGGCGTCGGCGATCTGCTCGCAGTACAGCTCGAATCGGGACAGCTGTTCCGGCGTTCCGGTGATGACCACCGAGCGCCGGCCGTTGCGGATCGACAGCACCGGCGGCAGCACGGTCCGGACGTCTTGAGCAAACTCCTGGAGCAGTTCGTAGATGCGTTCCGGCTCGGCATTGGTCACTGAGACCATCGGCGGGCGGTCACCGAGGACCGAAATGCCGCGGCGACGGGCCACCAGCGTGCCCGCGGCGCCGATCAGCTGGGCCAAAGCGAGCAGCTGGACGTCCTTGGCGCCACCGGCGCGCAGCGCCTCGACGGCCAGCACGCCCTGGGAATGGCCGGCGACGGCCACCGGCGGGGCGGCCGCCAGATCCATGCCCTGGCGGGCCAGCGCGCGCGTGGCGGCAATCTGGGTCAGCAGGACGCCGGGCACCGACACCGCGGCCGAGGTCAGCTGCTTGGCCGAGGGCACCGCTTCCTCGGCGGCCAGCGCGCGCACCCAGCGCAGCGGCTCGAAGCCGATCGGGCGGACCACGACGAGTTCATCGGCGACGGGCTCGAGCAGCAGCTCAGCCTCGCCGGCCAGGGTCGCGAGCTCGGATTCGATACCGGCCGAGGTGACCAGCTCTTCGAGGGTTTCCAGCCAGGCGCTGCCCTGTCCACCGAAGGCCACGGCGTAAGGCTCACCGGCGTTGAGACGGTCGACCAGCGCATGCGTGGTGGTCCCCTTGGCGCCCGTGCGCCATGATCCGTCGCCCGTGGACAGCCTGTCGTGCTCGTGGATCGTCACCTTGTGTATCTCCCTGTCGTGCTCGTCGTCGCGTTCATCGCGCTTCGTTTCGTATGTCGGTGTGGGCGATTCCCCGTCGAATCACGGCCGCCGCGCGCTTCCCCCTGGAGGGCGCCGGCTGACATCTCGGCTGTACTAAGAGTGGCATAAGAACCAGCACTATTTTCCGCCCGAGATTGGTTACTGACGAGTTCTACGGACGGGTAACAGCACGATGGGTAACACCGCGTCGAACAGGCGCCCAGACCATCCGGGACAAACGTCCTGCATGCAGGTGGTTACGGTTGAGTAGGCGCAATAGTGCTGTTCAAAGCACGATTGTTATCGAATCGTTACCTGTCGATTTTCCCGCGCGCGTCTGCGGCCAAGATCTCAGCCCAAGCACTTGCTAGGTTTTTCAGTCCACAATTGTTCACCAAAATGGCGTCGCCGAGTTTGCTGGCAAATCCTTACCAGCCGGTAAGTTTTGTGCTTTGACTCAGTCCCACTGGCCGAATTGAGGCTTGAGGATGTTGTTCAGGTCCACTCCCACGCCCGCCACCTTGCGCTGGTCGATCTCCACCTGATGCAGGTGCGCGGCAGGGTGCGTGTACCCCTTCGGCGATCCCCAGTTGTGCTGCCAGAACCAGGATCCGAGACCGTCCTGCAGCGCCCAGTCGATGACCTTCGAGTTCCCGTACACGCCGACGCGCTGATGTCCGAGCACCGATTCCCAAGCCCGCAGGTATGGCGCGACCTGTGTTTTGTACTGATCCGGGGTCGGGTTGTCGTCGATCGACACGTAGATCGGGGCGGCTACCGGGCCTCCGGCGGCGGTGTGCAGCTGCCAGCCCCGCTTGGCGTGGATGAGCCCGGCCTGCTGGCCGCCGAGCCAGTCCGCGGTGTCCTGCTTGCCGAACTGGTAGTTGGACACGATCTTCAGACCGGCCTGATACAGATCGCGGGCCTCGGTCAGCTGAATCGGCTTGCCCAGCATCCAGTCCCCGCCAGGGCGCCGGTCCGAGACGTACCGGATGGCGCCGACGGCGCCGGATGCCTTCAGATCACGTGCGCTGATGACGCCTGCCGCGTAGTCCAACAGAACACCGAGAGAGCCGGTGGCGGCGGCAGCCGGCTCCGCGCTCGCAACGGATGCCGCGAGGGTCGAGGCGAGCGTCCCGAGACCGAGGGCGGCCGGGGTGGCGGCGGCCAGTTTGAGGACGTCGCGTCGCGACATGGACACGCACCTCAGAATATGACAATTGCCTCAGCGACCACACCAACGACACCGGTCACATCTGCATCACCTTTCGGCGGCCGCGGCGTCAATCGCGAATCCGGTGGTCCAGAGGTTCACCAACCGGCGAAGTCAACCATGACGCTGCGGGTCGACAACTCAATCCGTAGGATCCACCCATGCCGTCGGCCCCCTCTCGCGCACCGCAGATCGAGTTGCGCGGGGTGCGGAAAGTATTCGGCGAGGTGACCGCGGTCGAAGGCGCCGACCTGACCGTCGCCGACGGGGAACTCTTCGCGATCCTCGGTCCGTCCGGTTCGGGCAAGACCACCGTGCTGCGGATGATCGCCGGTTTCGAGCAGCCGACCGCGGGCACGGTCCACCTCGGTGGTGCCGACGTCACCGCATTGCCGCCGGCCAAGCGCGACACCAACACCGTCTTCCAGGACTACGCGCTGTTCCCGCACATGACGGTCGCCCAGAACGTCGAGTACGGCCTGAAGGTCAAGGGCGTGCCCAAAGCCGAACGCCGCGAGCGCACGGCAGCCGCGTTGGACATGGTGCGGCTGTCCGGGCATGCGGCGCGCAAGCCCGCGCAGCTGTCGGGCGGCCAGCAGCAGCGGGTTGCCCTGGCCCGCGCGCTGGTAGGCCGGCCCAAGGTGCTCCTGCTCGACGAGCCGCTCGGCGCGCTCGACCTCAAACTGCGCGAGCAGATGCAGGTGGAGCTCAAGGCGATTCAGCGCGAGGTCGGCATCACGTTCGTCATCGTCACCCACGATCAGGACGAGGCACTCACCCTCTGCGACCGGCTCGCGGTGTTCAACGAGGGCCGCATCGAACAGGTCGGCGCCGCGCGTGAGGTCTACGAGAACCCGGCCAACCGATTCGTCGCCGACTTCGTCGGCACCTCCAACGTGGTCGACGGCGCGACCGCCGAAGCGCTCGTCGGCCGGGCCGGCACCGTCGCGATCCGCCCCGAGCGCATCGCCGTGCTGGCACCCGACGAATCAGTCCCGGCCGGAATGCGCAGTGTCACCGCCCAAGTCGCCGAAGTGGTGTACGCGGGACCGATCACCCGGGTCGCCGTCGACGCATCGGGGGTCGGTCTGACCGCGACCCTGCTGTCCGCCGAGGCCTCCACCGACCTCGCCCACGGTGCAACTGTCGTCCTGGCCTGGCCAGACAGCGCCGTCCGATCCCTGTCCGCCTGAGAAGAGGAGCTCGCCATGAGAACCACCACCCGCCGCCTCGGCGTTACGCTCGCCGTGTGCGCCGCACTGGTCGCCGCCTGTTCGAGTTCCAACAACTCCGGCGGCGGCGGCACCACCGCACCGCCCAAGATGGAGCCGATGTCGGCCCTCGGCAATGGCGAGGGCCAGCTCAACCTGATCGCCTGGCCCGGCTACGCCGAGGACGGATCCAACGACCCCAAGGTCGACTGGGTGCACCCGTTCGAGCAGAAGACCGGCTGCAAGGTCAACGTCAAGATCGGCAACACCTCCGACGAGATGCTGCAGCTGATGCGCACCGGCCAATACGACGGTGTCTCGGCCTCCGGTGACGCCACGCTGCGTCTGATCTACGCGGGCGACGTCGCCCCGGTCAACACCAAGCTGGTGCCCAACTACGAGACCATCTCGTCGTTCCTCAAGGACAAGCCGTGGAACTCGGTGAACGGCCAGATGTACGGCATCCCGCACGGCTGGGGCGCCAACCTGTTGATGTACAACACCGATGTCGTCAAGGGCGCGCCGGACAGCTGGGGTGCGGTGTTCCCGGGCGCCCCGGAGTACAAGGGCAAGGTCACCGCGTATGACTCCCCCATCTACATCGCCGACGCCGCGCTGTATCTGTCGAAGACGAAACCCGAACTGGGCATCAAGAATCCGTACGCCTTGACCGAGGACCAGCTCAATGCCGCGGTGGATCTGCTGAAGGCACAGCACGGCAACATCGGCGAATACTGGTCGGATTACACCAAGGCGGTGCAGGCCTTCGAATCCGGAACCTCGGCGATCGGCACCACCTGGCAGGTCATCGCCAACATGATCACGTCCGACAACAAGGTCAAGATCGCCACCGTGCTGCCCAAGGAAGGCGCGACCGGATGGTCGGACACCTGGATGGTCTCGTCGAAGGCCAAGAATCCCAATTGCATGTACCAGTGGATGGATTGGATCACCTCGCCCCAGGTGAACGCCCAGGTGGCCGAGTACTTCGGTGAGGCCCCCGCGCAGACCAAGGCCTGCGAGTTCACCAGCGACAAGACGTTCTGCGACACCTACCACGCCACCGATTCCGCCTATGCGGAGAAGATCAGCTACTGGACGACGCCGCAGAAACAATGCGTGGACGGCAGCGGTGACAACTGCACGGCCTACAGCGAGTGGGTCGACAAATGGCAGCAGATCAAGGGCTGAGCCACGGGGTGAGCCGTCGCCTGCGTCTCGCCTTCCTGCTCGTTCCGCCACTGGCCTGGTTGGTCGTGGCCTACCTGGGATCGCTTGGCGTACTGCTGATTTCAGCCTTCTGGAGTACCGACACCTTCACCGGCGCGGTGGTGCGCTCCTACACCAGTGACAACATCGTGCGGGTCGTCACCGACGCGGTGTTCCGCACAGCCACCCTGCGCACGGTCGGAATTGCGTTGAGCGTCACCGCGATCTGCATCGTGCTGGCCGTACCTCTCGGTCTGTACATGGCCAAGGTCGCCTCGCCCCGCGTGCGGCTGGCCCTGGTGGTCGCGGTCACCACTCCGCTGTGGGCCAGCTATCTGGTCAAGGCCTACGCCTGGCGGATGCTGCTGTCGCCAGAGGGCCCGCTGCACTGGGTGGCCGGCTACACACCGGGCTACGGCCTGATCGCCACCGTGCTC
The DNA here is from genome assembly GCF_008329905.1 of Mycobacterium sp. ELW1. Classification (NCBI taxonomy): domain Bacteria; kingdom Bacillati; phylum Actinomycetota; class Actinomycetes; order Mycobacteriales; family Mycobacteriaceae; genus Mycobacterium; species Mycobacterium sp. ELW1. The sequence continues at coordinate 2,034,643 of NZ_CP032155.1, read as the reverse complement.
ACCCTGGCCTACCTCTGGTTGCCGTACATGGTGATCCCGGTGTTCGCCGCCTTCGAGCGAGTACCCGACCCGCTGATCGACGCCAGCTCCGACCTGGGCGCGTCGGATCTGACCACCTTGCGAACCATCGTGGCGCCGTTGGTGTTTCCCGGCATCGCGGCCGGTTCGATCTTCACGTTCTCGCTGTCGATGGGCGACTACATCGCGGTGACGATCGTCGGCGGCAAAACCCAGATGCTGGGCAACATCATCTACGGCCAGCTGGTGACCGCCAACAACCAGCCGCTGGCCGCCGCGCTGTCGCTGATCCCGCTGGCGGCGATCGTGCTCTACCTGCTCGCGATGCGGCGCACCGGCGCATTGGAGAACGTCTGATGTTGTCGCCCACCTTGCGCCGACTGGTCCGGATCTGGACGCTGTTCGTGCTCGTCTTCTTGTACGCGCCGCTGCTCCTGGTGGTCGTCAACGCGTTCAACGCCTCGAAGACGTTCGCTTTCCCGCCAAGCGGTTTCACGTTGCGATGGTGGTCGGACGCGTGGGCCAGCGACGGCATGTGGCATTCGCTGGCGAACTCGGTGGTGGTGGGCTTGTGCGCGACGGTTCTTGCGCTGCTGTTGGGCAGCATGGCCGCGTTCGCCGTACAGCGCTACGAGTTCTTCGGGCGACAGACCATCAGCTTCCTGGTGGTGCTGCCGATCACGCTGCCCGGGATCGTCACCGGTATCGCGCTGAACGCGACGTTCACCTCGGCGCTGGGGATGACGCTGGGCCTGGCGACGGTCATCGTCGGTCACGCCACGTTCTGCATCGTGATCGTGTTCAACAACACCCAGGCCCGGCTGCGCCGGCTGGGCACCGGCCTGGAGGACGCATCGGCCGACCTGGGCGCCTCGGGTTGGCAGACGTTTCGCTATGTCACCTTCCCGATGATGCGCGGTGCGCTCGTCGCGGGCGCGATCCTGGCCTTCGCGCTCAGTTTCGACGAGATCGTGGTCACCACGTTCACCGCCGGCCCGACGGTGCAGACGCTGCCGATCTGGATCTTCGGCAACCTGTTCCGGCCCAACCAGGCTCCGGTGATCAACGTGGTCGCCGCGACGCTGACCGTGCTGGCGATCATTCCGGTGTGGCTGGCTCAACGCTTCGGCGGTGATCCCGCGTCAACGCGGGTATAGCCCGGGAATCAATTTGCGCCGCCGGGAGATGATTGGTGGGGCGGATCGACGAAAGGGTGATCGACAGTGCGGGCCTGGATTGTGTGGTCGACGGGAACGTTGGCCTACGTCGTGGCCGTCCTGGACCGCACCACGCTGGGGGTCTCCGGGCTGGACGCCGCCAAGCGATTCTCGGCGAGCCCCGGCGTGCTGTCGACGTTCGTCGTGCTGCAGGTGATCGTCTACGCGTCCGCACAGATCCCGGCCGGCCTGCTCCTGGACCGCTTCGGATCCAAGAAGATGATTCTGACCGGTGCGACGCTGATGGTCGCGGGACAGCTGGTGCTGGCGGTCACGGTGTCGCTGCCCACGGCGATCGCCGCCCGCGCGGTCGTGGGGCTCGGCGACGCGTTCACGTTCATCTCGGTGCTGCGGCTGGTACCGCACTGGTTCACCCCGCGCCAGATCCCGTTGGTGACCCAGCTGACCGGCATCTCAGGCCAACTGGGACAGGTGCTTTCGGCGGTGCCGTTCATGTCGCTACTCATCGGGTCGGGGTGGACCCGGGCCTATCTGGCTGTCGCGGCGTTCGGTGTGCTGTCCCTGGTGCTGACCCTGGCCCTGGTGAAGAACACACCACCCGGCGTCACCGTCCACGACCCGGTGGTCAGCGTGCGCGAGACGCTGGCCAGCGTGAAGACGATCTGGATGCGCCCGGGAACCCGGTTGGGATTTTTCACCCACATGGGCACCCAGTTCTCGGTCACCGTTTTCGCCCTGATGTGGGGCGTCCCGTATCTGACGGTGGCGCAGAATCTTTCGCGCGGTGAGGCGGGAACACTGCTGACCATCTCGGTGGTCGCGGCGATCGTCTTCGGGGTGCTCATCGGGATCATCACCGGCCGGCACCCGCACCGGCGGTCGTGGATCGTGCTGGGCATCGTCGTCAGCAATGCGCTCATCTGGACGGTGGTGCTCGCCCTGCCCCACGCCGCGCCGCACTGGCTTCTGGTCGTCCTGATCGTGGTGATCTCGTTCGGCGGCCCGGGATCGATGGTCGGGTTCGATTTCGCCCGCACCTTCAATCCCCGCTCGACGCTGGGCACCGCTCAGGGGGCGGTCAACATGGGCGGCTTCCTGGCGTCGCTGTTGGTCATGCAGGCGATGGGCGTGATCATCGGGGCGGCCGGCGGTTACTCGTTCGAATCGTTCCGGCTGGCCTGGTGCGTCCAATACGCCGTGTGGGCGTTCGCGATCGCCGGGATCCTGATCACCCGCAGGAAAGCCCGGCGCACGATCGGCCAGATCGAGGAGAGCCGGTACCTTCTGGAGTTCTTCAGCGACTCCGAGCCGGCACCGGCCACACCCCGTGGGGACGGCTGATCAGCGGTTGCGGGCACTCTCGCGGCGATTGGCCTTCATGATCGCGTCGACGAGTTCCCCTTTGTTCATCGACGACCGTCCGCTGATGTCGAGCCGTCTGGCGACGTCGAGCAGATGCTTCTTGCTCGCATTGGCATCGACGCCTTCCGCGCTCGTGCCGGTGGGGTTGGGACCTCCGCTGCGCGCCCGGGAATCCGAGGGCCCCTTCGAGGTCTTGGCCTCCCAGTGGTCGCCGACCTTCTCGTAGCTGTGTTTGAGCGCGCTGTAGGCCACCCGGTGGGCCCGTTCGCCCTCGCCGTACTCTTCGGCCGCCGCGTCGTGGGCCTTGGCGAACGTCCGCTGCGCCTTCGCGTCGGACTTCTTCAGAGTGCTGGGCAATTCGCTTTTCTTGGCGTCGCCGCTCTTGGTTGTCTTGGGCATCGACATCACCTCCGTGTCCGGTCGACTACCCGGCCGCCAGGGGCGAAAAACGTCCGTAACGCCCACCGGTCGGCTGTCGATATCCCAGTCAGCCCCGAGCTGCCGTGCAACCCGACTCCGCGGCAGCCCGGGCTCCAACTTTTCCGGCCCGTCGGCCCGACGTTTGATCATGCGATACCCGAGGTATCACCCAAGCGTCGAAGGGACGCACCATGGGTCTGGACCTCACGCCGACGACGGCGCAGCACGATCTCGCTCGCCGCGCGCACGAGTTCGCCGAACATTGCATCCGGCCGGTTGCCGGCGACTACGACAAGCGCCAGGAGTTTCCCTGGCCGGTATTAGAGGACGCGGCTGCTCGAGGGTTCTATAGTCCGCTCTTCTACCGCGACCTCATCGGCGATCCGACCGGCCTGTCGCTGCCGATGTTCATGGAGGAGCTGTTCTGGGGTTGCGCCGGAATCGGTTTGGCCGTGGTCATGCCGGCATTGGCACTGTCGGCGATCGGCCAGGCCGCCACCCCCGAGCAGATGCTGACGTGGGCGCCCGAGTGCTTCGGCACCCCGGGAGATCTGAAGCTGGCCGCGTTGGCGATCTCCGAGCCGGAGGGCGGCAGCGATGTGCGCAATCTGCGCACTCGGGCCCGTCGCGATGGTGACGACTGGATCATCGACGGACACAAGATGTGGATCGGCAACGGCGGCATCGCCAACGTGCACGTCGTCAACGCCGTCGTCGACGAGGAGTTGGGCCACCGCGGGCAGGCGTTGTTCGTAGTTCCCGGTGGCACACCGGGTTTGGAGCTCGTCCGCAAGCTCGACAAGCTCGGGTGCCGCGCATCGCACACCGCGGAGCTGAAATTCAACAGCGTTCGGGTGCCCGGCGCGAACCTGCTGGGCGGGCAGGACAAGCTCGAGCACAAGCTCGCCAAGACCCGCGAGGCCATGGCCACCGGCGGGCGACGCTCCGGTTCGGCCACGCTCGGCACCTTCGAGCAGACTCGCCCGATGGTCGCAGCCCAGGCACTGGGAATCGCCCGCGCCGCACTGGAATACGTCACCGCATACGCCAACCGCCGCGAGGCGTTCGGCGCTCCCATCATCGACAACCAGGGCATCGCCTTCCCGCTGGCCGACCTCGCCACCGGGATCGACGCGGCCCGGCTGCTCACCTGGCGGGCGTCCTGGATGGCCGCCAACGGTGTGCCGTTCGAGCGCGGCGAAGGTTCGATGGCGAAGCTGGCCGCCAGTGAGATCGCCGTCAAGACCACCGAGCGGGCCATCCAGACCATGGGTGGCTGGGGATACATCAGCGACCATCCGGTGGAGAAGTGGTACCGCGACGCCAAGCTGTACACCATCTTCGAGGGCACCAGCGAGATTGACTCCAAGCTGACCGACCGATCCGGTGTAGTCGGACCGCAGCGCTCCATCTTCGAGGGCACCAGCGAGATTCAGCGGATCGTGATCTCCTCGGCGCTCGGCGCCGCCGACGGCGGGCCGCCGATGCATGTCGAGCTGGAACCGTCGGGCGGTCCGTTCAATCGGCTGTTCGGCCGCGGCACCCCGGCGCGCGGCCGCGTCGCCGAGACCGCACTCGCCATGAAGGACCGGGTTCCCGAGCCGGCGATGCGCATGGTCATGAAGGTTCTCGCGCCGCCGAAGCCGAAGCGCTGAGCCGCCGAACGGCCCGCTCCGATGGGACTTCAGCCCCTATCGGCAGCGTCGGCCGACATGGTCGGATCGATATGACTGAGGGGGACGTCATGGAAGATCTCGACCAGACCAAGCATTCGGCCGTGTTGATCGCCGTCGACGAGGATGCCGATCGCACTCGGGCCACCGCGCTGCTCTCCTGGCGCAGTACCGCACTGGTGGGCATGGGGATCGCCCGTATGGATGCCGGCACCGAGCACGCGGTGGAACTGCGCGACGAGGTGGCCGTTGCGAGGGCGTTGTCCAACCTGGCCAGTCAGCTTTTCGCGACGTCGATGTCGGAGATCGAAGCCGCGGCCGGCTAGCGGCCTGGCGTTTCACCTCGCGGTTGCGTCGCCGTCGGTGACAATGGAGTCCGCCGTCCCGGGGAGCCCCTGATGCCCGAATCGTTCACACCGCCGTCGATCGTGGTCGGCATCGACGGCTCTCGGGGCGCTGTGCGAGCCGCCTTGTGGGCGATCGACGAAGCGGTCAGCCGCGATATTCCGCTGCGGCTGGTCTATGCGATCCACCCGTCCGGCCCGGATCCGGTGGACCCGCAGGAGGAGGCGCGCCTGCTGGCCGGCGCCGAATTGGCCGTCCGCTCCGCGGCAGACGCGGTCGAGGCCACCGGGCGGCAGGTCAAGCTCGAAGTCGAGATCCTCCAGAGCCGGCCGATCGCCACCCTGGTGGAAGCGTCCCGGGTGGCGGCGATGATCTGCGTCGGCGAGGTCGGCCTCAAGCACTTCGACGCCGACCGCATCGGGTCGACGGCGACCGCTCTGGTCACCGCGGCGCACTGCCCCGTCGCGATCGTGCGGGGCGAGGATCCGATCGGCGGGCACGAACCCGGCTGGATCGTCGTCGAGCTCGACGAATCCCCCGAGAGCGCTGCAGTACTGCAGTTCGGCGTCGCCGAAGCGCGGTTGCGGGGCGCACCGTTGCGGGTTCTCGGCTCGTGGCAGTCGCGGTACACCGACGTTCACGACTCCCACGCCGTCTCCGACGGCAACCGGATGGTGCGCGCGCAACTGGACCGGCGGCTGTCGCATTGGAAGAACCAATATCCCGATCTGGACGCTCGCCCGGTCGCGATCCACGGCAATGCGCTCAACTATCTGGCCAAAAACGCCGCGTCCATCCAGCTCGTCGTGGTGGGCGCACGCAACGCCCGCGGCATCGAGGAACTCCTGGGTCCGACGGGGTCGGCGGCCCTGCACAACACCGATTGCTCGGTTCTGGTCGTCGACCGTCAGCGATTGTTGTGACACGCGACAGCGAACTGCCGATATCGTTGCACCATGGTCAAGGTCTTCCTCGTCGATGACCACGAAGTCGTTCGCCGTGGACTGATCGACCTGCTGTCCGCCGATCCCGATCTCGAAGTCATCGGCGAAGCCGGTTCGGTTGCCCACGCATTGGCGCAGATCCCGGCGCTCAACCCCGACGTCGCGGTGCTCGACGTACGCCTGCCTGACGGCAACGGCATCGAGTTGTGCCGCGATCTGCTCTCCCGGATGCCGGACCTCCGGTGCCTGATGCTGACGTCGTTCACCTCCGACGAGGCGATGCTCGACGCGATCCTCGCCGGGGCGAGCGGCTACGTGGTCAAAGACATCAAGGGCATGGAGCTCGCCGAGGCGATCAAGGATGTCGGCGCGGGCCGGTCGTTGCTCGACAATCGGGCCGCCGCGGCGCTGATGGCCAAGTTGCGCGGTGCCGCTGAACGTTCCGATCCCCTGTCGGGTCTCACTGAACAGGAACGGGTACTGCTCGGCCTACTCGGCGAGGGGCTGACGAACAAGCAAATCGCCGCGCGGATGTTCCTCGCCGAGAAGACGGTGAAAAACTACGTGTCGCGTCTCCTGGCAAAGCTTGGGATGGAGCGTCGCACCCAAGCCGCGGTGTTCATCTCGAAGCTCGACCACAATCAGCGCAGCCAAGAGTGAAGCGGCCGTTGCCTTCTGGTGGCAACATGAGGGCTGTGACCGACAATGTCGGACCAAACGGGAATCGCAAGGCCGCGTCGCCGCTGCGTGACACATTGTCGGGTCTTCGCCTGCGCGAGCTACTTGTCGAGGTCCAGGACCGGGTAGAGCAAATCGTCGAGGGCCGGGACCGGCTCGATGGTCTGGTCGAAGCGATGCTCGTGGTGACCTCGGGTCTGGAATTGGACATCACGCTCAAGACCATCGTGCACACGGCGATCGACCTCGTCGACGCCCGCTACGGAGCGTTGGGTGTCCGCGGCCACGACCATGAGCTCGTCGAGTTCATCTATGAGGGCATCGACGCCGAAACCCATGAACTGATCGGCCCGCTGCCCTCCGGCCGCGGCGTCCTCGGCCACCTGATCGACGAACCGAAACCGATCCGGCTCGACAACATCACCCAGCATCCGGCGTCGGTGGGTTTCCCGCCGAATCACCCGCCGATGCGCACTTTCCTCGGCGTTCCGGTGCGCATCCGCGACGAGGTGTACGGCAACCTGTACCTCACCGACAAGGCGGACGGGCAGCCGTTCAGCGAGGACGACGAGGTCCTGGTCGAGGCATTGGCCGCCGCGGCGGGGATCGCGATCGACAACGCCCGGCTCTACGAACAGTCCCGCACGCGGCAGTCCTGGATCGAGGCGACCCGCGACATCGGGACCGAGTTGCTGGGTGGCGCGGACCCGGCCCAGGTGTTCCGGCTGATCGCCGACGAGGCGCTCAAACTCACCTCGGCGGACGTGGTGCTGGTCGCGGTGCCCAGCGATATTCAGCTGCCCGTCGACCAGGTCGAGGAATTGCTCGTCGTGGAGACGGCAGGCAAGGTCGGCCAGCCCGGCTCATTGCCGCCAATCACCGTGCGGGACAGCGTCATCGGCCATGCCTTCGCCGAAAAGGCACCGCAGCGGTTCACCGACATCAGCGACGAACTGCCCGCGATACCCGGGATCGGCCCCGCGCTGGTGCTGCCATTGCGCACCACCGACACCGTCGCCGGCGTGGTGGTGATTCTGCGGCGCCTCGGCAGGCAGACGTTCAGCCACGAACAGCTCGACATGATGGCGGGGTTCGCCGACCAGGCGACGCTGGCCTGGCAGTTGGCCTCGACGCAACGGCACCTGCGCGAACTCGACGTGCTCTCCGACCGCGACCGGATCGCCCGCGACCTGCACGACCACGTCATCCAGCGGTTGTTCGCGATCGGGCTTTCCCTGCAGGGCACGATTCCGCGCAGCCGACTGCCCGAAGTGCGGCAGCGGCTGACGAGCAGCGTCGACGACCTGCAAGAGGTCATCCAGGAGATCCGCACGGCGATCTTCGACCTGCACGGCGGGTCCGTGGGCGCCACCACACAGCTGCGGCAGCGCCTCGACGACGCTGTCAATGGGTTCGCCGGTTCGGGGCCGCGGATCGCCATTCAGTACGTCGGGCCGCTGTCGGTGGTCGAAGCGGGGCTGGCCGATCACGCCGAGGCGGTGGTTCGGGAGGCGGTCAGCAACGCGGTGCGCCACGCCGACGCCCAGTCACTCAGCGTCACCGTTCGGGTGGAGGACGAGCTGGCGATCGAGGTGGTCGACGACGGTCGCGGCATGCCGGCCGAGGTCAACCCCAGTGGGTTGATCAACCTGCGCCGCCGGGCGTACGAGGTCGGCGGGGACTTCACCGTCGACAACGCCGAGGGCGGCGGTACGGTGCTTCGCTGGAGTGCACCACTGCCGTAATGCGTTGCATCCCGAAGTGTTCGGGCGCTAACTGCTGCGCGCGACGATCACCGGCTGCCGGGATCCGTGCACCACCGCGGTGCTGACCGACCCGAGCAGCATCCCGGCGAATCCGCCACGTCCGTGGCTGCCGAGGACCGTCAACTGAGCCGACTCCGACTGCTCGATGAGCTGCTGGGCGGGCCGGTCGGCCACCACCAGCCGATGCACCACGACATCGGGGTAGCGCTCTTGCCAGCCTGCGAGCCGCTCGGCCAATGTCTCCTCGGCGATCGATCGCAGCGCCGACCAGTCCAGACCGGGGAATTCGAACACCCCGGTGTCGCTCCAGGCATGCACGGCGACCAGTTCCACGCCGCGCAATGAGGCCTGCTCGAACGCGATTTCCAGCGCCCTCTCCGAGGCCGGCGAACCGTCGACACCGACGACCACCGGGGCCTTCGACGGGCGAGCCGTCAACGGATCCTCGTCATGAATGATGGCGACCGGGCAGTGCGCGTGGTGCACCAGGCCGGTGCTGACCGAGCCCAGCAGACTGCGGGCCAGCGCGCCGCGTCCACGGCATCCGACCACGATCAGCTGGGCGTCCTTGGACAGGTCCGCGAGCGTCGGTACCGGAGACCCGCTCACGATCTCACTGGTGACCTTCACCGGGTCGTCTTTGGTGGCCGCTGCGACGGTTTCCGCCGCGCCGGCCAGGATCTCGCGAGCCGAATCCTCCTGCCACTGAAAGTAACCGCTCGGCACGGGCACTTCGGGGAACGTCATCACCGCGGGTGAGCTGAGCACGTGCACCAGGTGCAGCTGCCCGCCGCGCAACGCCGCGTCGCGGGCCGCCCAGTCGACGGCAACCTTCGACTCCGGGGAGCCGTCGACACCGACGACAATGTCGTATTTCGTTGCAGTAGTTGACATGTGATATTCCTTCCGGGTTGTCACGCCACGCGACTGTCGAGCCCGCCGACCACTTCGGAGAAGGGACGACGTGGGGTGGCAGGCAGCGGGTCGGCGTTCACCGCCGCCCAGCCGACGCGCACCAGCATCTGCGGATAGCCGCTCGTGCCGAACACGTCTTCGCGCACCGCTTCTCGTGTTTCCTTGATCTCCAGCGGCTCGGTGACCGGACACGTCGCCAGCCCCATGGCGGTCGCCGACAGCAGGACCAGGCTGGTCGCCTCACCGGCGCGCAGCCGGGCCAGGTCGTCGTCGGTCTCGGTACCGAGCGCGAGCAGGACGCCGTTGTCTTCGGCGGCAGGCGTTTCCGATGGCTGCGCCAGGATCGGGCCGGCGAACACCCGGGCCGGCAGCGTCGCGTGCTGATCGGGTGCGGGCGTGTTGTGGGCGGGCACACCCGCCAGCGACCCGTACCGACCGCTCCAGGCGCTGAGCTCACTGAGGTAGTCGACATCGGCGGCGTGTCTGGACACCGATCGGGCGACGATCTCCGTCAGATGCGGCAGCAAGTCCAGCTGGCGCAGCATCACCCCCGCCCGTGCGGCGCGCGCACCCATCAGCGCGATGTCACCGCCGGGCACCGGCCACGAGCTGAAGTTGCGCCGATCGGTGCGACGCCGGGAGATCGCGGCGGCCAGCGTGACGTCGAGTTCACCGGCGGCGAATGGCTGCACCTCGATCGACGCCAGGTGAGCGCTGTCGGCCGGATCGGGGAAGCGACGAACCTTGGCCTGCCACCCCAGCGCGGCCAGCGCGACGGTGCAGTGATGCAGAGCAGCGCCGCAGCTGACCAGCATGTCGCGCCGGTCGGGATCGGTGTTGGGCAAATGCCTGCTGGAATCGACGTACAGATGCAGGCTGCTGGGCCCGACCTGCCAGTGCCAGGGCTGCGAGTTGTGCACCGACGGCGCCCGCATCGCCAGACTCAGGACAGTCCGAATGGTCTCGGGCTCGGGAAACGGCACACTCATACGTCCACTGTCGCGGCGCCGCCCAGGATCTGACAGGGGCGTAAGTCCCAAGCTGTGGGGACTTGAGTGGGCTGATCCCGCGTCAGGGATGTCTGCTGGTCACTCCCCCGTCGACCACCAGGTGGGCGCCGGTGATGAACGACGCCTTCGGCGACATCAGGAACGCCACCGCCGCGCCGACCTCCTCGGGGTTTCCCAGCCTGCCGATCGGTGCGGCCGCCTCGAAGCCCTCGCGCACCTCGTCGACGTCCAGCGCGATCTGCAGCATCGGGGTGCGAATGAAGCCGGGGCACACCGCGTTGACCCGGATCCCGTCCGGGCCCAGCTGAGCGGCCATCGATCGGGTCAGCCCGAGCAGGCCGGCCTTGGAGGCGCAGTAGGCGGGGATGAACGGGTTGGCGGTCAGTCCCTCGATGCTCGAGATGCCGACGATCGCGGGAGCGGCGCCGGCGCGGGCGGCCTCCTGCAGGTGTGGCAGCAGCAGTTGCGACAGGATCGCCTGGGCACGCAGGTTGACATCGAGCACCGCGTCCCACGATTCCTCGGTGAAGGCGCCCACTGGTTCAGGGATGACCCGGCCGGCGGCGTGCACCAGCCCGTCGATTCCATCCATCGCGGCCGCGGCGGCGTCGACGGCAGCGCTCAACGCGACGCCGTCGCAGACGTCGATCACGCTGTGGGGCATGCCAAGTCCCTCGGCCACCTCTGCCACCGCCGGGGCGATGTCCCACAGCGCAACTCGGCGTCCGTCGGCGATCAGCGCCTCGGCCGAAGCCCGGCCGATCCCCGACGCGGCTCCGGTGACGATGACACCACTCATGTCTCGGCCTCCTCGATCAACTCCGCCCGCCTGCGCGGACTCGGCGGATTGTCGAACCAGAGGTTCTCTTCACGCAGCTGCCTGCTGCGCCATCCGCTGTCGGTGCGGACCATAACGTGGTGGTAGTAACCGCCGCACGCACTTGTCTCAGTGGCGCCCGGCAGCAGCATCGGGTTGTAGAACATCGCCCGTACGGTTGCTGTGTCACCGTCGATATCGGCTTCGATGTTGGTGACGCTTCGACGTTGTTGATTATGGGCTGGGTCATCGGCATCAGCGTCAGCGAGCGCTCCAGCCAGGAGCAGACCTCGTCGCGGCCGGCCGCCGGGCCACCGACCGAGCTGTAGTCCAGGTGGGCGTCGTCGGTGAACAGTGACCGCAGCAGATCCCAGTCCTGGGTGTCGACGGCCCGGGCGTAGCGGTGCAACACCGAGGCGATCTCGAGTTCGTCGCTGATGCGCTGCACATCCATCGTCACCCCTTGGGTAGGAAGCCGTTGTGGCGCTTGCGTTCAGCCGAGTCGGCCGCACCGATGATGGCACGAACCGTGCGCCGGCAGCGGCCGCATTCGGCACCCGCTCCGCACGCGTTCGCGACCTGTTTGGTGGTCGTGGCGCCTGCCTCGACGGCCTCGGCCACCACCTGGCTCGTGACACCGTTGCAAAGGCAGACGAACATCGATTGGCTCTCAGCCGTTCTCGTCCAGCCGCATGATGTGCTGCAGCCGGCCGACGAAGACCGGCGGGTAGGCGCCGACTCCGGTGTGGCCCATCCACTCTGCGGCCACGTCGGGATGATTCACCCAGTCGGAAGCGTCGGCCTCGTCGTCGAGTTCTTGCAGGATCATCACTTCGTGGTCGTCGTCGAAGGCCTTGAAGATACGCACGGCACGCACCCCGGCGGCCTCAAATCGAGGCAGTCCCTGGTGAACTCGCCCGATCATGGCGGATACGTCATCGACCGCGGCGATCGCCCCGACGATCACCCCGGGCGGGGTCTCCTCCGACGGCTCGACGAGCGTCACCTTGTCCACCGTCTCGCCGGCGAAGATGGCGGGGATGTCATCGAGGCCGACAGCGTCGAACCAGTTGAGGAACACCCGCGAGCGCAGTACCTCGAGAATGGGTTCTTTACTCCGCAGCGAGATGGTGACCATGACGCGACCGTGCTCGCGCGTCGAGGTGTAGACCAACACGTAGTGCGCGCCCAGACCGGCGAGAGCGGACTCGCTGCGTTGCAGCACCGGCCAGACCCGGCTGGGATCCGGGACCCGGTAGTCCATAGCCAGCACGAGCGTGTGGGTTTCGACCTCCGCCGCGCCGTCCACGCCGACCCCTAGTCGCTGGCCGGCAGCGGTTTTGCGGTCTTCTGCTCCAGCGGTGTGGTGCCGACGCTGAGGCTGCCGGCCCCGGCCTTGGTGACCAGGAGTTCGGCGCCGTCGGCGTCGACGTAGCGCTTGCCCATCACGGTGCCGCCGGAGAAGTCCGGATCCAGTTGCACGCCTTCGGTTTTCTCGCCGTCCAGCGGGATCATCGGGACGCCGCCGGCCCGCAGGTCGTCGAGGCTGTCCGATGAGCGCACGACGATCACCTGGGTGTCGCATACCTGGCTCTGCAGTCGGGTACCGGTCTTGATCATGGTTGTCCTCCTGGGATCACGGGGTGGCGGTGGGCGACTTGAGCTCGTCGGCAAGCTGGCGGCGCAGCACCTTGCCGGTGGGCGTGGTGGGCAGTTCGTGGCGGAACACCACCCGGTCCGGGGTGCGTGAACCACGCAGCTGGGTACGCACGTGGGCGCGCAGGTCCTCCGGGTCCGGGGTGATGTCCGCGACGGGCACGACGACGGCGACCATGATCTGGCCCCATTCATCGTCCTCGACGCCGACGACGGCGACGTCACGCACGTGCGGATGTTCGACGAGGACGTCCTCCACCTCGGCCGGGGCGATGTTCTCCCCGCCGCGGATGATGGTGTCGTCGGAGCGGCCCCCGATGAACAGATATCCGTCGGCATCCAGGTAGGCGACGTCCCTGGTGGGGAACCAGCCTTCGGCGTCGAGCACCGAGCCGATCTCGGCGTAGCGGCCCGATACCTGATCGCCTCGGACGTACAGTTCGCCGACCTCCTCGGGGCCCAGGACCGTACCGTCGTCGGCGCGGATCTGTACCTCGATGCCCGGCACGGGCTGGCCGACCGAGCCGAGCCGTTTACGGGCGGACTCGTCGGAGGCCGCATGCGCCGCCCGGTGGTCGTCCGGGCTGAGAACGGCGATGGTGGAACTGGTTTCGGTCAGCCCGTACGCGTTGACGAAGCCCACCGCGGGCAGCAGCTCGAGCGCCTTGCGCACCAGGGGCAGGGCAACCTTGGAGCCGCCGTATGCCAGTGACCGCAGCGACGGCAGCGGCGTGGGGTTGGTCTCCAGCTCGGTGATGATGCGATCGAGCATGGTCGGCACCACGGTGGCGCTGGTGACCGCCTCGGTGGACGCCAGCCGGATCCACTCGCGAGCGTCGAACTTGCGCAGGTACACCATCTTTCGGCCGGCGTACAGATTCGACAGCGCCGCACTGACGCCGGCGATGTGATACGGCGGCACGCAGATCAGTGCGGCGTCACCAGGTTCGGCCGAAGCGAACTCGACGGTGCCGGTCACGTAGCTGGTGAGGTTGTTGTGCGACAGCTCGACGGCTTTGGGTCGCGACGTGGTCCCGGAGGTGAACAGCACCACCGCGATGTCGTCGGGATCCGGGAATTCGGCGACCGGCTCGGCCGTCGCTGCCGCGGCCAGGAACTCCCGCGATTCGATTCGCGCTGCACCCAAACCGGCCACCACGTCGGCATATTCGGCGTCGAAGACGATCAACGGGTCGGGTAGCCGCTCGATGAGTTCGGCCAGCGCCTCGGCCGACAGGCGATAGTTCAGCGGCGTGAACGCGCGCGCTGCACGCGCCGAGGCGAAGATGAGCAGCGGCAGCATGACTCCGCCGAGGCCGACGTAGACCACACTGCCGGCACCGCGGGAATCGATGACGCCCGCCCCACCGTCGGCGAGCGTGTTCAGCTCGCCCACAGTGAGTCGCTGGTCGTCGCTGACCACCCCGACGCGCTCGGCATCGGAGGCGGCCATCTCCAACAACAGTGCCACGCTCATCGATTGGTCCTCCTGCTCAGCTGGCCTAGATCGGGTTGAACTCGGAGATCAACCAGCGGCCGTCGGTCTTCGTCAGCTTCACCATGACGCTGCTGGTCGCCAGGGCCGGATCGGGCCGATCCTTGCTGGTGGTCACCTGATTGACGAAGACCAGCACCGTCGCGTCGCTGGGGTGCATCTCCGAGAGCGCCGCTCGTGCGACTGTCGCCTCGGTTTTGACGCCCTTCTGCTTGGCGGCCGGCGCGACGATCTGGTCGGTGAATTGGCTGTAGTACTTGAGGAATTCGCCCGTCAGGTGCGACTTGGCGTTGGCCAGGTCCTTGTCGAGGCTGTCCGGCGAGTACGACAGCAGCGCCACCGTGCCATCGCGGGCAGCGTTGATCGCCTGCTGCTGAGCCGCGGAATTGGTCTGCTGGTCCGGCCGGTACAGCCACCAGTAGACGCCGCCGGCGGCACCTGCGGACGCGACCAGCAAAACCACCAGCAGGATCGCCGCCCAGTGGCTACCGGCCCAACTCAGGGGCCCACGCCGTGCACCGGACGCCGGGGTCTCGGATTCGGTCGCGGCGTCGTCACCCTCGGCGGCCTCGTCGGTGGTTTCCGTATCGAGTTCCGTTGCGGTCGATTCCTCGTCGACGACGGCTACATCGGTGTTGTTGTCGCCCTCGACGGGCTCGTTAGCCTTCTTGTCGCCCTCAACGGGCTCGGTGGTCTTGTCACTGCTCATGGCACGAACTCCACATTCGACATCTTGTATTGGGCACCATCGCGCGCCACTGTCACGCTCATCCGCCAGGCGCGCGGATCCTGATGTGCTCCATTGGCATTGGTTACGGTCGAAGAAGCAGCCAGCAGCACCACGCCGGTGTCGCCGCTCTCCTTCTCCAGTGCGGCAGATTTGACCGTGCCGACGGTGACCGCCTTGGACTGCTCAGCGGTCTTGACGAAATCGTCTGCACCCCTGGTGAAATCGTCCTTGAACGTTCCCGTGGACAGGTCGAGGACGTGCTGGACGTCGGCCTTGGCTCGGTTGTAGTCGATGGACAGCAGCGCGATCACACCCTCGCGCGCCGCAGCCACCAGCTCGGCTTGGTGCGCCCGCTGGGCGACGACCTTCTGGTGCGCGACGAGCATCAGGCCGGTCACCACCATCGATGCGATGGCAAGGATCACGACCACGCCCACCGCGACCGTGACCGCGCCGATGCGCGCCCACCAACTCCGGGGCTCGAGTTCGACGTCCTCAAAGTCGTCGGCGTCCTCGGCGTCTTCGGAACCGTCATCCCCGGAACCGGGCTCCGCACCTCGCAAGCGCGCCGCGGTGGCCTTGGCGCGCGCCGCCTCCGCCCGGGCTTCGGCCTCGGCGGCCTCGGCCTCGGCGAGCTCGGCCAGCGCTTCTGCGTCTACATCAGCCGCCATGGCACTCACACATGTCGTTCGAGCTCGTCACACGGCGCGCATCAGCGAATATGCGCCGCATGTCGAACTCCTCTCTGGGTCCAAACATCCCGCCAGCGTACGGGCGGGGTCTGAGTCGTCCGTCACACCCACGGCCGACGCGCGAAAACCGATGAGAATGACATTATCATTAGGCGGTAAGAGAACTCGACGCACCGACTCGCAGGATGTCTGTATTACGCACTCTTAGTGCGGAAATGGTATTTCCGAGCATTCAGCGCAACTGGTCCTTCATCACCTTGCCCGTCGCGTTCAGCGGCAGGCCGTCGACGAACACGACCGACCGGGGCACCTTGAAACCGGCCATCCAGTCTCGGCTCCAGGCCAGCAGATCGTCCGCCGACACCGCACTCTCCCCTTTCAGCACGACGAATGCCTTGCCGACCTGACCGAGCCGCTCGTCGGGCACCCCGATCACCGCCGCCTGCGCGACGGCGGGGTGCTCCATGAGGAAGCCCTCGATCTCGGCGGGGTAAGCGTTGAACCCGCCGACGATGAACATGTCCTTCTTGCGCCCGACGATTTTCAGGCGCCCCGACTCGGTGAAGCTGCCAAGGTCTCCGGTATGCAGCCAGCCGTCGGCGTCGATGGCCTCGGCCGTGGCTGCCGGATCGTCGAAGTAACCCTGCATGACGCTGTAACCGCGGACCAGCACTTCGCCGTCGTCGGCGATGCGCACCTCGACTCCGTCGCACGGCGCACCTGCGGTGGTGGCGACATCGTCGAATGAGTCGCCCGGCCGGGACAGCGTCGCGGTGCCTGCCTCGGTGAGCCCGTAGCCGGTGGCCAGTGTGCGGAAGGGCAGTTCCTCGTGCACCCGCCGAATCAGTTCCACCGGAATGTCGGCGGCGCCGGTCACCCCGGCCCGCAGCGTGGCGAGCTTCGATTTGTCTTCGACCGACAGCAGCGAGTGATACAGCGTCGGCGGCCCCGGCAGCATCGTGATCTTCTCGGCGGCGATCAGCTCGACAACGCGGTCCACATCGAAGACCGGGACGGGCAGCATCGTTGCGCCCCGGATGAAGGAGGCGATGCAGCCGGCCTTGTATCCGAAGGTGTGGAAGAACGGATTGACGATCAGGTAGCGGTCGCCTCGGCGCAGATCGGCAAGGTCACACCACTCGGCGTACATCCGCAGGTTCTGCAGATGATTCATCATGACGCCCTTGGGCCGCCCGGTGGTCCCCGAGGTGTAGATGATGTCGGCGATGTCGGTTCCGCTGACCTCCCGCTGCAACGGTGTGCCGTCTTCGAGGAGGCCGGACTTCAGGTCGATCGCAGGCACACCGGCCGGGACGATGAAATCCTTTCCCAGGAAACCCTTCTCGATCAGGACCGCCTTGGCGCCGCTGCGGGTGATGATGTCGGCGGCTTCGGCCTGCTTGTAACGAGTACTGACCGGAACGACGATGCCGCCTGCGGTGAGCACCCCGAAGGCTGCGATCATCCAGTGCGCGGAGTTGGGCGCCCAGATCGCAACCCGGTCACCCTTCTCGACGCCGAGGTTCGCGAACGCGCCTGCCGCACACCGCACCCGGTGCGCGACCTCAGCGAAAGATAGTCGCAGCGGACCGTCGACGACTGCTTCCGAGTCGCCGAATCGGTCCGCCGCGCTCAAGACCATCTCAGGGATGGTCTGCCAGTCGGGCTCGATGGGCCGGCCCGCTCGAATCACACGGTGACGAGGCGGGACAGGTTGCCGCCCATGATCTTTGCCTGATCGTCGGCCTTCAGGTGCTGAAGTGCCTCGATGTAGTAGGTCGGCTCCGCCAGCCCTTCGGGATGCGGCCAGTCCGAGCCGTACAGCACCTGGTCCACGCCGACGAGGTTCACCAGATCGTCGATGCCGTCTTCGAAGAACGGGCTGACGTGGATGCGGCTCTTGACCATCTCGACCGGATCGCTCGGGAAAGCCTCCGGGGCCTTGCGGAAGACCTCGGCCAAGCCGTCGAGCAGCGGGGTCATCCACTTCGAGCCGGCCTCGACGATCGCGACCTTCAGCTTCGGATGGCGGTACAGCGCACCGTGAATCACCCACGACCCCACCGAGTCCTGGATCGGGCGCCACTCGTTGAGGATGCCCATCGCATTGGTCTGGAACGGCAGCATCTCGGCGCTGGCACCGTCCCATTCGGACGTGTACCGGGAGTAGCCACTGTCGCTGGAGTGCATGCCGACCAGCAGGTCGTACTCGACGACGCGCTCCCAGAACGGGTCGAACTCGGGCAGCGCGAACGACCGTGGCCCACGGAATCCGGGAACCGGCGCCGGGCGAACCAGGATGCAGCGGGCGCCCCGCTTGACCACCCACTCGAGCTCCTCGATCGCTTTCTCGACGATCGGCAGCGTGATGACGGGGGTGGTGAAGATGCGGTTCTGGTAGTTGAACCCCCACACCTCGTCGAGCCACTGGTTGAGCGAGTGGACCAGGACGTGGATGGCCACGGGGTCATCGGACAGCCGCTCCTCGAGCAGGCTGGCCAGGGTCGGGAACATCAGGGTCTTGTCCAGACCGAGCTCGTTCATCACCTCGAGGCGCGGGCCGGGCTCGAAGAACGCGGGGATGGCGCGCATCGGCTCACCGAACAGTTCGCGCTTGGTCTTACCGTCCGGGTTGCCGTACTTGAAGTACTCCTCCCAGGCGCCCGGCCGGGCGACGACCTCGAAGGTCGGGTTCGGAATGTAATTGCTGATCTGACCGCGCAGCGCAATCTTGGTGCGGCCGTTGACCTGCACGTACTGGACGTAGTCCTTGTATTCCTTGGGCAGGAACTTGGTCAGCGCCTCCGGCGGCTCGTAGAGATGGTTGTCCGCGTCGAAGATCGGAAACGGTACGTCCACCCGGTGCGACAGTTGACCCATGAAATCCTCCTTATGCAGTTGAAGAGAATCCTATTCTCACAAGTGCGGTCAAGGCAATACGTTGCCCCGGCCCGCGCTGATCAGCCCGGCGGCGCCGAGCCGATCACTCCAGCTGCCACCAGTTCCTCGATGTCGCTGTCGGACAAGCCGAGTTCGATCAGCAGCTCGTGGTTGTGCTGGCCGAGCATCGGTGCCGGCGCGCGGTGAATCGGCGGTGTTCGGCGGGACAGCCGGAACGGCATCGTGGTGAACCTCGCCGGCGCGTTCACCGGGTGATCGAGCACCTCGAAGAACTCGCGGGCGGCAAGCTGCTCGAGCTCGGTCTGTCGGTGCGGCTGGATGACCTTGGCCACCGGGACGCCGGCCGGCCACAGCGCGGCGACGATCTCGTCCCCGCTGCGGTCCCGGCACCACGCGCCCAGGTGTCGGTCGACGAGGTCCTCACGGGCACGTCGGCCACCCTCGGTGTCGAGGTGGGGATCGGCGGCCCAGTCCGGATCACCGAGTGCGCTGCGCAGCGCCTGCCACTGCTCGTCGGTTTCGACGGCGATCGCCACCCAGGAGTCGTCCCGGCCGAACTCGTCGATCTCGTTGCTGCGGTAGAGGTTCTGCGGCGATGCCGAAGGTCCCCGATTGCCGGCACGCTGGAGCACCGCGCCGTACGCGGTGTACTCGACGATCTGCTCGGCGGCGATGTTGAGCGCCGCATCCACCATCGCCGCCTCGACGAGTGCCCCCTCGCCGGTGCGCCGTCGATGTTCGAGGGCGAGCAGCACCGCGTTCAGCGCGTGCAACCCGGCGTTGGGATCGCCAACGGAATACGGTTCGTACGGATTCCGGTCCGGGTAGCCGGTGAGCCAGCTGATACCGGCGGCGGCCTCGATCACATACGCGAACGCCGGGTTGTCCCGCCACGGTCCGTCCAGCCCGAAACCCGGCATGCGGCACATCACGATATCGGGCCGGATACGTTGTAACGCAGCGTAGTCCAGGCCCAGGTGGTCGAGCACCCGCGGCGTGTAGTTCTCGGCAACCACGTCGGCGGTGGCGATCAGCCGGAGCAGCAGCTCACGGCCGCGTTCGGTACCCAGGTCGAGGGTGAGGTCCTTCTTGCTGGTGTTCAGCGCGGCGAAGATCGGCTGCCTCTCCCACCAGTGATCTTCGGTGACCGGCACCCCGGCGATCATCCGGGTGCCGTCGGGGCGGCGCGCGGACTCGACGTGGATCACCTCGGCACCCAGTAGCGCCATCAGGTGGGTGGCCGACGGTCCGGCCCAGAATGTGGTGAGATCCACCACGCGGATCCCGCTGAGCGGCAATCGATCCTGGGCGGCGCCGGGCCGCCGTGGCGTGCGCGACGCCTGGCGGTGCCGGTCGGTGTGTTCGCCGAGTCTCGGGGCCGGCGACGGCGGACGCAGCTCGACGCCGGCGATCCGGTAGGGATGGCCGGGCTGGCGGAAACCGGCCGGGTGGGTGACGAACGTCTTCCTGGCGACGAAGTGTTCCAGCGACTCGATGGTGTCGGGGGTGGCGACCGGCGCGTTGGGGATGCGGAACGCGGTGGCCAGTTCGCGGACCTCGTCACCGGTGCGCTCGGCCATCCAGGCGTACAGCTCGTCGGCTTTCTCGCTGGCCTGCTCGGTGATGCTCAGGGGCGCGTTCTCGTCGATCCACTCCTCGTGCCCGGTCATCGCGCACAGGTCGAACCACTGCTGTGCGGTGCCACATCCGACGTCCACCAAGCCGTCCTTGACGCGGGCGATGCCAGGCACGGTCAGCTTGCGGGCGTCACGCCAGGGCCGTCCGAGCATGTCGAAGTAGGTCGCCGGGTAGTACGTCAGACCCATGACGTGACTTTCCAGCATGGACAGATCGATGAGCTCACCGGCGCCACCGGCCAACACCTGCATGCGGGCCGCCAGTATCGCCGCACTGGCGTACGCCCCGGACAGGTAGTCGCCGACCCGGCCGCCGACGTAGACCGGCGCGCGGTCCGGGGCGCCGCGGCCCAGCCCGACAATGCCGCCGGACCAGGCCTGCAGCGTGAATTCGGTTGCGGGGCGGCCACTCCACGGGCCGTCGAGACCGAACGGTGTGATCGCGACGACGATCAGGTGTGGATGGGCGGCGTGCACCGCGGCGGGCATCAGCGTCGGGTGTTCGGCCAGCGGTGACCCCGATGACCAGACGACGGCGTCGGCACCGGCCAGAAGATCGCCGATCCATCGGAGATCATCGTCGAGGTCAGGGTGGGCGACCGCGCTGTGCTTACCACCGGCCAGAAAGCTGAACAGCGCGCCGTCCTCGTTCGGCCCGATCTGCGCACCCGAGGCCGACCATCGCCTCAGCGGATCACCCTCGGGCGCCTCGACTTTGATGACCTCGGCGCCGGCGTCGGCGAGCAACTTGGTGCAGTATCCGCCGGGGATGCCGGTGGACAGGTCGACCACGACAAAGCCGGTCAGTGGCGAGTCGGTCATCGCTACTTCTTCTTCTTCTTCTTTTTCGTCTTCTTGGTCTCGGTCTTCTCGGCCTTGGCTTTCGCGCGTCCGGACTTCGACAGCCGCCACTCCGGTGGGAACTTGCTGTCGTTGTCCTTCACCGCGCCGGCGAGCCCCGAGTCGAGTCCCGCGTGCATGTCGAACTCGTCCTCGTCGCGCGCGGCTACGCCACCCAGCGACTCGAAGGTGCTGCCGAGCAGGCTGCCCAGGTACTCACCCTGGAACTGCTTGAACACCTCGAAGAACATCTTCTGCTGAAAAACTGTGTCGGTGGGCCGGTTTCGCGCGCATGCCTGCGCGTACCGACTGACCTCGTCTTCGAGTTCCTCCCGTGCCACCACGCTGTTGAGGAAGTTGCACTCGTACATCTCGGCGGCGGTGAACGGCCGACCGGTGTACACCATCTCCTGAAACTTGCGGATGCCCATCATCTGCGTCCACCACCACATCCGGGGACCCCAGCCGTAATAGCGGAACGACGGATGGCCGAACAGTGCGTCGTCGCTGGAGATCACCAGGTCGGCGTCGGCGGCCTGGTAGAAGTGCCAGCCGTAGCAGTATCCCTTGACCTCGAGGATCGAGATCTTCTTGAAGTCCTGCAGCGTCCGGATACCCGACTGCGGGCTGGCGTACCACGCACCGATCGAGGCACCACGGCGGTACGTCCCCTGCGGCGGGTATGTCACCGCGCCAGGCGGAATCCGGAACTCCCCGAGCCGTGGGCCGGTGTCCTCGTCGTTCTGCAACTCCATGAACTCGGGGAGGTCGGCACCGCTGCCGAGATCCTCCCCCGCGCCCCGGATGACGACGACCTTCACCTGATCGTCCACACCGGCCTGGTAGAGCAGGTCCGAATACCGCAGGCGCGCAGCGGCGGTCGGCGCATTGAGGTACTCGGGCCGGTTGAAGGTGATCGTGGCGATTTTGGTCTTCGGGTCCTTGTCGTAGAGGATGATCTCCTCGGCCGACGGGCGTCCGGCTTTAGCCATTGCTCGTACCGACGCTTGCCGCGGCGCTCCACGCCGGACTAGATGTACTGACCTGAGAGGTTAGGTACGCGGGTGGCGGGTGGTTGGCCGCCGAGTGCGGTGTGGCCGCGATGGTGATTGTAGGTATGCAGCCAGCGAGGGAACTCCGCGCACCGTTCGGCGTCGCTGGTGTAGAGCCGCGCATATGCCCATTCATCGGCAAGGGTTCGGTGGAATCGCTCCACCTTGCCGTTCGTCTGGGGTCGATAGGGTTTGGTTCGACGATGTTCGATCTGCCCGAGTGCATCTCGGAATGAGTGGGATCGGTAACAGGAGCCGTTGTCTGTCAACACTTTCCGTACGGTGAAGCCGCATGCGTTGAACCATTCGTTAGCCCTTTGCCAGAAGTCAGCAGCTGTGTCTTTGCGTTCGTCGATTAGCAGTTCGGAGTAGGCCAGCCGGGAGTGAGCGTCGATGGCGGTGTGCAAGAAGTGATAACCACGCCGCCCGGAACGGTCGCTGCCAGTTCCTATGCTTCTGTCCTTGCGGGAGTGATGATTTCCTGCGCTGCGGCCCAACATGCGCCATCCGCCGCCAGCCGGGATCTTGCCTACCTTCTTGACATCGACATGCACCAGGTCGCCGGGGCTGGCTGACTCCATCCGCCGGATAACTCGCCCGGTGGGCCGGTCCAGCCACCGCAGCTTGGCTAGGCCGTAGCGCCTCAACACGTTGTGGACAGTCGAGACATTCAGTCCCAGCAGATAAGCAATGCGAGCCGGTCCCCAACGTCGAAGTACTCGGACTTTAATGATGCGCCGCTCGGTGCGTGTGGGGGTTTGATTAGGGCTGTGATGTGGGCGTGAGCTGCGGTCGGCCATGCCGGCTTCGCCTAGTTCGCGGTAGCGGCGGGCCCAGCGCGCAGCGGTAGTGACCGCAACCTGGAACCGCTCGGCCGCCCGTCGCAGCGTCCAGCCATCCTCGACAACGCAACGTGCCAGCCGCAGACGACCGGTTTCGGACAAGGGGGCATTACGGTGGACCATGAAGACCTCCGGAGTGAGTTGGTGCGTTCCTTAAGCAGCTCGCACTTCACTCGGAGGTCTTCGTCATGTCACTACGCCACGCCGTACTTAACGTCCGTGGTCAGTACAACTAGACGTCAGTACCTCGCACCCGTCAGCGGTGATCAACACAGCGTCCCGGGTGATGACCGAGCCGACCGACTCCTCCCAGACGTGGGCGGTGATGGCGAGCACCATTCCCGCCTCCAGCAGCTCGGCGTCGGCAGTGGCCCGTAGCTGTGGCGAGACGACTGGCGGGTCGAACCCCAGGCCCAGGCCGTGCGCCACCGGCGTGACCGGCAGTTGCTCACCGGCGTGGGCGTAGGCATCCAACAACGCGCTCGTGGCGTTGCCCGGTCGGCACGCCTCGATCAGGCTGTCCCACAGCGAATCCCGGCGCCGGTAGAGCCCGCGCATAGCATCGGTGGGATCGCCGACCGGGAGCGTGCGGGCCACTTCGGCGACATATCCGTCGGCCAGCACCCCGGCTGACAACACCACCAGGTCACCCTCGCGTATCACCCCGCCCTCGGCGCGGCGCCACGGATTCTCCTTCGACGTCACCCAGGCGGCATCCTGTGTTGCCGGGGTACTCACCCCACCGGCGGCTTCCGCCTCCAACACCGCAGCGGTGATGAATTTCGCGGTGGTACCCGGACCGAGCGCTGTCACACCCGCGGCCAGACCCTCCTCGGCGATCGCCAGCGCGTGACGCAACGCCTGCACTTCTTGGGGAGTCTTGATCCGGCGGGCAGCCTGCATGGCCTGCTCGGCGTCAACCAACTCCGCGTTCGGGAACGCCATCGGCAGCAGCTTCGCGAAAGTCGGCGTCAGGGCGTCGGTTCCCACTCGCCGTGCGGTGGCGGCCCCGTTGATGTTCTTCAGGATCTCGACCAATGTCATGGGATTCCATGCGAACCCATACAGATTCTCGTGCGGGATTTCCTCGGGTATGCCCTCATCCCACGTGCTGTTGAGGTGGATCTCCCCGGTGGCGCGCACGAATTCACAGATCGGTCCGAACGGGCGGGTGCCCACTACCCACAACTGGGGGGCACCGGAGATGTAGCGAACATTGGCCTGACGGCCCAGCACCAGCACGTCCAGGTCGTGGGCCTCCATCTGGGCCAAGGCACGCTCGCGACGGCTTAGCCGCAGAGCCCGGGCATCGGCCTCGATCTCAATTCCCATTGGGCACCTCATACGGGTCGTATGGATAGGAGGTCAGCGGCATCCAGCCACCATCGGTGACGACGACGATCTCCTCGCCCCGATAGCCGCCGGTGCCGTCTTCCCACACCACGGGCTCGAACACCAACAACATGCCGGCCGGAAAGACGAAATTGTCGTCCCACTCCTGGCCGAGATCCGTTCCGATCATCGGCATTTCGGCCGCACTCGTTCCGATCCCATGCCCCAGGTAGAAGTGCGGCAGCCACGGCTTCTCCCCGCCCGCGGCGGCGATTGCCGCGCGCCCGAGGTCACCACAGGTGGCGCCGGCCTTGGTCACCGAGAGCACCCCGTCGACAACCCGGCTCCATTTCTCGAATTGCTGCTGCTGCACCGGTGTCGGTTCCTGACCGACGATCCAGGTGCGCCCATGATCAGAGCAGTAGCCGTGGTAAGCGATGGACACGTCCGTCCACAACACGTCGCCTTGCGCCAGCTCGCGCTCGGTGGTCAACAGCGGCAGGGCAAGATCGCCGGTGGTGGTCCAGGTTCCCTGGGTCGCCTTCGACGTGGGCATGACCTGCCAGATCGAGTCGAACATGTTCGTAGTCGCGCCGAGCTCGAAAGTGCGACGCACGAATTCAGCGGACAGATCGATCTGACGAGCGCCGGGCGCCAGCGACTTCTGAATCTCGGCGACGGCTAGTTCGGTGATCTGACAGGCTCGCCGGATGCAGGCGATCTGGTCGATGGTCTTCACCAGTTTCGCAGCACCGACGGTCGGGGCGGCGTCCACCGGCGGGGTGGGGAACAGCGCGGTGCCGGCTCGTCGCATCGCCCCGGTCAACTCATCGGTCGCCACCGCCGCGCCCGGCGAGACAAGTGTGGCCAGGATAGTCGCGAATTCCGCTACACCTTCGTCGAATTCGAGGTACATGGGCCCATGCAGATGGTCATCGGGCAGGCCGGATTCCACCGCCGCGTCCTCATGGAACGGCAGGAACAGGTGCGGGTACTCGTCGTCGGCCAGGATCACCGCCACCGGCCGCTCCACATGCGACAACCCGGCGTCCGCCAGCGGCCAGCTGATTCCGGTGGCGTACATGACATTGCTGTTGCCCAGAAGCACCAGTGCGTCCACGCCCTGATCGGCCATCGCGGTATGTAGACGGGCGCCGACTTCGCTGCGCATCCTGGCGAAATCGGGCTCCTGCGGAATATCCAGCCACGTATGCCCGGTCCGGGCTATCTGGGTGACGCCGGAATGGGTAGATGTCGTCACTGGACGCCCAGGAAATTCTTGATGTTGGAGCTGCAGATCTTGGCCGCGTTCTCCGGGCCCACTGCCTCGACCACGGTCGCCAAGGACTTCTCCGAGTAACCGAAGGTCGATTCGTTGTGCGGGTAGTCCGACGACCACATCACGTTGTCCACGCCGATCTTGTCGATGAGCTCCAAGCCGAGCGGGTCCACCATGAACGAGGCGCACATGTGGTTGTCCCAGTAGTACCGAGGATCGTGGGACAACTGGTGGTTGAACATGTGCCGGTAGGACGCGAGCATGTGCTGCGCATCCTGCAATGCGGTTGGCACCCAGGCGATTCCGCCTTCGAACCAGCCGACCTTCAGCTTCGGGTGCCGGTCGAGGATTCCGGAGAAGACGTACTTGGCGAACTGTTCGCGGAACGAGTCGACGTTGACCATCATTCCGACGACGACGCTGTTGTTCTCGCACGGCGTCTTCGGCGGCGTCTCTCCGATGTGGTGTGTGACGGGCACGCCGGAGTCTTCGATCTCGTCCCAGACCGCATCCATCGACGCGGCGCCATAGTCGTAGATGTTGCCGTCGTCATCCTTGCCCGGATTGAGCGGCAGCAGAAAAGTCTTGAGTCCGAGAGCCTTCAGCTCTGCGAGGTTCTGGCGGGTGCCCTTCGGATCCCACCAGTTGATCAGGCCGACCCCGTAGAAGTGCCCCTTGGACTGCTCCTGCAGTTCGGCCATCACCTCGTTGTAGACACGGAACACCCGCTCCCGCAACGCCTTGTCCGGGTAGTGGAACAACGCGAGGACGGCGTTGGGGAAGGCCAACTCCTTGTCGATACCGTCCTCAGCGAGTTCGCGGACGCGGGCAGCCATGTCGTTGGTCGACGCCCCGGCCATATCGTCGTACTGCATGAGAACCCGGCCGAAGTCACCGCCGGTCCACGCCTTGCCCTTCATGCCGACCATGTAGGCGCCGTCTTCGTACCAGATCCGGGGCGCCTGACCTTTGAGATCCTCGGGGAACTTCTCGTAGAAGATGTCCTGGGCCACCGAGATGTGGTTGTCGGCCGAGAAAACCTCAGTGCCGGCGGGCAATCCGAAGTCACCCGTGGCATGACCCTGACGGTTCTTGGGCGCGCCGAAACCTTCCGGCGGGTAGAGCGTGGCAGTCAACGTCGACATCGTGGACACTCCAATCGATTAGGGCTGAGGGGGCTTGTCACCAAGTAACGGGTAGCTCGTAAACGCCATAGGCAAGGCGGTCTTCCGCGAACGGCACCTCGTCGAACGGGATCGCCAGCTTCATCTCGGGGATCCGGCGCAACACGGTCGGGAACACGATCTGCATCTCGGCACGGGCCAGTTGCTGGCCGACGCACTGGTGCCGGCCGTAGCCGAAACCCAACTGCTGGCTGGCATCACGGGTCAGGTCGAGCTTGCCGGGGTCGGGGTACATCGCGGGATCCCAGTTCGCCGGGGCGAGATCGAGGATGACACCTTCATTGGCCTTGATGGTCTCGCCGCCGATCTCGATGTCCTCGAGGGCCACCCGACGCTGACCGGTCTGAATGATCGACAGGAAGCGCATCAGTTCCTCGACTGCGTTCGCGATGAACTTCGGGTCGTCGGAATCGCGCAGCAGCGCAGCCTGTTCGGGGTTCACCAGCAGGGCACACAGACCGAGCCCGATCATGTTGGCGGTGGTCTCGTGACCCGCGATCAGCAGGCCGGTACCCAGCTGGGCGGCCTCCTTCACGCTGATCTCGCCCGCGGTGACCCGTTCGGCGAGATCGGAAATGGCGTCCTCGGCGGGCTCTTTCTGCTTCTTCTCCACCAGGTTGATCAGGTACTGGTGCAGGCTCATCGCACCCTTTTGCATGGCGTCGGCGGCGGCGTTGCGGGCCATCCCGGCGTTGGCGTGTTCCTGAAAGAACTCGTGGTCCTCGTAGGGCACGCCGAGCATGTCGCTGATCACCCGCGTGGGTACCGGCAAGGCGAGCTTCTTGATCATGTCGGCGGGCTTGGGCCCGGCCAGTATCTCGTCGATGCACTCGTCGGTGACTTGTTGGATCACCGCACGCAGCGTTTCCACCCGGCGGAAGGTGAACGGCTTGGACAACATGCGCCGGAACCGGGTGTGCTCCTCGGCATCGGAGGTGAAGACCGACCGGGGCCGCTTGTTCACCGTGGCTTCCATGTGCGCATTCCAGTGCGGGAAGCCGGAAATCCGGTCGTCGACGCTGATTCGCGGGTCGGCGAACAGTGCGCGAGCCGCCTCATAGCCGGTCACCACCCACGGGGTGCTGCCGTCCCAGATCCGCACCCGCGACAGCGGCGCGGTCTCGTTCATCTCGAGCAACTGGGGAGGCGGGGCGAACGGGCATCGCGCCGCGCGCTCCATCGGGTACTCCGGTGCGGCGCCTGCCGCCTCGGTCGCCTCAGATGTCAACGTGTCCGACATGCTTCACTCCTCGACGTAGATGGCTTGCGCGGGACAGGCCGCGGCCGCGCGGCGCGCGTTGTCTTCCTGATCGGCGGGCGGGTTGGTTTCGAGCAGCATCACGACACCGTCGGAGTCACGCTGATCGAAGACCTCGGCCGCGTTGAGCACGCATTGGCCGGAGGAAACGCACTTGTCCTGGTCGACGGTGACCTTCATCGTGGTACTAGCCTTGTCGTGTCACGGGGGCCAGCCACAGTCCGACGATCGCGTCGACGAGTCCGGAAGCGGCTGTGCGCCAATTGGTCAGAGGCAGCGGCGAGTCCTCGGCGAGGGCCCGCTCATATTCGGCGCAGGTGTGCATCAACAAGTTGCGCGCCATGATGTTGCGTTCCATCCGCACATGGCCCGGCACATCCGGCAGGCATCGGTTGATGCCCTCCACCACCGTGATCAGAGCGGGCAACGCCAGCGCGTCACGGGTGACGGTCTTCTGGTAAGCCGGGTCGGCCATCACCTGCGCGGCGAACCGGGCATACCAGGTGGGGTTGCCCAACTCGGTCAGGTGATCGGTCAGCGGCAGCACCAGGCATTCGACCCAGTCGCGGAGGCCGATTCCGGTGCCGGGCATCGCGGCGATTCGCTCTTCGCGCAGCTTCTCCACCGGAACGGCGTGCTTGTGTTCGATCGCGCGGACCAGGTCGGTCTTGGTGCCGAAGTGGTAGCCGACGGCCGCATTGTTGCCCTGCCCGGCGGCTTCGCTGACCTGACGGTTGGAGACCGCGAAGACGCCGTGTTCAGCGAAGAGTCGCTCGGCGGCGGTGAGGATCGCCTCACGGGTCAGGCTCGCCCGATCGGTGCGGGTGCTCCCGGAAGGAGTGGTGGCGGTGGTCATCGCACGCCAGTCAACGCCGTGATCGTAATTAAGTCAAGCGATTGATTTAAGAATCGACCGGCTTTTTCTTCTTCGGCACCGGCTTGCCCGCTGCAGTCCCCCCGTCGACCGGCAACACCGTGCCGGTGACGTACGGCGAGCGGTCGCCTGCGAAGTAGAGGATCGCTTCGGCCACATCCTCGGCGGTCCCCTCCCGCTCCAACGGCCGGTCGGCGCGCATGGTCGCGCGAATGCCCGCTTCGAACTTGGCCACCTGCTCGGGATCCATGCCGTGCGCGGACTTCGACACGATGGCCGTCCGAATATGTCCGGGTGCAAGGCAGTTCACCCGGATCTCGTAGTTGGCCAGTTCGATCGCGGCGCACTTGGTGAAGTGGATGACCGCGGCCTTCGACGCGCGATAGGTCATCACACCCCCGCCGGCCTGGATTCCGCCGATGGAGGTCAGGTTGATGATGGAGCCGCCGCGTTCCGTCATGCGCCGGGCGGCATCTCGGGTTCCGGCCATCACGGCTTTGAGGTTGACGGCCAACACCCGCTCGAAGTCGTCGAGGTTGTCGTCCAGGAAACTCCGGTGCATCTTTCCGGAGATCCCGGCGTTGTTCACCATCACGTCGAGGCCGCCGAACGTGTCGGCCGCGGTGTCGATCAGGCGTGTGAGCTGCTCGGTGTCGGAAACATCGGTCGGCAGAAACAGCGCTTTCGCGCCGTGCGCATCGGCCAGTGCTCGCCCCTGCTCGGCGTCGATGTCGCCAAACGCGACGGTGGCGCCCTCGGCCAGAAATCGCTCGACAATCGCGGCGCCGAGGCCCGATGCACCGCCGGTGACCACTGCGATCTTGCCTGCCAATTCGTTGCCCATGACGGCCCAATCCCTCTCGTCGGCACGCCGATCCGGTGCGCGTACGCAGTCAACTCGCTACGCCGGACCGAAGTCAAGCGCGTGCTTTAAATTCGATGTGCGCCGGGTAAGCGAGCGGGATGAGAACGATGTTCTCTCACTTGGTCAGCAAACCTCACGCATTCCGGACATGCCATTGACACCTTTTGAACGGAACTGCAATTGTTGCTCCCACCGATGGCCCATGGGAGGAACAATCCGGTGACAGTCAGTGCCGCTCAGGATCTGCACTACGACCCCTATGACGTCGAGCAGAACATCAACCCGTTTCCGATGTTTGCGCGCCTGCGCGAGGAAGCCCCGCTGTACTACAACCCTGATCTGGACTTCTACGCGCTGAGCCGGTTCGACGATGTCAACAAGGCGGTCATCGACCACGAGACGTTCATCTCCGGCCGGGGTGCATTGCTGGAGATCATCAAATCCGGCATGGAAATTCCGCCCGGCACATTGATTTTCGAGGATCCGCCGATCCACAACATCCACCGCAACCTGCTGTCGCGAGTGTTCACCCCGCGCAAAGTTGCCGCGCTGGAGCCGCAGATCCGTGAGTTCACCACCCGGTGCCTGGATCCGCTGGTCGGTACGGGCCGGTTCGACTTCGTCAACGACCTCGGCGAGCAGATGCCGATGCGGGTGATCGGCATGCTGCTCGGCATCCCGGAGGATCGGCAGCGGGCGATCACCGACCACGGTGAGGCGACTCTGCAGAAGAAGGAAGTCGATCTGCTGGCCACCGGCGAGGTGTTCGCCGAGTTCATCGACTACCGGCGCGATCACCCCTCCGACGACATCATGACCGATCTGCTCAACGCCGAGTTCACCGACGAGACCGGCACGGTGCGGCGGCTGCACCGCGAGGAGCTGCTGCTCTATTTGACGGTGATCGCGACGGCCGGATCCGAGACCACCACCCGGCTGATCGGCTGGGCCGGAAAGACCCTGGCCGAATATCCCGATCAGCGACGTGAGCTGGCCGAGAATCCGGCGCTGATTCCGCAGGCGATCGAGGAGATTCTGCGCTGGGAGCCGCCCGCCCTGCAGATCGCGCGCTACGTCACCCGCGACGTCGAGTACTACGGCCAGACCGTGCCCGCGGGGTCGGCGATGCTGATGCTCGTCGGAGCGGCCAACCGCGACAACCGGCGGTTCGCCCCGAATGGGGATGTATTCGACATTCATCGTGAGCTCAAGTCGCACATGACGTTTGGCGCCGGCACGCATTTCTGCATGGGCAATGCTCTGGCCCGGATGGAGGGCCGGATCGCGCTCGAAGAGATCCTCAAGCGCTTCCCCACATGGGACGTCGACTGGTCGGGCGCGCAGAAGTCTCAGACCACCGCGGTCCGGGGCTGGGACGCCATGCCGACGATCGTCCCCTGACATCCATCACCTACGACACGAGGACTGAAAAATCATGGCAGGACGGGTAGAAGGCAAAGTCGCGTTCGTCACCGGCGCGGCGCGCGGGCAGGGTCGCGCGCACGCGGTGCGGCTGGCATCCGAGGGCGCCGACATCATCGCGGTGGACATCTGCAAGAAGATCGACACCGTCGACCTGATCGCCGCGTCCACACCGGAAGATCTGGCCGAGACCGCAGACCTGGTCAAGGGCCACAACCGGCAGATCTACACCGCCGAGGTCGACGTCCGCGACTACGACGCGCTCAAGAACGCGGTCGACGCGGGCGTCGATGCCCTGGGCCGCCTCGACATCATCGTGGCCAACGCCGGCATCGGCAACGGCGGCCAGACGCTGGACAAGACCAGCGAGACCGACTGGACCGCGATGATCGACATCAACCTCGGCGGCGTGTGGAAGACGGTGAAAGCCGGTGTGCCGCACATCCTCGAAGGCGGCCGTGGCGGCTCGATCATCCTGACCAGCTCGGTCGGCGGACTCAAGGCCTACCCGCACACACGGGCACTACGTCGCCGCCAAACACGGTGTGGTCGGCCTGATGCGGACGTTCGCCGTCGAGCTGGGCGCGCAGAACATCCGGGTCAACTCCGTACACCCGACGAACGTGAACACGCCGCTGTTCATGAACGAGGGCACGATGCGGCTGTTCCGTCCCGATCTGGAGAACCCGGGTCCGGAGGACATGAAGGTGGTCGGGCAGCTGATGCACACGCTGCCGATCGGCTGGGTCGAACCCGAAGACATCGCCAATGCAGTGCTATTCCTGGCATCCGACGAAGCCCGATACATCACCGGCGTCACCCTGCCCGTCGACGGCGGCAGTTGCTTGAAATAACCCCCACACCGCCGCAGACCGTCCACACGTTCTGCCGGTACTGCCTTGCCTCGTGCGGTGTCGAGGTCACCGTCGAGGCGGGGCGAGTGGTGAAAATCTCTGCGGACAAGCAGAATCCGCACAGTTGGGCGGACTTCTGCGCCAAGGGCCGCACCGCCGCCCAGCTGGTGGAACATCCGCGCCGCATCACCCGCCCGATGCGGCGGGTGGGCGACCGCTACGTCGAGGCGACGTGGGACGAGGCCGTCGCCGACATCTCCGCGCGGATGTCGGCGATCATCTCCGCCGGCGGTCCCGACGCGGTGGCTACCTACACCGGCAATCCGTCCGGCTTCTCGTCGTCGAACCTGCTGTTCATGACCGGCTGGTTGGACGCCATCGGCAGCCAGAACCGCTACTACGTCGGCTCGGTCGATCAGAACGCTCTGCACGTCGTGGCGCAGGCCATGTACGGATCGCAGTTGTTCGTCCCGGTCTCCGATATCGACAATTGCGACTTCTTCCTTCTGGTGGGCACCAATCCCGCTGTCAGCGCCTGGAATTGGGTGGAGACGGTGCCGGGCGGCTGGAAACGGGCGCTGGCCCGGCAACGACAGGGCGCCAGGATCGTGGTGGTCGACCCGGTCCGCACCGAGAGTGCCGAGAAGGCCGACACTCATCTGGCCGTCCGCCCCGGCCAGGACTGGGCGCTGCTGCTCGCCATGGTGAAGGTGATCCTCGACGAGGGCCGCGAGCACCGCGACGACTGCCGCGACCTCGCCGGCGGGATGGCCGCATTACGCGCGCTGGCCGCCGACGCCGACCTCGACGACCTGGCAGCGCGCTGCGGCATTCCCCGCACCGACATCGAGACGCTGGCACGCGATTTCGCCGGCGCACCCGGTGCCATGGCGATCACCCGCACCGGGGTCTCGCTGCATCTGGCCGGGACCATCGGAGAGTGGCTGGGGCATGTCCTCAACGTCATCACCGGACGGATGGACCGGCCGGGTGGGCGACGGTTCGAGCGTGGTTACGTCGATGCGTTGACGCTGGCGGCGTTCGCCAAGCCGGTGGATCATCTCAGCCGGGTGCAGGGTCGGCCCATGGTGGCCGGTCATCACGGACTCGACGAATTGCCCGGCGAGATAACCACTCCCGGGCCAGGGCAGATCCGAGCGATGGTGATCAACGCGGGCAACCCCGTCGTCTCCGGGCCCGATGGCGCACGCCTGGATGCCGCGCTGGGTCAGCTCGATCTGTTGGTCGTGATCGACTTCCTGCAGCGCGAAAGCCACCGCCACGCGCATTGGCTGCTTCCCGCGGCGCACTGGCTGGAACGAGACGATCTGCTGGCGCTCACCAGCGGCCTGCACGACGAGCCCTACGTCCAGTACGGGCGGCGGGCGGTCGACCCGCCGGATGATGCTCGCGAGGAGTGGCGGTTCTTCCTCGATCTCACGCTGGCGATGAAGCGGCCGTTCCTCGGGATCCGGGGTCTCAATGCGTTCGTCCGGGCGACGCGTGCACTGGCCAGGGTCGGCCGCAAGCCGTCGTGCGCGTTCGGGCCGCACTGGATCGACCGGATGATCATCGCGTCGAGTCGTGGGATCAGCTGGCGCGCCGTGATGGCGCATCCGCACGGTTGGGTGTTCGGCACGCGCGAATTCGGGCATCTGCGAAAGGCGTTGCGCACCGACGACAAGAAGATCCACGTGGCGCCCGCGGAGTTCGTGGACCGGGCCCGCGAGCTGCTCGCGGAACCGCATCCCGTGGCGCCGGCCGGGCGTCCGTTCCAGCTGGCGAACAGCCGGCGCCGGCACTCGATGAACTCGTGGCTCAACGACATTCCGGGCCTGCACCCGTCGGGCAAGGACAACCATGCGGTGATCAACTCCCACGATGCGGCCGCGCTCGGGATCGCCGACGGGGATCGGGTCAGGGTGTTCTCCGACATCGGTGCGATCGAGCTCACCGCCGTGGTCAGCGACAGGCCCCGGCCCGGCGTCGTGATCGTCGACCACGGCTGGGGCTCGCGGGTGTTCGACCCACGCGGCGGTGCCGAGCCGGTGTCGTTCGGCGTCAACCGCAACCTGCTCGTCGCGGGCTCCCCTGTCGATCCGCTGTCGCAGACACCGGCATTGAGTTCGGCGTACGTGGGGATCGAGCGGGTCGGGCCCTAGCGACTCGAGGCCTCGGCGAAGAACCCCAGCAGCAGCTCGGCGAGCGCGTCGGGCTGCTCGATCTGAGGGCAGTGCCCGGCGCCAGCGATGACCGCCGCACGTCCCTGCGTGATCTGCCCGGCGATCTCGGCGGCCCACCCCGAGGGCAGCAGCTTGTCACCGGCCCCCTCCACCACCAGCACGGGCACGCGGATGCGCTCGTAGGCTCGCTTACTGGAGGGGCTCGGCGGGACATCGAGGCCCGGGCGACGAAACCTCGCTGCCGCCAACGACTCCCAGGCCCCGGGCGCGACACTCGACTCGTAGCGCCGCCGCACGTACTCATCGTCGGCAGGGTACGCCGCATCGAGGAACAACGCCTCGACGATCGCCCGCATCGCCTCGAAGGTGGCGTCATAGTCATAGAGGGCGGTGGTGTGCCGGTTCTTCTGAATCTCGCCGCCGCCACAGATCGTGACCGCACTGCGCACCGGCAGCACCGGCGATCCCGAGGTCATGTCCACCAACAGGTTGATGGCACCCATCGAGTTGCCGACGAAGTGGGCTGAGTCGATGCCCAGCAGGGCGCAGAACCGGGCGATGTGCCGGATGCGCATGCCCCGGCCGTCGGTGAAGTCGACGACCTTCGCCGATTCGCCGAAGCCCAGCATGTCCGGAGCCAATACCCGATAGCGCCGGGAAAGTTCGGGAATCACTCTTTCCCAGCCGATTTCGGCACTCACCCCGAACTCGCCCCCGTGCAGGAGTACGACGGGATCACCCTCCCCCGCCTCGAGGAAATGTGTCGCCAGGCCGTCGACGACGAGGGTCCGATGCTGATAGCTCACTTGATCGCGATCGGGTTGACCGGCGAGCCGACACCACCGGTGACAGACAGCGGCGGTGCGACGAGCTGGAATTCATAGCGACCGTCGGCCGCGCAATCGGCGGCCAGTTCGGTGAGATTCCAGTACTCGCCCAGCATCAAACCCATATCCCGCAGGCACAACATGTGCATCGGCAGGATGGTGCCGTCGACGCCCGACACCGGGTTCTCCACCATCAGATTGTCGGCCGCCACCGCGGCGACCTGATGGTCGTGTAGCCACGACGCGCAGGTCCAATCCAATCCCGCACCGGGCTCCCGACCGTCGCGGGTCTCCACAAAGCGCGCCCACCAGCCTGTTCGGATCAGCACGATGTCACCCGGTTCGATGCTGACACCCTGCCTGCGGGCCGCCTCGTCGAGTTCGGCCGGCGTGATCGGCTCACCGAGTTCGCAAAACGTCGGTACCCCGCGCAGCTTCACGATGTCCAGCAGCACACCGCGGGAGGTGATGCCCTTGCCGACGACCTTGTCGATGCCCAGGTAGTACGCGCCGAGACTGGTCACCGAGTCCGCGGGAAAACCGTTGTACAGCTTGTCTTCGTAGTACACGTGCGACAGCGCATCCCACTGCGTGGCAGCCTGCAGCGGCATGATGATCATGTCGTCGTTGAATCGCATCGGCCCGGCCGTGGAGTACCCGCTCAGCTGCACGGCCGCCGGGTTTCTCAGCCACGTGGGTCCGTACTCCAGCAGCGTGTTGGCGTCGCCGCCGTCGATCGTCATCACATGGGTGGGGTTCTGCCGATACTGGAACGCCCCCTGCGGGCCGGACGAACCGAAGTCGACGCCGAGCGGAAACACCTTGCCGTGCTGGACCGTTGCGGCTGCCTGAGCGACCTTCTCGGGGGTGATGAAGTTCAGTGTGCCGAGCTCGTCGTCGTCGCCCCACCGTCCCCAGTTACGGACATCGTCGGCAACCCGACGGAAATCGCTCATACTGTGCACCTGGTCATCCCTTCTTGTAGTCGGCGGCGTGCCGCGCCGCGATGTTGCCGCCGTCGGCCCAGATGACCTGACCGGTGATGTAGCCGGCGGCCCGGCTGCCGAGAAACGCCAGCACCGCCGCCTGCTCGGTCGGGTTCGACACCCGGCCCAGGGGCTTAGGGATGTCGTCGAGTCGTCCCTGCCCGTAAGCAGAGCGAAGCTGGTCGAGGATCGGGGTGTCGGTGACACCCGGTCCGCTGCAATTGATCCGGATGCCCTTGGCGCCCAGCGGCACGGCAGTGGTGACCGCGTAACCGATGATCGCCTCCTTGGACAGCCGGTAACCGCCGTCGGCCAGCGCGTCGGGGTTGTCGTGGCACCATTCGATACCCTCGGCCATCGATCCCGTCGCCAGTAAGCCGGCCGCCTGCGGCAGGTTCTCACGGTAGTTCGCGGCGGCCAACGAGGACACGCAAACGATCGACGCGCCGGGCTGCAGCTGCGGCAGCATCGCCTCGGTGAGGTGCCGGGTGCCCAGGAAGTTGATCGTCACGACCAGTACGGGGTTACCAATCCCCGAGGACACCCCGGCCACGTTGAACAGCGCGTCGACGGGACCGCCGACCGCGTTCACCGCCCGGTCGATCGAAACGGGGTCGGCCAGATCGATCTCGACGAAGTCGTCGACCCCGCTCGACGGCCGGCGCACATCGAGGCCGACCACCTCGGCACCCAGTGCGGTCAGCTGATCGCACAGCTGCGCGCCGATTCCCGACGCGCAGCCGGTGACGACCACCCGGCGGCCGTCGTACCGCAGCAGATCGTCGATCGTGGACACGGGGCTACTTGGCTTCCCGCTTCTCTTTCTCCAACTGTGCGGCCTTCACGCGGCCTTCGTTGATCTCGGCCATCGCCTCGGGAATCTCACCGGCGGTGAACTTTCCACCCCGGCCGGTGGGCAGACCGCCGAAGGCGTAGGTTTCGTCGAACAACGGAGCCTCCGACGGCTGGCGGCGGGCCTCGACCTTGTCGATCACCGGCGCCAGGCGCTTGGCCTTGTCCTTGACGGCTTTCTCGTCGCGTTCGATGAATTCCGGCAAGATCTCCTTGCCCATGATCTCGATGGATTCCATCGTGCCCTCGTGGCTGCGCGGGTTGAGCAGCAGGATGATCTCGTCGACACCGCTGGCCTCGTAACCACGCAAGAACTCGCGCACCGTATCGGGAGAACCGATCGCCCCGCGGCCCGGGCCGTAGGCCAGTGTCGGATCGTCCTTGACGGCGTTCTCGTACAGCTCCCACACCCCGGTGCGACCGGGGATGTGCATGCCGTTGATGTAGTAGTGCATGATGCCGAACGAGAAGAAGCCGCCGCCGATCCCGATCCGCTTGAGCGCCTCCTCGTCGGTCTTGGCCACCATCATCGACAGGTCACCGCCGATCGCGAGCAGGTTCGGGTTGATCGCCGGGGTGACGGGCGTGCCCTGCTCCTCGAACTCCTTGTAGTAGCCGTCCACCCGCTCCTTGAGAGCCTCCGGACCGGTGTAGGCGAAACTCAGTGCGCCGATGGCTTTCTGGGCGGCCATCTGGACCGACGACGGGCGGGTGCAGGCCACCCACACCGGCGGGTGCGGGCTCTGCAGTGGCTTCGGGACGACGTTGCGGGCCGGCATCTGGACGTGCTCACCCTTGAAACCGGTGAACGGCGCCTCGGTCATACACCGGATCGACACCTCGAGCGCTTCTTCCCACATGGTGCGCTTGTCGGCGGGGTCGATGTCGAAGCCGCCGAGCTCGGCGACCGACGAGCCTTCGCCGGTGCCGAACTCGACCCGGCCGTTCGACAAGTGGTCCAGGGTGGCGACCCGCTCGGCGATGCGTGCCGGGTGGTTGATCGGCGGCGGCAGGTGCATCACGCCGAAGCCGAGCCGAATGTTCTTGGTGCGCTGGCTGGCTGCCGCCAGGAACATCTCCGGGGCGGTGGAGTGGCAGTACTCCTCCAGGAAGTGGTGCTCGGTGAGCCACACGGTGGAGAACCCGGCCTTGTCCGCGAGCTCCACCTCGTCGAGGCCATGCTGGAACAGCTGGTGCTCGTCGTCCTCCGACCACGGCCGCGGCAGCGGAAACTCGTAGAACAGCGAGATCTTCATGCGGTTACCTCTCGATTGGAATTGTGGGAGATGTGTTCTGCTGCGACGTATCCGAACGTCATAGCGGGTCCGATGGTGGCGCCGGCGCCGGCGTAGCTGCGGCCCATCACGGCGGCCGAGGCGTTCCCGGTGGCGTAGAGACCACCGATGACGGTGCCGTCCTCGCGCAGCACCCTGGCGTGCTCGTCGGTGAGCAGGCCACCCGAGGTGCCGAGGTCGCCGAGGATGATCTGGAACGCCAGATACGGCGGCGCGCCCAGCGGGGCCAGGTTGGGGTTGGGCAGCGTGGGATCGCCGTAATAGTTGTCGTAGGCGCTGTCTCCGCGATTGAAGTCGTCGTCGTGTCCGCGGCGCGCGAGCTCGTTGAACCGGTCGGCGGTGCGCTGCAATGCACCTGGCGGTACGCCGATCTTGGCCGCCAGCTCACCGAATGTATTCGCGGTCTTGACGATTCCGGAGTCCAGCCAGGCCTGCGGGATCTTGCGGCCGGTGGGTACCGGCGCGAACGGCACCTTAGGGATGGGCAGGTGTCCGCCGACCACGTACCGGTGGAAGGACGCGATGTCGGTGATCAGCCAGCACGGGATGTGCTGGGTGCCCGCTTGCTGCCCTTCGATCATCGCGTGCGCGAAGTCCATATATGGCGCGGCCTCGTTGATGAACCGCTTCCCGGCGCCATTGACCACGAACTGCGCGGGCATCATCCGCTCGTTGAGCATGAACTGCAGGCGGCCGTCCGGCCAGCACATCGCGGGGAACCACCACGCCTCGTCGAGCAGATCGGTGGCGGCGCCGACCTTCTCCCCTGCCCGGATACCGTCGCCGGTGGCCGCCGGATTGCCGAAGCTCCAGTCCTTCTCCAGCACCGGCAGATACTCACGGCGCCAGGCCATATCGTGATCGAATCCGCCGGAGGCCACCACCACGCCTCGCCGAGCGGCGACTCGTACGGGCTTGCCGGCCCGCTGGATGACGGCGCCGACCACGTTCTCATCCACATCGGTGATCAGTTCGGTCATCGGCGACGACAGCCACAGCGGGATGTCCTTTTCTTTGAGCGCCAACCGCATCCGCGCCATCAGGGACTGCCCGATGGCCGCCATCCGGTCGCCGAACACCCGGGCCCGGAACATCCGCCAGATCAGCTTCAGCAGCACGGCCTTGCCGCGCCAGTTCTGCCGGACCTGATAGAACAGCCGCAGATCCTTGGGAGCGAACCAGATTCCCTTCGGTGCCAACGCGAGTGGTGCGAGAAGGTTCACCTCCTCGTCGCCGAGCTTGCGCAGATCGATCTCGGGCACGTTGATGGTGCTGCCCCGCTCCGAACCGCCGGGGAGTTCGGGATAGTAGTCGGCGTATCCCGGCTTCCAGACGAATTCGAGCCAGTCGCTGGAGTTTTCGAGGAACTCCATCATGCTGGGGGCATTGTGGACGTAGGCGCGCAGCCGTTCGTCACTGACCAGACCGTCGGTGATGGTCTTGAGGTAGGTGAACACTCCGTCGGGATCCGGGCAGAAGCCGGCCTTGCGCTGCGACGGCGCACCGGGCACCCAGATGCCGCCGCCGGACAGTGCCGAGGATCCGCCGAATTTGGGCGACTTCTCCACGATCAAGGTGTCGAGCCCCAAGGCGTCAGCGCGCAGCGCCGCGGTCATACCGCCCGCGCCGGAGCCGATGACGAGGACGTCGACTGAATGATCGAAATGGTTGTCGCTCATGCGGGCACCGCCGTCCGGATCGCGAATCCCGCGATCAACTCGGGAGCAGCCCGGTAGTAGCGCTGCTGCGTCTGATAGTCCCCCTGGGACGCCAACGCGGCGAATGCCGCCACCCAGGTTCGGATCTCGTGCGCGGAGTTGCCGGCTTCACGGGCGATCCAGTCGTTGGTCCAGCCGTCCACCTCGGCCAGCCGGTTGGTGTCGATGAGGTCGAGCAGGGCACGGTCCCAGTCCGGGTTCAGCGGCTGCAGTGCACTCTCGCCGTGGGCGAACTCGTGGGCCGCGGCGATCACGGCCTCCTGCCGTGCCGTTCGCCCATCCGGGGACATCGGCGCCCCGCCGACGATGCGGTCGAGCGCCGCGGGCGGCGCAGTCGCCAGCGTCGGCACCGGTGGGTCATGGGATAGCCCACCGGATCCGACGACGAGCACTCGTTTGTCCAGGGCGCCAAGGAATTCACCGATCGCGCTGCCCAGCGCCCGGGTGCGCTTGAGCGGCCCCAACGGAGTGGCCACCGAGTTGATGAACACCGGGATGACGGGCGGCGAGGCTGCGGGCAGATTTTCGGAGCCGAACAGCACTTCGAGCGGCTGGACCGTGCCGTGATCGACGTCCATGGCCGCCGACAGGGACACGTCGACACCGGCGTCCCACACCGCCGCCGCCATCTCGTTGGCGAGTGCGGCCGGCACATTCAACGGTCCGGCGTGCGTGCCGTAGTCGCCGACGCCCTGGGCGGCTGTGCCGATGCAGAACGGCGGCATCAACCGGTAGAAGAACCCGTTGTAGTGGTCCGGGGAGAAGATCACCACGAGCTCGGGGTCGAATTCCGCGACGAATGACCGGGTTTCGGCCAGCCGTGCGTTGATGTCGTCAAGCAGTTCCGCCGACGGGCCGGGAAGGTTCAGCAGCGGGCTGTGTGACATACAGCAGAGCGCCAGTGGCATCGGTGCCTCCTCCCGGGGTCAAGGTGAGTGTGTCGAGCAGGGCCGCGCTCAGCTCCGGTGTGCGTTGGGCGATGCAGGCGCCGGCGATGCAGCGGTCCGGCCGCAGGAACATCACCGACTCGTCGTGCGCGTCGAACCATGCCTTGAGTGCGCCGGTACGGTCCCCGACGACGATGACATCGGGATCATCGTGTCCGGTCCAGTGCAACTGGGTGATCGGGCGCAACGTGACGAAGACCGCACCGAGCGATTTCCACGCGGCGAAGTCCTTCTCCCCCAGCAGTTGTCGGGGGTTGTTACTCCAGCACACAAAGGCGAACCACGGGCCGATGACGTCGTCGAGCAGGACGTTCTGGTTGTCCCGGGTGTCCACGCGGGGCTGGATGAACAGTGTGCCCACGGCGGACGACGGTGACCGCGGCTCGGAGTGCACCACCGCACCCTGCTCGTAGCGGGGCATCGGCTTGAACCGCATCTCGAGTACATACCGCTTCAGCGTGGGCACCAAGGATGCGGCCCGAATGACCGCGTCCCGGGCGGCGGCCACGCGCGCGTTGGTCGGCGAGATGACCTTGCCCACTGTGGTCGAGAGATCGATCATCGCGCGGGCGTGCTTACGGCGCTCGACGTCGTAGCTGTCCAGTAGCGTATCGCGGGCCTGTCCCTTGACCACGGCTGCCAACTTCCAGCCGAGGTTGGCGGCATCGCGGATGCCGCTGTTGTAGCCCTGGCCCTGCCACACCGGCATGAGGTGGGCGGCGTCTCCGGCAATCAGGATGCGACCCTTGCGGAATGAGCTCGCGATTCGCGAGTGGTGGGTGTACAGGCGGCGACGGATGATGTCGCACTTGTCCGGGTAGGGCACCAGCCGGGACAGCATCTGCGCGACGAACGCGGGATCCTCGGCCTGTTCGTCGGTCTCGTGGCCGTGGATCAGGAACTCGAAGCGCCGGATGCCGTGGGCGATGGCGATCGAGACGTAGGGCCGGACCGGGTCGGCGCCGACCTCGCTGTTGGGATGTCCCAGTGGATCGTTGGCGATGTCGACCACCAGCCAGCGGGTCGACGACGTCGTGCCGTCGAAGGACACCCCCATCACACGGCGGGTGGCGCTACGGCCGCCGTCGCAGCCGACGACGTAGCGGGCGCTGACCTTTCGGGGCTGGGAATCGGCAGGCGACAGCTCGACGACGACTCCGTCGGCGGTCTCGGTGATCGAGGTCATCGGATGCCCCCACGCCACCTCGACGTTGCCGAACCGGCCGAGACCCTTGTACAGCTCGGCGTCGACCAGCGGCTGGACGAAACCGTTGCGCTTGGGCCAGCCGAACCGCGCGTCGGGCGGTGCCATCTCGGCGAGCAATCTCCGCTTGCCGTCGTAGAACCGCAAGATCTGGTTGGGCACGGTGTGCGGCAGCACGGCGTCCGCCAGGCCGATCGCCTGAAAGGTCCGCAGGGCTTCGTCGTCGAGGCCCACCCCGCGCGGATAGTCGATGAGCGCGTCTCGCTCATCGACCACCAGTGTGTGAACCCCCTGCAGGCCAAGGATATTGGCCAGGGTCAGCCCAACCGGCCCGGCACCCACCACGACGACGTCGAACTCCATACTCACCGGCCCACCAGGAAGTCGATGTGCAGGCGGTTGAACGTCTTGGGGTCCTCGTACTGCGGCCAGTGCCCGCAGCCTTGCATGACCTCGAAGCGCGCACCCGGAATCATCTCCGAGATACGGCGGCCCTCCGTCGTGTCGGCGGTCGGGTCGTCGCTGGTCCACAGCACCAGCGTCGGCGCGCTGATTGCGCCGTAGTCGCTGGGGCTCATCAGGTTTCGCTGCCGGATCTCGGGATCCTGCAACGCCATGATGTCGCGCATCGCGTTGACGAACCCGGGCTGCCGGTACACCCGCTGGCGGCTGGCGACGATGTCGTCGTAGTCCTTGGACTTGTCCGCCATCAGCCATTTGATCCTGGCCTGCACGGTGTCCCAGCTCGGGTTCTCCGCGGCGGCCATCGACAGCGTGATGATCCGCTTCATCACCTCGGGGTCGGCCTGCGAACCGCCGGCGGTGTTCAGCACCAACCGCTCGAGGCGGTCGGGGTGGTCGACGGCGAACCGCGACGCGACCCAGCCGCCCAGCGATTCACCGGAGATGTACGCCGTCTGCGCCCCGATGGTGTCGAGGACGGCAGCGAGGTGGTCGACGTAGTGCGGGATCTCCAGCAGGTGCCCGGGCTTGTCGGTGTAGCCGTGCCCCAGCATGTCGATCGACCAGGTCGAGAAGTGTTCGGCGTGCGCCTCGAGGTTGCGGACGTATGCCTCGGCGTGGCCGCCCGAACCATGGAGCAGCACCAGCGTCGGCTTACTCGTGTCGCCGGCGTGCAGGTAGCGGGTGCGCACTCCGCCGGCATCCAGATAACCCTGCGAGAACGCAACGCCCTGCAGATCACTCCAGACGCTCTCGAACTCCGGCACCCGGCTGCCCCTATCCTCGGTGATAATGGGATTCTCGCTTTTTGTAAGCGGTATGTGTAATTATTGAACTACGGTGTGCGATAGTTTAAGAGCATCACTCTCGGAGTGCCGTCTGTCAAGGCACTCCGGGGTGACTCGAGCCCGCATTCGCACCTCACGCACGGGGACGACATGACGCAGACACCCACCGAAAGCCCGGTCAGCGCTGCGCCGGGGTCACAGACCCTGGCCCGCGGACTGCACGCGTTGCAGCTGGTCGCGGCAGCCAAGGGCGGGTTGACCATCCAGCAGGTCGCCGACCACATCGGGGTGCACCGGACCATCGCCTACCGGCTGCTGAGCACGCTGGCCTCATACCGGATGGTCGCCAAAGCCGAGGACGGGCGGTTCCGCGCCGCGGCTGGGCTCGCTGCCCTGGGTGCGTCGTTCGACAACAACATCCGCGAACTGTCCATGCCGACGCTGCGCGACCTTGCCGACGAGCTCGACACCACGGTGTCCCTCTTGGTCGCCGAGGGTGATCAACAGGTGGCCATCGCCGTGATCGTGCCGACCCGGGTGACCTATCAACTGTCCTTCCACGAGGGCAGCCGCTATCCCCTCGACCGCGGCGCGGCCGGTATCGCGTTGCTGGCCAGCATGCCTGCGCGGCCCGGCGAACGCCCACTGGTGACGCGCGCGCGGGAGCAGGGCTGGGTCATCACCTACGGGGAGGTCGAGCCCAACACCTACGGTCTCGCGGTGCCGGTGCCTCGGCCGGCAGGCTCGCCGCACTCGTGCATCAACCTGATCTCACACCGTGAAGACGTGGTGCTGCACGGGCGGGAGTCGGCGATCGCAGCCGCCCAGCGGCTTTCGATGGTTCTGAGTTAAGCACCCCGCTGAACTGCGGTTATGCCGGATGGAGCGCTTGACACTGTGCGATCGGCGTCGTTAGCGTGACAACAACGAACACCTGCGTTCGGTAAATGCACACACCAATACCAGTGTGCGGCAATAGGAGTGAAGCGATGGCGGACACCACCTGGGACTCCGGCAGCTCTGGCCCACCTGTGTGGGACTCCGGCAGGTCTGGCCCACCTGCGTGGGACCGCGAAGTCGACGTCGTGGTGCTCGGCACCGGCGCGGCCGGTCTGACCGCCGCACTGACCGCAGCGGCCAGTGGCGCATCGGTGGCGGTGTTCGAGAAGGCGCCGACCGTCGGGGGAACGACCGCGGTCTCCGGCGGCATCGTCTGGGTTCCGGCGCACGACCGGGCGGCCGGTGGTGAGCTGACCGTCGAGGATGCGCTGAAATACCTTGAGGCCCAATCGCTGGGGGTCATGGATCGTGAACTGGTCGAGACGTTCGTCCGCACCGGCCCGGAGATGCTGGACTTCGTCGAAGGCAACAGCGCGCTGCAGTTCGAGGTCGCCGAGGGCTTCCCCGACTACAAGCCCGAACTGCCGGGCGGGCAGCCAGGTGGCGGACGGTCGTTGAACGCCAGACCATTTGACCTCGCCACGCTGGATGACTGGGCGTCGCGCATCACGTCGTTCCCCATCGACTTCAGCAACGTGGGTATCGACGCCGAGACCCGGGCACGCATCCACGCCGCCGTCGAC
Organism: Mycobacterium sp. ELW1; assembly: GCF_008329905.1. Taxonomy (NCBI): domain Bacteria; kingdom Bacillati; phylum Actinomycetota; class Actinomycetes; order Mycobacteriales; family Mycobacteriaceae; genus Mycobacterium; species Mycobacterium sp. ELW1. The sequence continues at coordinate 1,989,759 of NZ_CP032155.1, read as the reverse complement.
GATATGGACGGCGACTACTGCGTCGCCGGCACCGCGTTGATCGCGGGCCTGCTCAAGGGCCTGCTGGACCTCGGTGTCACCCCGGTGACCGAGGCCCGCGCAATGGAGCTCATCGGGTCGGCCTCGACGATCACCGGTGTACGGATTGCCTTGGGCGATAAAGAGATTCGAGTCCGAGCCGAGAAGGCGGTCATACTCGGCACCGGCGGATTCGAATGGGATCAGAGGCTGGTCGAGGCCTATCTGCGCGGCCCGTTGCGCGGACCGGTGTCACCGCCGAACAACACCGGCGACGGCCTGCGGATGGCCATGGCGCACGGCGCCGACCTGGCGAACATGGGCGAGGCCTGGTGGGTGCCGGTCATTCAGATCCCCGGCGACACGTTGGGCGGCAGGCCGCGCAGCCGCAGTGTGCGCCTCGAGCGCACCCGGCCGCGCAGCATCATCGTCAACCGGTTCGGAAAACGTTTCCTCAACGAGGCGGGCGAGTACAACTCGATGTCCGGGCCGTTCCATCAGCTCGATCCGCGCCTGGGATACGTCAACGATCCGGCGTGGATCGTCTTCGACGATCAGCATCTGAAGCGCTACGGCTTCCTGGGTGTCGAGCCCGGCGGTGAGGCACCCGACTGGTTCAACAAGGCCGCGACGCTGGCCGAGCTGGAGGAGAAGACCGGCATCGACGCCGACGGGCTGAGCGCCACCCTGTCCGTGTGGAATGACAACGTCGGCGCGGAGATCGATCCCGAATTCGGCCGTGGCGCAAGCGCCTACGACGGATACTGGGGCGACAATTCGGCGTCCACTCCGGCGTTGCAGACCCTCGGCCCCCTGGACACCCCGCCGTACTACGCCGTGCCGGTGGGCATCGGTGCCATGGGCACCAAGGGCGGCCCGCGCACCGATCGCGACGGCCGGGTGCTGCACGTCAGCGGTGCGCCGATCCCCGGGCTGTTCGCCGCGGGCAACGCGATGGCCGGCGTGACCGGCCGCGCCTACGGCGGTGCCGGCGGAACCCTGGGTCCGGCAATGGTGTTCGGCTACCGCGCGGGCCTGGCGGCTGCTTCTCGTTGAGAGCGCATTGAGGGCGACGATTTCGCGAATTCTTCTCTCTGAGTGCGCCCTCAACGCCCTGTGGATGGGTGAACACGTCCCGGTGCACCCTTTGACACCCTCCAAGTCATGGCCCAGGTGTTCATCGGCAGCGAGGCATTGGCGGCGGGCAGGGTTACGAAGTACGACCTGCGGGCGCACTACCAACGCGTGCTGCCTGACGTCTACACCGCGAAGTGTGCGCCTTCGCTCCGTGACAGGACCATTGCCACATGGTTGTGGTCCAGACGCCAAGGTGTCATCTCGGGTGCGGCCGCGTCAGCACTGCATGGCGCACAGTGGGTGGACCACAACGCCGTCATCGAAGTGAATTGGCCCGGGCGCAAATCTCCAGCGGGCGTTCAGATCTGCCGAGACACGTTGTTCGACGCGGAAATCACGTCGCGGCACGGTGTGGCCGTCACCAGCATCGAGCGGACCGCGTTCGACCTCGCGCGACACGGGCCCACGGCCAAGGCTGTCCAGCGGCTCGACGCGCTGGCCGCGGCCACCGACTTCCGAGTCGGTGATGTTCTCGCGGTTGCCGAGTGTCATCCCCACGTCAAAGGTCTGCGTCGCGTGCCTCAGCTGCTGGAGCTTGTCGACGCCGGCGCGCAGTCACCGCGTGAGACCTGGTTGCGACTGCTGCTGATGGACGCCGGATTTCCGCGGCCAAAAACTCAGATTCCAGTGCTCCGAGCCGACGGGTATTCGCACTACTTTCTCGACATGGGCTGGCCCGATGTCATGGTCGCGGTCGAATACGACGGCGAGCAACACCGCCTCGATCGCGACATCTACGGCGGCGACGTGATCCGATCGGAGTACATCACACAGGTAGGCTGGCGGCGCGTCAGAGTGCTGGCAGGTCACCGAAAGTACGACATCCTGCGACGAGTCCATGAGGCGTGGCGTTGAGAGCGCGCTGAGAGCGAGCCTTCGACGAAAAGTTCGCTCCCAGTGCGATGTCAACGCTCGGCAATGTGCTTGCGCACCAGATACTTCTGCACCTTGCCGCTGGCGGTGCGGGGGTAGTCGGCCACCTCGTGCAGTTCCTCGGGCCACTTCTGCCGTGCCGCTCCGCAGCTGTCGAAGTGCGCGCGAACCTCCTGCAACGTCGGCATCCGGTGGCCCTCTCGGACGCGCAGCACGGCAGCGGTGTGCTCGCCGAGACGGGCGTCCGGCGCAGAGACCACCACCGCTTCGGCGACCGCCGGCATGCCCAACAGCAGCTCCTCGACCTCAAGCGCGCTGATGTTCTCACCACCGCGGATGATCACGTCCGCCTTGCGGTCGGTGATCGTCAGGTAGCCATCCTCGTCGAGCACCCCGATGTCCCCTGTGTGATACCAGCCCTCAGCGTCAAAAGCCTTGGCAGTCAGCATGTCATCGGTGTACCCGAGGCACAGATCCGGTCCGCGGGAGAGGATCTCGCCTTCGTCGGTCAGACGGACCTCCACGCCCGGTCGCGCGTCACCGTCGGTGAACAGCCGCTTGTCCTCCGGCGCACTCGGCCGTGATCCGGTGATCGAGGGGTGCTCGGTGCTGCCGTAGGAGCGGAAGACGTGCACACCCAGATCGGCGAGCCGACGGGTCACCGCGATCGGCACCGTCGAGCCACCGAGGCCCACGTGTTTGATCCGGCTCATGTGCGCGTCGGTGAAATCGGGGTGATCGAGCAGGCTTGTGACGAAGTACGGCGGGCCGCCGCCGATCGACATGCCTTCGGACTCCATCAGTTCCAGCACCCGGCCGGGATCCCAGACGTCGGTCAGGTCGATGGGCGCGCCTTCGAGCACCGGAATCAGGAAAGCAGCGACCATACCGATGAAGTGGCCGACGGGCGTCGCGGTGATCTGCCTGCCGCGGTCGGGCGCATAGTTCTCCAGCAGCTGCCGAGTCTCGAACCCCAGCGTTTGATGGCTGTGGATCACGCCCTTGGGGTCGCGGGTTGTTCCGGAGGTAAACGCGATCAGCGCCGGGCCGGCCGGATCGGTGTGCAACTCGCCGTCCATCGGCTCGTCGGCCAGCAGGTCATCGAAGTTGTCCCCCACCAGGCCCACGATCGGGATCTCGGCACACAGATCCGGCTGATACGTCATGTGTCCGAAGTGCTCGGTGGTGATGAAGACCTTGGGCCGTGCCGTGCCGATGATGTGGGTCAATTCCTTGCGACCGTAGAAGTGCACGATCGGCACGACGACAGCACCCAGGAACGACGTCGCCCAATACGTCACCGCGGCCTCGACCCAGTTGGGCAGCTGGAAGGCGATGACATCACCGGGGCCGACCCCGCGGGCCCGCAACCCGGCCGCCAGCCGGCGCGCAAGGATCTCCACCTCGCGGAAGGTCCCACTGAACGGCCGTACCGCGGAGTGCACCCAGAACCCGGTGTCGGGGTGCGCCGCCAGACCCTTGGCCAGCAGCTCACCGAGAGTATCCGGTGTCCACCAGCCTTCCTCGATGTAGCGTTTGCTCAGCTCAACCGGGATATTCCTCAACTGCTGCACCTCCGCTTGGCGATGCTATTCTCCGTCATCGAGAATGCCAATACCGGAATTGGAGAACGCACACATGGTCGATCTGGAGACGAGCGACGGCCTTGCAGTCCTCACGATCGACCGTCCGCACGCCCGCAACGCGATCGCACTGTCGACGATGGGTGAACTCGAGGAGGCGCTCGACGAGGCGGCGGGGGCGCTGGCCTTGGTCATTCGTGGCGGCGGCGACCGGGCATTCGTGTCCGGCGGCGACCTCAAGGAACTGAGCGCGCTGCGCACCACCGAAGAGGCCGCCGCGATGGCTGCCCGCATGCGCGCGATCTGCGACCGCATCGCCGGTTTCCCCGCCCCCGTCATCGCCGCACTCAACGGGCATGCCCTCGGCGGCGGGGCCGAAGTCGCCGTCGCCGCCGACATCCGGATCGCCGCCGACGACATCAAGATCGGCTTCAACCAGGTTTCGTTGGCGATCATGCCGGCCTGGGGCGGCGCCGAGCGGCTGGCGGCACTCGTCGGCAACGGCAAAGCCTTGCTGCTCGCCGGGTCCGGCACGGTACTGACCGCCGCTGAGGCGCAGCGGTGGGGCCTGATCGATCGGGTGGTTCCCCGAGATTCGTTCGACGACGAATGGCGAACGTTGGCAATGTCGTTGGCCAACCGGCCGGCCGGTCGCATCAAGACGGTGATCGGCGGTGTCACCCCGGCCGAAGCCATCGACGCCTTCGCCGAACTGTGGGTGTCCGACGAGCACTGGGAAGCTGCCGACCGGGTGATGAACCGCGGGAAGTAGCGCCCGCATCAGAGCGGGAACCTGGCGCGCACTGCGGTGAACCGTTCCCACATCTGCGCAGTGCGCTCAGAAGCGTTGACGCGCTTGGTCTCCGGCGGCAGCGCATCGCCGAGTTCGGAATGAGCGACCAGGCGAGTGGACAGCACGGCGGGCTCTCCCCCGAGCATGTGACGGTAGGTGAGGTTGCCGCGCTCGAAGCCCTGGGTGTCGACCCAGTTGTGCACGCCCGGGTCGTCGTGGGCGAGAACCAGCCGGATCTTGCCGTCGTCGTCCACAGACGCGCGGCTCGGGGTGTAGCTGACGGGACGGTAGAGGAAGTCCATGCTGGTGAAGAATGTCCCCATATTGGTGATCATCCAGAGACCCTCGTGCGCGTCGAACTCGACGATCAGCGCGTCGTCTGGGCCCAGTTCCCAGTACATGTTCGCAGCGACGCGGCCGCGCTTGGCGTCGGCCTCGGTGGCTTCCGTTTCCGGAAACCGATTCGGGTGCTCGTTGTCGACGCCGCCGTAGGTGAACGGAAATTCGGGCCAGCTGGTCATCAGGCCTGTGACGAAATCACCGGCCCAGCCCATCGCGTCGACCATTGCGGCCGCAGTCGGAACCGGCTTGGGTGCGGCCATGTCGACCCGCTCTATGCGCAGCACACCGGGCCGCTCATCCCAGGTGTCAAAACCCTGTCGAATGAACAGCTTCCGGGTGGCAGGTGTGGTCGGCAGCCAGTTCAGGCCACGCTCGGGCCCACCGATGTACAGCTCGAACGTGCCGTCCGGTTCGACATGCAGTTGATGGCCGAACACATTGGCCTCCGGCACATCACCGAACGGCTCGTGCAGGACGTGGGGGCCGACCGGGCGAGCGCCCTGTACGGTGACGTTGAAAAATCGCGCGGTACCTCGTGTTCCGGTGACACGATAGATCGACTCACCGTCAATCCATGCCTGCTGATAGGTGAAGTCCGCGCAGTCGCCGCCGAGTTTGCGGGTCGGACCGCAGAAGGCGTGGATGCTCGGGTACCGCGGATCCCGGGTTTCCAGCGCAAGGTCGAAGGCCTGCCCCAGGTTCTGGGTGAGGAAACGGAACGCGTCGGTCCGCTGGGCCCCTGAGGTGGCGTTGAAGTCCTTGAACGACTGCCGGCCGGCGGCCTTCAGTCGATCGCAGAACTCGCTCCACGCATCATCGAGCGCCTTGTCCTCCGGGCCATCGCCAAACGCCACCGGACTCCCCTCTCTTCAGCCGCCGAGCCGGTCGAGCATCCCGCTGACCGCATCACACGCCCGCTGCGCTGCCGGCAGCCGTCCTTCTGCGTCGATTCTCGGCCCCAGCAGCTCGAGGTCGAAGCCGAACCGATAGCCATCGGCCAGGGCCTGGGCCACAAACGATTCGATCGGGATCCCGCCATCACCCGGTACCGCCCGGGCAGGCAGCGCGCGGTCGCCCAGCACATAGTCACTCAGCTGGATCAACCGCGTCCGAGGAAGCGCCCTGCGCAGCAAGCCCACAAGGTCGGCCTCGGCCCAGCAGTGGAACAGATCGATACAGATGTCGAGTCCGGCCGATTCGGCGAGCGTGATGGTGTCGCGCAGGCTGTGCGCCATGTGGATATCGGCGTACAGGGCGTTGGCATTCTCGATGGCCAGGCTGATGCCGGCCTGTGCGGCCTCGTGCAGGCACGGCTCAATCGCCGTGCCGAAGGCCTCGGCGGCCTCCGACCAGTTGAGCTCGCCACGGCCTCCCGTGAGCAGGTAGATGCAGCGGGCATCGACGGATGCAGCGACGTCGATCAGCCGAGACAGTGCGCTGCGGGCGGCGCCGGCCGTCCGCCGGTCATTCGGGACCAGGCCGGAACCGAAGACGTGGCAGACCGCCTGCACCAGATAGTCACCAGATCCGACGATTCGCCGGAAGTCGGGATCAAGCAGCTCGGTGTCGATGACACTGAGACACCGCATACCGAGTTGCGTCCAATGGCGTTGCAGTTCAGCCGGACTCGCCCCCAGGAAGGTGACGTCGTGGACGGACAGCTGCTCGTGCATACCGGGCTCAGTCCCGCTTTTCGATCGGGACTCCGAAGCGTTCCCGGAACGGTGCGAACTCGGCGTGTAGATCGTCCAGGTTCTCCCCGATGTCGGTCAACAGCGATGTGGAGTAGCGGAATTTGCCATAGCGGTCGCCACGGTTCTCGGCCAGGTAGGTGCGCATGGCCGACTCAGCCCCGCCGCTGAGATCACGACCGCAGAAGGCGTAGTAGTTCCGTACGGTCGCAATCGGGTCTGCGATGAAATCGAGATACGGGATGTGCATGATGCGCGGATCGTCGACCAGTGGCGCGCTCATCGTGTTCTTGATGCTGGCCCGGGTCAATTCGAGATGCATCCTTGCGGCGGCCTGGAGGTCGACGGGCCCGAGGATGCCCTCGAGGATGTCGGCCATCATCATGGTGCGCGATGCGGCGACCTGTACCGGATCACGGTGCAGCCAGAGCAGATTCGCGTCGGGGTAGGTGTCGAAGAATGCCTCCAGACGGAAGCCGTGGAAACCCTTCAGCACCCAGTATTTGCGTGGCCGGTGGTATTGGCACTGTTGCAACATCGCCTTGTGCAGCCGGTACTGCGCAGCCGGATCCGTCGGCAGTCCGCCGACGAGCGTCGGCATCGGCACCCGCCACCATGCGGTCGGTGTCATCACCCGGAAGTCGTACGCCCAGGTGCGTTCGTCTTCCGGAAGTCCGTCACCGAGCATGTCGTTGTACGGATGGCTGTGCAGCCATTTGGGCATCGTGGTGTTGATCTCACGCCAGTCGGCATCGGCTTTGTCCCGGCGCGGATCGCCCGCAGCGGCAAGGCCCGGCGGCGGCGACGGGTACATCACTTCCCAGAAGCGAAGCGCACGGCCGTGCGGGTCCACCGACATCAGGGCGTGCATCAATGTGGTGCCCGAGCGTGGCTCGCCTGTGACAAACATCGGCCGGTCGATCACCTCGTCCGGAATCGGAAAGCGGCTCCGGTCCGCGATCAGTTCCAGTCGCGACGTCAACAGCCAGTGGCAGACACGCTCGGCCTCGGCAATTCCGTTGGCGTCCAGGCCGACACCGTTGAGGTGATCGACGGCCAGGGTGAACCGCTCCGGCAGGCTCGGATCGCCGAAGTCGTCGCAGCCGGTCTCGGCCCGCGCGCGGGTGAGCAGATCAGCGGCATCCAGTCGGTCGGTCATGGCCGTCCCCCGCACAGGATCAGCAGCTCATCTTCGGTCCGGCGTACGTTGGCCGCCGATGCCGCGCTGAATTCCAGACCTGCCATCGTGCTGTAGTCCAGGATCTTGGGAACCCGAAGCCCGGCGTCGACATAGGACTTGATGGTCCGTGCGACCTGCTTTGGGGTACCGTGCGGGACCAGGGCGAGAATCGCCTCGGGATCCACGCGGGCAAGGAAATCGACGACGCGCTCCCGGGTGAGGGTGGCCGGGTTGATGTCATGGAACCCGGCCCAGTCCTCGCCCATCGGATGGTCGAATCCGAAGCGGCGCAACACCGGTGCCGATACCTGCAGCAGGAAGCTGGCCACCAGCGGCGCCCGGACGATCCGCTCGATGGCGGCGTCGTCCTCACCGATCAGGCACACCTGCACGAAACACGGGGTGATCGCCATCGGGTCCCGGCCCGCTCGGTCGGCTGACTGGCGCACGGTGCGCAACATCTCCGCATAGTGATCAGGGGTCCATGCGCCGGCCGGCCACCAGCCATCGGCGTACCGGCCGACGATTTCGAGCATGCGCGGGCCGCTGGCACCGATCCAGATCGGCGGGACGCGTCCCGCGTAAGGCTCGGTGTCGAGGCGGGCGTGCTCCAGCCGGTAGAACTGGCCGTGGAAGTCGACCGGCCCGGGGCTATCCCACAGCAGCCGAATGACTTTCAGCGCCTCCTCGAAACGGCTGACGGGCTTGGCGAAGTCGAAGCCGTACGGCACGATGTTCTCGCTCTCACCACTGCCGAGCCCCAAGATGAACCGACCGCGCGACAGGTGGTCGATGGTCAGGGCGCTCTGGGCAAGGAGTGTGGGATGGCGACGGACCGTGTCGACCACGCTGGTGGCCAAGGGCACGGTGGTGGTGAGCACTGCCGCGGCGGCAGCGACCGCCATGCCGTCGAGATGTCGGTGCGGCGACGGTGACACGGTGGCCAGGTCGGTGAATTCCGGCGTCCACAACGAATCCGGCCAGAAACTGACCATATGGTCGGGTAACCAGATCGAGTGGTATCGACCACTGTCCAGGTCGGTGAGGCAGGACAGATCCAACGGAAGGGTGGTGCGCAGGAATGCGGCCGGCTGGACGTCCATCAGGCGAACGGCTCCTCGCCTTCCAGCTTGGTGCGGTGCAGCAACCTGCCGGACTGCGGATCGTAGGGCGTGGCGCGGTGCATGGTTCCGGTGTTGTCCCAGACGACCCGGTCGCCGACCGTCCAGTGGTGGCGGTAGACGAACTCAGGTCGGGTGGCCCAATCCCGTAACCGGACAAGCAGTTCGACGCTCTTGCGGAAGTCCATGTCCACCACGTGGCGCGCCGTGCACCCCAGCACCAGGGATTTGCGCCCAGAGCGGTGGTTCCACACCAGCGGAAGTTCGCGGTCGCCGATCGCCATCATCGCCCGCAGCGTCGTGTAGCTGGGTTCGGGCTCGTAGTAGAACAGCGTGTTCCACGCCGAGTGCATCACCCGCAGCGATTCGAGCGCGTGCTTGTCGGCTTCGTCCAGCGCGTCGTAGGCCGCATAGGTATTGGCGAATTCGGTGTCGCCGGAGCCGTCCGGGCACACGACCTTGCTCGACAGCAGCGAGGCGCGGATCGGCACGCTGTTCATCGTCCCGTCGATGTGCCAGTACAGCGAGCCTTTCAGATAGTCGGCCAGCTCGTTGATGCTGGTGTCCAGCGTGACGGAATAGACCTGCTCTCCGGTGCGTTCCGGCGCGAATATGCCCAGCGTCTCGGTGAATTCGACCTGCTCGGCGTCGCTGAAACCGATCTGCGGAAACACCAGCACACCGCGGCGTTCGAGGAGGTCACGAAGGCTGTCGGCATGCACACCGCTGAGCAAGTCCGCCTTGGTGGCCCGGACTTCGGAGGCGATAGCCGGTGCGATATCTACAACCGACAGGCTCATGGCCGGTAACTATACACAGGCGTATAGTTACCGAGGCAGGATTCCGTGCAGGAACAAATCGACCGCGTGCAGCAGACGTCGGCGCTCTTCCTGGTGGCTGCGGTAGAGGCCGAAATCGGCCAACCGGGCGGGCAACACCTCGACCATGGCCAGGAAATGCTCTGCCGCGAGTTCGATGTCGTCGACTTCGATGGCACCGGACTCGGCATGGCGCGCAAGGAGATCCATCACCTGCCGCTGGCGGCGCGCCCAGCCGAGAGAGTCGGCGCTGAGCGCGAATTCGGGAAAGCGGTGCGCTTCGTTTCGCGCGATTCGATGCAGCTGCACGATGTCCGGATCGAGCGCTTGACGCAGCGCACCTTCGCCGATGGCGACCAAGGCGGCACGCAAATCCTGCTCGTCGGCGGCATCGCCGGTGTCGACCGGCACCGCCCGGCTGAACGCCCACGGGATGACGTCGAGGAACACCGCGCGCTTGTCAGGGTATCGGGCGTACAGCGTCGGTTTGGCGATTCCGGCTGCCTCGGCGATCGCAACCATCGTCGTCGCGTCGTAGCCGTTCTCGAGAAACGTCCGCACCGCCGCTTCCCGGATCCGAAGGTGCAGAGCCGCGGCTTCAGCTTGCGTCGGCCGTCCGCCCCGCCGCTGCGCATCCGACGACGCCTGTGCCATTCGCGAGAGTTTACGGCGCGATCTATCACATCGGGCGTTGCCGCGTGAGTTCGCCGCCGGCACAGCCGCTGTTCGTTAGCCTGTGCCGGTGACCGACGCGGCAATGGACATCGAAGAGATCAAGAAGCTGAAAGCCCGATATTGCCGCCTGCTCGACACCAAAGACTGGGCAGGCTGGCGGGACGTCTTCACCGACGACTTCGTCAGTGACACCACCCCATCCGGCGGTGTGCTCATCACCGGCGCCGACAACATGGTCGAGTTCATCAAGAAGACTCTGGGCAAGCCCTCGCAACCCACCGTGCATCAGGTTCACGCCCCAGAGATCGAGCTGACCTCCTCATCCACCGCCACAGGAATCTGGGCACTGAACGACGTTGTGCGCCTTGCCCCCGGCGTCAACCTCGCGGGGTATGGCCACTATCACGAGACCTACGAGAAGGCCGACGGACAGTGGCGGATCAAGACTTCCACCCTGACCAGGCTGCGCGAGGACGTATTCAATCCCCTATTCTCCATTCGGATTTCGCCACGCCTGCGTGATTCCGCGGCGCGGCTGGCACGAAAGCGAGGCATGGTCTGATGTCACAACGCACAGTTCTGGTCACCGGGGCATTCGGTCAAGTCGGCTGGCGTTGCACCGAAATCCTCGTGAACCGCGGGTACACCGTCGTCGCCACCGACCTGCCGACCGAGACGTCCCGGACGGTCGCGGCCCGGCTGGCCGCCGGGCGCCACCCCGGAACATTCCTGCCGGTGTACGCCGACCTGACCGACGCCGATGCGGTGAGCGGAATGCTCAGCGACCACCCTCCTACCGCGATCGTCCACCTGGCCGCGATGCTGGCACCGGCCTCCTACCGCAATCCGAAACTGGCTCGCCGGGTCAATGTCGGCGGTACCACCAATCTGGTGCGGGCCGCCGCCACACTGCCCGAACCACCGACGGTCATCTATGCATCCAGTGCGTCGGTGTACGGGTCCCGAAACCCTTATCGCTACCCCGAACTGATCACCCCGCAGACGCCGGCCAATCCCATCGACCAGTACGGCGAGGACAAGGTGCTGGCCGAGAAGGTGATCACCGATGGCGGCCTGCCGCATGCGATGTTGCGCCTGGCCGGTGTCATCTCCCCCGACGCCGCAGGCTCGATGAACAGTGACTATCTGGTTCTGATGCGGGCCACTCCCGGCGACAACCGGTTGCACACCGTCGACGCCCGTGACGTCGCGTTGGCCTTCGCCAACGGGGTCGACCGCGCCAAGGCCATCGACGGCAAGGTGTTGTTGATCGGCGGCGATGAAACCCACCTGCACACGCATCGCGACGTCGAAGACGACATGATGTCCGCGATGGGACTCGGCCGGCTCGGGGCCGGTGCCAGTCTTCCCGGCGACCCCGACGACGAGCGGGGCTGGAGCTTCACCGGGTGGTATGACACGACGGAATCCCAAGCGTTGCTGGACTTTCAAGAACATCCCTGGTCCGACACCGTGGCCTGGGTGGCCGGATCGCAGAGCGGTGCACTGAAGACCGTTCTCGGGGTGGCCGGACCAGTGATCAGGCCCGTGATGCGACTGGTGCTGGCCGCGCAACGCCGCCAGGAAGGCCGCGGCCGGTACGCCGACCCGTGGAACTTCATCGCAAGTAAGTACGGCCCCGAAGTCCTGGCCGGTGCGGGCGACTAGAGACGCTCAGTTCGGGAAGGCCGCGATCACCGTTTCGCCGAACTCGGCGATCGACTCGGGTGCACCGAAATCGGCAAACCAAATGTAAAACCGTTGCGCCCCTTGGTCACGCAGTCGGGCGAAGTACGCGATGAGTTCGTCGGCACGGCCACAGACCAGACCGGGACCGAGATGCCCCCAGCGTCGCAGACTCTTGTCAGCCACCTCGTCGCCGTCGGCGTTGCGGCCGATGAACCCGACCATCTGCTGGACTGAGGCGCGCGCCGCGCCGATGGCGGGCAACAGTTTCGGCAACTCCTGGACGTAGGTGGCGGGCAGGTTCCACCAGTCGGCGTACTGGCGTACCAGCTCCAGCATCCGGGGTCCGCGACCGCCGAGCAGCAGCGGGATCGGCCTGCTCGGTTGGGGCTGCTGGGCGTCGTCACCGGCCCAGTACCCCTTCAGCGCGATGAGGGTCTGCTCGAGAGCGGCTACCCGCTGCTTTCCTGTCGCGTTGCCGAATCCGAACTTGGCCAGCTCGTCGGGCATGGACCCGGAGCCCAGGCCCAGATCGAATCGTCCGCCCGATGCCTCGGCAAGTGTGACGGCCTGCTTGGCCAACACCGCGGGCGCACGGAAGGGATCGCAGAGCACCAGGTGACCGATCCGCAGGCGCTCGGTTCGGGCGGCCACCCAGGTCGCCGTCGTCATCGCTTCCCAAATCGGGCTGGCCGGTGCCATCGGCGTCTCGAGATGATCGAGGAAGGCCACCCCGTCGAAACCGCTTGCTTCGGCCGTCCGGGCTCGCAGCACCAAATCGTCGATGCCCATTCGGCTTTGCGGGATGTACAGGTGCCACTCGACCATGATTCGACCTTTCGCGTCCGTCGCGCCGAGGTGCAGGGTAACGTGATTCTCGCTTTCGGAGAACCGGTTCTCGGATAGTCGTGAGAGGAGCCGACGTGTCAGGACGGTGCACAGGCAAGGTCGCATTGGTGACCGGCAGTAGCCGGGGCCTCGGCAAGGCGATAGCGCAGCGACTGGCCGCCGAGGGCGCCACCGTGGTGCTGACCGCCCGCACCGCCGAACCCGATCCGAAGTACGACGGCTCACTGGTACAGACCCAGCAGGAGATCGTCGACGCCGGCGGCACCGCCGTCACCATCGCCGCGGACCTGTCCGACTCCGCGGACCGCGAGCGGTTGTTCGCCGAGACCGTTGCTCAGGTCGGCGCCCCGGACATCGTCATCAACAACGCCGCGGTCACCTTCCTGCGCCCGCTGGACGGATTCCCCGAGCGGCGGGTCCGGTTGATGCTGGAGATGCACGTCGTTGCACCGCTGCACCTGACGCAGCTCGCCATCCCGGCCATGCGGGAGCGCGGCCGCGGGTGGGTGCTCAACCTCACCTCGGTCGGCGGCGATCTGCCCCCGGGACCGCCGTTCTCCGAGTTCGACCGCACCGCCGGGTTCGGGATCTACGGCACGGTCAAGGCGGCGGTGAACCGGATGACGAAAAGCCTTGCGGCCGAGTTGTACGACGACGGTATCGCCGTGAACGCCGCCGCGCCGACCAACCCTGTCGCCACTCCGGGGGCCGGCAGCCTGGACCTCGCGAAGACCGATACCGAGGACATCGAGCTGATCACGAGGACCGCGTTGGAGCTGTGTACCGGCGATCCGTCGACCGTGACCGGGCGCATCGTGCAGACCCAGACATTTCTTCGCGAGATCGGCGCGCTGAGCTGACCAGCGATCTCCTCGACGAGTTGCGGGCCCGCCTTGCCTCCCAGGGGATTTCCGGGCTGCGGGCGTTGACCGGTGGGGCCTCGAGCCTGACCTTCGCCGGTGACCTCGCCGATCGTCGTGTCGTTGTGAAAGTCGCCCCGCCCGGCCACGCGCCCATCGCGCACCGCGACGTCCTCCGTCAGGCCAGAATCATTCGCGCCCTGTGGGGCACTGAAGTTCCGGTGCCGCAGATCCTGTTCGACGACGCGGGCGAACCACCGGACATACCACCGCTGTTCGTGATGTCGTTCTCCCACGGAACGTCGGTGGAGCCGCTGTTCGACACCGACGACGCGGGTCCCGAGACCGCGGTCGCCGCGCGGTTCCATCGTGCCGCCCACACTCTGGGTGTGCTGCACCGGCTGTCACCTGCCGAGTTCGGCCTGACCGGCGAACCGGTCATAGCCCCGGCTGCCGAGGTCGACAAATGGTGTCGCACATTGGAAACGGTGGATCCGGCGCTCGCGCCCGGTTGGCAACAGGTTGCGCACGCGTTGCGCGCCGCGACCCCGCCCCCGATCGCGCCGGCAATCGTGCACGGCGACTTCCGATTGGGCAACCTGCTGGCCGACGAGCAGGGCATCACCGCTGTGATCGACTGGGAGATCTGGTCGGTCGGCGACCCGCGTGTCGACGTCGGCTGGTTCCTGATCAACTCCGACCCGGACACCTATCGGCGAGCCACCCCCTACCGCGGGACGACCCCGCCGGTGCGCGAACTGGTCGCCGATTACCGGGATGCGGTCGGAAGCCACGTACCCGACCTCGAATGGTTCCAGGCGCTCGCCTGTTTCAAGTCGACGGCCACCTGGTCGCTGATCGTCAAACACAACCGGCGCCGATCCGCACCATATCCGGAGCTGGAGGCGATGGCCGAGGCCCTGCCCGAGTTACTCAACCGAGCGGCCCAGTACCTGGCTTGAAGCACGAACGACGAAGCAGGGCAGGGTTTTCCCCAGTTCTGCGTTCATCCACAGGTCGATCGCCTGGCTGATTTTCTGTCGGTGGGCGAGGGTAGTGTTTCGAACATGAGTTCGATACGAGCGGCGTTGGATGCGCTTGACGCGGCGGTCGAGCTCGTGGGTGCCGCCGATATCGAGGAACTGCCCGCGCCGGAACGCTTCGCGGCCATCGAGCGGCTAGAAACTGCGGTGCGTCGCCAGGTCGCGGTCTCGCACGAGCAGATCACCCATCTGGAGCGCTACGAGGGCTGCCCGCCGGTTTCGATCGTGTTGGCCGACGTGTTGCGGATCAGCCGCTCGGCGGCCAAGCGTCGGGTCCGTGATGCTGAACAGTTGACGCCGCGGACCACGCTGACCGGTGAGCAGTTGCCGCCGCTCTTGCCGGCGACGGGGAAGGCTTGGAATTCCGGGCTTCTCGACGGTGAGCACGTGCGGGTCATTCAGAAGTTCTTCCGCGAGCTACCCGATCATGTCGGGCCGGTCGAGATCGAGAAGGCTGAACGCACCCTCGCCGAGCACGCCCAGACCATGCGACCCGATCAGCTGGAGAAGATCGCCGACCGGCTGGCCACCCACCTCAACCCCGATGGGAAGTACTCCGAGGAGGACCGGGCACGCAAGCGCGGGTTCGTGTGGTGCGGCGGGCAGCGCGCCGACGGCATGAGTGCCGGGAAGTTGGTGGCCGATCCGCAGCTGCGGGCGATGCTGGATGCGTGGATGGCGAAATTCGCCGCACCCAAACCCGACGGTGACGAGCCCGACCTACGTAGCCATGCCCAACGCCAGCACGATGCGTTGGCGGAATTGGTTCGCGGGCGGCTGGGAGACCCCAAACTCGGCCGGCACAACGGCCTTCCGGTCACCGTGATCGTGTCGACGACACTGCAGGACCTGCAGGCCGGCGCCGGGCACGCGGTCACCGCAGGCGGCACCCTGCTCCCGATCAGCGACCTGATCCAGATGGCCACCCCCGCCCACCACTACCTGGCGGTCTTCGACGGCGTCACCGGCCAATCACTCTGGCTGGGCCGATCCAAACGATTGGCCTCAGCCGACCAGCGCATCATGCTGTTGGCCAAATACCGTGGCTGCACCGCACCCGGCTGCACCGTCAACGGCTACAACAGCCACGTCCACCACGCCGCCAAAGACTGGAAACACGGCGGCAGCACCGACATCGACGACCTCACCCTGACCTGCAAATGCGACAACCTCTTGGTCGAAAACCACGGCTGGACCACCCGTCAACTCGCCGACGGCCACACCGAATGGACACCGCCGCAGGATGTTCCGCTGATCGGCGGCACGAACACCTACCACCACCCCGAACGCCTACTCCCCAAAGACGACGAAAAGGACTAGCCGCGCGGAATGCCGGCCAGCCGGTCGGCGAACTTCTCCTCGGCGGCGGCTCGCAATCGCAAGAGGTGTTCGGAGGGAAACAGATCCGGCGCCGGTTCGCGGTTCTTGAGCAGCAGGCGGGCCAAGGTCACCTTGTGCACCTCGGTCGGCCCGTCGGCGAGGCCCAGCACGAACGACTCGGTCAGGTATTGCACGAACGGCATCTCGTGGCTGGTGCCCAGCGAACCGTGGATCTGCAGTGCACGCGCGGAGACGTCGTGCAACACCTTCTGCATCATCGCCTTGACGGCCGAGATATCGGCTCGTACCGCCTTGTAGTCGTTGTACTGGTCGATCTTCCACGCGGTCTGCAAGGTCAGCAGCCGGAACGCCTCGATCTCCATCCAGGAGTCGGCGACCATCTCCTGCACCATCTGCTTGTCCGCCAGCACGCTGCCCTGGGTGTAGCGCGACACCGCCCGCTCGCAGATCATGTCGAAGATCCGCCGCACCAGGCCGACGGTCCGCATCGCGTGGTGAATTCGGCCGCCACCCAACCGGGTTTGCGCCACCACGAACGCACCGCCGCGCGGGCCGAGCATGTGGTCGGCGGGGACGCGCACGTTCTCGTACCGCACGTACCCCTCGCGGCCACCGCCCCCGAGCGGCTGGTAACCCAGCCCGACATCACGCAGGACGTTGATCCCGGGGATGCCGCCGGGCAGCACGAACATCGAATACCGGTCGTACGGCGCGGCGTCGGGGTCGGTCATCGCCATCACGATGATGAACGATGCTTTGGACGCGAACGACGAATACCACTTCTCGCCGTTGATGACCCAGTGGTCGCCGTCCTGCACAGCGGTTGTCTCGAAGATTTTGGGATCGGCGCCGCCCTGCGGTTCGGTCATCGAGAAGCAGGAAATGATGCGGTTGTCCAGGAGCGGCTCGAGGTAACGCTCCTTGAGCTCCGGGGTGCCGTAGTGGGCGAGGATCTCACTGTTGCCCGAGTCCGGCGCCTGCGAACCGAAAACGATCGGCGCGCACTCTGAGCGGCCCAGGATCTCGTTGAGCAGCGCCAGTTTCACCTGCCCGTAGCCCGGGCCGCCGAGATGCGGGCCCAGGTGAGCGGCCCACAGGCCGCGGTCTTTGACGATCTGCTGCAGCGGCGGGATCAATGCCTGGCGTACCGGGTCGGTGAGGTCATGCGATTCGGAGACGATGTAGTCGATCGGCTCGCACTCCGAGCGGACGAATTCCTCGACCCACTTCAGTTGATCGGCCCACTCCGGATCGGTGGAAAAATCCCATGACATGTGTTTCGTCCCTTCCGATTACGACCAGGTGGATCGGCGGTCGGCCGCGTCATCGGTCGCGTGGCTGAGAACCTGATTGCGGTTCTCCAGTTCCAGCGCCGGGCCCAGCCCCGCGGCGGCGATGTTGACCTGCAGCGCACGCTTTGTCAGCTGAACTCCGAACGGCGCCAGTTCGGCGACCCGACGGGCGATGTCCACGGATCGCTCGACCAGCTCCTCGGGCTCCACCAGGTGGCTGACCAGCCCGCGACGGTCCGCTTCCTCAGCAGGCACGGTGCGGCCGGTGAGCATCCAGTCCGCGGCCACCCCTGCCCCGACGATCCGGGGCAGGTGATAGCTCATCCCCATCTCCGCGCCCGACAGTCCGAGCAAGATCGCTGCGTTGCCGAATGTGGCTGCGGTGGAAGAGATCCGGATATCGGCGGCCAAGCTCAGCGCCAATCCGGCGCCCACGCACGCTCCGTTGACCGCCGCGATCACCGGTTGCGGCAGGTCGGCGACCGCGCGCACCAGACCCGCCATCGCCTCCTGGAAACGCAGCCGGTCGATGGCGGGGGCGTTGGCGTCGAGCATGCCCGGGCCGAAGTCACGGATGTCGATCCCTGAACAGAAGCCTCGCCCGGCGCCGGTGATCACCACCGCGTGCACCGACTGGTCCCGCGCCGCCGAGGCCAGGGTGAGCGCAAGCTCGTCGCGCATCACCTCGTTGATCGCGTTGAGTTGCTTCGGGCGATTGAGCCGGATCAGCAGGACGCCGGGCGTCGGCGTCTCGAGCTCGAGGGTCTCGGTCATCACACTCGCTCGATGACGGTCGCCGTGCCCATGCCGCCGCCGGTACACATGGTGACCACGCCGGTGGTGAGGTCGCGACGTTCCAACTCGTCGAGCACGGTGCCGATCAACATGGCCCCGGTCGCCCCGATCGGATGTCCGAGCGCGATCGCTCCGCCGTTGACGTTGACCCGTTCCGGATCCAGGCGCAGATCGCGAATCGTCTTGAGCGGCACAGCGGCGAACGCCTCGTTGATCTCCCAGAGATCGATGTCGCCGACGGTCATTCCGGCCTTGGCCAGAGCGCGCTCGGCCGCCGGACCGGGTGCGGTGAGCATGATGATCGGCTCGCCGCCGATCGCCGCGGTCGCGCGAACCCGCGCGCGCGGCACCGCACCGTGGGCCCGCGCCCATTCAGCGGACGCCAGCGTCACCACCGCGGCACCGTCGACGACGCCCGACGAGTTGCCGGCGTGGTGCACGTGGTCGATGCGCGCCACATCGGGGTACCGGCTCAAGCAGATCTCGTCGAAGCTGAGGGTCTCGCCGTCCAGGTTCGCTGCGCCCATGCGCTCAAAGGCGGGCGGCAGCGCGGCCAGCTTCTCCACTGTCGTTCCCGGCCGAGGGTGCTCGTCGCGGTCCGCGGCGATCTCGCCATCACCGCCCAGCACCGCGATGATCGACCGGTCGAAGTATCCGCCCGCGATCGCCGCTGCGGCGCGGTCCTGACTGGCGACCGCGAACGCGTCGACGTCCGCTCTGCCGAATCCTTCCACCGAGGCGATCAAATCGGCCGAAATGCCCTGCGGCACGGTCGGATACAGTCGACGAAATGCCGGATTTGCGCCGTCGATCGTCGGCGCTCCGACGCTGACGTTCCACCGTGACATCGACTCCACGCCGCCGGCCACCACCAAATCCTGTTGGCCACCGGCAATCCCGGCGGCCGCCACCGTGACGGCTTGTTGTCCGGATCCACAGAACCGGTTCAACGTCATCCCCGGGACCGTCTGCGGCCAGCCCGCCAACAGCAGCGACAGTCTGGCGATGTCATCACCGTGCTCCCCCGCCAAGATTCCGTTGCCGGCGATCACGTCGTCCACAGCGGCGGGATCGAAGCCCAGCCGATCGACCGTCGCGGTGAGGCACTGCGCCAACAGATCCTGCGGATGGATGCCGTGCAGCGCGCCGTCGGGACGACCCCGGCCGCGGGGAGTGCGCACCGCGTCGAGAATGAGTGCGTCTCTGATGGCCGACCCCCTCATTGGGAATGCTGCTTCGCCGAAAGCGAGAATATAGTTCTCTAAGCGCACTGTCGCATAGAAGGTCCCACCACACAAGAAACCGCGCCCCGGGAGGACTTTCCCATGCCAAACTGAGCCATGCGCTTTGTCCGGAAGTGTTCTGCGGTTGCACTGGCTGCGGTGTGCGTCGCCGGTTCGTCGGCTCCCGCCGGCGCCGAGGAGCCGCTACACCAGGTCACCTACAGCGTGTTCTCCGAGCTGCCGTTCCGGGCTGCCGACATCTACTACCGGGACACCGAACCGGCGAACTGGTCGGACTACAGCCACGACCCCTACGTGTTCAGCCCGAAGGTCGAGGCGGACATCGGCCCCACCAAGAAGTGGGTGCTCAACGTCCAGTTGGCGAACCCCGACGAGTGGGCGATGGTGGCGGCCACCAGCGGGCTATCGCCGACCCCGCCGAACGTTCACTGCGTGCTCGCGGTCGACGGCGTCGTCGTCGCGGAGAACTCCGGGCCCAAGGGCGCGCTCTGCTCGCTGCGCCACTGGTGAGCTGAGTCGTCCACCGACTGCGGCGGCCCTTCCATCAGCGTGAGGTAACGCTCGACGAGTTCCATCGTCTCCGCGTGGCCGGCGGTCACGCCGAGCGCCTCACCCAGCATCACCACCGTCGACAAGCCGGTCAGCAGGATCGACCAGACCACCGGCGGCACTTCGCTGGGCAGCACCCCGTGCCGTTCCAGTGCGGTCACGAACACTTCCCGCTGCTGCTCGCGGAACAGCTCGGCGTATCGCGACATTTCGGTGCGCAGCGCCTTGCGATGATTGGCCAGCGCCGCCATCTCCATCGTCAGGCGGCTGGCGTCGGGGTTGATCCCGAATCGCCACAGCGCCCACAACGGTTGCGGCGAGGCGAGCGCCACCCGGTGGGCTTCCATTCCCTGATCGGCGTAGCGGCGGAAAATCTCCAGGAACAGGTCGTCCATCGTGCGGAAGTAGTAGTGCACCAATTGCGGCTTGAGGCCGGCTTTCTCGGCAACCCGGCGTGAGGTCACCGCCGCGTAACCCTCTTCGATCAGCAGCTGTTCAGCGGCGTCCAACAGCACCGCGCGATTCTTCGCGTCGGGTGCACCGATCCGCCGCGCCGATGCCATGTGCCACCTCTGCTCTTTCCAGAACCGCCGATTGAACACGCCGATAGTACGTGGGCCGATGGGATCCAGCCTTGACCACGCACTTTACGCCATGCTAAGCAGGTGCACAGCAATCAGCCCGCTGGGAGGAAATAACACGCATGACCGATTTCGCCACCGTTGACTTCCTCACCGATCAGTCGCTGGTTCCCGACCCGTATCCGTACTACGACTACCTGCGCGAGCAGAACCCGGTGCTGCGACTCGAGCCGCACGGCTTCGTCGCCGTCACCGGCTACGAGGAGGCTCTCGAGGTCTACAAGAATCCCGAGGTTTTCTCGAACATCGTCGCCCTCGGTGGACCCTTCCCGCCGCTGCCGTTCACCCCGGACGGTGACGACCTGAACGCGCAGATCGATGCGCACCGGTCGTACTTCCCCATGTACGAGCACATGGTGACGATGGACCCGCCCGACCACACCAGGGCACGCTCGTTGCTCAGCAGGCTGCTGACCCCCAAGCGCCTCAAGGAGAACGAGGACTTCATGTGGCGGCTGGCTGATCGCCAGCTCGACGAGTTCCTCTCCCTCGGCCACAGCGAGTTCCTGGCCGAGTACGCAAAACCGTTCTCGCTGTTGGTGATTGCCGACCTGCTCGGCGTACCTGAAGAGGACCACAAGGAATTCCGCACGGTGCTCGGCGCCGATCGGCCGGGCGCCCGGGTGGGGTCGCTCGACCACGAGAAGATGGGGCTCAACCCGCTGGAGTTCCTCGACGAGAAGTTCAGCGCCTACCTCGAGGACCGTCGCCGCAGTCCCCGCGAGGACGTTCTGACCGATCTGGCGAGCGCGAAGTACCCGGACGGGTCGACCCCGGAGATCATCGACGTGGTCCGCACCGCGACGTTCCTGTTCGCCGCCGGCCAGGAGACCACCGCCAAGCTGCTGTCCGCGGCGATCAAGGCTCTGGTGGAGCGGCCCGACCTTCAGCAGGCCCTGCGCGAGGACCGCAGTTTGATCCCTACCTTCGTCGAGGAATCACTGCGCCTGGAAAGCCCGGTCAAGAGCGATTCCCGCCTGGCTCGCCGGAGCACCACGCTCGGCGGCATGAGCATCAAAGCCGGCACCGTCGTGATGGTGTTGCCGGGCGCGGCCAACCGGGATCCGCGGCGATTCACCGAGCCCCATGAATTCCAGGTCCGCCGGCCCAACGTCCGCGAGCACATTGCATTCGGCCGCGGCGCCCATTCCTGCCCCGGCGCACCGCTGGCGCGGGTGGAGGGGCGCGTCTCCCTGGAACGCATGCTGGACCGGATGGGCGAGATCACCATCGACGAGGAGTTCCACGGCACCGCCGGGGATCGTCGTTACAACTACGAGCCGACGTACATCCTGCGCGGGTTGGCCGACATCCACGTCCGGTTCACCGGCAGGGGCTGACGCCGTCGGGGCGGCGCCCAGGCGTCGCCCCGCACGGGTGACTCAGGCGTCGCCCTGCACCCAGCGGGTCCGCCCGCCGAACGCGACGCACGTCAGAAACATCCCGTCGGGAGCCTGCGCGACGGAGTTCTCATAGCCCACGCAGTCGGCATTCAAATTCTTGACGCCCACCATGGGCGGCGACCGGAAATACCGGGGTTCGTAGCGCCGTGGTGAGCCGCAGAAGATCAACCGGCCCCAGTTGTTGCGCGTGTCGACGCCGAACACGTAATACGTCGTATTGCTGCACGGGGCACCGAGTTCGACACCCGGCGTGATGCCCGGGGTGCAGAACGCGTCGTTGCATTCGTTGGCGTTGATCGGCGGCCCGTCGGGATCCGCGGAAGCCGACGCCGGCATCAGCATTCCAGCCGCCATGAGTCCAGCAACAACTGCCACGGTCCATCGCACCCGAACACTCTCGCATATTCGGTAACCGAATTCTCCGGCTCAGAGAAGAAACCGGGAAGAAAAACCTGCCTCCCACAGAGCGGATTCGCCGCTGTGTAATGCTGGGCGGCAGTGCTAGCGTCGCGCGTCGCCATGCGACCGCGACGGACGAGGAGGGTCCCATGCCGCCGGGCAACCGTGAATCCGAAGCTCCCGACGCCGACGACCTCGACTCAGCCGAGGCGGCGGAGGCTGCAGCAGCAGCGGCCGAGGCTCGCGCCGAGGCAGCCCGGGCTCGCGCAAACGAATTGCGCCGCAAGCTGGCCGAGTCCCGCGACGAGGCGCCGGAAGTCTCGGAGACCGGGACCGATCCCGAGAGCGCCGAAGCCGACACCGTCGATGACGTCGAGCCGGCGCCTGCCGACGACGTGGAAGCGGCTGCCGCGCCCGAGAAGAAACGTCGGCGGCGCCTTCCCCTCGGCAAGGCGGTCGCCGCCGCGGTCGCCGTCCTCGCGATCATCGGCTTACTCAGTGCCACCGGATACATGGTGTGGAAACACCGCGACGCCGAGGCGCAGCGGCACCGCACGGCCGAGTTCTCCGCGGCAGCCCGCCAGGGTGTGGTGAACCTGATGTCGATGGATTTCAACCAGGCCAAAGAGAGCGTGCAGCGGGTCATCGACGACTCGACCGGCAAGTTCAAATCCAATTTCCAGGACGGCGCCGACGATCTGATCAAGGCGATGCAGCAGTCGAAGGTCGTCACCAAGGTCACCGTCAATGACACCGCCGTCGAGTCGATGGACAAGGACTCGGCCACCGTGCTGGTCGCGGCCACCTCACAGCGCACCGGTCCCGATGCGCCCAAGGAGGATCAGCAGCCCCGCGTCTGGCGGGTCGTGGTCAGCCTGCAGCGCGACGGCGACCAACTGAAGGTGTCCGACGTCGAATTCGCCTGACCGGCGGCCAGAACCACCAAACCCTTTCTCCGGACAGCCGGGAGACGGTATTCTCCGATGACGAGAATGCCAATCTCGCAGCGTGCGACAATCGGGGTAGCGCAGCGAGCGCGCCGAACGTGGAGGAAGCCAGCGTGAAATCCCTCGTGATCACCACAGTCGTGGTGGCGGCAACGGTGGCACTGGCACCGCCCGCGTCCGCTGAGATGTACCTCGGCAATTACGAGCTGATCATGCCGGACCGCAGGGACTTTCACACCTGGGTCTGGTCTGTGACGCCGTGCGTAGCGCCGAACACTTCCGACAATGTCGCCAACTGTGTTCACGTGTTCACCCTGCCGCGACCGATAGCGAAGGCCGTTCAAAGCAAGGCCGACGCACCTCTGGTCAACGGCCAGTACACGTTGACCATCGACGATCCCTTCGGTCTGCGATGTGGTGACATCTATTACGGCCCAGCCATTCCCACCCATGACGTCTACACCTGGGACGAGCACACGCTCAGCGGATCGATGGTGTCGTCGTTCGACGCCGGCTGCGACGGGGCACCGGGCGGCGCCTTCACCTACCCGTTCCACCTGAGCCGGATGTGACCATGAGATTCACGTCGACGATCTCCGCCGCCCTGATAATGCTCTGCACCGCAACGGGTCTCGCATCGCCCGCAGTGGCGGACGACCCCCCGCCGGGAGTCGATCCGGCTCCTCCCCCACCGCCGCAGGTCTTCAACGTCCGATACACGGTCACCGCAGATAAACCGGTCAACGCCGAGATTTATTACCGCGACACCGATCCGCCGACGTTCTCTGACTACAGCCACGACCCGTACGTGTTCAGCCCCAGTGCCGAAGCCACGGTCGGCCCCAACAAGCCGTGGGTGCTCGAGGCAACCCTGACTGATCCGATCCAGTGGGGCATGGTTCTCGTCCAGGCCACCGGTGCACTGCCCAAAGCCGCCGCCGGCTTCAATTGCACGATGGAGATCAACGGGCAAGTAGTCAGGCAGAACAGCGGACCCAGGGGCGCGCTCTGCTCCATCCGAAACTGGTAGTTACTAAAGCTTTTTCATGTAAAACGGCATCCGGATCACTGGCGGCTGGTTGCGCCCGCACGACCCGCTCGGGCCGATTACGCGATTCTCGCCGGTGTATTCATTCGCCGCCCCGTCATAGTGACCGTCGGCGCCGACCGGATAAATTCGGTACTCCTGGAAGCCCTCGATCGCCGCACCGTCGGCACAAAACCGCCAATTCGGAATGGTGCGCTTGATGTACCACAGGCCGCTCGTGGTGTAGATGGGTGCGGCCCAGCCAGCGTCGCTCTGCACTGTTCCGGTGCACTCCGTGGGCGAAATGCACTGGGTCGAAATCGTCCAGGTCTCGCGCTCCGATGGCTGATCCTCGTAGCGCTCGTTGAGCTTCGCCCAGTCACCGTTCGACGATGTCGCGAACGTACCGTTGATCCCCCAAGCCTGGTCCGCCGCAGCGGGTGCGGCGCAACAGATCCCAACGGCGATCGCCACCCCCATGGCGCTCAGCGCCTGACGTGCCCGCATCGACATACCCCTTTCAGCTCTGCAGCATGTCCTGCCACGTCGTCGCCGGTTTGGCCAAATTGGTCTGGCGATAGAGCGTTCCGTCGCTGCCCATGTACTGACCCGTACGTGGGTCGTACTTGGCGACCTGCAGTCCGGGCGCCTTCTGGCCATTGGGAGTAAAGGCACTTGGAGCAATGTGGGGCACACCCGGTTCCGGGTGCGGCGGCGGTTGCATATCAGAAGGCAGCATGTTTCCGGGTCCCGGTTGGATGATCGGATCCGGCCCGATGTTTCCTTCCGGCCCAGGCGGTGACACCGGCGGCGTCTGGTAGATCGGCTGACCCGGCAGCAGCGGACCGGGTCCAGTGCCCGCGAAATTCGGCGGCGGTGGGTCGATCGGCGCCGCGCCCGGTGGCGGGGCGGTCACACCAGCCGGCAGAGGAGTGCCCTGCAGGGGTCCATAGATGTTGGAGTCCGGCAGAACTCGGCTGTCGATCGGGATGCCCTGCGCGACCAGGTTCGGGTCGATCGGGTACGGACCGGTGACGTGCTGACGCTGCGCCAGCGGTTGGAATCCGTTGGGGTCGTTGCACAGTTCGACGGTGGGTGCCCGCTTACCCGGATGTTCCATGCACGGGTAGTTACGGGCGCCGCGCACGGCCACCGGCGAGTCCTGCGGCAGCTTGCAATAGAGCCCGTCCGGTGTGTCGATCACGGAGGTGTCGGCCGGGTTGCGCCATGACGACGGCGGGAGGAACCCGACCGTACAGGCCGCGGGATCGCCGAGGCCCAGGGAGAAGTCACCATTCGGCATGCCTGCAGGGTTGTTGGATTGAAGGTAGGTCTGAATCTGGGCGACGAACGGCGGCACGAGCACCATCAGCTGCTCAACCGACTTGTTGTACGTCAGGAAGATCTGACCAAACGTGGTCAGATTCGCCAATAGGACAGGCAACGTCGGCTTTATCTGCTCGAGCAGCTTCGAGGTCTCCTGGGCGAATCCCGGACCGTCGCGCAGAATCGACCGGAACTGGGGGTCGTTGTCGGCGACCTGCTCAGTGATACCGGCCAGGCTCTGCGCCCAGGTCCGAATCGAGTCGGTAGTCATCTCCTGCGCCCCCACGAACGGGCGTGCGTCATCGATCAGCGCGCGGGTGTTATCCGAGATTCCGTTGGCGTCTCTGGTGATCGTCGCACCGGAGTCCACCAGCGACCCGAAGTCGTACCCTGTCCCGTTGAACGCCTGGTAGGTCTCGCCCAGCAGTTGGCTCAGTTTGTCTTTCGGAATGCTGCCGACCAGCTTGCTCACCTGGTCGAGCATCGGGCCCACCGACTGTGGGATCGATGTGTTGGCGACCGAGATGACCGACCCGTCCTGTAAGTAAGGCGCTTTGTCGGTGCGCGGCAACAGCTCCACATATTGCTCGCCCACCGCCGACATGCTGCGCACCTCGGCCTTGAGATCCGCCGGGATCTTCGGCGAGGTGTCCAGAGACAACGTCGCCAGAGCTCCGGTGTCGGTCAGTTCGATCGAGGTGACCTTGCCGACCTGCAGGCCACGATAGGTAACGTTGCTGAACTTGTAGAGACCGCCGGTAGCGGTCAGATCCAGCGTGACGGTGAGGCGGCCCACCCCAAGGAGAGTGGGTATCTGGATGTAGGCGAACAGCATGATCGCCACACCGACGATCGAGGCGATCGTGAAGATGATCAGCTGAGTCCGGACGAAACGCGTCAGCATTTAGCCGCCCCCTCCTGTCGGCGGAGCCGGCGGCGCGACGCTGGCCGGCGTATTGGGTTGGGCCCCATAGGGTCCGGCGAAGATCGGGGTGACTCCCGTTGCGGCCAGCTGCTCCCGGGTGTAGATCTCGGAGCCGGGCACCGAGGTCGGAGGCGGAGGCACCAGCGGAAGGATCGGACCTGCGGCCGCGATGGCCGCCGGCGGGGGCGGGACCGGCGGGTTGTCGGCGAAGACATCCGGCGGCGGCGGGGCGACACCGGTCTTGAGCGGGTCGTAGGTGTAGTTGAGGTAGTACGGATCGCCGGGAGCGGGAATCAGCTGTGCGTCCGCGTCTCCCCATCTGGTACCGAGCATCAGCGTGCGCTTCAACCGTGGGACCGTCAGGTCGATGGTCGCGAACAGGTTGTAGTAGTCACCACGAATCGCGCGATCCATGAATTGTTGGGTGAACGGGAAGTGGACCGCGTATTCCAGTAGTGCGTCGAGATTGGGGCCGACGTCAGCGAAGGCCTTGAACGCCGGTTCCAGGTTCTTCAGGTTCGCCACCAGGTCGGCCTGTGACTCGTTGACCAGCGTATTGGCGGTATCGCTGAAGGTGCCGAGTTTCTCCAACGCCGTTGTGAGGGTGGGCCTTTCCTTGATCAGGACGTCGATCGCCGGCGGGATCTTCTGCAGAGCCGCAGCGAGGTCGTCGCGCTGCCCGGCGAACGTCGACGTCATCCGGTTCAACGACTGGATGACCGAGACGATGTTGTCGCGCTGACTGTCCAGCGTTCCGACGAAGGTGTCCAACCGGGTGATGAGGTCGCGGAACGCAGCCTCGTTGCCGCTGACCGCGGTGCTGAAGTTGTGGATGACATCACCGATCTGGCCCAGCCCGCCGCCGTTGACGACCGCCGCCAGCGAGGCCAGGGTCTGCTCGGTGGTCGGATAGGTCGAGGACGCGTTCAGCGAAATCGTCGCGCCCGGGTTGAGCTTGCCGCTCGGCGCTTGGCCGATCGGGGTGTTCAACGACAGGTGCATGGAACCGAGCAGGCTGGTCTGGCCGACACTGACGACGGCGTTGGCCGGCACGACGACATCGGGCTTCACCGAGAATTCAACGTCGGCATGCCAGTTCTTGACCGTCAACTTCCGCACGCTGCCGACGACGACGTCATTCATCATGACCGGCGAGTTCGGTTCCAGAGTCGCAATATTCGCAACCTCGGCATGGTAGACGTCCGCATCGGATCCGCGGCCCACGGCACCGGGCAGCGGCAGCGAGTTGACACCCTGGAATGCGCACGCACTGGTGGTCACCGCGGCGCACGCCCCGGCGATCACCGCCCGTCGCAAGGACTTTCCACCGATCATGGCGTCCCTCCTGCTTCTGCGGCCATCGGGGGTCCCCCAGGTGCCGGACCGGGCGCTCCCGCCGGGTTCAACATGCCCGGCAGCGAGGAGATCACCGATGGTGGTATTGCCGGAGATCCGCCCGGGAGCAACTGGGCAGCGCCGGGGGGCGCCTCGCCTGGCGCGCGCCCGGTGAACGGACCCGGGCCCATTTGGACACCCTCGTACGCCGAATGGTAGGGCGGCAACGGGGGGACGTCGGGGGTCGGACCACCGGCACCCGGGGCGAGGTTCGGCTGCGAGTAGACGAGTTCGTCCGGCGACGCTGCGGGCATCAGATAGGGATCGATTCCGATGGGCAAGTAGTTGAAGTTCAGCAGACGAAGCGCCGGGCCGAGGTATTGGCTACACAGCTTCGCTGTTTCCGGGGCGGTGGTGTTCTCGATCGCACCGATTGCGCCGCAGACGAATTCGGTGGGATTGGAGAAATTGTTCAGCACGAACTGGCCGACCGCGCTACCAGAGGACGGGTTGTAGATGTTGTAGGCATTGCTCAACGCGTTCGGCGCGATGTGGAGCAGGTTCTCGATCTCCATTTTGTTGTTCAACAAGTTCGTGGTGACGTTCGTCAGCCGGTGCAACTGCTCAGACGTCTGATCCCGGCTGCCCGCCACGAACCGCTGGATATCGACGATCGCCACCGACAGATTCTTCAGAGCGCCGTCGAGATCCGACCGGTTCCCATCGATCACACTGGTCAATGTCGCCAATCGATTCTGGAACATCACCACCTGTTCACTGCTGTCACGCAATGTCGTGACGAAGGTCTGCAGGTTCTTGATGATGTCGACGACGTTGCCGCTGCCGCCCGCCAGGACCCGGGAGACCCCGGCCAGCTCGGTGATGGTCTGACGAAGCTTGTCGCCGTTGCCATCCATGGCGTTGGCGGCGCTGTCGATGAAGCGTGACACCGAAGTGCCCGAGACTCCGCTCTGCGGTCCGAGGTCGGTGGCCAGCCGCATGAGCTGTGTCTTCACTTCATCCCATTCCACCGGAATTGCCGTGCGGTCCAGCGGAATAACCGCGTCGTCGGCCATCTCACTCTGCCCGGTGTTCTTGCGATAGGCCGGGGTGAGCTGCACGTAGCGGGCGGCGACCAGGTTCTGCGCCACTATCACCGCCTTGGCGTCGGCGGGAATCGGGACGTCACGATTGACGTCGAGCACCAGTTTGGTCTGGGTGCCCTGCGGTTCGATCGCTTTGATGGTGCCGACCTTGACTCCCGACACCCGGACATCGTCACCGGGATAGATACCCGTCGCGGTGGTGAAGATGGCATTGACCGTTTTCGGGCCGAAGAAGATGTTGCGCACGAGAACCGCCGCACCCACCACCAGCAGCCCGGCCAACAGCACCGACAGCACCTTCACCCAGCGTCTGCGCATCATCAGCGGGACCCTCCCGGAATACCGTTGTACGGCAGCGGCAATTCGGCGCGCGGCCCCGCGTTGTCGGGCGGCTGGCCGGCGTTGACACCGCGCCGGAAGCCGAATGCGTAATCCATGAATGGCTGCAGCAACTGCGCGGGCTGCAGGTTCGGCACGAACGCGTTGTAGTACGGACCGTTGGCCAGCGTTTCACCCTCGGACAAGATGAACTTTTTCACGTTCGGCAGCATCTGGGCGATGTTGTCTTTGTTCTTCTCCAGCACGGCGACAACCGAATTCAGCCGCTGCAGTGTCGGCGCCAACTTGTCCTCGTTGTCGTGGACCAGACCCGTCAGCTGCGCGGACACCGCCGCGGTGTTGGCCAGCAGGTCGACGATCGCCTCGCGTCGGTCGTTGAGAACAGCGAGTAGGTCGTTCGCGTTGAGAATCAAGGTGTTCAGCTGCTGACTGCGCTGCCCCAGCACCGTGGTGACGTCGGCGGCGCTTTTGAGCAATCCCGCCAGATTCTCGTTACGGCTGTTCAGTGATCGCGACAGCTTGCTCAAGCCATCGAACGTCGGCCCCAGCTTCGGCGCCAGCTGGTCGATCGTGGCCGAGAGCGTGTCCAGCGACTGGTTGAGCGACGCGGTATCTGTCCCGGCCGTGTTGCTGGTCAGATCGCTGACCGCCTCGGTGAGCGAATAGGGCGACGATGTGCGCGTAGTCGGTATGACATCGCCGGAATGAAGGCTCCCGCTGCCTGCCGATTCCAGCGTGACCACCCGCTCGCCCAACAGGGAGCCGGTGCGGATGTGCGCGGTGGTCTCGGACCCCAGCGAGTACTTTCCCGCAGTCGTGAACGTGACCAGCGCATCACCATTGTCCAGCGAAACATCGGTGACCGTGCCGATCTTGATACCGGACAACGTCACGTCGTTGCCGACGGTGATACCACCGGCCTCGGTGAACAGCGCCTGATGGCGCACCGATGTCGCAAGCTGAAGCAGGCGCTCGGGTTGCAAACCGATAGCGATCACCAACAGGATCAGGACCGCGCCGAGGAAGCCGGCACGCCACAGGTTTGAAGCTCGGTATTTCAGCATTAGGGCTCCGAACACCTACCGGATTCTTGTTTGATCATCGGGAAGACCCCGGTTCGTCCCTGAAGGTCGGTCACGCGGATCGACAGACCGCAGATGTAGTACATGATCCAGCCGCCGTAGGCCCCGAGTCGGGCCATCTTGCGATAGTTGTCCGGCCCCCTCTGCAGGCCTCTGTCGAAGACGATCTTGTTGTCGTCCAACAGCGGCGCCAAACGGTTGAGCTGCTCGACATCCCCTTTCAGCGGAGCGCGGGCCTCGTTCAACAGACTGGTCAGCGACGCGGTTCCGTTGTCCAGCTGGGTGATCGCGGTGCCGATCGGTTCGCGATCCTGCGACAACCCGGTGATCAGCTTCTCCAGCTTGTCGATCGCCCCGGAGAACTTGTCACCGTCTTTGGCGAGCGTGTCCACGACCACCTTGAGGTTGTCGATCAACTGCTCGACCGTTTGGCTGTTGTCGGCCAACGCATTCGAGAATGACGTGGTCTTGCTCAACAGCGAGTCGAGCGTGTCGCCCTGGCCCTGCAAGATGTTGATCAGTGACGCGGTCAGCGCGTTGACGTCTTGCGGGTTGAGTCCCTGGATGACCGGCCGCAACCCCCCGAGAAGGAGGTCCAGATCCAGTGCGGCCTGAGTGCGATCCCTGGGTATCTGTGATCCCGCAGGCAGCACCCGGGTCGAGCCGGGACCGTCGATCAGTTCCAGATAGCGGTCGCCGGTCAGGTTCAGATAGCGCACAGCCGCTTGGGTTCCGGTGGTCAAGACAATGTCGCGATCGGCATCGAACGTGACCAGCACACTCTTGTCCGCCAGCAGGTCGACGCTGTCGACGGTGCCGACCCGGACACCGGCGACGCGGACGGTGTCGCCCTGCTTCAACCGGGAGGCGTCGCCGAACACCGCCGAGTACCCGTTGGTCGAGCCGCTGCGATAGTTGCTGAACGTCAGGAACAGGAACGCGGTCAGAACCACCATCACCACGGCGAACACGCCGAACTTGACCAGTGTGCTTGTGGTGCGCATCATCCCGGCTGTCCGATCTGTGCGGTGTTGCGCGGCGGCCCTTCCAGCGGGCCGAACAACAGCTGTTTGAGACCGTCCGAGTTGAGCACGATGCCCTGGTTGCCGTACTGCCACGGGTTGACGCCGGTATCGGTCACCAGGTACTTGGCCTTGTTGCCGAATCCGAGGTACGGCAGGCCCATGCACTGCGGCCCGCCCGTGGCCGCCACCTTGGGCAGGTTCGACGGGTAGCGGTACCGATCGATGCCCAGGGTGAAGGCAACAGCCACGGCCACGCCAGGGTCCTGCAGAGGCGGCGACAACCGAATCCAGTCCATGGCTTTGAGCGTGCAGGGGATCACGGGCGCATATTCGTTGAAGAGCGCCGTGGTGGGCGTCAGGAGATGGAGCACTTTGCTCAGCGCCTGCTGGTTGGTTCCCAGCACCTCGTTGCCCTGATCGGCCAGCCCGATCATGTTGACCAGGAAGGTGTCCAGGTTCTGTTGCTCGTCGACGATGCTCTGGCTGATCTTGTTGGTGTTCTGCACCGTCCGCACCAGATCCGGCGCGGCGTCGGCGTAGGCGGCGGTCACCGGTGCGGTCAGTTCGATGTCCTTGGCCAGGTTCGGCAGGCTGGGTTCCAGCTTGGCAAGCAGGCTGTCGAAGTCGGCAACGGTCTGCCCGAACTGCTTGCCGCGCCCCGCGAACGCCTGCGACAGTGCGCCCAGCGTTGCATTGAGCTGGGTCGGGTCGATCTTGTTCAGGACCTGGTTCAGCTGTTGGAACACAGTGTTGATCTCGACCGTGACGTGCTCACCCTGCAGAACCTGGCCTGCGTACATGGGTTTCGGCGACGGATCGGTCGGGGGTTCGAAATTGACGTACTTGGCGCCGAAGACCGTCGTCGAGGCGATGTCGGCGACCACATTCGACGGGATCTTGCGCAGCTCCGCGGGATCCATCGCCAGGTGCAACGCTGCCGTGCCGTCGGCCCGGCTCTCGATCGACTCGACCTTGCCGACCTGCACACCGCGCATCTTGACCCTGGCGTCAGGATTCATCACCAGGCCGGCACGGTCCGAGATCACGGTCACCGGAACGGTTTTGGTGAAGTCGCCACGGAACAGGCCGACCGCGACCGCGACGATCGCCGCCACCACGACCACCGTGGACAGGCCGGCCACCGGTCGCGCCCACCCCGTCGCGCCGAAGCTTGCGCCCGTTCGGGCCGCCACCGGTACGGCGGCGGTTTCGGTTTCCGACCGGTCGGCCGGACCCGGACCGAGATTTCGTGTCACGTCATCTCCCTATCCGGAGAGGTTGAAGTTGCCGTTGGAGCCGTAGATGGCCAGGGATATGAGCAGGGTGACCGAGACGACCACGATCAGGGAGGTGCGTACGGCGTTGCCCACGGCCACCCCGACTCCAGAGGGTCCGCCGGTGGCGAAGTAGCCGAAGTAGGTGTGGATCAACAAGATCGTGATGGCCATCAAGATCGCCTGCAGGAAGCTCCACAACAGGTCGATGGGATTCAAAAACGTGTTGAAGTAATGGTCGTAGAGGCCGCCGGACTGGCCGAAGAGCACCACCGTGGTGAACTGCGAGGCCACAAAGCTGAGGATCACCGCGATCGAGTACAGCGGGGTGATCGCCACCATGCCGGCCACGATCCGCGTCGACACGAGGTATTCGACCGGGGGGATGCCCATCGATTCCAGGGCGTCGATCTCCTCGTTGATCCGCATCGCCCCCAACTGGGCGGTCACCCCCGCCCCGAAGGTCGCGGCCAACCCGATCCCGGCCACCACCGGCGCTGAAATCCGCACGTTGATGAACGCGGCCAAAAAGCCGGTGAGTGCCTCGATACCGATATTGCCCAGCGAGCTATAGCCCTGCACCGCCAACGTGCCACCAGCAGCCAACGTCAGGAACCCGACGACCACCACGGTGCCGCCGATCATCGCCAACGTCCCCGCCCCCATCGAGATCTCGGCGATCAGCCGAATGATCTCCTTACGGAAATGCAGGGCCGCATGCGGGGTGCCGGCCAACGCCCGACCGTAGAAGATCGTGTGATCCCCGATCCGCCCGATCGTGCCCAACGGACGCCGGACCTGGCGGGCGATCCGCGGATACAACGCCTGTAACGATGCCATCTACCGGGCACTCATCCGGATACCGATGGCCGTGACCACCACGTTCACCACGAACAACGCCATAAACGCGTACACCACCGTCTCATTGACCGCATTACCCACCGCCTTGGCGCCACCCCCGGTGATCGTCAACCCCCGATAACACGCCACCAGACCGGCGATCAACCCGAACAACGCCGCTTTGACACACGAGATGATCACCTCGGGCACCCCGGTCAACAACGTGATCCCCGCCGCGAACGCCCCCGGATTCACATCCTGGACGAACACCGAGAACACATAGCCACCCAAGATCCCGATGATCACCACCAACGAATTCAACAGAAGCGCAACAAGTCCAGAAGCCAACATCCGCGGAGTCACCAGGCGCTGCACCGGATTGATCCCCAGCACCTCCATCGCGTCGATCTCCTCACGGATCGTGCGCGACCCCAAATCCGCACACATCGCCGTCGCCCCGGCACCCGCGACGATCAACACCGTCACCAACGGGCCCACCTGAGTCACCGCACCAAACGCCGCCCCCGCACCCGACAGATCAGCAGCACCCAACTCCCGCAACAAAATATTGAGCGTGAACGACACCAACACCGTGAACGGGATCGCCACCAACAACGTCGGCGCCAACGACACCCGCGCCACAAACCACGCCTGCTCCAAAAACTCCCGCCACTGAAACGGCTTCCGAAAAATGAACCGCACAGCATCCGCCGACATCGCAAACAAGCCACCAATAGCCTGCATCGGACCAGCCGCACTGCTCAACGCAATGCCCGGCGACCAACGATCGACCCCCTTACCCGCCATGGTCACCCGGTCCTTCCAGAATCGTCACCGCAGCGACTGCCGTCGGCCCACCGATGTTGTGAGCCAGTCCGATTCGGGCGCCGTCCACCTGATTGCCGGCTTCGCCGCGCAGCTGGTCGAAGAGCTCCACGCACTGGGCCACTCCGGTGGCACCCGGTGGATGCCCCTTGGCCTTCAGGCCGCCGCTGGGATTCACCGGCAAAGCTCCACCCACACATGTCACTTCGGCCTCCATTAACTTGTAGGCCTCCGCAGGTTCGGCGAAGCCGAGATCTTCATAGCTGATCAGTTCGATGCCGGTGAAGAAATCGTGAACTTCCGCCACATCGATATCAGCGGGCGTCAAATTTGCCATACTGAAGGCTCTTTTCGCCGCGCGAGTCGTCGCCGGGAACGTCGTCATGTCCGCCTTGTGCTGATGCATCACGGAATCCAGCCCGAGCCCCACCCCGCGGATCCACACCGGCCGGTCTGTGAAACGATCCACGACTTCCTCGGCGGCCAACAAAAGTGCTGCGGCACCGTCACTTTGGGGCGCGCAGTCGTAAACACCGAATGGCGTGACCACCATCGGCGCAGCGAGCACCTCGTCGATGGTGACCTCGAAACGGAGCCGCGCCTTCGGATTCGACAGCCCGTGCCGGTGATTCTTGACCGCCACCATCGCCATGTGTTCACGGGTGGCCGGGGTTTCGTGCAAATAACGCGCAACATGAAGGGCAAACCCCGCGGGCGCAACCAATCCCAACGGATAGTCCCACGCCATGTCGCGGGCCATCGCCTCCCACTCCCACAGCAGTTGCTTGGACGCGGTCTCCCGCAGTTTGTCCGCGCCCATCACCAGCGCGACGTCTGCTGCCCCCGAAGCGATGCCGTACAGGGCGTTGCGAATCGCGTCATTGCCGGTCGCACAGGAATTCTCGATCCGGGTCACCGGCAGGTCGGGCAGTCCGAGCGAATCGGCGAGGATCCCCGCCGGGAAGCCGTCGGCGGTTCCCATCGCGCCGAACCATGCCGCGTCGATCTCAGACTTGTTGACGCCCTTGTCAACCCGGGCGGCACACTCGGCGAACGCCATCGGGAGCAGGTCCTTCAGCCCGAGGGCGAAGTGCTCACCGAACGCCGTCATGCCGGCCCCGACGATGGCGACACGCCTCATGCCGCACCCCATGACCGGACGGATGGTTCCCGCGGTGCAGCGGACTCATATGGCTCGAACGCGTACCCGTAGTCGGGCACACCCGATCGCACAGCCACCCGGCGCAGCGTGAGCCGGCCGCGATCGCCGATCCGCACCGTGCCCGCCTCGACGCCGGTGACCTTGACGAGTGCCCGCACCGCAACTCCGTCGAGCTCGACGATCACCAGCGAGTAGGGAGTCCGCAGGCCCGGTACCGGAATGTGAACCGTGACTTCGGTGTACACGCTGCCCACCCGGGGCAGCGGCACCAGTTCGTAGTCGGTGGCCAGCCGGCCGGCATCGTCAAGGTGGTAGCGGGGTGGGAAGTCCAATTCCGCACTGCCGCTGTGGCGCCCGGCCTCCCACCGCACCTTCGCTTCGAAAGCCCGCTCATAGGCAGCAAGGGAAATAGGGATGTCAGGGCCGGTGACAATTCTGGTCTGCGGTCGCGGCTGCGCCGTCGGCTCCCGCCGGTACACGGCGGCACCGCCGCCGGCCACCGTGACGCCGGACAGGCTGGCCTGTTCGACGGCCACCAACGGACCGTTGATATTCGACTCCGCCAGCGCTGCCAGGGCGAACAGCCCAGCACTGGCACCCGCTGTCGGCACGACGGGCGCCTCGCCGCCGCACAGTTCGATCGCGCGGTCATGGTCGACACCGGCCAGCGCGACCGGGGTGTCGAGCCACGCCGCAGCCAGCGAGGCGACCAGCCCGCGTTCGTGCAGCAGCCGCGGGTCGCCGTAGTCGTGCACCACCCCGTCGGCATTGCGGGTGCGGACCGGCAGACTGCGGGCCACGCGCGCGGCGGTGCGAACCTGCAATCCATCCTCGCCGGTCAGGATCGCCGCTGCGCCGGCCGGATCCAAGTCGGAGCCGATGACCAGCGTGCGCGGCCGGGCCGAGCTGACCGCATCGAGCGTGGCCGGCGCACCGCCGAGCCGCTCGTCGACCTCGAGTTCGGGATCCAAACCGAGACCCGCCAGCAGAACCGCCGCATTGCTGCTCTCCACCAGCGGGAGGTCGCGGCTGACGAGCACCACCCGCTCGACGGCACCACCCTCGGACAGCGCCGCCCGGCCCGCTTCAACAGCGAGTGTGATGGCGTCCTCGTCATCGCCGGCAATGCGATGCGCGTCACACCCCCATGAGGGTAGGTAGGTGCCAATGGCGACGATGTAGGGCATGGATTCTCCGGCGCGACCTAGGTGACCGCGCCAGCGGTCTTGAGTTCGATGATGCGGTCCCAGTCCAGGCCGAGCTCGGTGAGAATCTCGTCGGTCTGCTCGGCGAATCCCGGCGCCGGGCCGCTCTGCGGCGCGGCGACGTCGAACTGCACCGGATTGGCGACCAGCTCCAATTCCCCTGCCTTCACCAGGTATTCGTTGGCCCGTACCTGCGCATCGGCTGCGGCCTGCAGCGTGTCCTGGACCGGCGCCCACGGTCCGGCCAGCGTGGCGAACCGCGTCGACCATTCCGACAGGGTCCGGGTGGCCATCGCCTTGCCCAGAATCTCCACGGCGTCAGCGGTGTTGGCGGCGATCTGCTCGACGCCGGCGAACCTCGGATCGTCGATGTACTCGGCGATATCCATGTGGCGGCACACGTCGGCCCAGAACTTGGTCGGCTGCATCATCACGAACGAGATGTAGCGGCCGTCGGCGGTCTCGTAGAGACCCACCAGCGGATTGATCGGTGAGCCGTGCACGCCCGGCACGGGTGCCACCAACTGCTCACCGAGATGCTGAGTCAGCGCGATGGTGTGGCCCATCGCCCACAGGCCACTGCCGAGCAGTGACACGTCGACCACCGACGCCTCGCCGGTGCGCTCGCGCTTGAACAACGCCGCCGCGATTCCACCTGCGAGATTGGTGCCAGAGATGGTGTCGCCGTAGGCCGGTCCGGGCGGGGCGATCATGCCCTCGGTTCCCGGCGGTGTGATCGTCGCCGCGGTGCCCGCGCGGCACCAGAAGGCGGTCATGTCGTAACCGCCCTTTTCCGACTCCTGGCCACGCGGACCGAAGGCACTACCGCGCGCGTAGATGATGTTCGGATTGATCGCGCGGATGTCCTCGACGTCGATGCCGAACTTGGTGCGGTGCCCGGGCAGGAAGCTGGTCAGGAACACGTCGGATCGGCGGGCGAGTTCGTAGAGAACCTCTTTGCCCTCCGGTACCGACATGTCCAGTCCGATGCTGCGCTTGCCCCGATTGGCGTGCTCCACATTGGGATTCGGGTCACCCTCGACCCGCAGAGAACCGGTCTGCCGCAAGCCCCGTTGCGGATCACCGGTGACCGCGTGTTCGACCTTGATGACTTCGGCGCCCCACTCCCCCAACACCGCACCGCACGACGGCACGAAGCCGTACATCGCCACCTCGAGGATGCGGACCCCGTCGAGCGGCCTCACGACACCACCGCCGCGAGCGTCTTGCGCTCGAGGAATTCCTCAAGGCCGGCCACACCCATCTCGCGGCCGACACCGGATTGCTTGTAGCCGCCGAACGGACTGTCCGGGCCAAAGTAGTTGCCGCCGTTGATGCCCATCGTGCCGGTGCGAATCCGCCGGGCGATCGCCAGCGCACGGTCCTGGCCGCCGAACACTCCGCCGGACAGCCCGTAGATGGAGTTGTTGGCGATCCGCACCGCATCGTCGTCGTCGTCGTAGGCGAGGACCGCCAGGACCGGCCCGAAGATCTCCTCCTGTGCGAGCTCGCTGTCGGGGTCGACTCCGGTGATCAGCGTGGGCTCATAGAAGAAGCCCGGGCCGTCGACCTTCTTCCCGCCGATGACGACGGTCGCGCCGGCCGCCACCGCGCGCCGGACCATGGCGTCGACCTTCTCGCGCTGGGTGTCGTTGATCAGCGGACCCATGTACGTAGCAGGGTCGGCCGGATCGCCGTAGCGGACCATGCCCATGAAGTTCTTCACCAGCTCGACGATCTCGTCGTGGTGCGTGCGGGGAACCAGCAGCCGCGTCGTGATCGCGCAGCCCTGGCCCGCGTGCGAGCAGATCATGAACGCCGCCATCATGGCGCAGTTGGTGAAATCGGCGTCGTCGAGCACGACCATCGCCGACTTGCCGCCGAGCTCCAGGAAGACCTTCTTGATGGTGTCGCTGGCCGCTGCCATGATCTTGCGTCCGGTCGCCGTCGACCCGGTGAAGGTCACGACGTCGACGTCGCGGCTGGTGGTCAGTGCGGCACCGACCGCGGGGTCCGTGGAGCTGATCACGTTGATGACGCCGGCGGGGATGTCGGTGTATTTCGCGATCACCTCACCGAGCGCGAGCGTGGTGAGCGGGGTGTCCGGCGCGGCCTTGAGGATGACCGTGCATCCGGCCGCCAACGACGGACCCAGTTTGGCCAACGCCAGCTGGTTCGGATAGTTGTAGGCGATGATCGCGGCCACTACGCCGGCGGCTTCCTTCTCGACCCAGCGGTGGTGGCGTTGCCCTCGGCTCTCGATCTCGCCGAGGTCTTCGGACATCGAATACGTCTTCAGCAGGTTCGCGTAGTAGCCGACGATCCGGATCGGGTCATCGAGCTGGGCGCTCTCGGTCAACGCTCTGGTGGCACCCACCTCGGCGATCGTCAGCGCACGCAGTTCGTCGCTGTGCTCGACAAGCGCGGTGTGCAACTGCTCGAGGCACCGGATTCGCAGCTCGACGTTGGTGGACCAGCCGGTGGTGTCGAAGGCTGCCCGGGCCGCGGCAATCGCGCGCTCGGCGTCGGCGACATCTGCATTGGGCGCGTAGCCCAC
Organism: Mycobacterium sp. ELW1; assembly: GCF_008329905.1. Lineage (NCBI taxonomy): Bacteria > Bacillati > Actinomycetota > Actinomycetes > Mycobacteriales > Mycobacteriaceae > Mycobacterium > Mycobacterium sp. ELW1. Next base: position 1,950,451 of record NZ_CP032155.1, on the reverse strand, counting down.
CACATCTCCGGTGGCGGGATTGATCGACGGATAGGTGTGCTGCGCGCCGACGAGCCGGCCGTCGATCAGCATGTGCCGCTCGGACACCTGGCCCCGCCCCGCGTGCTCGCCGCTTGCGATGGTGACCGTTGTGTCCTGGGCCGACATCAGCAACTCCTCCAGTCGTCGGATAACTCGGTTCTCATCTCCGGCGAATCATACATTCGGAGCGAGAGAACTCAAGCCGCGTTGGCCGAACACGTCACATCCAGGACGCACCCTCGTGGTGCGGTCCGGCGTGGCATCTCCGCAGTTAGACACATTGCGCCGAAGTGTCTTGCGAAATGGATCACACCGAGAGTAGCGTTCTCATATCAGAAAGGGCGATTCTTGAACTACGAGATCCGCTGGACCGGCGACACGACCGGATGTGCACGCTGTGGTGACGCGTGTCTGCCCTATCCCGACCGCGACGGAGACCGTTGGTGAAGACGGCGTTGGTAACCGGTGGCGGTTCGGGCCGCCACTCGTTTCGGCGATTCCTCGATACCGCCCACACCTGAGCAACGGCACCACAAGACTTTTCAACACAACGAGACAGCAGTCAGAGAGAGGAATACCTGTGGGACGAGTCCAGGGCAGAGTTGCCTTCATCACCGGTGCCGCGCGCGGGCAGGGCCGCAGCCATGCCCTGCGGCTGGCCGAAGAAGGCGCCGACATCATCGCTGTCGACTTGTGCAAGGACATCGACACCATCGGCTACAAGATGGCGACCCCCGAGGATCTCGAGGAGACCGCCGAACTGGTCAAGAAGACCGGGCGCGGCATCGTCACCGCGCAGGCCGACGTTCGTGAGGCCGCCGAACTCAAGACGGCTCTCGACCAAGGGCTCGCCGAGTTCGGCAAGGTCGACATCGTCGTCGCCCAGGCCGGCATCGCCGGGATGAAAGGGCAACCCCCACTGCAGGCCTGGTGCGACGTCATCAACACCAACCTGATCGGAACCATCAACGCGATCCAGGTGGCACTCCCTCATCTCGAGGCGGGCGCCTCGATCATCGCGACCGGCTCGACCGCGGCGCTGATGGACGCACACCAGAAGGACAACCCTGGCGCGGACCCCGGCGGGATGTCCTACATGGTCGCCAAGCGCCTGCTGTCCAACTATGTCCACGACCTCGCCACCGAGCTCGCCGTGCGCGGTATCCGGGCCAACGTCGTTCACCCGACCAACTGCAACACCGACATGCTGCAGAGCGATCCGATGTACCGCTCGTTCCGGCCGGATCTGGAAAACCCGACCCGCGCCGACGCCGAACCGGTTTTCGGCATCCAGCAGGCGATGAAGGTCAACTTCGTCGAGCCGCTGGACATCAGCAATGCGGTGCTGTGGCTGGCGTCAGATGAGGCCCGCTACGTCACCGGTATGCAGCTGCGCGTGGATGCCGGCGGCTACCTCAAGTGGTACGACTACCACGTCTGAACACCGGAACTATCAAGAGATTTGAGAGGGAATCCGTGAAGGTTCGGGTCGACCAGGACCGGTGCCAGGGACACACGCTGTGCGCCATGATCGCTCCAGACATGTTCGAGCTCAGCGATATCGACGGCAGCTCGTCGCCGGTGACCGAAGAGGTGCCGGCCGACCAGATCGAGCTCGTCCGCGAAGCCGCACACTCCTGTCCTGAACAGGCAATCCTCATCGAAGAGGACTGACCTCCAGTTTTTGCCAGCCAAATATCAAGGGAGACAATGCCTTGAGTATCGATGACGTCACCGACGACACCGAACGAAAGCAGCCGACCTATCACTTCGATCGGCACACGCCGGAATACCGGCAGCAGTTCGAGAAGATCACCGAAGAGATGCAGTCCCGCTGCCCGATGGCGTGGACCGATGTCTACGACGGTCATTGGGTGGCCGCCGGCAGCAAGGAGGTCTTCGAGCTCGCGCGCTGTCCGGTGGTCTCCAACCACCACGACCTCACCGGCGAGACTCCCTACAAAGGCATCACGATCCCAAAGGCTCAGCGGGCCACTGTGGTTCGCGGCGGCATCCTGGAGATGGACGAGCCCGAACACAGCTCGTACCGCGGCGCGCTGAACCCGTACCTGTCCCCCGCCGCGGTCAAGCGGTGGGTGCCGTTCGTCGACGAGATCGTACGTGCGTCGCTCGACGAGAAGATCGAGTCGGGCCACATCGACTTCGTCGATGACCTCGCCAACATCGTGCCCGCGGTGCTCACCCTCGCCATGATGGGTATCGAGCTGCAGAAGTGGCCGGTCTACAGCGAGCCCGCTCACCTGTCGGTGTCCACCCCGGAACACTCGCCCGACGCCGCGCGCGTCGCCGAGATGAACCGGCAGATGGGTCTCGACATGGTCACCACCATGATGGAGGTCCGCGAAAATCCGCGGCCCGGTCTGGTGAACGCGTTGCTGCAACTACGGATTGACGGTCAGCCCGCCCCCGATCTGGAGATACTGGGCAACCTCGGGCTGATCATCGGCGGGGGCTTCGACACCACCACCGCCCTGACCGCCCATTCACTGGAATGGCTGAGCGAGCATCCGGCCGAGCGGGAACGGCTCAGTCGCGAACGGGATGCGCTGCTGGACTCCGCCACGGAGGAGTTCCTGCGCTACTACACCCCCGCTCCCGGTGACGGCCGCACGTTCGCCGGGGACGTCGAGGTCGAGGGCCACCGCTTCAAAGAGGGTGAGCGGCTGTGGCTGTCGTGGGCAATGGCGAACCGAGATCCCTCGGTCTTCGACAAGCCCAACGAGGTTGTGCTGGACCGAAAAGGGAACCGTCACTTCAGCTTCGGCATCGGCGTGCACCGCTGCGTCGGGTCGAACGTGGCCAGGACGGTGTTCAAGTCGATGGTCACCGCCGTCCTCGACCGGATGCCGGACTACGTCTGCGACCAGGAAGGCACTGTGCACTACGAGACGATCGGCGTCATCCAGGGCATGAAACACCTGCCTGCCGATTTCACTCCCGGACCGCGCCTCGGCCCCGGCCTCGACGAGACGCTGGCCAACCTGCAGCGGATCTGCGAGGAGCAGGGTCTGGCTCGCCCTATCACCGAGCGCAAAGAAGCCGCCGTCATCGATTGGTGAACGGTCGCACCAACGACTGTGGCCCCCTCCTTTCGGAGAGGGCCACAGTTCGTTTCGTGCTGGTTAGGCAGCGCCCTTCTTCGCACTGCCGGCGGATCCGCTCTTGGCCGAGCCCGAACCCGAGTCCGAGCCCTTGCTGGAGCTGTCGGCCTTGGTGCCGGCCTTGGTATCCGAGGATCCCTTGGTCGACGGCTTCGGCAGCGACGGCAGCGACACCTTCGGCGGCGCAGGCAGCGAGATCTTCGGCGGCGCGGGGAGCGAGATCTTCGGTGCCGAGGGCAACGAGATCTTCGGCGGTGCAGGAAGGTTCAGCTTGGGAGCCGAGACCTTCGTGCTCGGTGCCGTCGTCTTGGAGGACGTCGGCGCCGGGGAATCCGCGACATTCAGCGAGACAGTCGGCGCATTGCCGCTGGTGCTCGTTGCCGTGTCGTTGACACCCGCCACCTTGGTGGCGGCCCCCGCCGCGGCACCAGCCGTGGCACCGGCCGCGGCCAAGGCCGCAGCACCCGCTCCACCACCGGCGTTGATACCGCCACCGATGTGAATGCCACCGATGTTGAAGCTGATGTTGATCCCCAGGCTCGCATTGATCGACTTGACCAGGGTGTTCAGCCCTGCGGCGATCTGTGCGCCCGCGTTCGCAAGCGCGTTGACCACGATCTCCGGGTTCGGGAAGGCCGCCAGCGCGGCGTTGATCGCCGCGTTCAGAGCCGCACCGCCCTGGACCAGCCCGTTGCCGAGTGCATTGAGGAGCTGGTTGCCCACCTGCACACCGGCGTCGATTCCAGCCTGAAGTGCTGCTGCGCCCTGGTTGAACACCTGCTGGGCGACCTCGAGGCCACCACCAAGCGCTCCGGTGACGGCGTTGACGAACGCCGCCGGACTCGGGAGGTTGCTCAGAGCCGCGTTGAAGGCCGCGGCCAGCTGTGCACCTCCGTTGGCCAACGCGTCGATGATCGCCTGTGCCCCATCAAGGTTCACGTTCAGCGCGGCCTGCAACGCCAGCGCCAGGTCGACATTGATGTTGCCGATGGCGTTGATCAGCGCGTTGACGAACGCCTGCGGGTTCGGGAAGGCAGCCAGAGCCGCCTGGAACGCCGCCGACAGCGCGGTGGCCCCGTTGGCGAGTGCGTCGAGCACTGCCTGGAACGCTGTCCCACCGGCCGCGATGCCGGCCTGGATGGTGGTGGCCAGCTGACCGGTGAACGTGGTGAACGCGTTGGCCAGGATGCCCAACGTCGGGTTCAGCGCCGCCAATGCGTTGGCGAACGCCTGCACGAACGCCTGCGGGCTCGGGAAGTTGGCCAGTGCGGCGTTGAACGCCGCCGCCAGTGCCGCCCCGCCCGACACCAGCGCTTCGAGGAAGGCCTGCGGGCCGTCGATCGAGGCGTTGATGATGGCCTGCAGTGCCAGACCCAGGTTGACGTCGATGTTGCCGAACGCCTGAACCAGAGCGTTGATGAACGCCTGCGGGTTCGGGAACGCCTCCAGTGCTGCCTGGAACGCTGCCGACAGCGCGCTCAGCGGGTTACCCAGCGCGTCGAGCAACGCCTGGAATCCGGTGAGCCCGGCCGCAATTCCGGCCTGGATGGTCGCGTTCAGCTGACCGGTGAACGTGGTGAACGCGTTGGCCAGCACACCCAACGCCGGGTTGATCGCCGCGAAAGCTCCGACCAGGGCATCGACGAACGCCTGCGGGCTCGGGAAGTTGGCCAGTGCGGCGTTGAACGCCGCCGCCAGCTGCGCTCCACCGTTGACCAGAGCGTCCACGAATCCCTGCAGCCCGTCGACGCCGATGTTGAGCGCGGCCTGCAAGGCCAGACCCAAGTTGACGTCGATGTTGCTGAACGCCTGAACCAGAGCGTTGATGAACGCCTGCGGGTTCGGGAACGCCGCCAACGCTGCCTGGAAGGCCGCCGACAGCGCGCTCAGCGGGTTACCCAGAGCGTCGAGCAGTGCCTGGAAACCGGTGAGCCCGGCCGCAATTCCGGCCTGGATCGTGGTCGCCAGCTGACCGGTGAACGTGGTCAACGCGTTGGCCAGGATGCCCAGGGTCGGGTTGATCGCCGCCAGCGCTCCGGTGAGCGCGTCGACGAAGGCCTGCGGGCTCGGGAAGTTGGCCAGTGCCGCGTTGAACGCCGCCGCCAGTGCCGCCCCACCCGAGATCAGCGCTTCGAGGAAGGCCTGCGGGCCGTCGATCGAGGCGTTGATGATGGCCTGCAGTGCCAGACCCAGGTTCACGTCGATGTTTCCGAACGCCTGAACCAGAGCGTTGAAGAACGCCTGCGGGTTCGGGAACAGCTCGAGCGCCGCCTGGAAGGCTGCCGACAGTGCGCTCAGCGGGTTGCCGAGGGCATTCAGCAGGGCCTGGAAACCGGTGAGCCCGGCCGCAATTCCGGCCTGGATCGTGGTCGCCAGCTGGCCGGTGAAGGTGGTGAACGCGTCGGCCAGGATGCCCAACGTGGGGTTGAGCGCCGCGAAAGCTCCGACCAGGGCGTCGACGAAGGCCTGCGGGCTCGGGAAGTTGGCCAGTGCGGCGTTGAATGCCGCCGCCAGTGCTGCCCCACCCGAGATCAGCGCTTCGAGGAAGGCCTGCGGGCCGTCGATCGAGGCGTTGATGATGGCCTGCAGTGCCAGACCCAGGTTGACGTCGATATTGCCGAACGCCTGAACCAGAGCGTTGAAGAACGCCTGCGGGTTCGGGAACGCGGCCAGCGCCGCCTGGAATGCTGCCGACAGCGCGCTCAGCGGGTTACCGAGCGCATCGAGCAGCGCCTGGAAACCGGTGAGCCCGGCCGCAATTCCGGCCTGGATCGTGGTCGCCAACTGACCCGTGAACGTGGTGAACGCGTTCGCGAGCACACCCAGCGTGGGGTTGAGCGCGGCCAGCGCACCGGTGAGTGCGTTGACGAAGGCCTCCGGGCTCGGGAAATCGCCCAGGGCTGCGTTGAACGCCGCGGCCAGGGTGACGCCACCGTTGACCAGAGCCTGGAGGAGGTCACCCACGCTGTTGATCTCGCCCTGGAGCGCGAGCATCAGCTGCAGGCCCAGGTTGGCGTTGATGTTGGTGAAGGCCTGAACCAGCGTGGTGATGAACGCCGCGGGGTTCGGGAACGCCGACAGCGCAGCCTGGAAGGCCGCGAACAGGGCGCTGCCACTGTCAGCAAGTGCGGTGAGCACCGCCTGGAACATGTCGACCTTGGCCGTGATCGCCGCAAGGACGACGTCGCCCAGCGCACCGGTGAGGTTGGTGATCACGTTGGCGACGATGCCGAGCGTGGGGTTGACGGCGGACAGCGCGGCCTCGAACGCCGCCGCGAAATCGGCCGGGGTCGGGAAGCCCGCGACGGCGGCGTTGAATGCCGCGGCAAGAGCGGCACCGCCGGCGATCAAGGCATTGGCCAGCGCCTCCGCGTTCAGGTCCAGCGCCAGGTTCAGGTTCAGTGCCGCATTCAGCGCGGCCTGGAGCGCCAGCCCGAGATTGACATCGATGTTGGCGAAGGCCTGAACCACCGCGTCGATGAACGCCTGCGGGTTCGGGAATGCGGCGATGGCGTTGTCGACCGCGCGGGCGAGTGTGCTTCCGCCGTCGAGCAGTCCGTCGACGACGGACTGCAGAGCAGTGTTGCCCGAACCGATTCCGGAGATCAGAGTCGCCTGAAGGGCATCACCGAATTGTGTGATCGCGGTGTCAGCGGCGCTGTTGAGGGCGTTGAGTCCGCCCTTCACACCGTTCCACCCGTTGTTGATGGCTTGGATCACGTCTTCCAGTGAGGACAGTGAGACATCGGCAAGAGCCGACATAGCGCGATCACGCACCAGATGGAGATCCGGCGGTGTCACCTGGATGGGCGCCAGCACAATCGCGCTGGCCCCGAAGACTGCCACCCCCGCGGTCAGATACGACCGAACAGCAACGTCCATGACTATCCCTTCAAAATGGCTGTGCCCCGACAAACGCGAACATACCTGAGAAGAACCTAAGTAGCCAAGTGTTTGCTCTCAGTTTTTTGGCGTTGCTGTGCCAAATCCGTGACCATATCCATTCGAGTTAGCTAGATCGAAATTAGCCCAGTTTATTTAACGGGTACGCATATATAGTTACAGCAAATAGTTGTGCGTCAGCTGCCGTTGCGGCGAGAGTCCGCCTCCGCGGGACCCCCGGCCGCGGACCGCATAGCGCCTAAGCACGCCTAATGAGGTAGCCGGACCCATCCCTGACCCACCGCGCCCACCCCGGAGGCCGGCGTGGTCCGGCCACCCAAAATCGTGAGCTAAGCGAACGGTCAGCAAGAACCTGTGCGCCAGTTGTGAGCTGCCGTCTCGTTCGCTGCTGCTGGCAGACCGGCGTTCCGGCCCCCGAGAAAAATTCACCGCGAATCGCAGGCGCGACACGCCGCTGGGCGGCTCGGGGCCCGGTCCGTGGGGCGCTCACCGCGATGCATGCTCAGCAGCCCTACCAGTTTGCAGAAACCGGTTTGAACCGGATCGCGATGGGGAACATCGCGGTCAACGCAGTTCAGAGTGGAGTACAGGCAGGACCAGTCAGGGAGTGCCCTGGTGACGAGTTCCGCGACTCGGGTAACGCGAGCGATCCTTGGCGCGATAAATATTCGCTGGGAGCGCTTGATTATCACCATTTTGCTTGCAGAGTGAGTTAACTGCGGCCCATTCATAGGCCTGCGCAACTCGGAATAACCTGAGAATTCCTCAGAGCCCCTTGACGACGTCAGAAGTCGGTCAGCAAACGACTCTCGGTGCGGCGCCGGCAGGTTTTCAGCACCGTGGATCCGATCAAGTGAGAGCTCTATACCCGCCGCGCGCGCGAATTAACCCCTGGGCAGAAAGCTGCCCTCACCAGGCGTGCGACGAGTGCTCCAGGAGCGCCGACGGTGGGCCTGACGCAGCCTGGATTCACGCGTCGCGCGCGGGTGGGGCTGTGTCCGACGGTCTACTTCGACCGGGGCAGGCTCAGCACCTGCTGAGCGATGATGTTGCGCTGGATCTCCGAGGTACCCCCGGCGATCGTTCCGGAGAAACTGCGGGCATGGCGCTCGAACCAGCTGGCGAAGTAGTGGTCCAGGTTGAGGTGCGCATAGGGCCCGGTGCTGGACGGGTGTACCAGGCCGTCGGATCCGCTTGCCGTGAGCGCGTATTCGGACGCTCGCAGCTCGGCCTCGGAACCGAACAGCTTGACCACCGACACCGAGGCCACATCGGTTTCCCCGCGTGCAGCCTTGGCCAGTCCTGAAGAACCCATCAGGCGCAGCGCCTGGTAGTCCATGATCATCGACGCGTACTGGTCTTTCTCCAGCGGCGTCTTCGGCTCGAAGTCCCCGATCATGTTGGCGATCCGGTCGGCGAAGCCCAGCCACATCATCGTGCGTTCATGGCCCAGTGATCCGTTGGCCACACCCCATCCGCCGTTGAGCGGACCGACCAGGTTCTCGGCCGGGACGCGGACATCGGTGAAGAACACCTCGTTGAAGTCCTTGTCGTCGATCCCGCAGATCGACGCGAACGGCCGGCAGACCACCCCGGGCAGGTCGGTCGGGATCAGCAGCACACTGATGCCCTTGTGCTTGGGGGCGTCCGGGTCGGTCCGGACGAACGTCAGCAGGAAATCGGCGTCGTGGGCGCCGGAGGTCCACACCTTCTGGCCGTTCACCACGAAGTGGTCGCCGTCGCGGACTGCGCGGGTGCGCAGCGAGGCCAGGTCCGAGCCCGCACTCGGCTCGCTCATCCCCAACGACGCGGTCTTCTCCCCCTTGAGCACCGGCACCGCCCAGTGGTGCTTCTGCTCGTCAGATCCGAATGAGATCAGCGATGCCGCAATGATATTCACGCCCTGCGGATTGAAGCTGTGATAGATCCTGCGGCGGCAGAGCTCCTCGAGATGAACGAACTGCTGCAGGATCGAGGCGTTGCGGCCGCCGAACTCGGGCGGCTGTCCGGGCAGCAGCCATCCGTTGTCGAACAGCAGCCGCTGCCAGCGTCGCGCCCAGGCCGGCATGTGGGACACCGACCGCGGCCGCTCTTGGGTCTCGGCCTCGGTCGGCAGATTGGCGTCCAGGAACGCACTGAACTCGTCGCGAAACGTCTCGACGTCGGGATCGAATGAAAGTTGCATCTACAGTTCCCTGTACTCGTCGGCGATCACGGCGCGATGCTCGGCGGCGCCACCCAGCATGAGCTCGCCGGATTTGGCGCGCTTGAGCGCGAATTGAACGTCGTTCTCCCAGGTGAATCCCATTGCGCCGAACAGTTGCAGGCCATGGCGGAAGACCACCGACTGGCAGTCGCCGGCCGCCGCTTTCGCCATCGCGGCGGCCAGCCGGCGGCGCGGATCGTCCGCGCTGATGGTCAGCGCGGCGAAGTAGGCCAGCGCGCGGGCCCGTTCGATCGCGACGTGCATGTCGACCGCTTTGTGTTGCACCGCTTGGAAAGAGCCGATCGGCACTCCGAACTGGTGGCGATCTCGGACGTGCTGCAGAGCCAGGTCGAGGACCCGCTGACACGCCCCGACCGTCGTGATCGCGACTCCGGTCAAGGCGACGTGGCGAGCCCGCTCAGAGTCGGCGTGCACCCGATCGTCGTCGGACACCACCACGCCGGGGAAGGTCACGTCGGCGACGTGCATGACCGGATCGAACACCGAGACCCGGGTGACCGTGGCGACGGCGGCGTCGACGACGAACACGCCGGCGTCGGTCACCACCGCGAGCTTCTGCGCCCGGTCGGCGTCCAGCACGTACCGGGAGGTTCCGGCCAGCACCCACCCGCTGCTGTCCCGATGGGCGGTGATGCCGTCGAAGACCGCGGTCCCGGCTTGCCGGGGGTCGTATCGATCACCGGCCAGGGGCGCGAACTGGGTGAGGGTGGCCAGGAACGGCGTCGGGTCGGTCGCCCGACCGAACTCCTCCAGCACGATCGCCAGCTCGACCGCGTTCTCCGGGTCGGCCAGCTCCGTCCAACCCGCGTCCACATAGGACTCCCACAACGGTGTCGGGTCGATGCCGTCCTCGGCGATCCCGCGGATCAGCGACGCGGGGCATTGCTTGGCCACCGCGTCACGCACGGTGTCCTGCCACAACCGCTGATCAGCATCGAATTCCAGTAGCACTCGCCGCCTCCTACCCGGGTCAGAGCACCCGAATGGAAATCTGATTCTCTATTAGTGAACCGCAGGTTCTCCTAAGACGGTATCGCACTCTACCGGCTGATTTGCTTGCTGCCTACGGTCGGTTGAGGCAAAGTGGTAATGAGGTTCTACTCTCAATCGTGAGAACAGTATTCTTGCTACTGAAGAACTCGGGTTTACTCGCAGACGGACCTCCGGAAGGCGGCTTTGGTGATAGAGCACCGCGACGGGACGACGACTCCCGTCATCGACGCGAGCGTGCACATTTTCTTCGGGTCCACGCCTGAGTTGCGGGGCGTGATGCGGGAGCCGTTCAAGAGCCGCGGCTTCCCCGACTACGAAATGGACTGGTACGGCGCACCCGGCGGCGAATACCTGGAGGGGACGCGCGGGCCGGATCGTCAGTACCCGGGTTCCGACCCCGCCTTCGTTGCCCAGCAGCTGTTCGACGATCGCGGAGTCGACGTCGCGGTGTTGCATCCGATGGGCCGCGGCATCATGCCCGACCGGCACCTGGGCACGGCGATCCTGGCCGCGCACAACGAGATGATGGTGTCGCGCTGGCTGGATCATGCCGAATTCGGTGAGCGCTTCCGTGGCACCATCCGGGTCAACCCTGACGACATCCGCGGCGCGCTGCGGGAGATCGAGAAGTACAAAGATCACCCGCGCGTCGTCCAGATCGGCATCCCGATGCAGTCCCGGGAGCTCTACGGCAAGCCGCAGTTCTGGGATCTGTGGGAAGCGGCCGTCGACGCGGGCCTGCCGGTGGCCACCCATATCGAAACCGGTGAGGGCATCGCGTTCCCCCCGACGCCGTCCGGGCATACCAGGACCTACGAGCAGTACCTGGGCTTCAGCTCACTGAGCTACATCTACCACCTGCTGAACCTGATCGCCGAGGGCGTGTTCGAGCGCATGCCTGACCTGAAGTTCGTGTTCGCCGACGGCGCCGGTGACATGTTGACACCGTTCACGTGGCGGATGGACTGCTTCGGACGGCCGCACCTGGAACAAACCCCGTGGGCGCCGAAGATGCCGAGTGACTATCTACCCGGGCACGTCCACTTCATCCACAACAGCCTCGACGGGCCGGGCGAAGCCGAGTTCGCCGACGAATGGCTGTCCTTCACCGGCAAGGAGGACATGCTGATGTTCGGCTCGAGCTATCCGCACTGGCATTGCGGCGATGTCCGCGCGCTGCCCAGCGCGTGGACCGCCGAGCAGCGCGAGAAAGTCTGCTGGCGCAACGCCGCGGCGCTCTACGGCATAGACATCCCCGCCGGTGTCGGAACACACTGACTCGCACAGAGAGCTAAGGAGATCACGATGACTCTCACCCACAGCCAGGAGCGAGTCGCTCCCGCCGAACGCATCGCGATCCGGTGCGTCGACTCCGATGTCCACCCGGTGCCCAAGCGTGGCGTTCTGCAGGAGTACATCCCAGAGCCGATACGGACCAAGTACTTCAGGAACCATCGGGTCGGCGAAACGATCTACTATGACGCTCCCGACTACGCGCATGCCTACGCGATGCGCGTCGACACCTTCCCCGACGACGGCGAATTCGCCTGCAGTGACCCCGACCTCGCGCTACGCCAGGCCATCATGGAGGCCGGCGCCGACGTCTGCATCCTCGAACCGGCACACGCGCCGTGCCGGATACCCGAAGCCACGGCAGCGCTGTCCTACGCCCACAACACCTGGCAGGCCGAGCACTGGCTGGACAGCAAGACAAACTGGCACGAACGGTGGCGCGGCTCGATCCTGGTCGCCATCGAAGACCCCGAAGGCGGCGCCCGCGAGATCGAGAAGTGGGCCGAGCACCCGTACATGGCCCAGGTCATGATCAAGGCCGAGCCGCGACCGTCGTGGGGCGACCCACGGTACGACCCGATCTGGGCGGCGGCCGTCAAAGCCAACAAACCGGTCAGCTGCCACCTGTCGCGGGGATTCTTCGAGACACTGCCGATCCCGCCGGTCGGGTTGCCCAGCTACAACCACGATTTCATGGTCAGCTACTCACTGCTGGCCGCCAACCAGGTGATGAGCATGATCTTCGACGGGCTCTTCGACCGGTTCCCCACCTTGCGAATCGTGTTCGTGGAGCACGCCTTCAGCTGGATCCTGCCGCTGATGTGGCGCATGGACGCCATCTACGACGCGCGCAGGTCCTGGCTGGACATCACGCGCAAGCCCAGCGAGTACGTCAAGGACCACATCAAGTTCACCACCCAGCCGCTGGACTATCCCGAGGACAAGACCGAATTGCTGCGGGCCTTCGAATGGATGGAATGCGAGAAGATCCTGCTGTTCTCCTCCGACTACCCGCACTGGACCTACGACGACCCGCGCTGGCTGGTAAAGCACCTGCCCGAGCACGCGCGAGAAGCGGTGATGTTCCGCAACGGGATCGAGACGTACGGCCTGCCCGACACCGTCCCGGCCCTCGAGGGTCAGACGCGAGTGTTCTGAGCAGATGACCAAACCCGAAAAGCAGCCCCGCCTGGCGCAAGGTCGAGAGCACGTGGTCGCGACTGTGGACGAAATTCCGCCCGGCACACACAAATTGGTACCGATCGGCCGGCATGGAGTCGGGGTGTACAACGTCAACGGCACGTTCTACGCGATCGCCAACTACTGCCCGCACGAAGGTGGTCCGTTGTGCTCGGGACGCCCCCGTGGACGAAACATCGTCGACGAGAGCGTTCCGGGCGACGCGGTGATGGTGCGCGATCTCGAGTACATCTACTGCCCCTGGCACCAGTGGGGATTCGAGCTTGCAACCGGCACGACTGCGGTCAAGCCGGAGTGGAGTATCCGCACCTACCCGGTCCGAGTGGTGGGCGACGACGTTCTGGTGATGGCATGAGCACGCCCACGACCGCCGGCCCGCAGCTGCGCGACGGCGAGCAGGTCCTGGAGATCAACGGCGGCAACGTCGTTTACGAGATCCTGGGCGAAGCAGGTGATTTCATCGCACTGACCCCCGGCGGCCGATACAGCAAGGACATCGAGGGTTTGCGCCCGCTGGCCGAGGAGCTGGTCAAGGGCGGCTACCGGGTGCTGCTGTGGGACCGGCCCAACTGCGGGAAGTCCGACCTCCAGTTCCACGGGCAGAGTGAATCCCACATGCGCGCCGAGACGTTGCACGGGTTGATCACCGGCCTGGGTATCGGTCCGTGCATCATCGCCGGCGGCTCCGGCGGCGCCCGGGACTCGATCCTGACCACGATCCTGTACCCCGAGATCGCCACCAAGCTGGTGACCTGGAACATCGTCGGCGGTGTCTACGGCAGCTTCGTGCTGGGCTCCTACTATCTGGTTCCCAGCATCCTCGCGGTGCGTGGCCTCGGTATCAAAGGCCTTCTGCACGTGGATGAATGGAAGGAGCGCATCGCCGAGAACCCGGTGAACAAAGAGCGCATCCTGGCGATGGATCCCGACGAGTTCCTTCGGGTCATGTTGCGCTGGCTCAATGCGTTCGTACCCAAGCCCGGTCAGGCGATCCCCGGCGTCGACGACGAGCTCTTCGGCGACATCAAGGTGCCCACCCTGATCATCCGTGGCGGCGAGAACGACTGGGACCACCCCAAGCGCACCTCGCTCGAGGTGAACTGCCTCATCAAGGGCTCCACGCTGATCGACCCACCGTGGCCGGAGGATGCCTGGGAGCGCGCCGGCGAGGACCGTGCATCCGGAAAGGTCAAGCACTTCAACATGTTCGACACCTGGGTGCAGGCGGCCCCGGCCATTCTGGACTTCCTGGGCCGATGAGCATCCGGCTGTACTCAGACCAGGAGAATGCGGATCTCGCAGTTGGTCGAGGCCTCCAGCGCGGTGTGCACCCGGCTCTCCGGGATGCGCGCCATATCGGCCTTGCTCAGCGTGACGTTCAGGATGTCGTAACCGTCGTCGCCTGCAATTCGGGCGATCTCACCGCGCAAACCGAAACCCGCCAGCACCCCGTGCGCATCTTCGTCGGTCCCCCGGCTGACGTAGGTCATCACACCGATCACCGGCTCCGTACCGAACGCCTTGGCGCACAGGGCGACTCCGACGCGCTCGAGCTCTTGGCGATCGGCGGCCGCCGTGTTGCCGATCAGCAGTTCGGCTTCCCGCCGTCCGCGCGGCATCGCGGCGAGGTTGTTGTCGACCACGGTCACACCGCTGTCGTCGGCGAGCGCACGCAGCGCCGCGACACCCGCGGTGAGCTCAGCGTGCGTCAGTTCACCGGCCGGGTCGACATCGACACGCACCACCGCCGTTCTCATGGGCCTCAGCCTAGCGATCTCGCGCCGGGTACCCGAATCAGAAGAGGTGACCGATGAATGCCACCGCACCCGCAGGCACGGCCTTGACCGTCGCCTGTGCACCGGGAATCACTCCCCGGTTGTTGCGACTGCCCGCAACGGTGGAGAGCATGAGCGCGTATGCGTCCATTGGTGGATACTCGCCACTGGACAGCCCCGAGAGTCTGCTCGCCGAAGTGGAAGGCTCGGGCCTCCTCGGCCGAGGCGGCGCCGCCTTCCCGCTGGCGGTCAAACTGCGCACGGTGCGCGCCGCGCACACCCGCGGCCATGAGACCGTGGTACTGGCCAACGGCGAAGAGGGCGAGCCCGCGTCGGTGAAGGACCGCTGGCTGCTGCGCCACCGTCCGCACCTCGTGCTCGACGGCGTGCGGCTGGCCGCCCGCCTGGTCGGCGCCCACCATGCCTACGTCTACGTCTCCGACCTCGACGCGGCCCGCGCCGTCGACGCCGCGCTCAGCGAAGTGGGCTTCGACACGCTTGGCGGACTTCAGATTTCGATCGTCACGGTGGACGCCGGCTATGTGGCCGGTGAGGAAACCGCCGCGGTGCGCGCCGTCAACGGCGGACCGGCCAAGCCGACAGACAAACCGCCACGGCCGTTCCAGCACGGCATCGCAGGACATCCCACTCTGGTGAGCAACGTCGAGACGTTGGCGAACCTGCCGTATCTCCACCGCAATGGCGCCGCGGCCTTCCGGTCGGCCGGTACGGCGGCGTCGCCGGGCACCTTCCTGATGACGATCACCGGCGCCGGACGCCCACCGGCCCTCTACGAGGTGCCCCACGGCATGCCGTTCCGCGATGTGCTTGCCTTACACGGTGTTTCGCCCGACTCGGTGCAGGGCGCCCTGATGGGCGGCTACTTCGCGGGCTTGCTGAACCGCGAGGTGCTTGACACCACCCTGGATCACGAGACGTTCCGCGAGCTCGGATGCGGCCTCGGCTGTGGCGCGGTGGCGATCCTGACCGACGACTGTTCGGTGGCCGTGGCCGCGTCGGTGCTGGCCTACTTCGACCGGGAGAATGCCGGGCAGTGCGGGTCGTGCTTCAACGGCACGGCGGCGATGGCCGCGGCCGCCGGCGCACTGCGCGACGGTGCGGCCACCGCCGAGGACGTCGCCCGCCTGGAGCGCTGGTCAGTCGTGCTGCGCGGCCGGGGTGCCTGCGCCACCCTCGACGGCGCGGCCAATGTGGCGGGCAGCCTGCTCAAGCATTTCCCCGCCGTTGTCGAACATCACCTGGCCGGCGCCTGCGATCCGTGCGGGGCAGGCCGATTCAGCGCCCAGCGTCCCTACGAGGTGGAGGCGGTGACGCAGCCATGAGCGGTGAGATTCGAATTCGGCTGGACCGGACGCTCTGTGACGGTTTCGGCGCCTGCGCCAAGCACGCGCCCAAGCACTTTTCGCTCGACGACTGGGGCTACGCGTCCCTGATCGGGGACGGCAGGGTTGCCGAGGCCGACCGTGACGATGTCCTGCGTGCACTGTTCGACTGCCCGGTGCACGCGATCATCGAGATCAGCGACAACGAGTTCGACGGCGAGACCAGGCCTGCGGACACACCGGCCGAGGAATCACCGGTCTTCGAGGCCCGCTGGGGCTACGCCCAGTGACCCGCGCCCCGCTGCCCCAGATCACCGGCGAGAACGAGTTCTTCTGGACCTCGGGAGCCGACGACACCCTGCGCATCCAGGAGTGCCAGGGTTGCAGCTCGCTGATCCATCCGCCGCAACCCGTGTGCCGGTACTGCGGAAGCCACGACCTCAAGGCCAGGCCGGTCAGTGGCGTGGGCGTGCTGTCGGCGTTCACCGTCAACGAGCGGTTCAGCATCCCGGGCCTGCCGGCACCGTACGTGGTGGCCCAGGTGGCGATCCAGGAGGATCCCCGAGTTCGCTTGACCACCAACATCATCGACGCCGACCCCGCCGATCTGGAACTCGGCCAGCTTGTCGAAGTCGTCTTCGAGCAGAACGACGACGTGTATCTGCCGCTGTTCCGCCCGGTGACGCCCAAACAGATCGCCGAGCAACCGGCCGACGACATCGCCCCGGAGGACTTCGCCAAGCATGTCCGGCCGCCACTGACCACCAGCAAGTTCGAGGATCGGTCGGCGATCACCGGGATCGGCGCATCCCGGCTGGGCCGCCGCCTGATGGTGAACCCGTTGTCGCTGACCGTTGAGGCCTGCGAAGCCGCTGTGGCCGATGCCGGGCTCACGTTCGCCGACATCGACGGATTGTCCACGTATCCCGGCCTCGACATCGCCGGGATGGGCGAAGGCGGCGTGACCGCACTGGAGGGCGCGCTGGGGCTACGCCCCACGTGGATCAACGGCGGGATGGATACCTTCGGGCCGGGTGGGTCGATCATCGCGGCGATGATGGCTGTCGCCACCGGGATGGCCCGGCACGTCTTGTGCTTCCGCACACTGTGGGAGTCGACCTTCCAGGAGCTGCTCAAGCAGGGCAAGATGGCACCGCCCGGCGGGCGCGTACCAGCAGCTGGCAGATGCCGTTCGGCGCGACCTCCGCCGCACACACGTTGGCGCTCAACGCCCAACGGCACTTCGCGCGCTACGGGACCACCCGCGAGACGCTGGGCTGGATCGCGATCAACCAACGGGCCAACGCCGCGCTGAATCCGACCGCGATCTACCGCGACCCGATGACGATGGAGGACTACCTGTCGGCGCGGCCGATCACCACCCCGTTCGGGCTCTACGACTGCGACGTGCCCTGTGACGGCGCGGTCGCCGTGATCGTGTCCGCGGTGGAGGCCGCCCGGGACCTGCCCAAGCCGCCGGTGTTGTTCGAGGCCGTCGGCACCCAGATCGTCGAACGCACCGATTGGGATCAGACAACCCTGACCCACGAGCCGCAGGTGCTGGGCCAGTCGGCGCATCTGTGGACGCGGACCTCGTTGCGTCCCAGTGATGTCGACGTCGCCGAGCTCTATGACGGGTTCACCTTCAACTGCTTGTCGTGGCTGGAGGCGCTCGGCTTCTGCGGCATCGGCGAGGCGAAGGACTTTCTGGACGGGGGCGCCAACATCGCCCGTGACGGTGTGCTTCCGTTGAACACCCACGGCGGCCAGCTCTCTCACGGCCGAACCCACGGCATGGGCCTGATCCACGAGGCGGTCAGCCAGCTGCGCGGCGAGGCCGGTGATCGGCAGGTCGCAGGCGCCCGCGTCGCGGTGGCGAGCAGCGGAGGCCTGACGCCGAGCGGGGTGCTGTTGATGCGAGTCGATGACTAGCGCGCCTACCCGCCGGATGGTTCCGGTCGACGGGATTCCGATGTCGGGCTTGTTCGCCGAGGCGGCGGATCCGCAGGGAGTCATCGTCGCCCTGCACGGCGGGGCGTCCTCGGCGGCATACTTCGACTGCCCCAACCATCCCGAGCTGTCGTTCTTGCGGGCAGCGGCCGCAGCGGGTTTCAGCGCGGTCGCACTCGACCGGCCGGGCTACGGAGCGTCGGCGCCCTACTCCGATTCGATGTGGGAGCCGCAACGCCGGGTCGAGTTGGCCTACGGCGCCGCCGATGCGATGCTCGGCACGCGAGATCGTGGCGGCGGCCTGTTCATCCTGGCGCATTCCAACGGCTGCGAACTCGCGTTGCGGATGGCCGTTGCCGAGCGTGGTCACGACTTGCTGGGCCTCGAACTGGCCGGCACCGGCCTGCGCCAATATCCCGCTGCGAGAGCCATTCTCACGCAGGCGACACCCACCCACCGGCCCGCCGGGCTGCGGGAGTTGATCTGGGCGCCGGAAGAGCTCTACCCCGACGACGTGATCAACGCCGTCGGCTCCGCCGGCGCGCCGCCGCAAGAGGCGGAGATCTCGACGCACTGGGCCGCGCGTGATTTTCGCGCGCTCGCCGGCCATGTCACCGCGCCGGTGCGCTTCACCGCCGCCGAGCATGAACGGGTATGGGACTCGACGCCCGAAGCGCTGGCCGACATCGCCGCACTGTTCGGCTCGTCGGCGCGGGTCCAGATCCACCACCAGGACGGCGCCGGCCACAATCTGAGCTTGGGTGTTGCTGCGGCGCAGTATCACTCGAGTGTTTTGTCGTTCTTCACGCACTGCATCACCGCCGATTCGGACAGAGAGGCCGGCTAATGCGCGTCGGATTCATCGGGCTGGGCAGCCAAGGCGCACCCATGGCACGCCGGATCGTCGAGGGCGGCTACCCGCTCACGCTCTGGGCTCGGCGCGCGGCATCGGTGGACCCCTTCGCCGACACCGCAGCCACGGTCGCGGCATCGCCTCAGGAGCTGGCTGCCAACAGCGATCTGGTGTGCCTGTGTGTGGTCGGCGACGCCGACGTGCTCGAGGTGGCGACCGGCGACGGCGGCGTGCTGTCCGGACTTCGGCCCGGCGGCATCATCGCCGTCCACGCCACCGTGCATCCCGACACCTGCCGTCAGTTGGCCGAGCAGGCCGCAGCTCAGGGGGTCGCCGTCATCGATGCGCCCGTCAGCGGTGGTGGCCCGGCCGCCGAAGAGGGAAAGCTTCTCGTGATGGTCGGCGGTGAGGATGCCGTCGTGGAGAAGGTCCGCCCGGTGTTCGCCACATACGCCGATCCGATTGTGCACCTGGGTGACGTCGGCTCCGGTCAGGTGACCAAACTGCTGAACAACCTGTTGTTCACCGCGAACATCGCGACCGCCAAGACCGCACTGGATCTCGGTGCGGCGCTGGGTATCACGCCCGAGAACCTGTCGGAGGTGATCACCCGGGGGTCGGCCAACAGTTTCGCGCTGGGCAGCGTGGCCCGCTTCGGCGGCAATCTCGACATCCTCAAGCAGGTCGCCGCGGGGCTGCTGCACAAGGATGTCAGCCTGATCGCGGGCATCGCCGACAAGGCGGGCGCCCAGCCCGGTGCGGTGCTGGACGCCGCCGACGCCGCACTGAGGTTGATGGACAATCCACGGTGAAAGTGGGCTTCATCGGTGCGGGCCGGATGGGTGCACCCATGGTTCGACGGCTGGCCGGCGCCGGCCACGACGTCACAGCGCTCGGCAGGACCCCCGAAAAGCTCACCGCCGTCGTCGAATTGGGTGCCAGTCCCGTCGAGACTCCGACCGAAGTGGCCCGCGACGCCGAGGCGGTGATTCTCTGTGTCTTCACCGACGAGCAGGTGCGCCAGATCGTCCTGGCCGACGACCTGCTGGGTGCGATGCGTCCGGGCTCGGTGCTGATCCTGCACACCACGGGCAACCCGCGCACCGCCGAGGCGGTCGCCGCGCAGGCGGACGAATTCGGCATCGGCGTGCTCGACGCACCGGTGAGCGGCGGACCGCATGACATCGCTGCCGGAAGGGTGACGGTATTCGTCGGCGGCGACGACGACGCGGTGCGGCGGGCGCGACCGGTGCTGTCCAGCTATGCCGACCCGGTGCTGCACGTCGGACCGACGGGGTTCGGTCAGCGGGTCAAGTTGATCAACAACGCGCTGTTCGCCGCGCAGATCGGCATCGTGTCGGAGGCGGTCGGGCTGGCCCGTCGCCTCGGTGTCGACGAGGCCACTCTGCTCGGCGCGCTCCCCCATGGCAGCGGCGCCAGCCGGGCTCTGGATTCGATCGCCAGGGTCGGCTCAGCGAGCGGATTCATTGCTGCTGTCGGCGAATTCATCGGCAAGGACGTCGCCGTCGTCCGCGCGACCGCCGCCGATCTGGGGACCGACCTCGGACTGCTCGGGGGCGCCGTCGACGCCGGCCTGCCGAGTGCGAAAGGTGAGGGGAATTAGCCATTTTCCGCTCTCCCGTCGACCCCACTGTTAGCGTTACACTCAACCAACCTTCCGTAACGCTCATAGCCCAGCACTCGCCTCGGAGGAGAACGCAATGACTCAGGCTGAACTCGTCTTCGATCCGTTCTCGCAGGAGTACTTCAACAACCCCTTCGACATCTACGAGCGCATGCGCGCCGAGGCCCCGTTGTATTACGACGCCAAAGAGGACTTCTACGCCATCTCCCGGCACGAGGATGTCGCGGCGGCGCTGAAGGACCATGAGAGCTTCTCGTCGACCCGCGGCTGCGATCTGGCCATGGTGAAGGCGGACGAGCCGCCGCAGAAGTCGATCATCTTCATGGACCCGCCCGAGCATCGGCACATGCGCAGTCTGCTG
The DNA here is from genome assembly GCF_008329905.1 of Mycobacterium sp. ELW1. NCBI lineage: Bacteria > Bacillati > Actinomycetota > Actinomycetes > Mycobacteriales > Mycobacteriaceae > Mycobacterium > Mycobacterium sp. ELW1. The sequence goes on along the minus strand of NZ_CP032155.1, from coordinate 1,929,765 downwards.
AACAAGGCCTTCACCCCCCGCGCGGTCCAGTCGCAGCGTGACGTGGTCATCGAACTGGCGGACAAGTATCTGGCCGCGGCCGACCCGGACAACTTCGACGTGGTCCAGGATTTCTCCGGGCCGTTCCCGGTCGAGGTCATCACCCGGATGGCCGGCGTGCCCGAGGAATACCGGCAGCAGGTTCGGCACTGGATCGACACCAGCCTCAGTCGTGAGCCGGGGCAGATGGGGACCAGTGAGGCCGGCATGCAGGCCAATATCGAGACCGCGATGTACTACTACGGCCTGGTGCAGGAGCGGCGCGAGAACCCGCAGGACGACATGATCAGCCGCCTGATCGCCGCCGAGATCCCCGATGACGACGGTCACATGCGCCGATTGGATGACATCGAAATCTGCGGTTTTGCAACGCTTCTCGGTGGTGCGGGTGCCGAGACCGTGACCAAGCTGATGGGGACCGCCGCGGTCAACTTCGCCCGCTTCCCCGACCAGTGGCGCAAGCTGCTCGACGACCGGGACAAGATTCCCGCGGCAGTGGAGGAGCTCCTGCGCTACGAGGGACCGGTGCAGTACAACGTCCGGTACACCCTCAAGGACACCGAAGTGCCCAGCGGCAAGATCCCAGCAGGCAAGCCGGTGTTCCTCCTGCTGGCGTCGGCCAACCGGGACTCGCACGCCTTCACCGATGCCGACGCCTTCGACATCGATCGCGACCGCACCGAGGCGCAGAACCTCGGCCTGGGTTACGGCATCCACAGCTGCCTTGGCGCCGCCCTGGCCCGCATGGAAAGTGCGCTCGCGCTGGAGAAGCTGCTCGACTTCATGCCGCGCTACGAAGTCCAGTGGGATGGGCTGCGCCGGGTGCAGATGCAGAATGTGGCGGGTTACTCCCACGTCCCGGTGAAGGTGCTGCGATGAAGATTGAAGTGGACTTCGGCCTGTGTGAGGCCAATGCGATCTGTATGGGGATCATCCCGGAGGTGTTCCAGGTCGACGACCAGGATTACCTGCACGTCCTCAACGACGAGGTGACCCCGGAGAACGAGGCACAGATTCGCGACGCGGTGCGTCAGTGCCCCCGGCAGGCCATCTCCATCACGGAGTAGATTTCCGCCCCGCCTCAGCCGGCCGGGACCAGGTCGGCGCCGATCGGCGGGCAGCTCATGGCGCCGCTTCGGAAGGTCTCGGTCGCCGCGACCGATACGTCGTCGACGTCCGCCGCGGCCAGTGCCTGTGCTTTGAACACCCGCGCCGCCGAGCTCAGGCGGTGCTCGACGCAGTCGATGTCACGGTCGAGATCACTCGACTGCGCCTCGCCCCACAATGCCACCTCGGTCATGCCGTAATCGAGCGCACGCAGCACGCCCTCGCGGACCCGGGCGTCGGTATCGAGGAGATCGGCGGCCACCGCCAGCGCCTGCGGGTGTGGCTGATCGTCACCGGCCGCGATCATCGATTCGAAGTCGGAGGTCTGGGCGCCCAGGATCGTCAGCGGGCGGGTGTCGCCGGGCTGCGCGAGCAGGACGTTGACATCCCAGCCCGCCATCACGCGGTCGAAGATCCAGCCGCCGGCGTGCCGCACCGCCTCGGCGACGCTGGGAGCGACGATGTCGAGCCGGTATCTCATGATCCGGCGGGCGCCATCAGCTGGCTCGCCAGCGACCTGGAGTACTCCCGGAACACATCGATCAGCGGTATCGACGGGTCGAGCAGCCATGAGGTCTCCATTCCGTTCACAAATGCCAGGATTTCCACGGCCTTCTGGGCCGGGTTCACGTCTGATCGGTATCGGCCCTCGGCCTGACCGCTGCGGATCCGGTCGGCGATGATGCCGACCGCCTGCCGGTAGCGATCCACCAGCCGGTCGTGCAGCGGGGCGTCGGGTGCGATGTTCTCCACCATCAGCACCGCGAAGGTGCCGACGAGCTGGGGTGACCGGTCGAACCGGTCGGCGGCATTGGCGATGCCCTCGACCAGGTCGCCGGTCAGGTAGTCGGCATGTTCGCTGTCGTCGGCGTCCCGGGCGTCGAGCACCGCGTGGAGCAGCTGCTCCTTGGACTCGAAGTGATGCAACAGCCCCGCGGCGGTGACACCAGCCTCCTTCGCGATCTGCGCAAGGGTGGTGTTGCGCCAGCCGTTGCGGGCCAGGAGCCGCTGCGCGACGTCGAGAATGCGCTGCTTACGGTCCTCCCCTTTGGCCAGGAGGGTGGCGTAGGGACGGCGAAGATCGCTCGTGCGGAGAGCCGAGGACTCTGGTGCCGTCATCACACTCCCTTCGCCCGGACCAACCTAGTGAACACACAGTAGGTTGGTTTGGCGGGTGTGACAAGGGTCTCAGCGGAAGAATTTTGTGGTCAGCGGACCGCTTAGCCCGAGACCGACGTCAGGGCTGTGAATCGGCGTCGTCAGCAGCCATGACGTCGCTCTCGCGACGATCGAGCGGGGCGACTACAGCCCCAATGACTTGGCGATGATCACCTTCATCACCTCGCTGGTCCCGGCGTAGATCCGGGCCACTCGCGCATCGGTATAGAGCCGGGCGATCGGATACTCCATCATGTAGCCGTATCCGCCGAACAGTTGCAGGCAGCGGTCGATCACCCGCTGCTGCATCTCGGTGCAGAACAGCTTGACCCGGGCGGCATCGGCGCCGCCGAGCTCGCCCTCGACGTGCAGGGCCACCGCCCGGTCGAGCATGGCCTGGGCCGCCTCGACCTCCGTCGAGCAGGCCGCCAGCTCGAACTTGGTGTTCTGAAACGAGGCGACGGGCGTGCCGAAAGCCTTGCGGCTCTGGGTGTATTCGATCGCTGCGGCGATCGCCGAGCGGGCTTGGGCCACCGAGCCCACCGCCACGGTGAGCCGCTCCTGGGCCAGGTTGTGCCCGAGGTAGCTGAAGGCCTGCCCCTCCTCCCCCAGCACGTTGGCCGCAGGCACCCGGACGTCGACGAATGACAGCTCGGCGGTGTCCTGGACCTTGCAGCCCATCTTCTCGAGTTCGCGTCCGCGGGTGAAGCCCGCCATCCCGTCCTCGACGACCAGCAGCGTCAGCCCGGCGCGACGATTGTCCGGGTCGGTGGACGTCCGCGCCACGACGACCACCAGATCGGCTTGCATGCCGCCGGTGATGAAAGTCTTTGCGCCGTTGACGATGTAGTGGTCGCCATCTCGTACCGCCGTCGTGCGCACGCCGGCCAGGTCCGACCCGGTGCCCGGTTCGGTCATCGCGACCGCGGTGAGCAGCGTTCCGGCCGCCAGCCCGGGAAACCAGCGGGCCCGTTGCTCGTCGTTCGCGTAGTGCAGGAAGTACGGCAGGATCACCTCGAGCTGGGTGCGGACCGTCGACAACGTGACCAGTGCGCGGGCTGCTTCTTCCTGCAGGACCACGTTGTAGCGGTAGTCGTCCTGACCGCCGCCGCCGTACTCCTCGGGCAGCGTGACACCCATGATCCCGGTCTCCCCGAGCTTCGCGAACGTCTCGCGCGGCATCCGGCCCGCCTTCTCCCACTGCGGGTAGGCGGGCACGACTTCCTTCTCGATGAAGTCCCGAGCGAGTTCGCGAAACGCCTCGTGGTCGGCGGTGAACAGGTCGCGGCGCATCAAGCCCCTCAGCCGATCAGTTCGACGACGGTGGCGTTCGCGGTGCCGCCGCCCTCACACATCGTCTGCAGGCCGTAGCGAATTCCGTTGTCGCGCATGTGGTACAGCATGCGCGTCATCAGCACCGCGCCGGAGCCGCCCAGCGGGTGACCCAGCGCGATCGCGCCGCCGAGGGGGTTCAGCCGCTCGGCCTTGGCGCCGGTGTCGGCCTGCCACGCCAGCGGCACCGGCGCGAACGCCTCGTTGACCTCGTACACCCCGATGTCGTCGATGCTCAGGCCGGTCTTGCCCAGCACCTTCTCCGTCGCGGGAATCGGACCGGTCAGCATCATCACCGGGTTGGCGCCGGCGACTGCCCCGGCGACATAGCGCGCCAGCGGTGTCCAGCCCTGTGCGGCAGCATATTCCGCGCTGGTGACCAGCAGAGCGGCCGCGCCGTCCGAGATCTGCGACGAGTTGCCGGCGTGGATGACGCCGTCCTCGGTGAACGCCGGTTTGAGCCCGGCCAGTTTCTCGACGGTGGTCCCCCGGCGGATGCCTTCGTCGGCGCTCACCACGCATGAGTCGGTGGCCACCGGGACGATCTGGTCGTCGAAGGCCCCGCGATCCTGTGCCGCAGCGGCCAGTTCGTGGCTGCGCGCCGAGAACTCGTCGAGGTCGGTCCGGGAGAGTCCCCACTTCTGCGCGATCATCTCCGCGGAAATGCCTTGGTTGAACGAGAAGTCGTCATAACGCTCGAGCACCTTGGGGCCATACGGCATGCCGGTGGCACGTGCCGAGCCGAGCGGAACACGGCTCATCACCTCGACACCGCCGGCGACCACCACGTCCTGCTGGCCGGACATCACCGCCTGCGCGGCGAAATCCAGTGCCTGCTGACTGGATCCGCAGGCCCGGTTGACCGTCGTGCCCGGAATGGATTCCGGCCAGCCGGCGGCCAGAACCGAGAACCGGCCGATATTGCTCGACTGGTCACCGACCTGGGACACGCAACCCCACACCACGTCATCGACCGTCGCCGGGTCCAGGCCGATGCGTTCGGCGAGTGCGTTCAGCACCACCCCCGACAGGTCGGCGGCATGCATGCCGGACAGCCCGCCGTTTCGCTTACCGACCGGGGTGCGGACCGCCTCGACGATCACCGTTTCCCGCATGGCTTCTCCTTAGTTCTGGCGCTTGTTCATGCGACGGCACCCTGCTCCCGCAGTCTGCCGATGTCGTTGTCCGACAGGCCCAATTCGGCCAGCAACGCGTCGGTGTGCTCACCGAGGCCGGGTACCGGACCCATCGGCTGCTCGTAGTCTTCGATGATCGGCGGCGGCAGGATGGCCTCGATCGGACCGGCGGTGGTCTGCACCGTCCGCCAGCGGTCACGATCGGACAACTGCGGGTGCGCGAGCACCTCGCTGGGCAGATTGTAGCGGGCATTGCCGATCCCAGCCGCGTCAGCAGTCTTCTGGATGTGCGCGAGATCATGCTGCGCACACCAGTTTTGGATGGCCGAGTTGAGTTCGTCGCGGTGAGCGCACCGATCGGAGTTGCTGGCGTACCGCGGGTCGTCGGCCAAGTCGGGACGGTCGATGATCTCGCGTGCCAACCGTTGCCATTCCCGGTCGTTGGTGGTGCCCAGCACCACCGTCTGATTGTCGGCGGTATCGAAGGAACCGTACGGCGCGACGGCCGGGGAGTTCATTCCCAGCGGCTCCTGGTCGATTCCGGAATGCTGGGCGTAGGTCAGCGGATACCCCATCAGGTCCATCATCGTGTCGAACAGGCTCACGCTGACGGCCGCGCCTGGACGCGTCCGCTTATCCCGCGAGATCAGCAGGGCCATGATCGACAACGCCGAGTACAGCCCGGTGGAGATGTCGGCGATCGGCGGTCCGGGCTTGGCCGGTTTCCCGGGATAGCCGGTCACCGCGCACGATCCGGACTCCGACTGCGCCAGCAGGTCGTAGGCGCGCTTGTTCGACAGCGGGCCGCCCGCGCCGTATCCGTCGATCTCGACGGCGATCACATCAGGGTGGCGTTCTCGCAACTGGTCGGGTGAGATGCCCAGCCGGGCGGTGGAACCCGGCGCGAGATTGGACACCAACGCATCGGCGCGGTCAAGCAACTGGTGCAGGATCTCCAGACCCTCGGCCGATTTGAGGTCCAGCGCAATCGATTCCTTGTTGCGGTTGGCCCAAACAAAGTGAGCCGCAAGACCGCCCGGGCCGTTGACGACATCGTCGTAGTGCCGGGCGAAGTCCCCACCCGCCGGATTCTCCACCTTGATGACGCGGGCACCGAAGTCGGCCAGGACGCGCGTGCACATCGGCGCCGCCACCGCCTGCTCCAACGCCACGACAGTGATACCGGCCAGCGGGGCTGCCGGTCCTTGCGCAGAAGTCATCAGATCACCATACGGTCGGCCGGATCGCCGGCTGCTAGTAGCTCTTGGGCAGACCGAGCACGTTGGCGCCGAGGAAGTTGAGGATCATCTCCTGGCTGACGGGCGCGATCTTCATCAGGCGCGCCTCCCGGAAGAACCGGGAGATGTGGTACTCCTCGGAATAGCCCATGCCGCCGTGGGTCTGCAGCGCGCGGTCGGCCGCTGCGAAACCCGCATCCGCACACAGGTACTTGGCCATGTTGGCTTCGCGGCCGCACGACTTTCCGTTGTCGTAGAGCCAGGTCGCCTTGCGCAGGATCAACTCGGCCGCGTCGAGACGCGCCAGCGAGTCGGCCAACGGGAACTGGATGCCCTGATTCATCCCGATCGGCCGGTCGAACACCACACGCTCGTTGGCGTACTTCACCGCACGGTCCAGCGCCACCCGGCCGATGCCCAGCGCCTCGGCGGCGATGAGCATCCGCTCCGGGTTCAGCCCGTGCAGGATGTAGGAGAAGCCTTTACCCTCTTCGCCGATCCGGTCGGCGACCGGGACCCGCAGGTCGTCGATGAACACCTCGTTGGAGCTGACCGCGTTGCGGCCCATCTTCTTGATGGGCCGGATGTCGACGTGGTCACGATCGATGTCGGTGAGGAACAGCGTGAGGCCGTCGGTGGGCTTGCCCCCGCGTTTCTCCGCGTCCTCGCGGCTCTCGGTGCGGGTCAGCAGCAGGATCTTCTCGGATTCCAGCGCCTTGGAGATCCACACCTTGCGGCCGTTGACGACATAACTGTCACCGTCGCGCTTGGCGAATGTCGTGATACGCGAAGTATCAAGTCCGGCACCGGGTTCGGTGACGCCGAAGCATACGTGCAGGTCGCCGTTGACGATCCGCGGCAGGGTCGCAGCCTTCATCTCGTCGGAGCCGAATACCACCACCGGCTGCATTCCGAAGATCGACATGTGGATGGAGCTCGCCGCGTTCATGCCGCCACCGGAACGAGCGACCTCTTCGGCCAGGATCGTCGCCTCGGTGATACCAAGCCCGTGGCCGCCGTACTCCTCGGGGATCGTCATACCGAGCCAGCCACCACCGGCGATCGCGTCGTAGAACTCCGAAGGAAACTCGTGCTGCTGGTCCTTCTCCATCCAGTAGTGGTCATCGAAGCGTGATGCCAGCTCCCGCACCGACTTACGGATCAGCTCCTGATCCTCGGTCAATTCGAAGCTCATACCTGAAGACACACCCACACTCCTCTACTCGATGTCGCACGCAGACCGGTGCGCCGGCGCGATCTCCCGCTTTGCGCACCGGCGCCCTGTCGCCCACGGACCTTGTCAGTCCTTGTTGCCGGACAGCTCCTTGGCGTTCGCCGCGAAGTCGGCGAAGTTGGCGCCGGTCTTCTCCTTCTTCGACAACGCCTGGATGGAGACATCGTGACCTTCGGCAGCCTTGCGCAGCGCGCCGATCGTGGCCTGTTCCTTGGCGATATGCGTGAACGGATCCCAGTGGTACCAGCGCATGGCGTTCTGGTAGGTCATCTTGTTGATCTCGTCGTCGGGCACATTGTGTTCACGAAGGACGTCGTCGAGTTGCTCGGGGCACCGGGCCACATCGAGTCGAGTGTGGGTAATCGGCTTCCAGCAGATGTTGTCGATGGGGCACCGGGCCACATCGAGTCCGAGTGTGGGTAATCGGCTTCCCAGCAGATGTTGTCGATGCCGACGTCGTTACGCAGTTGCACCCCGACGTGATCGGAGATGAAGCAGGTCAGGAAGTGCTCGCGGAACACCTCTGAGGGCTTCTTGCCTTTGAAGTCCTGTCCGGTCCAGGTGGAGTGCATCTCGTAGGTGCGGTCGGCGCGCTCCAGGAAATACGGGATCCAGCCGGTGCCGCCCTCGCTCAGGGCGATCTTGAGGTCGGGGTATTCCTTGACCGGTCGCGACCACAGCAGGTCGGCGGCGGCTTGGACGATGTTCATCGGCTGCAGGGTGATCATCACGTCCATCGGGGCGTCGGGGGCGGTGATGGCGAGGCGTCCCGAGGAGCCGATGTGCACGTTGAGCACGGTGTCGGTGTCGACCAGGGCATCCCACATCGGCTTCCAGTGCTCGAAGTCGTGGAAACTGGGATAGCCCATGGCCGCGGGGTTTTCGGTGAACGTCAGCGAGTGCACCCCGCGGGCGGCGTTGCGGCGGATCTCCGCGGCACAGGCGACCGGGTCCCAGATCACCGGCAGCGTCATCGGGATGAACCGCGCCGGATACGCCCCGCACCATTCCTCGACATGCCAGTCGTTGTAGGCCTGCACCAGCGCCAGCGAGAATTCGGCGTCCTCGGTCGCGAACAACCGGCCCGCGAAGCCGGGGAACGACGGGAAACACATCGAGCCGAGGATGCCCCCGGCGTTCATGTCCTTGACCCGCTCATCAACGTTGTAACAGCCCGGGCGGATCTCATCGAGCCCTTGGGGCTCCAGGCCGTACTCCTCCTTCGGCCGCCCCGCCACCGCATTGAGCGCAACGTTGGGGATCGTGATGTCGCGGAAGCGCCACATGTCCGAGCCGTCGGGGTTGTGCACCAACCGGGGAGCGTCGTCGGCATATTTCTTCGGCAGATGATTGGCGAACATGTCGGGCGGTTCCACAATGTGGTCGTCGACGCTGATCAGGATCATGTCCTCTTTGCGCATACCGGCTCCTTCAGTCGCTGACCTCTCTAATGAAAACTAGCTTCTCATTCCGCGAGAATCAACATCCGGTAATCGGCTTACCGGTGCGTGCGGCCCGTAGGCTGACCTTCCGACACGCCTGGTCGACCTCGGTTTTTCCGCCCTGCTCAAGTGCGGGGATTGACCTCGCGGCAAGTTCATGGAAACCTGTTATCCGGATATGAGAATGTGATTCTCCAACGTGAGAGGGGGTTGCCGATGCGCCTGACACCGCTACCCGCGGAGCAGTGGGACGACGAGGTCCAGCTCGCCCTCAAGGGGATGTTGCCCCGCGACCGGCAGAACCCCGAGGGCGCCGGCACGGCGCTGTCGACCCTCGTTCGTCATCCCGATCTGACCAAGGCATACCTCGGCTTCAACGTCTATCTGCTCTTCCGCTCCACGTTGCCGGCCCGGCTGCGTGAGGTGGCGGTCCTGCGGGTGGCGCATCGGCGCGACTGCGCCTACGAGTGGGAGCACCACGTCGAGATGGCCAAGGCGGAGGGGCTGACCGACGACGACGTCGAGGCCATCCGCAACGGCAGGGCCGACGACGATCTCGACAGGCTGGTCGTGCGGGCCACCGACGAGCTCGAGGAGAAATCGAATCTGACTGACGAAACCTGGACCGCGCTCGGCGAGCATCTCACCGAGCGTCAGCGCATGGACTTCGTCTTCACCGTCGGCGCCTACGGCATGTTGGCCATGGCGTTCAACACTTTTGGCGTACAGCTCGAGAACGAAAGGTAAGTACGTGGCATTTTTCAAGAAGCCGGATGTCGGCAGCTGGACCGAGAACTGGCCAGAACTGGGCACCGGTCCGGTCAACTACGAGGACTCGATTGATCCCGAGCACTGGAAGCTGGAGCAGCAGGCCATCTTCCGCAAGACCTGGCTGCAGATGGGCCGCGTGGAGCTGATTCCCAAGAAGGGCAACTACATCACCCGCGAGCTGCCGTCGGTCGGCCCGGGTACGTCGATCATCATCGTCAACGACGGTGACGAGGTCCGTGCCTTCTACAACCTGTGCCGCCATCGCGGCAACAAGCTGGTGTGGAATGACTATCCCGGCGAAGAGGTTTCGGGCAGCTGCCGGCAATTCGTCTGCAAGTACCACGCCTGGCGGTACTCGCTGAAGGGCGACCTGACGTTCATCCAGCAGGAGCAGGAGTTCTTCGACGTCGACAAGGCCGACTACCCGCTCAAGCCGGTGCGCTGTGAGGTGTGGGAAGGCTTCATCTTCGTCAACTTCGACGACGATGCGGTCTCGCTCGAGGAGTACCTGGGCGAGTTCGGCCAAGGCCTGAAGGGCTATCCCTTCCACGAGATGACCGAGCACTACAGCTACCGCGCGACGGTCGGCGCCAACTGGAAGCTGTTCATCGACGCCTTCGTCGAGTTCTACCACGCGCCGATCCTGCACATGAAGCAGGCGGAGAAGGAGGAAGCCGAGAAGCTCGCCAAGTTCGGCTTCGAGGCGCTGCACTACGACATCAAGGGCGACCACTCGATGATCTCGTCCTGGGGTGGCATGAGTCCGCCGAAGGACCTGAAGATGGTCAAGCCCATCGAGCGGATCCTGCACAGCGGTCTGTTCGGGCCGTGGGATCGCCCGAACATCAAAGGCATCCTGCCCGACGAGCTGCCGCCGGCGATCAATCCCGGCCGGCACTCGACGTGGGGCCAGGATTCGTTCGAGTTCTTCCCGAACTTCACGTTGCTGTTCTGGGCGCCGGGCTGGTACTTGACCTACAACTACTGGCCCACCGGAGTGGACTCCCATATCTTCGAGGCCGACCTCTACTTCGTGCCGCCGAAGAACCTGCGGGAACGACTCTCCCAGGAATTGGCCGCGGTGACCTTCAAGGAATACGCGTTCCAAGACGCCAACACACTGGAAGCCACCCAGACCCAGATCGGCACCCGCGCCGTGCTGGATTTCCCGCTGTGCGACCAGGAGATCCTGTTGCGCCACCTGCACCACACCGCACACAAGTACGTGGATCGGTACAAAGAGTCCTTGGCCGCCGGGAACGGAAACGGGGCGGCCGCCGCACTGAGCCCGAGGGCAGAAGAAAGGGATCCCGCAAATGTCTAAGTTGCCAGCGGAATTCGCCGACCTGGAGCGCTTCAGCGACTGGTGCCTGCCCACCGAGGAGGAGCGCTACCAAAAGCGGCTGAACTCGACGATGGCCGAGATGCAGGAGCTGTATGACGCCGGCATGGCGCGGCTGGAAGACATCATGGTCTACGTCGACGCCCGCTTCCCGCTCCAAGGCATGCCGGAGGACGCCAAGGCTCTGGTACACCTAGGACAATCGATCGTGCAGGTGAGCTTTCCGGTCGAGGTGTGGAAGCAGCCCCGCGTGCTCGACAGCGGCGCCGCGTATATCGAACTGATCAAGGAGCCGGTGGTCTAGTTTGTCTGCTCTTCGCGCAAGCGGCTCATCGCCACGCGCAACGACCCTGAAGGCTGCCGGGTACGTCGACGTCGACGCGGGCGAGATCGTCCGCCCCGCCATCGTGAAGGTCGACGGCGACCGGATCGTCTCCGTGGGCGGCGAGGTTGACGAGAGCTCCGATGTCATCGATCTGGGTGACGCCATCCTCCTTCCGGGCCTGATGGACATGGAGGTCAACCTCCTGATGGGCGGCCGGGGCGAAAACCCCGGCCTCTCGCAGGTCCAGGATGATCCGCCGACCCGGACGCTGCGCGCGGTCGGCAATGCCCGCCGCACCCTGCGCGCGGGTTTCACCACGGTGCGCAACCTCGGGCTGTTCGTGAAGACCGGCGGCTACCTGCTGGACGTCGCGCTGGGCAAGGCGATCGACGCGGGCTGGATCGAGGGTCCTCGGATCGTGCCTGCCGGTCATGCCATCACTCCGACCGGCGGGCATCTGGACCCGACGATGTTCGCCGCGTTCATGCCGGGTGCCCTCGAGCTGACGGTCGAGGAGGGTATCGCCAACGGTGTCGACGAGATCCGCAAGGCGGTGCGCTACCAGATCAAGCACGGCGCGCAGCTGATCAAGGTGTGCGTGTCCGGGGGTGTGATGTCGCTGACCGGTGAGGCAGGGGCGCAACACTATTCGGACGAGGAACTCCGGGCAATCGTCGACGAGGCGCACCGGCGCGGGCTGCGGGTGGCCGCTCACACCCACGGAGCCGAGGCCGTCAAGCATGCGGTGGCGTGCGGTATCGACTGCATCGAGCATGGCTTCCTGATGGACGACGAGGCCATCCAGATGCTGGTCGACAATGACCGATTTCTGGTGACCACCCGCCGCCTGGCCCAGGCGATGGATGTCTCGCACGCACCGAAGGCGCTGCAGGACAAGGCCGCCGAGATGTTCCCGAAGGCGGAGACGTCGATCAAGGCCGCCTACGAGGCCGGGGTGAAGATCGCGGTCGGCACCGATGCACCCGCGATCCCGCACGGCAAGAACGCCGATGAACTGGTGACCCTGGTGGAATGGGGTATGCCGCCGGCCGCGGTGCTGCGGGCGGCCACCGTCGTCGGAGCCGAGCTGATCAACGTCACCGACCGGGGCCGGATCGCCGAAGGTCTGCTCGCCGACATCATCGCCGTGCCCGGTGATCCGTTGTCCGACATCACTGTCACCCAGAACGTCACCTTCGTCATGAAAGGCGGGAAGGTCTATGTCAACAAAACGGACTGACGACATCGTCGAGATCCAGCAACTGCTCGCCCGCTACGCGGTGACGATCACCCAGCTGGATGTCGAGAATCTGGTGAAGGTCTTCACCAAAGACGGCACGTACAGCGCGTTCGGCGAAACCTATTCACTGGGACGGTTTCCCGAGCTCGTCGACGCCGCACCCAAAGGGCTGTTCATGACCGGCGAGTCGCTGGTCGAATTTGATGAGAACGACCCCGACAAGGCCACCGGCACCCAACCGCTGTGCTTCATCGAGCATTCGGCGCACGACATGCGCATCGGCTACTACCGCGACACCTACCTGCGGACCGAGAAGGGGTGGCGGCTCAGCACTCGCGCGATGACGTTCATCCGGCGCACCGGTGTGCACGATTCGGGCCGTCCGCACGCGATCGGCCGGCCGGCCGGCGGATGAGCACGGCAGCCGAATCCGGCACGACCGCCGACGAATTCCGCAACGACCTGCGAGCCTGGCTCGACACGCACGATCTGAGCCCCGGCCCGGATCATTCGCTGCCTGCTCATATCGAGCAGATGAGCCGGGTACGCCGAGCCCTCTATGACGCCGGATGGATGCGCTACGGCTGGCCGGAGGAAGTAGGCGGTCTGGGCGGCTCGGTGATCATGCGGATGATCGTCGCCGAGGAGGTGCTCGGTCGCAACATCGCCGAGCCGGGACCGTACTCGATGATGGAAGTCCTTGTGCCGACGATGATCTCGTATGCGCGACCGGAGCTCGCCGCCGAGATGGTGCCGCGTTACCTGCGCGGCGAAGAGCACTGGTGTCAGGGCTTCTCCGAGCCCGGCTCCGGCAGTGACCTGGCGTCGCTGAGCACCAAGGCCACCCAGCGCGGCGACGAGTGGGTGATCAACGGCCAAAAGGTGTGGACCAGCTTCGCCCAGTTCTCCAAGCGCTGCGTCCTGTTGACCCGCACCGGCTCGCCGGAAACGCCCAAACACGAGGGCATCACCGCGTTCTTCATCGACATGGACTCCCCCGGCATCACGGTGCGACCGCTGCACACTATGCACGGCGTCGACGAATTCTGCGAGGTGTACTTCGACGACGTGGTGGTGCCGGCCCATCGCATGCTCGGCAATCCCGGGGATGGCTGGCGGCTTGCCAACGACCTGTTGCCATTCGAGCGATCCACCTGTTTCTGGCAGCGAATCTCCTACCTGTTCACCCGGTTGGACCGGCTGATCGCTGACGAGACCGATGCCGGTGACGCTGAACTCGGCGCGGCCTACCTCGCGCTGCACACCGTGCGCTGCAGGTCGGCGGCGACCCAGCACCGCTTCGCCGAAGGGGCGAAACTCGGGCCGGAGACTTCGATCGACAAGGTGCTGCTGGCCGGTGCTGAACAGCGCCTCTACGACACCGCGCGAGATGTGCTGCCAGGGGTGCTCGAACTCGACGAGACACCCTGGCGCTCGGAGTTCCTGTACTCGCGTTCGGCCACCATCTACGGCGGCACCGCGGAGATCCAGCGCAACATCATCGCCCGCCGGCTTCTCGACCTCGGGAAGGAGTGAGACGTGGACGACGGCGAACTGGGAATGCTGGCCGACACGCTCGAGAAATCGATGAGCGCCGCGGCCGCGGAGGGTTCCCCCAACGTCGAAGACGTGCTGCGCGACCTCGGCTGGCTGGAGATGCTCGACGAGATCCCCGCCGAGGCAACGGCCTTGGTGTTCCGGCTGTTGGGTGAGACCGGCACGCATGCCGGCGTGATCAACGACGTGGTGCTCGCATCGGCCGGGCAGGTGCCGGGTGGCACGGTCGCACTGCCGTATACCGGTGGCCGCTGGGTGATCTGGGAGCGCGCCGACGGTGCTCATTCGGCGATGGATCCCGAGCTGCCGGTCGGCACCGTCGGCGCCGGCTCGGAGGTGCCGTTGGCCAGGGGGCGCCTCGCGCTGGGGTGGTGGCTGACCGGTTCGGCCCGGGCGATGCTGAGGCTGGCGCGGCAGCATGCCGTGGACCGGGTCCAGTTCGGCCGTCCGATCGGGTCGTTCCAGGCGGTGCGCCACCGACTTGCCGAGACGCTGGTCGCCGTCGAGGGCGCCGAAGCGACCCTGCTGGTGGCCCAGAACGAAGGCACCGATCTGGCCTGTTTGTTGGGCAAAGCCGCCGCCGGTCAGGCCGCCTTGACCGCGGCCAAGCACTGTCAGCAGGTTCTCGGCGGCATCGGGTTCACCGATGAGCACGACCTGCATCGGCACGTGAAGCGCACCCTCGTGCTCGACGGGCTGCTCGGCTCGGCACGCGATCTGACCAGGGAAGCCGGGTCGATGATCAGGTCACTGGGGCACGCTCCACGGCTCGGAAATCTGTGACGTACGCCATGGCGGCGAATGCGCTGGTCACCCGTTAGACTGGCCGGAACAAAAATTTTGGTCAGTATTGAAGTGAGAACATAATTCTCGCCGCTGAGAGTAGTACTCTCTTACCGTGAGCAACATCGGAAACCGCATCCGCTCGTCTCGAGCCCGGCAGTGAACAGCCCGAGCGAAGAGCCTGCCTGGAAGCAGCGCGCCGTCGAGCGGTCGATCCGGACCGCCAAGGTGCGCGCCGGGCAGCGCGTGCAGCGATTCCTGGATGCCGCGCAAGCCATCATCACCGAAAAGGGCAGCACCGACTTCACCGTGCAGGAAGTCGTCGACCGGTCCCGCCAGTCACTCCGTAGCTTCTATCTGCAGTTCGACGGTAAGCACGAGTTGCTGCTCGCCCTGTTCGAGGATGCGCTGAGCCGAGCCGCCGATCAGATCCGGGCCGCGACGTCGGCTCAGAACGATCCGCTGGACCGACTCAAGGTGGCCGTCACCCTGCTGTTCGAACTGTCCCGGCCGGATCCGACCGCGCGCCGGCCGTTGTTCACCGACTTCGCCCCCCAGCTGCTGATCTCACATCCCAACGAGGTCAAGGTCGCTCACGCACCGCTGGTGGCGCTGTTCGCCGAGTTGATGGACGAGGCGGCGGCGGCCGGGGAGCTGAGGGAAGACGCCAACCCCCGCCGCATGGCGGCGATGACGATGCAGACCATCATGTTCATCGCCCAGTCCAGCGGGGTCGAGGACGACGAGAACGTTCACACGCCGATCAGCGGTGACGAAGTGTGGACCTTCTGCTCTCAGGGATTCGCCCGCAAATAAGCCCGATCACGGCTCGACCGCAGGCGAAACCGGTTGAGCGATCAAGGCTTCCGCCGCACTGTACGGATCACGGCTTCCGTCGGCGACGGCCTGCGCCAGGGCGTCGAGATCCGGATGGCGATGCAGCCGGCTCTGCGCCAGTGACAACACCTGCGCGCGGGCCCGCGCAGCACGGCGCTCCGCGGTGTCGGCCCGCCGGTGGGCCTCAATCGCCTCGACGAGCTCCCCCACTCCCTCGGCCCGGGCGGCGACCAGCGTCAGCACCGGGACGTGCGTCTCAAATGTGAGGTCGCGAACCGTCTGGGCGGCACCGTCCCGGTCGGCCTTGTTCACCACCACCAGGTCGGCGACCTCGAGCAGACCCGCCTTGGCGGCTTGGACCGCGTCTCCGGCACCCGGATTGAGAATCACGATTGTCGGATCGGCGACGGCGGCGATCTCGATCTCCGACTGCCCGACGCCGACGCTCTCCAGCAGGACGACGTCGAAGCCGAGCGCGCCGACCAGCCGGATCGCGGCGGGCACCGCGGCGGCCAGGCCACCGAGATGGCCGCGGGTGGCCACCGAGCGGATCAGCACATCCGGATCGTTGATGTGCTGCGCCATCCTGATCCGGTCCCCCAACAACGCGCCCCCGCTGTAGGGCGACGACGGATCCACCGCCAGCACCGCAACCCGTTGTCCGCGTTCGCGATACGCCGCGACGAGAACGGCGATCGTGGTCGACTTGCCCGCACCGGGCGGGCCCGTCACGCCCACAACCGGGACCGCGGCCGGGCCGATCTCGGTGAGCACCTCGTCGCGGCGGTCGCTCTCGACCAGGCTCAGCAGCCGGCCGACTGCGCGCATGTTCCCGCCGCGGGCCGCGGTGATCAGCTCGGCGACATCCATAGAGGGCAACGCTACGTCCCTACGTGATTGACCAATTCCGGTCGGTATGAGAATACTATTCTCTCAAGTAGAGAGCGTCAGTTGCAAGAAGGGTAACGCTATGCAGATCAGTGGAAGTTCCGCCGTCGTCTTCGGTGGCGCAGGCGGCCTCGGCGAGGCGACCGTGCGCAAACTGCACGCGGCCGGCGTCAAGGTCGTGATCGCCGACCTGGCCGACGACAAGGGCAAGGAACTTGCCGCCGAGCTCGCCATCCCCTACGTCCGCACCGACGTCACCAGCGACGACGACGTGCTGGCTGCCATCGCCGCCGCCGAGGAGCTGGGGCCTTTGCGCATCTCGGTGGACACTCACGGCGGCCCGGCCGGCGGTGGTCGGCTGGTCGGCAAGGACGGGGCGCCGATGGAGCTGGAGGCGTTCACCAAGACCATCACCTTCTACCTGACCGCGGTGTTCAACGTGATGCGCCACGTCGCGGCCGCGATGGCGCGCCAGGAGCCCGACGAGAACGGGGCCCGCGGTGTCATCATCAACACCGCGTCGATCGCCGCGTACGAAGGCCAGATCGGACAGCTGCCCTACTCTGCGGCCAAGGGCGGCGTGGTGGCGATGACTCTGGTTGCCGCGCGCGACCTTTCACCGTTGGGCATCCGGGTGATGGCGATCGCGCCGGGCACCATCAACACCCCTGCCTACGGCAAGGCCGCCGACCAGCTGGAGGCGTACTGGGGCCCGCAGGTACCGTTCCCGAAGCGGATGGGACGATCGGTCGAGTACGGCGCACTGGCACTGTCGATCGCCGAGAACGACTACCTCAACGGCGAGACCATTCGCCTCGACGGTGCCCTGCGCTTCCCGCCGAAGTAGCTCCCGCGCCGACAGTAACGCCACGGAGGACTCCGGCCGGAATTCTCGCCGTGGCGTTACTGTCGCGACCTACTTCTTGGCGATCAAGCCGTCGACGATCCTGTTGAAGTCGGCGGTGCCGAACGACACATATTCGGCGAGGTTGGCGTAGTCCAGCGAGGCCATCACCGACTTCTCCAGCTGGATGTTCATCAGCCGCTTGGTGGCCTCGACCGCCTGCTGCGGGAGTTCGATGATCCTCTTCGCGCAGGCGATCGCCTCGGAGACCGGATCGGCCACAACATGATTCGCCAGCCCGAGTTCGACCGCGCGCTGCGCCTTGATCCGCACCCCGGTCAGTGCGAACTCCTTGGCCTGCAGCAGGCTGATCTGCGATCCCCACACCAGCGGCCCGCCGTCGGCGGCGACCAGACCGATGGACACGTGCGGGTCGGCGAAGAACGCGTTCTCGGCGATGTACACGACGTCGGACAGTGCGGCCAGGCTGCAGCCCAGCCCGACCGCCGGGCCGTTGACGGCCGCGATCACCGGGATGCGGCAGCGGACCATACCGATCACCAGATCACGGCCGTGCTTGATCGTCTTCTGCCGCAACGCTTCATCGTTGCGCAGTTCGTCGAGGTAATTGAAGTCTCCGCCGGCCGAGAAGGCCCGGCCCGCACCGGTGATGACAGCCGCCCGCGCAGAGGCATCCTCGTTGAGCGCCTCCCAGATCTTGGCCAGCCCGACATGGAGGTTGTCGTTGACGGCGTTCAGCTCGTCGGGACGATTCAGCGTGATGATCCGCAGCGGACCGTCGGCCTGCACATCGATTTCGTCTGGCATGTCGTACATGTCGTTAAACTCCCAGTCCAAGAATTCGTCCGGCGATGATGTTCTTCTGAATCTGTGACGTCCCGCCCATCACGCTCTGGGCACGGCTGTAGAGGTAGGCGCCGAACAACTCCTCGTCGTCGGTGCCGACGGTGGCCAACGCGGCATGCCCGACCGACTGCTCGGTCCAGGTCATCAACAATTTGTCCAGCGATCCGTCCGGGCCGTGCTTGATGCCGTCGAGCTGCTCGGACAGGCGCCGGCGCACATGCAGGCGCAACATCTCGGTCTGCACCCACGCCCACGCCAGCTCGTCGGGGGCTGGGCCCTCGACCCGGGACGCCATCTGACGCACCAGCTTTCCGTACCGCGCGGAGAACCCCAGCGTCGACGGCTCACGCTCGTGACTGACCACCGTCATGGCCAGCTTCCAACCGTCACCGGGCGCGCCGACCATGTTCGCAGCCGGAACACGCGCGCCGTCGAACTCGACCTGACCGAATTCCTTGGTGACACCGCTGATCATCTTCAGCGGCCGCTGCACGATGCCCGGCTGATGCATCGTGACAATGAAGGCCGAGATGCCCTTGTGCTTGGGCACATCCTTGTCAGTGCGCGCCAGCACCAGACACCAGTCAGCACAATCGGAGTAGCTGGTCCAGATCTTGTGACCGTTGATGATGTACTCGTCACCGTCACGCGTCGCGGTCGTGGTCAGCGACGCCAGGTCCGACCCCGCACCGGGTTCCGAAAACCCTTGGCACCAGCGCTCGGTGCCGTTGATCATCCCGGGCAGGAACCGCTGCCGCAGTTCCTCGCTGCCGTGGTGGCTCAGACCGACCACCAGGTAGCCCAGGCTCGGACGCGCGGGCGCTCCGGCCTTGGCGATCTCCTCGTCGACGATCACGTCGAACACGGGTGGCAAGCCCTGGCCGCCATACTCTTTCGGCCACGAGGTGCCGAAGAACCCGGCGGCGTACAGCGCCTGGTGCCACTCCCCCGCCTTGGCCCAATAGGCGTCGCCCGACGTCGGAAACTTGCCCTTCTGCTCTGTCAGCCAGCCGCGCAACCGCTCCCGGAAAGCGGCCTCGTCCGGAGAATCACGAAAGTCCAATGGTCAACTCCTCCAACTTGACCGGCCAGGCCTCGGTGGCGGCCAGCACCCGGCGCAGATAAACATGGGCAAGGCACTCCCAGGTGTTGCCGATGCCGCCGTGCACCTGGATCGACATCTCGCACACCGCGAGTGCGGCTCGTGCGCAGTAGATCTTGGCGACCCGGCCGGCTTCCACTGCTTCTTCTGCGGGCAGCTCGTCGACAGCCCAGGCGGCGTGGCGCAACACGCTCACCGACCCCTCGATGAGAGCCAGGCCCTCGGCCAGCAGGTGGGCGACGGCCTGGTACGAACCGATGGCCGAGCCGTACTGCTCGCGCACCTTCGCGTATTCGGTTGCCAGCGTGTGGGTGCCGCGTGCCGCACCGACCAGGTCGGCCGTCGTCACGGCCAGCGCCAGGGCGTACCAGCGCTGCGTCTGCTCGGCGGTCAGCTCCCCAACGGTGTCCGGTGAGCCGGAGGCGGCGGCGGTGACGCGGGTCAGATCCGCGCCATCGCGGGCCGCGCCGACACCGATCGAGTCGACGGTGTGACCGGTCAGCCGCACCGCGGCGGCGGCCCCGTCGGCGTCGATCACTGTGTCACCGACCGCGATGGTCGCCGGCACCGGGTCGGCCGCCAGCAGGCGGTACAGATCGTCGGCGAGCACCGGCCCGAGGAACGGCACGTCGACCAGACCACGGGCGAATTCCTCGGCCACCAAGGCGACTTCGACGCCGCTGGCGCCGTCGGAACGGAGCGACCGCCAGCCGGTCGCGTCGACGGTCTTGGCCAGCCGCGCCCGGCGCTGCTGGTCGTCCAGGTCCGCGACGGAGCCCGGCCCGAAGTCGTCGGCCAGCCGGGCCGCGGCATCGCGCAGCTGCTGCTGCTCACTGGTCAGGCGTGCATCCATACTGCTCCTTGAGAACTCGCCGCAACGCCTTGCCCGATGGCAGGCGCGGGATTTCGGGCACGAACACGATGTCGCGGGGACGTTTGTACGACGCCAGTTTCTCGGCGACCAGCGCGTCCAGCTCCTCGGAGCCGACCGGCTCGGCGACGGCGACCGCGGCGATCACAGCCTCGCCGTCGGCCTCGTCGGGCACACCGAACACCGCGCAGTCCTGCACAGCGGGATGGCCGTGCAGCACCGACTCGACCTCGGCGGGAGCGACTTGGAAGCCCCGCACCTTGACCATTTCCTTGAGCCGGTCGGTGATTCGCAGCCAGCCGTCGTCCAGGTAACCGAGGTCCCCGGTGCGATACCAACCGTCATCGAACGCCTCGGCGGTTGCGTCGGCGGGCAGGTAGCCGGCCATGGCCGAATCCGATCGCACCTGGATCTCCCCGGTCTCGCCCGCCTCCACCGGCTCACCGGTTCCCGTCGACACGATGCGCACCGGCGGAATCGGACGCCCGACGGTGTCGAGCCGGGCCGCGTCGCGCGGGCAACACGCGATCACCGGCACCTCGCTGGTGCCGTACGCCGAGATCCAGCCGACGCCGGTCCGCTCCGTCACGGCCTCGGCGACGCTGGTGGTGACCGGAGTGGCGCACCACATGATGTAGCGCAGCGACGACAGATCGAAAGTCTCGAGCCTCGGATGCGAGGCGATCGCCAATGCGATAGGCGCGACAGCCATTTCGACGGTGATGCGGTCGTCCTTGATGCACTGCAGCATGGTGTCGATGTCGAACCGGCGGTGCAGCCGCATCCACGCGCCGGCATCGAGCACGGTGGCGATGTTGAGCAGGCCGAGGATGTGCGAGGGCGGTGTGACGATCTGCATGCGATCGACTGCCGTGAGGCCCAGGGCCTGACGCCAGTGCCGGACGCTCGCGGCCAGCGAACCATGGGTGTGCCGAACCGCTTTGGGCATACCCGTGGTTCCCGAGCTGAACACCAGCACGGCATCGGAGTCAGCCGCGTACTCCACCGGGGTGGGCTCCCCCGGGCTGATCGGATCGTCGAGGCTGAGCATCGGCATCAGGTCGGCCAACAGCGGGCTGTCACCGACGGCATGATCGGCGCCGGATACGTCGAGCGCATGGCCGACATCGGCCGCTTTCCAGGCCGGGCTGATCAACACCGCGGACGCACCGAGGCGCCAGATGGCGTGCACGGCGAAAATGAACTCAGGCCGATTGGTCGACATCAGCGCCACGCGCTGGCCGGCCCGCACGCCACGGCTGGCGAGCGTGCCTGCCAATCCCGCAGACAGCGCATCGACCTGAGATCGTGTGTAGATGCGGTCCTCAAAGGCAAGCACTCTCACGTCGCTCACGGCGCGGTCCGCTCGCACATGGTCAGTGACAATCCCATCAACAGGTCGACAAACGAGAACATACTATCGCCAGTAGAGAACTGTATTCTCATCTGGGTAGAATGATACTGCGCTAACGCTGAGGAGAGAAGTGAGCACGGCGACGATCACGCTGGACGGTAAGACGGTGACCATGCCGGTCAACGAAGGCGAGACGGTGCTGGAGACCGCCCGACGCGCCGGACTGACCCCGCCCTACAGCTGCGAAGCCGGCAACTGCGGAACCTGCATCGCGACGCTCACCGACGGCCAGGTCAAGATGCGGGTCAACGAGGTGCTCGACGACAGCGAAATCGACGACGGCCTGATCCTGACCTGCCAGGGCGTGCCCGAGTCCGACGTGACCGTGACCTACGACGACTGAAACTCGTCGAGCACCGGGGGCGGCAGATAGTCGGGTTCATATCCGACCACCCGCACCGGACTGCCGACCAGCCGGTAATCCCCCGCGGTGACGACGACATCCGGTGTCGCCTCGAGGGCGTCGGGCAGCGATCGCACCGCAGCCGCCGGAATCCCCAAAGGACGCAACCGCGCCTCCCAGCCCGCCGCGGTGTCGGCGGCCAGCGCTGCGGTCACGATCGCCAGAACCTCATCGCGGTGCGCCGATCGCTCGGCCATCGTCGGGAAGCCGTCGATGCCGGCCTCGGCGGCGAAGATCTTCCAGAAGCCGTCGTGGGTGACGAACAGCGCCAAATACCCATCCGCGGTCGGAAACAGCTGCGCAGGAACGTAAAACGAGTGCGCACCGAACGGATGCCGACGCGGGTGCACACCATCGTTGAGATACGCCGAGGCGCGGTAGTTCAGCTGCGAGAACATCACGTCGCGCAGCGAGACATCCACCTGCCCACCCCGCCCGGAGACGATCATCGCGAGAAGTCCCAGCGCCGCGGTCAACCCGGTGGAGTTGTCGGCCGACGAGTAGCCCGGCAGAGTCGGCGGCGCATCCGGGTCACCGGTCAGTGCGGCCACACCGGTGGCTGCCTGGATCACGTAGTCGAAGGCGGGGTCATCGCCGCCGTCCAGGCCGTAGCCGGTCAGCGCGACACACACGATCTTCTCGTTGTGCGTACGCAGCGCCTCATAGGTGAGCCCGAACCGCCGGATCACCGAAGGCTTCATATTGACCAGTAGCGCATCGGATTCCGCGACCAGCTCACCGAGGCGCTGCTGCCCGGCCTCGGAGGCCAGGTCCAGGCACACGCTGCGCTTGTTACGGTTCAGGCTGGCGAAATAGCTGTCCCCGACCTGACGGGAGATCTCCCCGCCGGGCGGCTCGATCTTGATGACCTGCGCACCGAGATCGGCGAGCAGCATGGTGGCATACGGTCCGGCCAGCATGGTGCCGACCTCGAGGATCCGAATGCCGGATAGTGGAGCGGCGGAGCTCATCGCACCTCGGCGCCGAGTTGCGCAATCACCTCGCGCGTGCGGTATTTCGACGCCACGAGCTCGTCACGGGTCTCCCCGATCGGCAACAGGCGCACCGACAGGTCGGTGACCCCGGCGTCGGCGAAAGCGCGGAACCGGGCCAGAATGGCTTCTTCGTCGCCGGCCGCACACAGGTCGCCGACGTTTCGTGCGTCACCGCGGTCGAGCAGCTTCTGATAGTTGGGCGACGTC
Organism: Mycobacterium sp. ELW1; assembly: GCF_008329905.1. Classification (NCBI taxonomy): domain Bacteria; kingdom Bacillati; phylum Actinomycetota; class Actinomycetes; order Mycobacteriales; family Mycobacteriaceae; genus Mycobacterium; species Mycobacterium sp. ELW1. Next base: position 1,906,633 of record NZ_CP032155.1, on the reverse strand, counting down.
TCGGCCTCGGCGAGGATCCGGTTGGCCCGGTCCTTGGCCGCCTCGATTTCGGAATTCGCGCACAAGCACACCGGGATTCCGGCGACTATGCGCGGAGCCGGCCGACCGGCGTTGTCGGCGGCTTTGGTGATCCGCGGCGCGATGTGGTCGCCGATCGCGCGCTCGTCGGCCATCCACAGCACGGTGCCGTCGGTGAGTTCACCCGCGATCTGCAGCATCACCGGCCCCAACGCGGCCAGCAGCACCGGAAGCGGCGATTCCGCTTGCAGCACAGTCGGATTGTGCACCGTGAAAGTGTCGTTCTCGACGTCTACGTCGCCCGGGCCGGCCAGCGCGGCGCCCAGCACCTCGAGGTAGTCGCGGGTGTAAGACGCCGGCTTCTCGTAGGGCAGCCCCAACATGTCGCGGATGATCCAATGATGCGACGGTCCCACGCCCAACGCCAGCCGGTTTCCGCTGCCGGCGTGCACCGACAGCGCCTGGCGGGCCAGTGCGATCGGGTGCTGCGCCTGCAGGGGGACCACCGCGGTGCCCAGCTCGATGCGCGAGGTGCGGGTGCCCATCTGCGCGACCATCGTCAGCGCGTCATAGTCGTTGGGCACCTGCGGCATCCACGCGGTGTCGAAGCCGGCGGCCTCGGCCCACTCGATGTCCTCGAGCAGCTTCTTCACCTTGCGGGCCATATCGCCGCGCTCGGCACCGATCATCACTCCGAGGCGCATTAGTCGGCCACCTGTTCTGAAGTCAACGCGCGGACGTCGGTCACCAGGGTGTCGAGCGACGTCCCGGTCGGGAACACCGCCGCGGCACCGACCTCCAGCAGCTTGGCCACGTCACTCTGCGGGATCGTGCCGCCGACGATCACGGCGATGTCGCCGGCGTCGGCTTCCCGCAGCGCGTCCACGGTCCGCTTGGTCAGGGCCAGATGGGCACCGGATAGAATTGAAAGTCCTACCACCGCAACATCTTCCTGCAGTGCGATCGACACGATGTCCTCGATGCGCTGGCGGATCCCGGTGTAGATCACCTCGAAACCGGCGTCGCGCAGCGCGCGGGCCACGATCTTGGCGCCGCGGTCGTGGCCGTCCAGACCGGGCTTGGCCACCAGGATGCGAGCGCTCACTAGAAGACCACCGGTTGCTGGAATTCGCCCCATACCGACTTCAGCGTGGAGACCATCTCCCCCACGGTGCAGTACGCATTGGCGCAGTCGATCAGCTTGTGCATCAGATTGTCGTCACCTTCCGCCGAACGGGCCAGTGCGGCAAGGGCTTCTTTCACGGCGAGTTCACTGCGTTCGGCCTTCACCTTCGCGAGCCGGCGCAGCTGCTTGTCGCGGCCCTCGGCGTCGAGTTCGTAGGTGGCCAGGTCCGGGGCCGGCTCGTCGACGACGAACTTGTTCACCCCGACCACCGGGCGGACGCCCGACTCGACCTCCTGATGGATCTTGTAGGCCTCGTCGGCTATCAGCCCCTGCAGGTAGCCGTCCTCGATGGATTGCACCATGCCGCCGTGCTTTTCGAGGTCGGACATGATCTCGATGATCCGTTCCTCGGTGGCATCGGTGAGCGCCTCGACGAAGTAGGAGCCACCGAGCGGGTCGGCCACCCGGGCCACTCCGGTCTCGTAGGCCAGGATCTGCTGGGTGCGCAACGCCAGCGTCGCGGACTCCTCGCTGGGCAGCGCGAACGGCTCGTCCCAGGCCGCGGTGAACATCGACTGCACGCCGCCGAGCACCGATGCCAACGCCTCGTAGGCCACCCGGACCAGGTTGTTCTGCGCCTGTGGGGCGTACAACGACGCACCGCCGGATACGCAGCCGAACCGGAACATCGCGGCCTTGTCGGTCTTGGCGCCCCACCGTTCCCGCACGATCGTCGCCCAACGGCGCCGTCCGGCACGGTATTTGGCGATCTCCTCGAAGAAGTCGCCGTGGGTGTAGAAGAAGAACGAGATCTGCGGGGCGAACTGGTCGATGGTCATCCGGCCGCGCTCGACGACGGTGTCGCAGTAAGTCACGCCGTCGGCGAGAGTGAACGCCATCTCCTGCACGGCGTTGGCGCCGGCGTCGCGGAAGTGCGCTCCGGCGACCGAGATCGCGTTGAACCGCGGCACCTCGGCGGCGCAGAACTCGATGGTGTCGGCAATCAGGCGCAGCGACGGCTCCGGCGGCCAGATCCACGTTCCGCGTGAGGCGTATTCCTTGAGAATGTCGTTCTGGATGGTGCCGGTGAGCTTTTCGCGCGGCACCCCTTTCTTCTCCGCGGCGGCGACATAGAAGGCCAGCAGGATCGCGGCCGTTCCGTTGATGGTGAAGCTGGTGCTGATCGCATCCAGCGGGATCCCATCGAACAGGATCTCGGCATCGGCGAGGGTGTCGACCGCGACGCCGACCCGGCCGACCTCTTCCCCGTACTCCGGATCGTCTGAGTCGTAGCCACATTGGGTCGGCAGGTCCAGGGCCACCGACAGCCCGGTACCACCCTGCTCGAGCAGGTAGCGATAGCGCTCGTTCGACTCCTCGGCGGTGCCGAACCCGGAATACTGACGGAAGGTCCACAACCGTCCGCGGTAGCCGGTGGAGAAGTTGCCCCGGGTGAACGGAAACGCGCCCGGCGCGGGGGGATCGCCACTGCGGTCGGCCGGTCCGTACACCGGCTCCAGTGGGATCCCCGACGACGTGTGGGATAGGTGGTCCATCGGTGGATACCGTACTTGCAGTTTAAGAGAATGCCAATACCGCTTTGGGCAAGTCGTGTGCAGGATCCGCCGAAAGCGCTGGTGAAGCCTGCAGACTTACGAGCTGAGCCGGCCGGAGAGCAGATGCGCCTGCTCGAGGAGCAGTGTGCCGAGCTCGTGCCGGCGGTCGGGCTTGAAGCGGGTTTCCACCCCGGTGAGGCTCAGCGCCCAGGCCGGCCGGCCGTGCTGGTCGAACACCGCCGCCCCGATGCCCCAACTGCCCTCCACGATCAGGGCCGGATTGACGGCGTATCCGGTAAGCCGGGTCGCCTCGACCCTGGCCCGGATCGATTCCTCGGTGTGCTCGTCACCCCACTCGGCCACAGGCTGTGCACGGGAGAAGTAGTCGTCGATCTCGTCGGCGGGCAGGTGACTCAAGATCGCCAGCCCGGCCGAGGCCACGCCCAGCGGGAACCTGATGCCCTCGCGCAGGACGTGCGATCGCAGCGGGAAACTGCCCTCGACGCTCAGCAGACAGACCGTCTCGTCGCCGCGCCGGGCGGAGAAGAAGGCGCTCTCCCCGGTCTCGGCAGCCAGGCGGGCGACCACCTCACGGGCCTTGTCGGTGACGTCGTACCGGTTGGCGGCAACGGCGCCCAGCAGATACATCTCGGGCCCGAGCAGCCAGCGCCCGGTCTTGGCGTCCCGGTCGATCAGCCCGACTTCGGCCAGCGAGGTGAGCAGCCGATGAGCGGTCGGACGGGCAAGCGCGGCGACCTTGCCCACCTCCGTCGTCGATGCACCAGCGGGTTCCGCGGCCCCGACCGCACCCAGCAACGCGGCGACGCGCTCCACAACGTTGCTCCGGTCGGTCACGGGCGACGATCTTAGCGTTCACCTAGTGGACGCTGGGGGCGATCGGTTGCCGCGAGGCGAGCATCTTGGCAGACATTTCGCTGGGCAGTTGACTGCTCAGCACGCGACTTGTTGAGTGAGAGCCCGACCGGAGATGTCGTCTACCCAGTGAACGTCCGGCCTCGTCCGGGCGGCGCGAAAGCGAGAGGATCACAGTGCCGGGCCCTGAACCCCAGTGGAAACAGTTCGCTGCGACCACAGCCGCACACCATGGAGCACCGTCGGACGACTATGCCGAACTGTGGCAGTGGTCGGTCGAGCATCCGGCCCGCTTCTGGCGCGCAGTGTGGTCGGTCGAGCATCCGGCCCGCTTCTGGCGCGCAGTGTGGGGAGTACTTCGACGTCCGCGCCGAGGCCGGTCCCCAACCGGGTGACGCGGGTGTGCTGGCCGATGCGTCGATGCCCGGCGCGATCTGGTTCCCCGGTGTCCGGCTGAACTACGTCGATCAGATCCTGCGGCACACCTCCCGTGCCGGCGCGGCGATCGTCGGCATCGACGAAGACGGCACCCGAACCGAGATCAGCTGGTCCGAACTCGCCGGACGAGTCGGCGCGGTCGCCGCCGAACTGCGCCGGCTCGGCGTGCAGGCCGGAGATCGCGTGGCAGGGTATCTGCCCGATGTCGCCGAGGCGATGATCGCGTTCCTGGCGACCGCGTCGATCGGAGCGGTGTGGTCGGCGTGTGGGCAGGACTACGCGCCGGAAGGGGCCGCGTCGCGGCTGGCCCAGCTGGAACCCAAGGTGTTGTTCAGCGCCGGCGGCTATCGCGTGAACGGGCGCTGGTTCGACAAGCGTGCCGACACCGAGGAACTGCTCGACCTGCTGCCCGGCCGGCCGCACCTGCTGATGCTCGACGGTGACGACTACCTCGCGCTGGCAGCCCGGCCGGCCACTCCCGAGGTCAGTGCCGTCCCCTTCGACCATCCGCTGTGGGTACTGTTCAGCTCCGGCACCACCGGCAAGCCCAAGGGCATCGTGCACGGCCACGGGGGCGTCGTCCTCGAGCATCTGAAAGCCGCTGCGCTGCATGGGAATCTCGGCCCCGAGGACGTCTTCTTCTGGCAGACCGCGCTGAGCTGGATGATGTGGAACTTCCGAATCGCCGGGCTGCTGTGCGCGTCGACGGTGGTCTGCTACAGCGGGCACCCGTTGTGCCCCGACGCCGATCGGCTCTGGCAGCTCCTCGAGGACGAGAAGGTGACCTACTTCGGGACCAGCCCCGGTCACCTGCTGGCCTCGCGCAAGGCCGGCCTACATCCAGGCACCACCCACGATCTGCGCCGGCTCAGGACCATCGGCAGCACCGGCTCTCCACTGCCCGCCGATCTCTTCGAGTGGGTACACCAGGAAGTCGGCGAGGATGTCGCCGTCTCGTCGATCAGCGGCGGCACCGACGTGGTGACGGCCTTCGCCGGAGGCACGGCCGGTCTGCCGGAGGTACCTGGGGAGCTGACCACCCGATACCTGGGGGCGGCCCTTTACAGCTGGTCACCCCAGCGCCGGTCGCTGACCGACGAAGTCGGCGAGATGGTCATCACCGCGCCGATGCCGTCGATGCCGGTCGGTTTCTGGAGTGATGACGACGGATCTCGCTATCGCGCAGCATATTTCGACCATCAATGGTCAGATGGGCCAGCACCCGGCGTGTGGCGGCACGGCGATTGGGTCACCGTCACCGACCGCGGCTCGCTGATCATCCACGGCCGCAGCGACGCCACGCTCAACCGGCACGGCATCCGAATGGGATCGGCCGACATCTACGAAGTGGTCGAGGCGATCGACGCGGTGACGGAGGGATTCGTGCTCGGCATCGACGGGCCGGACGGCGCCTACTGGATGCCGCTGTTCGTCACGCTGGCTGCGGGTCACACCCTCGACGACGAACTGGTCGACACCATTCGCTCGGCGATCCGCACCAAACTCTCGCCACGGCATGTCCCGGACGACATCATCGCGGCACCTGGGATACCGCACACCCGCACCGGGAAGAAACTGGAGGTCCCGGTGACCGCGATCATGGCCGGACACGCCGACGTGTCGCTGGATCCGCGCTCGATCGACAATCCGGATCTCATCGACTGGTTCCGCACCCAGGGCGCGCAGCACCGCTGGACCAGCTGAGCGTCAGAACCCGGACAGGATCACCGCGTTGGTGATGGCGGCGGCGTGCCGCAGCTCCCGCGCGGCGCGGTAGGCATCCGAGTCGTACCAGGACTGCGCGGCTTCCACCGAGTCGAACTCCAGCACAACGGTCTGGTGTCCGTGCCAATCGCCCTCGAGCACTTGCGGTTTGGCATCGACGGCGAGCACCTTGACGCCGCCCATCGCGGCACCGGCGGCTTTGCCGTAGGCCTTCATCCCCTCCGGGTCTTTGATTTCCTCGGTCAAGATGACATATCCCTTAGAAGCCATAGCGATGGCGTTCCTCTCGTGTGAGAATCAGGTTCTCGTATTTCGGGTGACAGATTTCCACGCCACGAGGGGTAAATGCAATGACCAATGTCGACGCCGACACGGGCGTGCTGGCCGGCGAGCAGCGGATGCTCATCGACGGCGAGCTTCGGTACACCGACTCCGGGGCTCTGTTCGATGTCGAGCATCCGGCCTCCGAGCAGGTGGTCGGGCAGGCCACCGACGGTACGGTCGCCGACGTCGAGCGGGCGACCGCCGCGGCCCGCCGGGCGTTCGACCGAGGCGACTGGTCACGCGATCTGGAGTTCCGCTACCACTGCCTCAACCAGCTGCACGAGGCGCTGATCGAAGAACAGGAACGGTTGCGGCGCATCGTGATCACCGAGGTCGGCTGCCCGGTCTCGGTCAGCGGCTCGCAGATCGAGAGCCCGATCGCCGAGGTGAAGCATTGGGCCGACCACGGTCGCGGCTTCGACTACCTGGTCGACACCGGGATCCACGAAACCCCGCTCGGCCCGGCCCGCCGCAAGATCCAGTACGACGCGGTCGGCGTCGTGGGGGCGATCACGCCGTGGAACGTGCCGTTCTACCTCAACATCGCCGAAACCGTCCCGGCGCTGATGGCCGGCAACACCGTGGTGCTCAAACCCGCGCAGCTGACACCGTGGTCAGGCACCGAACTCGGCCGGATCATCGCCGAGAAGACCGACATTCCCGCCGGGGTGTTCAACGTCGTCACCTCCAACGCCAACGACGTGGGCGCGGCCCTGTCCGCCGATCCGCGGGTGGACATGATCACCTTCACCGGCTCGACCGCCACGGGCCGGGCGATCGTGGCCGCCGGCGCCGCGACGGTCAAGAAGACCCTGCTGGAGCTCGGCGGCAAGTCGACCCACATCGTCTGCGACGACGCGGACTTCACCGCCTGCCTGCCGATGGCAGCAATGTTCGCCTGTGTGATGTCGGGCCAGAGCTGCATCCTTTCCAGCCGAGTCCTGTTGCCGCGCAGTCGTTATGCCGAAGGCCTGGAGATCCTCAAGGCATCGATGGAGAACTTCCCGGTCGGCGATCCGTGGACCCCGGGAATCATGCAGGGCCCGCAGATCAGTGGCATGCAACGTGACAAGACGCTGCGTCTGATCCGGTCCGGTATCGCCGACGGTGCCAGACTGGTGACCGGCGGCGGCGTTCCGGAGAACCTACCCACCGGCTACTACGTGCAGCCGACGCTGCTCGCCGACGTCGATCCCACCTCTGAGATCGCGCAGACCGAGATCTTCGGGCCGGTGATCACCGTGACGCCCTACGACACCGACGACGAGGCAGTCGCGATCGCCAACAACACGATCTACGGGCTGTCCGGCGACGTCACCAGCGGAGACGACGAGCGAGCGTTGAACATCGCGCTGCGGCTGCGCACCGGCAGCGTCACCACCAACGGCCACTCGTTCTTCGGGATCACCAGCCCGTTCGGCGGCACCAAGCAGAGCGGTCTCGGTCACCGCAACGGCGATGAGGGCTACCGGGAGTACCTGAACTCCAAGACGATCGGCGTGCGACCCTGACCGCATGAGCCCGACCCGCAGCCCACGTCGTCTACATTCGACAGGAACGGCTCTGGAGGCGCTCATGATCAAGCTCGAACTGCCCTACGTCACCGTGACGGTCGACGATCGGTTCCGCAATCGTCTGGCCCTGGTCGGTGACCGGCTACGCGTCACGCTGACGGCGTACCTGCGCAACGCCGCCGACGATGTGGGCGGGCTGGGCCGCAAGGCCACCGCAGCGTGCCAGACCGCAGCCGTGCGCGTCGACACCGCATTGGCCGCGGCCAACGACCGCATCGCACCCGAACCCGAAGCGCACATCCCGCACCTGAAAGTCGTATGACATGAGCGCACCCGGCGTCTTCATCACCGGAGCCGCTGCGGGTATCGGGCGGGCGACCGCCCTTACCTTCGCCCGAAACGGCTACCGGGTGGGCGCATACGACATCGACCTCGACGGGCTGGCCCGGCTGCGCGACGAGATCGTCGCACTCGGAGCTGACGTCACGATCGGCGAGCTCGACGTCACGAACGCCGATCAGTGGTCGGCACGGCTGCGCGAATTCACCGGCACCACAGGGAAACTCGATGTCCTGGTGAACAATGCCGGAGTCCTCACCACCGGCCCGTTTGCCGATGTTCCGCTCGACGTTCACCGGTTGACGGTGGACATCAACTTCACCGGCGCGCTGACCGGTTTGCATACCGCGTTCCCCTACCTGCGCGACACCCCGGGCGCCCAGGTGGTCAACATGTGCTCCGCCTCCGCGCTGTACGGCCAGCCCGAGCTCGCCACCTACTCGGCAACCAAGTTCGCACTGCGCGCGCTTACCGAGGCGCTGGAACTCGAATGGCGCCGATACGGAATCCGGGTGCTGGCGATGTGGCCGCTGTTCGTCAAAACCGCCATGACCGACGGCGTCGAGACCGGCAGCACCAAGTCGCTGGGCGTCAACCTGCAGCCCGACGACGTGGCCGCCGCGGTCTACTCGGCCACGCACCGCCGCGGGCGACTGGCCAAGGTGCACTATCCGGTGGGCCGTCAAACCACCGTGTTGGCCGCACTGTCGCAGGTGTCGCCCAACTGGATGCAGCGGTTGATGACGAAGACGTTGACCCGCAGTTAGCCGAATGCGGTGTACGGCTTCTTCGGCGGCTGCTGATTCTGCCGAAATGATTGGCACAGACCAAGATTGCTCGCCACACACGGCACGCCGTTGATGGTGGGGGCGCTGCCCTCGAGATAGCACTGGCCGCTGTACTGGTTGGTGATGTGCCCGGCCGGGCAGCCCTGCGCCATCGCGGTAGGCACTCCGGCCACGACCCCGGCCGCCATACCGGCGCCGGCCACCAGATACCCGAGCCGTCTCCCCCAGCGCACCATCATCGACAACCCCCAAGGCCTTTCCGCAGCCAGACTACGCTCTTACGGCTTTGCCACGACACGTGATTAGGATCGTTGGTATGCCAGAGCCGACCGACGAAGTTGACGCGACGACGTCGGCATCGCACCGTCCCACCCGCCAACCCCGATCCTCGGCGGGCTGGCTCGCGCCCGTCGCGCTGGTGATCGCGCTGATCGCGGTGGGCCTTGCCGGTTGGGCGCTGTTCCGGCCAACTCCATCGAATCCGGCTCCGGCGGCCGCACCGCAGACCGGTGACCCGAAGACCAACGCCTGCGACGCCTACCGCACGGTCAGCGCGGCAGTGTCGTTGCAGACCCACGTCGATCCGGGCGCCGAAGTCCAGGGTGTGGCCGCCAACGCACGGCTGGCCATGGCGGGTGGTGCGACCTACCTCCTCGCCCACCTGAGCCCGGCCACACCGGGCGATCTGGCCGACGCGATTCGCAGCTTCGCGACCGGGTTGCAGGATATTTCGATGAACGCGTTAGCCGGTGTGCCCAACACCGACGCGAAGCAAGCCGAGCGGCTGAGCAACGCGGAGAAGACGAACAGCACGATCGCCGAACTCTGCAAATAGCCATTACGACGGCTTTTACAGGTCGAGTTCAGCTGGCGTTTGCACGAAGTTCGGCAGCGCGCCAAGTGGGGTCCAGTCCGAGGTAAGGGTCGTCTCCTTGGATTTCTCTGTCAGGGACCACTCGGCGCATTTGCCGGACTGAACGTCTTCTTCGAAGGGAATTCGACCTTGTCCAAACACCGCAAGAAATCGCTCCGGGTGGCTGCGCCAGCCTTCGTCACCACGGGCGTCGCCGGTGCGGCGATGGTAGGTGCGGCCGTCCTGTTCGCCACCACCGATGCCTCCACGACGGTGGCGTCGCCGGCGTACAAACTCACGTCAACCGAGTCGGATCTGCTGCTCTTCGGAAACAGCCTCGCCGGCAACAACTCCAAGGCGGCTGCCCCGACGGCGGCGGCCACGGCCAGCGCCGCCGGCGACTTCGTCCGGGAATTCATCGGCAACGGCACCGCCGATCACCCCAACGGCGGTTTGCTCATCGGTAACGGCTACAGCTACAGCGCTGCTGACACACAGTGCGCCAGCGCCTCGTGCAACGGTGGTCGCGGCGGCCTGCTGATGGGCAACGGCGGCAACGGCTACAACGGCGGCAACGGCGGCAGCGCCGGGCTGTACGGCAACGGCGGCAACGGCGGCGACGCCACCAGCGCCAGCATCAACGGCGGTAAGGGCGGCAACGGCGGCAACGGCGGCCTCATTGCCGGCAGCTCCTCCAGCGGCGCGCTGTTCGGCGGCGGCGGCGGAAACGGCGGCAAGGGCATCGCCGGCGGCGCAGGCGGCAACGGCGGCAACGCCGGACCGTTCGCCGGTAGCGGCGGCTCCGGTGGCGCCGGTGGCGCCAGCACGACCGCCGGTGTGGCCGGCGGCAAGGGCGGCAACGGCGGCGACGCCGCGAGCCTGCCTGTCCTCGGCAGCGGCTCCGCCGGTGCGGGCGGCGCGGGTGGCGCGGGCTACGGCGGCGGTGCGGCCGGAACCGACGGCGGCGCAGGCGGTAACGGCGGCAAGGGTGGCTTCTACGGCTCCGCGGCCGGCGGCGCAGGCGGCGCAGGCGGCGCGGGCGGTGCGGGCACCGCGACCGGTGGCACCGGCGGCACCGGCGGCACCGGTGGAACCGGCGGCCTGGGGTCGGGCAACGGCGGCGCCGGTGGCGCAGGCGGTGTCGGTGGCGCAGGCGGGACCGGCGCTGCCGGTAACGGCGGCACCGGTGGCTCGGGCGGCGCCGGAGGCGTGGCCGGTAACGGCGGCGCGGGCGCGGCCGGCGGCGACGGAGGCACCAGCACGACGGGTGCCGGCGGCACCGGCGGCACCGGTGGCAAGGGCGGCGTCGCCGGTAACAACGGTGGCGCAGGCGGTGCCGGCGGTAAGGGCGGCGGCGGCGCGACCGGTGGCAAGGGTGCCAACGGCGGCCTCGGCGGCTTCGGTGGCTTCAGCGGTGGCTCCGGCGGTGCCGGCGGCAACGGCGGAAATGGCGCGACCACCGGCACCGGCGGCGCGGGCGGCAACGGCGCCACCGGGGGTGGCAGCGTGATCTCCGGCGGCAAGGGCGGCAACGGCGGCACCGGCGGCAAGGGCGGCGCCACCTCCGGCAAGAGCGGCCAGCTCGGCTCCGGCGGGGTCGGCCCGACCGGCGGCAAGGGCGGCACCGGCGGCGCCGGCGGATAACCCGTCAGACACGAATCGGCCCCCTCCGAAAGGAGGGGGCCGATTTCGCGTGAGTGTCCCTGAGTGTCCCTGAGTGTCGTTGTGCGCGTGAGCCTTCGGGTCAGGCCCGCCCACCGTTCATCGCACACGCCATCTGTGCGTTCTTCGCGTCGCCGTTCATGTCACTGGCCGTCGAGTTCAGCGAGTCGCCGCCACCACGAATTCCCATGAGCAGCAGCAACTTCGCGGCGCGAATCGACCACGACCGCATGGGTGCCGAGATGTCGCCGGGCAGCCCCGGGGTGTTAGCGGCATCCATGCCCGTGGACGCGGCCTCCCGCAATGCGGTGCGGCCCACGACGTTCGAGTTGGCGACGTTCGGGTCGTCGTAGTTCACGCTGTTTCCGCCACCGGCCGTGTTGTATGCGAAGTCCTCGTAGTTGTTGGCCGCGAAGTCCAGCGCGGCACCGAACTGTTTGCACGCGGTGACGACCGCGGCGTAGGTGCCTTGGTCCGGCGGACCCGCGTCTGGTGCCGGCGCGTCCGGTGCGAGGGCATCCGGTGGCAGCGGCGCCGGCGCCGCGACGTTGGCGGGTGCAGGCCCAGGCGCGGGACCCGGCTGCTCGGCCGGATCGGCGAACGCCGACGGCGCCGCGAACAGCGCCGAACCCGAGACCAACAGCGTCGCTGTCAGCGTCCGGCCATATCGCAGTGACGTTTTCATCGCTTCCTCCTGGATCGTGGGCTCCCCCGAACCGTCCGGCTGGAAGTTCCAAACCAGCCCAACCCGAACCCGTGACGACAGGGCCCTTCAGGGTCAGGACGGAAAAGATGATCGACGGGCCAACTGTCCGACTGGTGAACAGACACTGAACAACCGGCGCCCCCGGAGGATCGATCCGGTGTCATCTTCACCGGCGTCATGATCGAGCTGATATGAGATTGAAACCCACACCGGCGCATCTGACCTCGCACTCAGGGCGATGACGCTCGGTAGACGGTAATCGGGCGGGAGTTGTTGGTGCGGTGTTTACCGTTCCGACACCCACCAACTCAATGATTCCTCCGAACGATCTGTGGATATCAAATACGAGAGGCGCCAACACGACATGTTGAAACGCTTTGCCGCACTGGCTGGAGTATGCCTGCTGGCCCCGATGGGAGGGGCTCCGCTCGCGTTGGCCGACCCGCCGGCGGATCCCAACGTGGCACCTGCCGCCAACGTCGGGCCGCAGGGGCCCGTGCCCTCCGCCGCGCCCGGGGTCCTCAAGACCCCCGACGGCTGGACGCTCAACGTGGTGGGCAAGGACGAGTCCATGGAACCCGTGGCGTCCCTGACCAATTCACCGTGGTCGCGCGAGTACCTGGTGGACGGCACGTTCACCGGCGACGTCAGCGGCGGCGGCAGCACCAAGCTGTCCGGCGGAACTCTGGAGGCCGGTTACCAAATCGGTTGCGGCATCATCCAAGACGACATCGAATCGATCACCTCCGGTGGTATCACCCCCGGTGTCGGCATTCCCCTGGTGAACGGTTCGCTGCTGCCGATCACGCTCGGCCTGTCGCTGTCCGAGCAGATCAAGATCGACCTCAAGCCCGGCACCGTGAACATCGTTCCGGTGGGCAAGAAGTCGTTCAAGGGCACCAAGCCGCGCGTCTCGATCACCGGCTTCCGCATCAAGATCGACGGTTGCGCGGGACAGTCCTTCATCCGCTCGTACGCCACGCTGACGAGCTCGACCGACAACACCGACGACGTGGTGACCTACCTCGGCGTCACCAAGGCTGTTTAACAACTTCACATCGTCGTTCTCGCGAGCGGCTGCCCGTCACCCGACGGTTGATGGGCAGCTGACCGCAACACCGGAAAGACTCGGTGGAACGCCCAGTTGATCAGTTTGGGGCGCGCAGTGTTGGCGCTTCGTTCACCACCTGGACACCCCACCAATCAATCATTTTTCGACCACCCCAGTGAATTTCAGACGGAAGGCGCCGACACAACATGTTGCATCGCTTTGCCACCGCAGCCGCTGCAGCTTGCATGCTGATCCCGATGGGAGCGACCCCGCTCGCGTTGGCGGACCCGGCCGACGCAGGTGCTCCCCCTCCACCACCGGACAACGGCGTAGTCGCCTCTGAAGTTCCCGGCATCGCCAAGACGCCCGACGGCCGCACCCTGACCGTCGCCGCCAAGGACGAGACCCAGCTGCCTGTCGCCCCACTGACGACCTCGCTGTCGTCACGCGACTGGGTGGTCGGCGGAACCTTCACCGGCACCACGACCGGTTCGGTGTCCGGCGGAACGCTCGAGTCCGGCTACCAGATCGGTTGCGGCGTCGAGATGGACAAGGTCAAGCTGAACGGCTCGATCGGTGCCACCCTCGGTAACGGCAGCCTCACCACCGGCGGCATCTCGCTGCCCGGCTCGGTCAGCTTCCCGATCCAGGGCCAGGTCGAGGTGGAGCCCCGCCCGGGCACCATCACCAACGTGGTCGTCGACAAGAAGACGTTCAAGGGCACCTCGGCACGCATCACGCTCAAGGACATTCACATCAAGGTCGACAACTGCGTCGGCGCGTCGTCGCTGCGCTCCTACGCGGTGCTGACCAGCTCGGGCACAGACGCCGACGACATCGTCGCGTACTACGGCGTCACCAAGGTCTTCTGACGCCGTAATGCGCTACGTCTACCGAACGCTCGTCACGGGTGCGGCCGCTGCCGCACTCGCAGTCGGGGCGGCGGTCACCGCCATGGGGACCGCCGCCGCCGACGACCTGCCGCCCGCCGACCCGGGCGTGCCTTTGCCGCCGGCCCCAACGGGATTCGTCCCGCCGGCGTCGACGATCTCGGACTCGGTCAACGGATTCGCGGGCCTCTTCGGCGGCCCGGCGGGCAACCAGATGCTGCTCGGCCAGGCGCCGGCTCCGGCCGCCGTCCCCGGCGGCGTCGACCCCGCGGCGACCCCGCCCAATGTCGGTGACCTCAACAATTCGCTCCTGCTGCCGCGGAACTACCGCACGCTGCAGGGCGCTGACGATCCGACGCCGTCTCCCTACGATCTGACCACCGGTGTACCTCCGGGTCCGTTCGCTCGGGTCGACGGGCTCAAGGGCGTCCACGCGATGGTGCACGGCGCGTTGGGCCGGATGCCTGCCGATCAACTCGGCCAGCCGCTGCCGGGAACCGCACCCGCGCCGGGGATCACCATTCCGGCGGGACCGGTGGAGTTCCTGCCCGATCCGGCGGCGCCTCCCCGCCGGGCGCACCTGGCGTTCCGCCCGCTCCTGCGGACCCGGCACTGCTCCCGCCACCGCCGGCTCCGGCCCCCTGATCGCATCCTCGCCACCGTTCGCGGCATCGTCACGGCGAATGCCGACTACGGTGTGACGAGGATCGAGGCAGGAGGACAGCGCGAGATGAGCACGGGCAACCGGACGCTGGTGTGGACGGTGGTGCTTGCCGCCGCGGCCTGCGCCGTCCTCTCGTCGCCAACGTCCGCGGCCGACCCCGTTCCCGGCGATCCGCCGGTGCCGGTGCCGGTGCCGCCGAACGCGTCGGTGGGCAGCGTCCTCGCCCAGAGCGGTCAGCCGGCAGCCGGGCCGCTCGGCCTGCCCGATCTGTCGGCGTACGCACCGGGACTTCTGCTGGGGCAGAACCCGGTTCCGTCGGCACCCGGTGCGGCGAACGCCGTGGCACCTCCGGATCTGCACGCCCTGAACAACCAATACCTGCTCCCCCAGAACGTCACCCCCGCCGCACCCGGACAGGGTGAACCCGACATCGGCATCGGCCCGTCCGCCGAGCAGCCCGGGACGGGCCGACTGGCCTTCCTGCACCGGTTGCACGCGATGTACTCCGAGGGCGCTCTCGACGGCGCACTGCTCGGGCAGGTCCCCTACGAGCAACTTGGCGAGCCGCTGCCCGGCACAGCGCCCGGTCCGGACGTCAACGTGCCACCCGGACTCGGCTTTGCGCTGGCAGATCCGGCTGTTCCGGCACCGCCGCGCTGAGTCACGACGGTGCCGACTGAGCGCGACGCGCCCCCGACATTCACCCAACGGCAAAGTGCCGGGGCATTTCTGGTGCTAGCATCCGAAACCTATGCCTGCTAACGCCCCGCGCGTGATCGTCGAGCCAGACGACGGTTTGGAACCGGTCCGCGAATTCATCATGAGTGCGCAAAAGTCGCTTCTGATAAAGCAATTCACCTTCACCGAGCCCAGCCTGATCGAGGCTGCCATCGACCGGAAGAAGGCCGGGGTCGATGTGCGGATCATGCTCAATCCGCAGCGCTCGGGTGGTGACCGGGCGAACGACGAGAGCTACGAGGCGTTCAAGAGCGCCGGCATCGACGTCCAATGGTCCAGCCCGAAATTCTATGTGACGCACGAGAAGTCGATCGTGGTCGACGAGAGCGCGGCAATGGTCGCGACCTACAACCTGATGATCAAGTACTTCACGCTCACCCGTGACTACGGCATCATCACCCACGACCCTCTGCACATCGCCCAGATCGTCGAGGTGTTCAACGCCGACTGGGAACATCGGGACTTCACGCCGCCCAGATACGAAGGACTGCTGTGGAGTAACTCCAATTCCCGATACCACATGGCGCGGTTCATCGACTCCGCTGAGCGCAAGCTGTACATCCAGCACCCCAAGTACGTGGACGCCGTGATCCTCGACCACATCGCGGCGGCCGCCCACCGCGGCGTCCGGGTGAGAGTCCTGTGCGGGGGCAAGCACGGCATCAGCGAATGGGACATCCTCGATACGTTCGCCTCGCTGCGCACCCTCCGCCGATTCGGCGTCGAGGTGCGCAAGCAGAAGAACCTGCGGGTGCACGCCAAGCTGTTGATCATCGACGGCAGAGAGGTTCTGGTCGGGTCGATGAACATCGACCGCAGCGCCTTCGACCTTCGCCGCGAACTCGGAGTCACCACCGATGACCCGGACGTGGTGGCTCGACTCAAAGAGGTGTTCAAGAGCGACTGGCAGGTCTCCAGCCATTACGAGCCACCCGACCCGCTCGAAAAGAACCGTCCCGTCGAGGACGAGTTTCCCCACGACCACGACCTGGTCCATGAGTGAGACCGGTTCGACCCGGGAGAAGGTCTCACTCTTCGAGGTCGCACGAACCTTCAACCACATCGCGCTGGCGTCGTTCGGCGGCGGTCTGGGTGCCTGGTCGCGCGAGGTCATCGTCGTCGAGAAACAGTGGCTGGGCGAGGAGGAGTTCCTCAGCGCGATGACGATGTGCCGGATCGTGCCCGGCGCCAATCAGGTGAACCTGGCGGTATTCGTCGGAACCAAGATGAAGGGGCTGGCCGGCGCCGTCGCGGCCGTGATCGGGCTCTGCCTGATGCCCGTCGCGATCGTCCTGACGCTCGGCTTCGTCTATTTCACGTTCAAGGAAGTGCCTGCGATCAAGGGCGCTCTGCACGGCGCCTCCGCGGCCGCCGTCGCGCTGACCTTGGCGATGGTCATCCAGACCGGACAGAAATGCCTCAAAGGCCTGATGCCGGTTGCCTTCTTCCTGGCCAGCTTCGTCCTCAACGGTGTGCTCCGCTGGCCGCTGCTGCTGACGCTGGCGATCCTGGCGCCGCTGAGCCTGATCTGGGCTTGGCCCCGCAAGCAGCCGGAACCGGTTGACGCATGAAGACCTTCCTAGCGCTGACCGGCATGTTCGGCTCGTTGTCGCTGCTGTCGATCGGCGGCGGCAACACAGTGCTGCCCGACATGCACCTGCAGGCGGTGACCGGGCACCACTGGCTGACGAACTCCCAGTTCGCCGACATCTTCTCGATCTCGCAAGCCGCACCGGGCCCGAGCATCCTGATCGTCGCGCTGGTCGGGTACGCGGCCGGCCTCGGCGTCTTCGGTGTCGCCGGCGGCATCCTCGGCGGCGTGCTCGCCACGATCGCGATGGTGGTCCCCGCGGCGGGCTTGATGTACCTGATCACGGTGTCCTGGCAGAAGGCCCAGAAGTCCAAGCTGCGCTACGCGGTGGAGAAGGGCTTCGCGCCGCTGACGGTGGGGTTGATCCTGGCCAGCTCGCTGGTCATGAGCAAGGCCGCCGACCATGACTGGCGGGCGTATCTGATCACCGGCGTCGCCACCCTCATCTTCGTGCGAACCAAGACCAATCCGCTGATCGTGGTGGGCGCCGCGGCACTGCTGGGCTACGTCGGCTTCGTCTGAGGCCAGTCAATGAGACCTCCCCGGTGAAAGTCGGGATAGGTTGCAGCGGTGCGAGTTGACGGACGCGATGTTGCCATCTCCGGCGACGTGCTGCTGCCGCTGACGCGCCGGACCAACGACATCGTGCGGCTCTCGCTGGCGACCCTTGTGCTGGTGATCGTGATCACCAGCTCGCTGATCACCCGCAACGACTGGGTCGGACTCGAGAAATCCGTCTCGCGCATCGTGGGTGTGCTCACCCCCACCCAGTCCAACCTGGTCTATCTGGCCTACGGCGTCGCGATCCTCGCGTTGCCGTTCGTGATCCTGATCGGGCTGATCGGCGCGCGGCAGTGGAAATTGTTCGCGGCGTATGTGGCCGCCGGCTTCCTCGCCGTGTTCTCACTGTCGATCACCGGCAACGGGATCGCCGCGCCCCGCTGGCATTTCGACCTTTCCGAGCGACTGTCGACCACGCTGTCGCAGTTCCTCGACGATCCGCGCTGGATCGCGATGCTGGCCGCGGTCCTGACCGTCTCGGGGCCCTGGCTGCCGGGCCGCTGGCGGCGATGGTGGTGGACGCTGCTGCTGGCGTTCGTACCGATCCACCTGGTGGTCAGCGCGGTGGTGCCGGCCCGCTCGCTGCTCGGACTGTCGGTCGGCTGGTTCGTCGGTGCGCTCACGGTGTGGGTGGTCGGCACCCCGGCCCTCGAAGTCCCCCTCGACGGCACCGTGCGCGCGCTGGCCCGCCGTGGGTTTCTGGTGACGTCGCTGACGGTGGTGCGGCCGGCCGGGTCCGGACCGCTCGAGTTGTCGGCATCCGACGACGCCGGCTCCCGGGTGGTCCTGGAAATGTATGGGCCCAATCAGCGCAGTGGCGGTGCCCTGCGCCAGTTCTGGCGCTGGCTCATTCTGCGCGACTCCGAGACCGCGCCGCTGCAGGCTTCGATGCGCCGCGCGGTCGAGCACCGCGCGCTGATGACGATCGCGGTCGGCGACCTCGGGGTGTCCAACACCACCACGATGGCGGTCGCGGCGCTGGACCGCGGCTGGACGCTGTACGCGCACACCCCGCCGCTGGGCTCCCCGATCGGGTCAGCCTGTGACGAGGCCTTGGTGACCTCGGTCTGGGGTTCGCTCGGCGTGCTGCACCGCCACCAAATCGCGCACGGCGACTTGCGTTTCAAAGAGATGACGGTCGACTCCGGCAAGGTGTTGTTCGGCGGATTCGGCAACTCCGAATACGGCGCGACCGACGAGCAACTCCAGTCCGACATCGCGGCGCTGCTGGTGACGACGTCCGACCGGTTCAGCCCCGAAGCCGCCGTGCAGGCCGCCGTCCACACCCTGGGCAAGGAAACCGTCCTCACCGCGTCGCGGCGCCTGACCCGAGCCGCGGTCCCGGCCCGAATTCGCAAGTCCGTCAACGATCCCAAGGCCGTCATGGCCGCCGCCCGCGATGAGGTCAAGCGACAGACCGGTGCCGACGAGATCAAGACCGAGACCATCACCCGGTTCACCCGCAAGCAGGTCATCCAGCTGGTGCTGCTGGTCGCACTGGTCTACGTCGCCTACCCCTTCATCAGCACGGTGCCCACCTTCTTCAGCGAGCTGCGCAATGCGAACTGGTGGTGGGCGCTGCTCGGGCTGGCCGTCTCCGCGCTGACGTACGTCGGTGCGGCAGCGGCACTGTGGGCGTGCGCATCCGGGCTCGTCAGCTTCCGGAACCTCGTCATCATGCAGTTCGCCAACACCTTCGCCGCCACCACCACCCCGGCGGGTGTCGGCGGCCTGGCGCTGAGTACCCGCTTCCTGCAGAAGGGTGGGCTGGGCGCGCTGCGCGCCACCGCCGCGGTCGCACTTCAGCAGGCGGTGCAGGTGATCACCCATGTGACCCTGCTGATTCTGTTCAGCGTTGCCGCCGGCGCGACCGCCGATCTGTCCCACTTCGTACCGAGCACCACGTTGCTGTACCTGATCGGCGGCGTCGCACTCGGCATCGTGGGCACCTTCCTGTTGGTGCCCAAGGCACGCCGGTGGCTCGGCACGGCGTTGCGACCCAGGCTCCAGGAAGTCGGTCGTGAGCTGCTGGACCTGATGCGCGAGCCCAAGCGATTAGCCATCATCGTACTAGGTTGTGCCACAACAACTCTGGGAATGGCCCTGGTGCTGTGGGCCAGCATCTCGGCGTTCGGCGGCGATACCACGTTCGTCACGGTCACCATCGTCACCATGGTCGGTGGCACCCTGGCGTCGGCCGCGCCCACCCCCGGCGGCGTCGGCGCGGTGGAGGCTGCCCTGATCGGTGGACTCGCCGCCTTCGGCGTACCCGCCGCCGTGGGCGTGCCCGCGGTCCTGCTCTACCGCGTTCTGACGTGCTGGCTGCCGGTGTTCGCGGGCTGGCCGATCATGCGGTGGCTCACCGCGAGAGAGATGATCTAGCGCGCCTGCGTAGCGTGGAGACGTGCGAACGACGCGTGCCCTGGCGGTGACGTTGGCGCTGGCCCTGGTGTTGTCGGCGTGCAGCGGGTCGAGCAGGCGCGTCACCGACGCAGCCTGGCCACCGTCGACCGGGCGCGGCCCGTGCGCGGTGAGCAAGCAGACCGACGTGCCGGCCCGGATGCGCGACGGAACCGTGCTGCGCGCCGACGTGTACCGGCCGGACAGCGCCGGCCCGGTTCCGGTGATCCTGATGCGCACCCAGTACGGGAAGTCCGGCGCCCAGGTCCAGCCGTCGCGCTACCAGACGCCCGACTGGTTCGCGTCGCACTGCTATCTCGTTGCCATCCAAGATGTTCGGGGGCAGGGCAGCTCCGGGGGCACCTTCAGCGAGTTCACCCACGATCGCGACGACGGCTATGACTCGGTGGAGTGGGCGGCCGCGCTGCCAGGCTCGAACGGCAAGGTGGGCATGTACGGCTCGTCGTATGTCGGCGCGACCCAATGGCTGGCCGCCACGACAGCGCCCCCACACCTGGTCACCATCGTTCCGGCGAACACGGCCTCGGACTACTACGACGGCTGGATGTACGAGGGTGGCGAGTTCCGGTTGGCGTTCGTGCAGCCCTGGGCGATCGGTTTGGCCACCACCGCGGCCGAGAACCGGCGCGACGCCGCGACTGCCGCCGCACTCAAGGCCACCGCGGCGGACTCGACCCGCTGGCTCAACTTCCTCCCCTACCGCGCGCTTCCGCCACTGCAGCCCGCGAATCCTGCTGTGGCGCCGTGGTATTTCGACTGGATCACACATTCGACTCGGGATGACTTCTGGCGGCAATGGAGCATCCGCGACCGCTATCCGTCGGTTCGGGTGCCGGTTCTCGACGTCGAGGGGTGGTACGACGCATTCCTCGCGGGCGGCATCGAGAACTTCACCGGGATGGTGAAGTCGGCGGCCACGGCCGAAGCCCGGACGAACCAGCGGCTCGTCATCGGCCCCTGGGACCACATCGACTGGGGCCGACCGGGTTCGGAACCGGCGCCGCTGCTCAAGGACATCGGCCCCGTCGGCGCTACTCCGATCAACGAGCTGATGCTGCGGTGGTACGACCACTACCTCAAGGGTATGAACAATGGTGTCAACGGGACCTCCGGCGACGGCCCGCGGGTGGACTACTTCCTGATGGGCGCCAATCGCTGGAAGTCGGCGCCGGGCTGGCCCCTGCCCCAGACCCGGTGGACACGCTATTTCCTGTCCGGCGACGGCCAGATGGATTCGCGCACCGGCACATTGACCACGACAGCAACGGCTGTCGGCCAGACACCGGACCGCTACGTCTACGACCCGACCGATCCGGCGCCCAGCGTCGGCGGGCATTCCTGTTGCGGTGCCCGGTCGGGACCGCAGGGGCCGTACGACCAGACACCGGTCGAACAGCGCTCTGATGTGTTGGTCTACACCAGCGATCCGCTAGCAGCCGATACCGAGGTGACCGGACCGGTGACGGTCGACCTGTGGGCGTCGTCGTCGGCCGTCGACACCGACTTCACGGCCAAGCTGATCGTGGTCAAGCCCGACGGAGATGCGATCAACCTCAACAACGGGATCGTGCGGACGGCATTCCGCGACTCGTTGTCCGACCCGCACCCCGGAGTGGCGAACCAGCCCTACGAGTACCACATCGCGATCTGGCCGACCAGCTATGAGTTCGGTGCCGGCGACCGGATCCGAGTGGAGATCTCCAGCAGCGACTACCCCCAGTTCGCTCCGAACCCGAATACCGGTGAGCCGTTCGGGCGGAGCGTCGCAACGCAGCAGGCAACGCAGACCGTCCTGCACGACGCCGCTCATCCATCGGCGGTCGTCATCCCGGTGATCCCGGGTGGCGATTCAGGGTCGGACCGCTTCCCGATCGGTTGAGGCCCCGATCAGCGGCCCACCAGCTCCCGGTCGCTCTCGGCGCCGGTGTCGACGTCGTCCCAGCCAACGTCACGCCCAACCAGATCGGCGATGATCGAGTCGAACCCCATCACGATGGCGCTGGCCAACAGTGACACGACGAGCCAGCCGTCCGGGGGAATGGCTTTTGCAAGTCCGAGCAGAGCTTCCATGGCGCGGGTTCCGTTCTCCGTTCGCAGGGCCCCACCCCCCGACAAGCCCCTACATGCTGTCGATACTTGAAAAGTAAGTTAATAGTTGCACCTTAGCCAATCAAGATCGCGTTACGCCACGCCGATGGCCATATTGGTGCCGCTGGGACGACTGTGACCGCTCGTCCCAGTCACGAATAATGCAGTCGGCCATCCACATACGGCAGCGCTGGACTGCCGTGACAGCTGTCGGATCGCGTCGCCTGCAGCGATTTCGCGATTCATTGGCAACCAGAAACAGGGCGCCGGATTCTGTATCAGCAAACTTTATGTCCGGGCGCGAGCACACTGCGGAATCGACACGCAGAGACAGCCGGCCGCCACCGCGATTCGCCCACCAGTGGGAAGCCGACGGGAGCCCCGCTCTAGTGAACTGGAGCGCAGGGCTGGTCAATCAAGAATGCGTCCGAATTGCGACGCGAGGACTAGCGGCCATGAGTGGCCGAAGAAGGGGACGCAGCAACCTATTCGGCCACGCCCGTGGCGAACCTCAGATCAGCGCGACTGGCGAGAGGCGTCGGCGGCCATGCCGATGAAAATGGCGTAGGCGGCCGACATCGCGATCTGATCGATCTTGTCGGTGTCCCCGCCAAGTTCGCGCACCTGGTCGGCGATCGCATAACGGATCAAGTCGACAGACGTCATCATCGGATCGCTCACCGGTACTCCACTCTCGGTGCCATTTTCTTATCGGGTGTCAGGTAGAGCCTCGGTGTCGCCGCCGCGAAGAAAACGACATCTCTGACTTTGCCCAACGCGATCACCGTAGCTCCGTTCTTCAGCAAGTACCTGAGACCGAGCTTAGAGTTCAAAAGTTAGTCGAGCTAGTAGATTAGCTTTGTGACCGGCGTGAGATCGGGTTGAGACTTAAACCGTTGTGACGCACGCCACGAGGGCGTTTTGTGCGGGCGGAGGGACTCGAACCCTCACGCTCTTTCAAGCACGGGCACCTAAAGCCCGGGTGTCTGCCAATTCCACCACGCCCGCGATGGCGCTGATTCTAACCGCGCATGGTGCCGATCTTGTCGGTGGCGCGTCCTACTTTGGAGACAACCGAAGTCAGGACATCGATGCGGCCGATGAGCGAATTCCAACGAGTTCAACAGCTGATAGACGCCGGACTGAACGACTGCGCGATTTCGCGCGAGACCGGAGTTCCCCGGCGCACGGTGCAGGTATGGCGAACTCGACCCGCCAAATGGGACCGTGGACGCCGAGTGGGACGGTGCGATGGCGTGCACGATTTCAGCGGCCTGCCAGCCGACATCTACTGCTACCTCCTCGGTGTCTATCTCGGAGACGGTTGCATCTCGAAGGGCCCCCGCACTTGGGTGCTCAGGATCACCTGCGACACGCGGTATCCCGGCATCATCGACAGTTGTTGCAAAGCGATCGACACGCTGATGCCAGGGCAACACGCAGGCGTGTGGACGCGGCCGAGCGGAACATGCGCAGATGTCTACCTCGGCTCGAACCACTGGCCGTGCCTTCTTCCGCAGCACGGACCCGGAAAGAAGCACACCAGGCCGATCCGACTCGAACCTTGGCAGCAAGACCTCGTCGGTCAAGCGCCCCAAGACTTCGTCCGCGGCCTGATCCACAGCGACGGCTGCCGTGTCGTCGCCAACGATCGCGGCGTCACGAGCATTCGATATCACTTCACCAATCACTCAGAGGACATCCTGGGCTTGTTCACCGACGCACTCGACCGCCTCGACATTCCGTGGACGCGGTCAACCAAGTACGTCGTCTCGATCTATCGCAAGGCAGCGACCGCCCGCCTCGACGAATTCATCGGCCCCAAGTGTTGAGCGCCACTCACCGGTGAACCCATAACCGCTGGCAGGGTACCGTCGTGGTGTGTCCACGACCCGCCGCCGCAGGTTCGCGTTGATCGTTTTGGTGATCATCGCCGCGTGCGGGTGCCTGGCCCTGGGCTGGTGGCAGTGGAGCAGATTCGAATCGACGTCGGGCACCTTCCAGAACCTGGGCTACGCCCTGCAGTGGCCGATGTTCGCCGGATTCTGCGTGTACGCGTACCGCAAGTTCATCCGCTACGAAGAAGAGGGCGTGCCCGAGCCGCCGACGGACGCCGACTCCATCACCGAGATCCCCGCCGGGCTGCTTCCCGAACGGCCCACACCCGGTGCCGCGTCCGATGAGGCCGACCCCGCAATGCGTGAATACAACGCCTACCTGGCCGAGCTGGCCGCGGCCGACAGGGCCCACGAAAGCCAGAACAGGGCCCAAGATAACCAGAACAGGGCCCACGAAGATCAGAACAGGACCACCGCATGACCGCACCCGAGTCGCCCGAAGCCCACACCCCCACGGGCGTCCCGAGCGAGACGATCCGCAAAGCCCTGCTCGGGTACCGCGTCCTGGCCTGGACGACGGGCCTGTGGCTGATCGCGCTCTGCTACGAGATGGTGCTGAAATACATCGTGAAGGTCGACGACCCGCCCACCTGGATCGGTGTGGTGCACGGCTGGGTCTACTTCATCTATCTGCTGTTCACCGCCAACCTCGCGGTGAAGGTGCGCTGGCCGATCGCCAAGACCATCGGGGTGCTGCTGGCCGGCACCATCCCGCTGCTCGGGATCATCGTCGAGCAGGTGCAGACCCGGGAGCTGAAGACCCGCTTCAACCTTTGATCAGCGGGTCGTCGGACAGCTCCAGTTCGTCGGGTGACCAGTCGGCGACGGCGGTGTCCGCCCGAGTCGGGATCGTCATCGCGACAACGGCCGCGAGCGCCGCGACGCCGGCAGCGATCAGCAGCGCCGTTCGCAGACCGTGCAGCGACGGCACGACGTGGCCGGCATAGGTAATCGTCATCGTCGCGAGCACGACACCGATGACAGCGCTGGACACCGATGTGCCCAAAGATCGGGCGAGCGCGTTGATTCCGTTGGCGGCGGCCGTCTCGGACACCGGCACCGCGGCGTTGATGAGCGCGGGCAGCGATGAGTACGCGAACCCGACGCCGAAGCTCACGACGATGTTGACCACCATCACCGCCGCGGGACTGCCGAGTAACCACAGCGCGCCCAGATAGGCGGCCGCGATGATCGCCGAACCGCAGACCAACGTGAATTTGGGACCACGCCGGCCGGCAGTACGCGCGGCAAGTGGGGCCGCCACCATCATTGCCAGCCCGCCCGGAGCCATCCACAGACCGGCCTGCAGCATCGACTGTCCCAGGCCGAATCCGGTTCCCGCGGGCAGCTCGAGCACCTGCGGACCGACCAGCGACAGCGCGAACATCGAGAAGCACACCAGGACCGCCGCGATGTTGGTGGTCAAGACCGGGCGCCGCAGCGTGGTGCGCAGATCCACGATCGGCGATGCGGTCCGGAACTGCCACCGGGCGAAGACGGCGAAGACCGCGACGGAGAGCACGAACAGCGACAGCGTCGTCGAACTCGTCCAGCCCCAGGTCGAACCTTTGGAGATCGGCAGGAGCAGGGTCACCAACCCCACCGCCAGCAGCAGGGTGCCCAGCGGGTCGAACCGGTCAGCCGAGCTGGCCGGGACATTGGGCACCAGGAAGGCGAACAGCAGCATTGCCAGGATGCCGAGAACGCCTGCCCCCAGAACAATGTGTGCCAGTCGGCTTTTTGGGCGATCACCGCCGACAGCGGAAGGCCCATCGCGCCGCCGACACCCAGCGACGAACTGATCAGCCCCATCGCCGGGCCGACCCGCTCGGCGGGGAGCGCCGAGCGAAGCACACTGATGGCCAGCGGAATGATCGGCAAGGCCAGCCCCTGCAACCCGCGCCCGATGATGAACGGCACGAGAGAACTGGTGACCGCGGCCAACAGGGAACCGCCGGCCATCGCACCCGCACAGATCATCAGCATCGGTTTGGGGCCGTGCATGTCGCCGAGGCGCCCGAACACCGGCGTGGCCACCGCCGCGGTCAGCAGGGTGATGGTGATCGTCCACGACGCGTTGGACGGGTTGGTGTGCAACAGCATTGGGAGCTCGGGAATGAGCGGGATCATCAGCGTCTGCGTCAACGACACGCTGATACCGGCCGCCGCCAGCACGGCGATCAGAACACCGGGGTGCGCCGCCCGGACCGAGTGACGACCCACTCGAGCATCATGACACAGGTTAGATGCGCTAGGAAAATCTCGTTCCACTCATCTGAGCAGCGCACTCAGGGCCGGGATCAGCAGCGCCAGCGCCCGGCCGCGATGCGACGCCGCGTCCTTCTCCGCCGGGCTGAGCTCGGCCGCGCTGCGGCTCTCCCCCTCGGGAATGAACAGCGGGTCGTAGCCGAAGCCGCCGGCACCGCGCGGCTCCCGGGCGATCGCCCCGTTCCACTCGCCGCGCACCACCGCGCTGTCGGCGTCGCCGGGGCCGTAGACCAGTGCGCACGCCGACACGAACGCCGCCGATCGCCGCTCGTCGGGCACGTCCCGCAGCTGGGCCAGGAGCAGTGCGTTGTTGGCGGCGTCCTCACCATGTGTTCCGGCCCATCGCGCCGAGAGCACACCCGGCATCCCGTTGAGGGCGGCGACCGTCAGCCCCGAGTCGTCGGCGACGGTGGGCAGCCCGGTCGCGGAGTATCCGTCCCGAGCCTTCGCCAGCGCGTTCTCCTCGAAGGTGGCGCCGGTTTCGGGCGCCTCGTCGAAGGGCGGCACGTCGTCGAGCGATACCAGGGTCAGCCCGGCCAGCCCGGCGGCGTCGAGGACCCGGCGCAATTCGGCCAGCTTCTTGGCATTGCGGCTGGCGACGAGTAGGCGGCTCAGCTCAGCTCCCGAACGCCTTCTTCGACGGCGCACCTTCGGGCAGCACACCGGGATACGGCAGGGCCAGGGCTTCGCGCTGCACGGCGAACAGGGTCTCGCATGCGCCGAGGGCGGCGTCGAGCATCTTGTCCAGCGTCGAGCGCGGGAACGTCGCGCCTTCCCCGGTGCCCTGGACCTCGACCAGAGTTCCGGTGTCGGTGGCGACGATGTTCATGTCGACCTCGGCGCGCGAGTCCTCCTCGTAGGGAAGGTCGACGCGAACGCGGCCGTCGACCACCCCGACGCTGACCGCCGCGATCGCACACGACAGTGGACGCGGATCGGACAATTTGCCGCCCGCCGCCAGATACGTGACGGCATCGGAGAGCGCGACGTAGGCGCCGGTGATCGCCGCGGTGCGGGTTCCGCCGTCGGCCTGCAACACGTCGCAGTCGATGGCGATGGTGTTCTCACCGAGCGCGGCCAGATCGATGCACGCCCGCAGCGAGCGCCCGACCAGCCGGCTGATCTCCTGGGTGCGTCCGCCCACGCGCCCCTTCACCGATTCACGATCCGAGCGGGTGTGGGTGGCTCCGGGCAACATCGCGTACTCCGCGGTCAGCCAGCCCAGCCCGGAGCCCTTGCGCCAGCGCGGCACCCCCTCGGTGACGCTGGCGGTGCACATGACCCGGGTCTCGCCGAAGGCGACGAGCACCGAGCCGGCCGGATGGGAGGTGAAGCCACGGGTGATGGTTACCGGGCGCAGCTCGTCGTCAAGCCTGCCGTCTTGTCGTCGGGACACCGGGCAACACTAGCCGAGCGACGATGCGGCATGGACGAGCCGAGGCGGGGTTCGTCAATCACACCCGAGTCGGGCGTCAGTGCCGACGGACCTCGATGGCCTCCCCGCACACCACGGCGTGCACCGGTCCGTCGAACTCCGCCTTGGCCTCGGAGATCACGTCCTCACGCGACGTCCACGGCGGGATGTGGGTGAGCAGCAGTTCCCCGACGCCGGCCCGCTTGGCCATCCGGCCCGCCTCGGTACCCGACAGATGGAGGTGCGGCGGCCGATCCGGTGCGTGCGTCCACGATGCCTCACACAGGAAAACGTCTGCACCCCTTGCCAATTCGACGAGCGATTCGCACACGCCGGTGTCGCCGCTGTAGACGAGGGTGGCGCCGGACGGATCGGTGAAGCGCATACCGAACGACTCGGTCGGATGAGTGACCAGCCGCGGCAGGACGGTCAGGGCGCCGAATTGCACGGGCTCATTGTCCTGCCAATGGCGGATGTCGAAGATGTCGGAGAAGTCGTCGAGTTCGCCCCCGAGCGGCGACGACGCCGCCGCCAGCCGCGTCCAGGTGTCGCTGGGGCCGTACATGATGCCGCGGCCCCGGGCCGGGCTCGGGTGGTAGCGCCGCCACACGAACAGGCCGGGCAGATCCAGGCAGTGGTCGGCATGCAGGTGCGACAGCAGAACGTGCACCTCGTTGGGATCGGCGTAGCGCTGCAGCGCGCCGAGCACCCCACCACCGAAATCGAGGACGAGCGGCGGTGTGTCCGGTGCCGTCAGCAGATAGCCGGACGCCGGCGAATCAGGCCCGACAACACTGCCGGAGCAACCGAGGACGGTGATTCGCACAGCCACCAGCTTGCCATGCCCGGTTGCCACAAGAGGAAAACATGACGGGTTTGTCAGAGAGAATCACGTTGTCGCCGAGACGTGACGGTGAACGGGATGGACGCCGGTGATCGCCGGCCCCAGAAAGCGCGCCGCCAGAGCCGTGAACGCCTCGGGGTCACCCGTCGCCTCGAAAAGCCGGGTCGCCGCCGGCGCCTCGTGCGGGCGCAGCAGATCGCGCTCGGTCAGAACTTTCAGCAAGTCTTTGGCCGTCTCCTCGGCACTGGAGACCAGCGTGACCGAATCCCCCATCGCCAGCTGGATCAGCCCGGACAGCAACGGGTAGTGCGTGCAGCCCAGCACCAAGGTGTCGACCTGCGCGCGCTGGAGCGGCTCCAGATAACCCTCGGCCAGGTTGAGAACCTGGCGGCCGCTGGTGACGCCGCGCTCGACGAAGTCGACGAACCGCGGGCACGCCACCGCCGCGACATCGACGTCGCGCGCCGCCGCGAACGCGTCCTGGTAGGCCCCCGACGCGATCGTCGCCTGGGTGCCGATGACCCCGATACGTCCCGTGCGAGTGGTGGCCACCGCGCGCCGCACCGCGGGCAGAATCACCTCGACGACGGGCACGTCGTAGCGTTCCCGCGCATCGCGGAGGCAGGCCGACGACGCGGTGTTGCAGGCGATGACGAGGGCTTTGACGCCGCGCTCGACGAGGTCGTCGCCGATCGCCAGTGCGTGCGCCCGAACCTCCGGAATGGTCAGCGGGCCGTAGGGACCGTTGCCGGTGTCGCCGACATAGATGATGTCCTCGTCGGGCAGCTGATCGATGATCGAGCGGGCGACGGTCAGCCCGCCCACGCCCGAATCGAAGATGCCGACCGGCGCGAAGCGGTCGCTCATGACGTCAGGCCGGGAAATTGGCCGGCCTTCTTGCGTTCCCGCGCTTTGCGTTCCGGACCGGAGAGCCAGTATGCGGCCAGCACCCCGGCGATCGCCCCGCACAGGTGGCCCTGCCAGGAGACCCCGCCGCAGGTGGTCAATTCGGGCAGCGCCCCCCACAGCACGCCGCCGTAGACGAACAGCACCACGATCCCGGTGACGATCCACCAGACGTGCCGGGTGAAGAAGCCGAAGACCAGCAGGAAGGTCAGCCAGCCGAAGATCAGCCCGGAGGCGCCGATGTGGTTGGTCTCCAGCCCGCAGCCGACGTTTCCGATCAGCCAGGTGCCGAATCCGCCGACGATCCAGATGATCGCGGTGGCCCAGACGAATCGGGCCATGCCGGTCAGTGTCACCAGGAAGCCGAGCACCAGGGCGGGCACCGTGTTGGCGGCCAGGTGCTGCCAGTTGGCGTGCAGCAGTGGCGAGAAGACGATGCCCCACAGGCCGTCGGATTCCAGTGGCCGGATGCCGTTGCGGTCCAGCGAATGCCCCGAGAGCTGATCGACGATCTCGATCACGTAGAGCAGCGCGACGAACGACAGGATGGTGGCGCCGCCGACCTTCCACGCCGCGGGCTTCCTGGGCTGCGGCGGAGTCGCCGGGTAACCCAACGGCTGGTTCATCTGTGCCTAATACCTCTTCTACGCCCAGAGCTGGCTTGCCAGCACCTCCTCGGCATCGTCCAGGTTACCGGTGGAGCACTGCGGCGGGGGTCGAGCTCGGGTCAGGCACCGACGCCGAATGCTCCCGGCACCACGTCGCGGTAGGTCGGCACGCCGGCCGCCGACTGTGCTGCCAGCACCGCGACCAGCACGGCCCGTGCCAGACAATCGGCCCCGGCCGCGCCGATCGCCGCGAGCGCCTTGGTCTCCGGCACCATCGACGCCGGCGTATCGGGATCGGGCTGCAGCTCGACCGCGCCGGTGGCCAGCGCGAAGACGGTGTCACCGTCCAGAGGGGTGTGCGCCGGGCGGATGGTGTGCGCCAGGCCGTCCTGGGCGGCGACCGCGAAGCGGCGGCAGCCGGCCGGCGACAGCGCCGCGTCGGTGGCGACGACGGCGATGGTGGTGTTGAGCGGGCTGGACTCCTTGTCGAGCGCGGTGAGCGCGGCGATCTGCTCGGCGGGCGGCGCGGCCAGCCCGAACTCCGCGACGAGGTGGCTCATCCACGGCAGCCCGGTGGCCGGGTCGACGACATTGCCCGCACTGTTGACGACGACGATCGCCCCGACGGTCACCCCGGATTCGAGGGTGATCGACGCAGTGCCGACGCCACCCTTGAGCACCGCGGCACGGGCACCGACACCGGCACCCACAGTGCCCACCGAAACCTCCGCACCGGCCGAGCTCGCCGCCGCATAGCCGAACTCGGCGGTGGGCCTGCACGCCCAGCCGCCGACCGGGAGATCGAAGATCACCGCGGCCGGAACGATCGGGACGACGCCGCCGTCCATCGCGACTCCGCGCCCTTGCTCCTCCAGCCAGGTCATCACGCCATCGGCGGCGGCCAGTCCGTACGCACTGCCGCCGGTCAGCACGACGGCATCGACATGGCGGACGCTGTTGGCCGGGTCGAGCAGGTCGGTCTCGCGGCTGCCGGGCGCGCCGCCGCGAACGTCGACAGCGCCGACCGTGCCGGGTGGCGCAACGATCACGGTGGTGCCGCAGGCCCAGCCGGAGCCGAGGCTCGCATCGTCGTCCAGGCGGTGGTGGTGACCGACCAGAATGCCCTCGACGTCGGTGATCGACCCGGTGTTCATCGGATGGGCTTACCCTTCGTCATCTGATGGGCTTGCCCATCAGGCCGAGCACCAGATACTCCTGCAGCACGGTCAGCCACTGATAGACGTCGAGGTGACCCGCCAGCGGATGGTCGGTCGGCAGACGGTCGGGGCCCTCCGGACCGATCTCGAGCATCGCGCCCAGCGCCAGCCGGACGTCGTTGACCGCGGAGACCCAGGCGTTGGCGTCGTCTTCGGTGATCTCGAACCGGCCCCACCCCATCCGGGAGGGTGTCCAAAAGCCGTTGCGCCGCAGATCTTTTGGCATCAATGATGTCCGGCTCATGCAGGCTGCGCAGCGCACCGTTGAGACTTTCGGCGGCTGCGGACCCGGCCGGATGATCACGCTGGGGCTTGAAGAAGTCGGGCAGCAGGCGCCGCATCGTCGTGTCGTCAGGCGCCTGCGGGTTGCCGGCCCGGATTCCGGTGATCTGTTCCAACGGATCCGACGGGGTCGCGGCCTCCCGCTCGTCGAGCATGCCCTGCACCGAGGCGACCATGTTCTTCAGCAGCGCCGCCTCGTGCGGGGCCAGCGCCGAGCGGAACCGAGGACCCTCAGCGGTGTCGACCCGCTTCCATTTGCGCACGCGGTCAGCGGTCCTGCTGCATGGTCGCCCACAACCCGGCGGCATGCAGTTTGGACACGTCGACCTCCATGGATTCGCGGCTCCCGGCGGAGACCACCGCCTTGCCTTCGTTGTGAACCTGCAGCATGAGCTTGGTGGCGTGCGGTTCGCTGTAGCCGAACAGCTTCTGGAACACGTAGGTCACATAGTTCATCAGATTCACCGGGTCATCCCACACGATCGTCACCCAGGGGGTATCGACGGCAGCGACGGATTCAGTGCGTTGCGCTCCGCTGGCGTCCGGCCGAGTCGGAGCTGCTTGCGAACCCATGCGACCAAGGATAGCGAGCCGCCTTTTCCGCTATCCAGCCCGCCGGGCGGCCGATACGGTTGCGCTGTGACCGCCGCCCTGCTGACGGACAAGTACGAGTTGACGATGCTCGCCGCCGCGCTGCGCGACGGCACCGCCGAGCGCCGGACCACCTTCGAGGTGTTTGCCCGCCGCCTGCCGGACGGCCGCCGGTACGGCGTGGTGGCGGGCACTGGGCGGTTTCTGGAAGCGTTGGGCGAGTTCATCTTCGACGACGACGCCCTGGCTCCCCTGCGATCCTTCCTCGACGACGCGACGTTGGACTATCTGCGGGACTTCCGGTTCACCGGCGATGTCGACGGTTACGCCGAGGGCGAGCTGTACTTCCCCGGCTCGCCGGTCCTGTCGGTCACCGGCACCTTCGCCGAGTGCGTGTTGCTGGAGACGCTGGCGCTGTCGATCTTCAACCACGACACCGCAATCGCCTCGGCGGCCGCGCGGATGGTCAGCGCGGCGGCCGGTCGCCCACTGATCGAGATGGGTTCGCGCCGCACCCACGAGCAGGCGGCGGTGGCGGCGGCCCGCGCCGCCTACATCGCCGGCTTTGCCGGCACCTCCAACCTCGAGGCGAACCGCCGCTACGGCATCCCGGCGATGGGCACCAGCGCGCACGCGTTCACGATGCTGCATACAACTTCCGACGGTCCGGACGAGAAGGCCGCGTTCCGTGCGCAGGTCGACGCACTGGGTGTCGGGACGACGCTGCTGGTCGACACCTACGACGTGACGGCGGGGGTGGCCAACGCGATCGAGGTCGCCGGAACCGGCCTCGGCGCGGTGCGCATCGACTCCGGTGACCTCGGGGTGCTGGCCCGCCGGGTGCGCGGCCAGCTCGACGAGCTGGGTGCCACCGGTACCGAGATCGTGGTGTCGGGAGACCTCGACGAATTCTCGATCGCCGCGCTGCGGGCCGACCCGGTCAACACCTACGGTGTCGGGACCTCGGTGGCCACCGGCTCGGGCGCCCCGACGGCCAGCATGGTCTACAAACTCGTCGAGGTCGACGGCATCCCCGTGCAAAAACGCAGCAGCCACAAGGAGTCTCACGGCGGACGCAAGGCGGCCCTGCGGTTGTCCCGGCCGACCGGCACGATCACCGAGGAGGTCATCCACCCGGTGGCCGCCGCGCCCGAGGTGACCGAGCCGTCGCGGGTGCTGACCGTGCCGCTGGCGCGCGCCGGGCAGCCGCTGGCCCCGGCCGATCTGGCCGCCGCACGCGAGCTGGTGGTGCGCGGGCTGCGCAGCCTGCCCTGGGAGGGATTGGCGCTCTCGCAAGGCGAGCCGGCGATCCCGACCCGACAGGTGCCGGTGCGATCACGGTGAGCTCAGACGACGTGCCGCCGGCCACCGAGTTGCTGGCATTGGCGGTGTCCGCGCTGGGCGGCGCCGAGCGCCCCGGCCAGGTGCGGATGGCCGAGGCGGTGGCGAAGGCCTTCGCCGAGGGCGAGCATCTGGCGGTGCAGGCCGGTACCGGAACCGGCAAGTCGCTGGCATATCTGATCCCGTCGATCGCGCGCGCGGTGTCGGAGGGCTCGCCGGTCGTGGTCTCCACGGCGACCATTGCGCTGCAACGCCAGCTCGTCGACCGCGATCTACCCAGGCTGGTCGACGCGCTGGCACCCGCACTGCCTCGGCGGCCCAAGTTCGCGTTGCTGAAGGGTCGGCGAAATTATCTGTGCCTGAACAAGATTCACAACGGAAGCGCAGACGAGTCCGGCGCCGCCTCGCAGGAGGAACTGTTCGAGCCCGTCGCCGCGAGCGCGCTGGGCCGTGACGTCGCCCGGCTGACGGCATGGGCGTCGTCCACCGAGACCGGCGATCGCGACGAGCTGACACCGGGTGTGCCCGACCGGTCCTGGTCGCAGGTCAGCGTCTCGGCCCGGGAATGCCTCGGCATGGCGCGCTGCCCGTACGGCACCGACTGCTTCTCCGAACGGGCGCGCGGTGAAGCCGGCCGCGCCGAGATCATCGTCACCAACCACGCGCTGCTGGCGATCGACGCGATCGCCGACGCCGCGGTGCTGCCCGAACACGAGTATCTGGTGGTCGACGAGGCCCATGAACTGGTGGACCGGGTGACCTCGGTGGCCACCGGTGAGCTGACTCCCGCCCCGCTGGGGGTTGCCGTCCGGCGGATTGCCCGCCTGGTCAGCCCGGCACTGGTCCAGCGGATGGAGGCGGCGGTGGCGACGTTCTCCTCGGCGATTCACGATGCGCAACCGGGCCGGCTCGACCACCTCGATGACGAGCTGGCCACCTACCTGACCGCGCTGCGGGATGCGGCCACCGCCGCCCGGGGCGACATCGATCCGGCGCCGAAAGACCCCAAGGCCGCCGCGGCCCGCAACGAGGCGATCGCGTCGCTGACCGAGATCGGCGATGCCGCATCGCGAGTGTTGGACTCGTTCGTCCCGGCCATCCCGAACCGCACGGAGGTGGTGTGGCTGGACCACGAAGACAACCGCGGCAACCTGCGGCCGGTGTTGCGCGTCGCCCCGCTCTCAGTGGCCGGTTTGCTGCGCACCCGCCTGTTCGACAGTGCGACAACGATTTTGACGTCAGCGACGCTGACCGTCGGCGGTTCGTTCGACGCGATGGCGGGCGCCTGGGGTCTCGGCGACGGACCGAAGTGGACCGGACTGGACGTCGGCTCCCCCTTCGAGCACGCCAAGTCCGGGATCCTCTACGTCGCCGCACACCTGCCGCCGCCGGGCCGGGATTCCGCAGGCTCCCCCGAACAGGTCGACGAGATCGCCGGGCTCATCGAGGCGGCCGGCGGACGCACCCTGGGGCTGTTCTCGTCGATGCGCGCCGCCAAGGCGGCGACCGAGGCGCTGCGGGCCCGGATCGACACCCCGATCCTCTGCCAGGGCGACGACAACACCGCGGCCCTGGTCGAGAAGTTCGCCGCCGACCCCGAGACATCACTGTTCGGCACGTTGTCGCTGTGGCAGGGCGTCGACGTACCGGGGCCGTCGCTGTCACTGGTGCTCATCGACCGCATCCCGTTCCCCCGCCCCGACGATCCGCTGCTGACCGCGCGGCAGCGAGCGGTCGCCGCGCGGGGCGGCAACGGGTTCATGACGGTCGCCGCCGCCCACGCCGCCCTTCTCCTGGCTCAAGGAGCGGGCCGGTTGCTGCGTCGCGCCGACGACCGGGGTGTCGTCGCGGTCCTGGACTCCCGGATGGCCACCGCCCGGTACGGCGGCTACCTGCGCGCGTCGCTGCCGCCGTTCTGGCCGACCACCGACCCCGAGCGCGTCAAACAAGCACTTCAGCGGCTACGCGACGGGGGCTCGCCGTGAGTTGGCATCGGTAGCGGCAGGCGGACGGCACAATGGTGAGCAAATTTCGATCCTCCGGAGAGGGTGGCCCCATGCGCCGACGACACCTCGCACGTCTGCTCGCCGTCGCGAGCGCCGCTGTGGTGCTCGCCGGCTGCGGCACCACCATCTCCGGCAAGGCCGTGTCGGTCTTCGACGATCCGTTCAAAGTCGGTGGCCTGCAGGCAGTGGACGGTGCCAGCGGCTTGCGTTCGGATGCGGAGAAGCCGACGCGAAAGGTCTTGCACAGCGACGGCGGCAAGGACGACGAGATCGGCGCCCAGTCGATCAGCGATCTGGAGTCGTTCTGGAAGGACAACTACAAGGGCTCGTTCGACGGGGAGTTTCGACCCGTCAAGGACCTGATCTCCTGGGACTCCAACGATTACGACGGTGAATTCTGCGGTGACACCACCGCAGACCTGATCAACGCCGGATTCTGCGAGGACGACAACACCATCGGCTGGGATCGCGGTGTACTGCTGCCCGCGCTGCGACAAGCCAACGGCGACATGGCAATCACGATGGTGTTGGCTCACGAATACGGGCACGCCATTCAGAAGATGGCCAAGCTCAACAAGAAGGGCACCCCCACACTGGTCGCCGAGCAGCAGGCCGACTGCCTCGCCGGCGTCTACATCCGGTGGGTGGCCGAAGGCAACTCGAAACGGTTCACGCTGAGCACCGGCGACGGGCTGAACAACCTTCTGGCCGCGATGATCTCGTTCCGCGACCCGCTGCTGAGCCAGGACGATTACACCGACGGCGGCGACGAGCACGGGTCGGCGTTCGAGCGGATCTCGGCGTTCCAGACCGGGTTCACCGACGGCCCGTCCTCGTGCGCGGCCATCGACGCCCAGGAGATCGGCCAGCGCCGCGGAGACTTGCCGATCGAACTGCAGCGCGACCAGACCGGTGAGTGGCCGGTCACCGAGGAGTCGGTCCGCTCGATCATCGAAGCGATGAACATCCTGTTCACGCCGAAGAACCCGCCCACCCTGAGCCTGGACGCCGCGTCGGCGTCGAAATGCCCTGACGCCCGGCCCAGCCCGCCGGTGTCCTACTGCCCGTCCAGCAACACGATCGCCATCGACCTGCCGGGATTGGAGAAGATGGGCGCATCCAACGAAGGCCAGGACAACGTCCTGGTCACCGGTGACAACACCGCCTACTCCGTGCTGGTGTCGCGCTACATGCTGGCGCTGCAGCACGAGCGCGGCGGCCTGGTGCTCGACAACGCCGAAGCCGGTCTGCGAACCGCATGCCTGACGGGCGTCGCCACCACCAAGCTGTCCAAGGAGGTCACCACCCCCGACGGCAACACCGTGGCGCTGACGGCCGGCGACATCGACGAGGCGGTGTCAGGTCTGCTGACCAACGGACTGGTCGCCGGCGACGTCAACGGTGAATCCGTGCCCGCCGGCTTCAACCGCATCGACGCCTTCCGCATCGGGGTGCTCGGCGATCAGGACCGGTGCATCAAACGCTTTCCGTAGGACTTCCTCGGCGAGTGTGCATGGAGATCGGGATGTGGACGCCGTTCGCGATCTGAGCGCACACTCGATGATGTGGATGCCCTGGAATCGGTGCGCGCGGCGTACGACGCTCAACAACGGGCCGAGGCGGTAACAGCTGAGGCCGTGCACCAAGCGCACGAGGCAGGCAAAACGTGGCAGGAAATCGGCGAGGTGCTCGGTGTGTCCCATCAGACCGCAGTGCAGCGCTACGGAAACCCGAGTCCGCTCGCCGACGCCGACGAGTTGGCCAGGACCGTGATCGACGATCTTGCGCACGGCCGGTGGTCCGATGTCAGTGCCCGCTTCGACACCACAATGCGCGAGCAACTCACCGACGAGGCGCTCGCCTTCGGCTGGGCTGAGATCGCCACAAGGGCTGGCGGCTATCAGAACCACGGAGACATCACAGCCGTGCGGATCGGCGAGGTCACGACCACCAACACCCGGCTGTCCTTCGAGGCGGGAGATTTCGTCGCTCGCATCACCTTCCGCGACGACGAGACGATTGCCGGGCTGTTCATCCTGAATCCCGACGCGGCCGCCGCGATGTGAGCTAGATCTTCTTGGTCACCCCGTACCAGGAGATGATCGCGTCACCTTCGTCGGTGGACTTGCTCAGCGTCGCGTACGAGCGGATGAACGACTCCCCCACGCAGCCATCGATTTTCACGTGGAAGTTACTGATGGACACCCACGGCCGGTCGCCCTTGTACTGCTTCTTGGTCACCGGAACGATGTTGATGATGCCGGGCTTGAGACCGACGGTGATGGCACCGCCGATGTTGCCGCCGACACCCGGCAGCAGACCCTCGGCCGCGTTGTTGGGGAAGTCCAGCCCGATGATGCCGAGCGACGAGTTCACCCCGATCGTGCCGCCCAGGGCGACGCCGTTGGAGGTGCTCATGTCGATGCCGCAGCCGATCTGATAGCCCACCTCGAAGACGCCCCTCGGGTTCTCGCCGGGTCCGTCGAGCGCGCCGTTGAAGACACCGCTGACGGAGTACTCCCGCGAGGAGATGGCGGTGGTCAGCGGTGCGATCGGCATCTGCACCTCGTCCTTCGCCGAGATCGTCAGCGTCCAGCCGTCCGGCGATTTCGTGACCGCCGGCGGCGTCGAGGCCACCCTGCCGTCATCGACCGGCGGGGCGGCCGGGTCGGCGACGGCGGCGACGGGTTGACTCAGGTCGGGGCCGCCGGGATCAGGATCGGCCGATGCCGGCACCGGCACGGCCAACAAGGTGCCCACCAGCGCCATCAGCGCCGCGCGACGAACAAACACTGCCCCGAACACCTTCCCGGCTGCCGATGGTCCGCCCCGATGCGGGACCCCTCGACGTCCTGTTGGGAACCTACAGGTGGCTTCCCTGCCCTGCTAACCGCTTCGGCAACTCCCGGCGTTACGCCAGCGTGACGAGGCCGAGCTCGTTGTCACCGGCCAGCAGCGGGTGGTGCGGCAGCACGCGCACGGTGTAGCCAACCGAACCGGCCACCGGCAGCGGGGTCGTCGTCGAGAAGATGTCGGTACCGCCGTCACCGGAACCCGCGTGCACCATGTCCACGGTGACGGGGTCCTGCAGCGCGTCGGCGGCGTCGACCCGGCCGAGCACCGCCTGAACGTCGACTTCGTCCGGTTTGAGCCCGGCCAGCGCGACGGTGGCGGTCAGCGTCAGCTCCGACCCCAGCAGCGGGGTGTCGGGCAGCCCGGTGCTGTCGACATCGGTGACCTCGATGTGCGGCCAGGCCTCCCGGACACGCTGCCGGTACGCCGACAGGTCCCGTGCCGCCCCGAACGGCAGGCCGTCGACCGACGCACTGGTGCGACGGAACGACTGGGCGGCGGGCGCGTAGTACTTCTCGGTGTAGTCGCGCACCATTCGGGACGCCAGCACCTTGGGCCCGAGGCCCTGCAAGGTGTGCCGGACCATCTCCACCCAGCGGGTCGGCACACCCTTGTCGTCCCGGTCGTAGAACGTCTGCGTCACCGACTGCTCGAGCAGGTTGTAGAGCGCGGCCGCCTCGATGTCGTCGCGGCGGCTCTCGTCGGCCAGACCGTCGGCTGTCGGTATCTCCCAACCGTTCTCGCCGTCATACCACTCGTCCCACCAGCCGTCGCGGATGGACAGGTTGAGTCCGCCGTTCAGCGCGCTCTTCATGCCCGACGTGCCGCAGGCTTCCAGCGGACGCAGCGGGTTGTTGAGCCACACATCGCAGCCCCAGTACAACTGGCGGGCCATCGACATGTCGTAGTCGGGCAGGAAGGCGATGCGGTGGCGCACTTCCGGCCGGTCGGCGAACTTCACGATCTGCTGGATCAGCGCCTTGCCCGCATCGTCGGCGGGGTGCGACTTGCCTGCCACGATCAACTGCAGCGGCTTGTCCTTGTCGAGCAGCAGCGCCTCGAGGCGCTGCGGATCACGCAGCATCAGCGTCAGCCGCTTGTAGGTCGGTACCCGGCGCGCGAAGCCGATCGTCAACACCTCAGGATCGAAAGCCGTTGCGATCCAGCCGAGTTCGGCCTCGGACGCGCCGCGCTCCAGCCACGACCGGCGCAACCGCTGGCGCACGTCCTCGACCAGCAGCGCGCGCAGCTGAGAGCGGATCCACCAGATGTGACCGGTGTCGACCTGTTGCAGCCGCGCCCAGACGTTGGGCTCGCGCAGCGCCTCGGTGGAACCGGCGAGTTCCCGGCCGAGCTCCAACCATTGCGGGGCCGCCCAGGTGGGGCCGTGCACACCGTTGGTGATCGAGCCGATCGGCACCTCGGCCGGGTCGAAGCCGGGCCACAGCTCGTCGAACATCGTGCGGCTGACGCGTCCGTGCAGCAGGGACACCCCGTTCGCGCGTTGCGCCAGCCGTAGGCCCA
Organism: Mycobacterium sp. ELW1; assembly: GCF_008329905.1. Taxonomy (NCBI): domain Bacteria; kingdom Bacillati; phylum Actinomycetota; class Actinomycetes; order Mycobacteriales; family Mycobacteriaceae; genus Mycobacterium; species Mycobacterium sp. ELW1. Next base: position 1,866,955 of record NZ_CP032155.1, on the reverse strand, counting down.
TGTGCGCCATGTTGAACTTCGACGGGTCATCCTCGGCGCCGAACGCCAGCACCCGCGCGACCGGAACCTCCGGCAGCAGGCCATCTTTCCCGTCGTCGCCGAAGTAGCTCTGCACCATGTCCACCGGGAAGCGGTCGATTCCCGCCGGCACCGGAGTGTGGGTGGTGAACACCGTGCTGGCCCGCACGAGCGTCAGCGCGGTGTCGAAATCGAGCTTCTGCTCGGAGATGTATTCGCGGATTCGCTCGACCCCGAGGAAGCCCGCGTGGCCTTCGTTCATGTGATAGACGTCCGGGGCAGGCCGGCCCTCGATGGCGGTGAACGCACGGATGGCCCGTATCCCGCCGATACCGGCGAGCAACTCCTGCTTGATGCGGTGATCCTGGTCGCCGCCGTAGAGGCGGTCGGTGACGTTACGCAGCTCGTGCTCGTTCTCGGGGATGTCAGAATCCAAGAGCAGCAGCGGGATCCGGCCGACCTGGGCCACCCACACCCTGGCCCGCAGCACCTTGGCGTCCGGCATCGCCAACTCGACGAGCACCGGCGCGCCGGCGGCGTCGGTGAGCAGCCGAAGCGGCAGCCCCTGCGGATCCAGCGAGGGATAGTTCTCGTGCTGCCAGCCGTCGGCGGTGAGCGACTGCCGGAAATATCCGGACCGGTAGTACAAGCCGACGGCGATCAGCGGCAGACCCAGATCCGATGCCGACTTCAGATGGTCGCCGGCCAGAATGCCCAGGCCGCCCGAATAGTTCGGCAACACTTCGGCGACGCCGAACTCCATCGAGAAGTACGCGATGCCCGTCGGCATGACCGAGGAACCGTGCTCCTGGTCCCTCTCCTGCTCTTGAAACCACATCGGCCGGCTCAGGTAGTCGTCCAGATCCGCGGCCAGCTGATCGAGCGCGTTGAGGAACTGCTCGTCCTCGGCCAACTCGTCGAGCCGCGCCGGGGCGACCGCGCCGAGCAGCGCCACCGGATCCTGACCGGTCTGCAGCCACAGCCGCGGATCGATCGAAGCGAAGAGATCTTGTGTCGGCTTGTCCCACGACCAACGCAGGTTGGTGGACAACCGGCCGAGGGCTGCGAGCCGCTCGGGCAAATGGGCACGGACCGTGAATCTGCGGAGGGCCTTCACGCGTTCCCACCTTACTGAGAACCCTGGTGCAGTTGGCGCGAGCATGCGCTTCTTCCCCAGGCGGTCATTCTTCGCACTACGGTGTGAAGAGGGCGCGATGCGGTTACCCCGAGGGTCAAGAAGACTCACGACCGGTGCAGCGACCACGGTTGCTGCGCCACGACAACGAGAGACCGACTCAAGCCGGCGCGGAGCGGACCACGTCGCACAGGTCAGGAATGGAGTGTTTGGGTGCCCGGTCGTATCGAGATCGATGACGTCGCGCCCGTCGTGTCCTGCGGTACCTATCCGGCCAAGGCGGTCGTCGGCGAAGTCGTGCCGGTCGCCGGGACGGTGTGGCGCGAGGGCCATGACGCGGTGGCGGCGACGTTGGTGGTGCGCTATCTCGGAACTGCCCACCCTCAGCTCGGGCAGAATCCGGCCCGGCGCGTCAAAGCGCTCGAGGGTGCCGACCTGACCGAGGCCTCCCCCGCGGTCAGCCGGGTCAAGCCCCGGCTGTACCCGATGGAGATGGGCCGCACCCCCGACCTCTTCCACGGCCAGTTCGTGCCCGACCGAGTAGGCCTGTGGACGTTCCGGATCGACGGCTGGGGTGATCCGCTCACCACGTGGCGGCACAACGTCACCGTCAAACTCAACGCCGGACAGGGCGAATCAGAGCTGAACAACGACCTGATCGTCGGCGGCAATCTGCTGGCCCGCGCCGCGACCGGCGTGCCACGCGACCGCCGCGCGCCGCTGCTGCAAGCCGCGGCCGCACTGCGCGAGTCCGGGGACCCGCTGACCCGCGCGGCGCTGGCTCTCTCGCACGAGGTCACCGAACTGCTGGCCCAGTATCCGCTGCGCGAGCTCGTCACCCGGGGCAGCACCTACGGCATCTGGGTCGATCGGCCGTTGGCGCGGTGCAGCGCCTGGTACGAGCTGTTCCCGCGGTCCACCGGTGGCCGCGACGAGTCCGGTCGTCCCGTGCATGGCACGTTCGCGACCGCGGCCGCAGCGCTCCCGCGGGTCGCGTCGATGGGGTTCAACGTCGTCTACCTGCCGCCCATCCACCCGATCGGCAAGGTGCACCGTAAGGGCCGCAACAACACCGTGACGGCCGAACCGGGCGATGTGGGGTCACCCTGGGCGATCGGTAGCGACGAGGGCGGGCACGACGCCGTCCACCCCGATCTCGGGACGATCGACGACTTCGACCGGTTCGTCGATGCGGCGCGCGACAACGGGCTGGAGGTCGCACTGGACCTGGCGCTGCAGTGCGCGCCGGATCACCCGTGGGCCAAGAATCACCGGCAATGGTTCACCGAGCTGCCGGACGGCACCATCGCCTATGCGGAGAACCCACCGAAGAAGTACCAGGACATCTACCCGCTGAACTTCGACAACGATCCCGGCGGCCTCTACGACGAGGTGCTGCGGGTGGTGCGGCACTGGATGGACCACGGCATCAAGATCTTTCGGGTCGACAACCCGCACACCAAGCCGCCGAACTTCTGGGCGTGGCTGATCAGCCAGGTCAAGGCCATCGATCCCGACGTGCTGTTCCTGGCCGAGGCGTTCACCCGCCCCGCGCGACTGAACGGTCTCGCGAAACTTGGCTTCACACAATCGTATTCATACTTCACCTGGCGTACCGCGAAGTGGGAGATCGAGGAGTTCGGCCGCCAGATCGCGGAGCACGCCGACTACACCCGGCCGAACCTGTTCGTCAACACGCCCGACATCCTGCACGAGAGCCTGCAACACGGCGGGCCGGGCATGTTCGCGATCCGCGCCGTGCTCGCCTCGACGATGGGCAGCTCGTGGGGCGTGTACTCGGGCTTCGAGCTCTTCGAGCATCTACCGGTGCGGGAGGGCAGCGAGGAGTACCTGGACTCCGAGAAATACGAGCTGCGGCCGCGTGACTTCGAAGGCGCGCTGGCGCAGGGCCAGTCCCTGGAGCCATTCCTGCGGCGGCTCAACGAGATTCGCCACCTTCATCCCGCGCTCTGCGAGATGCGCACCATCAGGTTCCACCACATCGACAACGACGCCCTCCTGGCCTACAGCAAGTTCGACCCGGTATCCGGTGACACCGTGCTGGTGGTGGTGACGTTGAACCCATTCGGCCCCGAGGAGGGCACCCTGTGGCTAGACATGGCCGCTTTGGGTATGCAGCCCTATGACCGTTTCTGGGTGCGCGACGAGATCACCGGGGAGGAATACCAATGGGGGCAGTCGAACTATGTGCGCCTGGAACCGGCCCGGGCCGTCGCGCACATCCTGAACATGCCGTTGATCCCGCAGGAGGAGAGAGCAGTTCTGCTGCGCCGGGAATGACGGGAACGACGAAGGAGCCTTCGCTATGACCAAAACCAAGAAGCTCTCCAGCCCGCACCTGGCGCCGGATCCCGGCGAGGTGGCCCGGCTGGTGTCCGGAACCCACCACAGCCCACACAGCATCCTGGGCGCCCACGAGTATGACGATCACACGGTGATCCGGGTGCTCAAACCGCACGCGGAGTCGGTGGTCGCTCTCGTCGGCGGCGAGCGATACCCGATGGAGCACATCGAGTCCGGGGTGTTCGCGGTGCCACTGCCGTTCACCAACCTGGTCGACTACCGGCTCGAGGTCTCCTATCCGGGCGGGCACACCATCACCGTCGCCGACGGCTACCGCTTCCTGCCCACGCTGGGTGAGATGGACCTCTATCTCTTCGGCGAGGGACGCCACGAGCAACTGTGGGAGATCCTGGGCGCGCACCCGCGGTCCTTCGAGACCGCCGACGGCGTGGTGGAGGGCGTGTCGTTCGCAGTCTGGGCCCCGAATGCCAAGGGCATCAACCTGATCGGCGAATTCAATCATTGGGACGGCAACGACGCCCCGATGCGGGTGCTGGGTTCATCCGGCGTATGGGAGCTGTTCTGGCCCGGCTTCCCGGCTGACGGGCTCTACAAGTTCCGCGTCCACGGGGTCGACGGATCGGTCACCGACCGCGCCGACCCGTTCGCGTTCGCAACCGAGGTCCCGCCGCACACCGCGTCCCGGGTGTTCACCTCGGACTACACCTGGAACGACTCCGACTGGCTGACACAGCGGGCCGAGCAGAACCCGGTGTTCGAACCGATGAGCACCATCGAAGTCCATCTCGGCTCCTGGCGGCCCGGCCTGAGCTATCGCGAGCTCGCCGAACAGCTCACCGAATACGTTGTGGCCCAAGGATTCACCCACATCGAGTTTCTCCCGGTCGCCGAGCACCCGTTCGGCGGATCGTGGGGCTACCAGGTGACGTCCTACTACGCGCCGACATCCCGTTTCGGCACCCCCGACGAATTCCGCTTCCTGGTGGACACCTTGCACCAGGCCGGCATCGGAGTGATCGTCGACTGGGTGCCGGCGCACTTCCCCAAGGACGCATGGGCGCTGGGCCGCTTCGACGGCACCCCGCTCTATGAGCACTCCGACCCGCGCCGCGGCGAGCAGCTCGACTGGGGCACCTACGTCTTCGATTTCGGCCGCGCCGAGGTGCGCAACTTCCTGGTCGCCAACGCGCTGTACTGGTTGCAGGAGTTCCACATCGACGGTCTGCGGGTGGATGCCGTCGCGTCGATGCTCTACCTGGACTACTCGCGCCCCGACGGCGGCTGGACACCCAACATCTACGGCGGCCGCGAGAATCTCGAGGCGGTGCAGTTTTTGCAAGAGATGAACGCCACCGTCCACAAGAGCCACCCGGGCATCGTCACGATCGCCGAGGAGTCCACCTCATGGCCGGGGGTCACCCGGGCCACCAACCTTGGCGGGCTTGGCTTTTCGATGAAGTGGAACATGGGGTGGATGCACGACACCCTCGACTACATCAGCCGCGACCCGATCTATCGCACCTATCACCACGGCGAGCTGACGTTCTCGTTGCTCTACGCGTTCAGTGAGAACTTCGTCCTGCCGATCAGCCACGACGAGGTGGTGCACGGCAAGGGCACCCTGTGGGGCCGGATGCCCGGCAACGACCACGTCAAGGCGGCCGGGCTGCGCAGCCTGCTGGCCTACCAGTGGGCCCACCCCGGCAAGCAGCTGCTGTTCATGGGCCAGGAGTTCGGTCAGCGCGCGGAATGGTCGGAGGAACGCGGCGTCGACTGGTACCAGCTCGACGAGAACAGCTACTCCACCGGGATTCAGCGTTTCGTCGCCGACCTCAACGAGCTCTACCGCAACCGCCCCTCGTTGTGGAGCCAGGACACCAAGCCGGAGGGCTACTCCTGGATCGACGCCAACGACTCGGCAAACAATGTGCTGAGCTTTCTGCGATACGGCAGCGACGGCTCGGTGCTGGCGTGCGTGTTCAACTTCTCCGGAGCGGAGCACAGCCGCTACCGGCTTGGCCTGCCGCACACCGGAACCTGGCGCGAGGTGCTCAACAGCGACGCGACGGTCTACAACGGTGCCGGGGCGGGCAACTTCGGCGCCGTCGAGGCAACCGACGAGCCCTGGCACGGTCGGCCGGCGTCGGCGACGCTGGTGCTGCCGCCGAACTCGGCGATCTGGCTGGAACCCGCGACGGCCGCGGACTAGTACAGCGCGTTGGCCAGATTGCGCCGGCCGGTGATGACATCGGGGTCGGCGGGATCGAACAGCTCGAACAGTTCGATCAGCCGGGTGCGCACCCTGGTGCGCTCGTCGTCGGATGTCTTGCGCACCAGCGCGATCAGTCGGTCGAAGGCCGGGACGACGTCCTGATTGAGGATCTGCACGTCCGCGGCGGCGAAGGCCGCGTCGATGTCGTCGGGCGCGGCGTCGGCCACCGCCACGGCGTCGGGGCGCTGCTCGGTGGCGCGCTGCAGGAAGGTCATCTGCCGCAGCGCACCCTTGGCTTCGGCGTGCTGCGGATCGACGTCGAGTATCGCCTGATACGCCGCGGCCGCGGCCGCGAAATCGCCGGACTCGAGCAATTCCCGGGCCTGCTCCAGCGCCGGGTCGGCGGCTGCCTCTTCCTCGGAATCGCCTGAGCCGGAGAGCTTTCCGGCTGTCGCCTGCAGCAGTGAGTCGACCCATCGCCGCAACTGCTCGGGGGGCTGCATGCCCTGGAAGCTGGCCAACGGTTGCCCGGCGGCCAAGGCCACCACAGTCGGCACCGCCTCGATGCCGAACATCTGAGCAACCCGCGGGACCACATCGACGTTGACCGTTGCCAACGACCACTTCCCGTTGTCGTCGGCAGCCAACGCGGCGAGCACCTCACCCAACTGCACCGAGGCGTCGCTGCGCGGCGACCACAACACCACGACGACCGGCAGCTGACCGGAGCGGACCAGCACTTTGGATTCGAAATTGGCCTCGGTGACCTCGACACCGCCACTGGGGGCGGTCGCACCGTCCGCGGGCTGCTGAGCCCGCTGCTTGAGGCCGGACAGGTCGACGGCGCCGGCGGCCAGGGCCGGGCCGATCTGGGGGCGTGGACGCGTCACGTTTCCAAGTCTGTCACGTCGTCGACGGTGCCGAATCGAGTGGCTGACCAGAAGCCGCAGGAGCCGCCGCCGGACCCAATTTCGCCGTTCGATCAGCCCATATGAGGAAAATCACACTGCCGAGCGGCACGATGCTGCCCAGCAACGCCAGCAACCACGTGACTACACCCCACTTATAGGCGATGCCCACCATGAGAGCAGTGATCACAAACGCGATGAACACCACCCCGTGGGCCATGCCGAAAACCTTCACGCCGATCTCGGTACGCGGGCTGCCCAGGTACTTGAAGTACATCCCGACCAGCAGTCCGACCCAGCTCACGGCTTCGGCCAGCGCCACCAACCGGAACCGCCCGGCCGTGCTTCGGATGTCAAAAGTGCTCGTCATGAAGCCATTGTGCCGCAGCGGCGCGCCAGCTACTACGCCGCGTCGTTGACCGGAGCTGGTTACCCCGCCCGCAGGATCAGCGCATCGCCCTGGCCACCCGCCCCGCAGAGCGCGGCCACGGCGTAACCCGATCCACGCCGGGAGAGCTCCAGCGCCGCGTGCAGCGTGATCCGCGCACCCGACATGCCGATGGGATGGCCGACCGCGATCGCACCGCCGTTGCGGTTGACCCGCTCGGCGTCCACACCCAGTTCCTTCGTGGAGGCCAGCGCGACAGCGGAGAACGCCTCGTTGATCTCAATAACATCGAGGTCGTCGAGCCCAATGCCCTCGCGCGCGACGGCCTTCTTGATCGCATTGGCCGGCTGCGACTGCAACGTGGAATCCGGACCCGCGACCACACCGTGGGCACCGATCTCGCACAGCCAGCTCAGCCCGAGCTGCTGCGCCTTGGCCTTGCTCATCACCACGACCGCGCAACCCCCGTCGGAGATCTGAGAGGCCGATCCTGCCGTGATCGTGCCGTCCTTGCGGAACGCCGGCCGCAGGCCGGACAGCGATTCGGCCGTGGTGTTGGCCCGGATTCCCTCGTCCTCGCCGAACTCGATCGGGTCGCCCTTGCGCTGCGGGATCTTGACCGGCACGACCTCGTCGGCGAAAACGCCGTCCTTCCAGGCCGCGGCCGCCTTCTGATGCGAGCTGGCGGCGAACTCGTCCTGCTCCTGCCGGGTGAACTTGTCGGTGTCGTTGCGCTGCTCGGTGAGCGCGCCCATCGGCTGGTCGGTGAACACGTCGTGCAGGCCGTCATACGCCATGGAGTCGAGCACGGTTACGTCGCCGTACTTGTAGCCCTCGCGACTGTTGATCAGCAGGTGCGGGGCCTTGGTCATCGACTCCTGGCCGCCGGCCACCACGACGTCGAACTCACCGGCCCGGATCAGCTGATCGGCCAGGGCGATCGAATCGATCCCGGACAGGCACATCTTGTTGATGCTCAGGGCGGGCACGTCCCACCCGATACCGCCGGCGATGGCGGCCTGGCGGGCCGGCATCTGGCCGGCGCCGGCGGTCAGCACCTGGCCCATGATCACGTAGTCGACTAGCGACGCCGGGACTCCGGCCTTCTCCAGGGCGCCCTTGATCGCGATCCCGCCCAGATCGCTGCCGGAAAAGTCTTTGAGTGAACCCATCAGTTTTCCGATGGGGGTGCGTGCTCCAGCAACGATCACCGACGTCGTCATACCTACCTCCAAGAGCGTTTCGAGCCGCCCCGAGGCGGCTATCCACGGATCCCCCAGTGTTGAATCCGATGTGGTTAGGTTACCTTTGCGTTATGACCGCTGAGCAAGTTGACGCCCGTCCAGTTCTGGCCAGTGCGCTCGTCACGGCCGTAGACCATGTCGGCATCGCGGTGCCGGATCTCGATGCGGCCATCCAGTGGTACCACGAGCACCTCGGGATGATCCTGGTCCACGAGGAAATCAACACCGACCAGGGCATTCGCGAGGCCATGCTGTCGCTGAAGAACGCCGCCCCGGACTGCGCCCAGATCCAGTTGATGGCGCCCCTGGACGAGACCTCGACGATCGCCAAGTTCATCGACAAGCGCGGCCCCGGCATCCAGCAGATGGCCTACCGGGTCAGCGACCTGGACGCCATCTCCGAACAGCTCCGCAACCAGGGTGTTCGGTTGATCTACGACGCACCGCGCCGTGGAACCGCGAACTCGCGGATCAACTTCATCCACCCCAAGGACGCCGGCGGCGTTCTGGTGGAACTCGTCGAGCCCGCCGCGTCGCACTAGGTCGCGCCCGGTTTCTACGACCACTTGCGAGTCGGCCCGCGGTTGGCGCGGTTCGCCCAGCAGGCAGTGTGCCAGTGCCGTCGGTCCTCGATCGCGGCTTCGCCATCCTCTACTCGCCACACCGCCACATGCGCGACGCCCGAGCGGATTTCGTGATCGCACCCGGGGCATCGGTAGGTCTTGACCGCCCGCGCACCCGGTATGGATCGCACTTCGTAGTCGAATCCGTCGGCGCCCGACTCCACGCGCCGCTGCATCGGTAGCGGCGGAAACCCGGTGCCGCTGGGGCGAGGTGGCCTGCGCCGCGGCATCAGAAGAGCCGCAACTCGTCGCTGTCCATCCCCCGCATGACGTCGTAATCCAAAGTCAGACAACGAATCCCGCGATCGGTGGCCAGCGTTCGGGCCTGCGGCTTGATCTGCTGGGCGGCGAACACCCCGGTCACCGGCGCCAGCAGACTGTCCCGGTTGAGCAACTCGAGATAGCGCGTCAACTGCTCCACGCCGTCGATCTCACCGCGACGCTTGATCTCGACGGCGACCGTGCGGCCCTCATCGTCGCGACAGAGGATGTCCACCGGGCCGATCGCCGTCATGAACTCGCGGCGGACCAGGGTGTAGCCGTCACCCAGAAGCTCGATGTGCTCGGCCAGCAGCTTCTGCAGATGCGCTTCGACGCCGTCCTTCACCAGGCCGGGATCGATCCCGAGCTCGTGACTGGAGTCGTGCTCAACGCTCTCGATAGTGATCCGCAACTGCTCACCGGCCTTGTTCTCCACCACCCAGACCGGCAAAGAGTCGTCCTTGGCGTCTTCGGTCAGCCAGCACGGCGGGCTCATCCAGTTCAGCGGCTTGTAGGCACGGTCGTCGGCGTGGATGCTGACCGACCCGTCGGCCTTGATCAGCAGCAGCCGGCGCGCTGACGGCAGGTGAGCGGTGAGGCGGCCGACGTAGTCGACGGTGCATTGGGCGATCACGAGGCGCACCGCACAAGCTTAGGGTCTACCGGCCCCGGCGAATTAGGCTGACACCACCATGACTTCCCCTCCGAGCCTCGCGCAGCGGTTGGGCCGGGTTCTGGAACGGCTGACCAGGCAGAGCGGCCGATTGGTTGGCACACCGGCCTATGGCTCGCTGATCCTGGGTCGGGTCAGCGAGAGCCCGGCCCGCCGCCGGGTCCGGATCCAGACGTTGGTCACGGTGTCGCTGCTGACGGTGAACGTCATCGGCGTCCTGATCGCGGCCCTGCTGGTCAGCGTGGCCTATCCGGTGCCCAGCGTGTTCACCGACGTGCCGGCCTGGCTCACCTTCGGGGTGGCACCCGCGTATGCGGCCGCCGCGCTGGCATTCGGCAGCTGGTGGATCACCACCCGCACGGTCAAGGACCTTCGCTGGGCGGCCGAGGGACGGACGCCGACCCGCGTCGACCAGCGCAACGCATTCTCCACCCCATGGCGCGTCGCGCTGGCCCAGCTGTCGCTCTGGACGGTCGGCACCGTCATATTCACCATTCTGTACGGCTTGTACGACACCAACTTCATTCCCCGGATCTTGCTGGTGACCGGTTTCATCGGGGTGATGGTGGCGACCGGCGCCTACCTGGCCACCGAGTTCGCGCTGCGCCCCGTCGCGGCACTGGCGCTGGCGGCCGGGCCGCCGCCGCACCGGCTGGCGCCGGGAATCATGGGCCGCACGATGACAGTGTGGATGCTGGGCTCGGGCGTGCCCGTCATCGGCATCGGGCTGACGGCGTTCTTCTCGCTGGTCTTGGACAACCTGACCAAGACGCAGTTGGAGGTCGCGATCCTGGTCGTCTCGTTCGCCACGCTGGTGTTCGGGTTCCTTCTGATGTGGGTGCTGGCGTGGATCACCGCGACCCCGGTACGGATGGTGCGTTCCGCGCTCAAACGCGTCGAGGACGGCGACTTCAAGGCGAGCGTGGTTGTGTTCGACGGCACCGAACTCGGTGAGCTACAACGGGGATTCAACTCGATGGTCGCCGGCCTGCGGGAGCGCGAACGGGTGCGCGACCTGTTCGGCCGACACGTCGGCCGCGAGGTCGCCGCGGCCGCCGAGATGCAGAAGCCACAGCTCGGCGGTGAAGAGCGGCACGTGGCAGTGCTTTTCGTCGACATCGTCGGCTCCACGCAATTGGTCGGCACGCTGCCCCCGATCGAGGTGGTCGACCTGCTCAACCGGTTCTTCTCCGTGATCGTCGAAGAGGTCAACCGGCACAACGGTCTGCTCAACAAGTTCGAAGGCGACGCCACGCTGGCGGTGTTCGGAGCGCCCGTCACGCTCGACAGCCCGGAAGACGACGCGCTGGCCGCTGCTCGCACGATCATGCAGCGCCTCGAGCGGGAGGTACCCGAGTGCCCGGCCGGCCTGGGGGTGGCGGCCGGTCAGGTCGTAGCCGGTAACGTCGGCGCCAATGAGCGATTCGAATACACGGTGATCGGCGGGCCGGTCAATGAGGCCGCGCGCCTGTCCGAGCTTGCCAAGTCCACCGAAAGCCGCCTGCTGGCGACGGCAACGACCGTCGAGCGTGCCGGCGATTCCGAGCGCGCCCACTGGGTCCTGACCGACGCGGTGACGCTGCGCGGCCACGAAGAGCCCACCCGCCTGGCCGTGCCCGCGTGACCTTCGAGAAAGCCACGCCCCCACCTCTGCCTTCGGCCCCGGCCGGAATCGAGACCATCGCCGACGTTCTCGGCACGCCCAGGGTCCGCGGCTGGATTCACCTGTCCTCGGCCGTTGTCGCCATCATCGCGAGTGCGGCGCTGATGCGAGCGGCCTTCGCGGCGGCGTCCCCGAACGCGGGTTGGGTGACAGCGGTGTACACCACCACCGTCGTCGCCATGTTCGGCGTGAGCGCGACGTATCACCTCGTACGGTGGCGTTCACCGAAGACGTTGACGTGGATGAAGCGCGCCGACCACTCGATGATCTTCGTCTTCATCGTCGGCACCTACTTCCCCATCGCCGTCCTGGCGATGCCACCGCCGACCGCCACCCGGGTGCTGACCATCGTGTGTGTCGGTGCGGCGGCGGGCATTGCACTCAAGATGCTGTGGCCCTCAGCGCCGCGGTGGATCGGTGTGCCGCTGTATTTGATGCTCGGCTATGCCGCAATCGCTTTCGCCCGAACAATTCTCGACGGCGCCGGATTGACCGTCGTCGGCCTGCTCGTCGCCGGTGGCGTGCTGTACAACATCGGTGCTGTGCTTTACGGGCTGCGCTGGCCCAACCCGTGGCCCGCGTCCTTCGGCTATCACGAGTTCTTCCATGCCTTCACCGCCGCCGCCGCAACATGCCATTACGTCGCAATCTGGCTCATCGTGGCCGGCGTGGCGATGTCCTGATCTGTGGGGTAACCGTCTGGGATTTCCCGGAGTCTGATATCTGTTCAGCCGCAGCGCGATTGGTGGCCGAAGTCTCGCCTGCGTTTCTGACCAACCACTGTGTCCGCGGTTATCTGTTCGGGCGCGAAGTGGCTGCTGCCGACGGGCTGCGGGCCAGGGTTGATTACGACGACGATCGCTCGACCACGATGTCGGTTTTCCGCTAGTGCTGTCGGTGCCGACGTGTAAAAGTTCAAGACGTGCATGATGATTTCGACCGCTGCTACCGCGCCGTCCAGTCCAAGGACTCGCGGTTCGACGGTTGGTTCGTCACGGCGGTCAAGACGACCGGCATCTACTGCCGGCCCAGCTGCCCGGTGCGTCTGCCGCTGGCCCGCAACGTGCGCTTCTACCCCAGCTCGGCGGCCGCGCAACGAGCGGGCTTTCGGGCCTGCAAACGCTGCCGACCGGATGCCTCGCCGGGTTCGCCGGAGTGGAACGTCCGCGGTGACGCGGTGGCCCGGGCGATGCGCTTGATCGGCGACGGCGCGGTGGACCGCGAGGGCGTGACCGGACTGGCCAGACGGGTCGGCTACACCTCCCGCCAGCTGGAACGGATGCTGCAGGCCGAGGTCGGTGCCGGGCCGCTGGCCCTGGCCCGGGCGCAGCGGGTGCAGACAGCGCGGGTGCTCATCGAGACCACCGAGATGGCGTTCAGCGATATCGCGTTCGCAGCGGGCTTCGCGAGCATCCGCCAGTTCAACGACACCCTGCGGGCCGCCTGCGACACCACACCGACGGCGTTGCGGGCCAAGGCCTCCCGCCGAGACTGGGCGGCAACCGCGCCCGACGGGCAGGCGTTGTCGCTGCGGCTGCCGATCCGCACCCCGTTCGCCTATGACGGCGTGTTCGGGCACCTGGCGGCCAGCGCGGTGCCGGGCTGTGAAGAGGTGCGCGACGGCGCCTACCGCCGCACGCTGCGCCTTCCCTCGGGCTACGGGGTAGTGAGTCTGACGCCACAGCCCGATCACGTCCGCTGCACGCTGGTGCTCGAGCAGGTCCGCGACCTCGCCACCGCGATCGCTCGCTGCCGCCGGTTGTTGGACCTCGACGCCGACCCGGAAGCCGTTCTCGATGTGCTGGGTGCCGACGCCGACCTGAGCGCGGTGGTTCACAAGGCGCCCGGACAGCGGATACCGCGCACGGTCGACGAAGAAGAACTGACGGTGCGGGCCGTACTCGGTCAGCAGGTGTCGACCAAAGCGGCACGCACCCATGCGGGCCGGCTCGTCGCCGCCTACGGCACACCGGTGGCCGATCCGCACGGCGGACTGACGCACACCTTCCCCAGCACGGCTCAGCTGGCCGATATCGACCCGGCGCACCTTGCCGTGCCTGCCACCCGCCGGCGCTCGGTGACCACGCTGATCGCGGCCCTGGGTGATGGCAAGCTGACACTCAATCCCGGCTGTGACTGGCAGCAGGCCCGTCAACAGCTACTGGCCCTGCCAGGAATCGGACCGTGGACCGCGGAGATCGTCGCGATGCGGGGGCTCGGTGATCCCGACGCCTTTCCGGCCAGCGACCTCGGTGTGCGGCTCGCGGCCGAACAACTCGGCCTGCCCTCCGATGCGCGGGCGCTGACCGCCCACAGTGCACGCTGGCGACCGTGGCGGTCATATGCCGTGCAGCATCTGTGGACGACCCTGGACCACTCCGTGAATTACTGGCCACCGAAGGAGACACCGTGACGACGACAATGCGGTACCGAATCATCGACAGCCCGGTCGGGCCGCTCACCCTGGCCGGCACGGGATCGACGCTGCGGCATCTGCGGATGGTGGACCAGACGCACGAGCCGGATCGGTCCGACTGGGCGCAGTCCGATGATGAAATATTCGCCGACGCGGTCGAGCAGCTGGCGGCCTATTTCGCCGGTGAACTCACCGAATTCGACCTCGATCTGGATCTCGGCGGAACCGAATTCCAACGTAAAGTCTGGTCCGCCTTGCGCACCATTCCGTACGGCGAGACACGATCCTACGGAGAAATCGCGATGCAGATCGGATCACCGGGCGCATCGCGCGCGGTGGGAATGGCGAATGGCCGAAATCCGATCGGCATCATTGTGCCGTGTCATCGCGTTATCGGTTCTACCGGCGGATTGACAGGATATGGCGGAGGAATTGATCGAAAGCGCGCACTCCTGGCGCTGGAGAAAAGCCGAATGCCGGCCGATCTCTCACTATTCGATTGATATACACATACAAAAATGCCTGTGCCCCCTAATCGAAATTAGGGGGCACAGGACTTAAATTGTGTTCGGCGGTGTCCTACTTTTCCACCCTGTTGGGTAGTATCATCGGCGCTGGTAGGCTTAGCTTCCGGGTTCGGGATGGGACCGGGCGTTTCCCTGCCGCTATGGCCGCCGTAACTTTATTCACTCTTTTTTGAGTGTCCCCCTGTGTGGGGGAGGTTTAGTTTTGGTGGTGGGGTGCAGTGTTGTGACTGCTGTGGTGTGGTTGCGGGCGTTGATGTGCGTCTTACAGTGTCCGAATCAACTGGTTTGTTGTTTTGGTTGTTGTAAGTTTTCGGCCGGTTAGTGCCAGTTCCCTGAACACCTTGCGGTGCGTATAGGTCTGGTCTATCGATCCCGTGGTCTGCGGGGGGCCTTATCCCTCTAAAAGGGTGAGAAACCTGGTCTTGGAGAAGGTTTCCCGCTTAGATGCTTTCAGCGGTTATCCTGTCCGAACGTGGCTATCCAGCGGTGCCCCTGGTGGGACAACTGGTGGACCAGAGGTTCGTCCGTCCCGGTCCTCTCGTACTAGGGACAGGTTTCCTCAAGTTTCTGACGCGCGCGGCGGATAGAGACCGAACTGTCTCACGACGTTCTAAACCCAGCTCGCGTGCCGCTTTAATGGGCGAACAGCCCAACCCTTGGGACCTGCTCCAGCCCCAGGATGCGACGAGCCGACATCGAGGTGCCAAACCATCCCGTCGATATGGACTCTTGGGGAAGATCAGCCTGTTATCCCCGGGGTACCTTTTATCCGTTGAGCGACACCCCTTCCACTCGGGGGTGCCGGATCACTAGTCCCGACTTTCGTCCCTGCTTGACATGTCCGTCTCGCAGTCAAGCTCCCTTGTGCACTTGCACTCAACACCTGATTGCCGTCCAGGTTGAGGGAACCTTTGGGCGCCTCCGTTACATTTTAGGAGGCAACCGCCCCAGTTAAACTACCCACCAGGCACTGTCCCTGGACCGGATATACGGTCCGAAGTTAGAAGTCCAATACGATCAGAGTGGTATTTCAACAATGACTCCGCCCACACTGGCGTGTGAGTTTCACAGTCTCCCACCTATCCTACACAAACCGTATCGAACGCCAATACCAAGCTATAGTGAAGGTCCCGGGGTCTTTTCGTCCTGCCGCGCGTAACGAGCATCTTTACTCGTAGTGCAATTTCGCCGAGTCTATGGTTGAGACAGTTGAGAAGTCGTTACGCCATTCGTGCAGGTCGGAACTTACCCGACAAGGAATTTCGCTACCTTAGGATGGTTATAGTTACCACCGCCGTTTACTGGGGCTTAAATTCTCCGCTTCACCCAAGGGTTAACGGGTCCTCTTAACCTTCCAGCACCGGGCAGGCGTCAGTCCGTATACATCGTCTTGCGACTTCGCACGGACCTGTGTTTTTAGTAAACAGTCGCTTCTCACTGGTTTGTGCCACCCCCCACCGCTGCCGGCAGCTAGTGCCATGACAGTAGGAGGTCCCCCTTCTCCCGAAGTTACGGGGGTATTTTGCCGAGTTCCTTAACCATAGTTCACTCGTACGCCTTGGTATTCTCTACCTGACCACCTGTGTTGGTTTGGGGTACGGGCCGTGTGTGCGCTCGCTAGAGGCTTTTCTTGGCAGCAAAGGATCACCGAATTCGCCTCACTCGGCTATGCATCACCTCTCAGGATATATGCCAGACGGATTTGCCTATCTGACTCCCTACGGGCTTGCCCCAGTATTACCACTGACTGGTACGGCTACCTACCTGCGTCACCCCGTCGCTTGACTACTACCCACCCGGGTCTCGCGCAGCCGGTGACCCCCGCTTCCCGAAGGAATTGGTGGGACACCATTTGGGCGATTAGCAGAATGGATTCATCAGGGACGCTCACACACGGGTACGGGAATATCAACCCGTTGTCCATCGACTACGCCTGTCGGCCTCGCCTTAGGTCCCGACTCACCCTGGGCGGACTGGCCTGGCCCAGGAACCCTTGGTCTTTCGGCGGGCAAGGTTCTCACTTGCCTTATCGCTACTCATGCCTGCATTCTCACTCCCACACCCTCCACAGCTCCATTACCAGGCTGCTTCACCGGTGTGCAGGACGCTCCCCTACCCATCGAACAAGTTCGATGCCGCGGCTTCGGCGGTGTGCTTGAGCCCCGCTACATTATCGGCGCACAATCACTTGACCAGTGAGCTATTACGCACTCTTTCAAGGGTGGCTGCTTCTAAGCCAACCTCCTGGTTGTCTCTGCGACTGCACATCCTTTTCCACTTAGCACACGCTTAGGGGCCTTAGCCGGCGATCTGGGCTGTTTCCCTCTCGACGTACGGAGCTTATCCCCCGCCGTCTCACTGCCACGCTTTCACTTACCGGCATTCGGAGTTTGGCTGACGTCAGTAACCCTGTGGGGCCCATCGGCCATCCAGTAGCTCTACCTCCGGCAAGAAACACGCAACGCTGCACCTAAATGCATTTCGGGGAGAACCAGCTATCACGGAGTTTGATTGGCCTTTCACCCCTACCCACAACTCATCCCCTCAGTCTTCAACCTAAGTGGGTTCGGGCCTCCACGCGGTCTTACCCGCGCTTCACCCTGGCCATGGGTAGATCACTCCGCTTCGGGTCCAGAACACACCACTACACCACACACTGTTGTGTGGATACGCCCTATTCAGACTCGCTTTCGCTACGGCTACCCCACACGGGTTAACCTCGCGACATGTCCCTGACTCGCAGGCTCATTCTTCAAAAGGCACGCCATCACCCCACCACGAAGGAGGGCTCTGACGGATTGTAAGCGCACGGTTTCAGGTACTATTTCACTCCCCTCCCGGGGTACTTTTCACCATTCCCTCACGGTACTAATCCGCTATCGGTCACTGAGAAGTATTCAGGCTTACCGGGTGGTCCCGGCAGATTCACAGCAGATTCCACGGGCCCGCTGCTACTCGGGAACAGTTCCACAGGAGCCGTGATGTTTTCAGTTACGGGGCTCTCACCCACTACGGCAGGCCATCCCAGGCCACTTCACCTAACACCACGGTTTATCACTCCCGCCCCGGCCGGCAGACCGAAGACGAAACGTCCCACAACACCGCACACACAACCCCTGCCGGGTATCACATGCATACGGTTTAGCCATCCTCCGCGTTCGCTCGCCACTACTAACGGAATCACAATTGTTTTCTCTTCCTACGGGTACTGAGATGTTTCACTTCCCCGCGTTCCCCCCCGCACCCTATGTATTCAGATGCGGGTGACACGACATCACTCGTGCCGGGTTTCCCCATTCGGACATCCTCGGATCAACGCTCGGTTGGCAGCTCCCCGAGGCATAACGCAGCCTCCCACGTCCTTCATCGGCTCCCAGTGCCAAGGCATCCACCATGCGCTCTTACACACTTACAACACAAAAAACCAATTCGAAAAAAAAATTGCACATCAATCGCACCCACACACCACCCAACCAGAGCCGAAACCCCAGACAGGCACCATGTGCGCGCTAGATGCTCGCAACCACTATCCACAAATCAAACACCACACCCCACCACCAAAGATGGAGCAACAACACGCCGACCCCGCCAACGCGGAGCCACCCGGACACCCGGGCACGGGCCTGTTGTCTCAAAGCCCAACAGTGTGTTTGGCAGCACCAGACAACCCCCCACAAAGGAAGGTCCCCGTCCTGGATGTTTGCTTGTCGTGCACCAGACCCCCACCCACTACAGGCGAGAGGCCATCCAACGAATCGACCAGGACACCGAACCCCCACACGATGTGGGCGGACCTGATTCTCGTGGTGCTCCTTAGAAAGGAGGTGATCCAGCCGCACCTTCCGGTACGGCTACCTTGTTACGACTTCGTCCCAATCGCCGATCCCACCTTCGACGGCTCCCTCCCACAAGGGGTTAGGCCACCGGCTTCGGGTGTTACCGACTTTCATGACGTGACGGGCGGTGTGTACAAGGCCCGGGAACGTATTCACCGCAGCGTTGCTGATCTGCGATTACTAGCGACTCCGACTTCACGGGGTCGAGTTGCAGACCCCGATCCGAACTGAGACCGGCTTTGAAAGGATTCGCTCCACCTCACGGCATCGCAGCCCTTTGTACCGGCCATTGTAGCATGTGTGAAGCCCTGGACATAAGGGGCATGATGACTTGACGTCATCCCCACCTTCCTCCGAGTTGACCCCGGCAGTCTCTCACGAGTCCCCACCATTACGTGCTGGCAACATGAGACAAGGGTTGCGCTCGTTGCGGGACTTAACCCAACATCTCACGACACGAGCTGACGACAGCCATGCACCACCTGCACACAGGCCACAAGGGAACCGACATCTCTGCCGGCGTCCTGTGCATGTCAAACCCAGGTAAGGTTCTTCGCGTTGCATCGAATTAATCCACATGCTCCGCCGCTTGTGCGGGCCCCCGTCAATTTCTTTGAGTTTTAGCCTTGCGGCCGTACTCCCCAGGCGGGGTACTTAATGCGTTAGCTACGGCACGGATCCCAAGGAAGGAAACCCACACCTAGTACCCACCGTTTACGGCGTGGACTACCAGGGTATCTAATCCTGTTCGCTCCCCACGCTTTCGCTCCTCAGCGTCAGTTACTGCCCAGAGACCCGCCTTCGCCACCGGTGTTCCTCCTGATATCTGCGCATTCCACCGCTACACCAGGAATTCCAGTCTCCCCTGCAGTACTCAAGTCTGCCCGTATCGCCCGCACGCCCACAGTTGAGCTGTGAGTTTTCACGAACAACGCGACAAACCACCTACGAGCTCTTTACGCCCAGTAATTCCGGACAACGCTCGCACCCTACGTATTACCGCGGCTGCTGGCACGTAGTTGGCCGGTGCTTCTTCTACAGGTACCGTCACTTGCGCTTCGTCCCTGCTGAAAGAGGTTTACAACCCGAAGGCCGTCATCCCTCACGCGGCGTCGCTGCATCAGGCTTGCGCCCATTGTGCAATATTCCCCACTGCTGCCTCCCGTAGGAGTCTGGGCCGTATCTCAGTCCCAGTGTGGCCGGACACCCTCTCAGGCCGGCTACCCGTCGTCGCCTTGGTAGGCCATTACCCCACCAACAAGCTGATAGGCCGCGGGCCCATCCCACACCGCAAAAGCTTTCCACCACACACCATGAAGCATGCGGTCCTATTCGGTATTAGACCCAGTTTCCCAGGCTTATCCCAAAGTGCAGGGCAGATCACCCACGTGTTACTCACCCGTTCGCCACTCGAGTACCCCGAAGGGCCTTTCCGTTCGACTTGCATGTGTTAAGCACGCCGCCAGCGTTCGTCCTGAGCCAGAATCAAACTCTCCAAACAAAAACCCCTCACCCAAAGGCAAGGCAGAATTCGAATCAGAACAAGCCTGACCTAACAAAACAAGACACCAAACACTTGGCATCAAAAAACCGCACCCCAACACGGGGGTATCAGAATGCGGCAAAAAACAACAACAAACAAAAACCACCAAACACACTATTGAGTTCTCAAACAACACACCCGGCCGACGACCGCCAGCAGGCAACCCTGCCATCTTACTCGATGTTGTTGGCTTGTCAACTTGCCGCTGCCTCCCCATCGCTGGGTCCGGCGCGGCTGGCCGACTGCCTACATTACACGCGTTCTATCTCAGCTCCAAGTCGCACAAGGTTTTCCACGAAGAGCGGGTAGCCCCGGTCGATGTGAAACACGTCGTGAACTTCGGTTTCACCGTCTGCGACCAGCCCGGCCAGCACCAGCCCGGCGCCGGCCCGGATGTCCGAACACCACACCGGCGCACTCGAAAGCTGCGGGATCCCCCGCACCACCGCGTGGTGACCGTCGGTCCGGGCGTCCGCACCCAGGCGGATCATCTCCTCGACGAACCGGAACCTCGCCTCGAACACGTTCTCGGTGATCATCGACGTCCCGTCGGCGATCGACGCCAACGCGATCGCCATCGGCTGCAGATCGGTGGGAAAGCCCGGGAACGGCAGTGTCGCCACATTGCCGGCCTTCGGACGGTCGTACTGCACCACCCGGAACCCGTTGTCGTGCTGGGTGACGGTGGCGCCGGCGTCGTGCAGCTTGTGCAGCACCAGCTGAAGGTGAGCTGGGTCCACCCCGGTGACCGCGATGTCACCGCGGGTCATGGCCGCTGCGATCCCCCACGTCGCGGCCACGATGCGGTCGCCGATCACCCGGTGCTCGGTGGGGTGCAGCCGCGGGACGCCCGTGATCGTCAGTGTCGACGTTCCGGCGCCTTCGATCTGGGCGCCCATTTGGCAGAGCATTTCGCAGAGGTCGACGACGTCGGGCTCGCGGGCCGCGTTGTGGATCGTGGTGACACCCTCGGCCAGGACCGCGGCCATCAGGATGTTCTCGGTCGCCCCCACCGACGGGAACTCCAGCTGGATCTCGGCGCCGTGCAGGCGCTCGGCGGTGGCGACCACGCAGCCGTGCTCGATCGTGCAGTCGGCGCCGAGCTGTCGCAGCCCCGCCTGATGCATATCCAGCGGGCGCGAGCCGATCGCGTCGCCACCGGGCAGTGCGACCCGGGCGCGTTTACACCGTCCGACCAACGGACCCAGCACGCAGACCGAGGCCCGGAACTGGCGCACCGCGGCGAAGTCGGCTTCGTATTTGGGCTCGTCGGGTGAGGTGATCCGCACAATCGAGCCGTCGAGTTCCACATTGGCGCCGAGGCCGCGAAGGACCTCCGCCATCAGTGGTACGTCAAGAATGTCGGGGCAGTTGGTGATCGTTGTGGTGCCCTCGGCCAGCAGGCTGGCCGCCATCAGCTTCAGAACACTGTTTTTGGCACCCCCAACGGCGACTTCGCCCGACAACCGGTTACCACCGGTCACCACGAAACGCTCGCCCACGGCCGTTAGTTTAGTGGAGGCAAGGCCCTGCACCGTGCCACCTGGCCGGTACGGTTTTACCCATGGCAGTACACCTGACCCGCATTTATACCCGGACCGGCGACGACGGCACCTCGGGACTGAGTGATTTCTCACGGGTGGACAAGAATGACCCGCGGCTGGTCGCGTACGCCGACTGTGACGAGGCCAATGCCGCCCTCGGAGTGGCCGTTGCGCTCGGACAACCCGACGATGACCTGCGCAAAGTGCTGGTACAGATCCAGAACGACTTGTTCGACGCGGGCGCCGACCTGTCCACTCCGGTGGTCGAAAACCCGGAATATCCGCCACTGCGGATCACCGCCCCGTACGTGGAGCGACTCGAGGCGTGGTGCGACCACTACAACGACAGCCTGCCGGCCCTGAACTCGTTCATCCTGCCCGGCGGGACCGCACTGTCGGCCCTGCTGCATGTCGCGCGAACGGTGACCCGGCGCGCCGAGCGCTCGGCGTGGGTCGCGATCAAGGCCTATCCGGACACCGTCAGCCCACTGCCGGCGCGCTACCTCAACCGGCTGTCCGACCTGCTGTTCATCCTGTGCCGGGTGGCCAATCCCGGCGGTGACGTGCTGTGGCAGCCCGGCGGTGGCACAGCCGAAAAGCCTGCGAAGGAGTAGTTCAGGCCGTGCGTCGCCGCGCCCGCGGCGACGGACTCGATTCCACCCAGGACAAAAACGCCGTCAGCGCCCCGCGGTCCAGCGCCATCTCGTACCCGCGGCCGCGTTCGCCAGTGGTGTCGTGCAGTTCCAGCACGACGATCGCGTCGGACATGATGTCGAACTCGTCGCCGCGCGGACCGCGCCGGGCGATGACTTCCAGCCCACGCCTGCTCAGCCGGCGATCCGGCCACCATCGCAGACTCGACAACCGGTAGAACCTGGCCTCATCACCGCGATAGCGGATGACGCCGTGCCGCCAGCCATGCCCGCCAACTGCCGGGGTGTCACGCAGAATCGCCGCCGTGCCACCCTGCCGGAGCTTCCACAACCGGTAGGTCAGGGCCGCCACGACAAGCCCCAGCACACTGACCAGCGCGACCATGAAGATCATCGGCGCGCTCATCAGTCGCTGGCTCTCGACTAGTCGATCTGGCCTAGGGCGCGCAGGCGCGCCCGACCGCGGGCAGCGGTCTGCGGATCGTCGGACGCCGCGTCGGATTTGGCGGCGTCCGCGTCGATCTCGGACTCGAACGCCGCGGACTCGGCGAGGATCGTCACGCCCTCCTCGGTGACCGACAGATAACCGCCGTCGACGGCGATCCGCAGATCGTCCTCGCCCTCCCGCTCGACACGCACCATCGCGTCATCGACGAGTTGCGCCACGAGCGGGATGTGCCGAGGCAGGATGCCGATCTCGCCCGACGTGGTGCGGGTGAAGACGAACGTCGCCTTACCCGACCAGATCTTGCGCTCGACGGCGACGATGTCGACGTCCAATTCGGCCATCTCACATCACCTTTCGCGTCTGTAAGGTCACAGCTTGGCGCCGAGGCTCTCGGCCTTCTTCGCCAGGTCGTCCAGGCCACCGATCAGGAAGAACGCCTGCTCGGGCAGGTGGTCGAACTCGCCCTTGGCCAGCTTGTCGAACGCCTCGACGGTCTCCTTGAGCGGAACCGTCGAACCCGGCTGGCCGGTGAACTGCTCGGCCGCCATCATGTTCTGGCTCAGGAAGCGCTCGATCTTGCGGGCGCGGTACACCAGGACCTTGTCCTCTTCGGAGAGCTCGTCGATACCGAGGATCGCGATGATGTCCTGAAGATCCTTGTAGCGCTGCAGGATCCGGATGACTTCCTGGGCGACGCGGTAGTGCTCGTCGCCGACCACGCTCGGGTGCAGAATCGTCGAGCTCGATGCCAGCGGATCCACCGCCGGGAAGATGCCCTTGGAGAACACCGCACGGGAGAGCTCGGTGGTGGCGTCCAAGTGAGCGAACGTGGTGGCCGGCGCCGGGTCGGTGTAGTCGTCGGCGGGCACGTACACGGCCTGCATCGAGGTGATCGAACGGCCACGCGTCGAGGTGATGCGCTCCTGGAGCTCACCCATCTCGTCGGCCAGGGTCGGCTGGTAACCCACGGCGGACGGCATACGGCCGAGCAGCGTGGACACCTCGGAGCCGGCCTGGGTGAACCGGAAGATGTTGTCGATGAACAGAAGCACGTCCTGGCCCTGCTCATCGCGGAAGTATTCCGCCATGGTCAGCGCGGACAGGGCGACCCGCATACGCGTGCCCGGCGGCTCGTCCATCTGGCCGAACACCAACGCGGTGTCCTTGAGCACGTTGGCGTCCGCAAGCTCGACCCAGAGGTCGTTGCCCTCACGGGTGCGCTCCCCCACCCCGGCGAACACCGAGGTGCCACCGAAGTTGCGGGCGATGCGGTTGATCATCTCCTGGATCAGCACGGTCTTGCCGACGCCGGCACCACCGAACAGGGCGATCTTGCCGCCACGCACATACGGGGTCAGGAGGTCGACGACCTTCAGGCCGGTCTCCAGCATCTCGGTGCGCGGCTCCAGGTCGGCGAAGGCCGGCGGCTTGCGGTGGATGGACCAGTGCTCGAAGTCCTTGCCGTAGCCCGGATCGTCGAGGCAGTCACCGAGGGCGTTGAACACGTGGCCCTTGACGCCGTCGCCGACCGGCACGGAGATCGAGGCACCGGTGTCGGACACCTCGACGCCACGCACCAGGCCGTCCGTCGGCTGCATGGAGATGCAGCGCACCAGGTTGTCACCCAGGTGCTGGGCAACCTCGAGGGTCAGAGTCTTGGCCAGCGCGCCGAAGGTGATCTCGGCGTGCAGCGCGTTGAACAGTTCGGGCACTGAGCCACGCGGGAACTCGACGTCCACCACGGGGCCGGTGATGCGGACGACGCGTCCGGCGGTCTTGGTCTCTACGGCAGCAGTCATTCTCTCTTCGCTTCCTATGTGGCCTATTTCGCGTCGGCCAGCGCGTTGGCGCCACCGACGATTTCGCTGATTTCCTGAGTGATCTGCGCCTGACGTTCGCGGTTGGCCGCCAGCGTGAGTGCCTTGATCAGATCGTCGGCGTTGTCGGTCGCCGACTTCATGGCGCGCCGACGAGACGCCGACTCCGACGCCGCCGCCTCGAGCAGCGCCGCGTACACGCGCGTCGCGATGTAGCGCGGCAGCAGAGAGTCGAACAGCTCCTCGGCATTGGGCTCGAACGAGAACAGCGTCTGCGGGCCGGATTCCGGTTCGCCGACGTACTCGACGACCATCGGGGCGATCCGCAGCGCCGTCGCCGTCTGCGACAGCATCGACCTGAACTCCGTCGACACGATGTGCAGTTCGTCGACACCGAGGACGCCGTCGGCGCCGGCCTCGTCACCCTCGTCGTCGACGCCGGACATGAACGCCGTCACCAGGGTGGCGGCGATGTCCTTGGCGTGCTCGTAATCGGGCCGCTCGGAGAAGCCGGTCCACGACTCTTTGACCTCACGCTGACGGAAGCTGTAGTAGCCCAGCGCTTTCCGGCCCACGACGTAGAGCACCGGATCCTTGCCCTCTTCCCGCAGCAGCGAGAAGAGTTCCTCGGCCCGGCGCAAGACGTTCGCGTTGTAGCCGCCGCACAGACCGCGATCCGACGAAACCACCAGCACACCGGCCCGCCGCGGGTTCTCCCGCGCGACGAGCAGCGGATGATCGAGCGCGCTCGCGCCCGCCAGCTCGGTGAGCATGTTGGTGATCTCGTTGGCGTAGGGCCGGGCCGCATCGACCCGGGCCTGCGCCTTGGCGATCCGCGACGTGGCGATCAGCTCCTGAGCCTTCGTGATCTTCTTGATCGACGAGGCGGATTTGATACGTCCGCGTAGTTCGCGAAGTGTGGCTGCCATTTCCCTATAGCTCTTCTACTAGTTCTTTTTTGGCGCCGGCTTACGGACCTTGACCGATTCCTTCTCCAGGTCCTCGGGATCCAAAGCGTCAGCCTCGTGCTCGTCGGCGACCACCGAGCTGCCGTCGCTGGCGGCGAAACCCTTCTTGAACTCGTTGATGGCCGAGACCAGCTTCTCCTCGGCCTCCTCGGAGAGCTTCTTGGACTCCTTGATGCCGGTGAGGATCTCCGAGTGGCTGGCCTTCACGTGCTCCAGGAATTCGGACTCGAAGCGCGAGACATCCTCGGCAGGAACAGAATCCAGATGCCCCTGAGTGCCCAGGAAGATCGCGACGACCTGATCCTCGACCGCCATCGGGCTGTACTGGGCCTGCTTGAGCAGCTCGACGAGGCGCACACCGCGGTCCAGCTGAGCCTTCGACGCAGCGTCGAGGTCGGAGGCGAAGGCCGCGAAGGCCTCCAGCTCGCGGTACTGCGACAGGTCCAAGCGCAGACTTCCGGCCACTTCCTTCATTGCCTTGATCTGGGCGGCACCACCGACGCGGGACACCGAGACACCGACGTTCACGGCCGGGCGAACGCCCTGGTTGAACAGGTCGGACTCCAGGAAGCACTGGCCGTCGGTGATCGAGATGACGTTGGTCGGGATGAACGCCGAGATGTCGTTGGCCTTGGTCTCGATGATCGGCAGACCGGTCATCGAGCCGCCACCGAGCTCGTCGGACAGCTTGGCGCAGCGCTCCAGCAGGCGGGAGTGCAGGTAGAAGACGTCGCCCGGGAAGGCTTCGCGGCCCGGCGGGCGGCGCAGCAGCAGCGAGATGGCGCGGTAGGCGTCGGCCTGCTTGGACAGATCGTCGAACACGATCAGCACGTGCTTGCCGTTGTACATCCAGTGCTGTCCGATGGCCGAACCCGTGTAGGGCGCAAGCCATTTGAAGCCGGCGGCGTCGGAAGCCGGGGCCGCGACGATGGTGGTGTACTCCATCGCGCCACCGTCTTCGAGGGCCCGCTTCACCGAGGCGATCGTGGTGCCCTTCTGGCCGATCGCGACGTAGACGCAGCGCACCTGCTGGTTGGGATCGCCGGTCTCCCAGGCTCCCCGCTGGTTCAGGATGGTGTCGACGCACACGGCGGTCTTGCCGGTCTTGCGGTCACCGATGATCAGCTGGCGCTGCCCGCGACCGATCGGGGTCATCGCGTCGATGGCCTTGATACCGGTCTGCAGCGGCTCACCGACACCCTGGCGCTGCACCACCGAGGGCGCCTGCAGCTCGAGTTCGCGGCGACCTTCGGCCTCGATGTCGCCCTGACCGTCGATCGGCTGGCCGAGCGGGTTGATGACGCGGCCCAGGAAGGCGTCGCCGACAGGCACCGAGAGAACCTCGCCGGTCCGCTTGACCTGCTGGCCCTCGGCGATCTTCTCGAACTCACCGAGGATGACCGCACCGACGCTGTGCTCGTCGAGGTTCAGCGCGACACCGAGCACACCGCCGGGGAACTCCAGCAGTTCCTGGGTCATCACCGAGGGCAGACCCTCGACGTGGGCGATGCCGTCGCCGGCGTCGATGACGGTGCCGATCTCCTCGCGCCCGGTATCCGCCTCGAAGCTCGAGACGTACTCCTGGACGGCGCCCTGGATGTCGTCAGCCGAGATTGTCAACTCTGCCATGGCTTTTCGTCTTCCTGCCTTTGTTTTGGGTCTTGGGGTTCGGTTGGCTTTTCGGCCGGTCGGTCGGTCGGCTAATCGGGAAGCCGCGTCACGGCTGCATCCAGCCGTGAGGACAACGTCCCGTCGATCACCTCGTCGCCGACGGCGACCGAAAGGCCGCCGAGCAGAGAGGGATCGATGTTCAGCTGCACCGAAACAGGGTGGTTGTAGATCCGGGTCAGCACCTCGGTCAGGCGGGTGCGCTGTTCCGAACTGAGCTCGGCAGCCGCACTGACCTGCGCGACGACCTCGCCGCGCCGAGCGACCGCAAGCTGAGCCAGCTCCAGCACCGCTTCGTCGGCCCGGTCGCCGCGCAGCAGGCTGATGGTCTGAACCAGCAGGGCGGTCGCGGTCGCGCTGGCGCCGCTGCCCTCACCGAGGACCTTGCGCAGCAACTCGATTCGGCCGTCGGCCGGTGCGGCGTAGTCACCCAGCAGGGAAGTCAGCCGGGGCTGCTCGTCCAGGATGCGGGTGAAGCGGAAGAGCTGCTCCTCGAGCTCGTCGGCCTGGTTCTCGCGGTCCGCACGAGTCAGCAGTGCCAGCCGCGCGACATGCTCGACGACGTCGACCAGATCCGACGTCAGCGACCAGCGCACCGACACCGCGGTCTCGAGCAGTTCCAGTGTGTTGTCGCCGACCTTGCCGTCCAGCAGCCGGTGGATCAACTGCTTCTTGGCGTCGACCTCACCGGACGACTCCGCGAGATGGCGGGTGAGGATGGGCTCCGCGATCAGCAACCCGGCAACCGACGCAAGGTCGTCGGACAGGGCGGACAACGCATCGGCCGACAGATCCGAGGACAGCGCGTCGAACTTCTCGACTACCGCGGCCTGCGCCTCGCGACTGGCCGATCGCAGATCCGAACCGGCCTCCGGCGCGTAGGCCGCCGGCGCCATCGAATCCAGTTCGTCCAGGAAGCGGTCGACAGTGGCGGACTGCGACTGCGAGTCAGCGACGTGCGCACGCACCAGCTCGCCTGCGCGGCGCACCGACTCACTGCCGAGGTCTTGACGCAGTTGCCGGATCAGCTGAGCGCGCAGCAACTGAACCTGTTGCGCACCTTGGACTTTGATCCGCTCCACCTCGACATCTGCCTGCGCACGCAGCTGCGCGGTGATGCCCTCGGCATCGACCCGCGCCTCTTCGACGATGCGCTTGGCCTCGGTCTTGGCCTCGTCGACCCGCTTGGCGTGATGCTTGTCGGCATCAGCCAATCGCTGACCGGCCTTGGCGCTGTCGTCGAGCTGAGTGCGGACGGCCTCTTTCTGGTTGGCCATCATGTTCTTCAGCGGCGGCACGACGTACCGCCAGATGATGGCCACGATGACCGCGAAGCCGATGAGCTGTCCGATGAAGGTTGACATGTCCTACCGTCCCGGCGCCGTTGTCGCCGACTCGCTGGAGACCTCAACACCCAGAACGCGGCTGGCCAGCGTGGCAGAAAGCGTGTCCACCGACGACCTCAGGTCACCGGAGATGCTGTCGCTCTGCTGCTTGAGCTGATCGGCCGCCTGCTGCAGGGTTGCGGCAGCCTCCTCGCTGGCGCGGCCCCGGTGCTCCTCGAGGATCTTGCGACCCTCGGCCCGGGCCTCGTCGCGGATCCCCGACGCCTCGGTGCGGGCCTCCGCCATCACCTTCTGGAAGTCGGAGTCCGCGGCGGCATCCAGTTCAGTGGCCTTGCGGTTGTTCTCGGTGGTCTTGGCGACCATCTTCTCGCGCTCACCGAGCACCTTCTGGACCGGCGGCACGACGAACTTGCCGATCACGCCCAGCACGATCAGGAAGATCGCGAGTACGAAGAAGAAGGTGCCGTTGGGGACGAGGAAGTTCTGGGTGCCACCTTCCTCGGCCGCCAACAGAGTGACGCTGTGCTCCCCCATGCCGACTAGGAAGCGCCAGGCGTGGCGAACACGAACAGGGCCATGAACGCCAGGTTGATGAAGTACGCCGCTTCCACCAGACCAACAGTGATGAAGAACGGCGTGAACAGCCGGCCCTGGGCCTCAGGCTGCCGGGCGATGCCGGAAATCAGGGCGTTGCCGGCGATGCCGTCACCGATACCGGCGCCGATGGCACCGCCGCCCAGGATGAGCCCGCCGCCGATCAGGGCGCCGGCGACGATGGTGGGGTCTGCCATTCCTTATCCTCCTTGATTGCTGGTAGGACACCTACCAGGCTGTGGGTGGTTCGGGGGTCGAACACGTCTTTTAGTGGTGGTCTTCTTCCAGTTCCATCGACTGGCTGAAGTACAGGATCGTCAGAAGCGCGAAGATGAACGCCTGGATCAGGCCGACGAACAAGTCGAACGTCTTCCAGATCGCGTTGGGCGCCCACATGATGTAGGGCGGGAACAGCGCGATCAGCGCGACCATGATGCCGCCGGCGAAGATGTTGCCGAAAAGTCGGAGCGACAACGAGATCGGCTTGGCCAGTTCCTCGACGAGGTTGATCGGGGCGAGGAACGCGACGTGGCCCTTGAGCAGCTTCACCGGGTGGCCGATGAGGCCGCGGCGCCAGATGCCGGCCGCGTGGTAGCAGAAGAACACGAACAGCGCGAGCGCCAGCACGAAGTTGATGTCGGCGGCCGGCGGCTTGAGCAGCTCATGGGTGCCGCCGTCGGCGGTGCCGTACTGCACGGGCAGCACCGAGATCCAGTTGGCGATCAGGATGAAGATGAACAGCGCCACCGCGAGCGGCAGCACGAACGGCGCGATCTTCATGCCGATCGCGGATTCGATCTGGCCGCGCATCTGCGTCGTCAGCGTCTCCCACAGCAGCTGGACGCCGCTGGGCACGCCGGTCGAGGTGACCTTGGCTCGCAGCACGAACGCCAGCGCGATCACGATCACGGCGGCGATCGCGGTCGCCAGGATGGTGTCGACGTTGACCGTCATACCCAGCCATGTGGCGGTGTCGTGGTGGCCGACCTCGATGGCGGCCTCGGCGAGGATGCGTTCACTCATCGCGTGGTCAATCCTTCGGTGCTTCGTCGGCGGAGCCGGCAGCTCCGGGGCTTGCAACTACGTCGGCGTCGTGGTCGCCCGTGCGAATTTTCTTCCACACCGGCAACGCGGTGCTCAAAACCAAAAGAACTTGGAACAGCGCCAAACCAAAGAGCACACCCAGCCCCAGGGGCCGGAAGATGATCGCGATGGCCAGGCCGATCGAGGTGATCACCAGCAACCGCGTCGCGGAGTTCAGTGCCATCTTGCGCTTGAGCGGGTGGTCACCGGCGGTGATCGACTCCACCGACCGCTGAACCAGAACGGCGTTGACCAGACCCAGCGCCAGGCCGACGCCGAAGAAAACCCCGAACAGGACGTAGCCGGCCACCGCGGCCAGCACCACCGCGAGGGCGGTCAGCGCAGCGCAGATCGCAAGGAGCCGAACGGGCCGGAAGGCAACGGACGGAAACACCAACGGCGCATCTTGCGCTGGTGTCGTCACAGGTTCACCTCAATCTTGCGTTCTGGGGAGCCGGTCAAGCGATTCTTCGTCCTGGTCCGCCGAGCGTATCGGAGGGCGACAGGCGCGCTGGAATCACCCAAGGGGCAGCTCCCTTTGTCGGTCGTAAATCGGCGCCGATCGGACGTGAATCCGATGGGCCGGGCCGGCAACCCGCGAGGTTTCTTGCTGTGTCTCGGCTGGGTTCTGCCAGCACCGTACCACATGGTAGACGGCAGAAAACACGTCTACTACTTACTGTCGTAAAGTCCCTCGTAATCGTCGTCCCGGCGGCGCAACAGTGGGATCAACGTGACCACGATGGCGCCGACGATCGCCGCCAGCATCACCGCCCCGGTGTAGCGCGGGTCGAAGAAGATGGTCGCCGCCGCACCGAACGCAATGATGCCCACCCACAGGTAGATCAGCAGCACAGCGCGGCGATGCGAGTGCCCGATCTGCAGCAGCCGGTGATGCAGATGCATCTTGTCCGGGCTCAGCGGGCTGCGACCGGCACGGGTGCGGCGGACGATGGCCAGCAGCGTGTCCAGCGCCGGAACCAGCATCACCGCGACGACCAACAGGAACGGCGAGAGCAGGGCGAACACATCCCGCGCGCCGTAGGCGCTCTGCGAGATCGGCCCGGCCGCGGTGGTGGACGCCGCGGCCAGCATCAGACCGATGAGCATCGAGCCGGAATCACCCATGAAGATCTTGGCGCGGTAGAAGTTGTGCGGCAGGAACCCCAGACACGCGCCCGCCAGCACCACCGAGATCACCGCGGGCGGGTAGAACAGCACATCGCCGCCATGGTCGCGCAGCAGGCCGACCGAGAAGATGCAGATCGCCAGCGCGGTGATCAGCCCGAGGCCCGCCGCCAAGCCGTCGAGGCCGTCGACGAAATTCATCGCATTCACGATCGACACCGTCAACGCCAGCGTCAGCAGGATCGAGGACACCTGGTCCAGCACGATGGTGCCGACCCCGCCGAGCGGGATGTACAGGACACTCCACGCCACGCCCATCGTGACCAGGACGCTGGCCGCGGTGATTTGGCCCGCGAACTTCGTCAGCGCGTCCAGACCCCACCGGTCGTCGATCAGCCCGATGCCCATGATCAGCCCACCGGCGACCACGACCGCCGGCATGCCCGAGGAGTAGATGAATCCGCGGGTGAGCGCGGGCAACTGCGAAGCCAGGAAGACCGCCACGACGACGCCGACGTACATCGCCAGGCCGCCCATCCGCGGGGTTGGCTTGAGGTGGACGTCACGCTCGCGCGGGTAGGCCACCGCGCCGACCCGGGTGGCGAACACCCGCACCCAGCCGGTGGCGAAATAGGTGATGATCGCGGCGGTCAGCCCGACAAGGGCCAACTCGCGCAACGGAACACCGGCGCCACGGTCAGCCAGCGCGAGCGTTGTGCTCGCAACGAATTCCGATGTGCTGGCCATCGCAAAAACCGTACTGCACCAATCTGTGGCGGTTCAGGCGGTCAACGACGCGACGTCGGTGCTGAGCACCTCGGCGATGGCGGCCGCGCTGATCGGCCCCTCGCGCAGCAGCCGCGGGGTGGACCCGGTGAGGTCGACGATCGTCGAGGCGGCCTGCTCCTGCGACGGCCCGGCATCGAGATACACCTGGACCAGATCACCGAGCTGGCGCTGCGCCTCCTCCGACGTCGTTGCCGCCGGCCGGCCGGACAGGTTCGCGCTGGAGACCGCCATCGGGCCGGTCTCGCGCAGCAGTTCGATCGCCACCGGATGCAGCGGCATTCGCAACATCACGGTGCCACGGGCGTCGCCGAGGTCCCACTGCAGCGAGGGCGCCTGCTGGACAACCAAGCTCAGCGCACCCGGCCAGAACGCCCGAATCAGTTCACGGGCGCTGTGCGGCACCGAATACACCAGGCCTTCGATGGTGTGCCAGGACCCGACGAGAACCCCGACCGGCATGTCGCGACCACGACCCTTGGCGGCCAGCAGCGCCGACACGGCGCCGCTGTCGAAGGCGTCGGCCCCGATGCCGTACACCGTGTCGGTGGGCATCACGACCAGCCGGCTGCTCTTGACCGCCGCCGCCGCGGCGGCGATCGCCTCGGCGCGCTGATTGGGGTCGGCACAGTCGAACACCTGGGTCACGCTGACTCCTTTACCCGGCGGGCCGTCACGAACCGCGGGCGGCCGGCTAGATCGTGGTGGGGGTGATATCACTGAAAAGCTCTGTGGCGCTGATGGTTTCGACAGTCAGCTGCGACGTGGTGTCATCGTGCTCGACGGCGAAGAGCCCGCCAGGCTTGAGCCAGCAGCCGGCCAGGCGCGCGATCGGCCCGATCACGGCCATCCCGTCGTCGCCGCCGAACAACGCGTGCGCCGGGTCGTGGTCGGCCACTTCGGGTTCCAGCTCTGCTCCCACGGGGATGTACGGCGGGTTGGACACCACAAGGTCGACGCTACCGCGCAACTCTGGGAGCAGCCCTGCGACGGTCACGTCGGCCTGCACCAATTCGACAGCGGTCGACTCGGCGTTGCGGCGGGCGTAACCCAGCGCGGTGGGGTCGTCGTCGACGGCGATGACCCGCGCCTGCGGCCACGCAGTGGCCAGCGCGATCGCCAGCGCACCGGATCCGGTGCACAGATCGACGATCACCGGCTGAGCGGGCAAGCGTTGCGCCAGCGCCCATTCCAGCAGCGCCTCGGTCTCCGGGCGCGGGATGAACACGCCGGGACCGACCGTCAGTTCCAGCGGGCCGAACGGCGCCGAGCCGGTCAGGTGCTGCACCGGGACGCGGGTGCACCGGGCATTGATGATGTCGTCGTAGCGGCGGAAGAAGTCGGCATCGGGCTCGTCGATGGTGGCCAGCCGGCCACGATCGATACCGGCCAGATGGGCCGCCAACAGCTCAGCGTCGATGCGCGCCGAGTCGATGCCCGCCCGGGCGAGCGCAGCGGTGGCCACGGCGATGGCCTGCCGCAGCCTGGTCGTCATGCCTGCTGAAGCCGGGTCTGCTTGTCCGCCTCGGCAAGGGCATCGAGAAGCGGGTCGAGCTCGCCGTCGAGCACCTGATCGAGGTTGTGCGCCTTGAAGTTGATCCGGTGATCGGCGATGCGGTTCTCGGGGAAGTTGTAGGTCCGGATTCGCTCACTGCGGTCAACCGTGCGGATCTGGCTGGCCCGGTCCGCCGACGCGTCGGCCGACGCCTGCTCCTCGGCCAGCGCCTGCAGGCGCGCGGCGAGCACCACCATCGCGCGGGCCTTGTTCTGCAGCTGCGAGCGTTCGTTCTGGCAGGTGACGACGATGCCAGTCGGCAGATGGGTGATGCGGACCGCCGAGTCGGTGGTGTTGACGCCCTGGCCGCCCTTACCGGAGCTGCGATACACATCGATCCGCAGGTCGGACTCGTCGATTTGGACAGCCTCGACGTCTTCGGGCTCGGGATAGACGAGGACACCCGCAGCCGAGGTGTGGACGCGGCCCTGCGATTCGGTGACCGGCACCCGCTGCACCCGGTGCACACCGCCCTCGAATTTCATCCGCGACCACACGCCATCCGCCGAGTCGCCCTTGCTGCGGATCGACAGCGTCGCGTCCTTGTAGCCGCCGAGATCCGACCACGTCTCGTCGAGCATCGTGACCGTCCAGCCGTGCCGCTCGGCGTACCGGATGTACATGCGCGCCAGATCGGCGGCGAACAGCGCCGACTCCTCGCCGCCCTCACCGGATTTCACCTCGAGGACGATGTCGTCGGGGTCGTGCGGATCGCGCGGTGCCAGCAGATCGGTCAGATGGGCGTCCAGCTCGGCGACCCTGGCCTCGAGTTCAGGCACCTCGGCGGCGAACGAGGCATCCTCAGCGGCCAGCTCGCGGGCGGCCTCGAGGTCGCCGCGCGCGGTCTCCAGCCTGCGGTAGGTGGTGACGATCGGGGCCAGCTGGGCGAAGCGGCGGCCCACCCGGCGGGCATTGCCGGCGTCGGCGTGCAGTGCCGGATCGGACATCTGACGCTCGAGGTCAGCGTGTTCGGTCAGCACGGCCTCAACCGTCGCGTGCGTCATGATCGCTTCCTCCTGTCGTCAACCGGCCCCGAACGCAAACCGACGCCCGGCCTGCGCGCAGGGCAGCAGAGCGGGCGTCGGTAAAGCAGCTACTTGTCGGCGGTCTCGCCGGTCTTGCGCTTGCCGTAGCGCTTCTCGAAGCGGGCGACGCGGCCGCCGCTGTCGAGGATCTTCTGCTTGCCGGTGTAGAACGGGTGGCACTGCGAGCACACCTCGACGGTGATGTGTCCGCCGTCCTTGGTGCTGCGAGTGGTGAAGGAGTTGCCACAACCGCAGACCACGGTGGTCTCGGAGTAGGCGGGATGAATCCCAGTTTTCATGGTGTCCTCTGCATTCGATGGTCGCCGGGTCGCCCGAGTGTTTTCCTGGCAATTCGAGCGTGAACCGGTACCTGAGGTGGTCGACGATCCAGTATGCCAGGTTGACCGTCACCAGCCCAAACGCGCGGTTGCCTCGGCCTATTCCTCAGGCGATGGCGTAGCTCCTCGACCGCGCCGCGCGAGCCCAGACCACACCCTTGCGGGGCTTGGTCCCCTGGGTGATCAGCTCTCGCTTGAGCACCTTGTTGGTGGCGGTGGCCGGTAGCTTGTCGGCGATCCAGACATACCTAGGCCACGACTTGGGCGACAGGTCCGACTGCTGTGCCAGGAACTCCTCGAGCTCGGCCGGGGTCAGTTCGGCGTGGTCGGCGAGCACGATCGCCGCCATCACCTGATCGCCCACATGCTCGTCCGGCACCGGGTACACCGCCACCTGGCTGACCTGCGGCAACCGCAGGATGATCCGCTCGATAGGGGCGGCGGCCATGTTCTCGCCGTCGACGCGCATCCAGTCCGCGGTGCGGCCGGCCAGGTAGATCCAGCCGT
This sequence comes from Mycobacterium sp. ELW1, assembly GCF_008329905.1. Lineage (NCBI taxonomy): Bacteria > Bacillati > Actinomycetota > Actinomycetes > Mycobacteriales > Mycobacteriaceae > Mycobacterium > Mycobacterium sp. ELW1. Next base: position 1,831,723 of record NZ_CP032155.1, on the reverse strand, counting down.
CGGCGTCGCGGTAGCCGAGGTCACCGGACCAGTACATGCCGTGACGCAGGCGTTCGTCGGTGGCGTTGCCGTCGTTGTAGTACCCGCCGAACATGCCGCCGCCGGTGGTGTTGACGATCTCCCCCACCGCCTCGTCGGCGTTGGCCAGCGCGCCGGTCTCGTCGAACACCGCCGTCGCGCATTCCTGCCGGGTCTCGGGGTCGTAGATGGCCACGCCGGGAAAGCCGCGCCCGACCGAACCGGGTGGGCAGTCGTCCTCGCGGGTGATGATGACCGCGCCCTCGGTGGAGCCGAACCCGTCCCACACCGCACATCCGAAGCGGCGGCCGAACTCGGCGATGTCGCGGTCGGTGGCCTCGTTGCCGAAGGCGACCCGCAGCGGATTGTCGTGGTCGTCGGGCTGCTCCGGCGTGGCCAAGACATAGGCCAGCGGCTTGCCGACGTAGTTCATGTAGGTGGCGCCGTACCGTCGCAGGTCGGCCAGCAGCCCGGACGCCGAGAACGCGGCCGGGGCCATCGCCGCACCGGCGTTGAGCGCCACCGCCCAGCCGGCCATCAATGCGTTCGAATGGAACAGCGGCATCGACAGGTAGCAGACGTCGTCGGCGGTAATCCCGAACCGGTCGGCCAACGCGACGCCGGCGAACGGCACCATCATGTGCGCGACCTGCACCGCCTTGGGCTCACCGCTGGTGCCCGAGGTGAAGATCAGCATGAACGTGTCGGTCGCGGCGACTTCCCGGTGCGGTGTCAGCTCCCCGGCGCCGGCCAGCAGCGCCGACCATTCGGCGGAGTCGACGTCGAACACGCGGACGCCGGGCAGCTCCAGCCCCTCGAGCAGCTCGCGGTGCGCCGAATCGGTGAGCAGGATCTGGCAGTCGGCCTTGACGATGTCGCGGGCGAGCGCCGCGCCGCGGCGAGTGTTGTTCACCCCGCACAGCACGTACCCGCCGAGGCCGGCCGCCGCCATGGCGGTCAGCATCGCGGGAGTGTTGCCCAGCAGCGTTCCGACGTGCAGCGGCCGATCCGGGTCGGCGATCGCGATCAGACCCGCCGCCTGGCGGGCCGCCTCGTCGAGGTGTTCGCGCCAGGTCCACACCTGCTCGCCGAACTTCACCGCCGGGGTGGTGTCGTCGAGGCGCTCACGAAGCAGCTGCTGGACGGTCTCAGCCACGGATCTCCCCTCCTGGGCCAACTTCGGCATCCCCCGGCTTTCCAGGGTGCCTTAGGTCACAATAGAAGCGCAGGGTAAACAGAATGCCAAATCTGTCTACCGGTGTGCGGGACGGTTGCCGCGTCCCGTTTGAAAGGATGTCCGTATCGGGACTGTCGGGTCGAGACAAGGAGGGCCACCCAGGTGACTGCCAGCGCCGACGCCGACAGCCGACAGAAGTCCGTCCAGGAGCGGCTGGTAGACGCCGCCGAATCCTGCCTGCGCGCCAAGGGCATCCGGGCGACCACGGTCTCAGAGGTTGCGGAGGCCGCGGGGGTCTCCCGCGGCTGGCTCTACCGGCACTACCCCGACAAGGCCTCGCTGCTGGGTGCGGCGATCGTGCGCCTCAACAACGCGTTCTGGGCCGAATCGCACCAAGTGCTCGACGGACTCGACACCTTCGAGGATCGATTGGCCGTCGGGGTGCGACTGGGCCGCAGCGCGTACGACTCCCCCGGCGCGCTCGTGATGCAGCTGCGACGCGATGAACCCGAAGAGTTCGCGGCCTGCGCCGGCGCCGGCGTGCAAGGCCTGGTGCCCGATCTCGGCCGGTTCTGGCGGCCATACCTGGAGGCGGCGCGCGACGGCGGCGAGATCCACGCCGACACCGACCTCGACGAGGCAGCCGAGTGGGTGGCCCGGGTACAGATCACCCTCGGCACCGTTCCCGGTGAGACGATCGACCCCGACGACCACGCCGCGGTGCTGCGCTTCATGCGGCGCTACGTGCTCCCCGGGCTTCGCATGGCGCCCCCAGCAGAGTGAGTGTTGCTGAAAACCATTGTGCGCCAAGCGCAATGATGATCTATGCGCCGCACCGGCTGACCGCCTGACACAATGTCAGGCATGGGCACACGCAGCCGCCGGGGGGCGGTCTTGGTTGCAGCTTTGGCCGTCGGTCTCACCGCATGCGGGGGTTCGACAAGCACGTCGGCGAAGACGACGGCCACCACAGCGGCCGTCAGCGCGTCGGGATCCGCCACCGCGTCGCCGACGACCGAAGCGCCCACCAAGGGCGTCGCCAACAAGCAGACCTACTCGGTCACCCGGTCCACCGCCGGGGACGCCACCACCGACGGCAAGGGCAGATGGACTCTCGTCGTCGACACCATCACCGGTGGCGATCCGCGGGTGGCCGGCGCCTTCAACAGCGCGGTGCACGCCTCCGCCGCCGGACAGCTCGAACCGGTCAAACGCGACGCCGATCCGGACGGCACCTGGACGTTCGAGACCCAGCCGCAGATCTACTTCGGCGGCGCATCGGTGTCGGAACTGATCAGCGGCCTGTACGTGCACACGCCGTCGGCGCATCCGAGCAGCTTCGTCAGCACAGTGGTGATCGACGCGCGCAGCGCAAAGCCGATCACGCTGGGCGACCTGTTCACCGACAAGCAAGCCGGGCTGAACAAGCTCTCCGAACAGACGAAGGCGCTACTACCCGCAGTCAGCGGGGTCGGGCCGACCCCGATGCCCGACGAACCGGGCAACGCGCCGACCGAAGCGAACTTCGCCAACTGGATTCCGACGCCTGCGGGGTTGGAGATCCACTTCGCCGACTACCAGTTCTTCCACGGCACACCGACGATCACGGTGCCGTGGTCGGCACTCGACGGTCTGCTGGCGCCCGGTATGGACGCGCTGAGGCAGAGCTAGTTGTACTGACCTGAGAGGTTAGGTACGCGGGTGGCGGGTGGTTGGCCGCCGAGTGCGGTGTGGCCGCGATGGTGATTGTAGGTATGCAGCCAGCGAGGGAACTCCGCGCACCGTTCGGCGTCGCTGGTGTAGAGCCGCGCATATGCCCATTCATCGGCAAGGGTTCGGTGGAATCGCTCCACCTTGCCGTTCGTCTGGGGTCGATAGGGTTTGGTTCGACGATGTTCGATCTGCCCGAGTGCATCTCGGAATGAGTGGGATCGGTAACAGGAGCCGTTGTCTGTCAACACTTTCCGTACGGTGAAGCCGCATGCGTTGAACCATTCGTTAGCCCTTTGCCAGAAGTCAGCAGCTGTGTCTTTGCGTTCGTCGATTAGCAGTTCGGAGTAGGCCAGCCGGGAGTGAGCGTCGATGGCGGTGTGCAAGAAGTGATAACCACGCCGCCCGGAACGGTCGCTGCCAGTTCCTATGCTTCTGTCCTTGCGGGAGTGATGATTTCCTGCGCTGCGGCCCAACATGCGCCATCCGCCGCCAGCCGGGATCTTGCCTACCTTCTTGACATCGACATGCACCAGGTCGCCGGGGCTGGCTGACTCCATCCGCCGGATAACTCGCCCGGTGGGCCGGTCCAGCCACCGCAGCTTGGCTAGGCCGTAGCGCCTCAACACGTTGTGGACAGTCGAGACATTCAGTCCCAGCAGATAAGCAATGCGAGCCGGTCCCCAACGTCGAAGTACTCGGACTTTAATGATGCGCCGCTCGGTGCGTGTGGGGGTTTGATTAGGGCTGTGATGTGGGCGTGAGCTGCGGTCGGCCATGCCGGCTTCGCCTAGTTCGCGGTAGCGGCGGGCCCAGCGCGCAGCGGTAGTGACCGCAACCTGGAACCGCTCGGCCGCCCGTCGCAGCGTCCAGCCATCCTCGACAACGCAACGTGCCAGCCGCAGACGACCGGTTTCGGACAAGGGGGCATTACGGTGGACCATGAAGACCTCCGGAGTGAGTTGGTGCGTTCCTTAAGCAGCTCGCACTTCACTCGGAGGTCTTCGTCATGTCACTACGCCACGCCGTACTTAACGTCCGTGGTCAGTACAGCTAGTTCGGCGCTGGTTCGGACTAGTCGACGTCCATGCTGCCGGCATTGCCGCCGGGCGTGTTCTTGGACACCTGAACCAGGAACTCGTAGTTGTTCTTGGTCTTGCGCAGCTGGCTCATCAGCAGGTCGATGGCCTGATGCGAGTCCAGTCCGGACAGCACGCGCCGCAGCTTGTGCACGACCGCGAACTCGTCGGGGCTGAGCAGCAGCTCGTCCTTGCGGGTGCCCGACGGATTGACGTCCACCGCCGGGAACACCCGGCGTTCGGCGATCTTGCGATCGAGCTTGAGCTCGGCGTTGCCAGTGCCCTTGAACTCCTCGAAGATCACGGTGTCACCGGTCGAACCGGTCTCCACCATGGCCGTCGCGATGATCGTCAGAGAGCCACCGTGCTCGATGTTGCGGGCCGCGCCCAGGAACCGCTTGGGCGGATACAGCGCGGTCGAGTCCACACCACCGGACAGGATGCGCCCGGACGCCGGCGAGGCGTTGTTGTAGGCGCGGCCCAGGCGGGTGATCGAGTCGAGCAGCACGACGACGTCCTTACCCTGCTCGACCAGGCGCTTGGCCCGCTCGATGGCCAGCTCGGCGGCCTGGGTGTGGTCTGACGGCGGCCGGTCGAAGGTCGAGGCGATGACCTCACCCTTGACCGAGCGCTGCATGTCGGTGACTTCTTCGGGACGCTCGTCGACCAGCACCACCATCAGATGGCACTCGGGGTTGTTGCGGGTGATCGCGTTCGCGATGTCCTGCATGATCGTGGTCTTACCGGCCTTGGGCGGTGACACGATCAGGGCCCGCTGGCCCTTACCGATCGGCATGATCAGGTCGATCACGCGAGTGGTCAGCCGGTCGCTGGTGGTCTCCAGGCGCAGCCGCTGGTTCGGGTAGAGCGGCGTCATCTTGGTGAAGTCGGGCCGGTTCTTGGCCGCCTCGACCGGTCCGCCGTTGACACTGTCCAGGCGGACCAGCGGGTTGAACTTCTGCCGCTGGTTGTTCTGCTCGCCTTCCTTGGCCACCCGGACCGCACCGGTGACGGCGTCGCCGCGGCGCAGGCCGTTCTTGCGGACCATGTTCATCGAGACGTAGACGTCGTTGGGACCGGCCAGGTAGCCCGAGGTGCGGACGAACGCGTAGTTGTCCAGCACATCGAGGATGCCGGCGACCGGCTGGACGACGTCGTCTTCGCGCAGTTCGGCCTCGTTGCCGCCGCCGCCTTCGCCGCCCTGCCGCTCACCGCGGCGGCGGCGGTCACGGAACCGGCGGCCGCGACGACCCTGCCGGTCGTCGTCGTCATCGCGGTTCTGGTTGTCACCGCGGTTCTGGTTGTCGCCACGGTTCTGGTTGTCACCGCGGTTCTGGTTGTCACCGCGGTTCTGGTTGTCACCGCGGTTCTGGTTGTCGCCACGGTTCTGGTTGTCGCCACGGTTCTGGTTCTGCTGGCCGCCGGACTGGTCACCCGAATCGCGGTTGTCGGCCTTGTTCTCGGACTTCTTCTCGCCCTGCTCGGGCCGGTTGTCCTGAGATTTCGGCTGCTCTGCGGCGTCGGAGCCGGTGGCGCCGGCCTCACGGCTCGCGGTACGCCGCTCACGGCGACGCGGCTCGCCGCCATTGGTTGCGGCGGGGTTGGTGTCGCCGGTCTTCTCTGCGTCGTCACGAGCCTCGGCGGGCTGGGCGGCAGGCGCCTTCTCGGCAGTGTCGGCACTGCGCGAGGCGGTCCCGTTGCCGCCGTTCTGGTGCTCCTTGATGGCGGCGATGAGATCGCTCTTGCGCATTCCGGAGGTTCCCTTGACGCCAACTCGGCTGGCCAGGGCACGAAGTTCGGGCAAAACCATCGTCGAGAGCGAGCCGCTCGCGCCGGCGTCCCCACGGGGGGCGGTCTGCGAGGAGGTGTCCGGCCGAGAATCAGGCGCCGAGGGGGATTCTGCGGTCACGGCGGGCGCCTCCGTCTGCGGGGCGCGTTCTGCAGCCGTGATCAGGTCCGTATCGGTCACGGATTTCCTTTCTTCCCCCGCCGTTTCATCGGGGCGAGGGGTTCTGGCACTCAGCCGATTCGCTGAATGCGAAGTCTCACCATCGTCTGTGTCAACGGTGATCGCCGGGATTCGCGGCCATGGAGATATGGCGAACCGTCAGTCCATGAGTTGAACACAAGAGAAATTGGTGGTCGTCCTAGTGTCGGCGCAGGAACAGTCGCTGCGATTGCCGGGACGGCACCGAGGATATCCCCCTTTACCGCCGGAAAGCAAGAAATGACCCCCGGCGTGTGCGCAACTCAACCGCGGACTGCGACGCCCGAGCTCCAGCGAACTGCTTCGCCGACGCTCATCTCGCTGACGGTGAATCCCATCGCGGTGCCGAACTCGACGGCCTCGGCCGGCAGTTCCGCGCTGGTTGTGAGGGCCAAGACCGACGGACCAGCACCGGAAAGCACCGCTGGGACACCACAACGCCGCAACACCTGCAGGTATTCCGCCGAGGCCGGCATGGCCGGGCCGCGTTGCGGCTGGTGCAGAACGTCGTCGGTGGCCGCCATCAGCAAGTCCGGCCGCTCCGTGAGTGCGACTACCAGCAACGCTGCCCGGCTCAGGTTGAAGCGGGCATCGACGTGGCTGACGTGATCAGGCAGCAGCACCCGGGTCTCCGCGGTCGACGACCGGACCTGCGGGATTCCCGGAAACAGCCGGATGTCCGGGTGCAGTCGCAGCGGAGCGGCCGCATACGTCGCGGGTGTCGTGCGGGTGTCGGTCCACGACACCACGGCCCCACCGAGCACCGCAGCCGACGCGTTGTCGGGATGACCTTCGAACTCCGACGACAGCTGGATCAACTGCGCGTCCGTCAGCGGCTCCAAATCCGCTTGTGCCAGAAGGCCATTCGCGGCTGCCAACCCTCCGACAACGGCCGCGGCGGACGAGCCGAGACCCCGCGAGTGCGGAATCGCATTGCGGCACCGCACAAGCAGCCCCGGGACGCCGACACCACCGGCCGTCAGGCCCCGGTGCAGAGCTCGGACCACCAGGTGCTCGGCGGTCTGCGGCACCTGGCCGGCCCCTTCGCCCTCCACCTCGATGATCAATCCGGCGTCGGTGGTCTCGACCACGATCTCGTCGTAAAGCCCCAGCGCCAGGCCAAGGCTGTCGAAGCCAGGGCCGAGGTTGGCGCTGGACGCCGCGACGGTGGCGTGGGAGGTCAGGCCGGCAGGCAGTTTCACAGTCACCGGGGTGCGTCTCTCAGACCAGGCCCAGCTCGGCGACGACGGCGCCAGGGTCAACCGGCAACGGTTTCACTTCTGGCATGCCGCGCAGTGCGGTGTCCGGATCCTTCAGACCATTGCCGGTCACGGTGCACACCACCGAGGAGCCGGGCTTGACCCAGCCGTCCTCGACCGACTTCAGCAGACCGGCGATGCTGGCGGCCGACGCGGGCTCGACGAACACACCTTCCAACTGGGCTACCAGGTGATATGCGGCCAGGATCTCCTCGTCGGTGGCCGCCAGGAAGCGGCCGCCGGACTCCTGCTGGGCCGTCACGGCACCGTCCCAGGACGCCGGCGAGCCGATCCGGATCGCGGTGGCGATGGTCTCGGGGTTGGTGACCGGATGACCCGACACCAGTGGCGCCGCGCCGGCGGCCTGCGTGCCGAGCATGCGGGGCAGCCGCTCGGTCAGGCCGTCGCGGTGGTATTCGCGGTAGCCCTTCCAGTACGCGGTGATGTTGCCTGCGTTGCCGACCGGCAGTGAGTGCACGTCGGGCGCGACGCCCAGCGCGTCGACGATCTCGAACGCCGCGGTCTTCTGCCCTTCGATGCGCACCGGGTTCACGCTGTTGACCAGCGCGATGGTCTGGTAGTCGTTGGTGAGCTTGCGGGCCAGCTCCAGGCAGTCGTCGAAGTTGCCGTCGATCTGAATGATCTTGGCGCCGTGCATGACTGCCTGCGCCAGCTTGCCCATGGCGATCTTGCCCTGCGGGATCAGTACCGCGCAGGTGATGCCGGCCCGAGCGGCGTAGGCGGCCGCTGACGCAGAGGTGTTGCCGGTCGAGGCGCACAACACGGCCTTCTGGCCGCGTGCGACGGCGTCGGTCACCGCCATGGTCATCCCGCGGTCTTTGAAGGAGCCGGTGGGGTTGAGACCCTCGACCTTCAAATGAACTGTGCAGCCGGTCTTTTCAGATAGCCGCGGAGCGCTGATGAGCGGGGTGCCACCCTCGAGGAGGGTCACCGGGGTCCAGTCCGCGCCGACCGGCAGCCGGTCGCGGTAGGCCTCGATCAGTCCGCGCCACGGGGTGTGTACGGGAGATGCCTTGATTGAGCTCATTCGCTGGTTCCCTCCAGACGCAGCACGCTGTTGACTTCCTGGACAGCGTCGTGATCGGCCAGTGCGGCAACGGTTTCGGACAACGCCGCGTCCGTGGCCCGGTGGGTGACCACCACGATGCGGGCACCCTCGTCGGCCATGCTTTCCTGTCGCACCTCGGCGATGCTGACCTCGCGCTTGGCGAATTCGGCCGCGACCGAAGACAACACGCCGGGGCGGTCGGTGACGGTCATGCTGACGTAGTACCGGGTCTGGATGATGCCCATCGGCGCGATCGGCAGCTGCGCGTACTTGGATTCGCGCGGACCGCGGCCGCCCTGGACCCGGTTGCGCGCGGCCATCACCAGATCGCCCATCACCGCCGAGGCCGTCGGCGCACCGCCGGCGCCCTGACCGTAGAACATCAACCGTCCGGCGGCCTCGGCCTCGACGACGACGGCGTTGAACGCACCGTTGACGTTGGCCAGCGGGTGACTCAGCGGCACCAGCGCCGGGTAGACCCGAGCGGAAACCCGTTGCTGTCCATCGCTTCCGGTGACCCGCTCGCAGATCGACAGCAGCTTGATGGTGCATCCCAGGGCTTTGGCCGACTCGAAGTCTTCCGGGGTGATCTTGGTGATGCCCTCGCGGTAGACGTCGTCGGCGGTGACGCGGGTATGGAACGCGATCGACGCCAGGATCGCGGCCTTGGCTGCCGCGTCGTAACCCTCGACGTCGGCGGTCGGGTCGGCCTCTGCGTATCCCAGAGCGCTCGCATCGGCCAGGGCGGAACTGTAATCAGCTCCGGTGGAGGACATTTCGGACAAGATGTAGTTCGTGGTGCCGTTGACGATGCCCGCCACCCGCAGCACGGTGTCGCCGGCCAACGACTGCGTCAACGGCCGGATCACCGGGATCGCGCCGGCCACCGCGGCCTCGAAATACAAGTCCACGTGGGCCCGTTCGGCGGCCTGGGCCAACTCGCCGGTGGACTGGGCCAGCAGCGCCTTGTTGGCGGTCACCACCGACTTGCCGCCCTCGAGCGCGGTCAGGATCGCCTTGCGCGCGGGTTCCACGGGACCCATCACCTCGACGACGAGGTCCACGTCGTCGCGGGAGACCAGTTCCTCGACGTTGTCGGTGAGCAACTCCACCGGCAGGCCGCGGTCATCGGAGACCCGGCGCACCGCCACGCCACGCAGTTCCAGCGGTGCACCGATACGGGCGGCCAGGTCCGGCGCGCTCTCCTCGATGATCCGGACAACCTCACTGCCGACGTTACCCAGGCCCAATACCGCTACGCCTATTGCTTTTTCCGCCATCGGTTCTTACCTCACTTCCAGACTCAGCAGATCGTCGACGGTCTCCCGGCGCAGGATCAGGCGAGCCCGCCCGTCGCGCACGGCCACCACTGCGGGACGGCCGATCAGGTTGTATCGACTGGACATCGAATAGCAGTAGGCACCGGTCGCGGCCACCGCCAGCAGGTCACCAGGTGTGACGTCCTCGGGCACCCAGGTGTCTCGGACGACGATGTCACCACTCTCGCAATGCTTTCCGACGATCCGGGCCAGCGTCGGCGCGGACTCGGAAACCCGGGACACCAGCCGGACGTCATACTCGGCACCGTAGAGGGCCGGGCGGATGTTGTCGCTCATCCCGCCGTCGACACTGACGTAGCAGCGCGAGGCGCCCGATCCGATCGCGACGTCCTTGACCGTGCCGACCTGATACAGCGTCACCGTGCCCGGCCCGGCGATCGCCCGGCCGGGCTCGACGACCAGGCGGGGCGCGGGCAGCCCGACAGCTGCCGACTCACTGCGCACGATCGCGTCGAGCTTTCCGGCGAGATCGTGGATCGGCGGCGGATCATCCTGGGGCAGATAGGAAATGCCCAGTCCCCCACCAAGGTCGACCACCGCCATCTGCGCGGTCTTGTCGACCCCGAACTCGGCGACCACGTCGCGCAGCAGACCGATGACCCGGTGGGCGGCCAGCTCGAAACCCGCCACGTCGAAGATCTGCGAGCCGATGTGGCTGTGCAGTCCCACCAGGCGCAGGTGATCGGCGGCGAATACCCGGCGCACCGCATCCATGGCCGCGCCGCTGGCCAGCGACAGGCCGAACTTCTGGTCCTCGTGGGCGGTCGCGATGAACTCGTGGGTATGCGCCTCGACCCCGACGGTGACCCGGAGCAACACGTCCTGGACCACACCGGCCTCGCCGGCGATCGTGTCGAGACGATCGATCTCGGTGATCGAGTCCAGCACGATGTGTCCGACACCCACCTTGACCGCGGTCGTCAGCTCGTCGACAGATTTGTTGTTGCCGTGGAAGGCAATTCGCTCGGCCGGGAACCCGGCGTGCAGAGCGACGGCGAGTTCTCCGCCGCTGGCGACGTCCAGCGACAGGCCCTCCTGGTCTACCCAGCGGGCAATCTCACTGCACAGGAATGCTTTACCCGCATAGTGCACGTTGTGTCCGCCGCCGAACGCGGCTGCGATCTCGCGGCACCGACTGCGGAAATCGTCCTCGTCGATGACGAACAGCGGCGTGCCGTACTCGGCGGCCAGCTCGGTCACCGCCACGCCCGCGATCGAGACTTCGCCGTCGTCACCACGAACAAGGTTGCGTGGCCACACATTCGGCGCGAGCGCCAGCGCATCAGCGGCGGTCTGCGGTTGCTGCGGGGCACCGCCGTGATGGATCTCGTCGGCATGGCGCGGGCCCGCGGGATGAGCGTTCACATCCGCTCCGGTGCGGACACGCCGAGGATGTTCAGACCGTTGGCGATCACCTGACGCGTGGCCGCACACAAGGCCAGCCGCGCACGATGCAGATCGCCTGGCTCTTCATCGCCCATGGGCAGCACCCGGCACGAGTCATAGAACCGGTGGTAGTCGCCGGCAAGGTCTTCGAGGTAGCGGCACACCCGGTGCGGCTCGCGCAACGAGGCGCCGGCCTTGAGCACCCGGCCGAACTCACCGAGATTGCGGATCAGCGCGCCCTCTTTGTCGTGGGTGAGCAGCTCCAGGTGGGCGGTGTCGGGGGTCAGCCCCAGGTCGGCGGCGTTGCGGGCCAGAGCCGACAACCGCGCGTGCGCGTATTGCACGTAGTAGACCGGGTTTTCGCTGGACGCCGACGACCACAGCTGCAAGTCGATGTCGATCGGGGTGTCCACCGAGGAGCGGGTCAGCGAGTAGCGGGCCGCGTCAACGCCGATGGCCTCGACCAGATCGTCGAGGGTGATGACGGTTCCGGCGCGCTTGCTCATCCGGACCGGCTGGCCGTCGCGAACCAGGTTGACCATCTGCCCGATCAGTACCTCGACGGTGTCGGGGTCGTCGCCGAGGGCGGCGGCGGCGGCCTTGAGCCGAGCGATGTACCCGTGGTGGTCGGCGCCCAGCATGTAGATGCAGAGGTCGAATCCGCGCTGGCGCTTGTCCAGGTAGTAGGCCAGGTCGCCGGCGATGTACGCGGGCTGACCGTCACTCTTGATGACGACCCGGTCTTTGTCGTCGCCGAATTCCGTTGTGCGCAACCAGGTTGCGCCGTCCTTCTCGTAAATGTTGCCGGTCTGGCGCAGCTTGGCGATGGCCTGATCGACTCGCCCGCTGGTGTGCATCGAGTCTTCGTGGGTGTAGACGTCGAAGTCCGTGCCGAACTCGTGCAGCGATTCCTTGATGTGGTTGAACATCAGGTCCACGCCGATGGAGCGGAAGGTCTCCTTCTGCTCGTCACCGGTCTGACTCAGCGCGTCGGGGGCCTTGGCCAGCACCTGGTCGGCAATGTCCTTGATGTAGTCGCCGGCATAGCCGTCTTCGGGCGCGGGCTCGCCGTTCGCCGCGGCGATCAGGGAGTTGGTGAACCGGTCGATCTGGGCGCCGTGGTCGTTGAAGTAGTACTCCCGGGTGACCGCGGCACCCTGGGTGCTCAACAGCCGGCCCAGGGCGTCACCAACCGCGGCCCAGCGGGTGCCGCCGATGTGGATCGGGCCGGTCGGGTTGGCCGACACGAACTCCAGGTTGATGTTGGTGCCGTTGAGCGCGGTGGAATTGCCGTAGCTCGCTCCCGCGGCGAGCACGTTGCTCACGATGACGCCCTGCGCCGAGGCCTCGATACGCAGATTCACGAAGCCGGGGCCTGCGACCTCGGCCGCGGAGATGCCGTCGGCCTCGGACAGGGCGGCGGCCAGCCAGCCGGCCAGCTCACGAGGGTTGACGCCGACCTTCTTGGCCAGCTGAAGTGCCACGTTGGTCGCGTAATCACCGTGCTCAGGGTTGCGCGGACGCTCGACGGTCACGGTCGCTGGCAGGGCGGCGATATCCAGGTCACGCTCGGCGAGCACCGCGGCGGCGGTGTTCTTGAGCAGCTCGGCGAGGTCGGCGGGTGTCACGAGGGTCCATCCTATGGTCTGACGTGGTCAGCGCCCGAATCCATATCTCGGGCTCCGGCGGGCAGGAGCGCAGCGACCCGGGGATCAGTCCGGCGGGCAGGAGCGCAGCGACCCGGGGATCAGTCCGGCGGGCAGGAGCGCAGCGACCCGGGGATCAGTCCGGCGGGCAGGAGCAGTCACCCAGATGAGTTAGGCTGTCGGAGCCCATTGGCGCAGCTGTGCGTGCGCCCCCGTAGCTCAGGGGATAGAGCGTCTGCCTCCGGAGCAGAAGGCCGCAGGTTCGAATCCTGCCGGGGGCACTCAGTTCGAAGCGACATCCCTCAATTTGCGGCAGCAACAGCCACCCGCAACTGAGCTACCGAACCGGCGTGCCCATCCCAACCGCCAGGTCAAGACTTCGGCCAGTCTTCGCGAATGTTTCAGCAGATCTTTGGCAGCACGCCGTCGAGGCGACCCATTAACCGTACGGATGGACTCCTATAAAACCTGAGACTCGCGTCTCCACCCCTTTAGCAGGTCGCTGGACCCCCGGGCTCGCCGTGTTCTGCCGGCCCTACCCGCGCGGCGCACCTTGGCACGGGGAGCCAAGGCCCGCGACGGTAGGCGCGGACAGCTGCAAGTACGGCCTGCGACCGGCGTCCAGCAGCATGAACAGGCCGCCAAGACTCGGCCCGGCAGGTCCTACGGGGAATCATTGGCAAATATCTATTGAAGCCCGTCAGTCGCCGGCCGTTGTCCGGTACGGTCCAGACCAGCAAAGAAATGCTCTAGCAACGGAGAGTTCGGTGGGTCGGGTTCAAGATAGACGAAACGCGTTGCTTGGCGCGTTGGCCGCAGGCGCGCTGGTCACCGCAACAATCAGCGAAGCGCCGTTATCCCATGCGAACTGCTTTTCAGCCTTCGGGTTGAACAATGGCAACGGTTGCACGAGCAACTTAACCACGCTTGCGATTGGGATTGGCGATGGTGCAGTAGCAAATGCGGCTAACGCACTGTTCGGCGGCGCGATCGCGATAGGCAACTCCGCCAGTGCCATCACCGACATCGCCGCCTTCACCTTCGCCGGTGCGTTCGGTAACGGTGCGTCGGCAGTCACGCTGCAATCGCTGTTCGGGCTCAATCTACAATTCGGGCCCGGCTCGGCCTCCACACTGAGCGGCGCCCTCGATTTCGTACTCGGTATGGCGTCCGCCGGCGGCGGTGCCGCAACGGCGGCCTCTATTGGCCTCGGCAACATCACAATCCAGATCGGGCCGGGCTCGGCCAACACACTCGGCGGCTTCAACCTTGCCCTCGGTCTTCCGGGCGGCGGCACCGGGACCCAGTCAACTGCAGTCGCGGGCTTGGGCAACATTGCCGCACAAATCGGAACGGGCCTGGTGAAAGCCGCCGGCTTACTCAACGTCGCATTCAGCTGGTCACCCAATGGCACCGGAACACAGTCCACCTCGGCCGGAATTTTCGGGAGCCTTGCTCTCAACATTCTGGGAGATGCCGGCAGCGTGGCAGCGCAGTCCATCTTTGGTTCTGCGGTGAATTTCCTGGGGGACGCAAACGCGGTCCTGGTACAAGGCATTTTGAGCGCCGCCGCGAACCTTGTCGGCTATCGCAACACGGTGTCGGTGACCGGCAAATTCCCCGGCCCGTTCAGTTTCGCGCTGGGCTCCTTCGTGCTCGACAGCACGCTGAAAGCGATCGGCGGTCCGCTTTCCATTGTGGCCTCACTTCTTCAGATGGGTGGAACGGTCAAGCAAAACGGCCCCGGCGTCAGCATCGGTGGCCCCTGGACACCACCCGCCAGCACGACAACCGCCGCTTCGGCCCGCGAACGCGGGGCCAGCACCACGAAGTCCCCGATCCCGGCTGCCGGCGGGGGGAATGACTCCAGCACGACCCCCGCCGCGGGATCGACTGCCCCTGGCACCGCGACTGCCGGCGCCGGCAGCGGTCGCGGCCGGGCCATCAGCTCCGCCTCCGGCCACACTCGCGCGCTTATGACACCTACTGCCGCAGGCGGAAACACGACCACCGCCGCAGCCGGACGCCACCGGAAACCAGATGCGAGCGACTCCGCCGACAGCGGTACCCGGCAGACCGGGACCGACGGAAGCGGCGGCGGGAAGCACAGGCGGCGTTAGCCGCTGGCGCAAGAATCCGGATTCTCTCAGATAGTTAAGAGTGGCAAATAGTTGTGTGTAGACGTGTGATACCGCGACGGCATCGACGCAAGTAATTTGCCGCTTCTCCCACCAGTTGTCAGCCGCGACGCCGGACGCTCGCATGCATCCGTCGCGGTGGCGCGCGTTCGTGTCACGATCGCCGGACGCTACGGGCTCCACCTGCGATTATGGTTGAAGTTCAGGCAGGATACGGATCCCCGGACGCAGTTCTGACGCGCCTAGTGACCCCACTATCGGACACGCGGCGTAGCCACCGACCGAGATGAGTGGGTGATTATCCGACAGAAACGCTGTACGCTCCACTCGCGTCAAGTACAGTCGATGCCAGCAAAGATGTCTTTACCAATAGGGCGTGTTGATGAATCCGGTTTGCGCTAAAGGCGGGAAGCTTCTGGGCGCCGTGGTTTCGGGGGCGCTTTTGGCCGGAGCCGTCAGTGCGGCCCCGGCCGCTAATGCAACTTGCTTCTCTGCTTTTGGACTAGGCAACGGAGGCGGATGCACGAGCAATCTGACCAGTGTCGCCATCGCAATCGGGAACGGCGCTACAGCCAACGCATTGAACGGTTTTTTCAGCGGCGCCTTCTCATTTGGCACCAATGCGGTCTCCACGACAACACTCAGCGCGCTGAGCTTCGCGACGGCGATCGGAGATGGGGCGAACGCGTCAGTGCTGCCCGGATTCCTGAACGTGGCTTGGCAGCTGGGTCGGGGCACGTCGTCAGCGTTGGGCGGCCTGAATTTCGCTATCGGTATCTTGGTCGGTGCGAGCGGCCCACAGTCGATCGGCGTCGTCGGAGTTGGGAATTTCGCCTTCCAACTGGGACCGGGCCAGATGACCAACATCGGCAGTCTCAATCTTTCCCTTGCGACGGCCGTGGGCGGGGACGGCACAAAGACCACCGGCGCGGGCGGCTTCGGGAATTTGGCACTCAACATAGGTGACGCCGGCACCGCGCTGACGCAAGGCTTCTTGAGCTCGACGACAAACATTCTCGGCGCCAGTTACGTTGTGGCACAGGGTATCTTGTCAGCCGCCGGGAACGTCCTGGGCAACGGCAATACCGTGTCGACTCGAGGCAGCGTCTTCCCGAACACCACTTTGAGCCTGGCGTTCAACTTCTTCGGCGATAACAACACCGTGGCCGCAGGCGTGGGTCCGATTGCAATCGCCGGCGCGATCGGCCAGAACCTCCAGACCATCCTCCGGTCCCTGCCCGGCATCAACATCAACGGAACCACCAGCGGTGCGGCAGCGGTCGCCGCAAGCAAGAAATCCTCCGGTAAACCGACCTCTATAACCAGCACGGCGACGGCGGCAAAAGGAAAAGGTACGGCGCGTGCAGCGTCAGCCACTCCTCGCGGTCAAGTGAAGGCCACGTCGTCCAGCGCAGGCGGCAAGAAGGCGGGCACCGGCACCGCTAAGAGACCGTCAGCACGTGGCTAGAGGTAGTAGGAGAAGCTCCACGCACGACGCGAGTTGCCCCGCTCAAGGTCCATCCCCGACGTTCGAGAGTTTGCCACAGCGTCTAGTTTTGCGTTGCTACCATATGACACTCAGACATCAGCGAACATCGGGGACTCCATGCGAGCACGGCACCGTGCTGACAAGCGGGCCAAGCCCGATGCGCCGCGCATAATCGCCCGCCATCGCGCACAGCAGCATCCCAGCAAAGTATCGGCCTGGCTTGGCGCAAGCGCTCTCGCTGTCGGTGTCTGCGCATCGCTGAGCGTGGCGACTGGAGTCGCCCACGCCGACTCCAGTGCGGGCCAATCGACAACATCGACCCCGGGCACTACGAAACCGACCCTGGGTAAGGCAGGTCGCTCCACGCCGCCGAAACGCCCGGGCACCGGTAAGGCGCGCACCGGTCCCACCAACAAACCAGGTTCGACGACCCAACCCGAGTTGAGCGCCGGCGGGAGCGTTGGTGCTCGCCGTCCCAGCACAAGAGCTAGTGAGACCACGTCGACCTCACTGCCCACCGTGACCGCGGGCGAAAGTCCGCGCAACACCGGCGCTGCGACGGTAAGCCAACCGGGCGTTGCGCGGTCGCCCAGATCCGCCGCGGCTGCTACCCAACCCGCGGCGGATGCTCCCGTCGCGCCGCCGAATCTTTCGCTCAACAACGTGATCCAGGCGATTGTTGCGTTCGCCCAAAACGGCGGCAATGGCGCGAATGTATCCGTCAGCTTCCAAGACATCATCACCGCCCTCGCCACTAACCAGTGGCAAGGGCGTCCGATCATCGGCAACGGCGCCGACGGGACAGCGGCGAGCCCGAACGGGCAGGCCGGAGGCTGGCTGCTGGGCCAAGGCGGCAAAGGCTACTCGTGGACAACAGTTAACTGCGCCGACAGCTCTGGATGCGTTGGCGGAAATGGCGGTGCGGGAGGGCTGATCGGCGACGGCGGCAACGGTGGCGATGGCTTCAACGGCGGTGCCGGCGGAAACGGCGGATCCGCGGTGCTGTTGGGCGTCGGTGGCCGAGGCGGGTCCGGCGGCGCCAATAGCGCGGGCGTCGGCGGCCAAGGCGGTGTGGGCGGAAATGGCGGCCTCATAGGCGGGAGCGGAGGCGGTGGCGGAGCCCGGCGGGGATGGCGATACAGGTGGTAATGGCGGTGCGGGTGGCTCCGTCATCAGCTTCGGCTTCGGATACTTCACCGGCGCCTACCACCCAGGAAGCGTTGCGGGCGGCGACGGCGGCGACGGCGGCGACGGTAAGAACGGCGCCGGCGGCACCGGGGGAATGGGCGGCGCCGCCGTTCTTGCGAGCGACCCTGTGTGGGACAAGCTGTTGTCAGCGGTTGAACAGGTGACGGGAACCTCAGCCGCCGGCAGCGCCCATGGAGGAAAAGGCGGGGCCGGCGGTGACGGCACGACCAGTGGAGGGGCTGGCGGACCCGGTGGTCTTGCCTATAACTACAGCCTTGGCAATGCGGCGGGTGGCAGAGGCGGCGTCGGCGGCAACGGAACTACGGCAGGCGGTACAGGGGGTGCGGGTGGCGTCGCCTGGGCAGCAAGCGGCCTAGCCAGCGTCGGCACCGACGGCGGGAATGGAAACCCGTAGCTCAACCGTCCAGGCGGGCAAACTGCTTGCGCAGGTAGAGATCAATCGAGCTCTGTCGCCGGAGCTTGCCACTCGTGGTGACGGGGATCGATCCCGGCGCAACCGGAACGACGTCGCTGGCAGCAATGCCGTGCGCACTCGAGATCGCCGAGACGACATCCCGCTTGATGCCTTCGAGATTCTGCCTCACTTCTTCCTCGGTTTCGCCTCTCGACCGGACTTCCATCACGACCACCAGCTTCTCGATGGCATCGTCGGGGACGGCGACCGCGACACAGCGGCCCTTGGTTATCTCCGAAACCGTCGCCTCGATATCTTCCGGGGCGTGGTTGCGGCCGTAGATGATCAGAAGATCCTTGATGCGGCCCACAACGAACAATTCGCCGTCGCACATAAATCCGATGTCTCCGGTCCGAAGCCATGGTCCTTCGGGTGTACCCGCCGAGGGCCCGACAATCGTGGCGCCAAACGTGCGGGCGGTCTCCTCGGGCTTTTCCCAATACCCAGCGCTGACGTTGTCGCCGTGGCACCAGATCTCCCCTGTCCTGCCCTCTGGCACCTCGACACAGGTGTCCGGGTCAACGATCCGCAGTACCGGCGAGCGCGAACTGATGGGGCCGTCGTAGCTGACCAGGGGCGTGCCGTCCATGCTGTCGCACCGCTCGGCCCTGCCGTCGGCAAGGGCGTCGGTATCGAAGTAGACAACTTTGATCGGATCCTCCGGCTTCGGAGTCGCCATGTACAGGGTGGCCTCAGCCATGCCGTAGGACGGCTGAATCACCGTCTTATTCAGATTGAATCGGGCGAACCTGTCGGTGAACCGCTTGATAGTCACCGGCTGAACTCGTTCGGCCCCGCTTTGGATGGTGTGCACTCCGCCGAGATCGAGACCCGCCATATCTTCGTCGGCGGTCTTCCGCGTCGCGAGATCGAAAGCGAAGTTCGGCGCAGCGGTGAACGCGCAGGGGTTGGTCGCCAACAACTGCATCCAACGCGCCGGCCGGACCAAGAACGATGCCGGGCTGGTCAACACGGCGCTGGTGCCCAACACGATCGGCGAGCAAACCCCCAGGATCAGTCCCAGGTCATGGAAGAACGGCAGCCAAGACACAAAAGTCAAGTCCGGCGGGGTGACGCCGGCGTGCCTCGAATAGTCCGTGGTTATCTGCTGCAAATTTGTGAAAAGATTCGTGTACGAGATCATGACGCCAGCCGGTGACCGGGTCGAGCCCGAGGTGTATTGCAGGTAGGCAGTGGCGTGGGGATTGTCGTTCTCGTACATCGCCGGCGACCCGGGGCGAGGCGGCGCATCCAAATCCAGCAAATCGACCTCGATGATCGCTGGGGGCCTCTGTCCTGGCTGTGCAACGGTAGACCGGCGCACCTCGGCAGCGACCGATGAGGTGGTGAGGACGGCAGCTGGCGCCGCATCGCGCATCACCGAATCGACCCGCTCGTCGGTGACGCCGCCCATGGGAACCGAAAGCGGTACCGGGATCACCCCGGCGTGGAGCGCGCCCAGGAACCCGATGATGTACTCCAGGCTCTGCGGCGCGATGATCATCGCGCGATCGCCGGGCGAGGCACACAGGCTGAGCTCACGAGCGACATTGGCGACCCGTCGATACAACTGCGGCCAGGTCAAACTGGTCGGAACGCCGGCCCAGTCCTGCTCATAATCGATGAAGGTGTATGCCATGTCGTCGGGCTGCAGGCTGGCACGTTCGCGCAGCAGAGCCGGTATCGATGCCTCGATCGCCTGTGTCACGCGAAGCAAGCTATCAGTAGCTGTCCCCGCAACGCCTTCGAACGGAGAAGTTCAGTGACGCGCCCGTCAGCATTGCTAGTCGCGCGAAAACCGGATGACGGCAAACCATGTTGACTAGCTCCGGCGAGCTGAGCGAGTTGCAATGCACCGGTCAATTTCAAAAGTGTGTCCGATGCCCCTGCAAGGACTGCTAAATTTGCGCAGGCGTTAACCTCCGTCGCTTGGGGCTGGGATGGTGAATGTCCTTCGTAGCATCTGCTGTTTGCCATTAGGAGTTGTTCTGGATGGGTTCCATCGGCAGTGCCAACACCGAGGCTGACCGTCTAGACGCGGTGATCGTGTCTAGGTCTATGCCTGACCGGGCCGAAACTCCGATCGCGGTGATTGGCATCGGTTGTCGGCTCCCTGGGGACATCGATTCGCCCGAGCAACTTTGGGACGCACTGCTGCGCGGCGACGATCTGGTGACCGAGGTCCCGCCCGAGCGCTGGGACAACGACGAGTTTTACGACCCGCAGCCGGGGACGCCGGGCCGGACTACTTCGAAGTGGGGCGCATTCCTTCGTGACGTCGCCGGATTCGATGCCCAGTTCTTCGGCGTCAGCGACCGCGAGGCGAGCGCGATGGATCCTCAACACCGCTTGCTGTTGGAGACAGCATGGGAAGCGATGGAGCACGCCGGCCTGAATCCGGACGCCGTCCGAGAGTCACTGACAGGCGTGTTCGTCGGATTGACGCATTACGACTACGAGATGGTGTCGAACGCTACTGAGGCGATGGAAGGGCCGTACGGCGTGCCGGGGAACACGTTCGCCTTGGCCGCTGGCCGCATCGCATACACGTTGGGTTTGCGGGGCCCCGCCGTAGCGGTTGACACAGCATGTTCCTCGGGCTTGTTTGCGGTGCATGCGGCGTGCCGCAGCTTGATCGACGGGGAATCTGATCTGGCGTTCGCGGGCGGGGCGTACGTGATGTTGGATCCCCGAAAGTTTGTCGCTGGTACGGCGGCGGGGCATTTGTCGCCGACCGGTCGTTGCAGTGCCTTCGATGTAGCCGCTGACGGATACGTCGGTGGTGAAGCAAGTGCGGTGGTGTTGCTCAAGCGACTAGCCGATGCCGAGCGCGACGGGGATCGGGTGTTGGCCGTGGTACGGGGTACGGCGGCCAACCAGGACGGCCACACAGTCAACATCTCGACCCCGTCGGTGAGTGCACAGACCGCGGTGTACCGGGCCGCCCTGCGGGCGGCGGGCGTCGACGCCGGCAGCGTCGGGATGGTGGAGGCGCACGGCCCCGGGACCCCAGTAGGCGATCCCATCGAATTCACCAGTCTCAGCGCCGTTTACGGGATCGACCGACCCTGCGCGTTGGCGTCGGTGAAAACGAACCTCGGGCACACCCAGTCGGCCTCTGGCGTTGTGGGTCTGATCAAGGCGGTTCTTGCTCTGCACCATGGTCTGGTCCCAAAGAATCTGCATTTCACCGCGCTGCCCGACGAACTGGCTCGCATCGAGACCAATCTGTTTGTGCCGCAGGAGACCACGCCGTGGCCAACCGACCACCTACTGCCGCGACGGGCGGCCGTGTCCTCCTACGGGGTATCGGGCACCAATGTGCACGCCATCTTGGAACAGGCGCCGGTCAACACGGCCTCCGGAGGATCTGGGGCCAAGAACGCACCCGGCGGCGACACCGCGGTTGAGAAAAAACCGCTGCTGTTTGCGCTCTCATCCACATCCGCCAACGAATTGCGCCGCAGCGCAGGACGATTGGCCGACTGGGTGCAAACGAAAGACGATGTAGCGCTGCCGGACCTGGCCTACACGCTGGCACGCCGGCGGGCACATCGTCCGGTGCGCACCGCGGTGGTCGCCAAGAACCGACCAGAGCTGACGGTGGCATTGCGCGGCGTGGCCGACGGAGACAGCCCGTTCGAGGCAGCGGTCGGCCAGGACGACCGAGGCCCGGTCTGGGTCTTCTCCGGGCAGGGTTCTCAGTGGGCGCAGATGGGTGCGGAGCTGCTGCGCAGCGAACCGGATTTCGCCGCAGTCGTCGCCCAGATCGACCCGCTGATAATCGCCGAGTCCGGCTTCTCCGTGACGGAGGCGATGACCGCGCCTGACGTCGTTGTCGGAATCGACCGAGTGCAGCCGACACTGTTCACAATGCAGGTCGCGATGGCTACGGCATTGGCCGCGCGTGGGGTACGTCCGGGTGCGGTCATCGGCCATTCCATGGGGGAGACGGCCGCTGCGGTGGTGTCGGGCGCACTGTCGCTACAGGATGGCGTGCGCGTCATCTGCCGACGATCACGATTGATGGCCGGCATCTCCGGGTCGGGTGCGATGGCGTCGGTGGAGCTGCCGGCCAAGCAGGTGCTCTCCGAGCTGACGATGCGCGGAATCAAAGACGTGGTGGTGGCAGTGGTGGCGTCGCCCCAGTCCACCGTGATCGGTGGGGCAACGGAGACCGTGGCCGAGTTGATGAGCATGTGGGAGAGCCGGGATGTGATGGCTCGCCGCGTCGCGGTTGATGTGGCCTCGCATACCCCGCAGGTCGATCCGATCCTCGACGAACTCTCCGAGGTGCTGGGTGACATCACGCCGTTGACACCCCGCGTCCCCTACTACTCGGCGACCGGGTTCGATCCGCGGGAAGAACCGGTTTGCAACAGCAAGTATTGGGTGAAGAATCTCCGCAGCACCGTGCGGTTTTCCGCAGCGGTGCGTGCGGCAATGGAGGACGGTTACCGGGTCTTCGCCGAATTGGCGCCGCACCCGCTGCTCACCCACGCAGTGGAGCAGACTGCGGCCAGCTTGGACGTACCGCTCGTGACACTGGCCGCAATGCGCCGCAACCAAGATGCACCAAATGGGCTGGCCAACTTCACCGCCGACCTGCACAGTGCCGGCGCCGCGATCGATTTCGCGGTGCGCTACCCGCACGGACAGCTGGTGGACGCGCCCCTGCCCACATGGACACATCAGCGGCTCTGGCTGGAAATGGATGATCAACGGCGCACCGGGCGTGCGCATACCGTCTCTGTGCATCCGCTGCTTGGTTCCCATGTGCGTCTACCAGAACAGCCCGAGCGCCATGTCTGGCAGGCCGATGTCGGCTCCGCCGTCCATCCGTGGCTGGTTGATCATGGGATCGGCGGAGTGCCTGTGCTGCCCGGGGCGGCCTACTGCGAGATGGCTCTGGCTGCCGCTCAATTGGTGCTCGGCGAGGGTTCGAAGGCCGTCGAGGTCAGCGATCTTCGTCTCAGCCAGGCACTGCCGGTCGAGGAGCACACAACCGTCAGCACGTCGGTCTTGCTGTCGGCCCCCGGGGTCGCGGAGCTCACTGTGTCGTCCGACTCCGGCCAGGAATTCCTGCACCTTGCCGAGGCCACTTTACGTAGCGTCGACGACGAGGCCCCGCTGGCCGGCTATGACCTGGCCGCCCTGACAGCCGCGCACCCGCGCCCGACGGACGGTGAAGAAGTTCGGGCAAGACTGGCTCGACGCGGTGCGCAGTACGGTCCGGCATTTAGTGGTTTGGCGGCCGTGCATGTCGACGGTGCGGCTGGCAGCGTTCTCGCTGCGATCGCCCTACCCACCCAAATACGTTCTCAGCGAAATGTTTACGACGTGCATCCAGCCCTTTTGGATGCCTGCTTCCAATCGGTGGAGGCCATCCCCCAGACGAGCGCGTTCGACGTCAACGCTCCGGTACTGCCTTCGGGAATGCGCAGCTTGCGAAGCTATGGGGGCCTGCGTAACGCTCAATTCTGTTACACGCGCCTTACCAACGTCGACGACACGGGATTCGACGCAGACATCGACGTCCTCGACGGCGACGGAACAGTTCTGCTGCGTGTGGACGGCCTGCACTACGGCACGGCTGACTCGGGTGACACCGGCAACCAGCGATTGCTACGCGAGCGGCTGCTCAGCATCGACTGGCATCGGCGAGAACTCCCGGAAGCAGATCATAGTCAGACTGGCACCTGGCTCCTCGTCAGCACTGGCGACGACGATTCAGCGGTCAGCCCGCTCGTCAACGCGCTGAAAACCAATGGTGCGCCGCCGGTCACAGTCCACTGTCCGCAGAGCGACAACATAGCTGGCCCGGACCGGATCACCGAACATCTTCAAACTGGGGACGTCGCCGGAGTTGTCATCCTCACTGCGCCCGCCGTGAGCGGCAGAGCTGAAGCAGACCCAGTCGCACGCGGCGCTGCCTGTGTGCACCATCTGGTGAGCATCGTCCAGGCGGTGCTGTCCGAGGGCACGCAGGTGCCGCGGCTCTATGTCGTGACCCGCAATGCCCGTAGCGTCCTTGACACCGACGTACCGAACTTGGAGCAGGCCGGGGTGCGCGGAATGCTGCGAGTCGTGGGCTCGGAATACCCCCAGGCGCAACCGACTCTGATCGACATCGATGACACGACGGATCTCGAGCATGTGGCAGCTCAATTGTTGTGCGCATCGCCCGAAGACGAGACCGCCTGGCGTGACAACACTTGGTTGGCTGCCCGGATGATCGCCGCGCCGCTCGGTCCCGAGAACCGGCACACTGCCCTCGCCGAATACGGACGTGACGGAATGCGTCTACAGATTCGCACCCCCGGCGACCTGACTACCCTTGAATCCGTCGGCTACGAGCGCGTTGCGCCGGGCGCAGGCCAGATCGAAGTCGCCGTCCACGCTTCCAGCCTCAACGTCACCGACGAGCTTGTCGCGAAGGGCCAGTTCCCGCGTGCCGACGACTTGCCGCTGCCGCTGCTCGGATCGGATTTCGCCGGCGTGGTCACCGCGGTCGGACCCGATGTGACAGAGCACAGAGTCGGAGATCGGGTCGGCGGGTTGTCGGCGAACGGCTGCTGGGGAACCTTCGTCACCTGCGACGCCCGTCTCGCGATCCGCCTGCCTGCCGAGCTGAGCGACCAGCAGGCCGTCGCGGCGATATCCACCACGGCCACAGCATGGTACGGATTGCACGAGCAGGCCAGAATCTCTGCCGAGGACCGGGTGCTCATTCATTCGGCAACCAGTGGAGTGGGTCAGGCCGCCATTGCGATCGCTCGCGCGGCCGGAGCGCAGATCTTCGCAACCGCCGGAAACGACGAGTGCCAACAATTACTGCACGACATGGGAATTGAACATATCTACGATTCCCGAAGCACTGGTTTCGCCGACCAAATCCGCGCCGACACCAATGGTTACGGCGTGGACGTAGTGCTCAACTCACTGACCGGGCCGGCGCAACGTGCAGGTTTGGAGCTTCTCGCTATCGGCGGGCGGTTCGTCGAGATCGGCAAGAGCGACGTATTCGGCAACACGCGCCTGGGATTGCTGCCTTTCCACCGCAATCTCGCTTTCCACTACCTCGATCTGGCAATGATGTCGTCGAGCCACCCCAACCGAGTCGGCCGATTACTGAGCACAGTGTTCGCTCTGGTAGCCGACGGGACGATGCCGCCGGCTGATTACACCACCTACCCGCTGACCGAGGCGGCTACCGCCATCGACGCGGAAAGCGCCACCCGGCGGCCCGGAACAGTTCTTCTCGAGGTCCCCCAAAGCGGGCAGGTCAAGGTGGAACGGCCCGCCGAGAACGTCGTTCCATTCCGCGCTGACGGCGCCTACATCGTCACCGGCGGACTCGGTGGCCTCGGCTTGTTCCTGGCCGAAAAGATGGCAAACGGCGGAGCAGGACGCATCGTGTTGTCGTCACGCTCTCAGCCCAGCCGCAAAACGCTGGAAACGATCGAGATGATCCGCTCCATCGGCACCGACGTCGTGGTGGCCTGTGCCGACATTGCTGATCCCGCCACGGCCGCTCAGCTGATTGCATCTGCTACCGCGACCGGGCTGCCGTTGCGCGGAATCCTGCACGCTGCAGCAGTTATCGACAACGCCACCGTGGCCAACACCACCGCCGATCTCATTGACCGGGACTGGAACGCCAAGGTTCGCGGCGCGTGGAACATGCACCAGGCGGTCGAGGACTCCGCGCAAT
The DNA here is from genome assembly GCF_008329905.1 of Mycobacterium sp. ELW1. Taxonomy (NCBI): domain Bacteria; kingdom Bacillati; phylum Actinomycetota; class Actinomycetes; order Mycobacteriales; family Mycobacteriaceae; genus Mycobacterium; species Mycobacterium sp. ELW1. Next base: position 1,806,048 of record NZ_CP032155.1, on the reverse strand, counting down.
CGCTGGACTGGTTCTGTTCCTTCTCGTCGGCCGCGGCTCTGGTCGGCTCCCCCGGTCAGTGCGCGTACGCTGCGGCCAACAGTTGGCTGGACGCCTTCGGAGACTGGCGCCGCGCACACAACCGGCCCGCTACCACGATTGCCTGGGGCCCCTGGGCCGACATCGGCGCCGCCACCACATTCGCCGAAAACACCGGCCAGGCAATCACTCCCGACGAGGGAGCCTATGCGTTCGACAGCCTGCTGCGCTACAACCGAACCTACGCCGCATATGCGCCTGTCATCGGCAACGAGTGGGTTATCGAGTTCGCCCGACGCAGCCCGTTCGCTGAAAGATTCGGCACGACCGAACCCAGCACGACGGGCACGACGAAATTGCGCACCGAACTCGACGGACTGCCCCGTGAGGAGTGGCCCAGTCGGCTGCGCCGGCTGATATCCGATCAAGTCAGCCTCGTCTTGCGCCGCACCGTCGACCCCGACCGGCCGCTGTCGGAGTATGGCGTCGACTCACTGGGCGCAATGGAACTGCGTACCCGCATTGAAACGGAGACCGGCATCCGGCTGACTGTCGGCGACCTCGCAGTCGGCACTGTCCGCGGATTGGCCGAATTGCTCTGCGAGAGAATCGCTCCGAGTGAAGTATCTGCCTGAGCCCGCGGCAGTCGAAGGAGAACCAGTGAAGGCGCTGCTTAACGTTGCATTCGTCGGGCTCGTCCAACTCCTTGTGATCGGGGCACTCTTTTTCATCCCTGCCGGCACGCTGAGTTACTGGCAAGCCTGGCTCGTGGTGGTGGTATTCGTGGTGACCGCATTTGTCCCCAGCCTCTATCTGCAAGTCACCAGCCCCGCAGCGATGGAACGCCGAATGCGCAGCGGGCCGACGGCCGAAGGCCGAACCGCACAAAAAATTGTCATGGTTGGCCTCTACCTATCTTTGGCCGGGGCGTGCATCGTCAGCGCTCTCGACCACCGCTACCACTGGTCAAGTCCCCCGATCGCGGTGTGCCTGGTGGGCGTGGGCCTGGTCGCCGCAGGACTCGGTACGACCGTGCTGGTCGTCAAGCAGAACAACTACGCCTCCACCACAATTCAGGTCGAAGCCGACCAGCAAGTCATCAGCACCGGCTTGTACGGCCACGTTCGCCACCCCATGTACACCGCGAACACCCTGATCCTCACCGGCCTTCCGTTGGCGCTCGGCTCCTACTGGGGATTGATCTTCCTGGTCCCCGGCATCCTCGTGCTGATCTCTCGCATCCGAGATGAAGAGAAACTTCTCGTCGAGGAACTCCCCGGGTATCGGAGCTACACCCAACAGGTTCGACATCGCCTTGTGCCGGGCATGTGGTAGCGCGGACCAATGTCGACACGGTCGAGAATCCCCGTACAGAAAGTAACTGCTGCTCAAGATGACTGACCTGCATGTGCGGAAGTTGCGATTCGGATTCGCTGATTACGACGTGCCATTCCTGTGGAACGAGTCCGATCCGACATTCTCCGCGGCGACGAACGCGCTGTCGTTCCTGTTTCTCGGCATCGAGAAATTGATCACCATGACCGTCAACGAGGCGATGCCGCTGATCAAGGACCCGGCGGTACACGAAGAGGCAGAAGCGTTCGTCCGGCAAGAAAGCCAGCACAGCATGGCCCACCGACAGCATGCGAAGGCCCTCATCCGGAGTCACCCCGCACTCGGTGCCACGCTCGACGAGGTCATCGCAGAATACGGTCGTTTGGCCACAACCACGCCCCTGGAATACCGATTGGCCTACATCGCCGACATGGAGGCGACGTTTACGCCGGCATTCAAACTGATCCTCGATAACGCCGACACTTTGTTCGCGCCCGGCGATGACCGCGTGGCGTCGCTTCTGCTGTGGCACTTCGTCGAAGAAATCGAGCATCGGAGTTCTGCGCTCATCATCTTCGACTCAGTTGTCGGCAATTCGTGGTATCGCATGCGGCTCGCGCCGGCCGTCTTTGGGCATGCCACCTCAGTGGTGGTAAGGACCGCCCAAGGTTTCAATGAACACGTGCCGCTCGACGACCGGCAAGTCGACGCGATGTCGATGTTTGGAAAATACTGGAAGGTCGCCCTCGTGGAGCGGTTTCCATCCCTCAAGAACCTCCTGGCCGTCGACATCCCCGACAACGGCCCGTACCTCAAGGCGTATCGCCAAGTGCCGCTTCGTGAGCAGCTGACCGCGGTCTATGGGGTTGTACGCAGCCAGATTCCCGGTCACAAGCCTGCCAAGCAGAAACTGCCGGCGTTGGCTGCCGAATGGCTCGCTCGCTACGAGGCCGGCTACGACGTGACGCGCTGGTACACCGCCACCCGCAACGACGGCTGAAAGGCCCGCATCACGGCTAGTCAGGCAAGCGTCGGGCCAGGCTGCGGACGGTCGGGGCTTCGAACATGGTGGAGACGGTCAAATCGGCACCCAGAACGGCGTTGATCGCGGCGACTGCGCGTACTGCGGAAAGTGAATCACCGCCTCGATCGAAGAACGATTCATCAATTCCGACGCCGTCGACGCCCAACACCCGGGCGTAGACATCAGCCAACGCTTTCTCGGCGACCGTAGCGGGACGGTCGATGTTGCCGGCATTGTCGTCATCTTCGATCACCCCGATGGCGGGCTCACCGATTACCGACAACTGATTTGAGTCAAGCAGATCAGCCGACGACACCGGACGCGAAGGATCGGCGGCCATCGCTAACAAAATCTGCTCGAAGTGTCCGGCCAACATTGCGATATCCACCTCGTCGAAAACGTCTGTCCGGTACTGGATTCGCAAGTCCAGCTGGTTGCCCGGTACCGCTTGAATCGTCAACGGGTAGTGGTAGTAGTCGCGGTTGGCGAGTTCGGTGATGGCCAATCCGTCCGCACCCGCCAACGCAGCGGCGTCGGCAGGATAATTCTCGTAAACAAACACGGTATCGAACAGCCGCCGGTGGCCAGTCTCCCGATGAATCTCGTTGAGCCCTAGGTGTTCATGCTCAAGAGTCTGGGTCCGAACCTTTTGCAGCTGGGCGAGTAGATCCGCGGTGGTGGTCGTCGATGCGAAGGTAGCCCGCACCGGCACGGTGTTGATCAACAACCCCACCATCGAATCCACACCAGACACCTCGTCGGGCCGGCCCGAAACAACCGAGCCGAAGACAACGTCCCGCTGGCCCGTCATGGCCATCAGCAACTGCGCAAAAGCACCCTGCAGCAGCATGCTGACGGTGGTGTGAGATGTTCGCGCCAACTCGCCGAGCGCGCGGGTGGTCTCCTCCGACAATAGAAGCGAAGTGACGTTTCGGCCGCCGCGTGCCGATAGTGATCGCGGAGCAACCAAAGTTGGCGAGTCAAGCCCAGCCAACACTTGCCGCCACACCGCGCGCGAGGTTTCCAGATCACGCTCCGCAAGCCAACTGACGAACCGACGGTACGGCACCGCGGCGGGCAACCGCTGACCATAGTAGCCAGCGAACACTTCGCCCAGCATCAGCGGCAGCGACCACCCGTCCAACACGATGTGGTGATTGGTCAGGATGAACCGGTGCTGGTTAGGTGCCGTACGGATAAGTACTGCGCGGATCGGCAGCCCACCAGCCAGGTCACAGACTGCGGCGCGCTCGTCAGCACAGATGCGTGCGATCTGTTGGTCGATATTGACCTTGGGCTCCAGTTCGACCTGGCGCCAGGGTATTTGCGGATCGTTCATCAGAACCTGTACCGGCATGTCGAACTTGTCGACAAACCGCGGCGCCAAGTTGGGGTGCTGGGTCACCACCGCCCGCACGGCTTCGCGTAACCGATGGGGATCGAGGCGCCCACTCAGCGTGAGATCCAGCTGCACCGCATACACGTCGTCGCCACAGCTACGTGCCACCCCGGCATGGAACAACAAGCCCTGCTGCAACGGAGTCAGCGGCAAGATGTCCGCCACCGGATACTGCTGGCACAGTTCGTCGATCTGCTGCTGGGTCAACCGGGCAGGCGCGATATCGGACGGGGTCAATCCCCCGCCCCCGCCATGCACGTGCGCGCAGATGCCGGCGAGTGCATCGAACCACAGCCCGGACAGGCGAGTTACTTGCGCGCGGTCCAAGGCGGACAGCGCCCACGTCCAGCCGGCCCGAAGGCGCGGCCCGTCAAGGGTTTCCACGGTTCCGGCATTCAGCTCGACAGTGTGCATGAGCGGCATCGGGATCGCCGCAGCTTCGCCCGCCACCTTCCATCCGTCCTCGCGGATCTCCCAGAAGTCACCGGAAACGTCGCCGCCGCCACTCATTCGGCCGAGATAATTGAAACCGATCGTCGGATCCGCGCCGGCCAAATCGATATCTGCGTTGAGATAGCGCAGCAGCCCATAGGTCAACCCGTCGGGCAGCGCCCGAAGTTGCTCTTTGGCGTCCTTGATGATCGGTCCCAGTTCAGCCGCACCAGCCAGCACCTGCTCCCAGTCCAGCCCGCCCGCCGCGAGCGCGATCGGATACTTGGTCGTGAACCATCCGACTGTCCGCGACAGGTCGACATCGGCCACCTCTTCCTGGCGGCCATGGCCTTCAGCGTCGATGACGACAGGAGACCCTGCGGTGCCCAGGAATTCGCTGAGCGCCAATCCGAATGCGATCAGCAAGATGTCGTTTATGCCCGCGTGGAAAGCCGCGGGCACTTCGCCGAGCAGCATCCTGGTGGTCTCGTGATCGAGCTCCACTGACAGGCTGCCGGCATTGGCGTAGGTGTCGACCACCGGTTGCACGGCGGGCAGCGGCGCGGGAATTGCCGCGATGTCCCGCCAGCGCTGCGCTGTGTCCACTACATCCGGGTGGTTCGCGTGCTCGGCCAGAATAGACGCCCACCGACGGAAGGATGTCCGCGGTGCGGGTAACTCGACGGGCTGCCCGCCGTGCAGCCGGGCCCATGCAAGGTTGAAGTCCTCCAGCAGGATTCGCCATGAGACGCCATCGACCGCGAGATGGTGCACGATCATCAGAAGCTGCCCGGTGGGAGGCGCCCACAGTGCGCTGACCATCGCCCCGGTCGCCGGGCTCAGCCTGGATCGAGCCTTGACGATCGTCTCGTCGGAAATTACGTCAACCGTGTGGAGGCATGTGCGGGCATCCACCACCCCCGCCTCGGGCACGCCCAGCGACCAGCCCCCCGCGCCGTCGTCCTCGACGACCATTCGCAGCGTGGCGTGCCGATCCAACACCGCTTGGAGAACCACCAGCACGTCGTTTTCGGTCACACCGACCGGCGCCTGGATCAACACGGTTTGATTGAACTGGTCGACCGGGCCCTGAACATCGTTCAACCACTGGATGATTGGCGTGGCCAACAACTCACCGATGCCCTCGTCGACCACGTCGTTCTCGCCGTCGGTAACGGTTACGACCCTGGCCAGCCCAGCCACCGTTTGCTCGACGAAGATGTCGCGCGGCCGGCAGAGCACCCCGGCGGCCCGCGCCCGCGCCACCACCTGCATCGACAGGATGCTGTCGCCACCGAGTTCAAAGAACGATTCGTCGACACCGACCCGTTCGAGGCCGAGTACCTGCGCGTAGATGCCGGCCAGGATCTCCTCCACCGCGTCCGACGGGGCGCGGTAGGAGTCGACGTCCTGATAGTCCGGCGCCGGAAGGGCCTTGGTGTCCAGCTTGCCGTTGACGGTCAGAGGCAGAGCGGCGATTGCCACCACCGCGGTGGGAACCATGTAGGCCGGCAACCGGTCGGCCAGTGCGGCACGTGCGGCAACCGGGTCGACATCGCCGGTCACGTACCCAACGAGACGCTTGTCGCCGGGTCGGTCTTCGCGGGCGACCACCACCGCCTGCTCGACTCCGTCCAGATCGCTGAGTGCGGCTTGGATCTCGCCGAGCTCGATCCGGTATCCGCGGATCTTCACCTGCTCGTCAGAGCGGCCCATGTAGCGCAACTCGCCGTCGGCGCCCCACGCCATCAGGTCGCCGGTGCGGTACATCCGTGCACCGGGGGCGCCGAAGGGGCAGGCAACGAATCGAGTCGAGGACAGCCCGGCCCGGCCGATGTACCCGTCGGCGACACCAGCGCCGGCCACGTACAACTCGCCGACGACGCCCGCCGGTACCGGCCGCAACAGCGTATCGAGAACGAAGAAGCCGAGATGTCCCAGTGGCACCCCGATAGGGCTGACGGCACTCTCGGCGTCGCCTGCAACGATTTCTCGGAACGACGCATGAACCGTGGTCTCGGTGATGCCGTACATGTTGATCAGGCGCGGTGAACCAGGCGGATGATTCTCCAGCCATGCCCGCATCTTCTGTGGCTCAAGGGCTTCCCCGCCGAACACCACGGCTTCGAGCTTCAGCTGGGAACCGAACTCCGGATTCGCGGCATCGGCGGTCTGCAGTGCATAGAACGCCGAGGGCGTCTGGCTCAGCACACCGACCTGCTCGGAAACCAACAGGGCATGCAGGTCTTCCGGCGAACGCACCACCGAATCGGGGACGACGACCACGCGGCCGCCGTAGAGCAACGCACCCCAGATCTCCCACACCGAGAAGTCGAAGGCCAGCGAATGGCATTGCGACCAGGCCAGGCCACCCATGTCCATATCGGCGTCCAGTGTCTCCAGGAGACGAATCACGTTGCGATGTGGAATCGCAACGCCCTTGGGCGTTCCCGTGGTACCGGACGTGTAAATTATGTATGCGATGTCGTCGGCCTGCGGCCCGGCCAACGGTGCGCCGGTGTCGCCGGCGGGATGGACCAGATCAGTAGTACTGATCGTCGAAAGCTCCTGTCCGTCCAGCAATCCGGCCAGTTCAGCGGTGGTGACCGCGACGACCGGCTGTGCATCGCCGAGGACGAACTGCCGGCGCTGCTCCGGTACCGAGGGATCGATCGGCACATAGGTTGCCCCGGTCTTGACGGTCGCCACCATCGCCACGATCGCCTCGGCCGAGCGCGGCAACAACAGCGCCACCCGCTGACCGGGTCCTGCACCGCGACTGGCCAATACGTGCGCCGCACGAGTGGCCGCCTCGTCGAGTTCACGGTACGTCAGCGACACGCCCTCTAAGGTGACCGCCACCGCGTGGGGAGTACGTGCCGCCTGCGCGTCGAACATCGATGCGAGCGATTCCGCACTGTTCGCCTGCCGGGTCAGTACCGGGCGGTTGCCGACCTCGTCGAGCCTGCTGTGTTCTGCGGTATCCAGCACATCCAGCGCCGACATCCGCTGAGCTGGGTCGGCCGTCATCTCGGTCAGCACCCGCTGGAATCGGTCGACCAGCGTCTTGATGCTGGCGACATCGAATACGTCAGTGCGGAATTCGACGCCACCACCGATCCCGGCGGGACCACCGGCGTCGTCCCAGCGTTCGCCAAGGTTGAAGGTGAGATCCATGCGCGACGTCTCGGTATCCACTGCCATCGGCTCGACCCGAAGGTCACCCAGCGACAGGCCGGCGGCGTCACCTGCTTGCCAGCCGAAGTTCTGCCAGGCCAACACCACCTGCACAAGGGGGTGGTGAGCCATGCTGCGGGTCGGCTTGAGCCGCTCTACCAACACCTCGAAGGGAACATCCTGATGCTCGTAGGCGGACAAGCTGCGGCGGCGTACCTGGCCCAGCAGATCGGCGAAGGTGGGATTGCCGGTCAGGTCGACGCGCAACACCAACGTGTTGACGAAGAAACCGACGAGCTCGTCCAGTGCGGCGTCACCGCGACCCGCGATCGGGAACCCAACCGCCACATCGTTGTTGGCGGACAGGTTTGACAGCAGCACCGCTAGCGCGGTCTGGATGACCATGAACGGAGTGGCGTTGTGCTCGCGAGCCACCCGGGCGACCTGCTGCTGCAATTCCGCGGGCCACTCCACATCGAGCCGAGCACCGCGATAGTCAGCGACCAACGGGTAGGGCCGGTCGGTGGGTAGCTGCAACTGCTCGGGCATGCCGGCCAGGGCGCCTTCCCAGTAGGCCAGTTCCGCGGAGATGCGGCTGTCGGCGTCGGCCAGGTCCCCGAGTCGGGAGCGTTGCCAGAGCGTGTAGTCGACGTATTGCGCGGCCAGATCGGCCCAGCCGGGTTCCTCACCCGCCAACCGGCTTGCGTAGGCGACGCCAAGATCACGCACCAGCGGCGCGACGGACCATCCGTCGGCGGCGATGTGGTGTACCACGGCCACCAGCACATGTTCATCGCCTGCGATTCGGAAAAGCCTTGCCTGCATCGGTATTTCGGTAGCGAGATCAAAGGTGTACCGCGTCGCCGCCTCAATGGCATCGGCCAGCTCTGCGGCCGACCACCCGGTGGCATCAATGACGGCCCAGCCGAAGTCCGCGACATCAGCAGGCACGATGAGCTGTTGTGGTACACCGTCGACTGCCGGGAACCGGGTGCGCAGACTTTCCTGATGGTCCACGACGTCGGCCAGCGCAGCACCGAGCGCATCGGCATCAAGCTCGCCCCGGAGCCGTAACGACACCGGGAGGTTGTAGATCGGAGACGGGCCTTGGAGCTGGTCGACGATCCACAACCGGTTCTGGGCGAACGACAGTGGTACGACATCGGGCCGCGGGCCGGCGACCAGTGGCTCAGACCGGGTTTCGTCACCTGTGACTCGCAGCGCAAGCTGCGCGACAGCGGGCGCCTCGAACAGTACGCGGACCGCAAGTCCGCAGCCCAGGCTGTTGTTGACCGCCGCGACCAGACGCATCGCCGACAACGAATCCCCGCCGAGATCGAAGAACGAGTCGTCCACCCCGACGCGATCGATGCCGAGCACCTGCGCGAAGATCCCGGCCAGGATCTCCTCAGTGGGAGTGCTTGGCGCACGGTAGTTTCCCGCGTCCTGGTAGTCCGGTGCCGGCAGCGCTCGCCGGTCCAGCTTGCCGCTGACGGTCAGCGGCAGCGCCGGCAACTCCAGCAGCGCGGTCGGAACCATGTAGGCCGGCAACCTTTCGGCGAGTGCGACCCGGACCTTGACCGGATCCGCGGTGCCGGTGAAGTAACCCACCAGCCGTGGGTCGCCGGTGTTATCCTCGCGCGCGATCACCACCGCCTGCTCGACGCCGTCGAGCCCGGCCAGCACAGCCTGCACCTCGCCGGGCTCAATGCGGTACCCGCGGATCTTGACCTGCTCATCGGCGCGGCCCAAATATTGGAGCTGGCCGTCCCGACGCCACCGGACCAGGTCTCCGGTGCGGTACATCCGCTGCCCGGGTTCGCCGAACGGGCACGGGACGAAGCGAGACGCCGTCAACCCGGTCCGGCCGACGTAGCCGACACCCACGCCGCGGCCGGCCACATAGAGCTCACCGATGACTCCCTCCGGCACTGGGCGCAGCCGTTCGTCGAGAACGAACGCTGCGACAGTCGGTGGCGGCGCGCCGATCGGCACCTCCGCCCCAACCACCAGCGGCCTGCTCATCGAGGCGTAGACCGTGACCTCGGTGGGGCCGTAGGCGTTGATGACCACCCGTCCGAGGGCCCACTGCTCGACCACTTCGGGCGGGCAGGCCTCGCCGCCGAGCAGCAGAGCCACCGACTCCAGCCCCTGCGGCCGCAATGCCGCTACCGCGGACGGTGTTTGGGTGAGCACATTTGCGTGTTCGCTGACCAGCAGCGCGTGAAAATCATCGGGCGAACGGACAACCGGATCGGGCACCACCAACAGCCGCCCGCCACCGAGCAGTGCGGCCCAGATCTCCCACACCGAGAAGTCGAAGGCGTACGAGTGGCATTGCGTCCATACCTGATCGATCGGCAGGTCGGGGTGCGCCGAGTCAGCCAGGTGGGCCAGGTTCCGGTGCGACAGCGCAACACCTTTGGGGGTGCCGGTCGTGCCTGAGGTATAGATCAGGTAAGCGATGTTGTCCGGAGATGGGGCGGGCAGCGCCGTGGTGGGCTGGTTGCCGACTGCCGGGTCGTCGATATCCACGACCGTCACATCGTGCCCGTGTAGTCGCGGCCGAAGCGCTTCAGTGGTGACGACGGCAACCGGTGCCGCATCGGCGAGCATGAACTCGACGCGGGCCTCCGGCAGCGCAGGATCGATCGCCAGGTACGCGGCCCCGAGTTTGAGCGCGGCCAGCATGACGACGACAGCCTCAGCCGAGCGGTCCAGCAGTAGCGCCACACAGTCGCCGGCGCCGACACGGTGACCAGACAGCAAGTGCGCGAGGCGATTTGCCGCCTCGTCCAGCTCCTGGTAGGTCATGGAAACCTCGCCGGATGTCAGCGCAACCGCATCCGGGGCGCGAGTGACCTGGGCGCCGAACAACTCCGGCACCGAAACCGCACCCGCCCCGACCTGCGTCAACACTGCTCGATTGCCGAAGGCATCCAGACGTGAACGCTCCGCGTCGTCGAGCACATCCACGGAGGACAGCAGCCGCGCCGGATCGTCGGTCATCGCCACCAACACCCGTCGCAGCCGCTCCATCAACGTCTCGATGGTGGCCGCATCGAACACGTCAGTGCGGAATTCGGCCATCCCCGACAAGCCCGCGGGCTCACCAGCCTGGCTCCAACGTTCATTGAACGACAACGCCAGATCCACCCGCGCAGTGCCGGTATCCACGGGTAGCTGGGTGACGTGCAGATCACCTAGGGCCATGGCGATCTCGTCGCTGGCCTCCCCGGGGAGGCTTCGCCATCCCAACATCACCTGCACCAGCGGGTGATGGGTCAGCGACCGGGTGGGGTTGACGCGATCGACGATCACCTCAAATGGCACATCCTGATGCTCAAAGGCCGCCAGGCTGCGCTGCCGCACCTGCGCCAGCAAGTCGGTCACGGTGGGATCGCCACTAACATCGACTCGCAGCACCAAGGTGTTAACGAAAAAGCCGATCAGGTCATCGAGCGCAGGATCCCGCCGCCCGCCGATCGGGAAGCCCACTGCCACATCGGAACTCGCCGACAACCTGGCCAACAACACCGCTAATGCAGCCTGCATCAACATAAAACTCGTCGCATTGTGCTGACGAGCGACTCGGGTGATCCGCTCTTGCAACTCAATCGGCCAATGGACCGAAATACTGGCACCACTCTGATCGGCCACCACCGGATACGGCCGATCCGTCGGCAACGCCAACCGCTCGGGCATGCCCGCCAAAGCATCCTGCCAATAAGCCAACTGCGACGCAATGGCACTGTCCGGATCATCCAGATCACCAAACTGCGCGCGCTGCCACAACGTGTAATCCACATACTGCACTGGTAAATCAGCCCACGCAGGCGCTATCCCCAAGCACCGGCAGACATATGCAATGCTCAGGTCACGCACTAACGGCGTCGCCGACAAGCCGTCGGCAGCGATGTGGTGGGCCACCGACACCACGACATGCTCGTCTTCGGCAATGCGGAAAAGCCGCGCGCGCAACGGGATCTCGGTTGCCAAATCAAACGAATGCCGCGTCAGTGCGGTGACAGCGTCATCCAACTGGGCCTGCGACCAGCCAGTCGCATCAACGATCTCCCAACCGAAGTCGGCTCGCTCACGTTCGATCACGAGTTGCTGCGGGACTCCGCCGGGCGCGGTGAACAACGTCCGCAGGCTCTCATGACGACCCACCACATCAGCCATAGCGGAGCCGAGAGCCTCAGCGTTCAGCGTCCCTGTCAATCGCAACGCCAACGGCATGTTGTAGATCGGCGAAGGCCCCTGCAATTGATCGAGGAACCACAATCTCTTCTGGGAGAACGACAACGGGATCACCGCAGGTCGCTCCATCGTCACTAAGGGATCAAGCCGCTCCCTATCACCGCCAATATGCGTCGCCAACTGCGCCACCGAAGGCGCATCAAACAATGCCCGCACCGGCAACCCAGCATCTAACGCGACATTCACCGCCGCGACCAAACGCATCGCCGACAACGAATCCCCGCCCAGCTCGAAGAACGAGTCATCCACCCCGACCCGGTCCACTCCCAGCACCTGGGCGAAGACACCGGCTAATATCTCTTCGACCGCGTCCGACGGCGCACGATAGGAGTCCACGGGCTGGTACTCAGGTGCGGGCAGGGCGCGCTTGTCCAGCTTGCCGTTCACCGTCAACGGCAACGCATCCAACACCACCACCACCGGAATCATGTACTCCGGCAACCGCTCGAGTAACGCGGCACGCACCGCCACCGGTTCCACAGCACCGGTGACATACCCCACCAAACGCTTATCACCCGGGCGGTCCTCGCGGGCAATCACTTCAGCCTGCTCGACACCGGTGACCGCACTCAACGCGGCCTGCACCTCACCGAGCTCGATGCGATACCCCCGGATCTTCACCTGCTCATCGGCACGACCCATGTAGCGCAACTGCCCATCGGCACCCCACGCCATCACATCCCCGGTGCGATACATCCGTGACCCCGTAGGACCGAACGGACACGCCACAAACCGCGACGCAGTCAACTCCGCTCGGCCTACATACCCATAGGCCAAACCCGCACCGGCCACATACAACTCACCGGCAACACCCACGGGCACTGGCCGCAACGCGTTGTCGAGTACAAAGAAGCCCAAATGTGCCAACGGCACACCAATAGGGCTCACGACACTATCGACATCCTCAGCACAGATCGCCCGGAACGATGCATGCACCGTCGTCTCAGTGATGCCATACATGTTGATCAACCGCGGCGAGTCAGGGTGATCAGCCATCCACGTCCGAAGACGGTGCGGCTCAAGGGCTTCTCCACCAAATATCACGGCTTCGAGCTTGAGCCGGCGACCCCGCTCGGGATTAAGCGCATCAGCAGCCTGCAATGCGTAGAACGCCGACGGAGTCTGGCTCAGTACCGTGACACCTTCGGCCACCAACAGCGCGTGCAAATCCTCCGCAGAGCGCACCACCGGATCAGGTACCACTATGACGCGGCCGCCATACAGCAGCGGGCCCCAGATCTCCCACACCGAATAGTCAAAAGCCAACGAATGGCATTGTGTCCACACCTGCCGCGCCAGACCCATATCGGCATCTAACGTCTCCAGAAGACAGGTCACATTACGATGCGGAATAGCAACACCTTTCGGGGTGCCAGTCGTCCCCGAGGTGTAAATGATGTACGCAATCTCATCCGCCGACGGCGGCATTAGGCCGGAAGTGGACTGGCCATCAATCGCGGGATCATCGATCTCAACGATCGACAATTCCCGATCACGCAGCCGATCCGCCAACTCCGCAGTGGTGACCGCCACAACCGGCGCCGCATCTCCAAGCACGAACTCCATTCGGGAAGCCGGCACCGACGGGTCGATCGGCACGTACGCCGCACCGGTCTTCACAACCGCCAGAATCGCCACCACAGCTTCAGCTGTCCGCGGTAACAGCAACGCTACTCGCTGACCCGTCCGAACCCCCCGGGCAATCAACAACTGCGCCAAACGATTCGACGCTTCATCGAGTTCTCGGTACGTCCATGACCGCTGTCCACAAGTGAGGGCCAACTCGTCGCCAGCGGACACCACACGCTCAGCGAACACCGCGGGGATCGATGTTGGCGCGCCCACCGACTCTCCCAGCACAGCCCGGTTGCCCCAGCCATCCAGGAGCGTGTGTTCAGCCTCATCGAGCAGATCCACAGACGACAACCGCGCAGACGGATCAGCAGCCATCGCCAACAACACCCGCCGGAAGCGCTCAACCAGTTCACCAACACTGTCCCCGCCGAAGACATCAGTGTCGTACTCGACGCGAAGAGTCAGTACGTCCCCCGGCATGGCCTGCATCGCGATGGGGTAATGGTTGTACTCGTGGTGCGCAAATCCGGTGACGGCCAGGCCATCGGCGCCCGACAATTTAGCAGCGTCGAGGGGGTAGTTCTCATAGACGAACAACGCGTCGAAGAGCTGCTCTTGCCCAGTGAGGCGATGAATCTCGCTGAGCGCCAGGTGCTGGTGGTCAAGAGTGCGGCTGTAGGCGTCTTGCAGGTTCGCGAGTAGGTCGACGGTGGTGGACGTCGGGGTTACCGCCGCCCGCACTGGCACGGTGTTGATCAGCAGGCCGACCATCGAGTCCGCGCCAAACATTTCGGTCGGCCGCCCCGAGACGGTCGTGCCGAAGACGACGTCCTGCCGACCAGTCAGCAACATCAACACCTGCGCGAACGCACCCTGTAGCACCGTGCTGATGGTGGTGTGGCACGACCGCGCCAACTCACCTATCGCGGTTGTGGCCTGTTCCGACAACGTGAATGTCGCGACTTCTCGTCTACCGTGACCGGATACTGCTGGCCGTGCTGCAGCCACCAAGGTAGGCGTATCGAATCCGGTCAGCACCTCGTCCCACGCGGCGCGTGCAGCATCGAGGTCGCGACCGCGCAGCCAGCTAACAAACCTGCGGAAGGACGGTGCCGGCGGCAATCGCTGTCCGTAGTAGCCCGCGAAAATCTCACCCAGCAAGATCGGCAGCGACCAACCGTCTAGCACAATGTGGTGGTTGGTCATCACCAGCATGTGCTGGTCGGCCGCTAAGCGGATCAGGGATGCGCGAACCGGGGGCTGATCGGATAAATCGCAGACAGCAATGCGCTCGCCAGCACGTATCTGCTCAATTTGTTCATCGATATCGGTGCCTTCGGTGAGGTCGACGAACTGCCACGGCGCTACCGGGTCCGCGGGGATGATCTGAACAGGATCGCCGAACTTCGTCGAAAAGCGAGCCGCCAGTTGGGGGTGACGTTTCACCGCCGACTGCACCGCCTCGCCCAAGCGATCCTTTTCGAGTGGACCGCTCAACGTGATATTCAGTTGGACCGCATACACATCCTCACTGCCCTGCGCAGTGTTCGCGAGGAACAGAAGTCCCTGCTGCAGTGGGGTCAGGGGCAGTACGTCAGCGATCTGCATATTGCCGCTGAAGTTCGTCAATTTGCTGCTGGCTGAGACCCACGGCCAGGTCCGACGGCGTCAGGCCGCCACCACCGCCTCGAACGTGAGCACAGACGCCGGCCAGAGCCTCAAACCACAGTGCACTCAGCCGGTTGACCTGCGCCTCGTTCAGCACAGAGGACGCCCACGTCCAGCTGGCACGCAGGAACGGGCCGGCGTCGGTGTCTACCGTGCCGGCGTTGAGCTCAACCGTGTGCACCAGTGGCATGGATAACTCCGCGTGGGGGTTGATGTCCGCCAAGCCGTCCCAACAGATCTGCCAGATATCAGAGGGTTCCCCGGATGCGCGGGCCGCGGTCGAACCCAGTCGGCCCAGATAATTGAATCCGATGGCCGGATCCTCTCCGTCGAGGGCGACATCCTGGTTCAGATAGCGCAGCGCCCCATAGCTCAAACCGTCAGGGAGGCTCCGCAATTGTTCCTTGGCGTCCTTGACAACGGCTCCCACCGCCGGCCCACCGGAAACCACCTGCGCCCAGTCGAGTCCACCGACCGTCAACGACACCGGATACTTGGCAGTGAACCATCCGACGGTGCGGGACAGACCTTGAATCTCAGTGTCACCCGCCAGCTCCTCGTCACGACCGTGGCCCTCCACATCGATGGCGATCGTGTCACCTCCCATGCCCAAGAACTCAGAAATCGCCAATCCGAATGCGATCAAGAGGATTTCGTGCACCCCAGCATGGAACGCCGTGGGCACCTCACCGATGAGCGACCGGGTGGTGTCTACGTCCAGATCCACCGACATGGCTCCCGCTGTGGCCATGGTGTCCGCACCTGGGTTCATCGGCGGAAGCACCGCTGGTACCGCCTCGATCTGCCGCCATAAATCGGCGAGCTCTACGACACTCGGGGACCGGGCGTATTCGGCCAAGACCGAAGCCCAACGGGTGAAAGAGATCCCAGACTCCGGCAAATGCACGGGCTGGCCGGCCCGATGCTGGGACCAGGCAATATTCAGGTCTTCCAGCAGAATCCGCCACGACACCCCGTCGACGGCCAAGTGGTGAACGATCGAAACCAGCCGTCCGGTTGAGGCCACCCAGAGCGCGCTGAGCATCACACCGGCTCGGGGATCCAGCCGCGTTTGGGCCTCGGCCATTGCCTCATCGGTGAGCACGTCGACGGTTTGCAAGCATGCACGGGCATCGACCGCCCCGGCCTCGGGCACATCGAGCAGCCA
Source organism: Mycobacterium sp. ELW1 (assembly GCF_008329905.1). NCBI lineage: Bacteria > Bacillati > Actinomycetota > Actinomycetes > Mycobacteriales > Mycobacteriaceae > Mycobacterium > Mycobacterium sp. ELW1. The sequence continues at coordinate 1,789,989 of NZ_CP032155.1, read as the reverse complement.
GCCGCCGGCATCGTCCTCGGAGACCCGCAGCCGCAACATGGCATGACTATCGAGCAGTCCTTGGAGCATCGCCACCACGTCAGCCTCGTGTGCTCCCTCGGGAGCTTGTACCACCACAGTTTGATTGAACTGATCGATGGAAACGCCGGACTTTTCAAGGCTTTCCAGCCAACGGATGATTGGGGTAGCCGCCACCGGCCCAACCCCGCTGTCGTTTCCGTCGGTATCGCCATCGGCCATCACCGCCACGGCAGCCAGCCGGGCCACGGTCTGCTCCACGAAAATGTCGCGCGGCCTGCACACCACGCCCGCAGCACGAGCTCGTGCCACCACCTGCATCGAAAGGATGCTGTCCCCGCCGAGCTCGAAGAACGACTCGTCGACGCCGACCTTGTCCAGCCCAAGGACTTGGGCGTAGATGCCGGCCAGAATCTCCTCCACCGCATCGGTCGGCGCGGTGTAGTTGTCGGCCGATTGATACTCGGGCGCGGGCAGGGCTTTGGTGTCAAGTTTGCCGTTCACGGTCAGCGGCAGCGCATCCATCACGACGACCGCGGTCGGAACCATGTAGGACGGCAGCTTGTCGGCCAGTACGGTACGCACGGTGACCGGGTCCGCGTCGCCGGTGAAGTACCCCACCAGACGCTTGTCACCGGCGCGGTCCTCGCGGGCGATCACCACTGCCTGTTTCACACCGTCCAAGCCGGCCAGTGCCGCCTGCACCTCGCCCAGCTCGATGCGATACCCACGGATCTTGACCTGCTCATCGGCACGTCCCACATAGCGCAGCTGTCCGTCGGTGCCCCAGTAGGCGAGATCCCCAGTGCGATACATACGCTCGCCCGGCTTGCCATAGGGACAGGCGACGAACCGGGCCGCCGACAAACCGGCCCGGCCGACATAGCCGTGCGCCAGACCGGCTCCCGCTACGTACAACTCGCCGACCACACCTGTCGGCGCAGGGCGCATCCAGCTGTCGAGCACAAAGAAGCCGAGGTGACCCAGCGGCACCCCGATGGGGCTCACTACGCTGTCAAGATCTGCGTCGACGATCTCGCGGAACGACGCGTGCACCGTCGTCTCGGTGATGCCGTACATGTTGATCAGACGCGGCGCGTCAGGGTGGCTCTTCCGCCAGACGCGAAGACGTTGCGGCTCAAGGGCTTCCCCGCCAAACACCACAACTTTGAGGCTCAGCTGAGCGGCGAGTTCGGGCTGCGCTTCGTCGGCAGCCTGTAGGGCATAGAACGCCGACGGGGTTTGACTCAGCATGGTGACCTGCTCGGCCGCGAGCAGGGCGTGCAAGTCTTCCGACGACCGGACCACCGCATCCGGCGCCACCACGACACGGCCACCGTAGAGCAGCGCGCCCCAGATCTCCCACACCGAGAAGTCGAAAGCCAGTGAGTGGCATTGCGACCACACCTGCCCCGCCAGATCCAGGTCGGCATCCAAGGTTTCCAGCAGCCTGGTCAGGTTGCCGTGCGGGATCGCCACCCCCTTCGGGGTTCCTGTCGTCCCGGAGGTGTAGATGATGTAGGCGACGTCGTCGGCGTGCGGTCCCGATGTCGCTGCGCTGGAGGAGGATTCAGCGTCTGATTTCCCGCGATCATCTATGTCGATGATGCGCAAGTCCTGCCCGGACAGCCGCTCAGCCAAGTCCGCGCTGGTCAGTACGGCAACCGGCTTTGAGTCGGTGAGCACGAACTGCATCCTCGTCGCCGGTACCGCCGGATCAATCGGCACGTAGGCCGCCCCGGCCTTCACGATCGCCACCATCGCCACGATCGCGTCGGTCGAGCGCGGCAACAACATCGCAACCCGCTGACCCGGGCCGGCGCCGGCGGCCACGAGCATGCGCGCCAACCGGTCCGTCTCTGCATCCAGGTCGCGGTACGACGTGGAAACGCCTTGGCACGTGATTGCCGTCGCATCGGGGGTCCGCACAGCCTGTGCGGCGAACGCCTCGGCGATCGTCAGCGGTGCGCGCATTGGAGCGGTCAAGACGCCCCCGTTTCCCCAGTCTTCCAGCTGAACACGCTCAGCGGCTTCGAAGACGTCTACTGACGACAACGATCGAGTTGGATCGGTTGCCATGGCGTCGAGCACCTGCTCCAACCGCCACGCCAGATCGGCGACCTCCAAATCGGAGAACAACCCGGAGCCCAATGTACTAAGGAAGAGGTCTTGACCGACACCGGAGAAAACGAACCCAAAGCCGCCTACGAAGGACGAATTGGTCATCGATGCGGTCGCAGGGATACCACCGAAATCAACCGAGAATGCCATCGGGAAGATGTCGATGACCACCCGGTCGGATGACTGGGCTAACCCACGGTGGTGCGTTTTCCGTTCGAGGGCCGGTACCGGATATCGCTGATGCAGCAACGCTTCCCGGATGCGCGCGTCAACATGTCCACATAGGTCCTTCACCGTGGACCCGGCGGTCAGGCTGAGCACTAGCGGCACGACACCGGCGAGCATGCCCGGCAATGTCTTCGACTCCGCCACCACGCGGCGGCTCACGGGCAGGTCGAGTACAACCTCCGAGCCTTCGGCACAGTGGTCGCGCACCAGCAGCGCGCACGCCGCGATGATCATCGACGAACGCGGGATGTTCCACGTATCGGCCAACGCTTGGACGCGACGCAGCACATCTGCATCCAACTGCGTAGGGACCGACTGCCAATTCGGATCACGCTCGCTCGCGTTTTCCATCGAACCGGAATTCGAATTGCTTTCCCGAGGAAGATTATTGGTCCAATATTCTTCATCGTTGCGATAGGCGTCGGAGGCTTCATATTCCGACTCGCAATAGACCAGATCGTGCAGTGATCCAAAGAACGCCGGAGGAATTGGTTCACCCGCGACAACCGCAGAATAAACCGACGCGATTCGATTGCCGACCAGTCCGATACCTGCCGCGTCGATCACAATGTGGTGAAAGCAAGCGAATGTGTACAACTCTTCGGGACCCGTCCGGAAAACGGCGTACTTGAACAGCGGCCCGGTCAGTGGCATTGGCGTTCGTTGAATCGACAACGCCGTCTCCTGGACTGATCGATCCGGGTCGTCGGAGCCGCTGAGGTCGTAGAAAGGCAGCTCGATTTCCGGGTACTCGATCGCCTGCTGGTAGACGTGGCCGTCATCTTCGAAGAAGGCAGCCCGAATCGGCTCAGCCTCATGCGTCACCCGCTGGACTGCCCATTCAAGGATCTCAAGGTCCAGCTCGCCATCGATCTTCATCAACAAGCCGGCTTGCCATTCGGCACCAGTCTGATGACCGGTTTCGTTGGCAAGCCAAATGTCCAGCTGCGCGCGCGTCAGCGGAAATCTGCCGTTTTCACTTTCCATTGAATCCTCTGAACCCCTATGCAGAATCTTGGGCAGGAGCCGCCGCCGCCAGCCTCTCGCGTAGCGTCTTTGGCCGGATGTCAGTCCAGTTCTGTTCGATGTAGTCCAGGCACGCAGCTCGGTCCGCTTCCCCGTAGACCACCCGCCAGCCAGCCGGAACGTCGGCAAACACCGGCCACAGGCTGTGTTGATCTTCGTCGTTGACCAAAACCAGAAAGTTGCCGTTGTCGTCGTCAAAGGGGTTGACGCTCACCGGGCCTCCGACCATCTTTTATTGACATGCGAGTAAGAGCTTTCGAAACCTTACTGCCCCATGTGACCGCTGTCACGGAGTTGGATGTGAGCCATATCACTATGAAGTCCGCGTAATCCAGCAATCGCGCTCAAATGCGCTAAAGACGGCCATTGGCGCGTCACTTCCGCGGTGGAAGGGGCAACCCTTCGGTTGCCGCGCTAAAGGCGGCAAACCGCGGTGCGGAGTCCTCACCACTCCTTGGACCCGTCGACTCAGGCGTCACTCAGCGACGATTCCGACGGTCCAAGCGACCTCGGCTCAGCGGACCGGACGCAACCGAACGAGCCTCTCCAGCTGATCAGCCGCGGCCGCGGCGCTCCCCGAAGCCGGGGTGATCTTTGTCGCGAGCTCGCGTGCCCTGTCGAAGTAGTCCTGCGCGAGGATCTTACGCAGGTCTGCCACCAGCGACTCTTCTGTTGCCGTGGAGAAACGCCTCGCGGTGCCGACTTTCAACCGCTTGACGGCCGCGCCGTAGATCGCGTGAACCATGTCCCAGTAGAGAATCAGCTGAGGAACCCCTGCGCGCATCACGATGGGTGTTGTGCTTGAGCCACCGTGGTGAACAACCGCGCGACAGGCAGGAAAGACGGTCGCGTAGTTCATCGTGCCGACGACCTTGACGTGCTCTGGGCGCGCAACGTTGCTGAAATCGGTGCCTGCCGCGCCGATTAAAGCTCGCTCGCCCAAGCGCGTGCACGCCCCGCTGATCATCGCGATCGTGTCAGACGGAGATTCGACCGGGATGCTGCCGAATCCGAAGAAGATTGGCGGCGTTCCCTCCGCAATCCACGATGCGATCTCCTCATCGGAATCCGTCGCCAACTCCAAAGTCAGTGTGCCGACAAAGGGTCGTTGTTCTCGATACTCCGCCCATTCTGCTGCCAGTCCGGGAAAGCAAGCTTCGTCGTAGGCCTGAATTTCCAGCGATCCGCGCTTGGTGATCCTTCTAGGTGCGGATCCCGTCGACTTCGGCAGGCCCAGCTCTCGGCGCTGCGCGTCTTCGGCCTTCTTCGTCCCTCGCCACGACATCCACCAGAACGCCCTTACCGCCGAGCGGCCGAAACGCGGTGGTAGCAACGGCAAGACCTGGCCGTTAGGCCGCAGCGGGAAGTAATGCAAGGTGGCCAGCGGAATGTCGTAGCGTTCCGCAACATTCGCGGCAGCATCCTCAAAATTGATGCCGGTGAAGATGAGGTCGGCGCCGTCCGCGAGCGACATCAGCGTCGTGCTCATCTCCTGCCAGCCGCGCAGCAGAGGGCCGGCGATTTCGACCCGCGAGTCGATCAGCCGTCGGACCCGCCAGGGGTTACGGAAGAAGCACGTCCAGAACTCTCTGTGCGCATCCAGGATGGCCTTCGAATTCGGCCCGAAGGCGACGGCCGTGGGACCCGCAGCCTCGGTGAAGCCGACCAAGTCGGGCGGCACCGCCATGGTGACGTCATGCCCTCGTCGGACCAATTCACGACCAACCGCAAGGCTGGGTTCGATGTCACCGCGACTGCCCCATGTTGCCAGCACAATCTTCATCGCGAAAAGTAGACCCTTCTCCAATTCCCGGTGGACAGACTGCGGTCGTCGGCGCGCGCTCGACCGGTTCGTTCAGCCGCGCGCAGATCCGGCGCTGTCTTTGAGGAATTCGCCGAGATAGCGGGGCGATTTCAGGTTCAACAAACGCTTGCGGTCAGCCTTGAGATCCGCGTAACCGAGCGCTTCCACCTGCTGAACCGTGTAAGGCAGTGTCGATTCCGGAGTTCCCTTTCGGACGAACCCCAGGCCTTGATCGCACTTGAACACGCCAACCAACAAATCCGGGCGGGTGCTGCGCAGATGGACGATCGCCTTCCAGACATCGCCGTTCCAGATGCCGATCGCCAAAGGTCCTTTCTGCGATTTCATGTGGGCCTCCCACGACTCAGCGCGACGGCCGGCCAATTCGAAAGGAGGGTTACAGTCATGCAAGAAAATGACGCCATCGTCCTTCAAGAAGCGCAGGGTTCTCTCGACATCGCGCACCACTTGTTCATAGGTGTGCAACCCGTCGATGAGGGCCACGTCGATGGGGTGTTTCGCGAGGAAGTCCGCCTCGTCGTCAAAGAAGGCGTCGCTTGTCGTCTCGAAGTAGTAGGTTTCGCGACCGGTCGCGTCCGCGAGTTCCCGAGTGCGCTGCGTGAGGTTGAACGCGGGGTCGACGGCGAGCTTCACGTCCGCGCTGATCCGCTGGAACGCCTGGCCGCGTGACACACCAATCTCGAGATACACAGGGTTCGACCGGCTCGCAAGGGCGCGCTGGACGGCACGGATTCGATTCATACCCGGCAACGCGTCCACGACACGCACCAGTCCGGCGTTAATGCCCACGCAACGGTCCTCTCCACTCTTCAGGGCTTCTGACCACGGGATTCCGCACGCCAAAATCCGTCTCTGCTTCACTCGCTCCTGGCATTCCGCATCGTGGCGCCGCAGAAGAAATGACTCGTTCGTTACGTGAAGTTCAGCCACGAATCGAAACTAGGGCCACAGGTTAACGGCCAGCCGACGCCGTGTCCGTCACTTTGCTAAAACGATCGGACGCCGTGATCCTGGGGGCCACTGGGTCGCTCAATACCCCCTTCGCGCAAGCCTGTCAGCCCTTCTGTTGAACAACTTGGCTGGCCGCGGAAAGCTCACCGAGCCCGGTCAATTCCAGGCTCACCGATTTTCGCTGCCCGGCGGCCCCGAGCATGAAGGCAATGTCGCCGAGCGGTGCGCCCAGCCAGAATCTCCAGAACCGCTTGTCCCACACGGCCCAGGCGTAACTACCACCCCCGACGCTCCAATAAATCGTCAGAGAGATGAAGTAATACAGGAGCCGCTTCCAGGGCGCGGTGACCATCTCAACGTTCATCTCCCAGATCTCGAGACCCCACTTTCGGTAGCGCCATTCCAGCCCGTACCGACGTTGGAATTCGTAGAACGCACGCATCTCGCCGTTGGTAACCAGGTACTCGTCGAAGACGAGAATCGACCCCTCGACGAAGTGTCCCTTGCAGGTTTCCAGCGCATGCAGGCAGCTCTCATAGGTATCCAAATCCATGTGGAACAGCCGGATGGGGACACCCGGCCGCTCCGCAAGGAACGGAGCCAGCGTGTCGTAGGTGGTGCCCTTGACGAACTGAACTGCGCGGCCGAGCGAAGCAGGCACCCCGTCGTCGAGGTGTACGCCGGTCCCCGACATGAGTCGCTGTGCGAGTGGCTCTGACAACGCGAAGGTTCCGCTCTTGACGACGGTTTGGTCATCGATTTGCCAATCTTCGACAAGGCCTTCGAAGGTATCGAAGCCGTAAACCGTACGGCGGGAGGCCTCGGATGTCAGTCTGGTGGACCACCCGATCCACACCCCGAGATCGAGCAGGAGTTCATCGGGGTTCTGTCCGAAAGGCAGCGCCAAATCGGCGGCTTCCCGCAGCAACGGGTGGTCGTGAATTTTGCACTGCCGCAAGTCGGAAAGCGTGTGATCGATAAAGGCTCGGTACTCGTCCTCGTAAACCCGGACGTCCCGGGCGTAGAGGTTCGGGATATAGCGGTCTCGGCCCCTATAGATCATTCGGCCGCAGAGCCAGAGAACCACGACTACGCCGATGGCGACGAGAAGAACAGGCAGGAAGTAGCACGCCACCGCCAGCACCGTTCCGATGCCGACCAGTGTCGCTTTCCACAGACGATGGAGGGTGGTTCGATCCACCGTCCGCACGTCAGTAATTGTCATAGGTCAACTCCCATCAAAGACCTGGGCCTACCGCTTGGCGAAGATCGATACGTGCCGCCCGGTCAACGCCGCATCCACGGAGATAGGGTTACGCACTTTGGCAACGGCGCCGTCACCGAGTAACCGCCGGACGTACGCAGGATCCCACCCGCACCGTGAACTCGAATGGGCAGAGCATCCGCGCAGGCCGCCTCGGTTAGCGACGTACGTTTCCCGCAACTGTGCGGCGGCGCCGATGCGACGAGACTCTGTATCCGAGTCCTGTTGGCACGCAGAGCTTCACCAAATATGTTCACTCGCTCTACTTCCGGTTGGGTACTAGCTGTGCGTCGAAGACGACGGTGGCACGCCGTCGGGTTCTCAACGTGCGGTACCAGCTATGTGAATCCCCGACGCGATCGGACAGATATGTATGCCAGCACTGCTTGTCTGAAGAATCGCCCGCACAGGGGCCATGGTGGCATAGACCGCTAGACCGAGATGAGCGCTTTCGGCAAATTAACGGCGGCGAATGTGCCACAATGCCTCGACTCGGAAGGCCGCGTCTCGAAGAAGGCCGCGTTAGGGAAGAAGAAGGTGACTGTGCGTCAGACCGACAGCATTAGCCCTTCCCAGGAAGTGCAGGATCGACGCCCCGTACTGAAGGACTTCCGCCCCGACATCGAGGGTCTGCGCGGTTTCACCCTGTTGGCCATCCTCGGCTTTCACGCCGCGATCCCGGGTGTGGGCGGCGGTTTCGTCGGCCCGGACGTGTTCTTCATCATCTCGGGATTCGTCATTACCGGGCAGCTCTGGCATCAACTCAATAAGACCGGAACTCTGAAACTACGCAGTTTCTACGGCTCGCGGGCCCGCCGACTGCTGCCTGTTGCAGCCACCGTCATCGTTGTCACGCTGCTTGCCTCCGCTGCCATATTGTCGCCGCTGCAAGCCCGCACGGTCATGGGCGACGGTATCGCCAGCGCGCTCTACGTCGGCAATTATTGGTTCGTTTTCCAGAACGTCGACTACTTCGCCAACCACGAGCCCTCGCCGTTCGAGCATTACTGGACTCTGGGCGTCGAAGAGCAGTTCTACATGTTCTGGCCCCTCACACTCCTCGCGGTGGCATGGCTTGTCCGGCGTGTGCGCCCACGCAAAACGGCCGAGAAGGGCCTCTCTAAGCGACCGTTCATGGTGGTCTTCGGCCTGATCGTGGTCTTGTCTTTCCTGTCCTCGTTCGTCGAGACGTACTTGATGCAGGCCGTGGCGTACTTCTCTACCCACACCCGAGCATGGGACTTGGCAATCGGCGGAATGCTCGCTTTGAGCGCTGACCGATGGCGCCGCCTGCCCCCAAAGGCCGCGTGGGTCATCGGATCTGGCGGGCTGGCACTACTGCTCTTGGTGTGCAACCAATTTCCGGCGACGATCCCCTACCCCGGCTCCGCGGCACTCCTCCCCATGATCGCCACCGTGATGGTGATCGGGGCAGGTTGCGCACTGCCCACGCGAGGGGCCGGTCGAGTTCTCGGTTGGGGGCCGATGCGTACGATCGGTCGGTTGTCCTATTCGTGGTACCTGTGGCATTGGCCGGTGTTGGTGCTTGTGCCGATAGTGCTGGGCCACCCGCTCGGGCTGGCGGGCAGAGTGGCACTGGTCATCGCTTCCGGCCTCCTTGGCGTACTTACGTTCCGGTATGTCGAGACGCCATTGCGATATGCCGCTCGGCTGCAGCGCTCTCCCAAGCTCAGCCTCGCGCTCGGCGGCACTTTCACCGCGCTGGCGGCGTGTGTTGGCCTGGTGCTCCTGACGGTGGTGCAGCCCCCAGTCGGGCGCGGCAGTCCGGCGGCGGCCCTGACGATCACGACCGTACCTGTGCCCCCTGGTTCGAGCATCGCCGCCTACGATGCTGCAATCGAGCAGGCATTCGCACAGACACAGACCGCGGTCGCCAAATCGGTTGACCTCCAAGTCGTCCCGTCCAATCTCGATCCATCGCTCGCCGGCGTAGCGACGGAGTTGCAGGACATCTACTTCGGTGGCTGCCTACGCAGTCCCCTCGAACAGGGGCACGCGGAGTGCGCGACGGGCGATACCAGCTCGTCGACGACGGTGGCGGTGGTGGGCGATTCGAACGCCGCAATGTTCTTCCCGGCCTTTCAACAGGTGGTTGCCCAGAGGCATTGGCGACTGCTGATGTTGGCCAAGGGCAACTGCCCGATGATCAACTTGCCGAACAACGGGCTGCTCGGACGGTTGGCCGAACATGCTCAACACTGCCAGGAGTGGCGCGGTCAGATCCTGGCTCGCCTGCTCGCCGCGCCGCCCCAGTTGGTTGTGGTGAGTATGTGGCGTGGGTTCGGCACCGGGGAGGCGTTGACGGGTTTCCACGCCTACGACTCGGTTTGGCTGGACAGCCTGACCCACCTCGTGCAGCAACTGCGCAAGGCGGGTTCCAAAGTCCTTGTCCTCGGGCCTATCCCGAGCGCAGGCAGGATAAATGTGCCGACATGCGTATCTGGCCATCTGTTTGATGTGTCAGCCTGCGGACTGTCAAAAGCCAAGGCGTTCAACCCATCCGGCATGTCGGCGGAGGCGGCCTCCACCGAGGCCGCTGGTGGCACTTACGCTGATCTCACCGACCTGTACTGCGCCGCAGACCGTTGCCCGGCCATCGTCGGCAACAACTTGGTTTATCTCGACAAGACACACATGACGTTGGCCTACTCCCGGACGTTAGGGCCGGCATTGGGCGCGCTGGCGGACCGCGCGCTGGCCCAGAAATAGCTGACCATGTCCTCAGTCGACAGCGTTTTCTCGGCTGAGTCGCTGCCGGATCAGCGTTCGGCCGCAATGAAATTCCGCCCCGACATCGAGGGTCTGCGGGCTGTCGCAGTGTTGGCTGTTAGGCTGTTTCACGCTCACATCCCAGGGGCGAACGGTGGATTCGTCGGCGTCGACGTATTTTTCGTGATCTCAGGTTTCCTGATCACCGGCCTGCTCTGGCGTGAAGCGCGGTCAACCGGCTCGGTGCGCCTCCGCAAGTTCTACGGCGCGCGAGCCCGCCGACTGCTCCCGGCCTCAGCGTTGGTCATTGTTGTGACACTGGTTGCCTCAGCTGTCCTGTTACCCCCGTTGCGGGTCCCAACCGTCATCTACGACGGCATCGCCAGCGCGCTGTACGTAGGCAACTACTGGCTGATCATCGGCGACGTCAACTACTTCGCCGACCTCCTGACGCCCTCGCCGTTCGAGCACTACTGGTCCCTGGGCGTCGAGGAGCAGTTCTATCTGATATGGCCGATGTTGATTCTCGCCACGGCATCGGTCGTCCGACGGGCACGCCGACGCAGTAGAACCGGAGCAACCACGTCGCAGACCCCCTACCTGGTGGTCCTGGCACTGATCGCCGCTGTGTCGTTCACGCTATCGCTCGGGCTTACGTACGTCGCTGCTCCCGCCGCGTATTTTTCGCTGCCCACCCGAGCGTGGGAATTGGCCGCCGGCGGTCTCGTCGCGCTGACCGCCACGCGCTGGCAACGCTTGTCGCCAAGGGTCGCCGCGGTCGCCGGATGGGCTGGGCTGGGCGCGATCGTGCTGGCCTGCGTCCAGTTGACTTCACATACACCGTACCCGGGTGCTGCCGCACTACTGCCGGTTGTCGGTGCGGCGCTTGTGATTGCCGCCGGGTGTGCGACGCCGTCGCAGGGGTCCGGGCGCCTGCTTGGACTGCCGCCGATGCGTGCGATGGGCCGAATCTCATATTCGTGGTACCTGTGGCATTGGCCAGTGCTGCTCTTGACCCCGCTGTTGGTGGGTCATTCGCTGGGCCTGACCGCCCGCGTGGCAGCGATATTGGTTTCCGCTGGTCTGGCCGCACTCACCCTGTGGCTTGTTGAAAATCCGCTGAGATTCGCCCCGGCCGTGCGTGATTCACCCCGGCGCAGTCTCGGTCTTGGCGCTGCGGCCACCGCGGTCGCGGTCAGCGTGGGCATCGCGCTGCTGTCTGTGTTACCCAACCCGATAGGGCGAGGCGTGCCGGTGGCGTCAGCGACGATCAGTGTGGCTGCTGTACCGGCAGGCTCTGGCGTCGGCGCCTATGACACAGCGGTACATGCTGCGTTCGCTCAGGCGCAGGCAGCTGTGGCCGCCTCAGTCGGCATTCAAGCCGTCCCGTCGAATCTGCAACCGCGGCTTGCCGAAAAGGGCGCAGAGCAACAGGATCCGTACCTCGGAGGCTGCCTGCGCACGCCTTACCAATCAGGACATCCAGAATGCGCGACCGGCGATACCTCGTCGCCGACGACAGTGGCCCTGTTCGGCGACTCGCACGCAGCGATGTGGAACCCGGCGTTCCAGGAACTCGCCGCACAACGACACTGGCGACTAGAGACGCTGGCAAAGGGGGCGTGTCCACCGGTGGCCGTGCGCGCCGACACCTTCTTCCATCGCCTGCTCGAGCAAGCTCAGCACTGCGAACAGTGGCGCGCCGAGGTCCTAGCCCGGTTACGCGCTGAGCGCCCCCGCCTGGTCGTCATCAGCATGTGGCGGGCATACGGAAGCGACGAATCACTATCTGGCTTCACGCCATTCGACCCAGGGTGGATCACCAGCCTGACCCGCCTCGTGCAGCAGCTACGCGACAACGGCACCGAGGTGCTGGTGCTCGGGCCCATTCCGGCTCCTCACCAATCGATACCGGTATGCGTGTCCGGCCACCTCGATGATGCAACAGCCTGCACGTTGTCGAGGTCGACCGCGGTCAACCAATCCGGTATCAACGCCGAGGCCGCCGCCACCGAAGCAGGTGGTGGACACTACGTCGATGTCACCGACCTGTTCTGCACGACTGACCTTTGCCCGGCCATCGTCGGAAACACCCTGGTCTATCAGGACGTGGCTCACATGACGCGTGAGTATTCGCGTCATGTGGCACCGGTGATGGGCGCACTGGCCGACCGCGCACTCGCCCAGGCTTACCGATAGCTTCGACGCAGACCAGCATCACCGCCCGCATCGTTCAATTGATTGCAGCAGTGCGCGAGTGCGCTTGGGCGTATCGCTCTACCAAATCGGCCGCAAGCGCCGCACCCTTGGCCGGTTCCGTCATCCCCGCCGCGAGTTCGCGGGCACGGGCAACAAAATCCGGACGCAGAATGTGGCGCAGGTCCGCAACGAGCGATGTCCTGGTGACGCTCGAAAAGCGACGAGCGGTACCCACCCCCAGTCGTTTGACCGAGGTCCCCCAAAGGCGTTGATTGATGTCGGTGGACAAGATCAACGTGGGCACACCGGCCCGCAAGCCTAACGCCGTGGTCCCCGCGCCACCGTGGTGGACCACCGCGCGGCAGGTAGGAAAAATGGTCGCGAAGTTAAGCGCACCAACTACTTTCACGTGCTCCAGCTCTGGGACATCGCTGAAATCGCTCGATCCCGCGCACACCAAAGCACGCTCACCCAACTGCGCGCAGGCTGAGCCGATCATCGCGATAGCGTCCGCTGGAGATTCGACCGGCATGCTTCCGAAACCGAAGAAAATCGGCGGCGTCCCGGCGGCGATCCAGGATGCGACCTCCTCATCGTCATCGGTCGCCAACTCCATAGTCAGCGCACCCACAAATGGCCGATCCCACCGCTGCCATTCCTCGGCCAACCCGGGGAAGCACACCTCGTCGTAGGCCTGGATTTCCAGGCAACCCGCCTCACGAATTCGCCGCGCCCAAGGACTCGTAGACTTGGGCAGACCCAGTTCGTATCGCTGTGCATCCTCAAAGTTCTTCGACCCGCGCCACGCCACCCACTGGAATGCCGTCATGATCGAGCGCCCCAACCACGCTGGCCGGATCGGCAGGAGCCGACCATTGGCTCGCAGCGGAAACCACTGCAGTGTCGCCAGAGGAATGTTGTAGCGTTCCGCGACGCTGACCGCGACTTCTTCGAAATTCATGGTGGTCAACACCAGGTCTGCCGATTGAGCCATGGCCGCCAGGGTCGGGATCATCTCACTTCGGGACTCGCTCAGTGGATCAAGGAAATCCCGGTACATCCGGCCCAACGAACGAATTCGCCATGGCGCACGGAAGAAACTGGTCCAGAAATCACGGTATCTGCCCAGAATGTCATTCAGGCGCGGGCCAAAAGCGACTGCTGTGAGTCCGACAGACTCGGCGAACCCAACGAGGTCAGGCGCCACGGCGATGTGCACGTCGTGCCCTCGGCGCAGCAGCTCACGCCCCACTGCTGCGCACGGCTCGATTTCTCCGCGGCTACCCCAATTGACCAATGCAAACTTCACGCGCTGCGACCCCCGCTCAACAGCACAAACGCCGTTTTGGACACCCTGCCAAGCCCAATCGATCCCTGCAAGTCGAAACTTGTCGGTTGGAGGCTACCTTGCCCCAGGCGCGTAGCAGGAGTGATTTCGGCACACCGCAGGCACCCCACAGCTTGCGCCGCGCCTGAATGGTGTCACCGCCGGGCCAGTAGGAGTCTGCCCCATCTTCGCGGAGCACGACCTACGCGCCTCACGAACTCGTTCTGCTCAATCGAGCTCGAATGTGATCACCGATAAGGCTCCTCAATATCGCTTGACCATCTCCAAATAATCTGATGGATCTATATGTAAGAATGCCTCGACTCGAAGACCGCATCGGCCCCAGCTGGCGAGAATGTCGACCGGGAGGGACGTGTCCGACGACACCGTCGGTCGACATTCTCGAGAATTGGTGAGCTCAGCCGTCAGGAACCGGAGGCATCAGCTTTTGTCACAATCAGTTTTGATCACCGGAGGAGCCGGGTTCATTGGTTCCGCACTTTCGCGGCCCTTGGCCGAGGCCGGCTACGACGTCGCTGTCGTAGATGTCCTGCACCCGCAAGTACACGGCGACCAGGCGGCGATCGACCTACCGTCATCGGTCCGGTTCTTCACCGGCGACGTCACGCATGCGCCCGACTTGGATGCCGTGCTTCGACTGTTCCGACCGACCCAAATAGTGCACCTGGCGGCTGAAACCGGAACGGCGCAGTCGCTGTCCGAAGCGACCCGTCACGGCGCGGTCAACGTGGTGGGCACGACCCAACTCCTGGATGCCCTAAGCCGTTCAGGGCATGTTCCCGAACAGCTGGTCGTCGCCTCGTCTCGGGCTGTGTATGGCGAGGGCGCCTGGCAATCCGGCGAACACATCTTCTATCCGCGGCCCCGCAGCCACGCTCAGCTCGAGGCCGGTGTCTGGGATCCCCAAGGCCCCACGGGTGATCCTGCAACGCCGATTCCGAGCTGTGCCAGCCGAACCGAGCCCCGTCCCACCAACATTTACGCCGCGACGAAGCTCGCCCAGGAGCACATTCTCGCGGCGTGGGCGGCAGCTCATGACACCAATCTCAGCGTGCTGCGCCTGCAGAATGTCTACGGTCCTGGTCAGTCGCTAACGAATTCCTACACCGGAATCGTCGCCTTGTTTGCCCGGCTGGCGCGCGAGCACCACGCACTGGAGGTATACGAAGACGGTCGCATCGTGCGCGATTTCGTCTACATCGACGACGTCGTGCAAGCGCTGTCTTCGGCCATTGCGACACCCGCTGCCACATCGCGTTACCTCGATATCGGCTCAGGCGCCCCGACGACCGTCCACGAGTTGGCGCGGAAGGTCGCCACCATCTGTGGCGCCCCCGATCCTGTCATCGTGGCGAAGTTCCGTGATGGCGACGTACGCGCAGCCAGGTGTGACATTGAGCCGGCAATCACAGAACTGGCCTGGCGTCCCAAGTGGTCGCTGGACGCAGGCCTGCCCGCGCTGCTCGACTGGATCGCTGAGCAGCCCAAATGACCCTCACCGGCCGAATGCCAGGGGGCACACACCACAGCCGCGACCAAGTGGGATGCTCTCCCTTAGGCAAGTTCGCCCGGACCGCAGCCACAACAGATATCGTCAGTTTTCGTGATTGAGCTCGATGCTGTAGCTAAGACGTTCGACGGAGGCGTACGGGCTCTGGAGGACGTGACCTTTTCGGTGGCCGCCGGATCGGTCTGCGGTGTGCTCGGCCATAACGGTGCCGGCAAAACAACGACGATCAAGATTCTGTCCACCTTGCTGCGACCGTCCTCAGGCCAAGCGATTGTTGCGGGCTACGACGTGGTCGGCGATCCCGCACGAGTACGCGAAAGCATCGGAACCACCGGGCAGGTCGCAGCGCTCGATTGGCAGCTCACCGGCCGCGAGAACCTGGTGCTGTTCGGTCGGCTACGTGGATTGCGTCGCAAGGATGCGCAACTGCGGGCCGACGATCTCATCGACCAGTTCGATATGGCGCAAGCCGCTGATCGGCGGTTGGGCGAGTATTCGGTCGGGATGCAGCGCCGCATCGATATCGCCGCCGCGCTGGTGGTTCGGCCGAAGGTGTTATTCCTCGATGAGCCGACAACCGGGCTGGACCCGCGCAGTCGGCGCGCGGTGTGGGACACCGTGTCATCACTTTCGGACCAGGGTGTCACAGTCCTTCTCACGACCCAGTATCTCGAAGAGGCCGACGTACTCAGCGATTCAATCGTCGTGATCGATCACGGTCGCGTCATCGCCAACGGGACAGCCGAAGACCTCAAAGGTCGCGTCGGATTCAGTTACTGCACCGTGAGTCCGGTCAATCCCGCCGATCTGTCAAAGATCTTCGACGTTGTCGCCGATCTTGAGGATGCCGAGTGTGACGACGAAGCGAACACCGTTTCCGTCCGAGCAACCGATGGCGTGGCGACACTCAGCGAGGTATTCCGTCGCGTCGACAGGCTCGACGTCGAGCTCACTGACATAGCTCTCCGCAAGCCGTCACTAGACGAAGCGTTTTTGCACCTCACCCGGAATGTCGCCACGTGACGGCGGTTGCTGCACTCACCGAACGCATGGTCCGCAGCACGCTGCACCAGGATCTGCCGTTCGCAATTCTGGTGCCGGCCGGACAGTTCATCGTCTTCAACTTCGCGTTGCAGGGTGTGATCGACACCGGGACAGCGACCTACTCGCAGTATCTCCTACCGGTCATCATCATCCAGTTCACGCTTCTCGCCGCGCTGACCACCGTCGAACACGCCACGCGAGATCAGCAGTCCGGGTTCGGGATTCGGCTACGCACGCTCCCCATCCCATTGGTGGCACCACTGATTGCGCGGATGCTGTACTGCCTCTTGCGTGGGACAGTCGCCCTGGCCGCGGCGATTGCGGTCGGGTACATATTCGGCTTCCGCATGACAGGTGGACTTTTCTATACGGTCGGGTTTGCCGTTTTTGTTTTGGCCTTCACATTGGCACTGTCGCTCGGCGCAGATGCCACGGGGACCGGGATCGCGGGGTCGGCCATCGGACGAAATGGGACCGCCAGCCAAGTGCTCTTGGTTCCCCAGATGCTGCTGGTGATGATGTCTACAGGGATGGCACCGGCTGACGCATTCCCAGATTGGGTGCAACCTTTCGTGGTGTATCAACCCATTTCGCAAATCGCGGAAACACTGCGAGGCTTCGCCTCCGGCCACGTTGTAGGTAGCAACGTGCTGACCAGTGTGGCCTGGTGCCTCGTTCTGCTTGCGGTATTCGGCGTACTAGCTGTCCGGGCGCAGAGGCGAACGGAATGACCATGAACACAACAACGCAGGAACCATCTTTGCGGAGCTCGATGCCCGCTGAAAGTCTGTTGTTCGCCGGACGCTTGCTGACCCACTGGCGGAGGGAACCGGTAGTCCCGATACAAGCATTGCTGTATCCGAGCTTCCTACTGATTGCCTACAACTTCCTGGTCGCCAAGTCGATCATGACAATCACCGGCAAGGATGCACTTCCCGGCCTGGTGGCGACATGCGCGGTGGCAGGTGCCCTATTCGGTGCCATGGCAGCGACTTTCACCATTCGGATCGAACGGGAATGGGGAATCCTCAGCCGATTCTGGGTATTGCCCGTGCACCGGGCCAGCGCCCTGACCGGCAGGCTCATCGCAGACGCCACACGGACGCTGGCAGGTTCCATCATCATTACTGCAGTTGGCGTTGGCCTCGGCCTTAGATTCACAGGTGGATGGTTTTCCGTAATCCCGTTCGTACTGGTCCCAGTGATGGTCGGCGTCGTCTTCTCGACCGCACTTATTGCTATCGCGGTCCATTCGACGAGTAATAACCTGCTCGTCTGGCTGGGGGTACCGGCCATAGCCATGGTGTTCGCCAGCTCCGGAGCCCCTCCAATAGAGATGTTTCCGGGATGGCTTCAGCCACTGGTCCGGTTCCAGCCCATGTGGTCGGCGATTAAGTTCATGCGCTCACTCGCTGAAGGGCGTCATCCCGCGTGGGGATCGCTTCTGGTGATCTGCCTATGGGGTCTGGTATTGGCCACACTGATCGGACCACTAGCCATCCGGGGTTACCGGGCCGCGGCCGAGTCGGGCCGCTGACCAAACACCACGGCGTGTGGGTTCTGCCGGTGAATGTCGTGCTACCCGCGGGCAAGTTCGCGATCTATCAGCGCGGCAATGGCCGGTGCCAGTAGCTGGGCGTAGGGAGTGTAGACGTGGTTGGAGTCGGTGTACACCAACGTATTTCCGACGATCGGCGGACATCTGTCCGCGGTACAGAACAGGTCGGTCAGGTCGGCATATTGCCCACCGCCGGCTTTGGTAGCTATGGCCTCTCCGGCGATTCCGGATGCGTCCACGGCGGTCGACCTCGACGGTGTGCAGGCCGGGATGTCATCGAGGTGTCCCGACAGGCAGACCGGCAGCGATTCGTGCGGATTGGGAATGGGGCCCAGCACCAATACCGCTGATCCCATTGCACGGAGTTGCAGCACAAGCCGGGTCAGGCTGTCGTTCCACGCCGGTTCGAAGGCCCGGTAGCCGGATGCCGACTCATCGATGCCGTAGCCCCGCCACATGTCCACCACCACCAGTCGCGGACGCTCGGCACGAAGCCGGGTCATTATTTCGCCGCGCCACTGCTCACAATGCGTGGAACTCTCGGTCATCTGCCGGAACAAGCTGTCTTTGTTGTAAACGTCGAGTATTGGACAGGCGCCCTTGGCCAGCACTTCCAGCCGCCAATGTCGCTCGGCGGCTGTCGGTTCCAGCGGCCCAGCCCACATGTGGGCATGGGAATCGCCAACAAAGGCCACCGTCGTCGCCGACGCGACATCACCCTTCGCGCACTCTGGGTGCCCACTTTGGAATTGATCGCGCAGGCAGCCGTCGGCCGGAAACCTGGGCGTAGCCAAAGTCGCGGCAAGTGGGGGTTCAAGGTTGGACGGAACCGCTCTGAGGTTCGCTGACGCCGCTACTGCGGCCTGCACCTGAGCGAAAACTCGCTGCACTTCGGCGTCATACGCGGCCTCGGGCGAACCGTCGGGTGGCGCTACGGCGGTGACGCGCGGCTGCGCGACCGGTGCACCGCGCCCAACCGGTGTGGGAACGACCTGGAGCAACAATAAGCCTGTGCACACTGCGATCGCGGTGGCCGCACCACCCAGTGCCAGGCTGCGCCACGGGGAGTTACGGATCGTCGGGGAAAACCGCAGTGGGTTCTCCAAGTAGCGCAGGGTAAGCCACGCCAGCCCGGCAGACAGAAGCGCGGCCGCGAGTCGGGCCACCAAACCCAAGGAATGACCGACCACCAGCGGAGCGAAGATCAGTACCGGCCAGTGCCAGAGGTACCACGAGTATGAAATGCGTCCCAGCGCCTGCATCGGCGCCGTTCCCAGCAGGCGCCCACAACCCTGCGTCGGTATGGCGCAGCCGGCGCCGATCACCAACAGGGCCCCGACCGTCGGCAGCAGTGCAGCGAGGCCCGGGAAAGGGGTAGTGGGGCTGAACCAGGTGCAGGCCAGCGCAATACAGGCCAGCCCGCCCCATCCGGCGACCGCAGCGACGCCCGGCGGCAGTCGGCGCCAGTGGCCCATGGTGAGAGCGACCAACCCACCCAGCCCTAGCTGCCAAGCTCGCGTCGGTAGCGAAAAGAAAGCAGCAGCGGGCATTCCGTAGGTGATTACCAGCGACAGGGCGAAAGACACGACCGTGACGACGGTCAGGACCACCACGTAAGAGCGCTGTGTAGGTGGGACCACGGCCTTTTTGCGTCGTCGTAATCGCCGCACGAGCCAGGCGGTGCCGAGGATCAGCGGTGCCCACACCAGGTAGAACTGCTCCTCGACACCGAGCGACCAGTAGTGCAGGAACGGCGAAGGTGCCACATGGGCGGTGAAGTAATCGACACCTAGGAGCAGGAATCGGTAGTTGCTGACGTAAAGCGCGCTGGCGATACCGTCGCCAAGAACGACCGGCAGGCGTAGCGGCGGCAAGAGGAAAAACGAGGCGATCATGGTGATGACGCCGACAGCCGCCGAAGCCGGCAGCAGTCGTCGCGCTCGGGCCCCATAGAACTTGCGCAGCCGCACCGTGCCGGTGCCGCTCACCTCGCGCCAGAGCAGCCCGGTGATCAAGAAACCGGAGATGACGAAGAACACGTCGACACCGACGTAGCCACCATTGAGCCCGGGGGTCGCGGCGTGAAAAAGAACAACCGCCGCGACCGCGACAGCACGTAGACCCTCGATATCGGGGCGGAATGTCCTTAGTTGCCCGCTCTGACTCCGCACTTTTTCGGTAGTGCTGATCCTGCTCAACGGACACACCGCGCGCGCGCGAAATTCTCCACGAGATCGGCAGCAAGTGCAGCCCCGTCGGAGGGTTTGGTCATCTTGGTCGCGAGCGCGCGCGATCGGGCGAGGTAGTCGGGCGCGAGGATGGTGCGCAGATCGTCGACCAAGGTTTTCGCGGTGGCCGCCGAGAACCGCCGGCCAGTACCTACTTTCAAGCGTCTGACCTGGGATCCCCACAGCGCCTGATTGGCGTCTGTCGAGAGGATCAACGTCGGGATGCCGGCACGCATCCCGAGCGCTGTAGTTCCCGCGCCACCGTGATGTACCACCGCCCGGCACGCGGGGAACACCTCCGCAAAATTCACCACACTGACGATCTTGACGTGCTCGAACGTCGGTACATCGGTGAAGTCATCCCAGGCCGCTCCGATCAGTGCCCGCTCGCCCAGCTCGCCGCTGGCCTTGGCGATCATCGCCAGCGTGTCGGCCGGAGACTCCACCGGCATGCTGCCGAAGCCGAAGAAGATCGGCGGTGTCCCCTCGGCGATCCAGGCCGCAACCTCATCGTCAGCCTGTGTCGCCAGTTCCAGCGTCAAAGCACCGACGAACGGTCGCTGATCGCCCCAGTGAGCCCATTCGGCCGCCAACCCGGGAAAGCACACCTCGTCGTAGGCCTGGATCTCCAGTGGCCCGCGATCAATGACCCGCTGTGGCCAGGGTCCCTTACCCGGCGGCAGACCTAGTTCCCGGCGCTGCTCCCCCTCGACCTTTCTCGCCCAGCCGCCCCGAGATGCCCAGTCGTACGTCGCCATTCCCGCCCGGCAGACCGCCGGGGGCAGGAATGGGGCCAGTTGTCCGTTAGGCCGCATCGGATACCAATGCAGCGTGGCCAACGGAATGTCGTAGTACTCAGCGATATTGGCGGCCTGTAGCTCAAAACCCACGTTGCTGGAAAGGAGCAGGTCTGCGCCGTCGGTAAGCGATGTGAGCGTTGCGCTCATCTCGGCCCAGCTTTGGTGAAGGGGCTCCCACATCTCGTTCAGCAACTTGGCCAGGTTGCGGACCTTCATCCAGCAACTTGGCCAGGTGCGGACCTTCCAGGGGCGCGGAAAAGACCGGTCCAGAAGTCGCGGTAGGCATCCATCATGGCCTGCAAGTCCGATCCGAAGGGGACCGCTCCGGGCACAGCCGACGACGCATATCCGACCAGGTCGGGTGGGACGGCCAGCCGCACATCGTGGCCTCGGTTCAGTAACTCGCGGCCCACCGCTGCGCACGGCTCGACTTCGCCTCGGCTGCCCCAGCTTGCCAGCACAAGTTTCATTCAGAACGCTCGCCTTTCACTTCCCCGCATATACGGCGAATCAGTCCATGAGTCACCACACCCCGGACTCAGTCGCCATGCACGGTATCCCGATCTCGATGTCCAGTCAGCAAAAAATCAGAAGATTTTTGACGGTGACGAAAATCGTCGCATGCGCACGCCTTCGCCGTGTCCACCCGCCGCGGTGGTCGACTGATCGTCGATCGGGCAAAGTGATGGGTGAAGCCGCCAGGCACCGTGGTCATCACTGACACATCGCCGGAACGAAGATCCCAAGCCGGCTATCCGGGCTAGCCGACGGCGGCCGGTTCAACGCTCTTCTTCTTCAAGAGCCGGGCCTTCAGGGCCAGCGATCGCTTCTCGACCCCGAACCAACTCAGTGCCGCCAGCGGCAGGGTCGCGACCGTCGCAACAATCGCGAACGCAAATGGATTCAAGAACGCGAGCCCACAAATAACCAGCACCTGCTGCACTGGCCATGCGTATATGTAGACACCGTAGGAAAGATCGGTCTGTAGATTCAACCACTTGTTGCGTAGCAAGGCGCCCGAAATAATAAGCGCATAGGCCAACGGAACGGCCGCCACAAGCCGATAGTTAGGCAGCACGCTGGCCGCCAAAACGATGATCAGGCTCACTGCAACAAACGACCAACGTGCAGGTACAAGATTCCTAAACTGAAATAGCAGCGCCCCGGCCAGGAACATGACACCAAAACGGGATGCGGCTTGTTGCATGAAAAGTGCGGCCGTCGCGGCATCTATTGGTCGCTGCGGGTCAGGTGGCCGCTCGGCGATGACGTTGTATGCCGGCAGTCGGGCCGACCAAATCAACGCCAGAGCCAGCAACGTGGGAATCAGCCACCTGCGGCGCAATAGCCCAGATACTCCGAGAAGCGCAATAGCGATGTAGCACAACGCTTCCCAGAAGAGGGTCCATAGAGAGCCGTTCCATACCCCTGGCCAAGGCACCCCATGCGGCGTCCCTGCGATGTCGTTCTGTTGCATCAACAGTGCGCTGTCCGCAAGGACATACCTGATCGGCGCGATGGACGTCAGCAGCTTTGCGGGGGAACCGCCTTGGACTGCAACAGCAATCGGAGCGATGACGAACGCGGTGACGGTCAGGCAGACCCAGAAACCGGGCAGGATGCGCAGGCCCCGAGCGAGGAAGTAGTCGCGAATCCGGGGGTGCCTGAACCAACTCCACGTAATGAGGAACCCCGACATCGCAAAAAACCCATCGACCCACACATCCCCGAGTAGTCGATGAGCCGGCTCAAAGGACACCCTGCGACCCGTCAGCGGCCAAGAGTGACAAAGTATTACACCCGTCGCCATCGCTAGGCGCCACGCGTTAAGAGCGTTGCGCCGCGGGTCGAATGCCTGCTCGAGGCTGCTGCCTCCCATTCGGAAGCGCCCGGATCGGCGACTGACCACTTCGGCCGCGCCATCAACTTCGTCGTTTGTGCCCAACCCGGTTCCTAGGCTTTCTCCGGGGGTTCTTGGAGATACCACTGGTTGGCTCGCGCCCACTCGATGGTGCGGCGGATGCCCTCTTCGACGTCGACCTCCAGACGCCAACCCAATTCGTGTTGCGCCTTGGTGGAGTCCGGGATGCGGCGCGGGATGTCCTCGTAGTGGCGACCGTAAACTGCTGTAGTGTCAACAGTTTCGGGGTCGGACACGCCGTCGATGTCGGCGATTTTGATGGCCAGGTCGACGGCGTGACTCATCGTGGTCTCCGTCATGCTTCCGATGTTGAAGGCCTCGCCGATTGCCGCATCACTCTCGGCCGCGAGCAGGGTGCCGGCTATCGCGTCGTCGACATAGGTGAAGCAGCGGGTCTGGTTGCCCGAGTCATAGAGCAAGGGCTGCCGCCCGTTGAGGATCCGGTGCACGGACTGCGAGATCACGAAGATCGGATTCTGCCGCGGTCCATAGACATTGAAATAACGCACCACTGTCACCGGCAGCCCGTAGGCGGCATGCATCGCGAAGACAAGATGCTCGGCCATCCCTTTACTCGTGCTATAGCTCCAGCGGGCAGTGCGCGTCGACCCGAGGACGCGATCGTCGTCCTCAGCCCACGGGGGGTTGGGGTTCTTCCCGAACACCTCGGAAGTACTGGCGAACACCACGCGGGTGCCGTGCCGCTGGCTCAGCTCGAGGACGTTACGAGTGCCGATCACGTTGACGTCGAGGACCTGCAGCGGATCCTGCATGTAGTTCTTGACGCCGACCACCGCAGCCAGGTGGAACACCGTATCCACAGAGGGGGTCAAGGCTTGTCCGAGTGCGGCCAGATCGGTCACATCGCCCTGCACGAACCGGAAGTTGGCGTGCCGGTCGAAGTCGATGCTCGTATCGCGAGTGTTCTTCGCGAAGTCGAAAACCGTGACAGTGTCTCCCCGGTCCAGCAGGGCAGACACCAGGTGTGATCCGATGAAGCCGTAGCCGCCGGTCACGACAACGTTGGACATCCCTTTACTCTCCCAATTTCGGGTATGGGTGACGGCCGAATGTCACCTACCGGCCGATCCCTTTGTAAACAAAGCCTGCAGCACGCGCCGCTGCCGGATCGAAGCTGTTCCTGCCGTCCAGGAACACACAACCGGTAGCCGTCAGTTCCGCCAGCCGCGCCAGTGGAATCTGATGGAATTCGCGGTGCCCCGCCAGCACCACCAGAGCGTCGGCGCCGTGGACGGCGGATTCGATGTCCGCCGTCAACGGAATCTTGGTGACCATGTGGGCTTCCTCTCCCATTACCCACGGGTCGTGAATCGTCAAAGCGCAGCCGGACGCCTCGAGCAACTCAACGACGTATTTAGTTGGCGTGAGCCGACAGTCACCCGTGTTGTTCTTGAAGGCGATGCCCAATACCGCGATCGTGCTGTCCTCGATGGTCTTGCCCTGATCGTCGAGCAGTTGTTTGAGCAGCCCGTAGGTATAGGCGGGCATGGCGTCGTTGACGGTCCGCGAGGTTCGCGGAATCGACAACTCCAGCCCGAGCGACTCACCGAGGTGATTCACGAACCACGGATCCTTGGTCAGGCAGTAGCCACCAACACCCATGCTGGGCATGAGGATGTTGACGTTGTGACTTCCCTTCGGCATCGAGTTTGCGGCGTGAATAACCTGTAGTGCATCCATACCGAGCCGGTCGCAGACCTTGGCCATCTCGTTGGCCATCGCTACATTTAGGTCGATCCAGAGGTTGTCCACGAGCTTGACCATCTCAGCGGTCCGGGGATCGTCGACGATGATCGATTCCACTCCCAGCGCGTGTCGGAAGAGTGTCGAACATGCCCGGGCACTGAGTTCGTCGACGGCACCGACCACGATCGGGATCGACGTCAGTTCTTTGATGGCCTGGCCCTCGGCGATTCGCTCCGGGCAGAACGCGAGTCCGAAATCGACTCCAGCCTTTAGCCCCGAGACCTCTTCGAGAATCGGCTTGAACAACTTTTCGGTGGTGTCGGGTGGCACTGTGCTCTTCAGGACGATGAGGTGGCCTTTGCGCAGGTTCGCCCCGACGGCGCGGGCAGCAGCCTCGATGTCGTCAACAATGGGTTCATAGTCGGGGCCAAGTGGCGTCCCGACGGTGACGATAACGAACCCATTCTCGGCAATCGCATCGAAATCGGTCGTGGCGCGAAGCCGGCCGACCCGCACGTTGTTGGCGACGATCTCGCCCAACCCCGGCTCTGGCACGGTGGTCTTTCCCAGATTGATCTCGTCGACAACACTCTGCCTCACGTCGATCCCGGTCACCGGCCAACCGCGATCGGCGAGCACGGCTCCGATCACCGTTCCGATGTAACCGAAGCCGACGACGGCGATCCCGGACCGCATGCCGCGGACCATGAGGTCGATCTCGGCGTCGCTACGTCCGAACACGCCTTCAGCCACAGCGGACCCAGCCCTTCAGTTCGCGTGCGCGTCCTGCACAAAACGACACCGGGGACGCGTGAATCCCGGCCTAGCTCGCGGGCAGTGTATCCACTGACGACCGCGTAAGTTTGCAGAATCCCGAAGGTTGGGCAAACTTCCCTCCCCGGCAACGACGACAGCGCCCCACGGCGCTCGGTCAGTACAGTCGGCCGGCGCCGCGCACCTCAGCTGCGGATGCGTCAAAATTTCAACAACGCCCACATCTTCCTCAGAAGTGCTGCTAACCTGCCGCGGTGCCACGGCAACCAAAGAACGATGCGCAACGGATCTCAAGTCGAACCCCCCTCGCATTAAAAAGTGAGGGCCCGCCGATCCGAAACATTCAGATGGACGCCAAAATGGTCCGGCAAATGGCGAAGTCGAGCTTCTCGTCCTTGCGCCGACTGGTCAATTCGGGCGTGTCAATTTTCCTGTACCAGCCGACGGGCACAGAGGGTGAGGAGTACCACAAGTGGTACTACAACACCTTCGTGTGGAACAAGACCAAGTGGCTTGGGGTGGACTGCTGGAAATCAGTCTCCGACATGTGGAATTACCAAGAGATCCTCTCTGAATTGAAGCCTTCTCTGGTGGTCGAGTTCGGCTCGAACCGGGGCGGCTCGGCCTTGTTCTTCGCACACACGATGCAGAAGATGGGCCACCCATTCAAGGTGCTCTCCGTGGACATCAACCACGACGCGCTGGACCCCACGGTAGTGGCTGAGCCCGACATCCAGTTCGTCGAATCGTCGTCGTCAGCGCCCGAAATCGCTGAATTGATCCAACAGCTTAAAGACCAGTATCCGGGCAAGATTTTCGCCATTCTGGACAGCAACCACGAGCGGGATCATGTGCTCGCCGAGATGAAACTCCTGCGGCCCCTGCTCTCCAGCGGCGACTACCTCTTGGTGGAAGATTCCTGCGTCAACGGGCATCCCGTCCTTCCCCAATGGGGACCGGGACCCTATGAAGCCATCGAGGCATACGAGCAGGAATTCCCGAACGATTACACCCATGATGTGGAGCGGGAGAACAAATTCGGCTTCACATTCGCGCCGTACGGATTCTTGATCCGCAACTAGTGTCGCCCGACATGGGATCGGTTCGTAAGGTTGAAGATTGACGAATCTGAAATCCGCGTGACGGGACAATCCCGCTCAGACACCGCAGCGCAGGCGGGCGAAGTTTTCCAAACTATCGGCGGCAGCAACAACGCTTTCCGCGGGGGTGCTCATCTGCTGGGCGATGTCGCGCGCGTGCACAGCGTATTGCGGAGCCAGAATCCGACGCAGATCTGAAACCAGCGTCTTCTCGGTCGTCGTCGCAAAACGCCGCCCGGCACCGACCTTCAGTCGTTTGAGTTGCGCGGCGAAGAACGGCTGATCAGGCAGTGTCCACAGAATCAACTGCGGGACACCCCCTCGCAGGGCCGCGGCGACTGTGCCCGAGCCGCCATGGTGAACCACCGCGCGGCAAACCGGGAAGATCGTCGCGTAGTTCACTTGCCCGACCACTTTGACGTGCCCGGACGGGGGCACCTCACCGAATTCGGTCCCACCTGCACCAAGGATCGCGCGCTCACCCAATCGCGCGCAAGCCCTGCTGATCATCGCGATCGTGTCGACCGGAGACCCAAGAGGAACGCTGCCGAATCCAAAGAAAATCGGCGGTGTGCCCTCGGCGGCCCACGCAGCCACTTCCCCGTCGATATCGGTCGGTGACGCCATCGCCAACGCTCCGACAAACGGCCGCAGCCCATCCCGCTTCGCCCACTCGGCCGCCAGCCGCGGAAAGACCACCTCGTCGTAGGCCTGGATTTCCAGCGACCCGCCGCGCTCGGCTATCCGCCGCGGCGCAGGCCCAGTCGCGTTCGGCAGGCCAAGTTCACGGCGCTGAGCATCCTCACTTGCCCTGGTCGCCCGCCACGCCACCCAATCGTTGATGGTCATTCCCATGCGGCTCAACGGCGCCGGCAGAAACGGCAGAAGCTGACCGTGCACACGCGTCGGGAAATAGTGCAAGGTGGCCAGCGGAATACCCAGACGCTCAGCCACATTGGCGGCCGGCTGTTCGAAAATCAGCCCGGTAAGCAACAGGTCGGCGCCGTCCGCGACGGAAGTCAGCGTGGAGGTCATATCCGCCCAACACTCGGCGGCGAACTCCGCAGTCTCGCTCGACATCCGATTCAGCTCTTTGAGCTTCCACGGCGTGTGCGAATAGCAGGTGAAGTACTTGCGCTGCAGATCCAGGATCGGCTGCGAGTCCAGACCGTACGCGGTCGCGTTCAGGCCGGCTTTCTCGGCGAAGCTAACCAGGTTTGGCGGGACAACCATGCGCACGTCATGACCTCGGCCCTGCAACTCGCGCGCGACAACGACCGCGGGTTCGACATCGCCACGACCACCGTAGCTTGCCAAAACCAATTTCATCGCGATCGCGGCCTTTCAGTAGTTATTCGCCCAAACGTCGTCAGGCCCACCGGCATTATGACGGCTTCCGCC
Organism: Mycobacterium sp. ELW1; assembly: GCF_008329905.1. NCBI lineage: Bacteria > Bacillati > Actinomycetota > Actinomycetes > Mycobacteriales > Mycobacteriaceae > Mycobacterium > Mycobacterium sp. ELW1. The sequence goes on along the minus strand of NZ_CP032155.1, from coordinate 1,762,236 downwards.
ACAATGCAGTGTGGCATTCGATCGTTGACTTCGACGGCTGAGACTTTGCTCGTTCGACCAGAGCCGGCTGACAAACCGGCGATAATTACCTTCTCACCAATGCTACGATCACGGCTCGTGCAGACGGGCGCAGGCCTGGGAAATTGCCCGCGAGGAGCTCGATTTGGCTGATAGCCGCCTGACCACGCACGAGGCCGAACGCGTGCTCTGGGATGTGGTAGTGGTAGGCGCCGGAATGGGAGGCGGGTTACTGGGCTATCGGCTTGCTCGATCCGGCCGCCGAGTGTTGTTCGTCGAGAAGGGCCGCTCGACGCTGCCTGGGACTGCGGACACCATACGCTCTGAGATGCCCGAACTGGCCGAGCCGTCCGTGGCGCACTCCGAGGCAGCCTACTTTGACGCCCTGGCCCGGGCCGGACGATCGACCGACGAGGTCGAGGATATCAGCAAGCGGCGGCCAAAGAGGTTCGTGCCGTTCATCGGCAGCGGGACTGGCGGCTCGTCGGCGCTCTACGGCATGGTCTGCGAACGATTCTTCGTTCGAGACTTCACGCCCCGCGGGAACTTCCACAAAGCCGGCGATTCCACCGTCCCTGAGGCCTGGCCCATCAGTTACGACGACTTGGCGCCCTGGTATGCGGAAGCCGAAAAAGTGCTGGGGGTTCGCGGCCAACCCGATCCCCTGCGGCCGGAAGCAACCTCGGTGGGCCTGCCTGCGGCGCCGGCGTTTTCGGCCGACAACCAGCCCTTGGTCGACTACCTTGCCGGTCGCGGGTTGCATCCTTACCACCTACCGATGGCCTGTGAATACCTCGATGGCTGCACAACCTGCCAAACGTACTTGTGTCCCAAGCCGTGCAAGAACGAAGCCGGCCGAAATGGTGTGCAACCGGCCATCGCCGAGTACGGCGCCCAGCTCCTAACCGAATGTCGGGTCGTGCGCTTGGATGCTGATCGCACGCAAGTCCGACACGTCATCTGCGAGCACCGCTCCGGCACGCTGGCGATCAAAGCCAAGGTGGTGGTACTCGCCGCCGGCGCGCTGGCGTCTCCAGTGCTGCTGCTCAATTCGCGCTCAGGTGATTGGCCGGGCGGGCTGGCCAACGGTTCGGACATGGTGGGCCGTAACTTGATGCGCCATCTGCTCGACCCCATCGAGATCTGGCCCCACTCCGGCTCCCGAATCACGGCGGCCAACAAGGAAATCGGACTGAACGACTTCTATTTCCTGGATGGTGAGAAGTACGGCACCGTGCAGTCGTTCGGTGCGCTACCGCCGATGGAGTGGCTGGCCAACCGCCCCGACGGGCGCGGAAAGGCCATGCGCCTGATGCGTCCTGCGGTGCGTCGGGTCTATGAGAAATTCTTCACCGGTGGACTGATTTTGGCCGCGATGACAGAAGACCTGCCCTATCGCGACAACCGTGTCCTTCCAGGAAATGGCCTCAGCACCGACAACCGCCAACGAGCACGGATCCAGTATCGACTGCACCCCAATGACGCCGAACGACGCACGAAGTTTCTGCGTCACCTCAAGGATGTGCTTGATCCTTTTCGGACGCTCGCCCTCGGCAGCGGCAGGGACAACTCGAACCTGGGCCACGTCTGCGGTACGGCCCGGTTCGGCACCGACCCCGCCACGAGCGTGCTGGACGCCCACAATAGGGCCCACGACGTCGAGAATCTCTACGTGGTGGACACCTCGTTCTTCCCGTCGAGCGCAGGCCTCAACCCTAGTTTGACCGTGGCGGCCAACGCATTACGGGTTGGCGCTCATGTGAACCAGGCTCACTTCACCAACTGATACCGGCGGCCGCCCAGAAAGATGCTTGGCCGCTCTCTCAGCTCGGCATTCTGATCGGCAGGCCGGCGGCTCGATAGATCTCATCAATGACGCTCATGTTCTCGACGGCCTCCTCAGGCGTCGTCCGCACCGGTTCCCCGCGCAGTACCGCCGCGGCGAACGCATCGAGCTGGTAGGCGTAGGTCGTACGTCGCGAGAAGTGTTCCACCCGACTTCTACCCTTGGATCGAACCAAGAGGTGCGGGAAGAGATTGGGTGCCGCCGGACTGAGCCAGCGCAATTCACCGCGCTCACCAACAACTTTGGCGCTGGCCCGGAATAGGTTTCCCGACCACAAGGCGCAGCGGAGCCGTCCAGTGTGGCCTTCGGGGTAGCGCACCTCGGCCGACATGGCCCGGTCCACCCGCGGATCACGCAATTTCGCCTGTGCGGAAACAACTTCCGGTGTACCGCCGCCGAACGTGCGGAGCATGTGAACCACGTAACTTCCGGCGTCCATCGCCGCACCACCGGCGAAGTCGTAGTTGTAACAGTTCCCCGAGAAGTTCGGCAGCATGACACACAAGGTGACGTCCACTGACTTCAACTTGCCCAGCTCTCCGGAGGCGATGATCTCCTCCACCCTCAACGTCAACGGGTGATAGCGGAACTGACAGGCCTCCATCACAATCCGACCCGAATTGGAAGCCAGTTTGGCGACCTCACGGGCCTCATCTCCGTTGGCTGTAAACGGCTTTTCGCATAACACGTGTTTGCCTACTGCGAGAGCGGCCTGCGTCCATTTGCCATGCATGCTAGTAGGAACCAGAACGTAGACCGCATCCAAATCTGAATCCGCTATGAGTTCATCGTAGCTGCGGTGCGCCCTGGGAATTCCGCATTTCCCGGCGAAGTCCTGGGCATCGCTTAACTCGCGCGCAGCCACCGCAGAAACTATGACGTCGTCGTTCTCCCGAGCCGGGTTGATGAGCGTCGCCAGAGCGAAGTCCGACGCGCCCAGAACGCCGATCCGTAGCGGGCCTGATTTTCCAGGCATGGTTCTCTCCTATGTCAGAACAGACGATGCGTCACGCATTCTCGGCGATCCAGGTGGTGGTGAAGCGCAACATTGAGGGGATGCTTTCGCTCAGACCGGTAGCGATGGTTTGTTCGAGCTTGCCGCCGACGACAGGCAATTTGACCTCGACGCTTACGGCGGAACGAAGTTGGGAGCCGTTGCCCGTCGGCATCAGCGAATTCTGTGCACGACTGGATCCGAGACCGCCCGCCACCAAGACAGTGACCTCCCCACGCGTACTGCCGTCAGCGCCTGGTCGCCACGTCTCGCGGTAGTTGAGCTTCAGGTCGCCGGGCATTGACCTGGCAAGCAGGCCCGGCAGCAACTGGCGACCCAGATATTGGGTGATATGCGCTGTCACCGCGCCGTCCCCGTCGGTGTCGACATGCAGCGAATCCAGCGTGACGCTGTCGTCCCCGGCAACGCGCGCCAACCAATAGTCTTCGCGGCCGAATGCCGCATTAATCTGCTCAACGGTGGCGGAAGATTCAGTCAAGATGTCGATCGAACGCGGCATGGGTCCGTCTGAGCTCCTACCATCCGGGGCGGTGATGCACGCTCGACACCCGCGTGCAGTTTGTGTGGGCGTTCCGCCGCGGCACCAGAGTAAGAGGAGATCCGATGCGAAGAGGGCGAATCGGAATTTGTGTTTGGCAGCGCTCGCAGCCGGGTCGGTCAACGCTCAGCAATGACACGGGTCTTCGCCGACCAACCGGCAATCGGTCCGGTGAGCCTTAAGGTCGATGCCATGGGGTTGTTCGCACGGGAACTCGGTCCGGCCGATGCGCCCACGATTCTGTTCCTTCACGGAGCGGAGCGCAGCGGCCGGTCCTGGCAACCCGTAATCGAACTGCTGCCCCACTATCGCTGCCTATTTCCCGACCTGCCCCAGCACGGCGAGAGTGCACAGGAGGGGCCGTTCAGCATTGATCGAGCCGCCACAGCGGTGGCAGAACTGCTCCAGGTCAACTCCGGCAGCGGGCGGGTGCACCTTGTTGCCCATTCGCTCGGGGCTCAGGTGGGCACTCAATTGTTGGCAACCAAACCGCACCTTTTCGACCGAGCTGTGCTGTGCGGCACGATCATCAACACACTGCCGGGAGTCTGGCTGACGCGACGTCTGCTTGGCGCGGTTGCCGGGATCTCGCGATCCTTCGAGATGTCACAGTCCAACCGGGAGAAAACTCGACCTATCGGGGTGGCGTCCACCGAGGACGGTGATGATCCCGACGGCGTACGGCTCATGCCGGCCGGGCGATACTCCGAGATCGTCGTCGCGTCTGCAGGCTTCACCCTTCCAGAGGGGCTCGAGACATCGGCATCACCCACGTTGGTTCTGACCGGGGCCGCGGAGCCCGGGTTCGTACACGAGTCTGCGACTGCACTGCAGCGCAGAATGCCGAATGCAGTCGCGGGAATCGCGCGCGGTGCCCGCCACAATTGGCCGCTGCGCCATCCCGTCATTTTCGCCCGCACCATCGACGGTTGGCTAACCGGCGTGGCGCTTCCCGACGAGATCGAGATGTCGCCGCCCGTCCCGAATCAGCCGGAACCACCTCAGGCTTGAACGCGCAGCGGCAGACCTGCAGCGCGATAAATCTCGTCGATGACAGCCATGTTTTCGATCGCGTCCGACGGCGTCGTGATCACGGGCTCTCCGCGCAGCACTGCCGCGGCAAAAGCGTCGAGTTGATACTCATAGCTCGGACGCCGACTAAAGCGTTCCACTCGTCTACCCGCTTCGGACCGGATCGTGAGCCGATGGAAGATCTGCGGCAGAATCGGATTCAGCACATGCAACTCTCCGCGATCGCCAATCACCTTAGCGCTCAACAGCAGCAAATTCCTCGACCACATCGAGCAGCGAAGGCCGCCCGAGTGCCCCTCGTTGAACAGCAACTCGGCGGTCATGGCCCGGTCCACTCGAGGATCGCGCAGTTTCGCCTCGGCCCAAACGACTTCCGGGGTGGAGCCGCCAAACGTGCGGAGCATGTGCACTGCGTAGGATCCGGCATCCATTGTCGCGCCACCGGCCAAGCCGTAGTCGTAACGGATGTCGGAGAACTTCGGCAGCGGGAAGCACATGGCCGCCTCCACACGGCGCAGCGTGCCCAACTCCCCCGCGGCAATGATCTGCTCGACCCGTACGGTCAACGGGTGATACCGGTAATGGAATGCCTCCATCACGACCCGGTCTGACGCGTCGTATAGTTCGGCGATTTCACGGGCTTCGGCGGCGTTGGCCGTGAATGGTTTCTCGCACAGCACGTGCTTACCCGCAGCCAAGGCAGCGCGAGTCCACTTGCCGTGCAGAGCATTCGGCAGCGGGTTGTAGACAGCGTCAAGGTCTGGATCGTTGATCAGTGCCTCGTAGCTGTCGTGCACCCGATCGATGTTGTGCTGTGCGGCAAAAGATCGGGCGCGGGACACGTCGCGCGCGGCTATTGCGGCCGCGTCGACTTCGACGTTCCGCTTGGCTGGGTTGACCAGCGCTTGCGGAGCGACGCCTGCCGCACCCAGAATACCGATACGCACCGGGGCCCGGCTCTCAGACACCGGCACTTCCCCGCACGAATTCCTCCACGCAATCCGCGGCGGCTGTGGCACTGTCAGCGGGTTTGGTCATCTGCGAGGCGACCTCGCGAGCTCGCACGCAGCAGTCCGGAGCGAGTATGGTAACCAGGTCTGCGTAGAGCCTGTTTTCCGTTGTTGTCGAAAAGCGGCGCGCAGTACCGATTTTCAGGCGTTTCACCATGATTCCCCAGATCATTTGCACGTCCGCCATCCAGAGAATCAGTGTGGGGACCCCCGCGCGCAGACCCGCTGCCGTGGTACCTGCACCGCCGTGGTGGACGACAGCGCGGCAGAGCGGAAAAATCGTCGCGAAATTCACCGCGCCCACCACCTTGACGTGGTCGAAATGAGGAACGTCACCGAAGTCGCTCCAACCGGCCCCAACCAGCGCACGCTCCCCCAACCGTGCGCACACCGCCGCGATCATCGCCAGCGTGTCAGCCGGGGATTCGACCGGGATGCTTCCGAATCCGAAGAAGATGGGCGGTTTTCCCGACGCGATCCACGACGCGACGTCCTCGTCGGCAGCCGTTGGCGTTTCCAGCGTCAACGTGCCGACAAACGGTCGTTGACCTTCCCACTTCGCCCATTCAGCGGCCAATCCGGGAAAGCAGACCTCGTCGTAGCCTTGGATCTCCAGCCACCGGCGTTCGGCAATCCGTTGCGGCGCAGTACCTTTTGCCTTGGGTAGGCCCAGTTCCCGGCGCTGCGCGCCCTGGATTTTCTTCACGCTTTGCCAAACGACCCATTCAGAAGCGCGCATCGCCGAGCGAGTAAAGGGCGCTGGCAGCTTCGGAACAAGGCGGCCGTTGGCGCGTACCGGGAACCACAACAGCGTGGCCAACGGAACCTCGTGGTAATCCGCGACATTGAGCGCGAGTTCCTCGTAGCTCAGTCCCGTCAGCAGCAGGTCCGCCCCTGCCGCCACCGACGTCAGCGTCGTACTCATCTCGGCCCACGCCTTGGTGCCGGGCTCTCGCGATTCGCGCAGTAGTTTCTTCAGCTCGCGGATACTCCAGAAGTTGCGGAAGAATCGCTTCCAAAAGTCGCTCGTCACACCCAACCACTCATTGTTCTCCGGTCCGTAGGCTACGGCCGGCAGCCCCAGCTGTTCAGCAGACGGAATCAGGTCGGGCGGAATGGCCATACACACGGCATGTCCGCGCCGCATCAATTCCCGGCCCACAGCAAGTCCGGGCTCGACGTCACCGCGGGTTCCATAGAACGCCAGCACAAACTTCATGTGCGTAATCCCCGGCCTCTCACACCAGTGCGCGTTCCGCGAAATTACCGTCGTCGTTGACTAGGTCCATGTTTCCTTGCGGCGGTTGATCTTTGCGAGAACTTCGAGCGTCACCTTCACCAGGGGTGGCCAAAGGAACCAGTTCACATGCCGATAGCGACGGAAGTCCTCGAAGGCCGTCCGGAAGCCACGTTCGCTCACCCGGTATTCCTCGAAGACGCGGTCCAGCCCGGCAGCATCCCAGGGCTCGTCCCGCGCGGCGGCGCTCATCGCGTCGTAGGTGGAACCGACCCAGTCTGTCCCGAAGGGCTCGACAACCGCGCCCGCCCGTCGGTGGTGTCGAAGGTCCGGTGTGAGGAAACTGTCAATGGCACTCTCATCCTGATCATCGAGGTCGATCCCAAGAGCGGTGGCGATCCGCTTCACCTCCCGACGCCAGTCGTCCAGGAGGTTGGGAAACTCGACGAATACACGGGATACCCCGCGGGTGTCTCGCTCGGCGAGCAACGTGTATTTCAGCCACCAGGCACTGACGAGCTCCGGCGAGGCGCGGACATAGTTCTGGCGGTGGGCGCGCTTCTCAACCGAACCGATGCACTCCGCTGGATGACGTACCGCGATGATGGACGCGACGTCGAATCCCGCCAGGCGCGCCGCCTCGAACCAGACGTCGCTGATGGCGGTGATCTTGGGTTCTTTGATCACCACGACCGGCGCAGCTGGCATTTTGGCCAGATAGGCCCTGATTTTCTCGACACTTGCCGCATCGGTTTCGGCGCCAACGGCGCCGTCCTCAGAGGTGCGCAATTTCAGGTCGTAGCCGGAGCGTCCCTGACGCCGAAGGATCGCTTCATTGAGGTAGATCGCCTCACGTGGTTCGAAGCAACCCCGCGTATTGTCCGCGATCGCGCCCAAGAGACCGGGCGGAAGCGCAGCACCACAGTGCGAAAGAACCCGCGTAAGCGCTGAGGTCCCCGATCGGCCGAATCCGACGACGAAGACAAGCACCGGGCGCCCCGCGGATATGGACACGGATTGCACAGTGGGTTGCCGACGCCGGGTCATTCGTGGGATAGCCTCTCGAGATTGCGTATGCACGAGCGTCAAATTGCTCCGGATGATTGGAGCACAGTCGGCCGAGCGACGGAGGCGAGTCGGCTAATCTGTCGCGATGAATCGGTCCTGCAGGGCCGATCTATCCAAGCAATCGGAGGCTGATCCGTGGCAATTCGCAACAGCCGCACACCCTCTGGCGACGCGCGCTCGGACAACCGCCGCGCGTTGATGGATCAAGCCTTCTATGCCGCTCACCGTGCCGCCGGGCAAAAGGAAGTCATGCAGGTCGGGTGGGTCTACGAGCGCGCCGTGGACCTGGACGGGTTGAGGAAGTTCCACCAGAATCTCAGCGGCGGATTGTTGGGGCGCCTTATCGAGGGTTCGCCGCTGCCGTTCGGTCGTGACCGGTGGGTCACCGCCCCTCGGCTGGCGGAAATCGAGATCGCCCCGTCCGCGCGCCCCCGCGCTGAACTCGGTGACTGGCTCGACGAATGCACGCAACTTCCTCTCGACCCGGAATCCGGGCCGGGCTTCCGGCTCAGCGTCCTCCCACTCGCGGATGGGTCTACTGCGATCAGTCTGGTGCTATCCCACTACGTGATCGACGGCATCGGAGCTGCCATCGCGGTATCTCAAGCGGCCTTCAACATGACACCCGATCTTGGCTATCCACCACCACATTCACGCAGTCGACTTCAGGCAGCGGTTGAGGACGTTCGTGGGGCGGCGCGGGATGCACCCGCCGTTGCCCGGGCACTTGTCGCGGCGGTAAAGGAGGCCCGCCGCCGACGCAACGATGCCACGCGGCCAGAGCCGCAGCGGCCCATCGTCGCGCCGACCGGCGGCGCGGACGGTCCCGTGACCGCGCCCAGCATGTGGATCCAGATCCCTCTGGACGAATGGAACGCCCGCGTCGAGGCATTGGGCGGAACCAACAGCGCACTGGCCGCCGCATTCACCGCGAGGCTCGATCAGCTCATGGGACGCCGGCACGGCGATTCCGGGGAGGTGACCATGCTGATGACGGTCAACAATCGCACTGGTGAGGATGACCTACGTGCGGTAGCAGTCTCCTTTGCCAGGGTCAACATCGATCCGACGGGTGTGACGACGAATCTGCGTGCCGCCCGCAACGCCATCAGGGACGCGTTGAAAACCTATAAGGAATCGCAACATGACGAATCAGACCAGTTCGCCCCGCTGACACCGTTCACACCGCAGCGGGCGTGGCGGCAAATGGTCGACTACGGGCTGAACGACCCCGAACAGCCCTCCCTCTGCACCAACCTCGGCGATACCGGCCCCGCGGCGATTCGGCCCGACGGCACGCTGTGCAGCACCGCCTTTGCTCGAGGGGCGAGCCAACACCTGACTCAGCACTGGCTCGAAAAGATCGGCAGCCAACTGCACGTCTACTTCGGCACCGCCGTGGAGCTCAACAAGGTTGGTATATGTATCTGTGCGTACCACCCCGATTCCGTGCCGACGAAAGCTGCGCTGCGGGAATTGGCTGCGCAATCGCTGGCGGAGTTCGGCTTGACAGGCGAGATGAACTGAGCCGGACTACCTCGCGGTGATACTCGAATCGTCGCCCTCGCCGTCGTCTGCGTTGCTCTGCAGCTTTTGCGCATGTGCCACCTGTTGGGCGGTGTAGCCGATGCCCAGCGCCACCACAGCCAGCAGCACCGCCACCCCGGCCAGCCACAGCAGACCATAGGTATAGCCGAGATCCAGTGCGTGCAACTGCCTCGCATTCATATCCTGCACCGGCCCGTCGGTGCCGCCCAGGTGCCGAACGCGCAGAATGATTACCAGTTCGATGATGACCAGCATGACCGGCCCGCCGACGCTCTGCAGCATCACGATGATCGCCGCGACGGGCCCGATGCGGTCGGGTCCGACACTACCGACCAGCGCCAAGCCGAGGGGCACGGTAATCGTGCCGATACCAACAGCTCCGACGACGATCGGCACGATCAGATTCGGGAAGTACGGGAGATCGCGGCTCAGATTCATCCCACCGACGAATATGCCACCTAGGACCAGGGTGGCGCCCAGGATCACCATCGTCCGCGGTGAGAACCGCGTCACCAACCGTGACGCAGTGAGTGTCCCCGCAGCCATCGCGATGGCCACCGGCACGAACGCCGCGCCAGCGCGCAGCGGACTGTAACCCATGATGTTCTGCAGATAGAGCGCGATCGAGACGGTCAGAGTGAACGAGATCCCGCTGACGATGAAGATGGCTGCGAAGGCGGCAACTCGACTGCGGTCGGCGAACAGATTGAACGGCACGATCGGGTTCTCGGCTTTACGCTCCACCGCCACGAAGGTTACGAACGCGGTCAGCGCCACCAGGCCGGCGCCGATCGTGGCCGCGGACTGCCAGCCTTTCTCCGGCGCCACTGAAAATCCGAACACCGCAGCGATGAACGCCATCGTGGCCAACACCGAGCCGGCCACGTCGAGCCGCCTCCGCTCCCTCTGGGTTTCCTGAAGCATATTGCGAGCCAGGCAGATCACTAACAGCCCGACCGGCACATTCAGCACGAATACCAACCGCCATGAGACCCCGGTCAGCACGCCGCCCCACACGAGCCCGAGTACTGCCCCGATCGCGACCGTCGCACCGAACATCGCCGCGGCCGCGTTGCGCGCAGGCCCCTTCGGGAAGGCGGACGCCAACAGCGCAGTACACGTCGGCGCAACGATCGCGGCGGCCACGCCATGCAGCAACCGAGCCACGACCAGCGAGCCCTCATTCCACGCGACGGCGCACAAGGCAGACGCGACGGTGAAGAAGGCGACCCCGAGGACGAACGTGCGTTTGCGGCCGAGGGTGTCACCGAGGCGACCGCCCAGCAGAATCAGGCCCCCAAAGGTGAGTAAATAGGCGGTCGCGACCCAGCTGCGCCCGGCGTCGGACAAGCCAAGCTCGTTCTGGATTTTCGGCAAAGCGAAAACCACAACGGGACCGTCCATCGCTGCAACCAATTGGACAATGCCGATCGTTATGAGAGGGCCGAGAAATTCGCGCGACAGCATCCACGTGCGGGACTGCTTTTCCGACCGGTCCATCATGGTGGGGTCCGCTGACATAGGGCCGCTCATTCCGCGCGCTGTTCCGTGAGGTTCGGCAGTGCATGGCTCTGGGTAGAGCGCCGCCTCACCGCGGGCCACCCTAACAAGGTGTGGTCTAGGCGTCTGGCGTTTCGAAATGAGCTAGCAAAATTGCAGTTATTGGCGAGGTCGCAGCAGAGCGGGCGCGTACATGGCCTGTCCCGCGATCACCGACGCGGCGGAGGTCCGCCCTACGGGAGTTTGCTGTCGTTGGACTTCGAGCGTAGGAAATCTGCCTCGCCAACTTTCCAGGCCGCAACGGGTGGGCGGAACAGCAGCAGCCAGATGCCGCAATCTGTGAAAGCCCACATCTGACAGTTCGGACTACCTCTCGCAAATAGAGGGTCCGCCGACCAAACGTTAGCGTGGCGCACTTACGCACGCGGAAGCCAGCTGATTCCCAGGTATTTCGAAAGTAACCGTCATGGCCCGCTTCACATGGTTTACTGCCTAGATAATTTGCAGCCGCCCGTCCGGGCGCTGCAGGTGATGTGACATCCGCCACAATCACATCCACGTATGATGTCGCTGACGCATGTGTAAGTTGCATCGTTGGCGGCTAGCGCAGTGGCGTGCCGGCAAACGACGGAAAGGTGGAAGGGTGGGTCCAGTGGTCGAAGGCAGTTTGCCCGACATTGAGCCGACCCCGTCCGATGACGCTACCCAAGGCCCCCAAAATGCTGGTGGAACTTCCGGCCGTCGGCGCATGCTTCGCCGGCCAGTTCACCAAACTTCACCTCGCGAAAGTCACCGCCGCCGCCGACGACCGGGGGTTGGCAAAGCCCTGATGCGGCTGTGGATTCCAGTCGTCATTGTTACGGTGGTCGCCGCCGGAGGGTTCGCGGTGTCGAAGTTGCGGAGCGTTTTCGGGTCCGACCAATACATCCCGTACACCGACACCAGAGCCAGCGACGGCGATCCGATCGACCCGCAGTACTTGAGGTATGAGGTCTTCGGGGCACCGGGAACTGTAGCCACGATTAGCTATTTCGGCGCCAAGGGTAGCCCCGAGAAGGAGGAGGGGGTGACGCTGCCGTGGTCGGTGGAGTTTCCCTTTACCACTGCGGCAGCCGTTGGCAGCATCGCAGCACAGGGCGACACCGACACTATCGGGTGCCGAATCTTAATTGGTGGTGAGGTCAAAGCCGAGAAAGTCGTTCACCACGAGGTGAGTTCGTTTACCTCCTGCCTGCTGAAGGCCGCATGAGCAACCATCAGTCCCAGGACCGGCGCCCCGTCATAGCCCAGACGATCCGACGCTTCGCGCCCCTCATCATCTTGGCGTGGCTCGGAATCCTCTTCACGTTGAGCGCGACGATTCCCCCGCTGCAGCAAGTCGCGAAAGACCATTCCATATCGCTGGACCCGATAGACGCGCCGTCGTACAAGGCTATGCAGCGAATCGGCGCGAGATTTAACCAGCCGACGAACACGAGTGTCGCGATGGTCCTACTTGAGAGCGATCAGCCACTCGGCGACGACGCGCGCGCGTACTACAAGGAGTTGGTACAGAAGTTCAAAGATGACCCGGGGCATGTGCGACACATACAGGATTTCTGGGGTGACGACCTCACGAAAGGCGCCGCGCAAAGCGCGGACGGCAAGGCCGTATACGTCCAGCTGTACCTAGCGGGCAACGCAGGCGAAAGCCTCGGTGCGGAATCGCTTGCCGCCGTTCACAATATCGTTGACCACACCGCGCGGCCGCCTGGCCTGAAGACGTACATCACCGGACCCGCAGCAATCGCGGCAGATGTCAGCAGCACGGGCAACAAATCCCAGCCAATCATCATGGCGGTTACTGCCGCCGTGCTGTTGATTGTATTGCTCGTAATCTACCGTTCGATCATCACGGTCATCCTCCTGTTGCTGGTGGTCGGTATCCAATTTCAAGTCGCCGAGGCAGTCATCGCATTCTTGGGCTATCACGGGCTCATCGGCCTCACTACTGTCGCCATCAATCTCGTGACATCGCTCGTGATCGCGGCCGGAACCGACTACGGGATATTTTTCATAGGGCGGTACCAGGAAGCCCGCCAAGCCGGCGAGGATCGAGAGACGGCTTTCTATACGTGCTATGGCGGGGTCGCGAAAGTCGTCCTGGCTTCTGGTTCGACAATCGCGGGCGCGATTTTCTGCCTGCACTTCACTCGCCTGCCCTATTTCCAGGCCAATGGCATCCCTTGCGCAGCGGCGATCATGGTCGCCGTCGTAGTCGCGCTCACGCTGCTTCCGGCTGTTCTGGCCCTTGGGAGCCGTTTCGGCCTGTTCGAACCGAAGCGGCGAGTGAAGGGCTACGGGTGGCGCCGGATTGGCACGGCAACGGTGCGATGGCCAGCACCCATCTTCGTTGCGACGTTGGCGCTCGCGCTGGTCGGGCTCCTGACATTGCCGATCTATAACCCCAGCTATAACGAGCAGAACTATCTGCCGGACAATATCCCCGCCAGCCAGGGACTTGCGGCTGCGAAGCAACACTTCCCGCAGTCGGCGATGATGTCGCCTGAAATCCTCATGATCGAGGCGGACCACGATCTGCGGAATCCAGCCGATTTTCTAATCCTGAACAAGTTGGCCAAGGCCGTCCTCGCGGTCCCGGGCGTTTCTAAGGTCCAGGCTGTCACCCGGCCGGAGGGAACCCCGATACCGCACACAACGATCCCGTACATGCTCGACATGCAACAAGCCGGTCAGCAACAATTCATGGTCTTCCAACAAAAGGCCATGGACGACCTGCTGAATCAGGTCGGCGAAATAGACAAATCCCTCGTGATCATGAAGAACATGTACAGCCTGATGCAGCAATTGGTCGCGACGATGAATTCAATGGTCGAAAATACCCATAGCATGGAAGACATCACGAACGAGCTGCGTAACAATATCGCGGACTTCGAGGATATGTGGCGGCCGCTTCGCAATTATTTCTACTGGGAACCACATTGCGCAAACATCCCTATCTGCTACTCGATCAGAAGCATTTTCGATGTGTTGGACGGCGTCGACGGGGTCACCGACAAGCTGCACGAGCTCGTTACCGACCTTGACCAAATGAAAGTGCTGATGCCCCAACTGGTCGCCCAGTTCCCCGAGATGATCGAAATCATGGAGAGCATGCGAACCATGATGCTGACGATGCACAGCACATCGTCGGGGGTGTTCGGTCAGGCAGGCGACAACAACAACAATTCGACAGCCATGGCCAAGGCGTTTGACGGCGCCCGCAACGACGACACGTTCTTTATTCCGCCAGAGGTCTTTCAGAACGCGGACTTCAAACGGATGATGGACATCTTCATCTCGACGGACGGCAAAGCCGCCCGCATGCTCATTACGCAGAAGGGCGATCCCACCTCACCTGACGGCCTGTCTAGAATCAACGACATAAAAACCGCGGCCGAGGAAGCATTAAAAGGCACTCCTCTCGAAGAATCGCCAATTTATCTATCGGGCACCGCGACGGTGACTGGCGACATGGTGAAGGGTTCACAATACGATCTGGCTATCGCGGTAATAGCGGCGATATGTCTTATTTTGATCGTCATGCTGCTGGTCACTCGTAGCCTGATCGCCGCCCTTGTGATCGTGGGCACGGTGCTGATTTCACTCGGCGCTTCATTCGGGCTCGCAGTGTTCCTGTGGCAGGTTGTCATCGGCATCCAAATACACTGGGCCGTCCTGGTAATGGCGCTGATCATTCTTCTGGCGGTGGGATCCGACTACAACCTGCTACTCGTTTCCCGGATGAAAGAGGAACTCCACGCAGGCTTGAACACCGGTCTGATCCGCGCAATGGGCGGCACCGGCAAGGTCGTGACGAGTGCGGGGCTGGTCTTCGCGTTCACCATGGGGTCGATGGCGGTCAGTCCCTTGATCACCCTCGGTCAGGTCGGCACGACGATCGCTATCGGCCTGATGTTCGACACGTTGGTCGTGCGATCGTTCATGCTGCCGTCCATCGCCGCGCTGTTGGGGCGCTGGTTTTGGTGGCCGACAAACGTTAGGCCCCGACCCGCCAGCACGATGCTACGGCCCACCGGACCGCGCCCCCTGGTACGCGCCTTGTTGCTGAACCAAGAGCGGTAAGTGCCTGACAACCAACTGACAACTGAGCCGACCAGCCCGATCCGTCGGCCGTTGGTGGCACGCTCCATCCGTACTCTGGCGCCCGTCATCGTCGTGGCGTGGGTGGCACTGACGATCCTCGTGACGTTCTTCGTCCCGTGGTTGGAGACAGTGAGCCGAGAGCACTCGGTACCAATGGCGCCCCAGGACGCCCCGGCGGTGGTCGCCATGCAGCGCATGGGCAGCGACTTCAGAGAGTTCGACTCCGACAGTTTCGCGATGCTGGTCATCGAGAGTCAGCACGAGCTCGGGCCTGACGCGCACACGTACTACGACGGACTAGTTCGTGCGCTCAAGAGTGACACCGTGCACGTTCAGCACGTACAGGATTTGTGGGGAGATCGGCTCACAGCTGCAGGCGCGCAAAGCAAAGACGGCAAGGCCGTATACGTCCAGATGAACTTGGCCGGCAACACCGGCACGACGTTGGGCCAAGACTCGATTGCGGCGGTCCGCAAGATCGTCGACCACTCCTCACCCCCGGCTGGCATCAAGGTCTATGTGACCGGACCGGCGGCACTGGTCTCTGATATGCAGCAGGCCGGCGATCATTCCATGCTGAAGATGACCCTCATCGGTGGCGTCATCATCTTCGTGGTCCTGCTTTTCGTCTACCGTTCGCTCGTCACCGTGATCGCGCTGTTGCTCACGGTCGGACTCGAAGTCCTTGTCGCCCGCGGAATCGTGGCATTTCTGGCCGACCACAACATCATCGGGCTCTCGACATTCGCCACTGCTTTGCTTGTCGGCCTTGCCATGGCGGCCGGAACCGACTACGGGATCTTCTTTTTCGGCCGATATCAGGAAACCCGGCAATCCGGCGACGATGTCGAAACCGCCTACTACACCACCTATCACAGCGTCGCACCCGTGGTCCTGGGCAGCGGATTGACCATCGCCGGGGCCATGTTGTGCCTGAGCTTCACCAGGATCCCGATCTTTCAGAGCATGGGCATCCCGTGCGCAGTCGGCCTGCTCGTCGCCGTCGCTGTGGCGGTCACGCTCGTTCCCGCGGTTCTGGCCATCGGAGGACGCTTCACCTTGTTCGACCCGCGGCACTGGCTCAAGAACCGTCGATGGCGAAGGATCGGCACGGCGGTCGTTCGCTGGCCAGCACCCATTCTCATCGCGACAATTGCTATTGCTCTGGTCGGCCTGCTCGCACTGCCTGGCTACCAAACCAGCTACAACGATCGGCTGTACATACCGAAAGACCTTCCGGCGAATCTGGGGAATGCGGCCGCCGACCGCCATTTTTCGCAGTCCCGGATGATGCCCGATATTTTGATGATCCGATCGGATCGGGACATGCGCAATCCCCAGGATTTTATCGTTCTGCACCGATTGGCTAAGGCTATTTTCCGGGTTCCGGGGATTTCACGAGTTCAGGCGGTGACCCGACCCGAGGGAACGCCACTCGAGAATACGTCGATACCGTTTCTGATCAGCATGCAGAATGCTGGTCAACAGCAAGCCGCCGGTTTCATGCGCGGGATGGTGGACACGCTGCGCAAGCAGGTCGACGTTCTAGACCGGCAGATCGCACTGATGAAGCGCCTTCAGGCGTTGCAGGAGCAACTCACCGCCGTCAGTCATGCGTCGATCGCCATGACAAAAGAAATGTTCGAACAGATCAACGACCTGCGGGATGCCTTGTCGAATTTCGACGATTTCTTTAGGCCGATCCGCAGCTACCTGTACTGGGAACCACATTGCTACGACATTCCCGTCTGTTTCTCGGTAAGAAGCGCCTTCGACGCTATGGACGGTGTCGATAAGCTGAGCGACTCGATGGGCAAGATGATGCCCGATCTGGACAGCATGGACCAGCTTACTGCGCAGATACTCGCGCAGATGCCGCCGATGATCGCGATCATGGAAACAATGCGGGGCGCATTGCTCACAATGCACGCCACGATGTCCGGTGCCTTCAGTCAGATGGACATGGCAGCCAAGAACGCAACCGCCATGGGACAGGCGTTCGACGACGCCATGAACGACGATTCGTTCTACCTACCGCCAGAAGTCTTCCAAAACAAGGATTTCCAGCGCGCGATGGACGCTTACCTTTCGCCGGACGGGAAATCGGCTCGGTTCATCATCTCCCATAGGGACGACCCGGCCTCCCCTGCCGGCATCGCAAGCATTCCGAAGATTCGCACCGCGGCCGAGGAGGCTCTGAAAACGACACCCCTGGAGGGCTCGCAGATCTTCATCGCCGGCACCGCAGCGACGTTCAAGGATTTCAGCGATGGTTCCAAATACGATCTCTGGATCGCGGCGATCGGCGCGCTCTGCCTGATTTTCATCATCATGCTCCTGATCACCCGGAGCCTGATTGCGTCTCTGGTGATCGTCGGCACCGTGGCGCTGTCTCTGGGTGCGTCCTTCGGTCTCTCAGTGCTGTTGTGGCAGTATCTTCTTGGCATCAAATTGCACTGGATGGTGCTGCCAATGTCGGTGATCGTGCTGCTGGCGGTCGGTTCGGATTACAACCTGCTCTTGGTGTCTCGCATCAAAGAGGAACTGTCCGCCGGCATCAACACCGGCATCATTCGCGCGATGGGCGGCACCGGCAAGGTCGTGACCAACGCCGGCCTGGTGTTCGCGTTCACGATGGCCGCGATGGTGTCCAGCGATCTGCAGATCATCGGCCAGGTCGGCACCACCGTGGGCATGGGGCTGTTGTTCGACACCTTGGTCGTACGGTCGTTTATGACCCCGACGATCGCCGTGCTGCTCGGCAGGTGGTTCTGGTGGCCGCTGCGGGTTCGTCCCCGACCGGCCAGCTTCATGCTCCGGTCCGAAGGAACACGTGCGTCGGCGCGGGCCTACGTGCTGCCTCGCGAGGACCGTGCGGATGACGAACCCGTAACTTCCGAAATTCCAAGAGCGACGGTCTAAGTGACTGCTGTCCGGGTCTCCAGGCGGACGTAATCCGCCAGGCTCTCACCGGCTTCAGCAGGCACAAACCCCGTCGACTCGATTTTCGCCAGATCCAGCACGCCGTAAAGCGGCCGTGGCGCAACAGGATTGGTCGTGTTTGTAAAGTACTCCGCCGTGGAGACCCCGGACACTCGCCCAGGGTCGTGGCCCGCGAGGGAGAACACGCTCCGCGCCACGTCCGCCCATGAGGTGGCGGGTCCGGATCCGGTCACGTTGTAGGTCCCGTACGGTGCGCATGTCTCGAGCACATGCCGGACGGCCCGCGCCAATTCCGAGGTGAACGTCAGCCGGCCGATCTGGTCGTCGACCACCGACGGGTCGATACCACGTTCGGCGAGAGAAAGCATGGTGCGCACAAAGTTTCGCCCATCACCGATCACCCATGAGGTGCGCAGGATGTAATGCCGGTCCAGCGTCCCGATGATCTGATCGCCGGCGGCCTTCGTCTGGCCATACACCCCGAGAGGGCAGAGAAGATCGTCCTCCCGGTAGGGACGTGTCGAGCTTCCATCGAACACGTAGTCCGTCGACACGTGCACAACCGTCAGGCGGTGTGCCGCCGCGACCCGCGCCAGGTTCGCGATGCCGGCGACGTTCGCCGCCCACGCCGCCTCTCGGCCCTCCGGAGTCTCAGCCAGATCGACCGCGGTGTAGGCCGCGGCGTTGACAATCGTCTCGTACTCGCGCCAGGAGCGCGCCGACGCGAGCTCATCGCAGGTCAGATCGAAGTCGGGCAGATCGACGTACTCGACATGCGACAGGCCGTCGTAGGCGTCACGCAGAGCGCGGCCCAACTGTCCGTTACAACCGATCACCAGGATCTTGCGTGGCTGCACGGGGACAACCTCCGACAGCGGTCCCTGAGCCCGGTCCTTGACGGACAGCTCGGCTTGATCCAGCGGGATCGGCCAGTCGATCGCGACGGTCTCGTCCGCGGGGTTCAGCGAGGTGTAGACACCATCCGGCGAGTAGTGGTCGTTGACCAGGTAGGTGTAGGCGGTGTTCGGCTCCAGGGTCTGAAATCCGTTACCGACGCCCTGTGGCACGAAGACCGCGCGCGATGGGTCAATCTCAGCGGTTACCACGGTCCCGAAGGTCGGCCCGTCGCGCAGATCGACCCACGCGCCGAAGATCCGGCCAGTAGTCACCGAGATGTACTTGTCCCACGGCTCGGCGTGGATACCGCGCGTCGTACCGGCAGACTCATTGAAAGACACATTGTTCTGAACTGGGCCGAAGTCGGGCATCCCCGCAGCGACCATCTTTTCCCGCTGCCAGTTCTCCTTGAACCAGCCTCGGTTGTCGCCGTGGACAGGCAGGTCCCAGATGACAAGACCAGGAATCGCCGTGGCAGTTGCGCGCAGCGTCTTGCCCAGCTCCGTCATTGGTTGCGCTCCCCTGTCATTGCCCGATACGGGCGTAGAACGCCTCGGTGGCGTCTTTGGCGGGCGCCCACCACTCCTCGTTGGCGCGATACCAATCGATGGTTGCACTCAAACCATTCTCGAAGTCGGAATACGTTGGCCTCCAACCAAGTTCGTCACGGAGCTTAGTTGCGTCGATGGCATACCGGAGATCGTGACCAGATCGGTCAGGCACGTGATCATAGGCGTCGGCCGGCTGACCCATAATCTCGAGGATCAGTTCGACCACGGTCTTGTTGTCCTTCTCGCCGTTGGCGCCGATCAGGTACGTCTCCCCGATCCGACCGTTCTCCAGAACCATCAGCACTGCCGATGAGTGATCGTCGGCGTGAATCCAGTCGCGCACATTCAACCCGTCGCCGTAGAGCTTGGGCCGCGTCCCGCGCAGCACGTTGGTGATCTGACGCGGAATGAACTTCTCGACGTGCTGATAAGACCCATAATTGTTGGAGCAGTTGGAGATCGTAGCTTGCACTCCATAAGAACGAATCCAGGCTCGGACCAGCATGTCGCTACCGGCCTTGGTCGACGAGTACGGCGATGACGGGTTGTACGGACTGGTCTCGGTGAACTTCCCCGGGTCATCCAACGGCAGGTCACCATACACCTCGTCGGTTGAGATGTGGTGATATCGCACGCCATAC
Organism: Mycobacterium sp. ELW1; assembly: GCF_008329905.1. Lineage (NCBI taxonomy): Bacteria > Bacillati > Actinomycetota > Actinomycetes > Mycobacteriales > Mycobacteriaceae > Mycobacterium > Mycobacterium sp. ELW1. Next base: position 1,742,246 of record NZ_CP032155.1, on the reverse strand, counting down.
TTCCGGACCGCCTCCAGCAACGTGAATGTTCCGATCACGTTGGTGTGCATAAACGGCTGCGGATCGCTCAGTGAATTGTCGTTGTGGGTTTCGGCGGCGTAGTGCACGACTGCGTCGGCAGCCGCCACCAGCTTCTCCACGACACCAGAGTCGGCGACGTCACCATAAACAAAATCCACTCGACTCTCCGGCAATCCGGACAGCGAAGCAAGGTTGCCGGCGTAGGTCAACTTGTCCAGCACAGTGACGTGGTGGTCGGTGTGCTGTACGGCGTAATGCACGAAGTTGGAACCGATGAACCCAGCCCCCCGGTCACGAGCAGCCGCGCCACTACGAACCCCTTTCGAGCAGATCGAGCAGATATCGGCCATAGCCAGACTTCACCAGAGTATCGGCACGGTCTCGTAGCTCTTCATCGGTCAGAAAGCCCTGCCGCCAGCCGATTTCCTCGGGTACACCGATTTTCAAGCCGGTCCGCCGCTCCATAGTCCGTACGAAGTCGGCCGCATCGGTCATCTGGTCGAATGTCCCGGTGTCCAGCCACGCGGTCCCACGCGGCAACACCTGGACCCGCAAACGGCGTTGATCCAAATAAGCACGGTTGACATCGGTGATTTCGTATTCGCCACGATCGCTGGGGGCAAGCTGCCGCGCGATCTCCACGACGTCGTTGTCGTAAAAATAAAGCCCCGGAACAGCGAAATTGCTCCGAGGTTGTTTCGGCTTCTCCTCCAGCGACACCACCACGCCGCTCGGGTCAAATTCGACCACACCGTACGCCGATGGTTCGGCCACCCAGTACGCAAAGATCACACCACCGTCGACTGCTGTGAAGGTCCTGAGCTGGGTGCCCATTCCCGGCCCGTAGAGGAGATTATCGCCGAGGATGAGGGCGACCTTGTCGTTCCCGATGAAGTCCGCACCGATGGTGAAGGCCTGAGCCAGCCCATCCGGGCACGGCTGCTGGGCGAACGTGATCGAAATGCCAAACCGGGATCCGTCCCCCAGCAGGCGTTCGAAACTCTCAGCATCGTGCGGTGTGGTGATGACCAGGATGTCCCGGATCCCGGCCAGCATCAACGTAGACAACGGGTAGTACACCATCGGCTTGTCGTATACCGGGACCAACTGCTTGGAAACCCCAAGCGTTATCGGGTGAAGACGCGTACCCGATCCACCTGCAAGAATGATCCCCTTCATGGCGCCGTGCGGACCACGCGAACACCCATCCCGCGGGTCTCGTAAATGCACAGGTCGTCACACCAGAACCGGCCGTCGAACACGATCAGAACCCCCCGATCATCCCTCTCAGTAGAGAGGATATCGATTTCGGATCGGGTGCGCCTGTTGGTTGGTGTGACTTGACCGCGGAACTTCCAGCTGAACGCCTGGTCGAGAGCTACGGGCTCGAACTCGGACTCGTCCCCTGCCGGGGCCAAACCGGCCAGCCGGACCGCCGCGCGGGCCGCCTGCTGCATGGCCTCCAGACCCAACGAACCCGGCTGCACCGGATCCTGGAAGAAGTGGGCTTTGAAGAACCACGCTTCCGGGGTGACGTCATACTCGGCGACCAGCCTGCCCAGTCCGGCTTCTCCCCCGCCGGGCCAGAACTTGACCCGGTCGAGCACCTGAAGCCGGCCCTGGTCCAGCCACGGTGCGCCGTCGAGCTCGGGCGCCCGGTACAGCAGTTCGACCGGGGCCGGCTCGGAAAGCGCCTCCAGCACACCCGGTTTCATGCGCAGGCCGACTTGGGTCTTGAGCGCTTCGGGGCTGAAGAACCCGAATGCCGTCTTCATCGTCATGACGACTTCGTCGTCTTGGGTGCAGACCACGTCGAAGAACACGATCGTCGAGCCCGCACCGTCGGCGAAGCGTTCCAGCGTCGACGTCACCCGCAGCGTGCCGACCCGGGCCGGGCGATGCTGGACGACCTCGTCGCCGTCGAGGTTGCGGAACACCACGTCGTCGGGACGATTCGCGGCAAATCCGTTGTACGACGACAGCCAGCCGCACGGCTGCAGCAGGATCTCGATGAGCACCGGCATCGGCACCGCGTCGACGTGAGCGTCGGCGAAATACCACTCACCTTCTGGCACATCGTATTCCGCGACGACGGTGCCGCCCTTGGTCGGCACTCCCGGCGGACTGGACACACTGAGCACGCGGGACATGAAGTGGTAAGGCTCGTCCGGCAGACGCGGCGCCCGCCGGGTTCCGTCGAACGGCGCGTACAGGGCGCCGAACGCATCCGACGGCATCCCGCGCCCGCACGCCAGAAGCGCGCCCTGGTCGCCGCGGACATCGTTGGTGCCGGCCAAGATCTGCACCGGTCCGGGCGCACCCGGCGGCATCGGCCAGTCCGGGACCAGACGCATCCCGAAGCGCCGGGCGTGGAACACCTTGAAGCCGTCACTGCGGCAGAGCAGCGCGGCGAAGACCGTCGGCGTGGGGCCGTCGATGATCTCTTCGATGAACACCTCGTAGTCGAGCATGTGGTCGGCGTCCGGTGTCACCTGTCCACGGCAGACGAAGCGGGCCATGTCATCCGGGACGGGCTCGAATCGCCACCCGTCACGTTCGATGGAGAACCCGTAGGCCGCCATCGCGAACGACAGCGCCTGGGTGGCCGCGTCGGCCATCAGTGTGCCGGGCATGCAGGGATCGTTCTTGAAATGCCCGTCGTAGAACCACATGTCCTTGGGCACGGCGGCGGTGGCTCGCAGATACCCGCGGCCCCACGGACCGCCATTGGGATCGAATTCGGCGATCTCGTCGATCAGCCGCAGTCTGCCCTTGGGCAGCGACGGCGTGCGGGTGTGGGCGGCGGCCCGTTCGAAGCCGGGCCCGAAGCACCGGTAGGCATGCCCCTCGGTGAAAGCCTCGACGTCTTCCCGGGTGAACGAACGCTTCTGGGTGATCACCTGGGGCTCATCCCGGACCGCGCCCTCGCGCGGCGCGTCGTCGGCGGCGTCCCACAACACCCCGTCCGACTCGGCGAGCTCGGCATCGGAGAAGAAGCCGGCCTGCCCGTTGCGGACCGAGATCATCAGCCGGTCACCGATGTAGCAGTCGTAGTGGAAGAAGAACAACCGCGTATCACCGGTTTTCGCGTGACCGTCGATGTGGATCTCATAGTGCAGCGTGTCGCCGCCCTTGGGCAGTTCGCCCATGAACGTCAGATCACAGCCGAGCAGGCGGTAGACCCGTTCGCTGCGGTTGGTGAAATCCGCACCCAGCCAGGAGGCGAGCAGCAGGTCCGCCTGGCCGCTCTCGATCACCACACCCGGCGACATGCGGCCGTTGTGGGTGTACCAGGCGTCCGGGTCGACGTCGGTCTCGGTGACGATCAGACCCGTCCCCATCGTGCCGGGCTCGCCCTCGATGCTCATCACCCGGTCAGCCAGCAGCAGCGGCGGCTCCGGCATCCGCACCAGCCGCTCGTATTGGTCGTATTCGGCGAACTTAGGTCCCATAACCTCCGAGACCTTGCCGCCGGCAAGGATTTCCAGCTGAGCACGTGTCCACAGCGGCTCTGCGGCCGCCGCCGGACGCTTGCTCGGCGCAGGTGCCGGCGTGCTCGCCGCGGCCGGTGCGGGCGGTACGACCGTGACCGGTGGCGCCGGGGGTGCGGGCGGCGCCGGGGGTGCGGGCGGAGGCGGAGGCGGCGCACTCGGTGCGGGCATCACCGGCGCGCTCGCCGCAGGAGCAGGAGCGGGAGCGGGTGTCGGTGCAGGTGTGAAGACCGCGGGCGCGCTCGTCGCGACGGTGGTAATCGATCCCCGCCGTCCCGACACGAGGGCGAGAAGATCGCCGCGCGACTTCAAGAACGACGAGTGGGCTTCAGCCTGCCGCTCCAGGAACGCCGTGTGCGCGTCGCTGACCGAGGCGACCAGGTTCAGCGCCGTCGTCGTCTGATCGCTGCGCGTGGCAGCCGCCGGCGCGGCAGGCGTGACCGGCCGGGCCACCACAGTGCTTGTCTCCGTGGCGGTGTGCGCGACGAGGTCCTGGGCTACCACCAGCGGCGCGAGTTGCGCAGGCGCGGGCGGCATGACTTGAACACTTCGCACATCAGACATGGGTGTACTTCCGTTTCTGGACGCCGCCGGCGTCGAGACAGACATGGCGTTTCTGGACGCCGCCGGCGTCGAGACAGACATGGCGTTTCTGGACGCCGCCGGCGTCGAGACAGTCATGGGTGGTGCTGGAGGCGAAACAGTCTTGGGCGCTTCGGGAACCGAAACGATGTCCGGCCAGTGAGCGGCCAGCGTCAGCTTGCGGGTGCCCTCCGACGACGCCTGCCCCCGCTGTTCGCGCAGCTGCCGGATGCGCGCCTCGAACGCCTCGATGTCGACGGGCAGTCCGTACACCCACAGCTTGGACACACTCTCGGCCAGGGCACGCAACCCGCGCCGTTCCTGCGGGTCCAGCGCGACAGCCAGATGCGGCCGGTCGCCGAGGATCTTGCCCACCGCACCGGTCAGGATGCTGCGCGGACCGTGCTCGACGAAGATCCGGACGCCGTCCTCCCAGGCTTGCAGAATCGTTGCCGGGAAGTCGATCGGCTCGAGGGCCTGGCGGGTGATCGCCTCGGCGGCCGCCTCACGGGTCGGCACGTAGGCCCGGTTGACCGCATTGGTGTAGAAGCGGATGTCGGGGACCTCGTGCGTCTCACGGGTGTGAATGCTGCGCCAGGTATCGGCAAACGGCGCCATGGCCTCGCAGTGAATCACCATGTCCAGCCCCAGCGGGATCGCGGTGGCGCCGGCGAGCGCGTCGATCACCCGGCGGCACGCCGCAGGATCCCCACCGATGACGCAATCGTCGGGTGCTTGCACGATGGTCATGTAGGCGTGCGGTTCGGCGGCCAGGGCCGCGTCCACCTCGCTGCGGGGCGCCGTGATCCGCCAGCATTCCCACGGGGCCGGCTGATCTCCGAGCCCCCAGTCGGCGGCCGCGACGCGGCAATCACCGGTCAACTCGTCGCCGTACATGCCTGACGCCTCGATCTCGCCCAGCATCGGTTCCAGATCGCGCCAGACCCCGAAGGCCAACAGCGAGTTGGTCTCACCCGACGAAAGTCCGATCGCCGCAGTCGGTTTCAGGCCCAGTACGGTTCGGGAGAACTCGGCCTGCGACTGGCAGACCAGAGCGCAGCCGGTCAGCTGAGTGCGCGGATCCAGCGTGGTGATCCCGGCGCCGTGCAGCGCGCGCGCCAGATCACCGACGCCGGAGAGCCGTTCGGTGAGTGCATCACCGATCTCGGGCCACGCGAACAACAGATCGCGCCCGGCCCCCGGGTATGCCGCAGCCGCACCGGTGAACGTGAAGGCCAGTTCGCCGGCCATCGGTTCCTCGGCATAGGCGATGCCGGGGATCGCCGGCGCCTCGCCGCGTTCCAGACGCTGGACAGCCTGCTGCCGCAGCTTGTCCACCGTGGACTCGCTGTCACCCACCAGTGAACACCGCACCGTCCCGGCTCCACCCGGTTCGCCACGCTGCATCCGCCCCAGCAGGTCGGCCCGGCTCTCGCCGGCATAGCGTTGCGAAAACGGAACGACGCCAACAGCCAACGGCTTGGGCGGACCGTCCGCGGCGGACACGGTGATGCCGTCGGCGTGGCCGCCCAGCGCCTCCACCCAGACCGCCGCCGAGGTTCCACCCGGTGCCGGTTGAGCCCCGGCCTGGTCCACCCGCACCCGGGCCCGGACTGCCTCGGCGCGGGCTGCGATCTCCACGGCAGCGCTCGCTGCATGGGTGCGGCCGATCCGGCCGACCGCGAAGTTCGGGTCCGTTTCGATCGGTTCATCGTAGGTGTCGATGACGGCGATGATCTCGTCACCGGCCGCTTCGGCATCCGCCCGCCGCTTGAGCACGAAGGCCACCGCGGCGTCGCCGTGTCCCACGCTGGTGTCGGCGTCGAGCGCATCGGCCGCCCGCGAATGTGCCGGCTCACAACACATGTCGACCGCGCCGGCGACGACAGTGTCGAGTTCGCGATGACGCAGCGCGCGAATGCCGATCTGCAGCGCGGTGATCGCGGACAGTTCCTCGGTGGACACGGTGAATCCGAATCCACGGAAGTCGCGCTGCGCGTGGATGCGATTGGCGGGAATGTTCGGCATGGTTCCCACCACGCCGTCGGCGGTCAGTTTGGGGGCCGCCTGTGCGTTGGCCTCCAGCCACCGCTCATTGTCAGTGTTGAGCACCCGCAACCGTTGCCGCGCGATGGTGGCATCGCAGCCCATACCGACGAACACCCCGGTTCGCTCCGGATCGGTGACGACACCGTTGAGTGCCTGCCCGGCGGCCGCCAACATCACGGTCTGCTGACTGAGACTGCCCGCGAGTTCATTCGGCGGGAAACCGAGCCCGGCAAGCTCGAGTGCCACGCTGTCGAGCGGGGTGGGTTGCGCCTCCGGACCGAACACCCGGCGACGGAATGCCTCGGCGTCGCCTGCGTCGCCCGTGACCACACCGATTCCGCAGATCACGATCTCGTCGGTCGGGGGCTGCTGCCGGGTCACCGAAGGTTGTGGCCCCCGGTAGTTCTCGACGATCAGGTGGGCGTTGTTGCCGCCGAACCCGAAGTTGCTGACCGCCGCGCGTTTGACCGGGCCGTCCCATGCCGTGGGGGTGGTCACCAAGGTGAACGGCGTATCGCCGAGCTTGTCGGTCGGCTTCTCACACAAGGTCGGCGGAATGGTCGACGCCTGCATGGCGGAGAGCACATTTACCAAGCTCGCCGCGCCGGACACCGTGATGGTGTGGCCCAGGTTGCCTTTCAGCGCACCCAATTTCAGCGGAATGTCACCATAGGCGGCCGCGATGCTCTGCAACTCGGTGGCGTCCCCCAGTGGGGTGCCGGTGGCGTGACAGTCCACGTAGTCGATGTCGGCGGGGGGGGGTGTCAGTGCCGGTGATCACGTCGATGTCGGCGGGGTCAGCCCGGCTTGCTCCAGCGCGGACAGCATGGCCCGGGTCTGGCCACCCACCGCCGGTGCCAGGAAGCCGCTCTGGCGTCCGTCGTTCGACAGCCCGACGCCCAGGATCACCCCGAGGATGTTGTCCCCGGCGCGCTCCGCGTCGGAGAGCCGCTTGAGCGCCACCAGGGCGGCACCTTGAGACGGCACCAGTCCGTCGGCTTCCGCGTGGAACGGGCGAGACTGCCCTGACGGGCTGAGCGCTTGTAGCGACGTGAAGCCCAGATGCAGGAACAGGTCGTCCGATCCGTTGACACCGCCGGCGAGCATCACGTCGGCGTCGCCGTCATGCAGTGCGTCGCAGGCGAGCTTGATGGCGTAGAGCGACGACGCGCAGGCCGCGTCCAGCGCGAAGACCGGGCCGTTCATCTCCATCGTGCCGGCGACCAGGTGCACGGGCAGCCCCGACGAGAACCGGTTGCGCGGATCGTCGTTGCCCTTTCCCGTCCAGAAGGCCTCGACGAACGCGGTGCCCATGGTGCTGGGGTAGGACAGATTGCCGACGATCAGGCCGGTGCGTGGTGCCGCGAGCGGACCGCCGAGTGCCTGCTGAGCGCACTGAGCGAGCCACGGAACGATCGGGTCCAGCTGGTCGAAATCAGGTATCCGCGCGGCGAATTGGCTCAGATCGAACGAGGTGTCGACGTAGCCTCCCGTCGCCGATGCGACGCGCAGGCCCGGTTTGTCGCTGGCGCGCAGCTTTCCCGGGTCCACCCCCCGCCACCGATCGCGCGGGGTGGGGGTCAGCAGACAGCGTCCGCTCAGCGATGCGTCGAACAACTCCTCGGGAGTCGATGCGCCGGGCAGCACACAACTGCGTCCGACGATCGCGACGGGTTCGAAACTGCTCACGCCGGAGTGTCCGCGGCGCCGCCCGCGGCGTAGAACTCGACACCTTCGAGCGTTGCGATGAGCGCGCCGTCGGAGGTTTCGTACGCGATATCGAAGTCGACCCGCTTGTCGTTGACCGGGTGTGCGGCCAATCGGCAGCGTCCGATACTGCCGTCGCCGAACGCCCGGTGCAGAACCACACGCGCGATACGGATCGGCAGCACCAGCGGGCGCCCCTGAGACGCGGCCCAGACAATGCCCAGCTGCAGCCCGCCGTCGACGCCGGCGGCGTCGATTGCCCAGCCGTTCTGCGGCCAACCGAGAGCGTCCAGGCTCTTGAGGTCCGCACTTCCGCCGGCAGCACCGAACGTGTCGAGGCGCTCGATCACCGCGAACTGCGGCCCGTGGAACAGGGGCCCGGCATACGCCTCGTCAACGCTGACCGGCCAGGCCGATCCCGACACCGGTGGAACCGACAGCTGCGGCGCCGCGATGGCTGCGGTGTCGACGGTGGCGCGGTAACGGGCCCGGCCCTGCGCGTCACTGATCGACACCGCGTATTCCGAGCCGACGGGTCCGAAATCGATTCTGAGTGTTTGCTTTTCGCCTTCGGCGAAGGTCACACCGGAGAGCACCTGGAAATCACGGACCACCGGGCAGGTGTCGGCGACCAGGCCGCGAGCGGCGCGCAGAATCGCGTCGAGCGCGATCACCACCGGCACCACGACCCGGCCACGGACCTGGTGATCGGTCAGCACCGGCAGGTCTTCGGCCGACACCTCCCACTCCAAGTGCGCTGCCCGCAGTCGGGGCTCGGCGGGGGCGGCAACCACGACCGCGGTGGCCGACGACCGGCACAGTGCGTGGTCGGCGAAGAACTGCGCTCCTTCGTCGATGGGGATGACACCCACACCGCCGGCGAGGAATCGGCTCTTCAGTGTCGCGTCGACCATTCCGCCGTCCCACGGTCCCCAGCCGAACGCGCGGACGACACATTCGCCGTTGCGCCGTGCCGACTCGCGGGCTGCGATGGCCTCCAGTGCCGCGTTGGCCGATGCGTAGGCCGACTGTCCGGGATTGCCTGCTCGCGCCGCAATCGAGGAGAACAACGAGATGAAGCGCAGCTCGTCGGACGACGTTGCATCGAGGAGTGCTTCCGCGCCAACCAGTTTCGTGCTGAACACCTTGAGGAATCCGTCGTCGTCGAGGTCTTCCAGGCGCTTGTCGGCGAGCACACCGGCACCGTGGACGACACCGACGATCGGCCCGAAATTCGCGCGGACCTCGTTCAGCACAGCGTCCAGCGCGGCACGGTCGGTGATGCTGCCCGCGAAGTAACGCGCAGGCGTGCCCTGCCGCTCTGCGGTGGACAGGGTCGCGCGGACTTCCCGCTCAGCCAGCAGGCTTTCGGCCTGGGCGCGCGCCTGCGGCAGACTCAGCTGTTCACCGCGGGCCCTCGCCGATGCCGCGAGCGCGGTGGCGATCTCGGCGGCGGTGGTGCCGGCCGGCTCGTCGCCACTGACATCACGCAGGGGCGTGCGCCCCAGAAGCGCGAGGCGCAAACCGTGTCGTTTGGCCAGTGCCAGCGCCGACTCTGCCGTCACACCACGCGCACCACCGGTGACCAGGACAACGCCGCCCTGGGTGACGCTGATCGTCTCACCCTCGCCGACCGACGATTCGATGTCGTCGACGGCGACCAGCCGGGTGCCGTCCGCGCGCAGCGCGACCTCAATACCGCTACCACCTTCAAGTAGTTCGGCAGCCAGTCGCTCGGCGTCCAGGCTCTCCATGTCGATGGCCCGCACGGATGCGTTCGGCCATTCCCAGCCGGCAGTCTTCACCAGGCTCGCGACTCCGACCGGAACGTCAGCAGCGACGAAGCGAGCGCCCGTCGACTGTACGGCGACGAAAAGCCTTGTCGCAGCGCTGCTCCTGGCGACGCTGCGTGCGGCGTGGAATGCGCGCAGGTGCATCGCGACACAGTCGTCGGGTGTGCGAGCGGCAGACAGGGCCGCCAAGCTGATGACGGCACCCGCCTCGGCGGGTACCTCGTCGACAGTCCTGGCGTTGATGCCGCGAGCGGTCAGTGCGGTGTGCAGGGCATCGGCGAAGGCAGGGTCCTCGCGGGTGATGAGGACGACGCCGTCGCGCAGGCCGGCCATCGCGAGACCGGTGGGCGGCGCGGCGCGCAGCTCGGCCTCGGTGCAGGACAGCCCGACCGGAGCGGACGACGACGCAGCAGCCTGCGGTGCCGAGGTGGGCTGTTCGGTGCGGCCACCTGAAGCGAATCCGGAGACGGTGTCGACGACATCCTGCAGGGTGCGCAGGTTGGCCAGCTCCGAGGCCGGGATCTCCGGGGCACCCGGGAACTTGGCCTGCAACGCGGCGAGGATCTCGACCTGCTTGATCGAATCGATCCCCAGCTCGGCCTCCATCTCCATGCCCAACCCGAGCATGTCCACCGGATAACCCGTCTTCTCCGAAACAATCGACAGCACAACATCACCCGCAGATACAGCGGGCACGGTCGCCACCGCGACGGCCGGTGCAGCTGCCGGGGCGGGCGCCGCGAATCCGGAGACGGTGTCGACGACGTCTTGCAGGGTGCGCAGGTTGGCCAGCTCCGAGGCCAGGATCTCCGGGGCACCCGGGAACTTGGCCTGCAACGCGGCAAGGATCTCGACCTGCTTGATCGAATCGATCCCCAGCTCGGCCTCCATCTCCATGCCCAACCCGAGCATGTCCACCGGATAACCCGTCTTCTCCGAAACAATCGACAGCACAACATCACCCGCCGCCGGACCCGCAGACACAGCCACAGCCGGAGCAGCCACCGCAACCGGAGCAGCCACCGGCGCCGCGAACCCGGCCACCGTGTCCACCACATCCTGCAGGGTGCGCAACCCGGACAACTCCGAGGCCGGGATCTCCGGGGCACCCGGGAACTTGGCCTGCAACGCCGCCAAAATCTCGACCTGCTTGATCGAATCGATCCCCAGCTCGGCCTCCATCTCCATGCCCAACCCGAGCATGTCCACCGGATAACCCGTCTTCTCCGAAACAATCGACAGCACAACATCACCCGCCGCCGGACCCGCAGACACAGCCACAGCCGGAGCAGCCACCGCAACCGGAGCAGCCACCGGCGCCGCGAACCCGGCCACCGTGTCCACCACATCCTGCAGGGTGCGCAACCCGGACAACTCCGAGGCCGGGATCTCCGGGGCACCCGGGAACTTGGCCTGCAACGCCGCCAAAATCTCGACCTGCTTGATCGAATCGATCCCCAGCTCGGCCTCCATCTCCATGCCCAACCCGAGCATGTCCACCGGATAACCCGTCTTCTCCGAAACAATCGACAGCACAACATCACCCGCCGCCGGACCCGCAGACACAGCCACAGCCGGAGCAGCCACCGGCGCGACCGGGGCAGCGGGGGCGACCGGCGGTGCGATCACCGGCGCGGGCGCAACCGCAACCGGCGCGGGCGCAACCGCAACCGGCGCGGGCGCAACCGCAACCGGCGCGGGCGCAACCGCGACGGGAGCGGGCGCAGGGGCCAAAACCTGTGGCGCTGCAACGCTCGCCGCCACCATCGGAGTCTGCGCAGTGGTCCTCGGATCGCCCACGACGTGGGCCATCATCTGAGTGGACATGTCCAGGAACGCCTGATGACTGCGCGTGACGACATCCATGTAGCGCTGGTGCTGTTCGGCCGTTTCCTTCTGGATGCTGTCGATGACGCTCCACACATCACCCGACAGTGGCGCTTCGATGACCTCAGCCTGTACCTCCACCTGCTGCACCACCGGCACCTGCTGGTGAATCACGGGTGCTTGTGCCTGGACCAGCGGTTCGGGGACCGCAGCCGCGGGCGACTCCATTCGCTGCACGGCCGGCGCGGGCGGCTGAACCGTAGGCGCGGGCGCCGTGACGGCAGTCGGCGCGGGGCTGGGCGCGCTCACCCGAGTCCGCTTCGGGGTGATCGACACCTTGCCGTCGGCAGGCGGATACGGCTTGCCGAGGTTGGCCCCGCCCACCTTGACCGAATGCTTCGGGGCCGGAACGTAGCGCAGTGGTTCCTCGTAGTGATCGAAGAGGGCGCCGAGATCCAGGGCCACGCCGTCGGCGGCCAACGCCGCGAGCCCGCGGTGCCAACCGCGCAGCCCGTCGGCCTTCTGGTCGTCCAGGGAGATCGCCGCATGCGGAGTCGATCCCAGGATCTTCCCGACCAGTCCGGTCAGCACCCGTCCCGGGCCGACCTCGACAAATCGCGTGACCCCGTCGCGCGCCATCGCCTCGATCATTTCGCGGAAGCGCACCAGCTGCTGCACTTGATCACCGAGCTGGGTGGCGACCTCCTCGCCGTACGGCTGCGCGGTGGCGTTGGCGTACACCGGGAAGTTCGGCTGGCCGATCTTCAGCGTCTTCAGGTATGCGGTCAGGGGTGCGCAGCTCGAGGCAACGATCGGTGAGTGGAACGCCGAGGCGACCGGCAGGCGAACCGCCGTCCAGCCCTTGGCTTTCGCCGCATTCTCGGCCCATGCGATATCGGTCTCGTGACCGGCCAGCACCACCTGAGTCGGCGCGTTGTCGTTGGCGACGACCAGCGATCCGTTGTCCGGCTGCGATGCCACCAGTGCACGGACGTCGTCGGCGGTCGCCGACACCGCCAGCATCGCTCCGTCCTTGCCCTGGCCCGCCTCGTTCATCAACGTGCCGCGGGTGCGCGCCGTCTCGACGAGGCTCTCCATCGGCAGGACGCCGGCGGCCGCCAGCGCGGTGACCTCACCGAAGCTGTGCCCGGCGGCGGCATCGGCGCTCACACCGAGGAGGTCGAGCAGCGCCAGTTGTGCGAGACTGGTTGCGGCGATGGCGGGTTGCGCGTTCGCCATCGCGGTGAGTTCCTTCTTCTGCGCGTCGGCCGCGGCGGCGTCGAACACCGGCTCCGGGAACACGACACCGGGAAGGTCGGCAAGATCGCCCTCGAGTCCGTCCCAGATCGCGAGCGCTTCGGGGAAGCTGAGGGCGAGGTCTCCACCCATCCCGACGTACTGGCTGCCCTGCCCCGGGAACAGGAAAGCCGTCTTACCTTCACGGGCCGGTCCGAGGCCCACGGCGATGTTGGCGTCTTTGAGCGACGAGACGGTGCCACCGGCCAGCGCGGCGCTGAGCCGGTCAGCCGCCGCGGCAAGCGATTCGACGTCCGTGGCAACCAGCCCTGCACGTGCGTGCTGCGACGCGTCGAAGACCTCAGCGGCATCGAACGCGATGCGGGCCAGGCTTTCGCCGGAGCGCGCCGCCGCGGCGATACCGGAAGCCCGCTTCTGCAGCTCGGCCTCCGACGGTGCGCTGAGCACCACCAGCTCACTCGGCAGGGTCCGCAGCCGCTTGGCGCGGTGCTCACCCTGATACTCCTCCAGCGTCACGTGGAAGTTGCTGCCGCCGAATCCGAAGGAGCTGACCGCCGCGCGCCGGGGCTGATCACCCTTGCGTACCCAGGGACGCGTCTGGGAGTTGACGTAGAACGGCGAATCCTCGATTCCCATCGCGGGGTTGGGGCGATCCACCTTCAACGTGCCGGGAAGTGTCGAATGCCGCAGCGCCAGAACGGCTTTGATGAGCCCGGCGGCGCCTGCCGCAGCCTTCGTGTGGCCGATCTGGGACTTCACCGATCCGATCGCGATACGCGCCGAATTATCGGTGAACACCGACTTCAGTCCGGCGAACTCGGCAACGTCACCGGCCTTGGTGGCGGTGCCGTGCGCTTCGACGAGTTCGACCGTCGAGGGGTCGTAGCCGGCGCGCTCGTAGGCACGGCGCAGCGCTTTGGCCTGTCCTTCGGACCGCGGCGCGTAGACGCTGGACGCGCGCCCGTCGGACGACGAGCCCAGGCCGCGGATCACCGCATGGATCTGGTCGCCGTCACGCTCGGCGTCGGCAAGGCGCTTGAGGGCCACCATGCCCACGCCCTCGCCGATGATGGTGCCGTCAGCACCTGCCGAGAACGGCCGACAGTCGCCGGTCGCCGAGAAAGCCGGCGTCTTCGAGAAGCACGTGAACATCATCACGTCGTTGAGTGCGTCGACGCCGCCCGTCAGCACCACGTCCGACTCGTGCAGATACAGCCGGTGCAACGCCGACTGCAGCGCGGAAAGCGAACTCGCGCAGGCAGCGTCGGTGACGAAGTTGGCGCCCCCGAGGTTGAGGCGGTTGGCGACGCGACCGGCGATCACATTGCCGAGCAGACCCGGGAAGGTGCTCTCCTGCCACGGCACATAGTGGTCGGCGATGTCCTGACAGATCTCGTCGGCTTCGCTCTCGGACAAACCGTTTTCCAGCAAGGCTTTACGCCAGATCGGTCGCTGCATCCGCGAGCCCATCTGAACCACGAGTTCAGTCGTCGAGGCGACCCCGAGTACCACGTCCACCCGATCCAGGTCGACGTCGGCACCGCTGCGCTGCACCTCGTCGAGCAGCTGCCGTGCCGCCACCAGGGCGAGGATCTGTCCGGTGTCCGTCGACGGTAATGCGTTGGGCGGCAACCCGAACTTCACCGGGTCGAAGTCCACGGGGTCGATGAAGCCACCCCGCTTGCAGTAGGTCCGGTCCGGCGTCTTCGGGTCGGCGTCGAAGTAGTCCTCGATCAGCCAGTGCGACGGAGGAACATCGCCGATCGCGTCGCGGCCCGTGGTGATGGTGCGCCAGAAGCCGTCGAGCCCAGACTCACCCGGGTAGATCGCCGACATGGCGACCACCGCGATAGGAGTTGCAGTGGGCTGGTGCGTGTTGTCAGTCAAGGTAACCCTTATCCGAGAGGACGTGGACGGAAATCAAAGGAGGCAGCGGGCATTGCGACGCCCGCTGCACGTAACTGGCCGGCACGGGTCACAGTCGCAGCTCCCTCGAGCAGGTTGAGCGCGATCTGGCGAACAGTCCGCGCTTCCACTGGTTCGAGGAAACTCCCCCGAACCCATTGGTTGAAGGCCCCCATCGCGGGCCCACACCAGATCTGGTAATCGCCGCGGCGGGCGGTGTTGCCATCGCGCGCCCACTGCGAACCCGTAAAGAGGTACCACCGAAACACCAGCGCCATCCGATGTTTCGGATCCACCGCCGCACGTTCGACCTGCCGCGGGTCACTGTTGGCGAAGAACGCCTCGGTGTCGGCCCAGATGTCGGCGACGCTGCGCCCGAGGACCGTCTTTTCCAGATTCGCGAGTTCCTCGGCCGGGGCCTCCTCGAGGGAGGAGTAGCGACGGTAGAAGTCGGCCAGCCGGTGGCCGCGCTGGGCGAACATGGTGCCGCGCTTGAGGACCTGGACCGTCACGCCCATCTCGAACATGTCCGCGGCCGGTGCCATCGCCACATCGGTCGATTCGGCCATCGCCAGCAGCGCTCGTGCGTCCGGCGAGAGACCACTTTCCACCGCGGACTGGTTGACCGAACCGGTCAGAACGTACGCGGCTCCGGCGGCGAAGGCGGCGGCGACCGCGGCAGGCGTTCCCAATCCGCCCGCGGCACCGACGCGCGGCAGGACCGGATAGTGATAGGTGGCCGCGATCTCGTCGCGCAGGCTGATCAGCCGCGGGAGAAGGACCGTCAGCGCGCGGTTGTCGGTGTGGCCACCCGAATCCGCTTCGGCGGTGATGTCTTCCGCGATCGGGATGCCAGCGGCCAGCGCGGCCTCTTCCGCGGTGAGCCGGCCCTCGGCGACCAGTGCGTTCAACATCGATTCCGGGGCGGGCGAGAGGAACTGCCGGGCGACCTCGTCGCGGGACACCTTGGCGAAGATGTGCCCGGACCGCACGATCTGTCCGTGTGCGTCGCGGTGCAGACCCTTCGCCGCATAGAGCACGACAGCGGGCGTCAGACGCATGAACGCCGACGCCGACACGTAACGGACACCGAGTCGATGGAACAGATCCACTGTGGCAAGTTCGACGCCGTCGCTCTGGACGTTGTGGATCAGGTTCGCGCCCCACCCGCTGGCGTTCGGACCCAGCGCGGCCTGAATCTCACGCAGGCCCGCTTCCACGGTGGCCAAGTCCAGCCCGGCGCTTCCGTAGAACGCCATCACCCCGGCGCGCACACCCTCGACGGTCATCTGGGGTGTCGCGATACCGCGGGCCATCTCGCCGACGACATAGGGAAACCGCACACCGTGCGTCGCGGTGAAACTACGGTCGCCGAGCCATTCGGGATAGATCGGCGGCAAGACCGCGAGGATGTCGTGGCGCATGAGCTCCGGCGTCAGCACTCCGGCACCGTCGAGAACCACGGTGCGGGGCCCGTGCGCCGACGCCACGACTGCGACCGGCCTGCGGATTGCGGCGAGCGCCTCGGCGACATCCGACCCATCGAGCAACGCCGGAGAGGCGCCATTGGTCGGATGAGAGTTAGCCAACGTCGCCTGCATGAGGTGCGACTCTAGCTTTACGCGCGCGACAAATCTTGGTTTTAGAACACGTTCATACGACCGGCGGCCTACCCGGCGGTAACTCTGAGACGACCCTACGCCGCCGCTCGCCGACACCGTTGCCGAAATGACATGTCGCTGGTGCTTTTATCACCAGTTCTACGAATTCCGTTGTCGAGAGTGCAGCAAAACGGGTGGTGAGCGGATTCTCAGGAATGAAGACCGTCCTGATCGGGCCCGTCATGACGACGCGCAAATGCCATAACCAGGTTTACGGTGTGAGGTTGGGCTCCCCGGCGCAACGGTCACAGCCGGCCCGGAAACCGGCCAAACGCGGAGTCAGTAATTCATGCAGGTGTTCGCGACCTGCGTAATCTGTGGGCCGATCTGCGCGAAGATGAGCGCATTCAACTGTGGGTTCCCTGCTTGCTGCTGCGCCAGTGCCTGCTGACGCTGGTCGGTCGACATGGCGAGGAACTGCTGAATATTCGCCTGCATATCGGGCCGCCCGTTGAGCTGTTTACCCAGCGCCGGCGCCTCCGCATTCAAGGCGGCCGTCACCTGCGTGTAGCTGCACGACGTGTTAGCCAGCGCATCCATGATCGGATCCGCCGAAGCCGGCGCCGACGGAGCGAGCGGAGATAGTGCGATCAGACTTCCAACAACGACGACTCGTCGTAAGCACCGCGCTGAGTTCATGGACGAGTGCCCTTCCATTTGCCACAACTGCCACATCTTGAGAAGCCGCCAGTTAATCACGGTGCTCTTGCGCGGTGCGGAAAACGCCTCAACTCACAGACTGTGACGGGCTCACAAGCCCGATTTCCGGTCGTCCCGGTGCGTCCGCTGCAGTTCCCGCTCGGCGTCCTCGAGCGCCTGACGCGCCATGCGCAACCGCTCGAGCAGGTCATCGCTCTCGTGCTTCCGGCGGTCGGCCGCCCGCGCTTCCTCCATCGAGTTCAGCACGATGCCGATGAACAGGTTGAACACCAGGAAGCTGAGGATGACCGTGTAGCTGATGAAGAACAGCACCGACCACGGCGACACCTTCAGTCCCATGTCCACGTTCTCGGGCAGGTTCTCCAGCGTCAGCATCACGTACATCGTCATCATCCCGCGGCCGACGTTCCCGAAGTGCTCGGGAGCGTAATTGCCGAAGAACACCCAGCCGAGCATCCCGTAGATGTAGATGAGCAGGGCGGTGGCCGCCGCAAGTGACGCCACCCCCGGGATGCTTCGCGCGATCGCGCCGATGACCACGTGCAGGTCGGGCAGGAACCGGATGATGCGCACGATCCGTGCCAGCCGCACGAGCCGCAGCAGCATCGCCGTCGTCCGCAGGCCCGGCACGAAGGACGCCGCGATCACGATGAAGTCGAAGACGTTCCACCGGTTTTTCGTGAACTCGCGGACGTCCCACCCCGCCGCGGTGAGCCGGATGAGCAACTCGACGACATAGATCGCGAGGATGACGTTGTAGCCCACATCGAAGGCGTGGTCGAGTCCGTCCGACACCGTGGGGAAGGTCTCCGCCCCCAGCATCGCCGCGTTGATCAGGATCACGATCACGATCAGGGTTTCGAAGACCGGATTACCGACCAGCCGTCGGCACAGCGATACGGCAGTCGGCACGGGCTTGGGGTTCAGCGGTTCGGGCGACGTGGTGGGTTGCACGTTTCGTGCATAGCAAAGGTCGGCGGAAACCAGCTGCCGACCCGCTGGGCGACATCGGCCAATCCGGCGTGACCGCCAGGGTGAGCGTCTAGCGTCACCGCCATGCGTGGGGTCGGGCGCCGCGGGTTCCTGTTGGGCTTCGGCGCGCTCGCCGCCACACCACTGTTGCCGGCGTGCGGCGACGCGAATGAGAAGGACCGCGATCACATCGTGGTCATCGGCGCCGGATTCTCCGGACTGGCTGCGGCCCGCAAGCTGACCGACGCCGGTCTGCGAGTGACGGTGCTCGAAGCCCGGGATCGGATCGGCGGCCGCACGCGGACCGACACCTCGCTCGGGGTGCCGATCGACATCGGCGCGTCGTGGATACACGGCACCGAGAGCAACCCCCTCACCAAGCTAGCCCGGGATGTCGGGGCCACAACGGTGCCGACCGATTTCGAGGACTTCGTCCTGCTCGAGGATCACCGGCTCGTCGGCAAGGAGGCGGCCGCGGCGTCGGCCGAGGACTGGCACCGGATCGCCCGCGAACTCGACGACCGCAGCGGTGACGCCTCGGCCACGGAGTCGGTGGCCGACGGACTGATCGGTATCGCCAACCTCGACGATCCATTGGTCGCCTGGAACGTCACCTCCCGCATCGCGGGCGAGTACGCGGCCGACCCGGCTCAGATGTCTCTGCGCTGGCTCGGCAGCGAAGGGCAGTTCGCGGGGCCCGACGTCATCCTCCCCGGCGGCTACACCCAGTTGTCCCAGTACCTCGCGAAGGGCCTCGACATCCGTCTGGGCACTGAGGTCACCCGCATTGCGCACGGTGGTGATCAGGTCCGCATCGACACCGCACAGGGCACCGTCACCGCGGACCGGGTGATCGTCACCGTTCCGCTCGGAGTCCTCAAGGCCGGAGCCATCGCCTTCGACCCGCCGCTGCCCGACGCCAAGCTGGGCGCCATCAAGCGCCTCGGATTCGGCTTGTTGAACAAGGTGGTCGTGGCTTTCGACGCGCCGTTCTGGCCGGAATCCACACCGATGATCGGCCTTGTGGGCGACAACCAGCCCGTCACCGATCTGGTCAACGGACTCGTCTTCGCCGGCAAACCATTGCTGGTGGGGTTGCGCGGCGGGCAGGCCGCCTGGTCGCGGGAGTCGATGTCGGACTCCGATGCGGTGAAGGAACTGATCACCGCGATCGACGCTCCCAACCCCGCCGGGTCCATCGTGACGAAGTGGGGAACCGATCGATATGCACGCGGCTCGTACAGTTTCATCGCCGTCGGGTCCAGCCCGGACGACATGCACGCTCTCGGTGAGCCCGTCGGCGGGCGGCTGATGTTCGCCGGCGAAGCCACCGATCCCGAGTGGTTCGGCACGGTCCACGGCGCCTACCTGAGCGGCCTGCGGGAAGCCGACCGCGTCCTCGCCTAGTTCGTCGGTGTTTTTTGCCCACGAGCGGCTATCCCCCACGCCATGACTGCCGACGCGCTGGCGCACGACACCGACACAGACACCAAGCTGAAACGCAAGATCACCGGGCCGCTGCTCTATCTGTTCATCCTCGGCGACGTGCTCGGGGCGGGCGTCTACGCGTTGATGGGTGTGCTGTCCCAGAAAGTCGGCGGGGTGTTGTGGGCACCGCTGCTGATCGCGATGCTGCTCGCGTTGTGCACCGCCGGCTCCTACGCCGAGCTGGTGACCAAGTATCCGCGGGCCGGCGGGGCGGCGGTCTTCGCCGAGCGCGCCTTCCACCGCCCGGCCATCTCTTTCCTCGTCGGGTTCAGCATGCTCGCGGCGGGCGTGACCAGTGCGGCCGGCCTGGCCCTGGCATTCGCCGGTGACTACCTCAAGACGTTCATCGACGTGCCCGCGGTGCCGGCCGCGCTCGTCTTCCTGCTGCTGGTGGCCTGCCTCAATGCCCGCGGTATCAGCGAGTCGGTCAAGAGCAACACCGTGATGACGGTCGTCGAGCTCAGCGGATTGATCATCGTGGTGGTCGCGGTCGCCGTCCTGATGAGCCGCGGCGGCGGGGACGTCTCGCGGGTGACCGCCTTCCCGCCGGACTCGTCGCCGGCGCTGGCGATCCTTGGCGCGGCGATTGTGGCGTACTACTCGTTCGTCGGGTTCGAGACGTCGGCCAACGTGGCCGAGGAGATTCGTGATCCGAGCCGGGTCTACCCGCGGGCACTGTTCGGGGCGCTGCTCACGGCGGGTGTGGTGTACACGCTGGTCGGGCTCGCCAGCGCCATCGCCCTGCCGTCGGAGGAATTGTCGACATCGTCGGGCCCCCTGCTGTCGGTGGTCGCCGCGTCGGGCGTCGGCATCCCCGACAAGGTGTTCAGTCTGATCGCGCTCGTCGCGGTCGCCAACGGTGCGCTGCTCACGATGATCATGGCGAGTCGGCTGACCTTCGGCATGGCCGAGCACCGCCTGCTGCCTCGTGCACTGGGCGCAGTGCTGCCCAATCGACGCACACCGTGGGCGGCGATCGTCGCCACCACCGTCGCGGCGATGGCGTTGACCTCGATCGGCGAGCTGTCGACGTTGGCCGAAACCGTTGTGCTGCTGCTGTTGTTCGTCTTCATCTCGACCAACGTCGCCGTCCTGGTGTTGCGCCGCGACACCGTGAACCACTCGCATTTCCGGGTGTGGACGCCGGTGCCGGTGCTGGGCGTGGCGTCCTGCCTGCTGTTGCTCACCCAGCAGAGTGCGAAGGTCTGGCTCTTCGGCGCGATCCTGCTCGCGGTCGGCCTGCTCTTGCATCTGGTCGCCGCCCGCCGTGCCGCGACCAGCGACAGTGCCGCCTGATTCGCCGAATTTCGATGTTCAGCGACCACGAGCTGGGGGTATAGGAATATCTCCTTTCTCCCGAGGAGACGCCGATGACCGCGACCGCCGAAACACCCACGAGCTCGGAGGCTCAGTCGCTGTTGGTGATGGTCGAGCGGTTACGGGCCAAGCTGGTCAGAGAGCGGGCCGGACTGGCGCGCCAGCTGCGCGAGTTGTCCCATCGGGTGGAAGGAATCGACCGCCAGCTCGACGATCTGACCGTCAGCGCCGAGTGGTTGGCTGCCATCACCGCGCAGCCCACCGATGAGCTGTCCGCGTAGATCCGTTCCGATACGGTGGGCTACACCGTGACCGAACCCATCCCGCCCCAGCCCGATCGGCCCGACCAGCCGGCGACACCGCCGCGGCCGCAACACCCGGGCGAGGACGTCGCTTTTCCCGAGTGGTTCCGGAAATTCTGGCGCAATCTGCTGGGGCCTAAAAACCCCAGCTGAACAGCGGCGCGCCCGGACGTCGTCACCTACGATGCATCCATCGTGAGCCAGCCATCCATTTCCGCCGAGACCGATTCCCTGTCTCGCAGGCAGATCGTCCTGTTGGTGGCGGCGCTGGTCTTCTCGCTGATGTCGTTCTCGCTGAACGCCACCATGCTGGCGCCGGCCGTCCGCGACATCAACGACACCTTGGGCCCCGGTGCGTTCGTCGCGATGTCGACGCCGTTCTATCTGGCGGGGGCGCTCGCCAACGTCGTGCTGATCCGCTGGAGTGACTACATCGGACGCAAGCGCGTCTTGATCGGCATCGTGATCGTGATGTGCATCGGCACCGTGTTGTGCCTGAGCACCTCGCTCCCCATCGTGGTGGTCGGCAGGTTCCTGCAAGGCACGTCCAACATCACGTACGGTCTTGCCTTCCTGATTCTTCGAGCACGCTTGTCCGGCGCGACATTTGGCGTGTGCTGCGGGGTGATGGCGTCCATCAACGGCGGGGTGGCCGGCGGCGACGCATTCCTGGCCGGCATCATGACCGACGCATTCGGCTACCGTTCGATATTCGCCCTGATCCTCGTTGTCGGCCTGATCGCCGTCGTCTTCGTCTGGAAATGGGTTCCGGCTGACGACGGTGCGGGCGCGGAGAGCCGGATGGACTGGGTCGGTGCCGTTTTCATCGGCCTGACCGTCGGCGGGATCACCATGTTCTTGTCCAACGGCGGGCACCAGGGGTGGGTGTCGGCGCCCGCACTGATCTGGCTGACGGCGGCCGTTGTGGGATTCCTCGCCTTGGTCGTGGTCGACAGACGGGTGGAACATCCACTCATCGCGCTCAAACACATGCGTTCCCGCGAGGCGTGGCCGCTGCTCGTCGTCACCATTCTTGTGATGGGGTCGTTCATGGTGGTGCTCGGCTTCATCGTGCCCGCGATGGCCGAAGACCCGGACTCCGGCTTCGGCCTCAACGCGACGACGACCGCGTTACTGTTCCTGACCCCCGGTGCGGTCGTGCAGGTCATCAGCGCACCGTTCATCGGACGATTGGCGGTTCGCATCGGATTCGTCACCGTCCTGCGGGCCGGGGTCGTGGCCACGATCGTCGTGGTCGCGCTGACGGCGGTTTTCGCCGACCACAAGTATGTAGTCGCCGCCCTCATGGTGATCTTCGGATTCACCTGCACCGCAGTGATACTCACGCCGCTGAGCTCACTGGGCGTGCTACAGGCATCCGACGAGGCACCCGGGGCGCTGCCCGGCATCGCCAATGCCAGCTACGGCATGGGCTTCACACTGGGGTTCGCCTGGGCCGGGCCGATCGTCGGCTCAGGTACGGATTCCACCTTCCAGCATGCGTTTTGGATCGCGGTCGGAATCGGTGTTGTGGCACTGGTTTTCAGCCTGATCCTCCGCCCGAAACCATTTACTGACGAAACTGCCGCCCCCGCCGATTCGACAGCTCACCAGACATCGCCCTGACCGACGGCGGCACCGGCGTTGCGCTGTCGCAGTCCGGCGCACGGCGCGGCTCGCCGTAGACGCATGTCAGCGGGACCACGCCCGCCCATGCTCCGGCGGCCACGTCGTCCTCGCCGTCCTCGGGCCAGCCATCGCCGATCTTCAGTGACCAGTTGTCACCGCTGATCTCCATTCGCAGCACCATGGTCGCGGCCAGCTCCTTGCGTGAACTCGCGCGAAGCTCCGCCACCCGGCCCGGGATAAAGGTGTCGGTCAGCGTCTCGAGGTAGCGGACCTTGTCGGATTCCTCGATCGTGTCGAATGTTCCGAACAGCGTGGCGCTGCGGAATTGGAAGGACGATTCAAAGCCACTGCGCGCCACCAGGACTCCATCGAGGGCGGTGATCGAGACTGCGGCGGTCGCGCCGTCGGCGAGCTGACGCAGCCAGGGTGAGCCCGTCGATCCGTGGATCACCAGTTCATCGCCGATCCGGGCAAAGCCTATCGGGAATATCGTCGGGTGTCCGTCGCGGATCAACGCGACGGTCGCCAGCGGAGTGGCATCGAGAAGCTCGTCGAGTCGCGAACGTTCGATGTTCTGCTTCTCCGGTAGGCGGCTAACCCTGGTCGACGGTTGCGGCATGGGATTACTGTCGCACGGCCCGCAGCGCGTCGGGGGTCAGGTCCCCCAGCGTCGGGTAGCCGTCGATGGCCATGATCAGATCGGTCTCGGCCAGCAGTGAGCGCAGCACGTGCACGATCCCGTCGGTGCCGGCCAGCGCCGCACCGTAGGCGTAGGGACGACCGATGCCAACAGCCTTGGCGCCCAACGCCAGGGCCTTGACGATGTCGGCGCCCGAACGGATCCCGGAGTCGAAAAGCACCGGCACGTCACCGGCCGCCGCCACGACGTCGGGAAGGCAGTCGATGGCCGGCACACCGCCGTTGGCTTGCCGGCCGCCGTGATTGGAACAGTAGATGCCGTCGACACCGGCATCTATCGCGCGCCGGGCGTCGTCGGGATGGCAGATGCCCTTGAGGATCAGCGGCAGTGACGTCAACGATCGCAGCCAGGTCAAGTCGTCCCATGTCAGCGAGTTTCCGAAGTTGCTGACCCAGGACAGCACGGCGTTGCGCGGGTCGGCGTCGATGTCGGCGTCGACCTTGGCGCGGAACACCGGATCGGTGATGTAGTTGGACAGGCACATGCCACGCAGCTGTGGGAAGTTGGCGGTGGAAAGGTCGCGCGGCCGCCAGCCGGGCACCCAGGTGTCCAGCGTGACCACGATTCCGGTGTAGCCGGCAGTTTCGGCGCGGCGCACGAAGCTCTCCGCCATCTCGCGATCGGTCGGGGTATACAGCTGGAAAAGCCCTGGCGTGTCGCCGAATTCGGCGGCGACGTCCTCCAGCGGATCCATCGTCAGCGTGGACACGCACATCGGAACCCCGGTGCGGGCGGCAGCCCGCGCGGCAGCGAGGTCGCCGTGGTGGTCTTGGGTGCACAGCCCGATCACCCCGATCGGCGCCATGAACACCGGGGCGGGCCAGCGCCGTCCCCACAGCTCGACCGACAGATCGCGCTCGGTGGCGCCGACCAGCATGCGCGGTATCAGGCCCCACTGTTCGAAGGCGCTGACATTGACCCGTTGGGTGCGCTCGTCACCGGCGCCACCGGCGACGTAGGACCATATCGACGGCGGAAGAGCTTGGGCGGCACGGGCTTCCAACTCGTCGAATGACATGGGCAGGCTGGGCACCGTACCGGTCAGGCCCTGGAAGTAGATCTCGATCTGGTAGTTGCCGTACGGCTGGGTCATCGGTGATCCTCTCGCAGTTCTACGCCGACACTCCCGTGTGGGCGGAAACCTCATCGACAAGTTCGGCGACCCGGCGCACCTGGTCGATGTCGCTGCTGGTCGGGATGAGGTGCACCTCGTCGGTCCCGATCTCGGCGAACCCGCGCAGCACCGCGACGAGCTCCTCCTCGGTACCGGCCCAGCCGGAGGTCGGCGCGATCACGTCGACGATCTCTCGCGGGATCCAGTTCATGTAGTGACGCAGATGATCGATGACCTGCTGGCGGGGCGCGTCGCCCTCGCCGAGCGCGAACCAAAACGACGTCGCCAGATGGGGTTTGGGCTTGGCCGCGGCGGCCCATGCGTCGCGGGCGACGTCGAACAGCGCGTTCTCCTTGTCGAGGTCGAGGTCCATCGAGATGCCGGCCAGGCCCTCCGCCCACGGCGCGGCACTACGCACAGTCTTGGGCCCCGTGGTGCCGACCAGCAGCCGTGGGCCGCCCTCGCGGGCGGGCCGGGGCCCGACGGGCAGCACCGACTCCGTGATCTTCTCCCCCGCCCACACCCGCTGCATGATCGCCACCCGCTCGGCCATGTCCCGCATGGTCTGGGTCTTCGGATCGGCGCCGACGGCGCGATAGTCCTCGTGCCGGCCCCCGACGCCCAGACCGACGGTCAAACGCCCGCCGCACAGCAGGTCCCCGGTCGCGAGGCCCTTGGCCAGCATCACCGGATCATGCAGCTGGGGTACGACGACAGTCGCCACCAGCGGCACCCGCTCGGTCCACCCGGCCAGGGCCCCCAACAGCGTCAGGGAATCGGGGTTGCCGAACGCGATCCGCTCCCCCCAACACAGCGAGGAGAACGGCCCCTCGTCGATCGTTTGCGCCCAGCGCTTGAGGATGTCTGCGTCAACGTCCGGTTCCATCACCGGCAATGTCATGCCAATCTGCACGCTCGCGATTCTGGCACGGCGCGGGCGGCCGCCCGCGCCGATCCGAGCTACTGACATACATCCGGCCTACTGACAGGATGGAGCACATGCCGATCCCCACTTCCGCCGTCGCCCACGTGCGGCTGACCGTCACCGACATCGACGCCTCGCGCCGGTTCTACGACAGCGTGTTCGGCTGGCCGGTCTACGCCGAATTGCCGGCGAACGCCGATGCCGCGACCCGCGAGCAGCTTTCATTCCTGTTCGGCGGCGTCATCTACAACATCGGCGACAACCTGATCGGGTTGCGGCCCACCGGCACCGGCGCCTTCGACGAGGACCGGGTCGGCCTCGACCACCTGGCATTCGCCCTGCCCAGCCTGGACGCCCTCGAGCAGGCCGCCGCCCACCTTGATTCCCTCGGCATCGGGCACGAGCCGATCAAGGACATCGGCATTGCCTACATCCTCGAGTTCCGCGACCCCGACAACATCGCCCTGGAGCTGACCGCCCGCAAGTAGCGCCCCGCCGAACGCCCTTGAACAGTGAGCTTGCCACGTCGTCACGTTTGTCCAATGAGAGGTGCAGTCAGAGATGTCAAGACTTGAGCGCAGCGAACATTCGGTGTCGTTGCTCGACGGTGAGATCGTCGAAGAATCGGATCTCGGTTCGATCCGACGCGTCACCGCCGACAACCTGCCCATCCTGTCCGGCCTCTCGATCAAGCGCCTGGTGATCAATCCGGGTGCGATGCGTACGCCGCACTGGCACGCGAACGCCAACGAATTGGCCTACTGCGTCACCGGAAACTGTCTGGTCTCGATCCTCGACAGCGGCAGCCAGTTCTCGTCGTTCACGATCGGTCCTGGCGAGATGTTCCATGTCGATTCAGGTTCGTTGCATCACATCGAGAACATCGGCGAGGAACCTGCCGAGTTCATCCTTGCGTTCCGGCACGAGCGGCCCGAGGACTTCGGCCTCGGAGCCGCGTTCGGCGCAATGACCGACGCGGTGTTGGGTAACACCTACGACCTGCCGGCCTCCGACTTCGCGAAGATCCGCCGCGACACCACCGACCGGAAGCTCGCTGCACGCGTTGGGGATCCGTCGGTTCCGAGCACCGCCCACTTCAACGATCCGCACAAATTCGGGGTCGAAGCGCAGAGCCCGCCAGTCGGCAGTGCAGTCGGATCGGCACGCCTGGCCCGGGTCCAGTTCTGGCCCGCCCTCAAGGACATGTCGATGTACTCACTTCGGATCCGTGAGGACGGCATGCGCGAACCGCATTGGCATCCGATCACCGCGGAGATGGGCTACGTCGCGTCGGGAAGTTCGCGGATGACCGTCATGGACCCCGACGGAACGTTGGACACCTGGTATCTGGAGCAGGGTGACATGTATTTCATCCCTCGCGCATACCCCCACCACATCGAGGTGGTCGATGCTCCCGATCTGCATTTCGCGATCTTCTTCGACCAGCCCACCCCCGGCGATATCGGATATCGGGCGTCGGCGAGCGCGTACTCGCGTGAAGTACTCGCTGCGACGTTCAACGTCCACATCGACGACCTGCCCAATTTCCCGTTCACCAAGGCCGATCCGCTGATCGTCAACCGGGTCAACCCGCTCGACCCGCGCGACTAGGCGGCTGAAGCACCGCCGAGATCGACGTTTTGCCGCGTGTTACTCGAACTTTCGCGGCGAAACGTCGGTTTGGGCGCAAGGTGATTAGCGCGCGGGGTCCTTCTGGGCGCGGATCGGCCCCGCGCTCGGCGGCGGGTTGAGCAGATTGCCGCGCAGGCTGCCCCGCGCGGTACGCACCGCAACCAGCAGCCAGGTGCTCAGCAACCCGGCGTAGGCGATCACCGCCGCAACCTTGAACGCGGGCAGGTTGGTGTGCACCGCCAGCTGGGCGGTGCCGGTGACGAAGGTGCCCACCGGGAAGGTGAGGCTCCACCAGGTCAGGGCGAACGGCATGCCGCGGCGCAGGGTGCGGATCGTCAGTGAGGCCGCGAGCGCGATCCAGAGCATCGCGAAGCCCCACACCGGAACTCCGAAGATCACGGCGAACGCATTCAGGTCCTCAGCCAGCTCGGGCTCGACGGCCGTTGCCGCGACGTGGCCGAGAAGCCCTGCGGCGGTGATGGATTGACCGAGTGGACCGAGCACGATCCACAGCGTCGGAACCCGCGCGGTTCCCGACGTTCCGTAGAGAGCCAGGCGGCTCCAGATCAGCGTGATGATGATGAACGCGGCGACCAGGGACAGTCCGAACATCGCGTAGCAGCCGTACAGCATGGTGGTGCGACCGGTGCCCGGCGCCATGTGGGGAATGAGCAACGCACCGGCGGCCGCCGAGACCATCGGCGGCACAATCGGCATCAGCCAGCCGCCGAACGCGGCGTCGGGTTCGACGTTGTGCTGGGTGAACATCAGGAACGGGATGCTCACCGCGGTGAACAGCCCGCCCACCGTGCCGGCTGTCCACAGCACCCAGTCCAGGTCGACGGCGAGCCGCTCGCCGATCAGATCTCGGCCGATCAGCACCGCACCGCTGCCGACGGTCAGTAGCGCCATCGGTGCCGCACCGTAGAAGTGCGCCATCTGCGGATTGCGGGCATGGGTGCGCGCGACTGTGGGATGGCGCAGCCAATGCAGGCCGACGATCGCGATCAGCACGACGAGCAGCGCCGCGGCGATCACCCAGACCACCTCGGCGAACCCGCGCAGTCCGGGGAGCTGTATCGGCAGCGTCGCACCCGCGGTCGCAACGATTCCGGTACCCATCACCGATGCGAACCAGTTGGGTCCGATGTTGCCCAGGACTTCGACCCGGGTCTGCGGTGTTGCCATAAGCAACAGACGGTACGGCATCCGAAGGCCGCCACCAGGTAAGTCGCCGATCATTGCACGGGATGGCCCAAAGTGCTTGACTGGCAAGGGTAATGGCAATCGAACTGAACCACACCATCGTCGCCGCGCATGACAAGCAGCGGTCCGCCCACTTCCTGACCGAGCTGTTCGGGCTACCGGATGCGATGCCGTTCGGACATTTCCTCGTCGTCACCCTCGAGCATGGGCTGAGCCTGGACTTCGCCGACGTGCCTGCCGATGAACCAATCCACCCGCAGCACTACGCCTTCCTGGTGTCCGAAGACGATTTCGACGCGATCTACCGCAAGATCTCCGATCGAAAGCTGCCGCACTGGGCCGATCCCCGCGCCACTCGCCCCGGCGAGATCAACCACAACGACGGCGGCCGCGGCGTCTATTTCCGCGACCCGGCGGGCCACTACCTGGAGATCATCACCCGGCCGTACGGCTCGGGCACGGGCTAACCGTTGTGCCCGCGCCGGTTCTCCTGCCGCAGGTAGTCCTGCGCCAGATCGGCGACGTGGGCGGGCAGTTGCCCGTTGGCGACATCGGCCACGCTGGTCTCCTCCAGCACTGAGCGCATGCTGGCGCGCAGCGCCCGCCACACATCGGTCAGCGCAGCGGTGGGCCCGCTGTAGGGCAGGTCGCCCAAGCCGATGTCGCGCACGCTTGCCAACGGCCCGTCGATGCAGCGCAACACGTCGGCGATGCTGATGTCGGCAGCCGGTCGGCCCAGCTCATAACCACCGTCGCGGCCGCGGTGGCTGCGCACCAGCCGGTCGGTGCGCAGACCGGACAGGATGTCGACCAGGAATTGCGCGGGGATGCCCTGGGCCTTGGCCAGGTCCTCGGTCTTGACCAGCACACCCGAGTCGACTGAGGCGAGCTGGATCATGGCGCGGACGGCGTATTCCGCCTTCGCTGACATCCGCATTCCGCGAATTGTGCCACTGCCTGGTCGGCAGCAGGCTCACGAGGCGTCTGATGCCGGTGCGGGTGTGGCGCCGGTGCGCTGCGGCGCCCGATGGGGCGTGAGCGCCTTACGGAGGGTCTCGGCGAACCGGTCCAGCGAGGTACGGACCTGGGTGACCGAGTTGTCGACCCGCTGCTGGACCGGGGATTGCGAAGCCTTGGTGCGCGGTACCGCCTTGTTGCCGTCGCTCAAATCCGTCGCGCCGTTGGAGGCCGTCGGCTTGGTGTCGGGACCGGTGACGGTGCCGGCGTCGGTGCCCTCGGCCGATGTCTCGGGCTTGGTCGCTGTCTCCGACTCGGTGGAACTTCCCGGCTTCGAGGATGCACCGGGTTTGGCGGTGACGGTCAGGCCGCGGCGGTGGCCCAGCGTGCGGCGCAGCGATGCCACGCTGTCGGCGACTGCCGAGAGGGTCACCGTCGGGGTCACTTTCGGCCGGGATGGCGCGGGCCGCCGCAAGATGTCCGTCAGTTCGGTCAGCCGCTGACGGACCTCGGTACGGATCGCCTTCACGATCTTCGACGGCGGCCCGACCGGCACCGCGACGACCCGAAGGGCGGTGGTGATGGCGGCGTCGACGTCACCGTCGGTGAGCGCAGCCAGCGTGTCCGCGATCAGCCGCGGTTTGGCCACCGCGATCCGAGCAGCCGCGACGGTGGCCTCGACGACCTGAACGCTGACATAGCCGACGTAGTCGGCGACCGATGTCACGGCATGCTGCAGGGCGCGATCCTCGATGACCGCAGGGGACGCACTGGCTGACGGAACGGTGGCCGGCTTACCGCTGAGCAGATCGGCGACCGCTTTGGGCGGCACCGGCAACTGCGGGGACGGGGCGCGCATCGGGGTCGGTGTCCCGGGCACGTCGCTCCAGAAGGCTTCGTCCACCGCCCGGCCGCTGAGCATCGTGACATTGGTGACGACGCCGGCGACAACTCTTTTCAGCGGGTCCGCCGGGCTCGTGCCACTGGCGTCTCGCGTCAGGGTCTCGAGCAGAGCCCGGTCGAGAGCGGTGGTCGATGCCGTGCTGTCGGCCGACAGCTTCACCGGGGGAACCCGTACGTCGGACTGGGGTGCCGACACCGGGTTCGCAACGACAACCGTCGCGCCCACGAGGGCTACTCCAGTCGTGAAAATCGCACCAATGCCGCGCCGCACCGCGTGCTCACCTCCCGGCACTCAGGCCAATTGCGGCCTTAAGAATACCTGAGAGGAAACTTAGAGAGAAAGACCCAATTGCTATTCGAGTAATTCACTTAATTTGACGAAGGGGAAAACAGAGTGCCCCTCCTTTTCGACGATCTTGAAAAGGAGGGGCACTCCGACGATCCCGCAGATTACCCCGCGGACTTGCTGGCCGAGGCCTTGGCGGGCCGCTTCGAACCGGCAACGCCCTTCTTGGCACCGGACTTGCCCGCACTGGAACTCTTCGCGTTGCTGTTGTTGGAGTGATCGGAGGCGGAAGCGTCGCTGCCGCTACCCGACTTGACGTTGCCGGAACCGCTGTCAGCAGCGGGCGACGACTCCTCCACGGCGGCGACACGCAGTGCCGACGCCGACGGGGATGCGGTCTTCGCGGCGGCGGCCGGCGGCGGAACCGGCGGCGCCGATCCGGTCTGCGACAGCGCGTCGGCGATACCGTGGACGGCCGCTTGGATCACGCCGCGGACGCTCGGCACCACCGTGGCCGCATCCGTTTGCACACCGGCGCCGACCGTCAGGTTGAGGATCGCGCCCGGGATTCCCCGCGGTCCGAAGAAGCCGTCCACCGCGGCGTTCCACGCCTCCTCGGCATTGCCGTTCGTGATGCCGGTGATCACGTTCTGCACGACGGCGCTGAACGTGCCGGCAAGCACCTGAGCTTGCCCGATGGAACTCTGAACGACCAGGTTGACCAGCTCCGGAACAGCACCGAGCAGGGCGGTACCCCGCGCGACCGCGTTGTCCAGCATGTAGTTCGCGCTGGCGAGGGCGACCTGGCCGGCGGCCACGAACGGTCCCACGATCGCGGACTGCAACGTCGCGATGGCGCCGGGAATGTCACCTGTGAGCGCCTGCTGAGTGGCCGTCACGAATGCGCCGGGCAGGTTCCACAGGCCTTCGCTGGCGATCAACCCGATCGTTGTCGCGGCGTTGGCGGCGCTCCCGAGGGATGCCGCCCCGTTGTATCCGAGCTGGCTGATGATCGGCAGGTGGTCGTTGATGATCTGCGGAAGCAGACCGACCGCGTTGAACTGGTAGCCGCCCTTCGCGATGGCGACGCCGCCGGCGGTGACCAAGCCGCCGAGGTCGGTATAGCCAGCAGTC
The DNA here is from genome assembly GCF_008329905.1 of Mycobacterium sp. ELW1. NCBI lineage: Bacteria > Bacillati > Actinomycetota > Actinomycetes > Mycobacteriales > Mycobacteriaceae > Mycobacterium > Mycobacterium sp. ELW1. The sequence continues at coordinate 1,710,728 of NZ_CP032155.1, read as the reverse complement.
GTGTTATCGGCGCTCAGCACCCACTGATTGAGGGAGCTGAACGTGCCGAGGAGTTCCGATAGCGGGCTGTCGAACCCGGCCAGGGCCACCTGGCTAACCGATGGCATCTGAAGGTCGGGCAGAGCGAGATTGGCCTGCGTTACTGGCGTCATTGCAATCGCGCTGGCGCCGACAACGGCAGCGGTCCCCGCAATGAGCTGTGAGCGTATGGAGATTTGCATTTCAATCCCTCCCGGGCTGGGGTCAACACTGACAAAGCTGAAGGTACCTGAGAAAAACCTGAGGGAAAACGGTAATTGACGATTTTGTCGAAAATATTTTCTGACCAGAACGTCAGATTTCATGCAGGCGCCCCACAGCGAAGCTCATCACCGGGTTTGACATGCAGAAACACCCGATTTAACAGGCTTCAGCAAATTTCTGTTTCGTCAGAAACGCGCACAAACGTATCTGAGCCGAGCGTGTCGAGGCGCGACGTCGCCGGATCCGACTCTCAGGTTCGTGGCCCAAATCTCTCAGGAAAGGGCCAAGAGCCGGTCTCAGTCTGAGATGGCGTCCGAATCGGTGACGACCACAGCGAACAAATCCTTGAGAGCGGCAAGACTCGCGGAGTGCAGCGATACTGCAGGGATGGCCGCACCGTCCACGCCTGGCAATGACCTCGTGGCTGTGGCGGCCGCGACCACCGTGGGCGCGTAGCCGAGGTTGAATGCGCCTCGAGCGGTCGAATTCACGCACATATGCGTCATGAATCCGCCGATGATCAGGTTCTCGGCGCCGACCGATTTGAGCCGCTCTTCGAGATCTGTGTGCACGAATGAGTTGGGGTAGTTCTTGACCACCACCGGTTCCCCGTCGCGCGGGGCGACCCTGGCCACGATCGCACCGCTCTCGCCGCTGATGTCATACAGCGAGCCGGGACCGTCGTCGTGCTGGATGTGGATCACCGGAATGCCCGCAGTCCGTGCACGATCCAACAGCGCCGCCGCCTCGTCCAGCGCGGCCTGAACACCTTCGAGTTCCATCACGCCCTGGGTGTACGTGTTCTGGCAGTCGATCAGGATCAGCGTCGACGTGGCCAGACTCGGCGGATCGAGCGGAAGGCCCGCGAGCGCCCGCAGGGTGTTGAGTTCAGTCATGGCGCCACGCTACTGCGTGGCGGCCAGCACCGCCTCGGCCAATTCGGGCCGGCACACCACGACATCGGGTAGCAGTGGGTCGGGCCTGTTGTAGTGCAGCGGTGAGCCGTCGATACGTGAGGTGTGCAGCCCGGCGGCTCGGGCGACGGCCACCGGGGCCGCCGAATCCCACTCGTATTGGCCGCCCGCATGCACATACACGTCAGCGCGGCCCTGAATCACGGCCGCGACCTTGGCTCCGGCAGAACCCATTTCGACCAGCACGCCGCGCAACGCGTCGCGCACCTGCAGCGCCACCGCCGGAGGTCGGGTCCGCGACACCACGATCCGCGGAGCGCTCGGCGCCGCCGGGGGCGGCGACACCGCAGGGGTTGCCAACGTAACGCCCTGGGCAGGAAGCGCAACCGCGCCCGCGATCAACTCGCCGTCCTCCCACAGGGCCACGTGCACCGCCCAGTCGTCACGGTCGAGTTCGGAGAACTCGCGCGTGCCGTCGAGCGGGTCGACGATCCATACCCGTTGGCTGCGCAGCCGGATCGGATCGTCGGCCCCCTCTTCCGACAGCACCGCGTCGTCGGGGCGTGCCGCAGCCAGTGCTTCCATCAGGTAGTCGTGAGAACGCTTGTCACCCGCAGCTTTTCGCTCCGCACCCGAGGCCTCGGCCAGCTCGACGCGAACGTCGAGCAGAAGCTTGCCCGCTTGGGTGGCCAGCTCGGCCGCGAGGTCGTGGTCGCTCACTCCTGACCCTCCAACAGATCGATGACCTGTTGGGCCAGCTCGTCGCACTCGTGATCGGGGGTCAGCCGCAGATCCGGATTCTTCGGCCGCTGATAGGGGCTGTCGATTCCGGTGAAGTGGGTGATCTCCCCGGCCCGGGCTTTGGCGTAGAGCCCCTTGGGATCCCGTCGCTCACAGTCTTCCAGCGGAGTGTCGACGAAGATCTCGTAGAACTCCACCCCCTGGTCGGCGTGCACCTTGCGGGCCAGCTCCCGGTGTTCTTCCAGCGGGCTGATCGCGGGTACCAGGATCGTCAGGCCGGCATCGGCCATAAGCGTGGCGATGTGGGCCAACCGGCGCAGGTTCTCGGCCCGATCCGCCATCGAGAAACCGAGGTCGGCGTTGAGCCCGTGGCGCAGATTGTCACCGTCGAGAATATAAGCGGGGCAACCATGTTCGAGCAGCTTCTGCTCCACCAGCACCGCCACCGAGGACTTCCCCGAGCCGGAGAGACCGGTGAACCACAGGGTGCGCCCCTTCGTCAGCCGGTCACCGGAGTCCACCAGCGACTGGTGGCGCACCGTGTTCGGCGACGCGCTGCGAGCGGCCGTCGGCGCGGTGTCGCGGACCATGCCCGCGGCCACCGTCACGTTGGTGTCGGGATCGATCAGGATGAACGATCCCGTCGCGGCGTTGCGGGAGTACTCGTCGAGCAACAGCGGCACCTGGGTGCGCAGGGTGACCCGGCCGAGTTCGTTGAGCTTCAACGCCGTTGCGCTCTTGTCGCGGTGCAGGGTGTTGACGTCCAGGCGATAGTCCAGCGCACCGACGCGTGCCCGCGTGGTGCGGGTGGTGTGCTTGATGATGTAGTCGCGTCCGGGCTCCAGCGACGACTCGTCGGCCATCCAGCAGACCGTGGCGTCGAATTCCCGGGTGGCCACCGGCTGGTTCTGCGGGCGGGCCAGCAGGTCTCCGCGGGAGATGTCGATGTCGTCGGCAAGACTGATCGACACCGCCATCGGCGGGAACGCCTCCTCGACAGGTCCGGTCGGGCCGTCGATTGTCGTGATACGACTGGTTTTTCCGCTCGGCAATACGACGATCTCGTCCCCGGGGCGCATCACACCGCCGGCGATCGTGCCCGCGTAGCTGCGATGGTCGGCGTGCTCGACGGTCTGCGGCCGGATCACATACTGCACCGGGAAGCGCACGTCGACCAGGTTGCGGTCGCCGGCGATGTAGACCTCTTCAAGGTGGCTCAGCAGCGGCGGACCGTCATACCAGGGCGCCTTGTCCGACTTCGTCACCACGTTGTCGCCCTTGAGCGCCGACATCGGGATGGTGGTGACATCGTGGATGTCGAGGCGGGCGGCGAAGGCGTGGAACTCCTCGCGGATCCATTCGAAACGCTCACGGTCCCAATCGATGAGATCCATCTTGTTGACCGCCAGCACGACGTGTTGAACGCCCAGCAGAGAGGCCAGGAACGCGTGCCTGCGGGACTGCTCGAGCAGGCCGTGCCGCGCGTCGACGAGCACGATCACCAGTTGCGCGGTCGAGGTTCCGGTAACCATGTTGCGGGTGTACTGAATATGGCCAGGGGTGTCGGCGATGATGAATTTCCGCTTCGCCGTGGCGAAATAGCGGTAGGCGACGTCGATGGTGATGCCTTGCTCGCGCTCGGAGCGCAGGCCATCAGTGACCAGTGCGAGGTCGGTGTAGTCATTGCCACGCTCACGCGACGTCCGCTCGACAGCGGCGAGCTGGTCTTCCATCACGGCTTTGGAGTCGTAGAGCAAGCGGCCGATCAGGGTCGACTTGCCGTCATCTACGGAGCCGGCGGTGGCAATCCTCAACAGAGTGCTCATCAGAAATACCCCTCGCGCTTGCGGTCTTCCATGCCGGCTTCGGAAATACGGTCGTCGGCGCGGGTGGCGCCACGTTCGGTGAGACGCGACACCGCGGTCTCGGCGATCACTTCCTCGACGGTGGAGGCGGTGGACTCCACGCAGCCGGTGCAGGTCACGTCGCCTACCGTGCGGAACCGCACCGAGGTCTCGAAGACCGGTTCGTCGGGCGTGGGCTGCAAAAACTCGTGGACGGCCAGGAGCATCCCGTCACGCTGGAAGACCTGCCTGGGGTGGGCGTAGTAGATGCCCGGCAGGGTGATCTCCTCGGCACCGATGTAGGCCCAGATGTCGTACTCGGTCCAGTTGGACAACGGGAAGACGCGGATGTGCTCGCCCTTGCGGTGACGCCCGTTGTAGAGGTTCCACAGCTCGGGACGCTGCGCCTTGGGATCCCACTGGCCGAACTCGTCGCGGAAACTGAACACCCGCTCCTTGGCCCGGGCCTTCTCCTCGTCGCGGCGGGCACCGCCGAAGGCGGCGTCGAACTTGTTCTCCCGAATGCCGCGCAGCAGCGTGACGGTCTGCAGCGGGTTGCGCGATGGCCCGTTGTCGACCACCCGGCCTGCCTCGATGTCCTCCTCGACACTGGCCACCACCAGGCGCAGGCCGTACCGCTCCACCAAATCGTCGCGGGTGGCGATCACTTCCTCGAAGTTGTGACCGGTATCGACGTGCATCACCGGGAACGGCAGCCGGCCCGGCGCGAACGCCTTGATCGCCAGGTGCAGCATCACGATCGAGTCCTTACCGCCGGAGAACAGCAGCACGGGCCGTTCGAACTCGGCCGCGACCTCGCGAATGATGTGAATTGCCTCGGCCTCCAGGGACCGAAGGTGGCTCAGCTCGTACTGCCCCGGCTTGGGGCGTTCGACCACCGGACTCGCCATGATTTCCTCGTAAAGTTGGTAGATTTGACCAGAATTACAAAGCCAACCCGGAATCTAACGAGCATGACGGATCAAGTCAAGGATTAAGCGCAGGCAGAACTACCGCGTGACTGAACTACAGAGTGACTTCGGTGAGCTTGCCGGTTGCCACGTCGAAGACGAACCCGCGCAGCGACTCGTGCTTGGTGACGAACGGGCTGGCCTCGATGCGCCTCAGCGACTGGCGCACATCGTCGTCGAGATCGGCGAACGCTTCGGCAGCCCACTCGGGCTTGATGCCGACCTCATCCTGGATCTCACCCTTGAAGACGTCGTCGGTGAACGTCAGCATCCCGCAATCGGTGTGATGGATCAGGATGATCTCTTTCGTGCCCAGCAGCCGCTGGCTGATCGCGAGCGAGCGGATCTCGTCGTCGGTGATCACTCCCCCGGCATTACGGATGACGTGTGCTTCGCCGTCGCCCAAACCCAGGATCCGATACACATCCAACCGGGCGTCCATGCACGCCACCACGGCGACGTGCTTGCTCGGCGGCAAAGGCAGCGGGCCGCTGAACGTCTTCGCGTACTCGGCGTTGTTGGCCAGGTATTGGTCGGTAACGCTCATGGCCGCGAGGCTAGCGACGCGCGCGCCTTAGGCCACCACGAACGATCAAGCTGATTCTAAGTACGCCGTGGGCCTATGGCGCTTCGGGAGTCGTCGCGGTGACCGGCGGCGACGCGACCTCCGGCGTCTTCGTCGGCTCCACGGCGGTGTCCTTGGTGGTCTCGCCCGTCGTCATCGAGGACGTCACGGGCGAGGTGAACGTGCCGGGATCGGACACGATCATGCCGCTACCTTGCTCGGTCATTGCGATGCCCAGTGCACCCATCGCCACAATCGCACTGCCGCCGACCACGGCGGACAGCGTTTTGATGTTCGTCATCTCGACACTCCCAATCGGTCTCGGACCAGTTCTGCGGGCCGGCTCCCCTGCCAAACCGCTGGGAATTGGTTAACCCGAAGCTGTGAGACCAAACCTGCAAGCCGCTGACCTGCGGATTAGCCGCTGCTCGGCGTCGGAGGTTGCGGACTGGCCGACGCCACCGACGAACTCGGGAGCATCGGCTTCGACGTCTGCACTGTCGTCGGGCTGAGACTGATGGTGGTCGGATCGACGCTGGTGCCCTTGTCCTGGCATGCCGCCAGCGCCGGGAGCGCCACTGCGACGAGCAGGGCTGGAACCAGTCGGTGTGTGAGCTGCTTCACGTGCACGCACGCAGTCTTCCCGTGCCCCGCGCAGCTAAACCCTGCCCCGCACGAAGGGTCCTGGCGTCGTTTCGACCGCCCATCTCCTACCCTGTGCTGCATGCACCCTGCGCCGGGCAGCGGCCAATGACGCGTTTTCTGGCGCGTCGGCTACTCAACTATGTGGTGCTGCTGGCCCTGGCGTCGTTCCTCACGTTCACGCTGACGTCGTTGACGTTCGCGCCGTTGAACAGTCTGATGCAACGCAATCCGCGTCCGCCGCAGGCGGTGATCGATGCCAAAGCCGCCGAACTCGATCTCGATAAGCCGATCCCGCTGCGCTACGCCCACTGGGTGGCCGGCGCGGTGCGCGGTGATTTCGGGACGACCGTGACCGGTCAGCCGGTGTCCGACGAACTGGGCCGCCGCATCGGGGTCAGCCTGCGACTACTGGTGATCGGCTCGGTGCTGGGCACCGTGATCGGCGTCGTGGTCGGCGCGTGGGGGGCGATTCGGCAATACCGATTGTCGGATCGGGTGATCACTCTGCTGTCGCTATTGGTGATCAGCACACCGACGTTCGTCATCGCCAACTTGGCGATCCTGGCCGCACTGCGGGTGAATTCGATTCTCGGAGTGCACATTTTCGAATACATCGGGGAGACCTCCCCGGACGCCGTCGGCGGTTCCTGGAATCAGTTCGTCGACCGGATGCAGCACTTGATCCTGCCCTCGATCACGCTGGCACTGGGCGCGATCGCGGGTTATAGCCGCTACCAACGTAATGCGATGCTCGACGTGCTGGGCCAGGACTTCATCCGCACCGCGCGGGCCAAAGGCCTCACCCGGCGCAGGGCGTTGTTCAAACACGGGCTGCGGACCGCACTGATCCCGATGGCAACGCTGTTCGCCTACGGCGTCGCGGGTTTGGTCACCGGGGCGGTGTTCGTGGAGAAGATCTTCGGCTGGCACGGCATGGGCGAGTGGGTGGTTCAGGGCATCGCAACCCAGGACACGAACATCGTCGCGGCGATCACGGTGTTCTCCGGTGCGGTAGTGCTTCTGGCCGGGCTGCTGTCCGATGTCATCTACGCGATGCTCGATCCCCGGGTGAGGGTGACGTGACCGAGACGACCGACAGCGCCCGCTCGGGGGTCAAGCCCGAGGAATTCGCCTCGCGGCGCACCCTGGTGCTGCGCCGCTTCGCCCGCAATCGGGGCGCGATGGCCTCGTTGGTGATCCTGATCGTGCTGTTCATCGGCTGCTACGCCCTGCCGCCGCTGTTGCCTTGGTCCTACACCGATCTCGACTTCTATGCGCTGCAGGACCCGCCCAGCACCGACCACTGGTTCGGCACCAACGCGTTGGGTCAGGACCTGTTCGCCCAGATCCTGCGCGGTATGCAGAAGTCGATGCTCATCGGCGTGTGCGTGGCGGTGATCTCGACCGGGATCGCCGCGACGGTCGGCTCCATCGCGGGTTACTTCGGCGGTTGGCGCGACCGGACGCTGATGTGGTTGGTGGACCTGCTGCTGGTTGTGCCGTCGTTCATCCTGATCGCGATCCTCACGCCGATCACCAAGAGCTCGGCCAACGTCATTTTGCTGATCGTGCTGCTGGCCGGGTTCAGCTGGATGGTGAGCTCGCGCATGGTGCGAGGCCTCACGATGAGCCTGCGGGAGCGCGAATTCGTCCAAGCCGCACGGTATATGGGCGTCCCGAGCCGGCGCATCATCACCCGGCACATCATCCCGAATGTGGCCTCGATCCTGATCATCGATGCCGCACTCAACGTCGCGGTGGCGATCCTCGCCGAAACCGGGTTGAGCTTCCTGGGTTTCGGAATCCAGCCGCCCGACATCTCGCTCGGCACGCTGATCGCCGACGGCACACAGTCGGCGACGACATTCCCGTGGGTGTTCTTATTCCCCGCCGGTGTTCTGGTGCTGATCCTGGTGTGCGCCAACCTCACCGGTGACGGGCTGCGCGACGCGCTGGACCCCGGCAGCGCCACACTGCGCCGAGGCCGTAAGAAGAAGACGAAGCCATGAGCGAGGCCCTGCTAGAGGTCACCGACCTCGCCGTCAGCTTCCCCACCGACGGCGACGACCTGACTGCGGTGCGCGGGCTGACCTATCAGGTGCGTCCCGGCGAGGTCGTCGCAATGGTCGGCGAATCCGGGTCGGGCAAGTCCGCGGCGGCCATGGCCGTCATCGGCCTGCTGCCCGAGTACGCCACGGTGTCGGGCTCGGTGCGGCTGTCCGGCCAGGAACTGCTCGGCCTGTCCGACGGCGAGATGTCGAAGATCCGGGGGCGGCGCATCGGAACGGTGTTCCAGGATCCGATGTCGGCGCTGACCCCGGTCTACACCGTCGGCGACCAGATCGCCGAGGCCATCACCGTGCACCACCGGGACGTCGGCAAGCAGGAGGCCCGCAAGCGTGCCGTCGACCTGCTCGAGCTGGTCGGCATCGCCCAGCCTGAGCGACGGGCCCGCGCCTTTCCCCATGAGCTGTCCGGCGGTGAGCGCCAGCGCGTGGTCATCGCGATCGCGATCGCCAACGATCCGGACCTGTTGATCTGCGACGAGCCGACGACTGCGCTCGACGTGACCGTTCAGGCCCAGATCCTCGAGGTACTCAAGACCGCCCGCGACGTCACCGGTGCCGGTGTGCTGATCATCACCCACGATCTGGGCGTGGTCGCGGAGTTCGCCGACCGGGCTCTGGTGATGTACGCCGGGCGGCCCGTCGAGGTCGCCTCGGTGGACGACCTGTATCGCGACCGTCGAATGCCCTACACCGCAGGATTATTGGGCTCCGTGCCGCGCCTGGATTCGCCGCAGGGAACGCGACTGGTGCCAATTCCCGGGGCACCGCCCTCGCTGGTGGATATGCCACCCGGCTGCCCGTTCGCCCCGCGCTGCCCGCTGGCCGTCGACGAGTGCCGCGCTGCGGAACCGGCACTGGTGACCATCGACCCGGCATCCGCAGACCACCTGGCGGCGTGCATCCGCACCGACGAGGTCACCGGCCGCACGGCCGAGCAGATCTATGGCGTGTCCACCCAGCCGGTGACCGTCGACGACCCCGCGGATCCGGCTCCGGTGATCACGGTGCGGGACCTGGTGAAGACCTACCGGCTGACCAAGGGCGTGGTGTTCCGCCGCACCATCGGCGAGGTTCGCGCCGTCGACGGCCTCAGCTTCGATCTGCTGCGCGGGCAGACTCTGGGCATCGTCGGCGAATCCGGCTCCGGCAAATCCACCACACTGCACCAGATCCTCGACCTGGCGGCGCCGGAGTCCGGCTCCATCGAGGTGCTCGGCAACGACGTCGCCACCCTGACGAGCTCGCGCCGCCGGGAACTGCGCCGCGATCTGCAGGTGGTGTTCCAGGATCCGGTGGCATCCCTGGACCCCCGGCTGCCGGTATTCGAACTGCTGGCTGAACCGTTGCGCGCCAACGGTTTCGACAAGACCAGTAGCGACACACGGGTCGCCGAACTACTCGAGATCGTCGGCCTGCGCCGAGCCGACGCCAGCCGCTACCCCGGTGAGTTCTCCGGCGGCCAGAAGCAGCGGATCGGCATCGCCCGGGCATTGGCGCTACAGCCCAAGATCCTGGCGCTCGACGAACCGGTGTCGGCGCTGGATGTGTCCATCCAGGCCGGCATCATCAACCTGCTGCTGGACCTGCAGCGCGAGTTCGAATTGTCGTATCTGTTCGTCTCGCACGACCTGTCGGTGGTCAAGCACCTCGCCCATCGCGTCGTCGTGATGTACCGGGGCGCGATGGTGGAGTACGGCGACGCCGACGACATCTTCGCCAACCCGCAGCACGACTACACCAGAAAGTTGCTGGCCGCTATCCCGCAACCGGATCCCACTCGCCGTTAGCATCAGTGGCGTGACCCGATCGATCCGCCGGAGCGCCGGCCGAATTGCAGTGCTGGCAGTCGTGGCAAGTCTGGTGGTGGCGGGCTGCTCAGGCAGCAAGCGCGACGTCCCGTCCGCGGGCGGCAACGCCGAGCTGGGCTCGACCAGCGATATCAATCCACAAGACCCGGCCACGCTGCGCAACGGCGGCAACCTGCGACTGGCGTTGTCGTCGTTCCCGTCGAACTGGAACACCCTGAACATCGACGGCAACGAGGCCGACACCGGCGGGATTCTGCGGCCTACCATGCCACGTGCGTTCGTCATCGCCGCCGACGGTTCGATGAAGGTCAACAACGACTACTTCACCAGCGTCGAACTCACGGGCACCGACCCGCAGGTTGTCACCTACACGATCAACCCGAAAGCCGTCTGGTCCGATGGCACCCCTATCACCTGGGAGGACATCGCCTCTCAGATCAACGCCACCAGTGGTAAGGACAAGGCCTTCGCGATCGCTTCGCCCAACGGCAGCGATCGGGTCGCATCGGTCACGAAGGGTGTCGATGACCGCCAGGCCGTCATCACCTTCGCCAAGCACTACGCCGAATGGCGCGGGATGTTCGCGGGCAACACCATGCTGCTGCCCAAGGCCATGACCGCCAACCCTGACGTGTTCAACAAGGGACAACTCAACGGCCCCGGACCGTCGGCAGGCCCGTTCCTGATCTCGTCGCTGGATCGCACCGCCCAGCGCATCGTGCTGACCCGCAACCCGAAGTGGTGGGGCACTCCCCCGCTGCTCGACTCGTTCACCTTCCTGGTGCTCGACGATGCGGCGAGACTCCCTGCGCTGCAGAACAACACGATCGATGCCACCGGCCTGGGCTCCCTGGACGAACTGACGATCGCCCGGCGTACCGCAGGCATCTCGATCCGGCGGTCGCCGGGGCTGAGCTGGTATCACTTCACCTTCAACGGCGCACCCGGCTCGATCTTGTCGGACAAGGCGCTGCGGCTGGCCGTTTCCAAGGGCATCGACCGGCAGGCGATCGCCGATGTGACACAACGCGGTTTGGTCGACAAGCCCGTTCCGTTGAACAACCATATCTACGTGGCGGGCCAGAAGGGCTACCAGGACAACAGTGAAGTGGTGGCCTTCAACCCGGAGAAGGCAAAACAAGAACTCGATGCTCTCGGCTGGAAGCTCAACGGGCAGTTCCGGGAGAAGGATGGCAAACAGCTGGTCATTCGCGACGTCCTCTATGACGCGCAGACCACGAGGCAGGTAGCGCTCGTCGCGCAGAACAGCCTGGCCCAGATCGGGGTGAACCTGCAGATCGATGCCAAGCCCGGTAACGGGTTCTTCACCAACCACATCATCCCGGGCGATTTCGATATCGCCCAATTCTCCTGGGTGGGTGACGCTTTCGCGCTGTGCTGCCTGAATCAGATCTACACCACCGGAGCCGAGAGCAACTTCGGCAAGATCAGCAGCCCCGACATCGACGCCAAGGTCGAGTTGGTGCTCAACGAACTCGACCCGGACAAGGCGCGCGGCCTGGCCAACGAGGTGGACAAACTGATCTTCGGCGAGGGATTCAGCCTGCCGCTGTTCCAGTCAGCGGGCAATGTCGCGGTGCGCAGCAACCTGGCCAACTACGGGCCGGCGGGCTTGGGTGACTTGAATTACACCGCAATCGGATTCACGAAGTAACAGGCTTGGGAAGAGTCCGGGTCACCACGCGCGGGACCGCTGCGGGTAGCACCGCCTCGACCCGGGCCGCCACAGCCAACGCCGACACCATCAGCCGCACCGCAGGCACGTTCGGCATCGCGTCGAGCGCCGCCTCCTGTGTCCGCAGAGTGTCGATCCGGCCGATGGCTGCCGCCTCGGCGATCCGCAGCGCAGCCCGCTCCTTGGTGTCGAGCACACTGTGACCGGTGGTCGGTAATCGCACCAACACAGAGCCGGGAATCAGCTCGGCGATGCGATCGGCAACCGCGGGCGGCGTGATCAGGTCGCGCCCGCCGGAGACCACCACGGTGGGCCAGGTGAACTTCGGCATCTCCGCAACCAGGTCGAACGGCTCAGCCTCGAACCGCGTCGCCTCGCCGGCGGCGAACTCGTGCATGGCCACAGCCGGGTCCAGCGGCAGACCGTCCGGATCGGCCGCGTAGTTGAGCTCGCGATAGCCGATCCGTCCGACCAGGTCGCTCTCGTTGCGGTACGGCGCTTTTCGGTTCACCATCAAATCCCCGAAGTGCCCCATGACAGTCCAGACCAGGTTGCGGCCGGCCAGCAGCAGGTCCAACTGCCGGTCCAGCAGCTGCGCACCACCGAAGCCGTACACGGTGGCGGCGAGCTGCGCCCCGGCCGGGGTCATCACGCCCTCATCGGCCAGCCGGCGGACCTTGTCCGCCAGTTCCTGGGTGTCGGACTCCCGGCCGTGCCACAGCACGCTGCGCACGGTCTGGCGAACCACCTCGATGTCGTCACCGGCCAGCAGCGGCGAATCCAAGACCATCGCGAACACCCGAGACGGGTGGCGCACCCCGACCCCCGCGGCGATATACGTGCCGTAGGACGTGCCGTAGATGACAGCGCTGTCCACCTGGGCGTCATCGAGCACCGCGGCGACGTCGTCGACCACCTGCTCGATGGTCAACGCCTCGGGCGGCAGGTCGGCGCCGTTGTCGTCGTGCCGCGACATCCCGATGCCCCGGTGTTCGATCATGATCACGTCGAGACCCTCGGCGGCGGCCCGGCGGCGCAGGCCCCGGTAGAGCGCGATCGACGCCGCACCCGGCCCACCGGGGATGATGACCAGCGGATGCTTGGTCTTGCGGCCGGTGCGCACGTAGTACAGGTCGAATTCGTCGGATCCGGCCGCTGTGACCGGGCGGCGGATCGGCCGAACCCCGGGTAGCGCGGCGAGTTTGTCGTGGGCGCGGCGGCGCTTCTCGTTCAGAGTCATCGCCGCCGGCCTGTCATGCCGTCGATTCTGCCTCGCCGGGGGCGGGAATGGAATGCGCCGTCGCGCTCCTTAGGTTCGGGGTGAGTCAAAGCAGTGCTCGCGGGAGCGGCTTCGGCGTAGAACGAGACCATGACCACAGTGCAGCCTGTCCACCGCATCCTGCCCGGCACAGCGGAGTTCGATGATCTGCTGACCCAGATCCGATCCGGCGCCCAGGACCGAGACCTCAACGACGAGAACCCCTTTGACCAAGTCAACGCGCTCAAGCAGGCCGGGTTCGGCAGCCTGCGACTACCGACCGAGCTGAGCGGATCGAATTTCAGTGTCCGTCAATTGTTTTCGACCGTGATCGATGTCGCTGCAGCGGATCCGATTGTGGCTCATATCTTCCGGACCCACTTCTGGTTCGTGGAAGAACGCCTCAGGACCCTCTCCGAACCCCGGTCGCGGCAGTGGCTGGCCAAGGTCGCCGACGGCTACATCGTGGGCAACGCCTTCAGCGAGAAGGGGGCGAACGCAGTCGGCAGCCTGGTGTTCAACACCCGGCTGCTGCCCGTACCCGGCGGCTATCGGCTGACCGGCGAGAAGTACTACAGCACCGGGACGCTGTTCGCCGACTATCTGACCGTGACCGCGACCACCGACCACGACTCGGTGGCCACCGTGATCGTGCCCGCCGACCGGGACGGGGTACGGCTGGTCGACGACTGGGACGGCTTCGGCCAGCGCCGGACCGGTACCGGGACCACCGTGTTCACCAGCGTCGACGTCGCACCCGACGAGGTTCTGGCCGACACGCCGTACGACGCCGAGCCGGTGCCGACGGTGCAGTACGCGGCGCTGCAGCTGTATATCCACGCCGTCGTCGCCGGTGTGCTGCAGTCGATCGTCGACGACGGCGCCGAGCTGCTGCGCTCGCGCACCCGCAGCTTCAGCCACGCACTGACCGAGCGTCCGGTCGACGATCCGCTGTATCAGCGTCAGCTCGGCGAGCTGGCCAGCACCGCCTACATCGCGCGGGCGGCCGTGCTGGACGCGGCGTCGGCCATCGAGGCGGCGACGGACTCGGTGCAAGACGGCGTGCCCGACGCCGACCTGGCGTCCGAGGCGCAGCTCAAGGTCGCGAAGGTGAAGGTCCACCTCGACGAGGTCGCGCTGGACGCGGCCACCCGGCTGCTCGAGCTCGGCGGGGCCAGCGCGGCCAGCCGTCAGCGCAATCTGGACCGGCACTGGCGCAACATCCGCACCATCACCCTGCACAACCCGGTTGCGTACAAGGCTCGGGTCGTCGGGCAGAACCTGTTACACGGCACGCCGATCCCGGCCAACGCCTACTTCTGATCCCTCTTTCGCCCAAACCGACGTTTCGCAGCGGAAGGGCGAGTAGATCCCTACATTTCGTCGATCTCGACGTACCTGGAGGACACCTCATGACCCGGCAACTGCACCTCGGCGGCTTCCAGATCGCCTCCCAGGTCACCCACTCACACGCCGCCTGGCGGCATCCGGCCAGCGACACCGGCTTCCTCACCCCGGAGTACTACCACCGCATCGGGCGCATCCTGGAGCGCGGAAAGTTCGACTTCCTGTTCTTCGCCGACCTGCTGGCCGCGCCGGTCCGGTTCGGTGACGGAATCGCCGAACCCCTGCGGCGCGGCACTCAAGCCACTGCCACCCTGGACCCGTCGATCGTGGCCGCCAGTATCGCGGCCGTCACGTCGCGGCTGGGACTGGCAATCACCAAATCCGCCACCTATTTTCATCCGTACGAGCTGGCGCGGATCTTCGCGAGCCTCGATCACATCACCCGCGGACGCGTGGCGTGGAACATCGTGACATCGCTGACCCAAGGAGAGGCGCAGAACTTCGGCCACGACGAGCACCTCGGTCACGAGTTCCGGTACGAGCGTGCCGACGAGTTCGTCCGGACGACCCTCGAGCTGTGGTCGAGTTGGGAACCCGACGCACTGGTCCTGGACAAAGAGTCCGGGGTGTTCGCCGACCCCGACCGGATCAGGCATGTCGACCACAACGGCCGCTACTTCCGATCCCGCGGGCCGCTGAATGTTCCGCATTCCCCGCAGGGCAGGCCGGTGTTGATCCAGGCCGGGTCGTCGAGCACCGGCAGGGACTTCGCGGCCCGCTGGGCTGAGGCGATCTTCGAGATCGACCCCACCCCGGAGGGCCGGCGCGCCTACTACGACGACATCAAGTCGCGGGCGGTGAACTTCGGCCGCGATCCCGACACGGTGCTGATCTTCCCGGCGTTCATCCCGTTCATCGGGGAGACCGAATCCATCGCTCGCGAGAAGCAGGCCTATCACAACGAACTCGCCGACCCGATCTCCGGGCTGATCACACTGAGCGTCCACACCGACCACGACTTCTCCGGCTACGACCTGGACGCGCCGGTCGAAGACGTCCAAGTCAGCGGCACCCAAGGGCTTTTCGACGCGGTGCGCCGGGTGGCCAACCGGGACAGCCTGACGTTGCGCGACGTCGGCGCCTGGTACGCGCAGGGGGTGTTGTTGCCGCAGTTCGTCGGGACGGCGGCGCAGGTTGCCGACCAGATCGAGGAATCGTTCACTGCCGGGGAGGCCGACGGCTTCATGGTGTCGTCGGCGACAACGCCCGGCACTTTCAACGACTTCGTCGACTCGGTCGTCCCCGAGCTGCAGCGGCGCGGGTTGTTCCGCACCGAGTACACCGGCACGACGCTGCGCGAGCACCTGGGGCTCGGCGACGTCGCCGCTTGGAACGTGGGTGCGCGGGGAGTGCCATTGCCCGCGGCAGGCTGACGCTCTCCTTCTGCCCCGCCTGAGGGCCTCGGTATTAGGGAACAAAGTCACCAACTGACCCGGTGACGCTTTGCCCGATGCCATGGCGTCGTACGTTCAGGGTGGGAGCAGATCATGACCGAATTCATGCGCAATACAGACGCGTTCACCTGGTCGATGGAAGCCGATCCGCGGCTGAGATCCACGGTGGTGACGGTGATACTTCTCGACCGGACCCCGGATTGGGATCTGGTGCGGGAGCGGTTCGATCTGGTCAGCCGCGAACTACCGATGTTCCGTCAGCGAGTGGTGAACTCACCGCCGCCGACTCCGCCGCGCTGGGAGTATGCCCCCGACTTCGATCTGGACTATCACATGCGCCGGGTATCGGCGCCGGAGCCGGGGAATCTGGACGGTGTGCTCGAGATGGCCCGGCTGGCCGCGATGTCTGACTTCGACCGGGCCCGGCCGATGTGGGAGGTCACTCTGATCGAGGGCCTCGACGACGGCGCTGCTGCCGTGTTGTGCAAATTCCACCATGCATTGACCGATGGCGTCGGTGGCGTTCAGATCGCGATGCGGCTCTTCGATCTGAGCGAGGATGCTCAGGGCGTCGAGACGATGCCCGCGGCGCCGGCCGTTCCTGCGCGCCAACCCCTGGCGGAGTACGGCGATGCCCTGCGCTACGACGCCGGCGTGATCGGCACTCTGCTCAGCGAGTCGGTCAAGATCGCTCCGAGGTTGTTGTTCAACATCATTCGACGTCCCCGGCACACCGTCGAGTCCGCGGGCGAACTGGCCGCGTCGGTGTATCGGACGATTCGCCCGGTGAACAAACCGGGCTCTGCGCTGATGAAAGACCGGACACTGGTTCGCAGGCTCAGCGTGCTCGACGTTCCGATGCCGCGACTGCGCGAAGCCGCCCACCGCAGCGGTGGCGCACTCAACGACGCGTTCGTCGCAGGGGTGGCCGGCGGCCTGCGCCGCTACCACGACAAACACGGTGTCGGCGTCTTCGACCTGCATCTGACGATGCCGATCAACCTACGCACCGAAGACGACGAGACCGGCGGTAACCGGATCACCTTGATGCGGTTCGACGTTCACGCCGGGATCACCGATCCGGCGCGACGCATCAGGAGCATTCACGAGTGCACCGGTCGGGTGCGTAACGAAAAGTCGATTCCGTACACGCAATTGATCGCCGGTGCCCTCAACGCGATGCCGCGCTGGTACATCGGATCGATCCTGCGCAACGTCGACTTCCTGTGCAGTGACGTCCCGGGGGTTCCGGTGCCCGTCTATCTCGGCGGCGCGCGGGTGCGCAAGCAATACGCCTTCGGCCCGACCGTGGGTGCGGCGGTCAACGTGACCTTGCTGACCTACGTCGATACCTGTGCACTCGGCATCGACGTCGACGCGGGCGCTATCCCGGACTTCGACGTGTTCTACGACTGTCTGGCAGCGGGATTCGACGAAATTCTGGAGTTGGCGGACTGAGGCTCAGCCGACTTCCCCGGCAAGATACGCCGCGCGACAGGCATTTCGTGCCAGCTTGCCACTGGTGGTGCGCGGGATCGTCCCGCGGGAACCAGCCGGAAATCACTGACCGGGATGTGGTGGGTGCGGGCGACTGCCGCCCGTACCGCTTCCGCGACAACGGCGGAGTCCGTCCGACTCGCACCGACCGCGCGTTCGGCCACGATGACGAGACGCTCTCCTGCAGTGCCGGATTGCGAGTTCGATGGTTTCGACGCAATGGCGAACGCCGCCACGTATCCGTCCCGAATTGCCGGGGCGGACTGGCTCACGGTGGCCTCGATGTCGGCCGGGTAGTGGTTGCGGCCATCGATGATGATCAGGTCCTTGCTGCGGCCGGTGATGTAGAGCTCACCGTCGAGATACACACCGAGATCTCCGGTCGCAAGCCATGTTCCGCTTTCAGCCACACCCTCGGCGTGGCTCGAGGTTTCCACACGGGTTTGCAGCTTGTTCGCGAATACCTGTCGGGTCTCGTCGGCGCGTCCCCAGTACCCCCGTCCAATATTGTTGCCGTGCAGCCAGATCTCTCCCACGCACCCATCGGGCAACTCGGCGCCGGAAGCCGGGTCGACGATGACGAGCCATTGGTCGGGTATGGGTTGGCCGCAAGACACGAGTGACACGCTCCCCGGAGTGCCTGCGGCCACCGGAACCGCATGGCCCTGGGCCAACGTGCTCCTGTCGAGGTAGATCGCGGAGGCGGCGGCACCGTCGGCGATACTGGCCACCGACAAGGTCGCCTCGGCCATTCCATACGAGGGCTTGATTGCCGTGGCGGGCAGGCCGTAGGGAGCGAACGCAGCGGTGAACTTATCGATCGCATCCATCGTCACGGGTTCCGAGCCATTGAGCAAACCAGCGACGTTGCCGAGGTCCAAGTGCTCGCCAGCCGGCGGGAGGCCGCGCTCGGCGCAGAGGGCGAAGGCGAAATTCGGTGCTGCTGCGAAAGTCCGACCGTGCACCGCTTCGTCGGCGAGTTGCCGGATCCATCGATAGGGGCGGCGGACGAATGCCATCGGGTCCATCAGCGTGATCTGCCCGCCGCACAACATCGGGAACATGATCATGACCAGCCCCATGTCATGGTAGAGCGGAAGCCAGCTCACGCTTCGAATTCCCATGTCCAGCCGGCCCGCCAGAATCATCTGTGCGACGTTGGTGCACGCGGACCGATGGGTGATCTCGACGCCGACCGGTGTACGCGTCGATCCAGACGTGTACTGCAGGTAGGCGATGTCGTCGGCAGTGCGTTCAATGTCGATCGCGTTCTGTCCCAGGGAAACCGGGACGGCATCGACGGCGATGACGCGCGGCCGATCTGCGGTGGCTACGGCGCGTAGCATGTCACGAACCGATTCTGCTGCACCCGAGGTGGTCAGAATCACGCGCGGATTCGAGTCCGCAAGAACCGCTCTCAGCCGTTCGGCATGGCCGGAGAGTGCGGGCACGAACAACGGCACCGCGATGGTTCCGGCGTGGATGGCGGCGAAGAAGCCGATGACGTAGTGCAGCCCTTGGGGGGCCAGTATCGCCACCCGGTCTCCGGGTGCGGTGATCTGCCGGAGTCTGGCCGCCACCGCATTGCACGCGGTCGCCAACGATCGCCAGCTCAGTTCCTCGATGTTGCCGTCACGATCGCGGGAGTAGTCGACGAAGCGATATGCGGCGCGGTACTCCTCCTGCTCGGCATGGCCGGCGAGAAAGGAGGTGAGGGTGAGGTCGTCGGGTACCGATATGGTGCCGTCCGGCGACATGTACTGCGCCAACAGATCGTCAGTGGTATTGCAACACAGGGTATCCCGACTCATTCGCAAACAATATTAGACATTCTAGATAAGTGGGACGGTGTGATCTTGTAATTCGCCTCACTCGGTCATGACGAGATGGTCCACGTCACACAGCAATTCCCCAGATCGGCCGTCTGAGGACGGGCCCGCATCGCCGACCCGCGAGGGCCGCTCAGGCGATCAGCTCGATGACGTGCGCGTCCTGCACGCCCAGATAGCGGGCCGGGGTGCAGGTCAGCACGATCACCTGTCCGTTGTCTCCGACGGTGTCGAACACCGCACCCATCTTGGTCAGCCGGTCGGGGTCGGTGAAGCCCAGCGCGTCGTCGATGACCACCGGTACGGAGTCTTCCGTCGCGACCAGCGCCGCACCCGCCAGCCGGGCCAGAATGCCGAGTTGTTCTTTGGCTCCGCCGGACAGCGAGTCGTAGGGAACAGTCCGACCGTCCAAGGTGCGGTTGCAGATTCGGAGATCGCTGTCGATCTCGACTTCGAAGCTCGGCCCGAACACCGGGCGGCCCAGCCGCTCGATTTCGTTGCGGAACGGTGCGACGTACCGCTGTCGGGTGTTGTCCCGGTGCCGGGCCATCACCGACCGCAACAACTGCGCGGCCCGAGCCCGGCGGGACACCCGCGAATGCTCGGCGAAGGCATGTTCGCGGGCGATCTGGGCGGTGTCGAGGCTGCCTTGGCGTCCCTCGTTGCCGATGATACCGAGCTCGACGGTGATGTCGTTGAGCGCCTGGCCCACCTGTGCGTGCTCGCCTTCCAGCGCGGCGGCCGCGGTGCTGGCCTCGGCCAACTCCGCCTGTACGGCAGCGGGATCGCAGGCGGCATACGCGCCGGCCAGCTCGGCCACCGCGGCGTCGGCCTGTCGCTGAGCCTCGACGTCGGCAGCCGCCTGGACCGCCAGCTGCTCATCATCGCTGTCGGCTCGCAATGCCGCCAGCCGCTCTTTCGCCGCATCGAGTTCGGCACCGGCGTCGGCCACCTTGGCACGTAGAACCGTTGCCGCTGTGCTGCTTTCGGTCAGCCGAACGTTGGCGCCTGCCATCGCCCGCTGATGCAGATCGGCGTCGGCACGTGCGGTTTCACGCGCCTCTATGGCGCTCACGAACGCCGCGCGCGCGGCGGAACCGTCGACGCCCGCGGCCAGTAGGACGGGCGAGATCGCCTCACGCAGAGATGCCAGCCGCGCGCGCATCTCCACCACCCCTTCGTCTTCGCACAACCCGGCCAGTGTCGCGGCCAATTGATCGCGATTGCTGACGAGTTCCCTGCGGCGCCGGTCGAGATGCCGCGCACTCTCGAGGTCGCCGGCACCACCCTGTCGCAGCGCCTCGGCCAGAACCAGTTGTGCCGCTTCCAGTTTGGCCTGAACGCTGGACGTGGTAGCGCCCGGATCAATCCGCACGCTGAGCATCCCGGGCAGCTCGACGGCTGTCGGCGATGAGGTGGGCGGCGCCCAACTCTGGCCCGCGGCCAGCCGGATGGTCCGCTCCCCGCCTGCTGAAGTGTGCGCCGCAGTGTGGCGGGGCTGATGCGTGTCGACGCGTGCGGGTCCGTGTGGTGCGTGGATGAGTGTGGTCGCGGTGTCTGGTGGTGGGGCGTGTGGTGTGTGTGGTGGCGCGCCCAAGGGCGTGGGGCGCGCCGCGGCCGCGGCCAGCCGGATGGTCCGCTCCCCCACCGTCAACTCGAGGTCGGTCGCCGCCGTGAACTCCACCGTGGTCGCGGTGGCGGTGAGCTGTGCCTCGATCCGCTCGACGAGTGCCGCGGCCGACTCGACATCGGCCATGACGTCGCTGGTCAGCGTGATCTCGGAGAGCTCCTGAGTCAGCGTGGCGAGCTGCTGTTCGATCGTTTCGATCCGCTCCAGCCGCGCGGCGAGGCGCTGCGCCTGCTCATCGGCGGCCAGCGCATCAACCACCCGACGGGCCTCGTCGACGGTCTCCTGAGCGGCGGCAAGGACGGCAGTCGATTCCGCCGCTGCCGCACACGCCATTTCGACGACTTCACGGGCGGTGTGTTCGGCCTCGATGGCGGCTGCCAGCCGCGATTGGACCTCGGCAACGGCGGCGGTGCGCGCTGCCACATCGTCGCGCAGGCGAGACCGTTCAGCCTGCGCAGCGCTCGACGCGGCACGGGTGCCCTGCGCCGCGGTCGCGACAAGCTCGGCTTGACGCAGCTGGTCGCCGAGCGCGGCCAGCGCGGTGGCCGCCGTCTGGGCGGCGGTCAGCCGCTGGGCGACGCTCGGGCCGCGATCGGCCAGCGCGGCTTGCCGCGCGGCGAGGTCAGCATGCCTGCGCACCCGTTCGTCGACTTCGGCGACCGCGGCCGCGCACCGGGCCACGTCCTCGTCGGCCGCACGCAGTTGCGCGATCGCCGCCGCCCACTCACCGGTCGGGCGGCCCGTCGCGGTGAAGTACTTGCCGTATTCGGCGTCGATCCGTTCGATCAGCAGGGGTTCGGTGCCCGAGAGCGCCGCGTCGTCGCCCGCCGCCAAATCCAGTGCCCGCGAAAGCGCGTCGCAGTCGGACAGGTCCACCGCCGACGTCGAGCCGGCCTGCAGAACCCGCTGCGCATGCCACAGCTCGGTGTCGACCGTCTCGCCGAGCATGGCCAGCACCCGCTCGTGCGCCTCGTCCCCGGTGAGCTGTTCGCGCCGGGGCGCCGAGATCGTGAGTTCGGTCTCGCACTTCTTGTGGAAGCGTTTCCGGTAGACGAAACGGTATGGGCCGGTACTGATTTCGGCCAGGACTTCGGATCCGACATCGGCGTGCGTCGGCTTGACCTGCTTGACGTCTTTCTTCGTCGAGCGGTCCTTCGATTCCAGCAGCAGGTCGAGCGCTTCGATCATCGACGTCTTGCCGATTTCATTGGCACCGCACACGACGACCACGCCGTGGTCGGGAAACTGGATGTCGCGGTGGGTGATTCCGCGATAGTTGGTCAGGGCCAGCCTGTGCAGTTTCACGCCGCACTCCCCCCGGCCAGCCGGAGCAGCAGCCCGAGTGCGCTCTGGGCATCCTGAGCGGCTTCGTCGTCGCCGGAGCGGGCGGTGTTCACCAGCTCGTCGACAGCGGCCGCGGCGAACCCGCCGATGCCGAGGTCGTCGAACTCGCCGTCGGCCGGCATCACCGCGATGTTGGTGTGCCGCTCCCAGGTCCCCAGCCAGGCGAACAGCCGGGCGTACTTGTCCAGGCAGGCATCCAGCGCCGCGCGGTCGGTGACGGTCAGCGAGCCGGTCAATCCCAACCGCACGACTGTGCGGTCCTTGTCGGCCAGCAGATCCAGGTTGAGGTCGAGATCGGCGATGTCGCGGGTGTCGTCGACCTGCCGGTGCAGCGTGACGAACCGCCACCGTCCGACACGGTGGGATTCGACGGTGACCGGATGTGCGGAGTCCGCCTCGTCGATGTCGACCAGCAGCACATGACCCGGATCGGCCTCGACGTCATCGAAGTTGGTCACTTCCGGCGAGCCGGAGTACCACACCCTGTGACTGTCGCCGACGCAGGTGCGGGAGTGCTTGTCCCCCAGGGCGACATAGTGGATCGCCCCGCGCTCGACCGCGT
Organism: Mycobacterium sp. ELW1; assembly: GCF_008329905.1. NCBI lineage: Bacteria > Bacillati > Actinomycetota > Actinomycetes > Mycobacteriales > Mycobacteriaceae > Mycobacterium > Mycobacterium sp. ELW1. Next base: position 1,688,311 of record NZ_CP032155.1, on the reverse strand, counting down.
CGGCCACGGCGGCCATCCGGATCAGCGACGGCTTGCCGGGGTCGGGATCGAGGACGTCGACCCCGCCGTGGGCGACCAGAACGCGTGTGGTGCCGTCGGCCGGCAGGTCCCCCAGCACCGCGGCCACCAGATCGGTGGTCGGCGCCTTGGTTCGCCACGGCGCCACGACCAGCTGCACCCCGGGCCGCACGTCCCAGACTCCGTCGCGGTCCAGCACGGTCACGTTGTCCGGGCATTCGGCCCGGAAGAGGGCACTGGTGTACACCGACGACGCGTCGAGCGGATCGTGGTTGCCCGGCAGCAGATACACCGGAACGCCGATGGCGCGCATGGCTTCCAGGGACTGGCTGACCACCTTGGGCGCAAGCTGGTTGTGCTCGAACACGTCACCGGCCACGACGACGAACTCCGCTGAAGTCTGCCGCGCCAGCGCGCCGAGCCCGGCGACCGCATCGCGCCGGGCCGCGGAGTACCGCGGCTGGGCTTCGCCTTCCAGGAAGTGCCGCGTCATGCCGAGTTGCCAGTCGGCGGTGTGCAGAAATCGCATTTCCGGGCGTCCTTCCTGTTCTCGGTGGGTGCTGCGGCGAGTGTAGGGCGCGGCGCCGACAAGTCCGTGGACCTCGTCCGGCATGTACCGATCGGGGTTTAGCCTGGGCCGGTGACTGCTGGAGAACGCACGCTCGTCCTGATGCGCCACGCCAAGTCGGACTATCCGAACGGGGTGCCCGACCACGACCGGCCGCTGGCGGCCCGCGGTATCCGAGAGGGCGGTCTCGCCGGCGACTGGCTGCGGGCCAACATCCCGGCGATCGATCTGGTGCTGTGCTCCTCGGCGACCCGCACCCGCCAAACCCTCGAGCGCACCGGTATCACCGCGCCGGTCAGCTACTCCCAACGTCTCTACGGCGCCACCCCGGGAACGGTGCTCGTCGAAATCAACCAGGTGCCTGACGATGTCGCGACCCTGATGGTGGTCGGTCACGAACCGACGATGAGCCAGCTGTCACTCGGCCTGGCCGACCCCGACCGCTCCGATCGCGCCGCGGCCGACGGCATCGCGATGAAGTATCCGACGTCGGCCATCGCCGTACTGCGGGTGCCCGTCGGCTGGGCGGCTCTGGAACTCAGCAGCGCTGAGCTCACCTCATTCCACGTGCCGCGCTAGGAGTTGGTGGCCAGCGTCAGTTCCATCAGCTTGATGGCCTGACCACACGCGTCGATGCCGGGGGCCTGCGGGTTGACCCACCACCCGACGACACCGCCTGCGTCGCTGGCGACGCCGCAGCCACCGTTGGGATCACTGGTCCGCATCACGATCGACGGCACACCGGCGATCGACCGGTTCTCGATCTGATACTTGAGGAACTGACCGACCGACCGCTCGTTGTCGAGACTGCCCTGCTCGTACCAGAAGCGGGTGATGTCGACCAGGCCGGCCGGGTTGGCGGCCTGCCAGCGGCAGACGGCACCGACGAAGGTGCTCTGGATGTCGAGCGGGTCCGCGCCCACCGTCTTGGCCAGGATGTCGGTGGTGAGGACGTCACATTCCTTGAGCAGGTTCGGGTACTGCTGAGCCGAGTTGTCGTTGCGCGGCACACTGCCCGAGCCCGACTTCGCCGCGGTGCCGTCCACCGTCTTGGCGCAGCCGCTGACCATCACGAGGGCGCACAGCGCCGCACCCACCGCGGTCGCTACCCGGCGCGGGCTCACTTGGAATTCACGATCGATTGGCGGGTCAATTCCTTGGCCACATCGCAGGCCGGCGGGAAGGGCTTCTCGGCGAAGCTGACCGACCATTCGATGAAGTCGTCGTTGAACTGGATGCCGATCTCGCACAGGTTGTCCCCCAGAGTCGGATCGGTACCGACGGCGATGAAGCCGCTGTGGCCCTCGATGTTGATGTCCTCGACGCTGGTGCGCGACAGCTCTTCGGTCTTGCGTTCCCGCCCGATCGGGCTGCCCCGATACCAGGTGAAGGAGAAGTGCGGGCCCAGGATCCCGCCGCCCGCCAGCCACTGACAGCCGACGGAGTTCTTCGCCGTGTTCACCAGGCCGGTCACCCGCGTCTGCTCGGCCATCGTCTGGTCGGTGATGCCACCGCATTCGGGGAACATCGGACCATGTTTGGCGTTGGCCGACTGCGGCGCGGGGGCCTGCGAACCCTGTGGCTGACCGGGGCCGCTGCCCGAGTCCGAGCATGCGCCGATAGAGGCTGCGATGGCTACGACCCCGGCAGCCAACGCGAGTTTGCGCGTCGCTGTCATGCGCACCTGCTGCAAGTCACAGCATGCACTGTAGCGGCAGCCCCTCGGCGCAACCACCGACAGGCCGCTTGACCTGCCGCTTTGTCGCGATTCTCGGCGTCAAAAAGCGGCGCGGCCCGACAACATCGGCGGCGCCGAGGTAGCGGTGTGCAACAGTAGCGAAATGCTCCTGGCGCTGCTGAGACACTATGTCCGGCCGTACCGGTGGCTGGTCGCGGCCGTGATGGCGCTGCAGACCGTCAGCACCCTGGCCTCCTTGTATCTACCGACCGTCAACGCCGCGATCATCGATGACGGCGTGGCCAAGGGCGACACCGGACTGATCACCGAACTCGGACTGGTCATGCTGGCCGTCACCGGACTTCAGGTGGTGTGCGCGGTGGTCGCGGTGTACTTCGGTTCCCGCACCGGCATGGGGTTCGGCCGTGACCTGCGCTCGGCGATGTTCCACCACGTCACCACATTCTCCGAGCGGGAGACCGCGAGGTTCGGGGCACCGTCGCTGCTGACCCGGACGACCAACGACGTTCAGCAGATCCAGGTGCTGATCCAGATGACCACGACGACCCTGGTGACAGCGCCGATCATGTGCGTCGGCGGCATCATCATGGCGATCCACCAGGACGCCGGGCTCTCATGGCTTCTGGTGGTCAGCGTTCCGGTGTTGGCGCTGTCCAACTTCTGGATCGTGTCGCGGATGCTGCCGATCTTCCGCAGCATGCAGCGGCTCATCGACGGCATCAACCGGGTGATGCGCGAACAGCTCTCGGGCATCCGGGTGATCCGGGCATTCGCCCGCGAACCGTTCGAGCGCGACCGGTTCGCAGTCGCCAACGCCGCCGTGTCCAATACAGCGCTGGCCGCCGGGCGGTGGCAGGCCCTGATGCTGCCGGTGACCACCTTGACCATCAACATCTCCAGCGTCGCCCTGATCTGGTTCGGCGGCCTTCGCATCGACTCCGGCCACATGCAGGTGGGGTCACTGATCGCGTTCCTGTCGTACTTCATGCAGATCCTGATGGCGGTTCTGATGGCTACGCTCATTCTGGTGATGCTGCCCCGGGCCTCGGTCTGCGCGGAACGGATCACCGAGGTGCTCGACACCCAGCCGGCGATCAGCAGTCCCTCCTCGCCGCAACTCCCGGACGGCGGTATCCGCGGTGCGGTCGTACTCGACAACGCGACATTCTGCTACCCGGGTGCGGAGCGCCCAGTGCTGGAAGACGTTTCGCTGACCGCGCGGCCCGGCACGACGACGGCGATCGTCGGCAGCACCGGGTCCGGGAAGTCGACGCTGATATCCCTGATCTGCCGTCTCTACGACGTCACCGACGGCGCGATCCGGGTCGACGGCATCGACGTACGTGATTACGACCCCGAGCACCTCTGGGCCGCCCTGGGTCTGGTCCCGCAGCGGGGATATCTGTTCTCCGGCACCGTCGCCGACAATCTGGCGCTCGGTGCGGCCCCCGGACAGGTGGTGGGCGACGACGAGATGTGGTGGGCGCTGCGGGTTGCCGCCGCCGACGACTTCGTCCGCGCCCATCCCGACGGTCTCGGGATGAGGGTCGCCCAGGGGGGAATCAATTTCTCCGGCGGGCAGCGCCAGCGACTGGCGATCGCGCGCGCGGTGATCCGGCGTCCGGCGATCTACCTGTTCGACGACGCGTTCTCCGCGCTCGACGTCCACACCGACGCCAGGGTGCGGGCGGCGCTTCGTGAAGAATCCGCTGATGCCACGGTGATCATTGTCTCCCAGCGCATTTCGACCGTCATGCACGCCGACACGATCGTCGTGATGGATGGCGGCCGGGTGGTCGGCACCGGAACTCACGACACGCTGCTGGCAGGCTGCGAGACCTATGCGCAGTTCGCCGATTCCCAGTCGGTCGACGTACGCGTCGGGGGTGGCCGATGACCGGGCCGGCGTTCCGCGGCGGCGGCATGCGCGCGATGAGCCAAGACCCTCGGCAGGCCCGATCGCGCGACTTCACGGGTTCCGCGCTGCGGCTGATTCGGCGGCTGACACCGCACAGGTGGCCGACAGCAGCCGTCATCGCGTTGTCCATCGTCGGGATCGCGCTCGGTGTGATCGGTCCCCGCATCCTCGGGCACGCCACCGACCTGCTGTTCAACGGAGTGATCGGCCGACAGCTACCGGTCGGCATCACCAAGGACCAGGCTGTCGCCGCGGCCCGAGCGCGCGGTGACAGCACGTTCGCCGACCTGCTGTCCGGAACCGATGTGGTGCCCGGCCGCGGAGTCGACTTCACCGCGGTGGGCCGCACCCTGCTGTTGGCGCTGGCGCTGTACGTGGTTGCCGCACTGCTGATCTGGGCGCAGGCCCGACTGCTCAACGTGATCGTGCAGCGCACGATCACCGCGCTGCGTGCCGACGTCGAGGACAAGATCCACCGGTTGCCGTTGTCCTACTTCGATTCCCGGCAGCGCGGCGAGTTGCTGAGCCGGGTCACCAACGATGTGGACAACATCCAGACCTCGGTGTCGATGACGATCAGCCAGTTGCTGACGTCGGTGCTGACCGTGCTCGCGGTGTTGGCGATGATGCTGAGCATCTCCCCACTGCTGGCACTGATCACCGTCGTGACGGTTCCGTTGTCGCTGTGGGTGACCCGGGTGATCGCACGCCGCTCGCAGCGGATGTTCATCGCCCAGTGGACCAACACCGGCAGGCTGAATGCCCACATCGAGGAGACGTACAGCGGCTTCACCGTGGTCAAGACCTTCGGGCACCGGGCGTCCGCCCAGGAGAAGTTCCGCGAGTTCAACGCGGACGTCTACCACGCGAGCTTTGGTGCACAGTTCTTTTCCGGCCTGGTCGCCCCGGCCACGACGTTCATCGGGAACCTCAGCTACGTCGCGGTTGCCGTCGTCGGTGGCTATCAGGTCGCCACCGGCCAGATCACGTTGGGCAGCATCCAGGCCTTCATCCAGTACGTCCGCCAGTTCAACCAGCCACTGACCCAGGTGGCCGGCATGTACAACACTCTGCAGTCCGGGGTGGCCAGTGCCGAACGGGTCTTCGACTTTCTCGACGAGCCCGAGGAAGCGCCGAACGTGCCAATCGCGTTGGCCGGCAACGGCGACGGGCGTGTCGAGTTCCAGAACGTGTCGTTCAGCTATCGGCCTGACACTCCGGTGATCGAGGATCTGTCGTTGATCGCCGAGCCGGGGAGCACGGTGGCGATCGTCGGTCCGACCGGGGCCGGCAAGACCACTCTGGTCAACCTCCTGATGCGGTTCTACGACGTCGACGCCGGGCGGATCCTGCTCGACGGCACCGACATCAGAGACGTCAGCCGAGAGTCCCTGCGCTCGCGAATTGGGATGGTTCTGCAGGACACCTGGCTGTTCGGCGGCACGATCGCCGAGAACATCGCCTACGGGAAGCCCGGCGCAGGTGAAGACGAGGTCATCGAGGCGGCCCGGGCAGCGTATGTCGACCGGTTCGTGCACACGCTGCCCAACGGCTATGAGACCCGGGTCAGCGATGACGGCGGCAACATCAGTGCCGGCGAAAAGCAGCTGATCACCATCGCGAGGGCGTTCCTGGCCCGTCCCCAGCTGCTGATCCTCGACGAGGCGACCAGTTCGGTGGACACCCGCACCGAGCTGCTGATCCAGCATGCGATGACCAAGTTGCGCCGGGACCGAACCAGTTTCATCATCGCCCACCGGCTGTCGACCATCCGCGACGCCGACAGCATCCTGGTCATGGAAGCCGGCCGGATCGTCGAAACCGGCAGCCACGCCGAGCTTCTCGCTCGCCGGGGCGCCTATTACGCGATGACGCAGGCGTAGTTAGAGGTTGGGGCCTTCGGCCCGAAGGTCGTCCACCTGGGACATCGCCGAGCGCAACTTGGCCAGCCATTCCTCGGCGTGCTCACCGACGAGTCGCACGCTCCAGGCCAGCGCATCCGAGCGCGACCGGGCAACGCCCGCGTCGACCAGGGTGTCGAGCACCTGGCGTTCGGGTTGCTTGAGGCGGGTCATCACCGGAACGGCGATGTGCGTGAACAGAATTCGTTCCGATTCTGCGGAGCCTTCGGCGCCGATGTCCAAGCCCCAGGAGACCTTGCGGCCATATTTGTCTTGGGCCTCCTCGGCGATCCGGATCCGCTCGGAGCGGGTGTCCTCCCGGAACCGGGAAGCCCGGCCCGCTGCGCGCGCGTCACTGTCCGGTGTGTCCGTCGCGGGCAGGCGCCCGATGACGGTGATCTCTTCACGGTCGACGATGACCGTCGGGTCTCCGGCGAACCACCCTTCGGGCAGACGACCGGCGAACCACTCACTGGCGTCGGTGGCGTCGGGCTGGTCGGCCTGTTGCCACCCGCCGGGGCGGCCGGGGCGACGGTGTGTGTGCTGATGCTTCATGAATTACATGATTACACCGTTACAAAGCGACCGCCAGGCATTCTCTCTGGGCGAACGGTCACGACCGGGTGGCAGGCACGGATAATGGTCGAATGACAGGCGACGGTCTCGATCCCGACCGCGCTCGCGCTGCGCGCGACGTGGCGCGGATGCACCCCGCAATGGTGGCACTCGTGGTGGGTGTCCCGACGGTCGCGGCCGTCGGGCTGGTGTGGTGGCTACTGGGACCCGGCACGGCGGTGCTGATGGTGCTCGCGGCAGTCATCTTCGGCGGCTGGTCGTTGCTGCGTAAACGCGATAAGCGCTAAAAAGTCTGCGTATCAGAGCTTTTCGGCCCGGCGAGCCCGGAACAGTTTCACCTCGTCCTGGATGCCCTTGAGGTGCCGCGCCCGGGCGAACGACCAGCTGAAGGACGGGTCGTCCCCGATCTGTTCCCGCGCCGCCTCGGACAGCAGGACCGATCCGGGCCGGGCCACCGAGGTCACCCGGCTGGCCAGGTTGACCGGGCTGCCGAACCAGTCGCCCGCGCGGCTGACAGCCTGCCCATGAGACAGGCCCACCCGCAGTTGCGGCAGGGCGTCGTCGGCTTCGGTGGCTTCCACCAGCGTCAACATCGCGCGGAGCAACGCCGCGGTGTCCGTGGACACCATCATCACCGCGTCGCCGATCGTCTTGATGAACCGCACCGGTGGCACCGCCACATCGCGGGCGGCGTCGGCGAGGCGGTTGGCCAGGTGCTCGAGTTCCTCGGGCGGAACCGTCTCGCCCAGCCTGGTGAATCCGACGAGGTCCGCGAAGGCGACCGCGACGTCGCGGGCGCCGGGAAGCGATGCGCCGACGGCTCTTTCGTTGGCGTTGATCGCCTCGGTTTCCATGGCGTGGCGTAGCTGCAGCATCAGCATGTCCTGGACCATCGGGCCCAGCAGCGGCGCCGCGGCGCTGACCAGCACCTGCGCGCTCTGGGCCATCTGGAGTTCGGTGGTGCCGGGATGCTGCATCGTCGTGGCGACCGCGGTGTATCGCATGGCCTCGGCGGCACGCGAAAGGCCTTCTGCCAGAAGACGGTACACGGTCAGCAGCCGGTCTGGGTCGAACCCCAGATCGAGAAACCGCTTCACGTGCACGGCCGTCTCGGCATCGGGTTTGAGGAATACCGCCGCATCGGGATCGTCGACGGTCGCGAGCCCGCTGGCGCGCTGGAAGCGCCGGAGCAGATCCAGGTCCAGCCCGGTCTGCTCGCTGATCTGCCGCGCCGACAGCCTCGTTCCGTCATCACCGAAGATCCGGCGGCCGGGCAGCAGCATCGGCGCGAACGCCGCCCGGATCTCCTCGACGGTGATGCCCTGCTCCACCAGCCAGGGAATCAATTCGGCCCGTTGGGCACGGGCATCGCCCGTGAGCCCGTCGAGCAGCCCGGCGGCCTCCGGGTCGACGGTTTCGGTCACCGACCCAACGTATACCGTCGACCCCGATGTCACGATCCCCGCTCCTGGAGGGGCTACCGCCCATCGGCTCGCCCGATGGGCGGTTGCTGATCCTCGGCAATATGCCCAGCGTGCTCTCGCTGGCGAGCGGGCAGTACTACGGAAACCCACGAAATGCATTCTGGCGCATCATCGGTGAAGTGTTCGGATGCGAGCCGGACGCGCCGTACCAGCATCGGACCGAGGTCCTCACCCGCCACGACGTCGCCGTCTGGGACGTCCTCAAGCACTGTCGGCGGGTCGGCAGCCTGGATTCCTCCGTCGAGCCGGACAGCATGGTGCCCAACGACTTCGGGACCTACTTTGCCGCCCGACCGGGCATCGAGCGGGTGTTGTTCAACGGCGCGGCCGCCGAGCGCAACTTCGCCCGGCTCGTCCACCTCGACGTGCCGGCCACGTTCGTGCGGCTGCCGTCGACCAGTCCGGCGCAGACCATGCGCTACGCCGACAAACTGACGGCCTGGCGCGCGGCGCTGACCGGCTAAGAGACCGGCGGTCTCCGGTTCGCCCATGGACGCGCCATCTCGATCTGGTGGCTCAGCGACAGCAGCGTCGCCTCGTCCGACGGCCGGCCGACCAGCTGGATCGACATCGGCACCCCGGCGTCGTCGAGCCCCCACGGGACGACGGCGGCGGGCTGGCCCGTCGCGTTGAACATGGCGTTGAACGGCACCCGGGCCGACACCATCGCCAGCGTCGCGACCCCGCCGCGGTGCTGATACTGCCCGATGCGCGACGGACCGGTCGCGGTGCCGGGGGTGACCAACACGTCGACATGGTCGAATATCGACTGGACCCGCGCCGCAAGTGCCGGCTCGGCGGCGCGCACCTTGGCGATCTGCGCGTCGGAGATCAGCCGGCCCAGTCGGGCAATGCCTTTGGTCCTCGGCTCGAGCCGTTCCCGGTGCGGCAGGGCGGTGGCGTCCTGGAAGGCGCCGCGCCACATCCGCGGCAGCACATGGCCGTACACCGCCCACGCGGGATAGTCGGGATCGCGCCAGACCACGTCGTGGCCGAGATCGCGCAACAGCGTCTCGGCACCGTCGAGTGCCCTCTGCTGCGCCTTGCCGACCCGACCGAGCATGGTCGGAGGGAGCTTGGCGCTCAAGGCGATTCGCAGTCTGCCAGGCTCGCGGTTGGCCGCTGCGACGAACCCGCCCGACGGCCCGGGCAGCGTCGAGGTCGCGTCGAGGAACAGCGCGGCGTCCTCCACCGTGCGTGTCATCGGGCCGTTGACGGACAAGCCGCACCAGGCGTCGTCGTGCGGAGCCATCGGCACCCGGTCACGCTGCGGCTTGAGTCCGAAAAGCCCGCACCAGGTGGAGGGAATACGAATGGAGCCGGCGCCGTCGGAACCCAACGCCATGGGGGCAAGCCCCGCGGCCACGGCCGCACCGCTGCCGCCGCTGCTGCCGCCCGGTGCGCGCTCCAGATCCCACGGGTTGTGGGTGGCGCCGAAGGAGACCGTTTCGGTGAACGGCCACAGCATCATCTCCGGCACCGACGTCTTGCCCAGGATCACCGCGCCGGCCTCGCGCAACCGGCGCACCACCAGTGCGTCGCTCGTCGGCGCCTGGCCGTAGGCGCTGCTGCCGTAGCAGGTGAATTCGTCCGCGACGTCGACGTCGTCCTTGATCGCGATCGGGACGCCCAACAGCGGCTTGCGTTCGCCGGCGTCGAGCAACTCCTGCGCGGCGGCGGCCTCCCGGCGCGCGCTGTCGGTGAACACCACGCGGTAAGCCCGCAACTCCCGGTCGACGCGCGCTATCCGGTCGAGGTACAACTCCAGCAGGGCGGGGCGGTGATGGTGCCGTTGACGAGCATGCGTGCCTGCTCGGCAGCACCGGCGAAGGCAATGTCGGTGGAGTCCATCTCCCGCAGCCTAACGCTGCCCGCTACGGTGACCAGATGGCATGCGTGTTCTGCGAGATCGTCGCCGGTACGGCACCCGCCATCCGCGTTCACGAGGACGACGATTTCCTCGGCATCCTCGACATCCGCCCGTTCACCCGGGGCCACACCCTGGTGGTGCCCAAGCGGCACACGGTCGACCTCACCGACACTCCGGCCGAGACCCTGGCCGGGATGCTCGCCGTCGGGCAGCGGATCGCGCAGGCGACCCGTGCGTCTGATCTCGGCGCGACCGGCAACAACATTGCGATCAACGACGGCAAGTCGGCCATGCAGACGGTGTTTCACATTCACCTGCATGTGATCCCGCGGCGTGACGGCGACAAGCTGTCGTTCGCCAAGGGGATGCTGCTGCGCCGTGACCCCGACCGCGAGGGCACCGGACGAATCCTGCGGGCCGCCCTGTCCCAACTCGACACAACCGGATGAGAGAGTCATGCCCGATTCCGCACTGATGACGTTCGTGAAGGTGCACGACTGGGTGTACCGGCGCACCAACGGCTGGATCGGGCACCGGATGCCCGGGGTTCCGTCCTCCCTGATGCTGCACACCATCGGGGCGAGGACCGGCCAGCCCCGGTCGAATCTGCTCGCGTACTTCCGCGATGGGGACGACTACCTGATCGTCGCGTCCAACGGCGGAGCGGACCGCAACCCGGCGTGGTATCACAACCTGCGCGCACATCCGAAGATCGAAATCAATGTGGGCAGAAAGCGTTTGGCGGTCACCGCACAGATCGTGATGCCGGGCGACCCGGACTACGGGCGGTTGTGGCACATCTGTGACTCGAACAACGGCGGCCGCTACAGCTCGTACCAGCGCGGCACCACGCGGCCCATCCCGGTCGTACGCCTGACACCCTGAGCGTCCGCCTCTGAGCGACAATCCTTGTCATCCCCCCACCGGCTGACATCGAGATCGACGGCAGCGCGGGAAAGGTCGAGTAAACGTCACGCCAGCGTCGATCTCGGCGACGTGGTCCCGAAAAATCCTGCTAGAACAGCTCTTTCGCCAGCAGCTCCAACGTCGTCTCCCGGTCCGGGGCGGTCGCCGAATCGGTCCCGCGATGCGCGGATGCGACCGGGTTGACCATCACCTCGTCGACGTCGAACTCGTCGGCCACGGCACGAACCTGGTCGGCCGCCTCGGACGGTGAGCCGACGACGGCCTTGCTGCGCCCGGCGGCGATGATCGCCTCGGCCTGCGGGTGCATGGTCAGCGCCGCCGCGTCCTCGACCAGGTCGAGCGGCCCGAGCGGTTGGCCGGTGCGCAGCCGCGCCATCATCTGCAGGTTCGGCAGCAGCAATGCCTCGGCCTCGGACCGCGTCGGCGCGACCACCGCATTGACCGTCATGAACGTCACCGGCTCGGCGGCCACCGCACTGGGCCGGAATTCCGACCGGTAGGTGGCCAGCGCCTCGACGGTGCCCTGCCCGGCGAAGTGATGCGCGAACACATACGGCAGCCCTTTGGCGGCGGCCAGATGTGCCGAGTACATCGACGAGCCGAGCAGCCACAGCCGAGGCTCCTCGACCGCCGCGGGCGTGGCCTTGAGGATGTAGTCCTGGTTGCGGATCGGGATGCGCACCCCGTGCGCGCTCATCAGCGCCGCGACGTCATCGAGGTACTGCGGGAAGTTCTCGATGTCGGAATCGTCTCGTGCGCCCCGCAGCATGTACGACGTCACCGGGTCGGAGCCGGGCGCGCGGCCGATCCCGAGATCGATCCGTCCCGGAGCGGCGGCCTCCAACAATGCGAACTGCTCGGCCACCGCCAGCGGCGCATGGTTGGGCAGCATCACCCCTCCCGAACCCAGCCGCAGATGGGTGGTCTGGGCAGCCAGGTAGGCGAGGATCACCGGCGGGCTGGTGGCCGCGACCGCGGGCATGTTGTGGTGTTCCGCCACCCAATACCGGGTGAATCCCAAGCGGTCGGCGGTCTGAGCCAGCCGTACGGTGGCCGCCAGCGCGTCGGCGGTGGTTTGGTCGGTGCGTACCGGAACGAGGTCGAGGACAGAAAGCCGCATAGTCACCTCAACGATACGAGTGCGCGCATGCTTCCCCTCACCCCCGCAGGCCCGCCCGCACAGCAGCGTCGGTGAACACGTCGTCGAGCATGTCCGGGGTGAGTCGCCCGGTGAACATGTTCTGCTGACTCGGGTGATAGCAGCCCAGCAGCTGCCGGCCTGACGGCAACTCGACGACCACCCCGTGCCCGAACTTGGGCTTGGCCTGCGCAGGCAGGTCGTCGGCGAGCAACCGCAGCGCGGCCTGCCAGCCGAACCCGCCCAGGGTGACGATCACCCGAACCGACGGCGCGATCAACCGCCACTCGGCGGTCAGCCACGGCTCACAGGTCGATCGCTCGGCGGGCTCCGGCTTGTTGGCGGGAGGCGCGCACCGGACGGCGGCAGCCACCCGAATGTGCTTGGTGGACAAACCATCTGCCGCGTCGACACTGGTCGATTGGTTCACCAGGCCAGCCCGGTGCAGCGCGGCGAACAGCTGATCGCCGGAGCGATCACCGGTGAACACCCGCCCCGTCCGGTTGCCCCCGTGCGCGGCCGGGGCCAGGCCCAGCACCAGGATCTTCGGCTGCGCCGAGCCCCACCCGGTGATCGGCCTGCCCCAATACGGCTCACCCGCGAACGAGCGACGTTTGGTGACCGCCACCTCTTCCCGCCAGGAGACCAGCCTGGGACATGCCCGGCAGACGCTGACCTGCGCATCCACCGCTGCGATGTCGCCGGCCGCCGCGGCCAGAGTCGCCACCTGGGCGGCGTCGGCAGCCACCGGGGTCTCGGGCACGGCGGGGTCCCCGGGCCAGCCCGTACCCGGTGGAACGGGCGAGGAGAACAACACCCTGGTCCGCGGATGGGGAAGGAGGGTCACCGGTCCACTCTGCCCGGGTCTCGCGCGCCGCGCGAGAACTTAAGCTCTGCCGGTGACCACCACGCGCGTCCCCGCGCTGCTGATCCTGTCCTCGACCTTCCTGGCCGCGGGCGCCAACGGCATCTCCATGGTCGCCTTCCCCTGGCTGGTGCTGCAGCGCACCGGCAGTGCGGTGGATGCCTCGATCGTCGCGGGCGCGGCAACCCTGCCGCTGTTGTTCGCCACCCTCATCGCCGGCGCCGCCGTCGACTTCGTCGGCCGACGCCGGGTGGCGATGCTCTCCGACGCGCTGTCGGCCCTCGCGGTGGCCGCGATCCCGGTCCTGGCGATCGCGTTCGGCACCGACGTGCTGACCACCCTCGTCCTGGCCGCACTGGCCGCCCTCGGCGCGTTCTTCGATCCGGCCGGTATGACCGCGCGGCAGTCGATGCTGCCCGAGGCGGCCGTTCGCGCGGGCTGGACCCTCGATCACACCAACAGCGTCTACGAGGCCGTGTTCAACCTCGCCTACATCACCGGCCCGGGTGTTGGCGGCCTGCTCATCGCCACGCTCGGCGGTGTCAACGCGATGTGGGTGACCGCGGCGCTGTTCGGGCTGGCGATCCTGGCAATGGCGGTGCTGCGGCTGGAGGGCACCGGGCGCCCGGCGCGCGAAAAGCTGCCGGAGAGTGTGGTTTCCGGAGTTGTCGAAGGCTTGAAGTTCGTCTGGCGCAACCGGGTTCTTCGCACCCTGGGCCTGGTCGACCTCGCCGTCACCGGGTTATACCTGCCGATGGAAAGCGTGCTGTTCCCCAAGTACTTCACCGACCGCAACGAGCCGGCCCAGCTGGGCTGGGTGTTGATGGCGTTGTCGATCGGCGGGCTGATCGGGGCGCTGAGCTGGACCGTGCTGTCGAAGGTGGCCAGCAAGCGGACGACGGTGCTGACGGCAGTGCTGACGTTCGGGATCGCGGTGACGGTCATCGCGTTCCTGCCGCCGCTGCCGGTCATCTTGTCGTTCGCCGCCCTGGTCGGCCTGGTGTACGGGCCGATCGGGCCCATCTACAACTCGGTGATGCAGACTCGCACCCCTGAGCAGCTGCGCGGCCGGGTGGTCGGGGTGATGACGTCGATGACCTACGCCGCGGGCCCGATCGGGTTCACGGTGGCCGGCCCGCTGGTCGACGCGTTCGGTCTGACGGTGACATTCCTGGTTCTGGCGGTGCCGATCCTGGCGATCGGCGTGCTGTGTCCCTGGCTCCCTGCCCTCAAGGAGCTGGACGACGACGCCGCCTAGGATGGCGCAATGGCCGTGAGCGCTCTGGCCGGCCTGGCCGCCGAGCTTCCCGACGGGGTCGTCGTCACCGACCCTGACATCCTGGCGTCCTATCGCCACGACCGCGCCGCCGACCCTGCGGCCGGGATGCCGTTGGCCGTGGTGCGGCCCAGCCGCACCGAAGAGGTGCAGGCGGTGATGCGCTGGGCATCGGCGAACCGCATCGCGGTGGTGCCACGCGGAGCGGGCACCGGACTCTCCGGCGGCGCGACCGCCGTCGACGGCGGGATCGTGTTGTCGACGGAGAAGATGCGCGACATCACCGTCGACCCGGTGACGCGCACCGCCGTCGTACAGCCCGGCCTGCTCAACGCCGAGGTGAAGAAGGCGGTCGCCGAGCACGGCCTGTGGTATCCGCCAGACCCGTCGTCGTACGAGATCTGCAGCATCGGCGGCAACATCGCCACCAATGCGGGTGGTCTGTGCTGCGTGAAGTACGGCGTGACAACCGATTACGTGCTGGGCCTGCAGGTGGTGCTGGCCGACGGCACCGCGGTGCGCCTCGGCGGACCGCGCCTGAAAGATGTTGCCGGGCTGTCGCTGACCAAGCTGTTCGTCGGTAGTGAAGGCACCCTCGGGGTGGTGACCGAGGTGACGCTGCGGCTGCTGCCTCCCCAGCCGTCGGCGTGCACGGTGGTGGCGACGTTCGATTCGGTGGAGGCCGCAGCCGGTGCGGTGGTGACGATCACCGGACGCATTCGGCCCTCGATGCTGGAGTTCATGGATGCGGTGGCCATCAATGCCGTCGAAGACAAGCTGAGGATGGGCCTGGACCGCTCGGCGGCGGCGATGATGGTGGCCGCATCCGACGACCGGGGCCCGGCCGGCGCCGAGGACGCCGAGTACATGGCCCGCGTCTTCACCGAAGCCGGTGCCAAAGAATGCTTTTCGACCTCCGATCCGGCCGAGGGCGAGGCGTTCGTCGCGGCCCGCAGATTCGCCATCCCAGCGGTGGAAGCCAAGGGTTCGCTGCTCCTGGAAGATGTCGGAGTGCCGCTGCCCGCGCTCGCCGAGCTGGTGGGCGGGGTGGCCAAGATCGCGGCCGAGCGCGACCTGACGATCTCGGTGATCGCCCACGCCGGCGACGGCAACACCCATCCGCTGATCGTCTTCGATCCCGCCGACGCCGCGATGGCCGAACGAGCCGACAAGGCGTTCGGTGAGATCATGGACCTGGCGGTGTCGCTGGGCGGGACGATCACCGGCGAACACGGCGTCGGCCGGCTCAAGAAGCCATGGCTGGCAGGTCAATTGGGTCCCGAAGCCATGGAACTCAACCGCCGGATCAAGGCCGCGCTGGATCCCGACGGAATTTTGAATCCGGGCGCGGTCATTTGACGCAAGGTGGCGCGCGGGTTCTACCGCCTGGCTAGGGTGGACGGCGATGACTCACTCCCCCACGCAGTTCGAGATCGCAGTTCCGCAAGCCGATCTCGACGACCTGCGCCGCCGCCTTGACTCCGCCCGATTTCCCGCCGAGCTGGCCGGCAGCGGCTGGGATTACGGCACCGATCAGTCGTACTTGAAGGCGTTCGTCGAGAGGTGGCGCGACGAGTACGACTGGCGGGCAACCGAAGCCGAGCTCAACGCCGTGGGCTCCTTCGTCACCACAGCCGCCGGCCAACGCGTCCACTTCCTGCACCGCAGGTCCGCCGACAGCACCGCGATCCCGCTGGTGCTCGTGCACGGGTGGCCGGGGTCGATCATCGAGTTCCTCGACGCCCTACCGCTGCTGCACGCGCGGTTTCACGTCGTGGTGATCTCGATGCCCGGATACGGCTTCTCCGGCCCGACCACCGAACGCGGCGTCGACACTTCGGTCGTCGCGGCGGCGGTCGCCGACGTGATGACGCAACTGGGCTACCAGCGCTTTCTGGCTCAGGGCGGCGACTGGGGCGCCCTGGTGGTGCGATACCTCGGCGAGCACTACCCGGATCGCACGGTCGCCATCCACACCAACATGTTGTTCGCGTCCGCCGAGGGTCCCGACGCCATGGACGGTGTCACCGACGAGGAGATGGCCGCATTCATCGCCTCCGCCGAGCGGATGGCAGAAGGCACCGCATACATGGAAATCCAAGGCACCCGGCCACATTCACTCGGCTACGGGCTCGAAGACTCGCCGGTGGGTCTGGCCGGCTGGATTCTGGAGAAGTTCCATGCCTGGAGCGACGTCCGCGACGGCATGCCGATCCGCACCGACCGGCTTATCGACAATCTGATGATGTATTGGCTGACCGGTACCGCCACCTCGGCCGCGCGACTGTACTACGAGGCCGCCCACGCCGGCACCGGTGCGCTCAGCCCCTGGTCGGGCCGGGTCGACGTCCCGACCGGTTATGCGGTGTACCCGGCAGAGCTGGTGCGGATCCCGAAAGTGTGGGCGCACAAGCACTATCACCTGGTGCACTACTCGATTCAGGACCGCGGTGGCCACTTCGCGGCGTTCGAGCAGCCGCAACTGTTCGCCGCGGACGTGCTTGCCTACGCCGATGTGCTCGACGAGATGGGCGTCTTCAGCGAGTGACGGTCCGCGTCAGCGGGCCCCGCGGACCAGCCGGCCCGGACGCGCGCCGGTGTCGACGCCGTCGCGGCGCGTGACGGTGCCGCTGACGATCGTCGCGGCGTAGCCGGAAGCGCCTTGCACCAAACGGTTTCCGCCGGCCGGCAGGTCGTAGGCCATCTTCGGCGGATGCAACCGCAGTGCGTCCATGTCGATGACGTTGAGATCGGCCTTCTTGCCGACCTGGATGACGCCGCGATCGCTGAGGCCGAACAGCTGCGCCGTGTCGTGGGTCTGCTTGCGAATCAGATGCTCCAGCGGCAGCTTCGCACCACGGTGCCGGTCGCGGGCCCAGTGGGTCAGCAGGAACGTGGGATAGGAAGCGTCGCAGATCATTCCGCAGTGTGCACCACCGTCGGACAACCCGACGACACCGGCCGGATGGGTCAGCATCTCGTGAATGGCGTCGCAGTTGCCGTAGGAGTAGTTGAAGAACGGCAGCATCAGCATGTTGGTGGCGTCCGCCTCCAGCATGAGGTCGTACAGCGTGGCCAGCGGGTCCTCGCCGCGGTCGGCGGCGATCTTCTCCACCGTCCGCTCGTCGGTGGGCTCGTAGTCCGGCGGGTCGCCCAGGTGGTAGATCCGACCCAGGGCGTACTGGACGAGGATGTTCATATTGTCGAACAGCTTGTTGGGATCGGGCGGCAGATCGTCTTCGCCGAGGATCGCGGCCTTCACCGCCGGGTCGGCGAGCCGGTGCGCCAGCTCCTCACGACCCAACTCCCCCTTCAGCTTTCGGAAGGTCGGGCGGTGCGTGAACGCGTGGTGGCCCGGGAATCCGAACAGCATGCCGAACGGGCGCGCCGCGATCTGCGGGTAGAGCCGGGCGCCCGCGGCGTGCGCGGCCGCCGAGATGTCCATCTGCTCGCGCCACAGGTCGGGCGCGGCATCCACCTGGATCAGGCCGAAGGAGATCGGCCGGTCGATCTCGGCGCCCAGACGCTGCATCCACTCCAATTCCTTCTTCGGAGCGATGATGTCCTCACCGGCCACGCCCTGCGGCGCCAGCTCGAAGACCGCCTGACCGCCGGCCGCCATCGCCCGGCCCAGGCCGAACAACTCGTCCTCGGCGGCGAAGGTGCCGGGCACGGGTTCACCGTCCATGGCGCGGTGGCCGAGGGTGCGCGACGTCGAGAACCCGAGCGCCCCGGCTTCGATTGCCTCGCGGACCAGGCGGCCCATCGCCTCGATGTCGTCGGGCGTCGCGGGCTCGTTGCGCGCCCCGCTCGATGTCTCGGCGTCGCGGGCTCGTTGCGCGCCCCGCGCTCGCCCATCGCGTAGGCCCGCACCGAGCCGTGCGCCACCTGGCTGCCGACGTCGACGGCGTAGTTCCCCTTGCCGATCACATCGAGGTACTCGGGGTAGCTCTCCCAGCCCCACGTCATGCCCTCGGTGAGCGCGCTGCCGGGAATGTCCTCGACACCCTCCATCATCTGGATGAGCCACTGTTCGGACCCGGGCCGCACCGGCGCGAAGCCGACACCGCAGTTGCCCGCGACGATGGTGGTCACGCCGTGGTTGCTCGACGGTTCGAGCAGGCTGTCCCAGCTGACCTGACCGTCGTAGTGCGTGTGGATGTCGACGAATCCCGGCGCCACGACTTTGCCTGTGGCGTCGATGGTTTCGGCTGCCTCGCCCGCCAGCGGCGCGTCGGACGCGCTGCGGCGCCGCACCTCCACGATCTTCCCGTCCTTGACGGCCACGTCGGCGATGTAACGGTCGGCGCCCGTTCCGTCGACGACGGTCCCGCCGGTGATCTTGAGGTCGAACATGGCTACTCCTCGACACACGATGTCAATGGGATTCCGTCGCCAATGTAACACCGTTACAGGGCCTCGTGTAATACCGTTTGGAGAAGATTTCCAAGGAGGCGCATGGTGACCCACACGGCGCACGATGTTCGACGCGAAGACGCGATCGGCCCGCCTCCGGCCAGCCCGACCCGCGTGCCCGCCGCGCGCTACTACTCCCCCGAGTTCGCCCACCTCGAGCGCGAACACCTCTGGCCGCGCGTCTGGCAGCTCGCGTGCACACTCGATCATGTCGCGGAGCCGGGGGATTACTTCGAATACCGGTGCGGGACGTTTTCGGTCCTGATCGTCCGCGACGACACGCAGCTGCGGGCATTCCAGAACGTCTGCCGGCACCGCGGCAATTCGCTGTGCACGGGCGCCGGCTCGGAGGTGCGCGAGCTCCGCTGCGGCTACCACGGCTGGACGTGGGACCTGGCCGGGGCGTTGAAGCGCGTACCCAACCGCAAGGGTTTCGGTGCACTGCACCTGGAGGACTTCCCCCTGATCGCGGCCTCCGTCGAGGTCTGGGCAGGACTGGTATTCGTCAATCTCGACACCGACGCGATGCCGCTCGCCGAGTATCTGGAGGCGCTGCCCGCCGATATCGCATGGAACCGGCTCGAGGATTTCCACTGCTACGCCACGATGACGATCGAGGTGGACGCCAACTGGAAGACGATCGCCGACGGCTACAGCGAGACCTACCACATCCAGACGCTGCACCCCGAGCTGCACCGGTGCATGGATGATGTCTTTGCACCGCAGCAGATCTGGGGTCATACCGGTAAGTCGGAGCAGTTCTACGGCGTGCCGAGCCCGCACCTGAAGGAGCCCATCTCCGACGACGATGTCTGGGATGCGTATGTGACAACCCAGGGCATGCTGATGGGCGTCGAGGAGGGCACGCCGTACCCGGGTGGCGATTCGGTACCTGATGTTATTGCCTCTCGCACAAGGGAGTTCGCGGCCAGTCGCGGGGTCGACCTCGGTTGGGCGAGCACCGAACAGATCATGTTGCTACACCAGTACAACGTGTTCCCCAACCTGACGTTGCTGACCAACGCCGACCACCTGACGGTCATGACGTCACACCCGGGCCCCGATCCCGACCACGGCGAGCTCGTCATGTACCTGTGGACCCGGATGGCGCCGAGCGCACCGCGTACCCGTCCTGTCGACGTGCGCATGACAGCCGAGGAGGCTCATCCCGGTCTGGTTCTGACGCAGGATATTTCGGTCTTGGCGGGGCTGCAGCGCGGGCTGCGTCAGCCGGGGTTCACCCACCTGACGCTGTCCAATGAGGAGCGGCGCGTGATCAACCTGCACCGCAATCTCGAGCGCTACCTCGACCTTCCGGCGGCCGACCGCATGACCGGAGGTGAGCCGGGTGGCCCGCAGTCCTGACCCGGTCACCGCGGAGTCGATCCTCGACGCGGCGGCCAGGATGATCGAGCACGACGGCGTCGACGCGTTCACGATGCGCGGGCTCGCCGAGCAGCTCGGTGTCGCGGTGACCTCGATCTACTGGCATGTCGGCGGTCGCGACAAGCTGCTCGACAGCCTGGTCGAACGGCTGCTCGGCGACATGGCAGCCTTGCCCGCGGACGCCGACGACCCCGCCGAGCGCATCGCGGCTCTGGCCCGCACCCAGCGCCGGGCGCTCATCGACCGGCAGCATCTGCTGGGCATCGCGCACGAGCGTAACCGCACCCCGGCGTTGTTCCTGCCGGTGCAGCAGCGGTTGGCCACCGAACTTGCCCGCCTCGGCGTCACCGGAACCGACGGCGCGCTGGTGCTGCGGGCCATCGAGGTCCACGTCATCTCGTCGGCCATCATGCAGTTCTCGGCGGTGCGCGGCCCCAAGCACGACGAGGAAGACCCGACGCTGTGGGCCGACGACTGGCCGGACCGTGACCTGGTCCGGGCATTGCAGTCACCCACCGACTACGACGCTGTCTTCGAGTACGGCCTGGCGGCGCTGTTGGCGACCTTGCCCGAGGACCCCAGCGACTCGTAGGTCATTGCGAAGTTGGGGGCGAAACAACCCCTTAGCTGGCTATTTCACGAATGCTTCAGGACCGCTGAACATCGGTGCCCCACAGTCGGTAGGTCCCGGGCATCGCGGCGCGTCGCGCACACCGTCGGCCGCCCCGAAATCAACGTGAGACCACAGCCAACGAAAGACACCCATGTTTGACCACTACATCGCCCCGCTCGCGCGGATCGGAGTGCTCACCGCGCTCCTCGGCGCCGAGGTTGCACTCGCCCCGAACAACTACGAGGTGGGGCTACACCAGGCAAACCTGCAAATCGTGGTGCACGACGACGCTGCGTCGGCGACACCGCTGTCACCAGCTCTTCCACCGCTGCCAGAAAGCCCCCGCACGGCCCAGCGGTCCTCGCTTCTCGTGGTGCCGCCGTCGAGCGCCGGCCGAGGGTCGTCGTCGGTCCCGGCAGTTTCCGCACTCGAGCGCGGCCGCACCGTCACAACGACATTCGCCGCCATCCCAGGCCCGGCGACACTGCCGACCGTGCCGCGGCGCGACCGCCGCAATCGCACAGCGGCGGAATCTCGCCCGGTAGCGGTGATCGCTCACGCTGCCGCGGCCAACCCAGTCCGCGACTTCATCGCCATCTTCATCAGCAACGGGGACGAACCGGGCGAGAACGCCGGTCTGCTGATCGGCAACGGCGCCGACGGCGGGCCCGGCCAGAACGGCGGGCGGGGCGGTTTGCTGTTCGGAAACGGCGGCAACGGAGGCTCGGCGACCGTTCTGGGCAGCGGCGGCGACGGCGGCCGCGGCGGGCTGCTGGTTGGAAATGGCGGAAACGGCGGAAACGCAAAAGGAGCAGGCGGCGGCGGCGACGGCGGCAGTGCCGGTTTGTTCGGAAACGGCGGCAACGGCGGAGCCGGAGCGGACGTTGGCACCAACTTCCTGGGCGCCGGCGGCAACGGCGGCCAGGGGGGCGCCGCCGGAGTGTTGGCGGGCAACGGCGGTAATGGTGGTCAGGGCGGCAGTGGCACCAACGGCGTCGAGTCGGCCGGGGGCGGCAAGGGCGGCGACGGCGGCCGGTCAGGGTTGTTCTCCGGCAGGGGCGGCAACGGCGGAAACGGTGGCAAAGCGGTCAGCACGAACAGCGCCGGATTCGGGGGTGCGGGTGGACGAGGTGGCGACTCCTACCTCGGTGCCGCAGGCAACGGCGGTACCGGCGGCTCAGCATTGGGCAAGACGAGCGCCACGGGCGGGTCTGGCGGTCAGGGTGGCGACACTGTCGTGCGAGGCAACGGCGGCAACGGCGGTTCCGGCGGCAGCGCCAACGGTGGAACGCTGACGGAAGCCGGCAATGGCGGCAGCGGCGGACATGGCGGGTTCCAGGCCGGGATAGGAGGAAACGGCGGCTTCGGCGGCACCGCGCAGAGCACCGACGGTCAGGGCTTCGGTGGGCAGGGCGGGACAGGCGGAAACGGAGGCCTGCTCTCCGCGGGCGGAACCGGCGGCCAAGGCGGCCAAGGCCGGTCTACCAACGGACCCGGAATCGGCGGTGGCGGTGGCAACGGCGGCAATGCCGGGCCCGGCGGGCTGGCCGGCCTTGGTGGCGCCGGCGGGCTGGGCAAGACCGCCAACGGCGCCAATGGTGTGCCGGGCAAGGGCCGCAGACGGGTGCAATGACCGGCTGATTGCCGTGCGCCGGCCAATGGTGAAACCTGTAGGGCGTGGGGCTGATGTTTCGGATGCTCGGCGAGGTCGACGCGCTTGTCGATGGACGCCGTGTGGACATCGGTCATATCCGGCAACGCAGCGTACTGGTGTGCCTGCTGGTCGACGTGAACCGCCCGGTGTCGCCAGATGCACTGATTGACCGGGTATGGGCCGATGCGCCACCTGCGAGGGCGCGTAATGCTCTGGCAGCGTACGTCTCTCGGTTACGCCGAGCGCTCGCCGTCGAGGTCGGCCAGGCGCGCATCACCCACGGACCTGGCGGTTACATGCTGCAGGCCGATGAGCAGTCAGTAGATCTGCATCGCTTTCGGCACCAGGTTCGCGACGCCCGAAAGACGCAGAACTCCGTCGACGCGGTGATGCTGTTCAACGACGCGCTTGACATGTGGGCCGGGGAACCACTGTCCGCAATCGATACACCCTGGGCCAATCAGCTGCGCAATTCGCTTGCTGCTGAACGCCTTTCGGTGATCCTAGACCGAAATGACGCTGCCCTGCGCGCGGGCCGGCACGCAGAAATTCTCGGTGAGCTCCTCGAGACAGCGCAAGCCCATCCACTCGATGAACGGGTCGCTGGTCAACTGATGGTTGCGCAGTATCGCAGCGGCCGGCAGGACCGAGCCCTCGAGACCTACCGGCTCGTGCGCGAACGCCTGGGCAACGAGCTCGGCGTCGACCCGAGTCCGGCGCTGGAGGCGGTATACGTTCAGATCCTTCACCGTGACGGTGGCTCGCCGATGACCGCGTCGCCACCGCCTTCAGTTCGCCACATCCCAAGGCGCCCAACGCGCCTCATCGGCCGCGCCGGTGTTGTGCGCTCGACGCTCACCGCGCTGGACGAGAGCGCACTGGTCACTCTCACCGGCGTCGGAGGCGTCGGCAAAACCAGGCTCGCACTGGCCGTCGCGCACGAGGTGGTAGACCGATTTGCCGACGGTGTGGTCGTCGTCGACCTTGCCCCACTGTCCGACGGGACAGCCGTCAGTCGCGCGATATGCACTGCTCTGCGATTTCAACCGGGAGCGGATCGCAGCCCTGACGATGCGCTCGTCGAATTCCTGCAGAGGCTGCGAATGCTGCTGGTGGTAGACAATTGTGAACACGTCCTGCCCCATGCCGCTGGGCTCATGGACCGCATCACCACACACTGTCCTGAGGTGAAAGTTCTTGCGACGAGCCGGGAATCGTTGGGGATCGAAGCTGAGTGGGTGGTGCCGGTCAAACCTCTGAACGAGGAAGCGGCCACCACGCTGTTCGTCGAACGAGCCAGAGCCAGTCGGCCGGATTTCGATCCCGAGCGTGAGCGGGCTGGGGCGGTCGCCGATATCTGCCGTCGGCTCGACGGACTGCCGCTGGCCATCGAGCTCGCGGCGGCTCGGATGCGGGCGATGTCGAGTGCCGACGTCGTGCGCAGGCTCGATCGACTGCGACTATTCAGTGGTCGCGGGAACGGCGCTCATCCACGTCATCAGAGCCTGACCGCAACGATCGACTGGTCGTATCAGCTGCTGACGGATCAGGAACAGACGCTGTTCGCGACCCTGGCGGTGTTTGCGGGCGGATTCGATCTCGACGCCGTACACGCGGTGTGCGCCGCCCATCTGATGAGCGAAGACGATTCTGTCGAGCTGCTGATGGGGCTGGTCGACAAGTCCATGGTGGAGGTCGACACCGGCCCCGGCGCCACCCGCTATCGACTGCTCGAGACACTGCGGGCCTATGGCCTCGAACGTCTTGCGGACACGGGGCGGCTTGCCGAGATGAGGATGCGCCATGCGCACTACTTCACCGATCTCATCGCTGCAGCCGCTGCCGGAGTCAGAGGTGCGCAGGAGGCGGAGTGGATCGCACGGTTCGTCACCGAACCGGCCAGATACACCGCACCGGACTACGACAACCTGCGCTCGGCGTTCGAGACCATGGTCACCGTGGGTGACGTCGACCGCGCGCTGCGACTGGTCGTCTCACTTCCCGAGGTCATGTTCATGCGCATCGGAGTGCATTCCGGTGAGTGGGCCGAGACGGTAGTGGAGATCGCCGACGAGGATCATCCGTTGTATTCCGCTGCGGTGGGAACCGCCGCGCGCGCAGCATGGTTCGCCGGGAGCTATGACCGTGCACGACAACTGGTCGCGCTGGTCCCGCAGCGGTCGGCGAGTGCCGACGTCTCCTATTGCGCTGATCCCGCCGACATCCTCGCCGATATCGCACTCTACGAAGGCGACCCGGCCGCGGCTCTGGAGCATTACCAGCGCGAGCTGATCCCCGCTCGCGTGGGGACCGATCCGCACCGCTTGGTCTGGGTTCTGTACAACATCACCGTGTGCCATGTGGCGCTGCGTGATCCCGGCGCGGGTGTGGCCGCCGGCAGCGAGGCCATGCAGGTCGCCGACAGGGTCGCCAATCCCACGATCCGGGCGATGGCGCACTGCGCGCTCGGACGGGCGCTGACCTCCAGCCAGCCCGAGCGGGCGATGACGTTGTTCGAGCGAGCCCGCGAGCTCGCCGCCGGTGTGGGCAACAACTGGCTGATCGGTATCGCCTGCGCCGAGGATGCCGCGATCCGCGCTGTGCACGGAGATCCGGTAACCGCGGCAGGTATTTTCGCCGACCTCGTCGACCATTGGGAGTTCGGCAGCGCAGGAATCGGCTCCTACCAGTGGGACACGCTGGCGGATGTGGCGCGCCTTCTGGCACGTCTTGGCGCGCACGCGGAAGCTGCGGCGCTGCACCGGGCACTCGTCGAGGCCGGCCGTGAACCGCCACTCGGGGGGCCGGCCGCAGTCCAACGGGAGCTGGCAACGGTTCTCAGCGGCCACGACGCCGTAGAACTGGCCAAAGCCACGTTGCGCCGATACGTCTGAGAGACAACCCGTTTCCTTTTGCTCGACGAATCGCACAGAGAGGTGCTACCGTCCACAGCTGTCGATGCGCGACAGCGCTTCCCCGGACGAGATGTGCGCCGTACCCGGCTCGTTAAGACGACGCACCTTGGAGGGTTGATGTCTGTCAGCGATATATGCCGCCTACCTGCAGCGCGACCTCTGGATGTGCGATGGATCCACGGTTCGATCTCCGCAAAGCACAACGCTGATCCCGACATACAGGTCTATTGGTACGACGACGACACAGTCATCTTGCGCCAGAACATGGCCATCGACTACGAAGCGCCGTTCATGTTCCTGCTCTTCGGACGCGACCGCGCTGTGCTCCTCGACACCGGCGCGACAGCATCTTCGGAGTTCTTTCCTCTGCGGGCCGTGGTGGACGAACTGATCGAGCGTTGGACCAGCCGCCGCGGCCACGCAGGGCGACAGGACTACGAGCTGCTGATACTTCACACTCACTCGCACGATGACCACGTCGCCGGCGATCACCAGTTCGCCGGCCGCCCCGCCACGGTTCTGGTGCCGGCCGATAAAACCACGGCGTGGCGCTATTTCGGTTTCGCCGGTGAACCTGACGCGGTCAAGACGGTGGATCTCGGGGATCGCACCCTCGACGTTCTCGCCACGCCGGGCCACCAGGACTCAGCGGTCACCTTCTATGACCGTGCGACCGGTATCTTGTTCACCGGCGACACAATCTACCGCGGCCGTCTCTATATCGTTGACTGGCACGCGTTTACGCTCAGTGTCGACCGCTTGGTCGCGTTCTGTGACTCCCGCCCGGTAACCCATGTGATCGGGTGTCACATCGAGATGACAAATACCGCAGGCGTGGACTATCCCGTCTTGACATCCTTTCAGCCCGACGAACCGCCGCTGGAAATGACCGTCGAGCATCTGCGCACGGTCCAGACCGCGTTGCGCGACGCCGGCCCCAAACCCGTGCGGTACGTCTGCGACGAGTTCATCCTCTGGCCCGAGGACGAGTAGTTCCCTTCGCGGCCGCACGTGACGACAGACAGCCTTGACACAAGGCCCTTCCTGTCGTAACTATAAGACATGACCGCTGTTGTGTCTCACGAAGCCGAGGCCCGCTTCGAGCTGGCCACCGCCGAGACCTGGGGTGACCGCTGGCAGATGTACCGGGCACTGCGTGACCACGATCCGGCGCACCACGTCGTCCCAGAGAATCCCGACCACGACTATTGGGTGTTGTCCCGGCACGCCGACATCTTCGCCGCGGCCCGCGACCATGAGACGTTCTCGTCGGCCCAGGGCCTGACCGTCAACTACAACGAGTTGGAACTGATTGGCCTGCAAGATAACCCGCCCATGGTGATGCAGGATCCCCCGGTGCACACCGAGTTTCGCAGGCTGGTGTCACGCGGGTTCACCCCACGGCAGGTCGAGGCAGTCGAGCCCAAGGTGCGCGACTTCGTCGTCGAACGCATCGAACGGCTGCGCGCCGATGGCGGCGGGGACATCGTCACCGAACTGTTCAAGCCACTGCCGTCGATGGTCGTCGCGCACTACCTCGGCGTGCCCGAGCAGGATCGCGACCAGTTCGATATCTGGACCGAGGCGATCGTGGCGGCCAACGCCAGCGGACTGAGCGCTCTGGGATCGGTCGGCGACGCCATCGGTTCGATGATGGGCTACTTCACCGAATTGATCGAACGGCGCAGGCGCGAGCCCGAAGACGACACGGTGTCGCACCTGGTGGCTGCCGGTGTCGGCGCCGACGGCGACATCGCCGGGACGCTGTCGGTGCTCGCCTTCACCTTCACCATGGTCACCGGCGGCAACGACACCACCACCGGCATGCTCGGCGGATCGATGCCGCTGCTGCACCGGCGTCCCGACCAGCGCCGCATGCTCGTCGACCAGCCGGAGCTGATCCCCGACACCGTCGACGAACTGCTGCGGCTGACCTCTCCGGTACAGGGTCTGGCCCGGACCACCACCTGCGACGTCGAACTGCACGGCAAGACCATTCCGGCCGGACGCAAGGTGCTGCTGCTGTACGGATCAGCCAACCGCGACGAACGCCAATACGGCCCGGACGCCGGCGAACTCGACGTCACCCGGCGTCCGCGCAACATCCTCACCTTCAGCCACGGCGCGCATCACTGCCTCGGCGCGGCCGCCGCGCGTATGCAGGCGCGAGTGGCCCTGACCGAATTGCTCTCGCGTTGCCCGGATTTCGAGATCGACGAGGCGGGCATCGAGTGGGCCGGCGGCGGTTATGTGCGACGCCCCCTGTCGGTGCCGTTCCGGGTGCGCGGCTGATGGCGGGCGACTGGCTGAGCTCGCGGCGGGCAGAGGTGGCCTCCGACCGCATCCTGGACGCGGCCGGCGAGCTGTTCGCAAGCAACGACGTCCGAAACGTCGGCATGAATGACATCGCCCGTGCCGCAGGGTGTTCGCGAGCCACGCTGTACCGCTACTTCGAGAACCGGGAGGTGCTGTACACCGCATACGTGCACCGCGAGGCCTACCGGCTCTACGAGCAGTTGACCGAATTGATCGACGGCATACCCGACCCGCGGGAGCGGCTACTGACCGGGCTCACCACGTCGATGACGCTGGTGCGCGAAAGCCCTGCGCTGTCATCCTGGTTCGCCACCGCCGACTCCCCCATCGGCGCGGAGATGGCTGAGCAGTCCGAAGTCATTCAGGCGCTGACATCGGGCTTCCTGTTGTCGCTGCGGCCCGACGACCCCGAGGTCGTCCACCGCCGCGCCCGCTGGCTGGTTCGTGTGCTGACGTCTCTGCTGATCTTCCCCGGCCGTGACGCCGAAGACGAGCGAGCGATTCTCGAGGAGTTCGTCGTTCCGATGGTGTGCCCCAGCGACTCTGCGGTCACACCGGAGGGATCACCGTGATTCCCGTCTGCACCATTTGCAGACGATCACCCGGGTTCACCGGTACCCACGGGGTGTTGTAGACCGTGTTGGGAACCCGCGTACTGATCCGGTAGACGACTTGCCCATTTCGGGCGAAGTAGCCTTGAAAAAGAGCACCGAAGCCGGGCGTGCATCTGGCACCCATCGTCCCGAAAGCTCGATACAGAGTGGGTTTGATGACCTGACCGCCAGTGGCGGAACATCCTCCCGAAGCGTGAGCCTTTGCGGCGACACCCCCGGATGCACAGATCAGCACGCCGACCGCGAGCCCAACGGTCCGTATCGGACGCATCGTCCGTTGCTTCCAATTCATGTCTGACTCCCCCGGTTCAAGCTCGTCCTGCTGCACCCTTATGACTGCAAAGGACGAAGCTGCTTATAGAGGGAGATCGTCGGTCCCGGAGACGTCCTGGACCCGAGTATTGGACTACTCGATTCGTGGAACGGTCGCGAACCGACTACGCAATCACTAGGTGCGCACCCGGGTGAAGCGGTGCAGCAGCCACGCCACCGGGATCGTCATGATCAGCGTGACCACGAACAGCGCGGGCGCGGACCCGGTGTAGACCGGCCAGTGCAGCACCTCGACCATGGCGATCTCCATCACCACCAGGTGGACAAGGAAGATTTCGTAGGAGATCTCGCCGAGCCACACCATCGGCCGGGTGGCCAGCGCCCGGGCGTACCAACCGCGGTTGCCCAGTGCCAGCGGCGCGACGACCAGCGTCGCGATCACGGCGTAGAACACAGTCTTCACCAACGCCTCGGCGATGCCGGTCGGCGACGTGGTCGGCTCGCCGGCGATCGGGGTGGAGACGATCACGAAGCTGACCACGGCCAGCGGCACCGCGATGAACCCGAAGACCCGAACTCCGATGGCCTGCAACACCGTCAGCAGCATGCCGCCGATGAACCAGGCCAGGTAACCGGGCAGCCACAGCCGAGCCCCGCTGGGTAGGAAGTCGGTGGTGTGCACCAGCACCATCCAGGCGGGGCTCATCAGCGCCAATACCGCCAGCCCGGTCAGCAGCAGGCCAGGGCGCCAGCGCCGGCGGCACACCACGACCAGCAGGAGGTAGGCCAGGAAAGGCAGCGCGATGTAGAACGCAACCTCGACCGCCAGGCTCCACATCTGCGTAAGCCCTTGGTGCAGATAGCCATTGAACATGTAGTTGTCGGTGTAAATCTGGGTGAGCGTGAGGTTCCGCAGCAGCCCGATCCAGGTGTGGCCGGGATTGGGTCCCGCCGAACGGAAGTGGTAAATCAGGTAGGCGGCCAGCACGGTGATCACGTAGGCCGGCATGATGCGCCGTACCCGATGCCAGGCATACCGCCGCAGCGACGGTGCCGCCTGCCTAGCCGCGGCGGCGCGCACCCACGGGCCGAACAACAGGTAGCCGGACAACACGAAGAAAATCGGCACGCCGATCTCCAGCCGCGAATACACCAGGCCCACAAACCCATGCGTGTATTTGCCGGTCGTGTAGGCAGCGTGCGTACCCAGCACCAGCAGCGCCGCGACCGCGCGGACACCGGTCAGCGAGGCGACCCGGTCGACTCCCGAAACTGCTTCCAGTCCGCCTTGGTCGACCTGACCGGACACGGTCATCGGCTCGTGCGCCGGGGCTTCCCGCCGGAGGGACGCGAGTCTGGACGCGCGTCGTATCGTGGGCTGCCGCGATCAGGCTTCAGATCGATCAACACACCGGAAATACGAGTCTTCTCAAGCGCTTTCAGCGTCTCCTTGGACAGCTTGGCGGGCAGCTCGACCAGCGAGAAATCGTTCTTGATCGTGATGTGCCCGAAATCGCTGCGGTGCAGCCCGCCCTCGTTGGCGAGCGCACCGACGATCGACCCCGGACCGACCTTGTGCTTCTTGCCGACCGCGACGCGGTAGGTGGCCAGATCATCGCGGGTCTTGCGGGGCGCACGTTCGCGGTCCGGGCGATCCGGCCGGTCGGGCCGTTCGCGGCGCTTCTCCGGCGGCGGTTCGGTCAGCAGGAATTCTTCGCCGTTGCGGCTCTGCAGAGCCAGTGCCGCGGCGATATCGGTCAACGGCACATCGTTGTCGCGCTCGTAGTCCTCGATCAACCGGCGGAACATCTCAACCCCGGGGGCATTGAGCGCATCGGTGATCGAGTCCTTGAACTTCTCCACCCGCTGGGCATTGACGTCTTCGACCGACGGCAGTTGGCCCTCGACGAGCTTCTGCCGGGTGACCCGCTCGATCGAGTTCAGCAGGTGCTTCTCGCGCGGGGTGACGAACAGCAGTGCGGTGCCCGAGCGGCCGGCGCGGCCGGTGCGCCCGATCCGGTGCACGTAGGACTCGGGGTCGTGCGGGATGTCGAAATTCACCACATGCGAGATGCGCTCGACGTCCAATCCGCGGGCGGCCACATCGGTGGCGACCAGGATGTCGATCGAGCCGTCCTTCAGCTGGCTGATCGTGCGCTCACGCACGGCCTGCGGAATGTCGCCGTTGATGGCCGCCGCGGCGAACCCGCGGGCCCGCAGCTTCTCAGCAACCTCCTCGGTGGCCTGCTTGGTGCGGACGAACACGATCATCCCGTCGCCCTGCTCGACCTCGAGCAGCCGGGTCAGCGCGTCCATCTTGCGCGGATAGGACACCAGGTAATAGCGCTGGGTGATGTTCTCGGCGGTCTGGGTCTTCGACTTGACCGTGACCTCGACCGGGTCATGCAGGTATTTGGTGGTGATTTTCTTGATGCCCGGCGGCATGGTGGCCGAGAACAGCGCGACCTGCTTGTACTCCGGGGTGTCGGCCAGGATGCGCTCGACGTCCTCGGCGAAACCCATCTGCAGCATCTCGTCGGCCTCGTCGAGCACCAGGTAGTCCAGGTGCGACAGGTCGAGGCTGCCCTTCTCCAGATGGTCGATGACGCGTCCCGGCGTCCCGACGACGATCTGTGCGCCGCGCTTGAGGCCGGCCAGCTGTGGCACGTACGAGGAGCCGCCATAGATCGGCAGCACATTGACCTTGAGGTGAGCGCCGTAGCGGCTGAACGCCTCGGCCACCTGCAGGGCCAGCTCACGTGTCGGCGCCAGCACCAGGGCCTGGGTGGTGCGGTTGGCGGGGTCGATCTTGGACAGAATCGGGATCGCGAAGGCGGCCGTCTTGCCGGTGCCGGTCTGCGCCAGGCCCACCACGTCGGAGCCGGCCAGCAATGCCGGGATGGTGGCGGCCTGGATCGCCGAGGGGGTTTCGTAGCCGACATCGGAAACGGCCTGCAGCACCGCGGGGTGGATCTGCAGGTCGGCGAAGGTCTGGGGGGCGTCGTCCGGGGTTGTCATCGGATCTGCAGTCTACTGCCGCAGCGTGCCGTAACCCGCTTCTGCTCGGAAAGGCCGGTACCGTCGGCCGGTGTGTGGGTTCGGCTAGCGGCGGCGGCA
The DNA here is from genome assembly GCF_008329905.1 of Mycobacterium sp. ELW1. Lineage (NCBI taxonomy): Bacteria > Bacillati > Actinomycetota > Actinomycetes > Mycobacteriales > Mycobacteriaceae > Mycobacterium > Mycobacterium sp. ELW1. The sequence continues at coordinate 1,656,767 of NZ_CP032155.1, read as the reverse complement.
GTCGTGGTGGGGGCAGCGCTCGCGGGCTGCAGCTCGGGTGACTCGACGGTGGCCAAGACTCCGCAGCCGACGACGAGCGCGGTGACCACCACCGAAGCACCGCCGCCCCCGCCCCCGCCGACGACCACCACGCCGCCGCCCGATCCGTGCGCGGTGAACCTGACGGCCCCCGCGATCGCGCAGACCGTCTCCGAACTGCCCCGCGACCCGCGCAGCGACCAACCGTGGAACCCGGTGCCGGTGGCAGGCAACTACAACGAGTGCGCGCAGCTGTCGGCAGTGATCATCAAGGCCAACACCAACGCCGCAAATCCGAACACCCGGGCGGTGATGTTCCACCTCGGCAAGTTCATCCCGACCGGCGTGCCCGACACCTACGGTTTCAACGGCGTCGACACCACGCAGAGCACCGGCGACACCGTCGCCCTGTCCTACGTCAACGGCTTGGGCATGCAGAGCGTGGTGAAGTTCCGCTGGAACGGCAATGGGGTCGAGCTGATCGGCAACGGCTGAGGAGTCGGTCCGCTCGCTCTACGCGACGGTCAGCACGCCCTGCATGTTGGCGTGGTACTTGCAGTGAAACGGATAGGTGCCTGGCGTCGTCGGGGCCGTCAGAGTCTCCCTACCGCCACCCGAGATCCGGACGTCGAACAGGTTGTTCTCGTCGGCCGTGACGGTGTGGTTCTCCGAGTCGTTGTTGACGATCGTCAATTGCTGGCCCGGTTTGACTGACGGCGGCACCGTATAGCTCATGTTCGAGATGACGATGTCGCCGCTGGCGGCCGGGGAGACACTCGACGAGATCGGCGCCGACGTCGCCGACGCCAGTGGCGCCGCAGACTGAGGCGACGGTTGAGTATCGCCGCCGCACCCGCTCAGCATCACCGCCGCAAGTAGGGATGACGCCATCAGTATCGCTGTGCGCCCCATGATCTTCCCTTCACCGGGATAGTTCCGGCGGGCCGTCGACGGCACAATCCGCGAACAGCCGCACGAATACACGGTACGAGTCCCCGCGCGGCAGGGTTCCGAAACGCGCATAGTCACCACGGCCGAGAGCGTCGGTCGGCCCGCCTACAGTGAGTCTGTGTTCGTCGCCGACGACCGGGTCGTCTACAGCGCCTCCGACCTCGCCGCCGCCGCGCGATGCGAGTACGCGCTGCTGCGCGCCTTCGACGCCAAGCTCGGCCGCGGCCCGGCGGTGTCGGTCGAAGACGAGCTGCTGGCCCGCACCGCGGAACTCGGCGACCAGCACGAGCAGCGTCATCTCGACGAGCTGCGCTCACTGGCCGACGTCGCCGTCATCGGCAGGCCGTCCTACTCCGTCGGGGGGCTGACCGCCGCCGCCGAGGCCACCCTGAGCGCGGTCGAGCGGCGCGCACCCGTCATCTACCAGGCCGCCATGTTCGACGGCCGGTTCGTCGGATTCGCGGATTTCCTGGTGCTCGACGGTGACCGGTACCGGTTGCGCGACACCAAACTCGCCCGGTCGGTGAAGGTGGAGGCGCTCCTGCAGCTGGCCGCGTACGCCGAGACACTCGCGGCTGCCGACGTGCCCGTCCACGACGAGGTCGAGCTGGTCCTGGGCAACGGGTCGACGACGTCCTACTGCGTCGACGAACTACTGCCGGTCTACCGTTCCCGTCGCGCCGAGCTGCAGCGGCTGCTGGATCGCCACCTCGCCGGCGATGCCGCCGTCAGCTGGGCCGACGAGAGCGTGCGGGCATGCATGCGCTGCCCGGAATGCGAGACGCAGGTACGCCAGTCCGACGACCTGCTGCTGGTCGCGGGAATTCGGGTCAGCCAGCGCGCGCGCCTGCTCGAGGCCGGCATCACCACGCTGCACCAGCTGGCACAGCACACCGGCCCGGTGCCGGACATGCCGGCCCGGATGGTCGACACGCTGAAAGGCCAAGCCCGGCTGCAGATCGCCCCGCGAGTGGGCGGCAAACCGCCCTACGAGGTCGCCGATCCGCAGCCCCTGATGCTGCTGCCGGACCCGGACAAGGGTGACCTGTTCTTCGATTTCGAGGGCGACCCGCTGTGGACGGCCGACGGCACCGACTGGGGTTTGGAATACATGTTCGGGGTACTCGGCGCGGGCGGGGACTTCCGGCCGCTGTGGGCCCACAACCGGCGCGAAGAACGCAAGGCGCTCAAGGCTTTTCTGGACATGGTGCGCAAGCGCCGCAAGCGGTACCCGAAGATGCACATCTACCACTACGCGGCGTACGAGCGGACAGCCCTGTTGCGGCTGGCCGGACGCTACGGAGAGGGCGAGAACGAGGTCGACGACCTGTTGCGCAATGGTGTGCTGGTGGACCTGTATCCATTGGTACGCAAGAGCATTCGTGTCGGCACCGAGAACTACAGCCTGAAGTCGCTCGAGCCGCTGTACATGGGAGCCGAGCTGCGGGGCGGCGACGTCACCACAGCGACCGACTCGATCACCGAATACGCCCGTTACTGCGAACTGCTCGCCGACGGCCGGCCCGACGAGGCCGCGACGGTACTCAAGCAGATCGAGGACTACAACCTCTACGACTGCCGGTCCACTCGGATATTGCGAGACTGGTTGCTGCAGCGTGCCTTTGAGGCTGGGGTACCGCCGCTGGGCGCACAGCCGGTCGCCGATGCCGGGAACGTCGACGTCGACGACGATCTGTCCCGCGCACTGGGCGCGTTCGCCGGCGAGGATGTCACCGCGCGCAGTCCCGAGCAGCGGGCGGTGGCGATGATCGCCGCAGCCCGCGGGTATCACCGCCGCGAGGACAAGCCGTTCTGGTGGGGTCACTTCGATCGGCTGAACAGTCCCGTTGACGAATGGTCGGATACCCCTGGTGTTTTTCTTGCCGAGGACGCAATTGTGGACACCGAATGGTGCGTGCCACCCCGGGCCCGCAAACAGCAGCGCCGGCTGGTGTTGACCGGGTCGATCGCTGCCGGCGAGCTCGACCGCGACATGTACGCGATGTACCAGCCGCCCACCCCGGCCGGCCTGTCCGACGACCCGGAGCGGCGGGCGTACTCCTCGGTCACCGTGCTCGGGTGCGACGACCCGGCCGCGCCGACCGAGGTGCTGGTGATGGAACGAGAACCGAAGAGCGGCGGGGTTTTCGACGCCGTCCCGTTCGCGCTGACGCCAGGTCCGCCGTTTCCGACGAAGGCGCTGCGCGAATCGATCGACGCGGCTGCCGGGCAGATCGCGGCCGGACTGCCCGCCCTGCCGCAGTCGGCGGTGGTCGACATCCTGCTGCGACGCCCACCCCGCACCGGTGGACCGCTGCCGCGTACCGAGGACTGCGTCGCGGAAATCACCGCCGCGCTGCTGGCACTGGATTCGTCGTATGTGGCGGTGCACGGGCCGCCCGGTACCGGCAAGACGCACACCGCCGCCCGGGTCATCGCCGCCCTGGTCAACGAACATCGCTGGCGCGTCGGCGTGGTCGCGCAGTCACATGCCGTGGTGGAGAACCTGTTTCGCGACATCATCGGCGCAGGCGTGGACCCGGCCCTGGTGGCCAAGAAACCCAGCGGCACCGGGCCGTGGACCGAAATCGACGAGAAGACCTATCCCGCCTTCATCACCGACAACGACGGCTGCGTGATCGGCGGCACGGCATGGGATTTCGCGAACTCGTCGAGAGTGCCCCCGGCCAGCCTGGACCTGCTGGTCATCGAGGAGGCCGGCCAGTTCTGCCTGGCCAATACCATCGCCGTCGCACGATCTGCGAACAACCTGCTGCTGCTCGGCGATCCGCAGCAACTCCCCCAGGTCAGCCAGGGCACCCACCCCGAACCGGTGGACGCCTCGGCGCTCGGCTGGCTGGTCGACGGGCAGCACACCCTGCCTGAGGACCTCGGCTACTTCCTGGACCGCTCCTACCGCATGCATCCGGCGGTGTGCGCGGCGGTGTCGCGGCTGTCCTACGACAACCGATTGCACTCGGTCGAGGAGCGCACCGCGGCCCGCCACCTCGACGGAGTCCGGCCGGGGGTGCAAGTGATGACCGTCGACCACGACGGCAACTCGACGGACAGCCGCGAAGAGGCCGAGGCGATCGTCGCCGCGATCGAGGGCATGCTGGGATCGGCCTGGACCGACGAGGACGGCACCCGGCCGCTGACCGCCGCCGATGTGCTCATCGTGACCCCGTACAACGCGCAGGTGGTGCTGCTGCGGCGGTTGCTCGACTCGGCCGGACTGTCCGACGTGCAGGCCGGCACGGTGGACAAGTTCCAGGGACGGCAGGCCCCGGTGGTGTTCGTATCGCTGGTGGCCTCCTCGATTGCCGAAGTGCCACGCGGAATCTCGTTCCTGCTCAACCGTAATCGGCTCAACGTCGCGGTGAGCCGGGCCAAGTATGCGGCGGTGATCGTGCGTTCGGCACTGCTGACCGACTATCTGCCGTCCACCCCGGCGGGGTTGGTCGAGTTGGGAGCATTCCTGGCCATGTGTGGTAAACCCACGGCATGAGTTCTTCGCTGGCCGAACGGCTCCGGGGCATCGTGGGTGAGGCGCACGTCGTCACCGACGCCGACGTCCTCGATGGCCGCAGCGTCGACCACACCGGGCGTTACCGTGGCACGGCCAGCGCGCTTGTTCGGCCCGGCTCGGCCGACGAGGTCGCTGCGGTGCTGCGGGAATGCCGCGAGTCCGGGGTGTGTGTGACGGTCCAGGGCGGCCGCACGTCGCTGGTGGCGGGCACCGTTCCCGAACACGACGATGTGTTGCTGTCCACCGAGCGGCTCACGCAGATCGGTGATGTCGACGTCGTCGAGCGGCGCGTCCGGGTCGGGGCAGGCGTGACCGCGGCGGCCGTCCAGCGCGCGGCAGCTGCGGCCGGACTGCTGTTCGGTGTCGACCTCGCCGCGCGGGATTCGGCCACCGTCGGCGGAATGGCGTCCACCAACGCCGGTGGTCTGCGGACCGTCCGCTACGGCAACATGGGCGAACAGGTGCTCGGTCTGGACATCGCACTCCCCGACGGATCGGTGGTGCACCGACACAGCCAGGTGCGGGCCGACAACACCGGCTACGACCTGGCCTCGCTGTTCATCGGCGCGGAGGGCACTCTGGGCGTCATCACGGCGCTGGACCTTCGGCTGCACCAGGCGCCCGCCCATCGCGTGACGGCGGTGTGCGGATTCCGTGATCTGGACGCTCTGGTGACCGCCGGGCGTGCGCTGCGGGACACTGAATCCATTGGGGCCCTTGAGCTCATCGACGGGCGGGCAGCCGCGCTGGCCGCCGAGCACCTCGACGTACCGGTGCCCACCGACGGCGCCTGGCTGCTGCTGATCGAGCTGGCCGGTGAGACCGACCTGACCGAGCGCCTGGCCGATGCGCTGGAGGACGCCGACCTGGCCGGCGAGCCGGCCGTCGGCGTGGACAGCACCGCCCAGCAGCGGCTCTGGCAGGTCCGGGAGTCCACCGCCGAGGTGGTCGGGCTGTTCGGGCCGCCGCTGAAATTCGATGTTTCCCTGCCACTGTCGGCGATCCCCTCGTTCGCCGCGGATTCCACCGCGCTGGTCGCCGAGCAGGCACCCGACGCCATCCCGGTGCTGTTCGGTCATATCGGCGAGGGCAACCTGCACCTGAACGTGCTGCGCTGCGGCGCCGAACAGGAAGCCCACCTGTACGCCGCAATGATGAATCTGATTGCCGCCCATGGCGGGAACGTCAGCTCGGAGCACGGCGTGGGCAGCCGCAAGCGTGCGTATCTGTCGATGGCCCGCACCGAAGAAGACATCGCCGCGATGCGCACCATCAAAGCCGCCTTCGACCCGACGGGCTACCTGAATCCTGCGGTGCTGTTCGACTAGGCGCAGCGCGACCGAACTACCGCGGGCGCACCAGCACCGACTGCGCAATGACGCCGACCGCGCCGTCGTCGTCGAAAAGGGTGCCGACCGTCGTACCCACCCCATCCGGGCCGTACATCGTCTCGGCGCGGATACCCGTCCATTCACCGTCCGGGACCCGGTGCAGATGCACCGCCAGATCGGTGTTGAGGAACGTGTACTTCCTGATGTCGATCTTCGAGCCGATGCCATTGGCACAGTCGGCGACCGCGAACAGCCGCTCCAGCGGGGTGATCTCCTCACCTTGCACCAGATCGACCTGCGGGCGCAGCCACGATCCGCCCGGACCGGGCGCCAAGGGGTCGGTCAGCCACAGCCACTCCAGGCTGTGTACGTAGTTGCGGTCGAAGTTGTCGGCGAGGTTGCGGTTCACGCCCGCCGCGCGCGGTGACAGCGGCGCGACCGGCGCCGACAACAGTGCTTCGGTGTCCAGGGTCAGCATCCGCCATCCGCTGGCGCGGGCGACCGGGCGGGGCTGTCCGTCGGGGCCTGTAGCGAGCATCTGCGCGGACACCAATTCGATTTGCTTGCCGCGTCGTTCGACGGTCGCGGTCATCCAGAGGTCACCATCCGCGGGAACCGGGCCGAGCAGATCCACGACCACCCGGCTGAGCCGGGTGTCGTCTCGACGCTGACACCGCTGCAAGGCACGAACCAGCAGAGCCGACACCGGGCCGCCGTGCTGGATGTGCGACGTCCACGTGCTGCGAACCATGTCGGTGGCCCGGAACATCTCTCCGCGGGGATCGTCCGGGTCGACGAGTTCGTAGTAGCTGTCGGTCATGGTCACCTTTCGATTGACGGAAAGCCCGCGCCGGGGGTCTCGACCCTGACCATCTCGACGCACGATCCCCGGGTGCCGACGAGCCGCTGCGGATAGGCGTCGGGGGCCGACACCAGGAACAGGGTGCGACGGTCCGGGCCGCCGAGCATGCAGGCGATCGCCGCGCGGTCACCGATGTCGATCCGATCGGTGACCGCACCACCGGCTTCCACTCGCTCGAACTGATGCGCCAGCGTCATCGACGTCCACACCCCGCCGGCCTCGTCCAGCGCGATCCCGTCCGGCGGACCGTCGAGCCCGTCGGCGAAGATCCGACGCCCGGACAGGGCCCCGTCCGTGCCGATGTCGTACGCGGTCAGCCGCCGCGCGATCGATTCGGCGACGATCAGCGTGCCGCCGTCCGGCGTGACCACCATGCCGTTGGGGAAATCGAGGTCCCCGGCCACCACGGTCACCGAATTGTCGAGATCGAGCCGGGCGATGACGCCACCCTCGCGGGCCTGCGATCCGACATAGGCCCGGCCGTGCGCGTCGACCACCATGTCGCCCAGGCCGGCCGGTGCGATCCCGGACAGGTCGGCGATCTCGGTGACCGCTTCCCCGTCATAGCCCAGCACCACCCGGCGTTCGGTGGACACGATCAACAGCGTGCCGTCGGGACGGAACCCCAGACCGGCCGGCGCGTGTCCGGGCAACTCCACCGTGGTCACCGACCCGTCGATGCTGATCGTGTGCACGGCGTCGCCAAGCATGTCAGACAGCCACAGCAGGCCTTCGAACCAGCGTGGGCCTTCACCGAAGCAGAATCCGCTGGCAAGCTGAGCGCGAGACAAGGAGCCGAGAACGGTCATGCCCTACCTTTACAAAACATCGCACAAATGTCACGCTCCGTACGTGGCACTGTCAACGACCCACGCGTTATCGGAGGCCTGAGCCTGTGTGGTGTTATCGGCTTGTCGCGCCGTACACGTTCGAACGGGTCACGGTGCCCGACCCGCCGCACGACCGGCTGCGTGACGGACAGGTGCTGCTGAAGTTCCTGGCCGCCGGAATCTGCGGCAGCGACATCCCCGGTTTCAAGGGCGTGCAGGGCCGCCTACCCGGCGACACCGGAGCGCTCGCGGCCGAGATGGCGGGCTTCCCCGTCCACGAAATCGTCGGCGAGGTGCTGGCCAGCAGCCACCCCGACCATCGTCCCGGTGACCGCGTGGTCGGCTGGGCGTCCGGCTTCGACGGCCTGATGGAATTCGTGATCTCCGATGGCAACGGACTGGCCCCCTACGACCCGTCGCTGCGCCCGGCGCACGCGGTGGGCCTGCAGCCACTGGCCTGCATTCTGTATGCGCTCGAACAACTTCCGCCGCTGGACGGCAAGCGGGTGGCCGTGATCGGCCAGGGATCGATCGGGTTGCTGTTCTCCTTCGCGGCCAAGGCCGCAGGCGCCGCGCACGTCACCGGCGTCGACCCCATCTACCGCGACGACGTCGGCGCGACATTCGGTGTCGACACCGTCGTGCGGTCCACCAGCGACCGCTGGGTGGCGCACCTGGCACCACACGACAAACCCGACGTCGTCATCGAGGCCGTCGGCCATCAGGTCGCGACCCTCAACAACGCGGTCGAGGCGGCCGGCTTCGGCGGCACCGTGTTCTACTTCGGTGTGCCCGACGACGACAGCTACCCCATCAGTATGCGCACCATGTTGCGCAACAACCTCACGCTGAAATCCGGTGTGACACTGGACCGCCGGCGCGTGCTCGACGCCGCCGACGCGTTCGCCCGCAAGCACCCCGACCTGTTGAGCAGCTACGTCACGCACACCTTCGACGTCGCCGATGTGCAAGAGGCGTTCGAGTTCGCCTGCCGCCCGACCCCGGGACGGGTCAAGATCTCGATTGTGGCCTCATGACCGCCAGCAGACTGCAGCAGGCGCTCGCCGGCAAACCGCAGGTGTGGGGTGGCTGGATCACCGGCCCGTCGTTCCTCGGTCCGGACGAATTCGCCCGCGCCGGTTACGATTACGTCGGTTTCGATATCCAGCACGGCTACCTCGACGACGCCGACGTGGCGCAGGTCCTGCGCCGTATGGAGCACGTCCCGATCGCCACCGCGGTCCGGGTGCCCTCGGCGGCTGCCGCACCGATCGGACGTGTGCTCGACGCCGGTGCCGACGCGATCATCGTCGCGATGGTCGACCGTCCCGAACAGGCCGCCGAGGCGGTTGCCGCAACCCGCTACGCGCCCCGAGGCATCCGGAGCTTCGGCCCACTGCGCGCGAGTCTGGGGATCGACCCGGTCGCGCTGGCCGATCGAGTCAGCGTGTTCGCGATGATCGAGACCGCAGCAGGCCTGGACGCGGTCGCCGACATCTGTGCGGTCCCCGGTCTGGCCGGCGTCTACGTCGGTCCCGCAGACCTGGCGATCTCCTTGGGTGATGAGGTGGTGAAGGCGACCAGCCGGCCGAAGGTGAGGGATGCGATCGTGCGCGTCCACCAGGCCGCAGCAGCGGCAGGCATCGTTGCGGGTATCCACGCCGGTGATGGGAACACAGGAAAGGAACTGGCCGCGTTGGGATTTCAGCTGATCACCTTGGCCCCGGAGTCGCAGGCCCTGCGCCGCGGGGCGATCGCGCACCTCGCTGAAGCCGAGGGCCGGGTATGAGCGAGAAGATCGCACTGGTCACCGGCGCCGCGCGCGGCCAGGGCGCGGCGCTGGTGAGACGGTTGCGGGCCGACGGGTTCGAAGTCGCGGCCGCCGACCGGCTGATCGACGATCTGCGCAACCAGGTCGAGGCGCTCGACGACCCGGGGGTGATCGCCGTCGAGTTGGACGTCACCTCCGAGGAGCTCTGGGCGACCGCGGTGGCCGAGACCGTCGAGCGGTTCGGCGGCCTGAGCACGCTGGTGAACAATGCCGGCGTCCTGCACCGGGCGTCGCTGTCCGAGGAGACCGCAGAGGGTTTCGAAAGCAGTTGGCGGTTCAACACTTTGGGCCCGTTCCTCGGTATCAGGGCGTCGCTTCCCCATCTCCGCGCAGCCGAGGGTGCGGCAATCGTCAACACGTGCAGCACCGGCGCGATCCGGCCCTTCCCGTTCCACGCGGCGTACGGATCGTCCAAATGGGCGTTGCGTGGCCTGACCCAGATCGCGGCAGCCGAGCTCGCCGGTGACGGCATCCGGGTCAATGCGGTGTTCCCCGGGCCGATCGACACCCCGATGCTCGATGACACCGCGCGGCAGCGGCTGATCGAACGGTCCTACAGCGGCCGCCTCGGCCAGCCGATGGAAGTCGCGGATGCGGTGGCGTTCCTGGTGTCCGAGCACGCGTCGTTCATCACCGGAGCAGAGCTCGTCGTCGACGGTGGCCAGTGCCTGCGGATCGGGTGACCGCGCTGTCGGTCGGCATCATCGGCGCCGGCCCCGGCGGTCTGGCGCTCGGAATCTTTTTGGCCAAGGCCGGGTTTCGGGACTTCACCATCTTCGACCGTGAAGACGGCGTCGGCGGCACATGGCGCATCAACACCTATCCGGGCCTGGCGTGCGACGTGAAGTCGCACTTGTACTCGTACTCTTTCGACCTGAACTCACAGTGGAGCCGAATGTGGCCCGGGCAGCCCGAGCTGCTGCAGTACTTCGAACGCTCCACCGACCGCCACGGCCTGCGGCCTCACTTGAGACTGAACACCGAAATCACCTCGGCACAGTGGAATTCGAGCGTCAACACCTGGACGCTGACCGATTCGGACGGCGCCCAGCACACCTTCGACATCGTGGTCTCGGCGGTGGGGATGTTCACCCGCCCACTGCTGCCCGAGCTGCGCGAGCAGGAACCGTTCACCGGGACGCTGATGCACACGGCACGCTGGGATCATTCGGTGGACCTCACCGGCGCCCGGGTGGCCTTGCTGGGCACCGGCTCCACCGCGTCGCAGCTGCTGCCGGAGGTGGCCAAGGTCGCCGACAAGGTGTACTCCGTGCAGCGCTCCCCTACCTGGATCCTGCCCAAGCCGGACCGGCCCTACAGCGACCGGGAGCGCTGGGTCTTCCGGTGGATTCCGTTCGCCAAGAAGTTCTACCGGGCCGGCTGTGGCTGCGCAGTGAGCGCAACATCTCGGTGATCGAGAACGGCAGCGACAAAACACAAGAGTTCAAAGACATTTCGCTTCGGTATCTGGAATCCTCGGTCGCCGATCCCGAACTGCGGTCGAAGCTCACCCCGGACCACCCGCTGGGCTGCAAGCGGCTGGTGTTCGCCGCCGACTACCTGTCCACGCTGACCCAACCGCACGTCGAGGTGGTGTCCAGTCCGGCTCGTGCACTGCGGGCACGCGCACTGGTCACCGAGGACGGCTCCGAATTGGACGTGGATGTGGTGCTGTGCGCCACCGGCTATGCCGCCACCGACTACCTGGGCCAGATCGAGGTCTGCGGTGAGGATGGCCGATCGCTGCACGACACCTGGCGCGACGGCGCCTTCGCCTACCTCGGCATGGCCGTTCCGGGCTTCCCGAACTTCTTCATGCTGTACGGGCCCAACACCAACGTCGGCTCCAACAGCGTGATCTTCGTCCTCGAGGCGCAGGCCCGCTACATCGTGCGGGCCCTGAAACATCTGCGCCGCACCAGGAGACGCTACGTCGCGGTGCGCCCCGAGACCATGGCGGCCTTCCTGGCCGACGTCGACCGGTGGATGGCGGGCACCGTGTGGATGACGCGGTGCAGCAATTACTTCCGGGCGCCCAACGGCCGGGTGGTCACGCAGTGGCCGCGCAGCGCGGGCGCGTTCTGGGCCATGACCCGACGGTTCCGCGCACGCGACTACACGTTCACCTCGCCGGTCGCCTAGCCATGGAACCGGACCCCGAGCTGCTCCGCCGACTGGATCCCGCGCTGCATGCGTTCGCCACCGCACGCTCTGACCTGTCGCTGAACACCCTTGCCGCCATGCGGGACTCGCTCGACATCCGGCGCGCCGAGACCATCGCCCAGCTCGACGCGACCGGGATCGACATCGTCGACGACCATGCCGCAGGAGTTCCGGTGCGCATCTATCACGGTGCGCCATCCCCGTCGCCCGCGGTGATCTATTGCCACGCCGGCGCATTCATGCTCGGCAATCTCGACACCGATCACCGCCAGTGCGTCGAACTGGCCCGCCGTGGCGGTTGCACCGTGGTGTCCGTCGACTACCGGCTGGCCCCCGAGCACCCCTTCCCCGCCGCGCTGGACGATGCGATGACAGTGCTGCAGTGGACCTGGACGACGGGGCCGGACCTCGGGCTCGACCGCGACCGCCTGGTGCTCGCGGGGAACAGCGCGGGCGCGGCGCTGGCCGCCGGTCTGGCGCAGCGGGCCGCCGCCGGCCAGACCCCGCCGATCGCCGGCGTGCTGCTACACCAGCCGGTGCTCGACGATCGCCCCACGGCATCGAAGGCGGAGTTCGATTCCACCCCCGGTTTCGACGGTGCCGCGGCCCAGACGATGTGGCGGCATTACCTCGGCGAGACCGCACCGAGCGCCGCCGCGGTACCCGCGCGCAGCCACCAAATGATCGGGGCGGCAAGCACCTTCATCACCTGCTCGGAATTGGATCCGCTGCGTGACGAGGCGCTGGACTATGCCGGCCTGTTGATGAGTTCCGGTGTGCGCACCGATGTGCACGTCTTCGGGGGCACCTGTCACGGTTTCGACTCGCTGTGTCCGGACTGGGAGGTGAGTCAGACGTTGCTGGCGATGCAGGCCCAGGCGCTCCAGCGGTTCTTCAACCTGTCATGACCTTTACAGATTAGCGATGAAGTGTCACGCTGTGGGGCGTGCATGAACTCGACCAACGAGACCGGCAGCATGGGGTGGCCGGGTCGCGTCAGCGGACACCCAGGCCGGCCCGCTACCAACTCGATGTTGTCGGCGCCCACGTCGCCGATGTTGTCGACTCGGCCGGCGGCTGGCTGTTCGACCGGGTGATGGCCGGCTGGGATGTGCGCGTCGCGGTCGCCGGTGCCGGCGACCTCGCCGCTCTGCGCATCCTCGGCGTGCAGCCCATCGCGCTGCGCTCGATGTTCGACCGGGCGGACACGCCGACCGCGCTCGCGCTGGCCGGCGCGATGTGCGGGGAGGACGACCGGGTCCGCGACGCGCTGGCCGCGTCGGTCCGCTCGGCACGCACCGAGGTCACCGTCTGGGGCGATGTCTGGCTGCCCAGCGTGGGTCGGCGAGGAGCCCAGGTCCGCCACGAACTGAGCGCTGCGGCAAGGGTGTTCAAGGCGCAAGCGGTGGTCGCGGCCGGACTGGACTCGGCGGTCGGCCCCTTCGAGGCGTTCCGCAGTTACGGCCAGTGTGTTCGCACCGAGTACCAGGACCTGATGCCCGTCAGCTAGCGGTCGACGAAGATGTCGATGATCGGGTTGTCGCCCCCGCCGTAGCGGGACAGGTCCTCGACACCGGCGGCACGCAGGACTTCGGAGTCGATCAGGCAACGGCCGTTGACCTTCGAGCCGGGCGAGGTGATGATCTCGACCGCCGCGTCGGCCATGATCTCGGGACTGCGCGACGATGCCAGTGCATTCTCGAAGTCGGCCGAGTTGGCCACGGCGGAGGTCGCGATGTAGGTCTCCGGCCACAGGCACGTGAAACCGATTCCGGTGTCGGCGTATTCGGCCGCCCAGCCCAGCGACAGCAGCGTCATCCCGTACTTGGACAGGGTGTAGGCCGGGTGCGCGCCGAGCCAGCGCGGGTTGAGGTTCAGCGGCGGGGCGATGGTGACGACGTGGCCATTGGGCGATCTCCGCAGATGCGGCAGGCACGCCTTGGTCAACAGGAATGTGCCGCGAATGTTGATCTGCTGCATCAGATCGAACTTCTTGGCCGACAGCGTCTCGGTGGGGTCGGTGGCGATCGCGCTGGCGTTGTTGATGCAGATGTCGACCCCGCCGAACTCTGTCACCGCGGCGTCGACAGCGCGGGCGACGTCTTCTTCACTGCGCACGTCACCGACGACGGCGATGGCCTTGCCGCCGGCCGCTTCGATCTCGGCGGCCGCGGTGTACACCGTGCCCGGCAACTTCGGGTGCGGCTCGGCGGTTTTGGCCAGCAGGACGACGTTGGCGCCGCGCCGGGCTGCGCCCGATGCGATGGCCAGCCCGATCCCCCGGCTACCGCCCGACACGACCAGCGTGCGGTCGGTGAGCGAATGCTTCTCGGCCATCATTCTCCTCGCTGAAAACTACATTCTCTTTTTCAGCGAGCATAGTACTCGTTCGGGAAGAATCAGCCGGAGGGCTAGGGCTTCCGGGTCGGATAGAGCAGCGCGTCGCTGACCCCGCCGCCGTTGACCGGCGGTCCGAGCAGGACGGTCGACGTATTCGCCGCCGGGTCATAGCTGACGAGCGATGTCGTTCCGCTGCAACCCACCTGGCCCCGCACCAGCAGCCGGTCGTCGGCCGCGCCGGCCACAACCACGTTGTCGGACACTCCGGGGATCTTCACCCGGGTCGTGTGCCCGTCCGCGGTGAGCTTGGACAGGAACACAGTGCCGCATGCACCGAGCGACTGGAGGAAGGTGCCGCTTGGCAGCGTCCAGGCGTCGCTGTCACCGAGGTCACCGCCGAAACCTGGGTCGTTCTCCTGCCCGGAGTTCAGCGCGGTCAGTGGTGTGGGCGCACTACCGTCCAGCGGCAGCTCCCACAACTGACTGCCGGAGCCGTGCTGGGACGAGCAGTGAATCAGCACCGAACCCGGGGACCACCACTTGATCGGACCGCACATGGCCGCCGCCATCGGCACGGGCAGCTTACGGATGACCTTCCCGTCGTTGCCCATCACCACAAGGCTGTTGTCCTTCCTCGCCACCACCTCGTTGCCGAGGTTGGCGGTGCCGAGCACCAACTGGGTGCCGTCTGGTGACTCCGCGTAGTCACCGCTGAACTGGCCGGCCCCATCGAGATCGGCGGTCGGGTAGGTGAACTGCGCATTTCCCTTCAGGTCAACCCTTTTCAAGGTTCCGGGCTCATTGCCGTTGAACGACGTCGACACCAGCAGGGCGGTACCGGTGGGCCGGGTGTAGCGCGGGTATCCGGCAACCGGAATGGTGGTCTGCTCGCCGGTGTGCAGGTCGACGGAGATCGCCGAGTTGGGCGTCATCCCACCGTGGGTGAACAGCGCGTGACTGCCGTCCCCGGACCAATCGGCCAGGCTGAGATTGCCACCCGGCCCGAATGTCGTGATGATGTACCGATTGCCGGTCGGGTCGACCAGAAACAGTGTGGTGTCGGCGGTTTCGCTGGTCGGTTCGTCCGGGGGCGGTTGTTCCCCAGGCTGATGCGGGGTGACCGGACTCCACTCGGCCAGCAGCCACCCGGGGCCGACCTGAGACCACGGCACGGTGGCGAGAGTGCCTTCGGTGCCGCGGGAGGCGGCAGGTGTCGCAGGGACCGATGGGCCCGTCGGAGCCGCCGGGGCACCCGGGGTAGCCTGCGCCGCGGATGACGATGTGTGCGCGGCAGGCGATGTGGTCGATGACGAGCATCCGGCCACAACGCTGACGGCCGCCACTGCGGCCACCACGACGCGATAGTTGGTCATGGCGAAGCCCCTTCCCAAGGCCGGCCCGCGCGTCACAACCGGCGACAAACCCGTGGTCGCAAGTCCCACCGCGGCGACGGTCGAAGCCGGCCTGATCGATGTCATTGCGTGTCCGTTGCTGTCGGCGCTGCCGGTTGCAGCGATCAACACAGTGAAGACAGTTCGTGGCGCTACCGATCTCAAAATGCTGCCGTCAGGCTAGCGGCAGATCGCGCGGCGAACCCGAAAATTGACGCCTCGGGTCAGTCACCCGGCCGCGAGTGCCTGCCGTAGCTCTGTGCCTCCGCGGGCTCGTCGCGGTAGTGGCGGGCCCGACGCGGCTCACCCGGATCGCCGAGACGATGCCGTGATCCGTCACCATCCACAGGGAAACCGTTGTGCGCCAGACCAATCGGCTCCACAACCGGCTCGGGCTGCGCGATCGGTGGGTGCCACCTGATCACCTCGGTCGCGTCGTCGCGCTCGTCGCGCACCGGCGGGGCGACCGATTCCCGGTCCACCACGTATTCCAGGTAATGGTCGTCGTCATAGCCGTCGTCGTAGACGGGAATCTCGTCGGTGATCTCGTCGTCGTCGCGGACCGGGCGCGGTCCGCCGAACCCGCCGACGACGAACAGGGCGGCCACGATCCCGAACAGCGCCCCGAACGCCGGCAGCAGCATCGACTGCGACAGCGCAGCGGAGAAGGGTTCCCGCAAGAATGCCGGAAGCGCAAGCACCGCAAGGTCGCTCGGTGCGGCATCGGTCGGTGCGGCCGGCATCTCGTCGCTGATCCGGGACGCCATGAACGCGGCCATCCCGGCGCTACCCAGCACGGAGCCGACCTGACGGGTCGCGTTGTACACCCCGGAACCGGCGCCGGCCAGGTGCGGCGGCAGGTTGCGGGTGGCGGTGGTGGCCAGCGGCGCCCAGATGAACGCCATCCCGACCCCCATCGCGGTCAGCGCCAGCACCAGCCGCCAGATCGGCGTCGTCGGCGTCATGTCGATCGACAGCCATGTCAATGCGATCGCCAGAACCGAGAAACCGAAGCCCAGGATCGGGCGGGGGTGAACCCGGTCGGTCAGCTGGCCCACGAACGGGGCGAGCACACCGCTGGACACCGCCATCGGTGCGATCAGCAGCGCCGAGCGCGTCGGCGACAGCCCGCACACCACCTGGGCGTAGAACATCACCGGCAGCATCATCGCGGTGACGACGAAACCGATCACGGCCACACCGATGTTGGACAGGCTGAAATCCCGGTCGGCGAACATCTGCAGCGGGATCAGCGGCTCATTGCGGTTGATCGACTGCCAGTACACGAACGCGGTGAAGAACCCGATGCCGGCAACGATCACAGCCCAGATCCACGCCGCCCAGTGATGACCCTGGCCTTCTTGCAGGCCGAACACCACCAGGAACATGCCGATCCCGGACAGCGCCACCCCGACCACGTCGAACCGGTGTGTGCGGGTGGGTAGCGCCGGGATCAGCCAGACCGCCAGCCCCAGACCGATCACACCGACGGGGACATTGACGAAAAAAATCCACTCCCAGCCCAGCCGGCCGACGAGCACACCGCCGGCCAGCGGGCCGACAAGAGTGGCCACCCCGGCGGTCGCACCCCACAGGCTCATCGCCACGCCGCGACGCTCAGGCGGGAAGATCCGGGTGATCGTCGACAAGGTCTGCGGCGTCAGCAGCGCCGCGCCGAGCCCTTGAACCACACGGGCGGCGATCAACGTGTCGATCGAGCCGGCCAGACCGCACCACAACGACGACACGGTGAAGATCGCCAGCCCGACGATGTAGAGGTTCTTGGGACCGAAGCGGTCACCGAGGCGGCCGGCCAACAGCAACGGCACGGCATAGGCCAGCAGGTACGCACTGGTCACCCAGATCACGGTGTCGTAGTCGGTGATCTGGAGCCCGTCCATGATGCTGGGATTCGCGACGGCGACGATCGTCGAGTCGACCAGGATCATGAAGAAGCCGACCAGCATGGCCCACAGGGCGGGCCACGGGTTGGCCGGCACGTCGGGCGCCACGACCGGATCGGGGTCCAAGTCCACGTCCGGCGCCGGGCCGGCCATGTTCCTGGTCATATCCACTACCTCGTTTCGGCTACTGCGATGGTGTCGGCGCGCGCTCCCGCCAAACCCCCGTCAAACGTGTGGTGGGCCCCCGCGCCTCATGCCGTCACGCCGCCTGATCGAGCCTATCGAGCCTCCCGCGGGCCCAGGGCGCGGCCCCAAGCCGTTGACATCGCACCGAGGGCGAGACTTTCGCGATGTCGTCGCCCTCAGTGCGTTCTCAACGCGGGGACGTCGTGGGCGATGTCGTCGGTGCCGCCGACGAACAGCAGCGCCACCAATGCGATGGCCACACCGGCGGTCATCACCACCGACAGTGCGATCTCGTCATTGCCCATCAGGCCGACGACCGGCGCGATGGCCGCGCCGACACTGAACTGCGCAGCGCCCAGCAGGGCGGCGGCGGTTCCGGAGGCTTCGTGGTGGCGTGACAGCGCGACGGCGGGAGCGTTCGGGATGACGAAGCCCATCATCGCCAGCACCGCCCACACGGGCACCAGGAAGCCGTAGATGCCGCCGGTGTGCGTCACCGACAGCACGATAAAGCTCGCGCCCACCACGGTCGCGGCGGCCAGCGCCCACAGCAGGATGCGTTGGGGTGAAAACCGGCGCAGCAGAACGACATTGAGTTGGGTGGCGATCACGAACGCGATCGCACCCGCGCCGAACACCAACGCGAAGGTCTGCTGATCCAGGCCATGGCGGCCCTGAAGGACGAACGCCGCGCCGGCGATATAGGCGAACAGCCCGGCCATCCCGAGCGCCCCGACGATCACCAGGATGACGAACTTCACATCGCGCAGCAGCGTCCCGTAGGTCGCGACGATCGAGCGGATTCGCAGCGGGCGACGGTTGCCGACCGGGAGGGTCTCCGGCAGTGCGAGCGCGGCGACCAGCAGCAGTGCGCCCGCCAGGACGATCAACACCGCGAATATCCAGTGCCAGGACGCCTTGAGCAGCACCGCCGCCCCGAGCGACGGCGCGACGATCGGCGCCACCCCGAGGATCAGCATGAGCCGCGACATCACGGTTGCCGCGTCGCTGTCGTCGAACAGGTCACCGACGACAGCGACGGCGACCACCATCGCGGCGGCCGCGCCCATCCCCTGCAGACCGCGGGCCAGGCTCAGCACGGCGACGTCGGGCGCGAACAAGCACAGCAGTGACGCCAGCATGTGCAACGCGATCCCGGCCATCAGCGGACGGCGGCGGCCCAGCGAATCCGATAGCGGGCCGACGATGAGCTGCCCGAGCGCCAACCCGGCCAGCGTTCCGGTCAGCGTCAACTGCGCCACCGACGAGGACACCCCCAGCTCGTCGGCGATCCGCGGAAGCGCAGGCAGATACATGTCGATCGTCAGCGGCCCCAGCGCGACCAGCGCGCCCAGCACGACGATCATCCGCAGCCGGCTCGGCGTTGCCACCTCGGCGACCTCGGACGTCGCGTTATCGGTGGCCGTCACAATTCGCGATGCTGCCATGCCGAACCACAGCACGCCCAGCCGTTTATTTGTTCCTCCTGCGGCTATCCGACGCACGGTGACCGGGATCACCGCGAGGCACCTTTCCCTGGTGGTCGTTCGTTAGCCTGGTGTTACGCCTATCAGGAAGGCACACCCATGAAGCTCCGTCGCGAGCAATTGCCGGCCAAGGTCGAGGACGACGCGACGATGTCCGCGCGGGTGCTCTCCCAGATCCTCGAGCGCAGCACCCGCGCCCAGGCGCCGGCCGTCCGGGCCTACGTCGCGCGGCTGCGTCGATCCAACCCGGAAGCCACCCCCGCCGAGATCGTCACCAAGCTCGAGAAGCGCTACCTGGCCGCGGTGATGGCCAGCGGTGCCGCCGTCGGATCGGCGGCGGCGTTCCCCGGCATCGGCACACTGGCGGCGTTATCGGCGGTCGCCGGCGAGACGCTGGTGTTCCTGGAGGCCACCACGGTGTTCGTCCTCGCCGTCGCCGACGTCCATGGCATCCCGCTCGAGCAGCGGGAGCGCCGCCGCGCGCTGGTGCTGGCGGTGCTCGTCGGTGAGGAGAGCAGGGGCGCGATCGCCGACCTGATCGGCCCGAGCCGCACCAGCGGCGCGTGGCTGGCCGAGGGTGCGGACATGCTGCCGTTGCCAGCGCTGGCCCAGCTGAACACCCGCCTGATGCGCTACTTCGTCAAGCGGTTCACGCTCAAGCGGTCGGCGATGGCATTCGGCAAGATGCTGCCCGTCGGCATCGGCGCCGCGGTCGGTGGCGGTGGCAACCGAATGATGGGCAAAAAGATAGTGAACAACGCCCGCGCGGCATTTGGGCCCGCGCCCAGCCGGTGGCCGGTGAGCTTGCACCTGCTGCCTGCGATCGAGCCGGGCGGATAACCGTTCGCCGACCTCCGACGACCGGTTGTCGCACCACCTTCGGGCATGGAGCTGACGTGCTTCGGGAACACCCGAGAAGCGATAGCCTTTTAGGCGGCGGCCAGGTGAAGTGGCGCAAGAGTGGGGCAAACCGTCCGAGCACGGCTTGCCGGGACGAAGGAATTGAGGCGAGGAACTGCCGTGAGCAGTACTAGTTCACCATTCGGACAGAACGAATGGCTGGTCGAGGAGATGTACCGCAAGTTCCGCGACGACCCCTCCTCGGTCGATCCGAGTTGGCACGAGTTCCTGGTCGACTACAACCCGGAGCCGACCACCGACTCGACCGCCGGCGGCAACGGGCAGTCCACGGCGACCAGGGCGCCCGTCGCTCCGCCGGAGGCCGCACCGGCTCCCCCGCCGGCCAAGCCGGCCCCCGCGAAGCCCGCACCGGCCGACAACGGCGCGGCGAAGGCCGCCCCGGCCAAAGCTCCCGCCAAGGAAGCGCCTGCCAAGGAGCCGGCGGCCAAGCCGGCACCGGCGTCGTCGTCGGATAACGGCGACGAGACCCAGGTGTTGCGTGGCGCGGCGGCGGCCGTCGTCAAGAACATGAGCAGCTCGCTGCAGATCCCGACCGCGACCAGTGTGCGGGCCATCCCGGCGAAGCTGATGATCGACAACCGCATCGTCATCAACAACCACCTCAAGCGCACCCGCGGCGGCAAGGTGTCCTTCACCCACCTGCTCGGCTACGCGATCGTGCAGGCGGTCAAGTCGTTCCCCAACATGAACCGCCACTTCGCCGAGATCGACGGCAAGCCCAACGCCGTCACCCCGGCGCACACCAATCTCGGCCTGGCGATCGACCTCCAAGGCAAGGACGGCAAGCGGTCGCTGGTCGTCGCGGCGATCAAGAACTGCGAGACCATGCGGTTCGGCCAGTTCATCGCGGCCTACGAAGACATCGTGCGGCGCGCTCGCGACGGCAAGCTGACCGCCGAAGACTTCGCCGGGGTGACGATCTCGCTGACCAACCCCGGCACCATCGGCACCGTGCACTCGGTGCCCCGGCTGATGTCCGGGCAGGGTGCGATCGTCGGCGCCGGCGCGATGGAATACCCGGCGGAGTTCCAGGGCGCCAGCGAGGAGCGCATCGCCGAACTCGGTATCGGCAAGCTGATCACGCTGACGTCGACCTACGACCACCGCATCATTCAGGGCGCGGAGTCCGGCGATTTCCTGCGGACCATCCACCAACTACTGCTCTCCGACGACTTCTTCGACGAGATCTTCTTCGAGCTCGGTATCCCCTACGAGCCGGTCCGCTGGCGCACCGACAACCCCGATTCGATCGTCGACAAGAACGCCCGGGTCATGGAGCTGATCGCGGCCTACCGCAACCGCGGGCACCTGATGGCCGATATCGACCCGCTGCGCCTGGACAAGACCCGCTTCCGCAGCCACCCCGACCTCGACGTCAACACCCACGGGCTGACGCTGTGGGATCTCGACCGGGTGTTCAAGGTCGACGGGTTCGCCGGCAAGGAGTTCAAGAAGCTGCGCGATGTGCTCGGGCTGCTTCGCGACGCGTACTGCCGCCACATCGGCGTCGAGTACACCCACATCCTGGAACCCGAGCAGCAGAAGTGGCTACAGGAGCGCATCGAGGTCAAGCACGAGGGACCGACGGTCGCCCAGCAGAAGTACATCCTGTCCAAGCTGAACGCGGCTGAAGCCTTCGAGACCTTCCTGCAGACCAAATACGTTGGGCAGAAGCGCTTCTCGCTGGAAGGCGCGGAAACCGTCATTCCGATGATGGACGCCGCGATCGACCAGGCCGCCGAGCACGCGCTCGACGAGGTCGTCATCGGCATGCCGCACCGCGGTCGGCTCAACGTGCTGGCCAACATCGTCGGCAAGCCCTACTCGCAGATCTTCAGCGAGTTCGAGGGCAATCTGAACCCCTCGCAGGCGCACGGCTCCGGCGACGTCAAGTACCACCTCGGCGCTCGAGGCGACTACATCCAGATGTTCGGCGACAACGACATCGAGGTGTCGCTGACCGCCAACCCGTCCCACCTCGAGGCTGTCGACCCGGTGATGGAAGGCATCGTCCGGGCCAAACAGGATCTGCTGGAATACAACGGAGACGGCTCCGAAGATTCTCGGGGCTTCACCGTCATGCCGATGATGCTGCACGGCGATGCGGCCTTCGCCGGCCAGGGCGTGGTGGCCGAAACGCTCAACCTGGCGCTGCTGCGTGGCTACCGCACCGGCGGCACGATCCACATCATCGTCAACAACCAGATCGGTTTCACCACCTCGCCGCAGGACTCGCGCAGCTCGGAGTACTGCACCGACGTCGCAAAGATGGTGGGGCGCCCATCTTCCACGTCAACGGCGACGACCCCGAGGCGTGCGTCTGGGTGGCCCGCCTGGCGGTGGACTTCCGGCAGAAGTTCAACAAGGACGTCATCATCGACATGCTGTGCTACCGCCGTCGCGGGCACAACGAAGGTGACGACCCGTCGATGACCCAGCCCTACATGTACGACGTCATCGACACCAAGCGCGGTGTCCGCAAGACCTACACCGAAGCCCTCATCGGCCGTGGCGACATCTCGATGAAAGAGGCCGAGGACGCACTGCGCGACTACCAGGGTCAGCTGGAGCGGGTGTTCAACGAGGTTCGCGATCTCGAGAAGCACGAGGTCGAACCCAGCGAGTCGGTCGAAGAAGACCAGATGATCCCCCGCGGTATGACCACCGCGGTGGACAAGTCGCTGTTGGCCCGCATCGGCGATGCACACCTGGCGTTCCCCGAGGGCTTCAGCGTGCACCCGCGCGTCAAGCCGGTGCTGGAGAAGCGCCGCGAGATGGCCTACGAGGGCAAGGTCGACTGGGCCTTCGCCGAATTGCTGGCGCTCGGAACATTTTTGGCCGAGGGCAAACTGATCCGGTTCTCCGGGCAGGACACCCGACGCGGCACGTTCACCCAGCGGCACTCGGTGATCATCGACCGCAAAACCGGTGCGGAGTTCACCCCGCTGGACCTGCTGACCGTCAACCCGGACGGCACCCCGACCGGCGGCCGGTTCCTGGTGTACGACTCGGCGCTCTCGGAGTACGCGGCGGTCGGCTTCGAATACGGCTACTCGGTGGGCAATCCGGACGCCCTGGTGCTGTGGGAAGCGCAGTTCGGCGACTTCGTCAACGGCGCGCAATCCATCATCGACGAGTTCATCAGCTCCGGTGAGGCCAAATGGGGCCAGCTCTCCGATGTGGTGCTGCTGCTCCCCCACGGCCACGAGGGCCAGGGCCCCGACCACACGTCGGGCCGCATCGAGCGGTTCCTGCAGCTGTGGGCCGAGGGCTCGATGACGATCGCGCTGCCGTCCACCCCGGCGAACTACTTCCACCTGCTGCGCCGGCACGGCCTCGACGGGGTGCACCGTCCGCTGATCGTGTTCACGCCGAAGTCGATGCTGCGCAACAAGGCTGCCGTCAGCGACATCCGGGACTTCACCGAACAGAAGTTCCGGTCGATCCTGGAGGAGCCGACCTACACCGACGGCGAGGGCGACCGCAACAAGGTCACCCGAATCCTGTTGACCAGCGGCAAGATCTACTACGAGTTGGCGGCGCGCAAGGACAAGGACAAGCGCGACGACGTCGCGATCGTCCGCGTCGAGCAGCTGGCGCCGCTGCCCAAGCGGCGGCTGAGCAACACCTTGGACTCGTACCCGAATGCCAAGGAATTCTTCTGGGTGCAGGAGGAGCCGGCGAACCAGGGCGCCTGGCCGACGTTCGGCCTGACGCTGCCGGAGTTGTTGCCGGAGAAGCTGACCGGCATCAAGCGGATCTCGCGGCGCGCGATGTCTGCGCCGTCGTCGGGCTCGTCGAAGGTGCACGCCGTCGAGCAGCAGGAGATCATCGACGAGGCGTTCGGCTAGGCCTCAGCCTCTGCGATCAATGTAGCCGCCAGCCGGGACGGCATGACGATTCGATGACGTCGGTGTGAAATCCGCACATTTGAAGCAAGTATGGATTTCATGACAATTCATCATGTGTTTGGCCAACATTGATGGCATGGCTACGTCGGTAAATTCTCAGGCGCCCGGTTCTCGTCCACGTCGGCAGGCCGTGCTCGGTCAATCGCCGCGGATCACCCGCGCGGATGGAACGCCGATCCGCGTGCTGCTGGTCGACGACGAGCCGGCGCTGACCAATCTCGTGCGGATGGCTCTCAACTATGAGGGCTGGGACATCGAGGTGGCACACAACGGTGAACAGGCCGCTGAGAAATTCCGCGACTTCGAACCGGATTTGCTGGTCCTGGACATCATGCTGCCCGACACCGATGGCTTGCAGATCTTGAAGCAGATCCGCGAGAACGACCGGTACACCCCGACGCTCTTCCTGACCGCTAGGGACTCGGTGATGGATCGCGTCCAAGGACTGACCGCGGGAGCCGACGACTATCTGACCAAGCCGTTCAGCTTGGAAGAACTCGTCGCACGGTTGCGGGGCCTGCTGCGAAGGGCCAACGCGATGACCGATCCCAGCGAGGAAACCCTCAAAGTTGCTGACCTGGTTCTCTCAGGCCCTAGCAGGGAGGTAACCCGGGGCGGTGAGCGAATCACGTTGACCTCGACCGAGTTCGAGTTGTTGCGCTACATGATGCGCAACGCCCGGCGCGCCGTCACCCGCGCGGAAATTCTCGACCGGGTGTGGAACTACAACTTCGGCGGTCGCTCCAGCATCGTCGACCTCTACATCTCCTATCTGCGCCGCAAGATCGACGACGGACGGAAGCCGATGATTCAGACCGTGCGCGGGGTCGGCTACATGTTGCGCCCGCCCGAGGAGCAATGACCCCTTCGAAACGGTGGTGGAGGCGTCGCTCCCTTCGACGCCAGCTCGCCATCGGAGTGTCCTCCATCGTCAGCGTCGCCTTGATCGTCGTCGGCACGGTGGCGGTGGTGAGTCTGCGCGACGAGGCGATTCGCCTCAGCGACACCCAGGTGGCGAACTCTCTTGCGGCGTTCTCCTATGCCTATGCCAAGTGGGACGCCCAGCGCACCATTGCCCCCGACGCGACCGGCATGCCGATGGGACGCGCGAGCGCCTTCCAGAACCAGGCGCCGGGCACAGCGATCGCGGTGGTTCGTGATGGCGCCGTGGTCTACTCCAATGTGTTCGCCGACGGCGCACAACTACCGGCGTCGGCCGATGCCCAGCGCGCCATGGAAGCCGTGAATTGGGCTGATGGCGGGCCGCGTACCGTCCAACTCGGTGAACTCGGTCCGTATCGGGCGGACAGCCGGGACGTCGGTGCCGGAGAACGGCTGGTGGCAGCCGTTTCCTTGGGACCGGCAGAGAAGACGGTGGCGCACGAGACGCTCATCGTCGTCGTCCTTGTCGTGCTGGCGCTGTTGGCGACCGGAATCGGCACGGTGTGGACGGTCAGTCACGCCCTCAAGCCTCTGCGCCGCATCGCCGCAGTTGCCGGTCAGGTAGCGACGCTGCGGCTGGATGGAACAGAGACCCGCATCACTGCGCGTGTCGATGAATCCGACACCGACCCGGAATCCGATGTCGGAGTCGTCGGACACGCCTTGAACAGGCTGCTCATCAACGTCGACTCCGCACTCGCAGACCTGGCTGCCTCCGACCGGCGCATGCGGCAGTTCCTGGCTGATGCCAGCCACGAGCTGCGGACCCCGCTGGCCTCGATCCTCGGTTATGCGGAGCTGACCCGGCAGGACAGCGCGACGCTGCCGGAGACCACGGAGTACGCCCTGGCGCGCATCGAGGCCGAGTCCCGCCGGATGTCCGTCCTGGTCGCCGACCTGCTGCTGCTGTCTCGCCTCGAGGAACGAGATGATCTCGATATCGAGGAAGTGGAGTTGTGCGACCTGGTGGCCGACGCGGTGAACGACGCCGCGGTGAGTGCGCCCGATCACCGCTTCCACCTCCAGCTCCCCGATCACCAGGTACGGATCCGCGGCGACAGAGCACGCCTACATCAAGTGCTGGCCAATCTGCTGGCCAACGCGCGCATCCACACTCCGGCCGGCGTCAATGTCACGGCGGCGGTCGACATCGCACCCGGTGACCCGGCCACGGTGAAGATGGTCGTCAGTGACGACGGGCCCGGCATTCCCCCCGAGGTCATACCCAATCTCTTCGATCGATTCGTCCGCGCTGACAGAGCTCGCGCACGTGAGTCTGGTTCCAGCGGTTTGGGATTGGCGATCGTGCGCTCCATCGTTCAGGCCCACAGGGGAACCGTGGAGGTGGAGTCGAAACCGGGGAACACCCGATTCACAGTTTCGATTCCTCTACACTCGCCGAGTCCTCAAAATTTGAACTTCCCATGAGCTGGATGGCAGGTTGGCCAGCCGTTTCTAGACTCGAGATGTGGAACGGCAAGGCTAAAGCCGCTCGCGGACAGGCTGTTTAGTCGATGCGCTGGCCGCGTTGATCCCACCCGACCTTCGACAGCCGCGCCGGTGTCATCGACCTCCTCATGTCGTCGCCTGAAGGCTTCGGGCCGCAAGCGCTTCTCACATTTGTTTCCGCTATGAGTTGAATGAGCAAGCGGCCGAAACCTTCTAGGCTAGAGGCGTGGGACGACGAGCGGAATCGACTACAGAACAACGGAGTTCGTTGACGCAGCCCGCCGCTCGAATTCAGCCCAGAACGAGTACAACCGATGAAAGGAATCGAGATGACCACTACCTTGCGCCGCCTGAGCCCGTTCATCATCGCCGGGGCCGCTGCCGCCGCGATTGCGGCCGCACCAGCCGCTCAGGCGTCAACCAGTGGTTCACCAGAGTGCAGTGAGTCCGTCGGAACGTCGGTGTGCCAGAAGCAGGGGCACGCTTCGATCGTGACGACTCCGCGTGACTCTGGAATGCAGTGGGGGTTCGGCAGCCAAGCCGGTCCCCTCGCCCCGATTTGGGCGCTCGGATAGCATCTCTGCGCTAGATCGACCAAGGCCGCGACGGAGCCTCCACCTGGAGGCTTCCCCGCGGCCTTTCGGCGTTCAGATCCGTTGCAGCACAGAACTTTGCGTTCGATATGAGTCACGTGAAACGGCGCAGACACCGGCTTAACCTGGATGCATAGGGAAGTTCACCGTCAAACAGACTGTGTGACAGTCACTTCCAAATGTATGGCCTGTCCCAGATCTCGCGGAAAGGAACCACCGATGACGACCAGACTCCAGGGCGCTATCGCGCCGCTCATTCTCGCGGGCGTCACCGCGGTGACGGCCGCTTTGGCACCGGTCGCCGGGGCGGCATCGAATACGGCGGCATGCCGCGACAATGGCGGCGCATCGCTCTGCCAGAGGCAGGGCCACGCGTCCATCAAAGTCGACAAGCCGTCCCGGGCGCCGCAGCCCTTCGGGTTCAACATCGGTTTCGGACCGATGAACCCACTGTGGGCCTTGGGTTGATCCGGCACACACCTGTCCGCCAGCCAGCGGCAGCCGCTTTAGAAGCCGAAGTTGTTCAGCAAGTCCAGCGGGATCGGCGAGTTGCCATTCGCCAGGTCCTGCATGGCGCGCGGGCAGAAGAACGACACGGCGATGCCGGTGAACATGGTGGCCGCGCCCAGCGGCCGGCCCATCCGGTCGGCCACGGTGGAGGCGATGTCGGCGGTGTTCTGGCTGCGGTCGGCCAGCAGGGGGCAGATCGACTGACCCATCTCGACGGCCTGGGCGGGGTCCATCCCGGTGATACCGGCATTGCCCAACGCGGCCAAGAAGTCATCGGTGGTGGTGTCGGCCTGCGCGGGCGCCGCCAGCGCGACGGCGCCGGCGATCAGTCCGGCAACCGCCCCGGCGCTGGCCATACGGCGAAATGTCATGCTCTAAGCATCGCGGACGACCATCCCGCTGTTACCCCCGGGTCGATCACCCGATACCCTAGGTCCCATTAAACACGCGTCAAACAACTCGGAGGAGTCGTTCATGCAGGGGTTCGCCGGAAAGGTAGCGGTGGTGACCGGAGCCGGGTCGGGCATCGGTCAGGCACTGGCGATCGAGCTGGGCCGATCGGGCGCCAAGCTGGCCATCAGCGATATCGACACCGAAGGACTGGCAATCACCGAGCAGCGCCTCAAGGCGATCGGCGTGGACGTCAAGGCCGACCGGCTGAATGTCACCGAGCGCGAGGCCTTCCAGGCCTACGCCGACGGCGTCAAGGCGCACTTCGGCAAGGTCAACCAGATCTACAACAACGCCGGCATCGCGTACTCCGGTGACGTCGAGATCAGCCAGTACAAGGACATCGAGCGGATCATGGACGTCGACTTCTGGGGCGTCGTCAA
This sequence comes from Mycobacterium sp. ELW1, assembly GCF_008329905.1. NCBI lineage: Bacteria > Bacillati > Actinomycetota > Actinomycetes > Mycobacteriales > Mycobacteriaceae > Mycobacterium > Mycobacterium sp. ELW1. The sequence continues at coordinate 1,628,785 of NZ_CP032155.1, read as the reverse complement.
CGGCACCAAGGTCTTCCTGCCCTACCTGATCGAGTCCGGCGACGGCCACATCGTCAACGTCTCCAGCCTGTTCGGCATCTTCTCCGTACCCGGACAGGCCGCCTACAACGCGGCCAAGTTCGCGGTGCGCGGCTTCACCGAAGCACTGCGCCAGGAGATGATCCTGGCCAAGCACCCGGTCAAGGTGACCACGGTGCACCCGGGCGGCATCAAGACCGCGATCGCGCGAAATTCCACCGTGGCTGAAGGCCTCGATCAGGCAGCGATGGCAAGCGCCTTCGACAAGAAGCTGGCCAGGACGACGCCGGAGCGCGCGGCCCAGATCATCCTCGAGGCCGTCCGCAAGAACAAGGCGCGGGTCCTCGTGGGCGCCGACGCCAAGATCCTCGACGTGATCGTCCGCATCACCGGCTCGGGCTACCAGCAGCTGTTCTCCTCCGTGCTGCCCAAGCTCGCCCCACCGATGCGCTGAATCTCCTCAGCGCCCCAACGGGTGCGCGGACAGCCACTCCTCGGCGACCGACCGCGGGTCGCGCCCGTCGGCGACATGCTGGCGCATGTCGACCAGCGAGCCGGTGTCGAGCACGCCAGCGAGTTCGTTGATCGCGCGAACCTGCGGATCAGCGAGTTCGTTGCGACGGTAGAGCGGCACGATGTTCTCGGCCGTCACCAGCTCGGGTTTGCGGTCAGCCAGGACGACCACATCACTCGGCACACCGGTGTCGGCGGTCCCCGTCCAGGCCGCGGTGATCTCCCCCACCCGTAGTGCGGCGAACATGGTTGCCTTGTCCGGGAATTCGCGCACCGGGGGCAGTGTGCAGCCACCGACCGTGGTCGGCAGCCCTCGGGCGTAGGCGACAGCCCCGATGCGCAGCCCCGCGCAATGACTCACCAGGGCGGTCAGATCGCGGCTGCCCCACGCCGACGCGGTCGCGTCGGTCACGGCCAGCGCGGGCTTGTCATCGGCCGCGGTGGTGTAGTCACCGGCACCCACACCTTCCGGCAACACCCCGAGCAACGCCCGGTACACCTGGGTGTCTGAGCGGGCCGTCGTGCCGGGCGCGAACTTCTGCAGCAGCCTCCCGGTGAATCCCGGAACCACGCTGACCGCTCCGGAATCCAGAGCGCTCAAGGGATCGTCGACGATCTCGACGTGCGCGCCTGTCCCGTAGAAGCGCAGCGCGGCGGCGTACAGATTGGCCAGCAGGGTGTATTCCGGGTCGGCTGTAGTGCCCACCGCCATCGACGGCCCCGGCGCCGGCGACCCGCAGGCGACCGCCGCCAGGACCAGAAGTCCCAGCATCAGCCGGCGAAACATCGTCGGCCTCAACAAGTTTCGCTCAGGCTTCGGATGCCGCCGCCACCGCTGCAGCCACCGCGGGCCCAACCCGCGGATCCAGCGGGCTGGGCACGATGTGATCGGCCGCCAGGTCGTCGCCGACGACGGAGAAGATCGCCTCTGCTGCTGCGACTTTCATCTTCTCGGTGATCCGCCGCGCGCCCGCGTCCAGCGCACCGCGGAACACACCGGGAAACGCCAGAACGTTGTTGATCTGGTTCGGGAAGTCGCTTCGCCCGGTCGCCACGATCGCCGCGTGCTTGCGCGCCGCATCCGGGTGGATTTCGGGGTCCGGGTTCGACATCGCGAACACGATGCCGCCGGGGGTCATCGTTGCGATCAGTTCCTCGGGAACGAGTCCGGCCGAGACCCCCATGAAGACGTCGGCGCCGTTGAGCGCTTCGGCGATCCCGCCGGTGAGCCCACGCGGGTTGGTCCGGGTGGCCAGCTCGGCCTTGACGGCGTTCATGTCGTCGCGACCGGCGTGCAGGATGCCCTGGCTGTCCAGCACGGTGATGTCGGTGATGCCCGCGGCCAGCAGGATGTTCGTGCATGCCACGCCCGCGGCGCCCGCGCCCGACATGACCACCTTCAGCGAGTGCATGTCGCGATCGAGCACCTTGGTGGCGCCGATCAGCGCCGCGAGTACGACGATGGCGGTGCCGTGCTGGTCGTCGTGCATGACGGGGCAGTCCAGCGCCTCGATCAGGCGGCGCTCGATCTCGAAGCAGCGCGGCGCGGAGATGTCCTCGAGGTTGACCGCGCCGAAGGTCGGGCGCAGACGGATGATCGTCTCGACGATTTCGTCCGGGTCTTTGGTGTCCAGCACGATCGGGATCGAGTCCAACCCGCCGAACGTCTTGAACAGCGCGGACTTGCCCTCCATCACCGGCAGCGACGCCGCGGGCCCGATGTCACCGAGGCCGAGCACGGCGGTGCCGTCGCTGATCACCGCGACCAGTCGATTGGACCAGGTGTACCGCGCAGCCAGTGTGTGGTCGGCGGCGATCGCGCGGCTGACCTGGGCCACGCCGGGGGTGTAGGCGATCGACAGTGCGCGCTGGGTGTCCAGCGGCGCCTTCAGCTCTACGGACAGCTTGCCGCCCACGTGAGCGGCGAAGATCTCTTCGTCGTCGATAACGACGCGGGGGGTACTCACTGTTTCGGACACGGCGTCAGGGTACTCGCCCCCAAAACCTCACCGACCAGGGTCTCCCCGGCGTGAACTACGCCGACAACACTACTGGCGCGTAACATTTCCGAGGGGCCCGTCAGGGCCCCGCCTGCCGCTCAAGGGGAGGTCGGGTCATGCCGTCGTTTCGTCCACGCCCACAGGCTCTGCTGGGAGTGACCCGTACCCGATCCACCCCCGTCGACGTCAAACGCATCCATGTGCCCGTCGCGCGGGCCATGGTCGACTGCGCCGTCTACGTCGAGGGCGACCGGCTTGCCGGCAAGTTCACGCACGCCGCCGCATTGGCACGCGTTCGCGAACTCGAGGCCGGCGGACAGAAGGCGTTCGTCTGGATCGGTCTGCACGAACCCGACGAACATCAGATGCAGGCGGTGGCCGAGGTGTTCGGCCTGCACCCGCTGGCGGTCGAGGATGCGGTGCACGCCCACCAGCGCCCCAAGGTCGAACGCTACGACGACACGCTGTTCCTGGTCCTCAAGACGGTGACCTACGTGCCGCACGAGTCGGTCGCGCTGGCCCGTGAAATCGTCGAAACCGGCGAGATCATGGTGTTCGTCGGCCCCGACTTCGTCGTGACGGTGCGCCACGGCGACCACACCGGACTGGCCGGGCTTCGCAAACACCTGGAAGAGGAACGCCAGCACCTGGCCCTGGGCCCGTACGCGGTCATGCACGCGATCGCCGACCACGTCGTGGACACCTACCGCGACGTCAGCGAGCTGATGGAATGCGATATCGACGCCATCGAGTCGGAGACCTTCTCACCGCTGAAGAAGACCGACATCGAGCCGATCTATCTGCTCAAGCGGGAAGTCGTCGAATTGCGAAGGGCGGTCTCACCTCTCACCGTCGCACTCGGCCGATTCAATCCCGACTTCAAGGACCTGATGTCCAAAGAGGTGCTGCGCTATATGCGCGACGTCTTGGACCACGCGGCGCAGGCGGCCGACCGGATCGAGTCCTATGACGAGATGCTGTCGTCGTTGGTGCAGGCCGCGCTGGCGAAGGTGGGCATGCAGCAGAACGTCGACATGCGCAAGATCTCGGCGTGGGTCGCGATCGCCGCGGTGCCGACGATGATCGCGGGCATCTACGGCATGAACTTCGAGCACATGCCGGAACTGTCATGGACCTGGGGCTACCCGGCGGTGCTCGCCCTCATGGCGACGGTCTGCGGGTTCCTCTACCTGAACTTCCGGCGCAACAACTGGCTGTGATGGCCTAACCCGGTTGCGCTGCACGCCGGTTCGGATCCAGCACGTCGACTCCGTCGTCGAGCCAGGCCTGGCGCATCGCGTCGGCACCCTTGAGTCGTACCCACGCCGCCTCGGTCTGCGTCACCGGGATCGCCGCCAGGAAGCGCACCGGGTCGCGGGGTGCCTCCAACGGCAGGTCGGGAAGAGCCGAATCACCCAGCAGCACAGCGGTGAACGCGGCACCGTCCCATAGCGGCGCGGACAGGTCGATCAGAGCGTCGGCGACCAGCACCACCCCCTCGACGGCGGGCGTGGCCGCCACGACGGCCAGGCTGCGGGCCAGTCCCGGGGGCGGGGTGGTGGCGCGCAGGGCGAGGACGACCTCGGCGCGCGGGCCGTGCAACGGGTCGGCGATGCCGGCCGTCGGCTCGGTCATCGGGTGCCGCGAACAGCCAAGCGTCACATAGTGAGCCACACCGCCGGCGTCCGGCCCGAAGCGCAACACCTCGATGCGTTCCAGCCCGAGGAATGTCACGCTGGCCGAATCCGGCTCGGCGTCGATGCCGGTGTCGGCGAAGTGGCCGCGTACGTGAGCGCGGACCGAATCCAGGGGCTCGCTCACTTAACCCGCGGGTGCAATGGTGAGGTTCACTCCGCTGTCGGCGTCGAAGATGTGCAGCTTGGTCGTGTCGAACGCCAACTCGACCGACTGCCCGATCGCCGCCTTCGAATCCGCGGAAAGCCTTGCCACGAAATCGTTCTCACCGGCACCGGACTCGGCGGCCAGTTCGGCCAGCTGGGCCGCCTTCGCGCTGTCACCGGCGGTCCTGAAATACACGTACTTGTCGGCGCCCAGCGACTCGACCAGATCCACCGTCACCTCGAAGGTCGTGGCCTGGATGCGTTCGTAGGCGTCGAGCAGTGCGGCGTCCTCGAAGTGTTCGGGCCGGATGCCGACGATGACGTTGGCGGCCTTGGGATGTTGGCTCAGGACGTTCTGCACGTCCTGGCTCAGCGTCACCTCGCCGAACGGCAGCCGCAGGCTCATCCCGTCGAGCGTTGCCGGGAAGAAGTTCATCGCCGGCGAACCGATGAAGCCGGCCACGAACAGGTTCGCCGGCCGCCCGTAGAGCTCGCTTGGCGTGTCGATCTGCTGCGCCTCGCCGCCGCGCAGCACCACGACCCGGTCACCGAGTGTCATCGCCTCGGTCTGGTCGTGCGTGACGTAGACGGTGGTGGTGCCCAGCCGGTTCTGCAGCCGGGCGATCTCACCGCGCATCTGCACACGCAGTTTCGCGTCGAGGTTGCTCAGCGGCTCGTCCATCAGGAACGCCTTGGGCTGGCGAACGATCGCCCGGCCCATAGCGACCCGCTGGCGCTGGCCGCCGGACAGCTGCGAAGGCTTGCGGTCCAGAAGTTCGGTCAGGTCAAGGATTTTCGCTGTCTCTTCGACCTTCTTGGCGATGTCGGCCTTGTTCAACTTGGCCAGCGTCAACGGGAACGCGATGTTCTGCCGGACGGTCATGTGCGGGTAGAGCGCGTAGGACTGGAAGACCATCGCGATGTCACGTTCGCGGGGTGCCTTCTCGTTGACCCGGTCACCGCCGATCCGCAGTTCTCCGGCGCTGATGTCCTCCAGGCCGGCGATCATGTTGAGGGTGGTGGACTTACCGCAGCCGGACGGCCCGACCAGGATGACGAACTCGCCGTCGGCGATCGTCAGGCTCAGGTCCTTCACGGCGACTGCGCCGTCCGGATAATTCTTGCTGACATGGTCCAGGACTATCTCGGCCATCGAAAACCTCGCTACCCCTTCACCGCGCCGGAGGTCAGCCCGGCGACGATCCTTCGTTGGAAGATCAGAACGAACACGATGATCGGAACCGTGATCACCATCGCGCCTGCGGCGATCGACCCGGTCGGCTCCTCGAATTGCGAACTGCCGGTGAAGTTCGCGATGGCCACCGGCGCGGTGATCGCGGCGTTGGTGGCGGTCAGCGACAGCGCCAGCAGCAGGTCGTTCCACGCGAAGATGAACACCAGGATGGCCGCCGTCACGATGCCCGGTGCGGCCAGCGGCGCGATCACCCGCCGAAACGCCTGAGCCGGTGTCGCGCCGTCCATCTTGGCGGCCTTCTCCAGATCCCAGGGAATCTCCCGGAAGAACGCCGACAACGTGTAGATCGCCAGCGGCAGCGCGAACGTGATGTACGGAATGATCAATCCGGGCCACGTGTCGAACAGACCGAGCCGGCGCTCGATGTTGAACAGCGGTGTCACCAAGGAGATCTGGGGGAACATCGCGATCAGCAGCGCGGCGCCGATCAGCGCCTTCTTACCGGTGAACTCCAGCCGGGCCACCGCGTAGGCCGCCATGCCCCCGATCACCACAGCGATCACCGTGGTGATCAGTCCGATGCCGATCGAATTGATCAACGCGGAACTGAACGCGTCGCCGCTGAAGATGCCCTTGTAGTTGTCGAAGGTGATTTCCGACGGAATGAGCTTGCCGTCCTTGACCGTCGACGTGGGCTTGAGCGACAGGCTCAGAATCCACAACACCGGAAAGAGTGCGTAGATCACCACGATCGCGTCGATCACGATCCAGCTCACCGCCCGCCGGGTGCCGACCCGCTCAGCCATCAGCGCACCTCGTTGTCGGTGCCCGGCGCGGACGCGCCGAACAGCTTGATGTAGACGAACGCGATGACGGCCACCGACAGGAACACCAGCACGCTGATCGCCGAGCCGAGGCCGATGTTGAATGCCTTGAACAAGTTGTCGTAACCGAGGATCGACACCGAGGCGGTGTCATTGGCGCCACCGGTCAGCACGTAGATGTTGTCGAAGATGCGGAACGCGTCAAGCGTGCGGAACACCAGGGCCACCAGGATCGCCGGTTTGATCAACGGCAATGTCACCTTGACCAGCCGGGTCCACGGACCTGCCCCGTCGACCTCGGCGGCCTTGAGCAGATCCTCGGGCACCAGCGCCAGCCCGGCCAGCAGCAGCAGCGCCATGAACGGGGTGGTCTTCCACACCTCGGCCAGGATGATGATCGCCAGCGACGGAATCTGTTGGGTCAGTGGCGCACTGCCGTCCGGAAGCAGGTTGGCGAGATAGCCGGTGCCCGGCGTCCACGCGTAGTACCAGCTGTAGGAGGCCGCAACTGTGACGATGCCGTACGGAATGAGGATCGCGGTGCGCACCAGCCCTTTGCCGAAGATGGTGCGGTGCATGACCAGTGCGAGCGCCATGCCGAGCACGAATTCGATGGCCACCGAGATCACCGTGATGACCAGCGTGATGACGAACGCCGTCCACCAGTAGTTGTCGCTCAAGATGGTCTGGTAGTTCTCGAACCAGATGAACTTCGTGTCGGCCGGGCTGGCCAGGTTGTAGCGCTGCATGCTCAGCCAGAGCGCGTACACGATCGGATAGGCGGTCACCGCCAGCATGAGAACGACGGCCGGGGTGATCAGCAGGTAGGCGAGCTTGCGCTGGGACCGGCGATCGTCGCTGCGGATCGCAGTACTCGCCGACGCGCGGGCGGGGGTGGCGGACGCGACTCGGTCCGACGCGGATCAGACCGCGCGGCGGTCTCGCTCGGTAATCGCCCTGGGGCGGTCACGGGATCAACCCCTTTCCGTCGATCGCCTTCTGCACCTGCTCGGCGAGCTCGTCGGCGGTCTTGTCCGGGTCGATCGCGGTGATGGGAGCCAGCGTCGCCGAAATTCGGGTCGACACCGCCTGATAGTTCGGTGTCGCCGGACGCACCGCCGCGGTGGTCAGCTGATCGCGGATGATCGCGTACTGCGGATACTTCTGCTGGAACGCGGGATCGGAATACAGCGAGGCGCGCACCGCGGGCAGACCACCCTCGATCGACGTGTACTTCTGGTTCTCCAAGTTGCGAATGCAGCGCACCGCTTCGAACGCCTCGGCCGCATGCCGGGTGGTCTTGGCCACCGCGAGGTTCAGCCCGCCCAGGGTGACGCGAGTGGGCTGGCCCGGGATCACCCCCGGATAGGGGGCGAACCCGAACACCTCCTTGGACGCGTCGAAGGCGACGGTGAACTGGTCGTCGCTCGGGGAGAAGGTGCCTGCGTCATTGATGCTGCCCTTCAGTTCGGGCTTGTCGTTGAGTGGCAGGAACGGCACCCCGCCCTTGACGGCATTCTCGAGCATGGAGGCGAATACGAAGGGCCAGTTGACCTCCAGCGCCGCCTTGCCCTGTTCGAGGGCCAGTCGCGCCGTACCCTCGTCGGTCTGGGTGACCGACGGGTCGGCCCCCGGCGCGGTGGCGACGGCCTTGATGATCTGTAGCGCCTTGACCGTCGCCGCCCGGTGCTCGGGCGTATCGGTCAGCGTGACCCGCTTGCCGTCATCGGAAAGCACCTGTCCGCCAGCGCTTTCCAGCAAGGTGTTGAACCAGACCACCAGGCCCTCGTATTGCTTGGCCTGTACCGCGATCCAGCTGGGCTTGCCCTCGGCGTGCAACCGGGTGGCCTCCGCGACCATACCGTCCCAGGTGTCCGGCGGTGGTGCCACCAAATCGGCTCGATACCAGAGCAATTGGGTGTTGGTGGTGACCGGTGCGGCGTATAGCTTGTCCTGCCACTTGGCCGTCTGCAGTGGGCCGGGCAGGGTGTTGTCGGTCGCATCGGACTCGGCCTGTCCGGCCGGGTCGTCGGACAGTGGCAGCGCCCAGCCGGCCTCGGCGAACTCCGCGGTCCACACCACGTCGAGAGCCATCACGTCGAGCGTGCGGTCGTTTCCGGTCAGCCTGCGCGCCAACTGCAGCCGCTGGTCGTCGGCAGCCTTGGGCAGGCTGCGCTGTTCGATGCGAAAGCGGCCGCCGAGTTCGGAGTTGCAGCGCTTGGCAACCGCGGTGAACGTCGCCGTCTCACTGGCCGGTGTGTAGAAGCTGACCACCAGACCCTGGTCGCCGGAGCTGCACGACGAGACCAACGAGGCGCATGTCAGTGCGGCGATCGCGGCCGCGCCAACCCGCCGAGCGCGTGCGCCTGGGCAAGCCATCTCCCAACCGCCTCCTGTCTTCACCCGCCTTCGCGATACGTGCGGCAGCTGTCCGCGCTCGGCGCAGGCTGCATCACGGCAGGACAGTGCCCCGCGGCCAAACCGTAGAGCTCTCCTGCCGTGATGTGCAACACTCCCACGCCGGATGCGGCCAGATCGTGACCGCATTCGCCGTGATCAGCGCGTCAGATCTTCAAGCGCGCCAGCATGTCCCGCGCCTTCTCGGCGCTCTGCGGATCGCACAACACGTCGTAGCGGCCCGCGACCAGTTGCATGGTGGAGCTGAAATCCCTTGTCCCACGCGCCATCGCGTACGGGACCGCCGAGGTGATCAATCCGAATATGACGCCGGCGACGACGCCGGTGATCAATGACGCCCACGGGTTGGGGCTGAAGAATCCCAGCACCAGGCCGATGAAGATGCCCAGCCAGGCGCCGGTGATCACGCCACCGCCCAGCACTTTGGGCCAGGACAGCCGGCCGGTCACACGCTCGACCTGCATCAGGTCCACGCCGACGATGGTCACCTGCTCCACCGGGAACTGCTCGTCGGACAGGTAATCGACGGCCTTCTGGGCCTCGGCGTAGGTCGGATACGAGCCGATCGGCCACCCCTTGGGCGGGGTGGGCAGGCCGACCGGCCCGCGGCGTGACGCGGCGGCTGCGCCACCCGGGTTCTGACCCTGTGGGAAGGGGCTGGTCATAACTGCTCATTCTCCTGTCGTGCGCGGCGTTTGTCGTGTCGTGTCGCACCCGCTCGAAGCGGGTGAGATCCCTGATCAACCTGATCAACGTGGTACCGCGGGCGTTGGTGCCCCAACAGCAAGCCAGCCCCGCGCCACCTGCACATACGCTAGGTTGAACAGCATGACAGCTTCCGGCGGCGACTCCGGCGAAAAGCCGCAGAACGCGGGCGAACAGGGCCCGTCCGAGGGGACGCACGAAGCCCCGCCCATCGAACAGAGCCCGGCGTCACCCGGCTACGAGAGTGCCCCGTCGGGCTATGAGCCCACCCCGCCGGCCTATCCCGGCTACGACGCGCCGGGTGCCTACCCGCCGCCGCCGGGCTACAGCGCGCCCGGCTATCCGCCGCCGGGTTACGGCCCGCAGCCGGGCTACCCGCCGCCGTCCCCCGGGGCGTACGGGGCACCCGGCTATGCCGAGCAACCGTCGGCCTATCCGCCTCCGCAACCCGGCGGCTACCCGCCTCCGCCGCCGCAGTACGGCGCGGCGCCGTATCAAGGCGGCTACGGTTACCCGGCCCCGCCAACGGGCACCAACACCTTGGCGATCTCGTCGCTGGTGGCGTCGGTCATCGGATTGCTGTGCGGGATCGGCTCGATCGTCGGGATCGTCTGCGGCATCCTCGCGCTCAACCAGATCAAGCGAACCCGGCAGGGCGGCTACGGCCTGGCCATCGCCGGGATCGTGGTGGGCGTCGCAACCCTGATCATCAGCATGATCTGGGCGATCTACGCCTGGCGCTGACCCGATGACGTATCCCCCACACCCGGAGGGCACACCGCCGCCGGCTGATCCGTACGCGCCGCTGGACTATCCGGCGAACTTCCCCGCGATGCCACCGCCGGTGTACCCGGCGCCTTACCCCCCGCCGACGGGATACCCGGGCTACCCGTACCCGCCGCCTGCCTACCCCGGCTACCCCGGTTATGGCGATCCCTACGACCCGTACCGGCCGACGAAACCGCCGGGCACCAACGGAAAAGCCATCGCGGCGCTGGTGACGTCGCTGGCCGGCCTGCTGCTGTGCGGGCTGCCCTCGGTCGCCGGCATCATTCTCGGGATCGTCGCGATGCGGGAAACCAAGCGCACCGGGCAGGACGGCTTCGGGCTCGCGGTGGCCGGCGTGGCCATCGGCGCGGTGATCGTCGCCCTGATCGTGCTCTACATCGCGTTCGTCGTCATCCTCGCGGCCAGTACCGCTACGTCACCCAGCAGTTATTAGCTCGGCGGGGTGAACCGCTCACCCTGACGTTGCATGCCGGCCGCCCGGCCCTTGCCGACCACCACCAGCGCCATCTTGCGGCTGGCTTCGTCGATCATCTCGTCACCGAGCATCACCGCGCCGCGAGCCCCGCCCGCCGTCGACGTGTGCCAGTCGTAGGCCTCCAGAATCAGCTCGGCGCGGTCGTATTCGGTTTGGGCGGGTGAGAAAATCTCGTTGCCCGCGGCGATCTGGTCGGGGTGGAGCACCCACTTGCCGTCGTAGCCCAGCGCTGCCGCGCGGCCCGCCACTCGCCGGAACGCCGCCACGTCGCGCACCTTCAGATACGGCCCGTCGATCGCGGCGATGCCGTGTGCGCGGGCGGCGACGAGGATCGTCATCAACACGTGGTGATACGCGTCGCCGACGTCATAACCCTCCGGCTGCTCACCCACCACCAGGGTGCGCATGTTCAGACTCGCCATCAGATCCGCCGGGCCGAGCACCAACGCCTGCACCCGCGGCGCGGCGGCGATCGCATGGATGTTGGCCAGTCCCTTGGCATCTTCGATCTGGGCGTCGACACCGATCCGCCCGACCGGCAGGCCGTGGGTCAGCTCGAGCTGGGTCAGCAACAGGTCGAGGGCATGGACGTGGCTGGCGTCGGTCACCTTGGGCAGCACGATGACGTCGAGATGCCCGTCGCGGGCCGAGGCCACCTCGGACACCACGTCGATCACATCGGAGTACGTCCACGGCGTGGTCCAGTCGTTGACCCGCACCCCCGCAGCTGACCTGCCCAGCCCGGGCTCGCCAACGCCGCACCGACCTGTTTGCGGGCCTGCGCCTTGGCATCTGGCGCGACCGCGTCCTCGAGGTCGAGGAACACTTCGTCGGCAGGCAATGCCTTGGCCTTCTCGATCATCTTGAGACTGCTGCCCGGAACCGACAAGCAGGTTCGACGGGGTCGATAGGCGTTCTCCACGCTTACACTCCTACCCTTTGACTTATGGCGTCGGTGAACAGGGTGTACGCGGCGCGGCTGGCGGGACTGGCCGTGCTCGGTCCGGATGGAGAATCCCTCGGCCGCGTTCGCGATGTCGTGATCAGCATGAGCATCGTCCGCCAGCAACCGCGCGTCCTCGGCCTGGTGGTCGAAATGCTCACTCGCCGAAGAATTTTCGTGCCGATACTGCGAGTGACCGCGATCGAGCCGAACGCCGTCACCCTCACCACCGGCAATGTGTCGTTGCGCCGTTTCGCGCAGCGGCCCGGTGAGGTCCTGGTGCTCGGCCAGGTCCTCGACAGCCGGGTCCGGGTCAACGACCCCGAGCTGCCGCAGATGTCCGGTGTGGACGTGATCGTCGTCGACCTGGGTATCGAGCAGTCCCGCGTCCGGGACTGGGTGGTCACCCGGGTCGCAGTGCGCAGCCACCGCCGGCTCGGCCGTCGTTCGACGATCCAGGTGGTGGACTGGCACAACGTGCAGGGCCTGACCCCGTCGGCGCTGTCGATGCCCGGCCAGGGCGTGGCCCAGCTGCTGCACCAGTTCGAAGGCCAGCGCCCCATCGAGGTGGCCGACGCGATCCGCGATCTGCCCGCCAAGCGCCGCACCGAGGTGATCAACGCGCTCGACGACGAGCGGGTGGCCGACATCCTCCAGGAGTTGCCCGAGGACGACCAGACCGTTCTGCTGCTGCAGCTCGACACCGAACGAGCGGCCGACGTCCTCGAGGCGATGGACCCCGATGACGCCGCTGACCTTCTCGGTGTGCTGAATCCGACCGAGGCCGAGGTGCTGCTGCGGCGGATGGACCCCGAGGACTCCGAGCCGGTGCGACGCCTGCTGAGCCACTCACCCGACACCGCGGGCGGTCTGATGACCTCCGACCCGGTGGTGCTCGCGCCCGACACCACCGTCGCCGAAGCACTGGCCCGGGTGCGGGACCCCGACCTGACGCCGGCGCTGGCGTCGCTGGTGTTCGTGGTCCGACCCCCGACCGCCACCCCCACCGGTCGCTATCTGGGCTGCGTGCACCTGCAGGCGCTGCTGCGCGAACCGCCCGCCAACCTGGTCAGCGGAATCGTGGACACCGACCTGCCCAGCTGCACGCCGAACACGTCGCTGGCAGGGGTGACGCGGTACTTCGCCGCCTATAACCTGGTCTGCGGTCCCGTGGTCGACGAGGAGAACCACCTGCTCGGCGCGGTGACCGTCGACGACGTGCTCGACCATCTGCTGCCCGACGACTGGCGGGAAAGCTACGAGGATCCACAACTGTCCGAGCGGACGGCCAGCGCAGAGGGGGCGACGTGAGCGAGTCGTCCGCGCGCCAACGCCTCGACACCCCCCGCTCGTCGCGTCGGCTGTCGTTCAACGTCGATCCGGAGGCGGTCGGCCGGTTCAGTGAATCGATCGCCCGCTTCCTGGGCACCGGGCGCTACCTCGCGTGGCAGACGATCCTGGTCATCGTCTGGATCGGGCTGAACCTGTTCGCGGTGAGCTTGCGGTGGGACCCCTACCCGTTCATCCTGCTCAACCTGGCGTTCTCCACCCAGGCCGCCTACGCCGCGCCGCTGATCCTGCTTGCGCAGAACCGGCAGGAGAACCGCGACCGGGTCTCGCTCGAGGAGGATCGCCGGCGCGCTGAGCAGACCAAAGCCGACACCGAGTTCCTGGCCCGCGAGCTGGCGTCGCTGCGGTTGGCCGTCGGTGAGGTCGCCACCCGCGACTACCTTCGCCGCGAACTCGAGGAGATCCGCGACCTGCTGGAATCGCTGCAGTCCGAAAACGGCGGCAAGGCCAAGAAGGACAAAGCGAAGAAGGCCCGATCGGCCGTCGAGCCCGTCGACGACGAGGTGAGTTAGTGACAAAGGTGACCATTGGATACCACTGAGGTCACGAAGATATGTATGGTGACTTGGTTCACACAGGCGGCATGATCTGAGGACGGACGAGTGGGCATAGGAAACCGCGTCAGCCGGATGGTGCGGAAGCCTGCGTTCGGAATTGCTGTGCTCACCCCGGTCGTGCTCGCCGGTGCGGTCAGCGCAGCCCCCGACCTACCGCACGCGCCGGTGGTCGGCAAGGAAGTCATGCCCCTGGCCGCGGTGTCACCGCAAGTCGACACCTCGGGTGTCACCGTCGTCGCGTTGACCAAGCAGCCCACCAACTTTCACTTCGCCGCGGCCACCCCGTCGGCTCCGCCGCCGGCGATGGTGGTCAGCTCGATCGGGTCCCTGCGCATCCCGTCGGTTCCGCTGGCCGCCTACCGCAATGCCGAACAGAAGATGTCCGTGGCCGCACCGGGCTGCGGGCTGAGCTGGAACCTGCTGGCCGGTATCGGCCGCATCGAATCCATGCACGCCAACGGCGGCGCCACCGATGCCCGTGGCACCGCGATCAACCCGATCTACGGCCCCACGCTGGACGGCACCCTGTCGGGCAACGAGGTCATCGTCCAGACCGTCCAGGCGGGCCGCCCGGTGTATGCGCGGGCGATGGGACCCATGCAGTTCCTGCCCGGCACCTGGTCGCGCTACGCCGCCGACGGCGACGGCGACGGCAAGGCCGATCCGCAGAACGTCTACGACGCGGCGTTGGCCGCGGCCCGCTACCTGTGCAGCGGCGGGCTGAACCTACGCAACCAGTCGCAGGTGCTGACCGCGATCCTGCGCTACAACAACTCGATGGCCTACGCCCAGAACGTGCTGGGTTGGGCCGCCGCCTACGCCACCGGCGTGGAACCGATCAACCTGCCGCCGATCGTCGGACCGGCACCCGCTCTCGGGGACGCCCACCTGGAGAACCCGGAGGGCCTGGGCCCGGGTCTGCCGCTCAATGCCATCGGCCTGCCGCCGACCGATCCGCTGGCGCAGCTCAGCATCAACAACACCGAGACGGCCGGATCGCTGGCGCTCGGCCCGCTGCCCGGCCCGGTCAGTGAGCTACCGTCGCAGCCGTGCCAGGTGATCTGCCTCGGTTCGCAGGCTCCCCCGCCGGTGGCCGTCCAGCCTCAGGCGATGCCGGAAGCGCCGCCGCCCCCGTGGCAGCCGCCGTGGCTGTTGCCACCCCCGCCGCCGGCCCCCGAGCCGGTCGCGGAGGTGCCGGTGGCGCCGCTGCCTGCCGTGCACGGTGCGCTGCCGGGCCCGGCCAGCTAGGTTGCACTTGAACGGACGTCGCGTCACTTCTCAGGCCGTTTCCGCTGACAGGGGTCGCACAACCTAGACTCGGCCCTGATGTCCGAAAAGAGCGAACTGCAGACCCAGGTGCGCATTGCGCTGGGCAAAGTGATCGATCCCGAACTGCGCAAGCCGATCACCGAGCTCAACATGGTCAAGAGCATCTCGGTCGCCGACGACGGCGCCGTGCACGTCGAGATCTACCTCACCACGTCCGCGTGCCCGAAGAAGACCGAGATCACCGAGCGGGTGACCCAGGCCGTCGCCGATGTGCCGGGCACCGCGGCGGTGACCGTCGCGCTCGATGTGATGAACGACGAGCAGCGCACCGAACTGCGCAAGCAACTGCGCGGCGATGCGCCCGAACCGGTGATCCCGTTCGCCCAGCCCGGCTCGCTGACCCGGGTGTACGCCGTCGCCTCCGGTAAGGGCGGTGTCGGCAAGTCGAGCGTGACGGTCAACCTGGCCGCGGCGCTGGCGTCTCGGGGCTTGTCGGTCGGCGTGCTCGACGCCGACATCTACGGCCACTCGGTGCCGCGCATGATGGGCACCGACGACCGCCCCACCCAGGTCGAGTCGATGATCCTGCCGCCGGTCGCCCACGACGTGAAGGTCATCTCGATCGCCCAGTTCACCCAGGGCAACGCACCGGTGGTGTGGCGGGGACCGATGCTGCACCGGGCGCTGCAACAGTTCCTTGCCGACGTGTACTGGGGCGATCTCGATGTGCTGCTGCTCGACCTGCCGCCGGGCACCGGCGACGTGGCGATCTCGGTGGCTCAGCTTGTTCCGGGCGCCGAGATCCTGGTGGTGACGACACCGCAGCTCGCCGCCGCCGAGGTGGCCGAACGCGCCGGGGCGATCGCACTGCAGACCCGCCAACGCATCGTCGGCGTGGTGGAGAACATGTCGGGGCTGCTCATGCCGGACGGCACCACGATGCAGATCTTCGGCGAAGGCGGCGGCCGCCAGGTCGCCGAGAGCCTCACCCGTTCGGTCGGCGCCGATGTGCCCCTGCTCGGACAGGTGCCGCTGGACCCCGCGTTGGTGGCGGCCGGCGATTCCGGTGTGCCGCTTGTTCTTTCAGCGCCCGATTCGGCGGCCGGCAAGGAATTGCGGGGCATCGCCGACAAGCTGGCGGCACGACGGCGCGGGCTGGCCGGGATGTCGCTGGGCCTGGACACCACCCGCCACCTGTAGGCGATCAGGTGGCGTCGGCGTCGAACGGCGCTGGCGTGCCGGGCGGCAACGGCTCGGGTTTCGGCACCACCGCGTGCGGGGGCGGCGCGCTGTGCGGCTTCACTGTGTCCGGCGCCTGGAACGCCTCGCCGATCCACGAATCGTCGCCGTCGAGAAGGTGTTTGGTGAGCGCGGCCCGCGGGGTCATACCGCGCAGCTTCTGCAGCTCGCTCAGCGGCTGGCGCAGATCCTCGAACTCCGGGCCGAGATCGTCACGCAGCTGACTGGTGGCGCCGCTGACGTAGTCGCGGGCCTGCCGCAACGAGTTCGACGTCCACCGGATGGCGCCCGGCAGCCGCTCGGGGCCCAGAACGACCAGCCCGATGACCAGCAGCACGAGCATTTCGCCCCACCCGACGTTCGCGAACATCGGGTCAGTTGTCCGGCGCGGGGTTCACCGTCAGCGTGACCTTGCGGCCGTCGCGGATGACCTCGATGGGCGCATCCTGACCGATCTTGAGCTGGCGGATGGCGACCGCGAACTCGTCGGCGTCGGCCACGGTGCGATTGCCGACCTTGACCACGATGTCGTTCTCGAGGATGCCGGCCTTCTCGGCGGGACTGCCCGCCTTGACGTTGGCCACCTGAGCACCCTGGGCGAGGTCGTTGCTCACCGAACGCGCCGAGAGCCCGAGCGTCGGGTGCGCGACCTTGCCGTCCTTGATCAACGCCTCGACAGTCTGCTTGACCTCGTTGACGGGGATCGCGAAGCCGAGGCCACTTGCACTGTCGGACAACGACTTTCCGGCAGTGTTGATGCCGATCACCTCAGAGTTCATGTCGATCAGCGGGCCACCGGAGTTGCCGTGGTTGATCGAGGCGTCGGTCTGGATGGCGTCGATGACGGTGTCGGTGTCCGATCCCTCACCCGAGAGCGGGATGGGCCGGTGCAACGCGCTGATGATGCCGTGGGTGACGGTGCTGCGCAGGCCCAGCGGGGCACCGGCGGCGATCACCTCGTCACCGACGTGAACCTTGTCGGAATCCCCGAAGCGGGCCACCGTCAGGTTGTCGACGTTGTCGACCTTGAGCACCGCCAGGTCGGTTTTGGGGTCGCGGCCGACCAGGTTGGCCGGCACCGACTTGCCGTCGTTGAACACCACCGAGATCTTGAACTTGCTCGGATTGGTGGCAGCTTCGGAGATCACGTGGTTGTTGGTGACGATGTAGCCGCGGCCGTCGACGACGACGCCGGAGCCCTGGGCGCCTTCGTCGTCGCTGACCGCCTCGATGGTGACGACGGAGTCGGCGACCGACGCGGCCACCTTGGCGAACCGGCCGGGCGGCACCTCACCGGTGCTGTTGGTGGCCAGGGAGACCTTCGAGGTGGTGAACGCCTCGACGACCTCGGCCGTCTTGCGGCCCACCCAGCCGCCAGCGAACCCGATCAGCAGCGCGATGATGCCCAACAGGGCCAACGACACATAGGACACCCGCCCCCCGAACAGCACGTCACGCACGCCGAGCTTGCCGGTGGGCCCGGCCACGACGACAGGTGCCGCCTGCTGCAGTGCCGGCGTGCCGAGCGCGGCCGCGGCCCCCGGATCCCGCCAGGGATCGTCGACGTCGTCGGCATCTCCATCGCGCTCAGCGTCCAGCGCCCCGGCGTCGGCGGGATGTCGCTGAAGCGAGTCACCACCCGGATAGGGCCTTCCGAACGCCTCCCCCAGCACCGGATCCGGGACATGGTCCTTGGGCTGGAATTCGACCTCGCCGCGGAACTTGGCGGGACGCAGCTCCTCGGCCACGAACGAGCCGTCGACACCCTGGGGGCGCCCGAACGTGCGGGTGGCGGCCGGGTCGACGGCAGGCCGGGAGACCGGACGCGGGGCCAGCCGGGGGCTGCTGCCGGAGTTGTCCTGATTGGGGCTCAAGTTCAACCTCTATCCAAGCGCTCAGCCGCGAGCGCGCACTGTGGGACCGGGCACGACGCTGCCCGATTTCACATCCACCCTACCGGCGCTTACGCCGGTCACGGTCTGTGCGTTCAGCTAACTGATCGGCGAGTCCGGACTGGATGTCGCCGCCCGGGCGACTCCGGCCGTCCGGGGCGCCGGGATCGTCCGGCGCCGCCTGCGGGATCTGCGACAACAGTCCCAACAAGCTGCTCGGCATGCTGATCGGAAGGGAATCCCGCAACGCTGTGCGGGCCTGACTCTGACCCTCGACCTCGGCGGCACACTCCGGGCACAGCGACAGATGGTGCGCCGCCCGCAGATACGACTTCATCCGCAACTCGCCGTCGACATACGCGGCGATCGCCTCCATGGACAGATGCTCGGTGGAACCGAATTGCCGCGGCGCCCCGATGGGCGCGTCGCTCTGCGAGGCGAACTGTGAGGGCAACCAGGAGAATGCTCGACGGAACATGTGTCCACGGTCGACCATCACTGCGCTCCTCTCGGGGTTCGCGTCGGCCGCGTCGCTGACCATGGGTGCCCATGGCTGGCGCGCCGCGCCGCTAGATCGAATGTAGCGCGCGAAACCCTCGGCGACATGACATGCCGGCCACAGTTTGGCCGCTGCCTGTCGGTCTACGCCGATTCGGCCGTGAAGTCAGCCAGTCCCCGCTGGCCCGAATGGGCTGCCAGATAGTCGCGGAGCGCCTGACGGCCGCGGTGGATGCGGCTGCGCACGGTGCCCAGCTTGACGCCGAGCGTCGCACCGATCTCCTCGTACGACAGACCCTCGATGTCACACAGGACGACGGCGGCACGGAACTCCGGCGCCAACGAATCCAGAGCAGCCTGCAAATCCGCACCCAGTCGAGAGTCGTGGTAGATCTGCTCGGGGTTCGGCTCGTCGGCGGGGACCCGGTCGTAATCCTCGGGCAGCGCCTCCATGCGAATGCGGCCGCGGCGACGGACCATGTCGAGGAACAAGTTGGTGGTGATGCGATGCAGCCAGCCTTCGAACGTGCCGGGCTGGTAGTTCTGCACAGAGCGGAACACCCTGATGAAGGTCTCCTGGGTGAGGTCCTCGGCGTCCTGCTGGTTGCCCGACAGGCGATAGGCCAGCCGGTACACCCGGTCGGCGTGCTGCCGCACCAGCTCGTCCCACGACGGCATGGCCGTCCGGTCGCCGGTGGCATCGAACACCGCAGTGCCCTGCAGTTCCTCGGACGGCTCAACCCACTCGGCTTCCCCCAGCTGCTCGGGGTGCGACATGTGCGCCGGAGCCATCAATGTGGTGGTCGTCGGATCCTCCTGGTTGATCTGCGTTGACGGCTGGGTGCCGTCGACCGCATCAAGCCTGACAACGCGACCGTTGTCGGGCATATTCCCCGACCAGCGGGGGCTCTGTTCCATGCCCGCTACCGTTCCCCAATCCTGTGTGGGAGCGATTTGAGCTAACTAAGGTTTGACTAAGAAATACTTTCGTTATCTATTCGTGTCCAGCTCTTTCACTGCTGGACGGCGCGTCATCCTTGACGTTCCCGCCCGACCCCTCGGACCGGCCGATTCGGCACTCATTCGGCGCCGGGCGCGCCTGCCCACCCGCCGATCCAACTGCGCCTACGCTGCTGAGAATGGCCACTAACGAGGACCAAACAGGCCAGCCGGAGGCCAGCCGCGCCGACCGGATACTCGCCCATGCGGAGGGTTCGATCTCCGAGGACGCCATTGTTGCGGCCGCCCGGGAGCGAGCTGTGGACGCCGGCGCCGGAGCGGTGACACCGGCGGTCGGAGCGCTGCTCAGCGTACTGGCCCGGCTGTCCGGCGGCAAAGCAGTTGTCGAGGTGGGTACCGGTGCCGGCGTGAGCGGGCTGTGGCTGCTGTCGGGCATGCGCGACGACGGTGTCCTGACCACCATCGATATCGAGCCCGAGCACCAGCGCATCGCCAAGCAGGCGTTCAACGAGGCCGGGATCGGCCCGTCCCGCACCCGGCTGATCGCCGGACGAGCTCAGGAAGTGCTCACCCGGCTGGCCGACGAGTCCTATGACCTGGTGTTTCTCGACGCTGCACCGTCAGATCAGGCCGATTTCATCGTCGAGGGCATCCGTCTGCTGCGCCCGGGCGGCGCGATTGTCGTGCACCGCTCCGCGCTCGGCGGCCGCGCCGGGGACCCGGCGGCCAACGATGCCGAGGTCGCTGCCGTGCGGGAGGCCGCCCGACTGATCGCCGAGGACGAGCGCCTCACCCCCGTGCTGATCCCGCTGGGCGACGGAATCCTGGTCGCCGCCCGCGACTGATCCGCAGTGCGGATGATCCGGTGATCACCGTGGACGGCGGACCCTTCCACTTCATGTTCACGCTTGAAGTTTGCTGATATTCAACGAGCGTGCAGATTGCGCGGTACTCGATCTTGCCGTCGTGCGCGAGGAAATCCTGCCACCAGCAGAAACATGCCAATTTCGGAACCGTCAGACCCGATGTTCGCGCGCATCAGGGCAAATTCTCAGCTGGTAAATCGTTGCTATGAGTCCACTATGTGCAATTCCAGCAAACTCTCCAAAAGTGCAGTTATCCGCGCCTTCGACTCAATAGGATTTCCAACCGTGAGGTCATCGTGATTGAGGGCGACTCTGCTCGACAAGAGTCATCGCAAGCGCGTTTGCCTTACTGTTTTCGTGGGCATCCTTACGCCAAAGTCGGTGCGAGGCAGAAATATTGCGGGAATATGTCCGGCCGTTAACGGCTGGCACCGCACGGTGTTTCTGGGGGGAGAATATGGATCCACGGATAAGCCCCGTGATGGTGGCGTCATTGATCGTGCCCTTCGTCCTCCTCGGAATTACCGCCGTCTTTTTCGATCTCTCGCAAAGTCGCCGTAACCGCCGCGACGGCGTGTTGGCAACGTGGGGTGAGTTGCGCATCACGAAGAGTTTGCTCATCGTGGGCTGCCGCCAGGACGCGGTGCGAATCCCACTGGCCGGTCTGTCGGCGACCGTCACCGAGACCGGCTCGACCGGCGACCCGAACAGCCACCGGGTCCGGGTCACCATCGATGACCGCGCCGGCGAATCGCTCCACCGGGAGCAGCCCTACTCCTACGGGTCGATCGGCGCCGCCCGAACATTCGAGATCCTGCTCAACCGTGCCGCCCGGCCCGCGCCGGTGGCAGTCGAGCCAGTCACCTTGCGCGCTGCCGCCTGAGGCGTCGGCGACCGCCTCACCACGAAATCCTCGACTCGACGGCGGTACGTGCTTGACCGCCGATTGAACAAGTGTTTAGCATCCTAAACATGCGTTCAACGGACCTGACCACCGTGGCCCGGATCCGCGACGCCGCCATCGAGCTGTTCGGCGCGCGCGGGTTCGACGTCGGGGTTCGGGCGATCGCCGAGGCGGCCGGGGTGAGCCCCGGGCTCGTCATCCACCACTTCGGGTCGAAGGACGGATTGCGCCAAGCGTGCGACGACTACATCGCCGAAGAGATCCGCAGCGAGAAATCGGAGACGATCCGCTCCACCGACCCGGCCACCTGGCTGGCCGCGGCGGCGGAGATCGAGTCGTTCGCGCCGATGATGGCCTACCTGGTGCGCAGCATGCAGACCGGCGGCGAGTTGGCCAGGAACCTGTGGCGCACCATGTTCGCCAACGTCGAGGGCTACCTCGACGACGGTGTCCGCGCCGGCACCATCAAGCCGAGCCGCGACCCGGCCGCTCGGGCGAAGTATCTCGGCATGGCAGGCGGCGGCGCCTTCCTGCTCTATCTCCAATTGCATGACAACCCAACGGATTTACGGGCTGTTCTGCACGACTACGCCAACGAGATGATGCTGCCGGCCCTCGAGCTGTACACCGAGGGCCTGCTCACCGATTCGACGATGTTCGACAGCTTCGCCGCACACGGCGAAATTGTGACCCACACCGAGGGAGAACAACATGACGACGGCATCGGCACCGACAGCGCGGACTGACACCGCGGCGGTCGAAATCCACAGTCTGGTCAAGACTTTCGGCCGGACCCGAGCCCTGGACGGTATGGACCTGACCGTCCGCGCCGGCTCGGTCGCCGGTTTCCTGGGACCCAATGGGGCAGGCAAGTCCACCACCATCCGCATCCTGTTGGGACTTCTGCGGGCCGACGGAGGGCACGTGCGTCTGCTCGGCGGCGACCCGTGGCACGATGCGGTGGCGCTGCACAGGCGTATCGCCTACGTACCCGGGGACGTGACGCTGTGGCCGAACCTGACCGGCGGTCAGGTGATCGACTTCCTGTGCGGCCTGCGCGGTGGCGCGGACCCCCGCCGCCGAGACTGGCTGATCAAACGCTTCGAACTCGACCCGAACAAGAAGTCCCGCACGTACTCGAAGGGCAACCGCCAGAAGGTGGCGCTGGTTGCCGCCTTCGCCACCGACGCCGACATCTACATTCTCGACGAACCGACGTCGGGCCTCGACCCGTTGATGGAGAACGTCTTTCAGGAGTGCGTGCGCGAGGTGGCCGGTCGCGGCGCCGCGGTACTGCTCTCCAGTCACGTCCTGGCCGAGGTCGAAAAGGTCTGTGACACAGTCACCATCATCCGTGCCGGGCGCACCGTGCAATCCGGGCCACTGGCCCAGCTCCAGCACCTGATGCGCACCACCGTGACGGCACGCACCCACCGCGACCCCACCGTGGTGACCCGATGGCCGGGCGTGCACGACGTGGACATCACTGACGGCCAGGTCCGGTTCACCGTCGGCCGCGATGTGCTGGACGCGACGATGGTGCATCTCACCCAGCTCGGGATCGCGGACCTGACAGTCACGCCGGCCTCACTGGAAGACCTGTTCCTGCGGGAATACCGGACGCCGGCATCATGATCGCGACTGCCGCAGCCCCGACCCGGCTGACCGGAACCGGCACGCTGGTCCGCTTTGCGCTGCGTCGCGACCGGATCCGGCTGACCGGGTGGATCTCGGCTCTGACACTGATGATGGTGTACGCCCCCAATGCGATCAAACTCGCCTACCCGGATGTGGCACAGCGCCAGGCCCGGGTGGATCTACTCAAGACCCCGGCCGGAATCATGTTGGGCGGTCCAATGTTCGGGGGCAACGAGACCGACCTCGGCGTCATGATGGCCAACGAACTGACCTTGACGTTGATGGTGGCGGCATCGATCCTGGCGATATTGACCGTCATTCGCCACACCCGCGCCGAAGAGGAAAGCGGTGCCGCCGAACTCGTGCTGTCCTCGATCGTCGGTCGTCATGCCCGCACCGCCGCCGCACTGATCGTCATGGCGCTGGTCAACGCCGTGCTGTCGGTGACCATGACGATCGCCATGGCCGCCAGCGGTTTCGCGGTGGTCGACACCGCGGCAATGTGCTTGGGAATCACCGCCGTGGCAACGATTTTCGGTGCGGTTGCGGCACTGAGTGCGCAGTTGTGGCGGCAAGCGAGAACGGCCACCGGAGCCGCGCTCGGGGTGCTGGCCGCAGCCGTGTTGGTGCGCGGCGCCGGCGACGTCATCGACAATTCCGGCAGCGCCCTGAGCTGGTTCTCCCCCATCGCCTGGGCACAGCAGATGCGCCCGTTCGTCGCGTTGCGCTGGTGGCCGCTGGGGTTGCTGGCCGCGCTGGCCGTTGTGCTCGTCGCGGCCACCGTGGCGCTGGAGAGCCGACGTCAGTACGACGACGGTGTCCTGGCCTCCTCGGGCGAGCACACCCATGCGCGCCCGGTCGGCGGGGTCTTCGGACTCCAGCTGGTGATTCACCGCGGCCTGACCATGGGCTGGGCGATCGGGCTGCTGATCGCCGGGGCCGCATTCGGTTCGATGACCAAGTCACTGCTGGACGCGGCCAAGGGCAATCAGCTTCTGGCCCGGGTACTTTCGGCGCAGGGCACCGACGGCGTCTACACCACGATGACCCAGTTCCTGGCCGCGGCGACCACCGCGTACGTGGTCACGGTGGTGGTACGCCTACGCCACGACGAAGAGTCCGGGATCGGCGAGGCGGTGCTGGCCGGTGCGGTGTCACGCTGGGCGTGGTTGTTGTCGGCGGTCGGCGCGGCGCTGACCGGCGCGGCAATACTGCTGACCTGCGCCGGCCTGGGCAACGGCATCGGTGCAGGCCTGACGCTGGGCGAACCCGCCACGATCCCGCGGCTGACCGCGGCCGCGCTGGCCTTCCTGCCCGCGATGGCGGTGATAGCCGGCGTCGCCGCCCTCGGCGTGGCGCTGCGCCACCCCGGCATCGGCTGGCTGGCCGTGACATTCGTGATCGTCGCGTTGTATCTCGGTGCACTGTTGCGGCTGCCGCGGTGGCTCATCGAAGCTTCGCCGGTCGGGCGTACCACCGCACCGTCATCGGTTTCCGTTGTGGCACTGGGCGTGATGGTGCTGATCGCCGTCGTCATCACACTGATCGCCGGTGTCGTCTACCGGCGCCGCGACGTCGTCTAGGAGAGTCATGAGAACGTCGGTTCGCATCGCGATCTCGTCGATCGCGGGTATCGCAGCCTTCGCTGTACTGCTGTTCGTGCCCGCGGGGACCGTGAGCTATTGGCAGGGCTGGGCCTTCCTTGCGGTGTTCAGCGCCGCGAGCCTCGGCCCGACGCTGTACCTGGGCCGCAAGTATCCCGAGGCCGTCGAACGGCGCTCCCATGCCGGCGTGAAGGCGGAGAGCCGGCCCGTCCAGAAAATCATCATCGCCGGGACGTTCGTGGTGTTCGCCGCAATGCTCATTGTGCCGGCCTTGGACTACCGCTTCGGCTGGTCGCATGTGCCTGCGTGGGTGTCGGTTGTCGGCGACGTGCTGGTGGCGATCGGTCTGGGCCTGGCGATGTGGGTGGTGGTCCAGAATCAATACGCCTCGGCAAACATCACCGTCGAGGAGGGCCAGCCGCTGGTGAGCACCGGCCTGTACGGCTTTGTGCGGCACCCGATGTATTTCGGCAATGTGATCCTGATGATCGGGATCGCGCTGGCGCTCGGCTCGTACTGGGCTCTGCTGCTGGTCGTCGTCGGGCTGCTGTTGATGGCGGCGCGGATCGTCGACGAGGAGAAGATGCTCACCGAGGAGCTGGACGGTTATCGGCAGTACACCCAGAAGGTCCGCTACCGCCTGCTGCCGCTGATCTGGTGAGCACTTGACCTAACTTGCATGACCATTTAAGTTTGCGAGTGCCCCCAAGCGTGCACCAGAGAGGAAACTCGTTGAATCCGAACATCACTCGACTCATGCAGGAGAATCTGCTGGCGGTGTTCAACGAGCGGGATGCGCAACGACGGCTCGAGGTGATTCGGCGCAACTATGCGCAGGACGTGCGGTGGTCGGATGCCGACGAGACCGTCACAGGCCAAGACCGGCTGCACGAGAAGGCTCAGGCACTACTCGACGGCCCCCTGGCGGGCCTGAGTTTCGTCCAGTCCGGACCCGTGCGTCAGACCGCGAACATGGGGTTTCTCGCGTTCGACGTCTTCGCCCCCGATTCCGACGGAACGCAGCCGTTGATCTCCGGTTTCGATGTGGCGATCGTCGAGAACGACCGCATTGCCCAGTTGTTCACCGTGGTGACGAGAGAGCCCGGCGCTTCGACCGCTTAGGCCAGGCGCTGAGGGCGACATCGGCGGCGGCCCGTAACTGCTTGCGGCTGGCACCATCTCGGGCCTTGGCCGACAAACCCCGCAAGACGGTGTCGATGAAATCGGTGAGCGCCTCGACATCCGCCTCGGCGTCGAGGTCGCCGGCCCGCTGAGCTTGCCGCAACCGGTCGGCGATGGCGGCGCGCCCAACTCCCCTGCGCTGCCGCAGCAGCGGGTCGGCGATGACGAAGCAGCCGCGTGGATGACCGGGCCGGGTGTACAGCTCGACCGCGCGGTCCAGCATCATCTCGAACGCCTCGCGCGCGGTGGCCGCTTCCAGCGCGGGCGGCACCACGGCGGTCAGCTCGTAGAGGTCGACCGCCGCGTCGTAGAGAGCCTGCTTGTCCCCGAATGCGGCATACAGACTCGGAGCCGAAATGCCCATCGCCGTGGTGAGGTCGTTGACCGAGGTGCCCTCGAATCCATGCTCCCAGAACAGGTGCATGGCACGACGCAACGCTTCTGCGCGGTCGAACTTCGGGGGCCGAGCCATGGCGTCGATCCTAGGCGTCGCCCGATCGCGGACTCTGCTAACGTCGCAACAAATAACTTTAACGGTTACTACAAAACTGCGAGGACGCTGACATGACCTATGCCATCATCGGCTCCGGCAACATCGGATCGGCGGTCGCGGGCCACTTCGCGCGGATCGGCCTCGACGTCGCGGTGGCCGCATCGCGAGGACCGGCGGGAGTCGCGCTGCTGGCCGACACACTGGGCTCGCACATCGTGCCCACCGAAGTCTCCGATGCCCTGCTCGCCGACGTCGTCGTCCTGGCCGTTCCGTTCGACGCGGTCGAGAGTCTGGTCGGACAGGTGCCCGACTGGAACGGGCGCATCATCGTCGACGCCACCAATGCCATTGACTACAGCACCTTTTCGCCGGCCGACCTGGGCGGCCCCGCCTCCTCGGACCTGGTCGAGGAGTGGTCGGCCAACGCTCGCGTGGTCAAGGCGTTCGGACATACCTGGGCCAAGGTGCTCGCCCACGAACCCGGCGACGGTCACGGCGGACGCCGCGTGCTGTTCGTATCCGGCAATGACGCGGGCGCCAACGGCGAGGTGGCGGAACTCATCGAGCGGTTCGGATTCGAAGCGATCGACCTCGGGCGTAACGACCAAGGCGGCCTGCTGCAGCAGTTCGGCGGCCCGCTGACCACCCGCAGCTTCATCTCCCAACCCATCAGCGGCGCCACGCCGGCGGACATGGATCTCACCGACGCCTGACGCCGCGTGCGGTGACGCGTCATCCTGTACGGGAAGACCGTCACGGCATGAGGAGACGTCATGGAGCTGATGACCGGCTTCGGGCTGGCCACCGCCGCGGGCCTCAACGCCTACATCCCGCTGCTCTCCCTTGCCCTGCTGGCCCGGTTCACCGACCTCGTCTCCCTGCCGGCCGGCTGGTCGTGGCTGGAGAACGGCTGGGTGATCGCCATCGTCGCGGTCCTGCTGCTGATCGAGATCGTCGCCGACAAGATCCCTGCCCTGGACTCGGTCAACGACGTAGTCCAGACGTTCGTCCGCCCGACGGCCGGCGGCATCGTCTTCGGGTCGGGCACCGCCGCGCAGACCGCCGCGGTCACCGATCCCGGTGAGTTCGCCCGCACCGGTCAGTGGGTTCCGGTCGCGATCGGCGTCGTCACGGCCCTCGTGGTCCACCTGACCAAGACCGCGGTCCGCCCGGCGGCCAACGTCGCCTCGGCCGGCACCGCGGCGCCGGTGCTCAGCACCATCGAGGACATCGTCAGCGTCGCACTGGTGTTCATCGCGATCCTCATCCCCGCACTGGTGCTCGTGGTGATGGTCGCCTTGGCGTGGGCCGCGGTCGCGCTGTGGCGGCGCCGGCGACGGCGAAAGGCTGCGCGGCGGCCGGTTTAACCGGCACCGGGGTGGGGCACTGAGCGCAGGTGGGCCGCCGCATCCGAACTTCTCTGTGCGTACTGGCGGTCGCGTGCTCGGTGGCAGCCGGGTGCGCCGGTCACGCCGATGAACCCCAGCCGGTCACCACGACGCATGCCCCGCCCGCCGAGCCGGCCAGGGCGGGTCCGCCCACCGCGGCGCCGGTCGGCATCGTCGTCCCGCTCGGCAACGCACCGGAAGGCGTCGTCGTCGGCACGTCGGGTATCGCCGCCGTCGCGGTACGGGATCCCAACGCGGTGGTGCTGTTCGACGCCGCCACCGGCAGGCAACGCCAGCGGATCCCGACCCCGAGCGCCGCGCGCCACCTGAGCCTGGCCGGTCCGGACGGCCCCGTGCTGGCCCCGCTGGAGGGCACCGACGAGCTCCTCGAAGTGACCCTCGCCGACGGCCGTATCACCACCACCGTCACCGGGGTCGGACGGCAACCGCACGACGCGGCGGCGACGGCGTCGGGAACCATCGTGGTGACCAACGAAGGCGGCGGCGGCGTCGTGTTCGTCCGCGACGGTCAGGTGGTCGCCTCGCTGCCCGCCGGCCCCCCGCAGCCCGGCGGTGTCGCGGCCGTCGGCAACTACGCGGCCGTCGCCGATGTGCAGGGAAACGGGGTGTGGGTGTACGACGGCTCGACACGTGAGCTGGTCAGCCAGGCCCCGGTGGGGGCCAAACTCACCCACGCGGTCTCGCTCTCCGGTGATCTGGCCGCATTCGCCGACACCGACGGCGGTGCCGTCTACCTCGAACGTGTTGATCCGAAGGTCACCGAGGTGGCCAGAATCGAGGCACCCGGCAAGCCCTACGGGCTCGCCTACGACGCCCGGCGCCACCGCCTGTTCATCACGCTCACCGAGCGGAACGCGGTGCGGGTGGTCGATATCGAAGACCCGGCGGCGAGCCGGATCCTCGCCGATGTGGCCACCGTGCGCCAACCCAATTCCGTTGCCGTCGAACCGAATTCCGGTGCCATCGTTGTGACCGCCAGCGACGGGGGTGGCAGCAGCAGCGTCCAGATCATCGGACCTGACCTGCTTCCGGCCGGCTAGATCCAGACGCCCTTACCGACAGCCACCACACCCCCGGCGCTGATCGCGAAGCGGTCGCGGTCCTTCTCCAGGTCCACGCCGACCATCTCGCCGGGGCCGACGACCACGTTCTTGTCCAGGATGGCGTGCCGGACCACCGCCCCACGGCCCACCCGCACACCGGGCATCAGCACGCTGCCCTCGACGATGGCGCCGTCCTCGATCGCGACGTTGCTCGACAGCACCGAATTGCGCACCGACGCCGCGGAGATGATGCTGCCGGCGCCGACCACGGACTCCTGTGCCGAGCCGCCGTTGACGAACTTCGCGGGCGCCAGGTTCTCCGACTCCCCGCGGATCGGCCAGCGCTTGTTGTAGAGGTTGAACACCGGGTGCACCGACACCAAATCCATGTGCGCGTCATAGAACGCATCCAGCGTCCCGACGTCACGCCAGTAGCCGTGGTCGCGCTCGGTGGCGCCGGGGACCTCGTTGTTGCTGAAGTCGTACACCGCGGCCATCCCGTCGGACACCAGCCGCGGGATGATGTCGCCGCCCATGTCGTGATCGGAGTTGTCGTCGTCGGCGTCGGCGCGAATGGCGTCGATGAGCACCTTGGTGGTGAAGATGTAGTTGCCCATCGACACGAAGGTCTGCTCGGGATCATCCGGCGTGCCCGGCGGATCGGCCGGCTTCTCGATGAACTCCCGGATGCGGCCGGACTCGTCGGCGTCGATGCACCCGAATGCGTGCGCCTCGGCGCGAGGCACCCGGATACCGGCGACGGTGGCCCCGGCCCCGCTCTCGATGTGGAACTTCACCATCTGCTCGGGGTCCATCCGGTACACGTGGTCGGCACCGAAAACCACTATGTAGTCCGGATCCTCGTCGTAGATCAGATTCAGCGACTGGTAGATCGCGTCGGCCGAGCCGGTGTACCAGCGCGGGCCGAGACGCTGCTGGGCGGGAACCGGCGTGATGTATTCACCGGCCAGACCGCTCAGCCGCCAGTTCTGCGAGATGTGCCGGTCGAGCGAATGCGACTTGTACTGGGTGAGCACACAGATGCGGAGGTAGCGCGCGTTGACCAGATTCGACAGCACGAAATCGATGAGGCGGTACGCGCCGCCGAAGGGAACCGCCGGCTTGGCCCGGTCCGCGGTCAGCGGGTAGAGCCGTTTGCCCTCTCCGCCCGCCAGGACGATGCCCAGCACGTGTGGCAATTCCCTCATCCTGCAAACCTATCGGCACACGCAACCGACGGCTAGACCAACGGCTCTATTGCAGGTCGTCGTGTCGCGGCCGAAGCGACTTGGGGTCGGGCGCAAGCACGTTGACCCACAAGGTCGGGGCGAGCGAAGCGACGGGAAAGAGGTCGCGCCGCGCAGCGCGGGCCACTACCGTCGGGCGTATGCGGGTGGCGATGATGACTCGGGAGTATCCACCCGAGGTTTACGGCGGGGCGGGCGTACACGTGACAGAACTCGTCGCACAGTTGCGGCGGCTGTGTGAGGTGGACGTGCACTGTATGGGCGCCCCGCGCCAAGGCGTCTTCGTCCACCAGCCCGACCCCGCCCTCAAGGGGGCCAACCCGGCGCTGTCGACGCTGTCCGCGGATCTGGTGATGGCCAATGCGGCCGCCGAGGCGACGGTGGTGCATTCGCACACCTGGTACACCGGGATGGCCGGTCACCTCGCGTCGCTGCTGTACGACGTCCCCCACGTGCTCACCGCGCACTCCCTGGAACCGTTGCGGCCGTGGAAGGCCGAACAGCTCGGCGGCGGCTACCGGGTGTCGCTGTGGGTGGAGCGCACCGCGGTCGAAGCGGCGGACGGGGTGATCGCGGTCAGTTCCGGCATGCGCGACGACGTTCTGTCGGTGTATCCGGCGTTGGACCCCAACCGCGTTCACGTGGTGAAGAACGGAATCGACACCGACGTCTGGTACCCGGCCCCGTCCGAGCGGGGTGAGTCGGTGCTCGCCGAACTCGGCGTCGACCCGTCGCGGCCGATGGTGGCGTTCGTCGGACGCATCACCCGGCAGAAAGGCGTCCCGCACCTGATCGCCGCGGCGCACCGCTTCGACCCGGAGATCCAGGTGGTGCTGTGCGCGGGCGCGCCGGACACCCCGGAGATCGCCGCCGAGGTGAGCTCAGCCGTGCAGGAACTGGCCGGGCGGCGCAGCGGCGTGTTCTGGGTACAGGAGTTTCTCCCTATCGGGAAGATCCGCGAAATACTCTCGGCGGCAACGGCTTTCGTGTGTCCTTCGGTGTACGAGCCGCTCGGGATCGTGAATTTGGAGGCGATGGCCTGCGGAACGGCCGTGGTGGCGTCCGACGTGGGAGGCATACCCGAGGTGGTCGACGACGGCGTGACCGGAACTCTGGTGCACTACGAGTCGACGGACCCGGTCGGTTTCGAGACCGGGCTCGCCGAGGCGGTCAATGCGCTGGTGGGCGATGTGGAGAAGGCGCGCCGCTTCGGGGCGGCCGGCCGGCAGCGCTGTATCGACGAATTCTCGTGGGCGCACATCGCCGAGCAGACGCTCGAGATTTACCGCAAGGTCTCGGCTTAAGGCGACCGGCAGACCGAAACCCCGCGGGTCCACGCGGGGTTTCGAAGGTGGATCAGTTAGCTGGTGACGTTCTTGAGTTCGTCACCCAAGGCGGCTGCCTCGTCGGGCGTCAGCTCGACGACCAGTCGTCCGCCGCCTTCCAGCGGTACTCGCATCACGATGCCGCGCCCCTCCTTGGTTGCTTCCAGCGGACCGTCACCGGTCCGGGGCTTCATCGCCGCCATCGAGTGCTCCCTCCAGGTTCGAGCCGGCCCGTGCTCACGGACCCGGTCCAGCGCCGGGCACTTGGCTGGTGCGTCGGCACTGAACTGCTTGTTTTCGATTCTATTGTTCCTTATCGGCGGGCATTGGTGTGAAAGGGCCGATTAAGGGGGTCCGATTTGCCCCGTCACCCCGCGGTCGGGCCGGGAACCCAGCACGATGCCAGGTGATCGTCGACCATCCCGGTGGCCTGCATCAGCGCGTAGGCGGTGGTGGGGCCGACGAAGCGGAAACCACGCTTCTTGAGGTCCTTGGCCATCGCCTGGGACTCCGGCGTGATCGCCGGCACGTCGGCCATCGTCTCGGGCCGCGGGCGCCGTGGCGGGGCGTAGGACCACAGCAGGTCGGACAGGTCGACGTCGAGGTCGGCGACGGCCCTGGCGTTGGCGATGGTGGCCTCGATCTTGGCGCGGTTGCGCACGATGCCCTCGTCGGCCATCAACCGGGTGACATCACGGTCGCTGTAGCCGGCCACCGTCTCGATGTCGAAGCCGCTGAACGCCCGCCGGAAGTTGTCCCGTTTGCGCAGGATGATCAGCCACGACAAGCCGCTCTGGAACGCTTCGAGGCTCATCCGCTCGAACAGCGCCACCTCGCCGCGCAGCACCCGGCCCCACTCGTCGTCGTGGTAGTCGCGGTACAGCTGCGACCCTTGCGCCCAGCCGCAGCGGGTGCGGCCGTCGTCCGGCACCGGTTCCGT
Source organism: Mycobacterium sp. ELW1 (assembly GCF_008329905.1). Taxonomy (NCBI): domain Bacteria; kingdom Bacillati; phylum Actinomycetota; class Actinomycetes; order Mycobacteriales; family Mycobacteriaceae; genus Mycobacterium; species Mycobacterium sp. ELW1. The sequence continues at coordinate 1,596,648 of NZ_CP032155.1, read as the reverse complement.
CACACCGATTCCTCGTCGGCAACAGGCGCGGCGTGGTGGGTGTGTACCGGCTCGTCGAGCCCGGCGGCTGCACGCACCGCGGAGAGTTCGCCGCGCAGCTGGTCCAGTTCGGCGCCGAGGCGGTCCAGCACCCAGTCCACTTCGCTGGTCTTGTAGCCGCGCAGCACCTGGGTGAACTTGACGGCCTCGACATCCGCGCCGGTGACCCCGGAGGCGGGCAGCACGGTGGCCGTGGTCGCCCGTGGCAGCGGCGGCAGCTCCTCGCCGCGCCCGAACACCAGGCTGGCCACCCCGAACAGGACGATGCCGATCAGGATCAGCACCACCAGGTACAGCAGGATCAATGTCACGTCACGAGATTACTTGCGCCGAGATCGACGTTCCGCATGCTTGCACTCGCATTTCTGCGGCGAAATGTCGGTGTGGGCGAGCGACGCGGTCAGCGCAGGGTGTTCATCGGCGGCCGGTCGGCCAACGAGACCTTGGTGGTCTGCGGCAGGTAGCCGTCGTGCCCGTCGGGCAGGAACTGCGTCAGCCCGATCCCGGAGTCGGTGATGCCGCACCGGGACAGCAGTGTGGCGATCACCTGACGGCTCATCGCACCCAGCTCGATCAGCGGCCGGTTGCGGTGGCTGCGCACGCCGAGGTTGACCTGCGCGATCGCCTGCAGGCCGAGGCGGTCGTAGGTGTCGACCAGCAGGCCGATCTCCACGCCATAGCCCGGGGCGAACGGCACCGAGGTCAGCAGCTCGCGGGTGCCGGCGTACTCGCCGCCCAGCGGCTGCAGCACGCAGCCCAGTTCGGGGCGCAGCGCGGCCAGCAGCGGACGGGCGACCAGTTCGGTGACCCGGCCGCCGCCGTTCGCGTCCTCACCCTTGCCGACCTTCAGCGGGCGCCGGTAGAAGCCCTTGACCAGGTGAATCCCATCGCCGGTGAGCAGCGGACCGACCAGTCGCGGCACGAACATCGGATCCGGGTCGATCAGGTCGGAGTCGACGAACACGATGATGTCGCCGGTGGTGGCCGCCAGCGAGCGCCACAACACCTCGCCCTTGCCGGGCTGCGGCTCCACCTCGGGCACCGCCTGCTCACGGGTGACCACCCGGGCGCCGGCGGCGATGGCTTCGATCTCGGTGTCGTCGGTGGAGCCGGAATCCAGCACGATCAGCTCGTCGACCAGGCCGCCCAGCAGCGGGCGGATGGTGTCCACCACCGATCCGACGGTCTCCTCCTCGTTGAGCGCAGGAAGGACGACGGAGATGGTGCGGCCGCGTTTGGCGGCCACCAGTTCAGCGATGGTCCAGGTCGGCCGGCTCCAGCTGTGGTCAGACAGCCAGGTGTCGCCGGGAAGTGTGTCGTTGGCGAGTTCGGTCATGCCAAGCCCCTCACCGTCCGCGCAGGCGGACGCTCCCCACGGATCGACGCGACCATTTCCAGCACACGCCGAGTGGGTCCCACTTCATGCACCCGGAACATCCGGGCTCCGTCGGCGGCGGCCAAAGCGGTCGCTGCCAGCGTGCCCTCGAGGCGTTCGGTGAGCTCCACACCCAAAGTCTCCCCGACGAAATCCTTGTTACTCAGCGCCATCAGGACGGGCCATCCGGTATTAACAAGATCTTTTACGTGGCGCAACAAAGTAAGACCGTGATGAGTATTTTTGCCGAAATCGTGGGTCGGGTCGATCAGAATCGCGTCCCGGGCCACCCCGACGGCCACCGCGTGTTCGGCGGCGGAGGTGACCTCGGCGATGACCTCGTCGACCACGCCGGTCACGGTCGTCCCGTAGCTGACCCGGAACGGCCGGGTGCGCGGTGTCGCGCCCCCGGTGTGCGAGCACACCAACCCGGCCCCGAAGTCGGCGGCGACCTCCGGAAGGGCCGGGTCGGCACCGGCCCAGGTGTCGTTGATCAGGTCCGCTCCGGCCGCGCAGGCCTGCTTGGCCACCGCGGAACGCCAGGTGTCGACGCTGATCAGCTGGTCGGGATACTCGGCGCGCAGCCACTCGATGAACGGCACCACCCGGGCGATTTCCTCGTCGGCGTCGACCACGGTTCCGGGCCCGGCCTTGACTCCCCCGACGTCGACCACGTCGGCCCCCTCGGCGACCACCCGATGGGCGGCGTCCTTGGCGGCCTCGTCGGTGAAGGTCGCGCCCCGGTCGTAGAACGAGTCGGGGGTGCGGTTGACGATCGCCATGATCAGCGCGCGATCACCGGCCACCGGCCGTCCGCAGAACGTCGACTTCACTCCACCATGGTGCCTGGTGGCGCCGAGTTCGACGAAATGGCGGCTGCCTATCCCTTGGGCCGGGAGCCGGCCGCCACTTCCTCGGGATACTCGTCGTAGAACGGCACGTAGCCCTCGTCGCGGCCCTTCAGCACGTAGAGCGGGTCCTCGATCTCCTCGCCGTCGGCCCCGTAGCCCTGTTTGCGCAGGTCGACCTTGCGGCTCTTGAAGGTCGACGTGGTCTCCAGCGACTCGACGATCCGGATGAACAACGGAACGGCGTAGCCGGGCAGGTTGCCGTAGACGGTGTCGGCCAACGCCTTGCCGTCGAATTCCACCCCGTCACGCAGCTTGACCGCCGCCATCCCGGCCCGGCCGCCGGTGTCGGGCACCTCGACGCCGAACACCGTCGACTCCTCGACGTTCTTGTCCTGTCCCAGCGCGGCCTCGACCTGGGTGGTGGCGACGTTCTCGCCCTTCCACCGGAAGGTGTCACCGAGCCGGTCGGCGAAGGCGGCGTGGCGCATGCCCTGCGGGTTCATCACGTCGCCGGTGTTGAACCAGACGTCGCCCTCTTTGAACGCGTTGCGCACCAGCTTCTTCTCGCTGGCTTCCTTGTCGGTGTAGCCGTCGAAGGGCGAGAGCTTGTTGACCGGACTGATCAGCAGGCCCGGCTCACCGGGCGCCACCTTGCGGACCCGGCCGTTCTCGTCGCGGGCCGGTTCGCCGGTCTCCGCGTCGTACTCGACGTAGGCCAGTGGCATCGGGCTGATGCCGGTGGTCTTGGGGATGTTGAAGATGTTGATGAACGCGGTGTTGCCCTCGCTGGCGGCGTAGAACTCGGCGACCCGGCCGATGTTGAACCGACGGGTGAACTCGTCCCAGATCTCCGGGCGCAACCCGTTGCCGGCGATGACGCGGATCTTGTGGGCGCGGTCGGTGTCCTTCGCCGGCTGGTTCAGCAGATAGCGGCACACCTCGCCGATGTAGATGAACGCGGTGGCTTCCATTTGGATCACGTCGTCCCAGAACCGGGACGCCGAGAACGACTTACCCAGTGCCAGTGTGCCGCCCGCGTTGATCACCGACGACACCGCGACCGTGAGCGCGTTGTTGTGGTAGAGCGGCAGCGGGCAGTACAGGGTGTCATTGCTGTTGAGCCGCAACCCCAATCCGCCGAACGCCGCCAGCGCGCGCAGCCACCGGTGGTGGGTCATCACGCTGGCCTTGGGGTGCCCGGTGGTACCCGAGGTGAAGATGTAGAACGCGGTGTCCTTGGCCTGGACCTGTGACGCCGACGCCGGGTTGTCGGTGGGCTTGCCCTTCGCCTGCTCTTCGAAATCCTCGATGGTCACCAGGTCGGCGACCTCAGCGCCGCTTTCGGTGATCGCATCGATCAGGTCGGACTCGGCGATCACGACCTTCGCATCCAGCAGACCGATGCTGTGCGACAACACATCTCCGCGTTGGTGGTAGTTCAGCATGCCGGCCACCGCACCGCACTTGACCGCGGCGAGCATCATCAGCACGGCGTGGGGCGAGTTGCGCAGCATGATGCCGACGACGTCGCCGCGGCCAACTCCCTTGTCGGCCAACACCGCCGCCAACCGGTTCGCCGTCTCGTTGGCTTCGCGATAGGTGATCTTGTCGTCACCCATCCGGATGAACACGCGGTCGGCATAGCGCGCGGCGCGATCTTGGAACACCTTGCCGATGGAGGTCTTCGTGGTCGGCAGCGCCAGCAGGCCGGTCAGCGCGCCGCGCACGATCACCGGCGCATCCATCACCACCGCAGGCAGCCGGGTGGCCAGGTCGAGCAGCCCTACCGAATGCTTCGCACCCGACTTTCCCGCGCCGGAATCGCCGGATTCGGCAGAACTATTGCTGGCCATCGATGCCACCTCCCGTGTGTCGCCCGTCCCGCGAGTCAGAGTAACCCTGGTCACGTCCGGGGTGCGCAGACGTCGAGCGCCGCCTCGACGACGTCGACGACCACCAGCCGGTCCAGTGCTGCCTGCGCGACGAAACCGGGCTCGACCAGTGACCCCAACCAGGTGCGCAGACCGTCGTAGTGGCCGGTGGGATCGAGGAGCACCACCGGCTTTTCATGCATACCCAGGTACCCAGCGGTCCACGTTTCGAAAAGTTCCTCCAGCGTGCCGATCCCACCGGGAAGCGCCAGGAAGGCGTCACTGCGGTCTTCCATAACCTGTTTGCGCTGGCGCATGGTGTCGGTGACGATCAGCTCGTCGGCCTCGACGTCGGCGAGCTCCCGGTGCACCAGCGCCTTGGGGATGACCCCGACGGTGCGCCCGCCGTGGGACCGGGCACCCTCGGCCACCGCGCCCATCGCCGAAACGTTGCCGCCGCCGGACACCAGCGTCCACCCGCGGTCGGCAATCGCCTCCCCCACCCGTCGGGCGAGGTCGAGCAGGTCGGGGTGACGCGGGCCGGATGCGCAGTAGACGCACACCGCCCACTCGTCGTCGCGGTTCTCGGGTTCCACACCGGCAAACCTAACGCAGCCGCCGCACCGCCGCTCGCGCAGATCCCCCACCCGTCGGGCGAGGTCGAGCAGGTCGGGGTGACGCGGGCCGGATGCGCAGTAGACGCACACCGCCCACTCGTCGTCGCGGTTCTCGGGTTCCACACCGGCAAACCTAACGCAGCCGATTTGCGGCTATTGCCGTGCCGGTGCGGTGGAGGCAAATACAGTCCGGCTATGCCGAATCGGTGGCCGCTCGTGCCGCGCCAGTCCTGCGACCGCGCGATCGAGCTGCTCGACAGTCATCGCGGGCTGGCCTTGGTGGGCGCCGACGGGGTCGGCAAGACGACGCTGGCCGGCCAGATCGCCGAGCGGCTCGGGGAGGCGACGCCGGTCCGGGTGAAGGCCACCGCCACCCAGGCCGCCGTGCCGTTCGGGGCGTTCGGCCCACTGGTCGAGGTCCATGAGGTGGGCAAGCCGGCGGCGCTGATCCATTCGGCGCTGGAATCTCTACTCTCCCAAGCGGATAGCACGTTGATCATCGTCGACGACGCTCAGCTGCTCGATCCGCTGTCGGCCAGCCTGGTCTATCAGTTGGCGCGGCACGCGTCGGCCCGGCTGATCGTCACGGTCCGGGCGGGCGCGACGCTGCCGTCGGCGGTGACCGCGCTGGCCGACGACGGGCTGCTGACCACGCTCGAGGTCGGCCCGCTCGATCAGGACGAAACCGGCGCCGTGCTGGCTGCGTTGGGCCAGCCCCTGGGCGACGAGTACCGCCGCACCGGCGGCAATCCGCTGGAACTGCGGTTGCACCTGCAGACCCGTTCGGCGGCAACGTCACTGGACGGTCTGGTCGATGCGTATGTAGCCGAGCTACCGGCCGGGGCCCGCACCGCACTGAGCTACCTGGCCGTGCATGAACCGCTGTCACGCGACGACCTTGCCGCACTCGCCGGCGAGGACGCCGTCGCACAGGCCGAAACAGCCGGTGCTGCAGAGCTATTCGGCGAGACGGTGTATGCCGGTCATCCGCTGTTCGTCGAGCGGATGGCCCAGGACGCCGACCCGGCCGACACCAGGCGGTTGCGGACCGAGATCCTGGCCCAGCTCGCCGCCCAGCCCCACCGCCACCTCTGTGATCGCCTCGGCCGCGCAGCGCTCGCACTGGACAGCGACTCCCCCGAGCCCGTCGATGACGTGGTGGCGGCGGCACAGCAGGCACTGCGGCTCGGCGATCTGACCCTGAGTGAACGGCTCGCCGGGGCGGCCCTGGCGCGGTCCGAACGCTTCGACGCGCGGCTCGCGCTCAGCTACGCGCTGGCCTGGCAGGGCCGCGGCCGGGAAGCGGATTCGGTGCTCGCCGAGGTCGATGCGGCCGCACTCACCGAGGACGAAGTGATGGCCTGGGCGTTGCCGCGGGCGGCCAACCAGTTCTGGATGCTGTCCGAACCCGAGCGCGCCACCGCGTTTCTGCAGAACATCCGCAAGCAGGTCAGCACGCCGGCGGCCAGGCTGACGCTGGAGGCGTTGTCGGCGACCTTTGCGATGAACGCCGGCAATGTGGCGCGCGCACTGGAGATCGCGGCAGGCGTGCTGGCGGCCCCGGAGGCCGAGGACATGGCGGTGGCGTGGGCGGCCAGCGCCTCGGCGTTGTGCTCGGCACGGATGGGCCGGTTCGATCAGGTGGACGCACTGGTGGAGCGGGCCTTGGATGCCGAACATCCCGGCCTGCTGCGGTTCACCGTCGGCCTGGCGCAGACCACCACGCTGTTGATGACCGGGCGGCCCGACGCCGCGCTCGACGCCGCGGGTGAGTTCACCGACTTCGCCGAGCTGGCCCAGCCGGGTCGCGCGATCGGTGACGTGTTGCTGGCGCAGGTGTTGATCGCGCGGGGCGACCCCGCCGGCGCGGCGCGACTGCTCGGCCCAGCCGCGGCGACACTGGAGCGCACCGGCTACTCGTGGGGGCCGCTGTCGCTGATGTACCTGGCCACCGCGCTGGCCCAGCAAGGCGAGATCGCCGATTCGGCGAAGGCGCTGAGCCGGGCCGACTCCCGGCACGGCACCAAATCAGCGTTATTCGCCCCCGAGCTGGGTGTGGCGCGGGCATGGCAGCTGGCCACGGTCGGCGACGGCACCCACGCCGCGATCGATGCGGCACGCGAGGCGGCCCGCGGCGCCGAGCGCAGCGGCCAGTTGGGGGTCGCGGTGTGGGCGTGGAACGAGGCGGCACGGCTTGGCGATGCGCAGGCCGCCGGGGCGATCGCGAAACTGGCGGAGACGGTGGACTGCGCGTTCACCCGGTGAGGTAGCGCCGCAACGTCTCGGTGACGGCGGTGATCTGGGCCAGCGCCACCCGTTCGTCGCGTTTGTGCGCCAGATTCGGGTCGCCCGGTCCGTAGTTCACGGCGGGAATGCCCAGTGCGGCGAACCGGGCGACGTCGGTCCAGCCGAACTTGGCACGCACCATCCCGTCGGCGGCCGCCACCAGCGCCGCCGCCGCGGGGTGACTCAGCCCGGGGAGCGCACCGGCGGCCGCATCAGTCTGTTCCAGATGTACGTCGAGACCGTCGAACACGTCCCGCACGTGGGCCAGTGCGTTCTCCGGCGTACGGTCCGGCGCGAACCGGAAGTTCACGGTCAGCGCGGCGGCGTCGGGGATCACGTTGCCGGCCACGCCGCCGTCGATCTTCACCGCCGAGAGTCCTTCGCGGTACGTACAACCGTCGATGTCGACCATCCGGGCCTGATAATTGGACAGTCGGTCGAGTACCGGGCCGAGCTTGTGAATCGCGTTGTCGCCCAACCAGGATCGCGCCGAGTGCGCCCGCGTACCGGTCGCCGAGACGACCACCCGCAAAGTGCCCTGACAGCCCGCCTCGATGTAGCCGCCGGACGGTTCACCCAGGATCGCGACGTCCGCGGTCAGCCAGTCCGGAAGCTCGCGCTGGATCCGATTCAATCCATTGGCCGAGGCTTCGATCTCTTCGCAGTCGTAGAAGATCAGGGTGATGTCGTGGGCCGGTTCGGCGATGGTGGCGGCCAGATGCAGGAACACCGCATCACCGGACTTCATGTCCGAGGTGCCGCACCCGTACAAGTGGTCGGCGTCGAACCGCGACGGCACGTTGTCGGCGATCGGGACCGTGTCGAGGTGACCGGCCAGCACCACCCGCGACGGCAGACCGAAGTTCGTGCGGGCCAGCACCGCGTCCCCGTTGCGAATGATCTCGTAGCCGGACGTCTGCGCGCGCAGCGCCGATTCGACCTCGCCGGCGATCCGCGCCTCGTCACGCGACACACTCGGGATATCGACGAGCGCGGCGGTCAGCGCGATCGGGTCAGCGTGTAGATCCAACACAACTGACCAGGCTAGCGGGCAGCGCGATGCATTACGGTGGAGCACCGTGACTTCTGCTGCTGGCGTCGGATTGGCCACCATCACCGAGGACGGGACCGTCCTCGACACCTGGTTCCCGGACCCGGAACTGGGCGCGTACAGCCCGTCGGGCAGCACCCGGCTCTCCGTTGCCGAAGTGCCCGACGATCTGGCAGCCGCCGCAGGCCCCGATCAGGCCCGCGGCGTGGAGACGATCGTGGTGCGCACGGTGATCGCGGACCTGGCCGACAAGCCGCTCGACACCTATGACGCCTACCTGCGGCTGCACCTGCTGTCGCACCGGCTGGTCGAGCCGCACGGCCTGAACCTGGACGGCATCTTCGGTGTGCTCACCAACGTGGTGTGGACCAACTTCGGGCCGTGCCAGATCGAGGGCTTCGAAGACGTCCGGCTGCGGCTGCGCAGCCGAGGTCACGTGGCGGTCTACGGCGTGGACAAGTTCCCCCGGATGGTCGACTATGTGCTGCCGACCGGAGTGCGCATCGCCGACGCCGACCGGGTGCGCCTCGGTGCGCACCTGGCGCCGGGCACCACCGTGATGCATGAAGGCTTCGTGAACTTCAATGCGGGCACACTCGGTGCGTCGATGGTCGAGGGCCGCATCTCGGCGGGTGTGGTCGTCGACGACGGCTCCGACATCGGTGGCGGCGCCTCGATCATGGGCACGTTGTCCGGCGGTGGCACGCAGGTGATCTCCGTGGGCAAGCGCTGCCTATTGGGCGCGAACGCCGGCCTGGGCATCTCGCTGGGCGACGACTGCATCATCGAGGCCGGCCTGTACGTGACCGCGGGCACCAAGGTCACCACCCCGGACGGCACGACGGTCAAGGCCCGCGAACTGTCGGGCGCGAACAACCTTCTGTTCCGCCGCAATTCGGTGACCGGCGCCGTCGAGGTGGTCGCCCGCGACGGCAAGGGCATCGCGCTGAACGAGGCTTTGCACGCGAATTAGGCGGGCCTTTGCACGCCAACTAGCTCCGGGTGTGAAAGACGACTGCTCGGGTATAGGAGCAGCGTGTTTCCGGATGACTTGCGGCAGTTGGCCGCGGCCCATGGCGTGGCAACCTCCTATCGCAACGAGCGACGGGAGCCGGTCGAGGTCGACGCCGACGTGGTGATCCGGGTTCTGGGGTTACTCGACGTAGACGCGACCACCGAGGCCGCCCGGCGCGCCGAATTTTCCGCGCTCGCCGAGCTCCGACGCGCAGGGCGACTGGCCCCGACGATCGCTGTCCGGCTGACCGGCGCCCCGCACTCGGTGCCCGGCGCCGAACTGCTGGTCGGTGAGGACGGCAGCCGCATCGCGGTCAGCGACGAGCTGCCCGGCGATCTCGCACCGGGCTGGTACCGGCTGCACACCCACGACGGCCAGCAGGTGACGCTGGTGGCCGCGCCCGCGCAGGTGCCGCGGACGCCCGACACGTGGGGCTGGATGCTGCAGTTGTATGCCCTGCGTTCACAGCGATCCTGGGGTATCGGTGATTTCGGCGATCTGCGGGAGTTCCTGGAGTGGACGGTCGCCGAGCACGGTGCCGGCGCGGTGCTGCTCAATCCGCTGCACGCACCGGGCCCGACGCATCCGGTGCAACCCTCCCCGTACACGCCGTCGAGCCGGCGGTTCTCCAATCCCCTGGCGCTGCGCATCGAGGATCTCGAGGCGTATCACCAAGCCGACCCCGGCACCCGCGCGGAGGTGGACGCGCTGCGCGTCTCGGCAAGCACCGAGCGCATCGATCACGATCTGGTGTGGGCGGCCAAACGCTCTGCGCTGGAAGCACTCTGGCGCGCGGTGGGCCGGCCCACTCCGCTCGATGGATCCCCGGGCACGGAGGGGTTGACCGACTGGGCGACCTACTGCGCGCTCGCTGAGCGGCATGGCGGACGGTGGAGCCGGTGGCCCGCCCTGCTGCGCGATGTGACGGGTTCCGCCGTCCTGGCTGCCCGTCGGGAATTGGCGTCGCGAGTCGACTTTCACGCCTGGGTGCAGCAGCAGTGCGCCGAGCAGTTGGCCGCGATACGCGCGGCCGGACGAACCGCAGGCATGGCCCTCGGCGTGCTGCACGACCTGCCCGTCGGGGTGGACGCCGACGGCGCGGACGCGTGGGCGCTGGCTGATGTGCTCGCCGCCGGCGTGAGCGTCGGCGCGCCGCCGGACAACTTCACCCCTCGCGGTCAGGATTGGGGCCTCCCACCGTGGCGTCCCGACCGCCTGGCCGCCACCGGATACGTGGGATTGCGGGACATGTTGCGCGCCATCCTGTCTCACGCGGATGGTCTGCGCATCGACCATGTGGCCGGTCTGTGGCGGCTGTGGTGGATACCGCCCGGCGACACCCCGGATCGCGGCACCTACGTGCACTACGACGCCGACGTCATGCTCGCGGTTCTCGCCCTGGAGGCGCACCGGGCCGGCGCGGTCGTCGTCGGTGAAGACCTGGGCACCGTCGAACCGGAGGTCACCGAGGCGTTGGCCGCCAACGGCATGCTCGGCTCGGCGGTCTCGTGGTTCACCCGCGACGAGGCCGACCCGGACCAGCCGCTGCTCCCTTCGGCGGCGTGGCCGGAACGTGCGGCGGCCAGCCTGTCCACCCATGACCTGCCCACTGCCGCAGGGTTTCTCCGCGGCGAGCATGTGCGCGCCCGCGCCGACCTGGGCCTGCTCGACGACGTCCCGGCCGAAGAAGCGAACGCCGCCACCGAGCGCGCGGAATGGGTTGCATTGCTGCGCAGCGAAGGGCTGCTGGCCGACGGTGAACCCGACGAAGCGTCGATCATCCTTGCGATGCACCGTTTTCTGGCGTCGACGCCGAGCCGGCTGAAGTTGATCTCGCCGTACGACGTCATCGGCGAGGTTCGGCAGCCGAACCTTCCGGGCACAATCGACGAATACCCGAACTGGCGGCTGCCGCTGGCTGAGACCCTCGAGGAGCTCCGGGCGGATCCGCGGGTTGCCGAGATCGCCGCGGCCTTTCGGCGCTAGAAACCTGGGTGGTGAGCGCTACTTCGCCGACAGGATGCAGAACTCGTTGCCCTCGGGATCGGCCAGCACCACCCAGCTCTGCTCGCCCTGGCCGATGTCCACGTGGCGCGCTCCGAGCCCGAGCACCCGGTCGACCTCGGCCTGCTGATCGTCGGGCGTGAAGTCGAAGTGGATGCGGTTCTTGATCACCTTGTCGTCGGGCACGGTCAGGAACAGCCAGTCGGGCCCGGCGCCGGCGGGGGCGCGCAGGGCCACGTCGCCGTCCTCGGTCGGCTCGGCGGGCCAGCCCAGCACCGTCGACCACCACGCGGAGAGCGCATGGATGTCGTGGGCGTCGATGCAGACTTCGCTGAACCGCAGCGTCACTTCATCAGCTCCTTCTTGACGACTTTGCCCATCGCGTTGCGCGGCAGCGAGTCGACCAACCGCACTTCCCGCGGCCGCTTGTGCACCGAAAGTTGTTCGGCGACAAAGGCGATGAGGTCGTCGGGGTTGGCGTCGCCGACGACGAATGCGACGATCCGCTGGCCGAGATCGGTGTCGGGCAGGCCCACCACCGCGACCTCCTCGACGCCCGGATGACCGAGCAGCACCGTCTCGACCTCACCGGCGCCGACCCGAAAGCCGCCGGACTTGATCAGGTCCACCGATTCCCGCCCGACGATGCGGTGCATGCCGTCGCCGTCGACGACGGCGGCGTCCCCGGTGCGGTACCACCCCTCTGGATCGAACGCCTCTGCGGTGGCATCGGGCCGGTTGAGGTAGCCCTCGAACACCGTCGGGGCCTTGAGGTGAAGGCTGCCGATGGTCTCGCCGTCGTGGGGTGCGACCGAACCGTCCTCGTGCACCAGCCGGGTCTCGACCCCGTTGAGCGGCAAGCCAACCCAGCCGGGACGTCGTTCACCGTCGGCGCGGGTGCTCAGCGTGATCAGCGATTCGGTGCTGCCGTAGCGCTCGACGGGGGGCTGGCCGGTCAGTTCGGTCAGCCGAGTGAACACCGGCACCGGGAGCGCAGCGCTTCCGGACACCAGCAGCCGGGCCGAAGCCAGCGCGGTGGCCGCGCCGGTGTCGGCGACCACCCGCGACCACACGGTGGGCACCCCGAAGTACAGGCTGCCGCCGGCGGTGGCGTAACCGGCCGGGGTGGGTTTTCCGGTGTGCACGAAGCGATTTCCCACCCGCAGCGACCCGAGCAGTCCGAGGATCAGGCCGTGTACATGGAACAGCGGCAACCCGTGTACGAGGGTGTCATCGGGGGTCCACTGCCAGGCCTGGACCAGTGCGTCGATCTGGGCCGCGATCGCGCGCCGGCTGATCAGCACACCTTTGGGCAGGCCGGTGGTGCCGGAGGTGTACATGACCATCGCGGTGCTCGACGGCGCCGGCTCGGCATAGCGATGCCACGACCGCGCGTGCATCCGCACCGGAACATGCGGCAGGCCACCGAGATCGGCGGGCAACTCCCCCAGCCAGGCCTGGGCGCCGGAGTCGGTGAGAATGTGCGCGCGTTCGGCGACCCCGACGTCGGCGGGCACCGGCACGAACGGGACGCCGGCGATCAGGCAGCCGGTGACGGCGAGCACCGTGGCGGGGGTGGGGGTGGCCAGCACAGCGACCTGGCGGGCACCGCCGATGCGCTCGGCCACCGACGTCGCCGCCCCGACGAGATCACTGCGGGACAACACGGCGCCGTCGATCCGAACGGCGTCGCCGATGTCGGCTCCGGCGGCGACGGTGGCGGGATTCAGGGAGGCCAGCAGCACGCCGCCGACGCTACCGAAGATACTGGCCTGGTGAAGCCCATCACCCAGCTCTCATCGCGCGAGGTGTACCGCAACCGCTGGATGTCGGTGCGTGAGGACATCGTCGAACGGCCAGACGGCTCCACCGGCATACACGGCGTCGTCGACCGGCCCGACTATGCGGTGGTCATCGCCGTCGACGGCGACCGGCTGGCGATGGTCGAGCAGTACCGCTATCCGATGGGCGCCCGCCGCTGGGAGTTCCCGATGGGCACCGTCCCGGGGGACCCCGACATCGAACCGGCCGATCTGGCGGCCCGCGAACTACGCGAGGAAACCGGCCTCACGGCAGGCTCGCTGACGGTGCTCGGCCGCCTCGACGTCGCGCCCGGGATCATGAGCCAGCGCGGCTGGGTGTTCCTGGCCACCGACATCGTCGAGGGTGAGCCCGATCGCGAGCACGAGGAGCAGGACATGCACTTCGCATGGTTCGAGCGCAGCCGGTTCGAGGAGATGGTCCGAACGGGCGAGATCACCGATGCCCAGTCGCTCGCGGCATACGCACAACTGCTGCTCAAGGAGCGTTTCGAGGCCTAATCGTGACCGGCGCGCGTGGGGCAGATGTGACAGGTGAGGTTTTCTGACGGTTACGCTGATAACTCGCAACGACGTTCCGAGGAGTCATGAACCGCCAAAGTTGGGGTGCCACGCTGGTGGCCGCCGCGACGATCTGCGCCGCAGGACTGGTGTCCCCCGCCTCGGCGCACGGTCAGCCGCTGGCCTGGAACGGGCGCTTCCAGATGACCACCTACGCCTCCCAGAAGGCCGGCACCAGCCCGGCCACCCGCCAGAAGGAGAACGACTTCGGCGCGGTGTTCACCCTGTCGACAGCGTGCTCGGGTGGCGCCTGTGTGGCCACCGTCGTCGACGGCCCCGCACCGAGTAACCCGACGATCCCCCAGCCGACCCGCTACACCTGGAACGGTGCCGAGTGGGCCACCACCTACGACTGGGTGTGGGACTGCTTCCTCGGCGACGGCTATCAGAAGCAGTGGAGCCCGGCCACCTCCTGGGCGTTCTACACCCCACAGCCCGACGGCTCCCTGCGCGGCACGTGGCACACCGACATCGCGTCCGGACCCTGCCGCGGCAGCGTCGTCATGCCCGTCGCGGCAGTGCCCGCCTGACCTCGGGCCGCATCGCCCGCACAATGGAGAACGTGACCGACACGGCGACCACGACGACGGCGCGCAACCATGCTTTTGACCTCTACCGGGTGGTCGCCCTGGTGTTCGTCGTCATCGGGCACTGGATCGCGGCGGCGCTGACCTATTCCGACGGCGGGTTCTGGCGGGACAACCCGCTGGTCGACATGCCGTGGACGCAGTGGTTGACGTGGATCTTCCAGGTCGTCCCGGTGTTCTTCGTGGTGGCCGGCTACGCGAGCGCGGTGTCGTGGACCCAGCGCACCTCCGACGAGTCCAGGCAGGCGTGGCTGCGGCGGCGACTGGTCCGCCCGCTGGGACCGACCGTGGTTTACGTCGTGTTCGCTCTACTGGTCGTGGCGGTCCTCGGCCGGGTCGGGGTGGCGGGCGCGGAGCTCGACTTCGGCGCCTGGGCAGTGGCAATGCACCTGTGGTTCCTGGGCATCTACGTGGTGGTGGTCGCGCTGACCCCGGTCGCGGTGGCCGCACACCGACGGTGGGGCAAATGGGTGCCGTTCGCGATGACGCTCGCGGTCGCGGCGGTGGATGTGGCGAGCATCGGCGCGCACCTGCCCTACGTCGGCTGGCTGAACTATCTGCTGGTCTGGGGGGTGCTCTACCAGCTCGGCATCGCCTGGCACGACGGTACACTGTGCCGGCGCGCGGCGATCGCGGTGGCCGTTCTGTCGGCGATCGTGCTGGCGCTGGCGGTCACCGTCGGGCCCTATCCGGTCAGCATGATCGGGGTCCCGGGCGCGGTGGTGAACAACACCGGACCGCCCAATCTGGCGCTGCTGGCGCTCGGCGGGGTGCAGGCCGGGGTGGCTCTGGCGGTGGCGCCCACGGTGAACCGGATGGTGAAATCCGTTCGTACGCAGCGCCTTCTGACCATCGCCAACGACAACGTGATGGCTCTCTATCTATGGCACATGGTCCCGGTCGTCATCGTGGCGGTCGCCGGGTATCCGACCGGGCTGCTGCCGCAACCGACACTCGGCACCGCGGCCTGGTGGTGGTTCCGGCTGGAGTGGGTGGCGATCCTTGCGGTGGTGGCGGCGATCGAGCTGCTGTTGTTGTGGTGGGGCCGCAGAGTGTTCTCGGCGCCGCTGCCCACGGTCGCAGTGGCGATCCCATACCGGCTCGGCGAAGGGTTGTTGTTCGCCGGCACGCTGACGATCGCGGTGACCATCTCGGTGTTCGCGACACTCGGATTCGCCCCCGGCGGGCGATTCCCCCTCGCCATCAGCATCGCCTTTGCCCTTGGCGTGCTGCTGGTCTCGCTGACCCCGGTCAGTACGCGTCGATCCCGAGTTTGACCGCCAGCACCAGACCCGCGACACCGATGAGGATGCGCAGCGGGGTGCCCGGAGCGCGCCGGACCACCACAGGTCCCAGCCGGGATCCGATCAGGCAGCCGGCGCCCAGCGGGATGACGGCGAGCCAGTGCACCGGCGCGAGGAACGCGAACAGCACCGCCGCAACGGTGTTGGCCAGCCCGAGCAGGATGTTCTTGGCGGCATTGGCGTGCGCGAGGCTGTCGGCTCCCGCGTTGAGCAGCAGCGCCAGGAACAGCACGCCCGCCGCGGCACCGAAATAGCCTCCGTACAACGCGATTCCGAAGATCGCGACGCTCTCCGCCACCACAACGAGTCGGCGCCGTCGCCCGGGATGGGGTGTGCCGCGCGGAGCGACGATCGCCACCGAGGCCAGGGCGAGCAGGATCGGAACCACCTTCTCGAACGCGTCGGCCGGGGTGGTCAGCAGCAGCACCGCGCCGGCGGCCCCGCCCGCGATGGTCACCGGCGCCATCCGGGTGATGAAGCGTCCTTGACCGACCAGTTCGGGCCGGGACCCCCACGCCGAGCCGATCCCGTTGAACACCAGGGCGACCGTGTTGGTCATATTCGCCGTCACCGGCGGCAACCCTATCGCCAGCAGGGCCGGGTAGGTGGCCACCGAGGCCAGCCCGGCGATGCTGCCCGTCAACCCACCGAGCACACCGGCGATCAGCAAGGTGACGGCGTCGAGTGCGCTCAGGTGCGAATCCTTGTCTAGCGATGGGTCAGAGCTCGCAGAAAGAACATCAGGTTGGCCGGGCGTTCGGCAAGTCGGCGCACGAAGTACCCGTACCACTGCGTGCCGAACGGCACGTACACCCGGACCTGGTTGCCCTCCGCCGCGAGCCGGCGCTGCTCGTCGTCCCGGATGCCGTAGAGCATCTGGTACTCGAAATGGTCTGTATCCCGGCCAAATTCGTTCGACATCTCGGTGGCGGCCGTGATGACCGCGGGATCGTGCGAGGCGACCATCGGATATCCGTTGCCGGTCATCAGGGTGCGCAGACACCGTAGGTAGGACGCGGTCACCTCGGCGGCATCACGGTAGGCCACCGACGCCGGTTCGTCGTAGGCGCCCTTGCACAGCCGGATCCGGGCCCCGGCTGCCGCGAACTCGGCGCAGTCGGCCTCACTGCGTTTGAGGTAGGCCTGCACAACGGTTCCGACCCAGTCGAATTCGGTGCGCAGCTCGCGCACGATCGACAGCGTCGAGTCGGTGGTGGTGTGATCCTCGGCGTCCACGGTGACCCACACGCCGACCTGCTGCGCCCGGTGGCAGATCGTATGCGCGTTCTCGAAGGCGATCTTGTCGCCGTCTTGTGGAAGCGCCTGGCCGAGCGCGGAGAGTTTGAGCGACACCTCCAGCGGCCGGACGGTGGCCGCATTCTCGGATCGGGCACCGAGCGCGTCGAGCAGGTCGAGGTAGGCCTCGACGGTGGCCCCGGCCGCGTCGGTGTCGGTGACGTCCTCACCGAGGTAGTCGATGCTGACCATTCGTCTCGAGTCACGCAGCGCGCAGACGGCGGTCAGTGCAGCGTCTGTCGTCTCCCCCGGTACGAACCGGCCGACCACGTCACGCGCGATCGGTAGGTGTTCGGCACTGTGCCGCAACCGATTCGAGCGGCTGGCGGCCAGGATGGCCGGTCGGGCAATCCGGTTGAAGGCGCTCATCACTGCACCCCCATGTGCGGATAGGTGTGATCGGTGGGCGGAACGAACGTCTCTTTGATGGACCGTGCCGACGTCCAGCGCAGCAGGTTGAGCGGTGAGCCCGCCTTGTCGTTGGTGCCCGAGGCCCGCGATCCGCCGAACGGCTGCTGCCCGACGACCGCACCGGTCGGCTTGTCGTTGACGTAGAAATTGCCCGCCGCGAATCGCAGCCGCTCGGCCGCCTTCTGGACGGCGGCCCGGTCGTCGGCGATCACCGCACCGGTCAGCGCGTAGCGTGACCCGCCGTCGACGACGTCGAGAACAGCGTCGAAGTCGTCGTCGGGATAGACGTGGACGGCCAGGATCGGTCCGAAGTACTCGGTGCTGAACGCCTCGTCGGTCGGATCGTCGGAGAGCAGAACCGTCGGGCGCACGAAATAGCCCTCGCTGTAGTCACATTCACCGCCGACGGCGACGGTGACACCGGGGGCGCTCTTGGCTCGTTCCAAAGCACGCGAGTTCTTGGTGAAAGCACGGGCGTCGATGACGGCCCCACCGTAGTTCGACAGGTCGGTGACGTCGCCGTAGGTCAGCGCCTCGGTGGCGCCGAGGAAGTCGTCGCCCATGGTCTGCCACACCGACCGCGGGATGAAGGCCCGCGAGGCGGCCGAGCACTTCTGACCCTGATAGTCGAACGCCCCGCGAATCAGCGCGGTACGCAACACATCCGGATCGGCCGAGCTGTGCGCGACGACGAAGTCCTTGCCGCCGGTCTCGCCCACCAGTCTCGGGTAGCTGTCGTAGTCGGCGATGCGGGTGCCGACCTCGCGCCACAGGTGCTGGAAGGTGGCGGTCGATCCGGTGAAGTGGATACCGGACAGCCGCCGGTCGGCCAGCACGACGTCGGACACCGCAAGCCCGTCGCCGGCCACCAGGTTGATCACCCCGGGAGGCAGGCCGGCGGCTTCGAGCAACTGCATGGTCAGGTACGCCGCGAAGGTCTGGGTGAC
The DNA here is from genome assembly GCF_008329905.1 of Mycobacterium sp. ELW1. Lineage (NCBI taxonomy): Bacteria > Bacillati > Actinomycetota > Actinomycetes > Mycobacteriales > Mycobacteriaceae > Mycobacterium > Mycobacterium sp. ELW1. The sequence goes on along the minus strand of NZ_CP032155.1, from coordinate 1,578,613 downwards.
GGACGGTTTCCACACCACGGTGTTGCCCATCAGCGCCGGCGCCGTCGGCAGGTTGGCGGCGATCGCGGTGAAGTTGAACGGGGTGACGGCGTAGACGAAGCCGTCCAGGGGGCGGTAGTCGGTGCGGTTCCACACGCCCGGACCACTCATCGGCTGCTGGGCCAGGATCTGCCGGGCGAAGGCGACGTTGAAGCGCCAGAAGTCGACCAGCTCGCAGGGGGCGTCGATCTCGGCCTGGTAGGCGGTCTTGGACTGGCCCAGCATGGTGGCCGCGGCGATCTTCTCCCGCCACGGGCCGGCCAGCAGGTCGGCGGCGCGCAGGAACACCGCGGCCCGTTCATCGAACGGGGTGGCGGCCCAGTCGTGTTTGGCGGCCATCGCCGCATCGACCGCAGCGGTGGCGTCGGCGGCCGTGCCGTTGGCCACAGTGCCCAGCCGGGCACTGTGCCGGTGCGGTTGGACCACGTCGATGCGGTCGCCATCGCCGAGGCGGTGCACGCCGCCGATCACGTGCGGCAGGTCGATGGGGTTGGCGGACAGATCGTTCAGGGCCGCGGTGAGGCGGTCCCGCTCGGCAGAACCGGGGGCGTAGTCGTGAACCGGCTCGTTGGCCGGAGCGGGAACATCGGTGCGGGCGTCCATGCCCTTCAGGATGGCGTCCGACGCGTCCGGAACTGTTGGCTGATCCGCCAAGACTGAACCCGCTCGCTAGTAGCATCGGACAACATGCGGGAAGCCGGCGTCAGCCTGGGTCAACTGGTGTTGGCCCTGGATGCGACGTTGGTGCGGCTCGTCGAGGCACCGCGGGGGCTGGACCGGCCGGTCCGTTCGGCGGCGCTGATCGACTCTGACGACGTGCGATTGGGCCTGGCGGTCAGCGCCGGCTCGGCGGACGTGTTCTTCCTTCTCGGTGTGTCCGCCGCCGACGCCGTCCGATGGCTGGACCGCCAGGTCGCCGCGCACGGCTCCCCCGCGGCGATCTTCGTCAAGGAGCCGTCCGACGCCGTGGTCGCCCGGGCGGTCGCCGCCGGTGCCGCGGTCGTCGCCGTCGACCCGAAAGCACGCTGGGAGCGGCTGTATCGCCTGGTCAACCATGTCTTCGACCACCGACGGACCGACTCGCTCACCGATTCGGGTACCGATCTGTTCGCGCTGGCGCAGTCGATCGCCGACCGCACTCACGGCATGGTCAGCATCGAGGACGCGCAGTCGCACGTGCTGGCCTATTCGGCGTCCAACGACGAGGCCGACGATTTGCGGCGGCTGTCGATCCTGGGCCGGGCCGGCCCACCGGAGCATCTGCGGTGGATCGCCCAATGGGGCATCTTCGACCGATTGCGCGCGGGCCCCGAGGTGGTGGCGGTCGACGAGCGGCCCGAACTGGGGCTGCGGCCGCGGCTGGCGATCGGCATCCATCGTCAGGACGGCCCGCCGATATTCGAGGGCACCATCTGGGTCCAGCAGGGCAGCCGGCCACTGGCCGACGACGCCGAGGACGTGTTGCGCGGCGCGGCGGTGCTGGCCGCCCGGAGCATGGCACGACTGGCCGCACGACCGTCGGCGCACCTGCTGGCCGTGCAGCACCTGCTCGGGCTGGCCGACCCCGACGGCGTGGACGTGGCCGGGGTGGCCCGGGACCTCCGCATCCCCCTCGACGGCCGCGCCGCGGTGATCGGCTTCGTCACCACCGGCGCCGACCCTCGGCTGCCCGACGTTCTGGCATTGAGCGCCAGCGCTTTCCGACCCGACGCGCAGGTGGCCGCCGGCGGTTCGCGGGTCTACGTCGTGCTGCCGGACTCCGGGCGCACCGCCGCGGTGGTGTCCTGGATCCGCGGCACCATCGCCGCGCTGCATGCCGAGCTCGGGCTTGACCTGCACGCGGTGATCGCCGCTCCGATCGCCGGGCTGGCCGCCGTCGCCGGGGCACGCCGCGAGATCGACCGCGTCTTCGACAGCGCCCAGCGGCATCCGGTGTTCGGCAAGGTGACCACGCTGGCCGAGGCGCGCACGACGGTGCTGCTCGACGAGATCGTCACGCTGGTGGCCGCCGACGAGCGGTTGATCGATCCGCGGGTGCGCGACCTGCGGGAGGCCGACCCCACGCTGGCCCAGACGTTGCAGGTCTACCTGGACTGCTTCGGCGACGTGGCCGCGGCCGCGGCGGGCCTGCATGTGCACCCCAATACGGTTCGCTATCGGGTACGCCGCCTGGAGCAGGCACTATCCACTTCACTGAGCGATCCCGACGTCCGGCTATTACTGTCACTAAGCCTGCGGGCGACCGCCTGATCGGAGCAGTCAAGCAGCCGCGCCGCATTCAGCGAGAAATTTTTTGATGAACCTGGTAACACTGTTGCATCTGTTGCCGATGAGGCTTTTGTCATGACTGGCTGTGAGGCCCGTCACGGCGCCAGAAACCTCGGTGAACCGGGCCCCCCGATCACCGTCGAACCACTGAGCACAAGGGGTCAGGATGAAATACATGGGTCGAGTGCTGGTGGCGATGATCGCCGCCGTCGCGGCACTCTTCGTCGGTACGGGCACGTCGCACGCAGGGTTGGATAATGAGCTGAGTCTGGTCGACGGCGGTGGCCGGACGATGACGGTGCAGCAGTGGGACACCTTCCTCAATGGTGTGTTCCCGTTGGACCGCAACCGGCTGACTCGGGAGTGGTTCCACTCCGGCAAGGCTGTCTACAGCGTGGTCGGCCCGGGTGCCGATGAGTTCGCGGGCACCTTGGAGCTGGGCTACCAGGTGGGCTTCCCGTGGTCGCTGGGTGTGGGCATCAACTTCAGCTACACCACCCCCAACATCCTGCTCGACGACGCCAACATCTCCCCGACGGGCTTCAACCCGCTCGGTTCGGTGATCACCCCGAACCTGTTCCCGGGTGTGTCGATCTCCGCGGACCTGGGCAACGGCCCCGGTATCCAGGAAGTCGCCACGTTCTCCGTCGACGTCGAAGGCCCCAACGGCTCGGTCGCGGTGGCCAACGCCCACGGCACCGTCACCGGCGCGGCCGGCGGCGTGCTGCTGCGCCCCTTCGCCCGCCTGATCTCCAAGGCCGGCGACAGCGTCACCACCTACGGCGAACCCTGGAACATGAACTGACGATGCGTTACTGACCCCGCTTGGGTGGGGCGGCTGGCTCAGGCCAGCCGCCCCACAGCGGCGGCGATACGTTCGTCCGTCGCGGTCAGAGCCACCCGAACGTGCTGGGCACCCCGGGCTCCGTAGAACTCCCCGGGAGCGACGAGGATGCCACGCTCGGCCAGCCACGCCAGCGTCGTCCGGCACGGCTCACCGCGGGTGGCCCACAGATACAGACCGGCCTCGGAGTGGTCGACGGTGAAGCCCGCCGACCGCATCGCGGCCAGCATGACATCGCGGCGGCGCGCATAGCGCTGCCGCTGCTCTATTTCGTGGGCGTCGTCGTCGAGCGCGGCCACCATCGCCGCCTGCACCGGCCCCGGCACCATCATCCCGGCGTGCTTGCGCACCGCGAGCAACTCGGCCACCACATCGGGGTCACCGGCGACGAACCCCGCGCGATACCCCGCCAGCGACGAGCTCTTCGACAGCGAGTGCACCGCCAGCAGGCCGGTGTGGTCGCCGCCGCTGACCGACGGATGCAGAACCGACGTCGGCTCTTCCTCCCAGGCCAGGCCCAGATAGCACTCGTCGGACACCACGAGCGTGCCGCGTTCGCGGGCCCATTCGACGACCTTGCGCAGATGGTCGCGGCCCAGGACCTTGCCGGTCGGGTTGCTCGGCGAGTTGATGAACAACACCGCGGGCGACTCGGGACCGAGCTGGGTCACCGAGTCGGCCGCCATCACCCTGGCGTGGGCCAGCCGCGCGGCCACGTCATAAGTCGGGTAGGCCAGCTCGGGAACGACGACCAGATCGTCGGCGCCCAGGCCCAGCAGGGTCGGCAGCCACGCGATGAGTTCCTTGGTGCCGATCACCGGCAGGACGGCGTGCTCCGGTAGTTCGGTGATGCCGTAGCGCCGGTGCAGCGCGGCCACCGCCGAGGCCCGCAGCGCGGGCGTCCCCGCCGTCGTCGGATATCCCGGTGCCGCGCTGGCCGCAGCCAAAGCCTCCCGGATCACCGGGGCCACCGGATCGACCGGTGTACCCACGGAAAGGTCGACGATGCCGCCCGGGTGAGCCCGCGCGGTCGCCGTCACCTCAGCGAGGGTGTCCCACGGGAAAACCGGCAGCGCCTCAGAAACCGGACGACGCCGCGCGCGCAACGGGACGGGAGCCGTCAGGCCTCTTCCTTCGGCGGCAGGTCCTTGACCACCTGCGGGTCGTTGTCGGTCTGGCCGACCTTGGAGGCACCGCCCGGCGAACCCAGCTCAGCGAAGAAGTCAGCGTTGATCTGGGTGTAGGACGCCCACTGATCCGGGACGTCGTCCTCGTAGTAGATCGCCTCGACGGGGCAGACCGGTTCGCACGCGCCGCAGTCGACGCACTCGTCGGGGTGGATGTACAGCATGCGCGCACCCTCATAGATGCAGTCGACCGGGCACTCTTCGATACATGCCTTGTCCTTGATGTCGACGCAGGGCTCGGCGATCGTGTACGTCACTTGAGGTTCTCCTCGGTCTGCTCTAATCGGGGGCTGTATGTCTGCAGGGCTGCTGGGAACGCCTAGTATCCGATGCCGGTGACCGGATGGCCGACTCAGTGTGCCCTAACTTGTCGTCCATCGGAGTACCGGTTCGAACAGGTGTTGCGAGTGGTTACTGATACTAGACGTTTCGTATATTAACCAGCCATACCCGCGCTGATCGTGCCGACACCGTCGGACGTTTCGATTGCACTCCCCGACCCACAGCGGCACCTGTGGTTGCAGCGGATTCGATCCCACCACCCGTTTCATGCGTTCGTTCTCTTACACCAGTTTTCGGACTCGCTTGATCTCCACCTGCCGTGACGTCAGCAGGGGGCGGATCCGTTCCACCACATATTCCTGATAATGCGGTGAGGACACATGTGCCACCTGAGATTCCTCGTCGCGATAGCGCTCGATGAGCAGCAGTGAGGTGGGCTCATCCGCATCCTGAAAAGCCTCGTACCCCAGGCAGCCGGGTTCGGCGAGGGATAGCGCGCCCAATGCGGCAATCTGGGTCAACAGGTTCTCGAGGTCTGCTTCTGTCGTGTCCCAGCGTGCGATCACCACCACCGCCGTGGAGGACTCCATCAGATCCGCTTCAACGCATCCGCCAGAGCTTGGCCGATCACGGTGCCGGATTGCGGGTTCTGCCCGGTAATCAATCGCCCGTCGACGACAAGGTGGGGATGCCACGGGTCGGTGGCCTCGTAGAGAGCGCCCTCCTCTCGCAAGGCCGCCTCCAGATCGAACGGTACGTCCTTGTCGGCGTACCCGTTCTCTTCGGCGTCCGAGAACGAGGTCAACCTGCGGCCGCGAACCAACGGGGTCCCGTCGTCGATGGTGACACCCAGGAATGCCGCGGGTCCGTGGCAGACCGCCGAGACGATCAGCCCCGCATCCCATGCGCGGCGCACAGTGTCCTGCACCTCGGGGTTGCCGGTGATGTCGACCATCGGACCGAGCCCACCCGGAAAGAACACCGCGTCATAGTCGAGCACGTCGACCTCGGACAGCCTCCGACTTCGTGAAAGCCGCCGATATGCCTTCGTTTCCAGGAACGAGGTCTGGGTGTCATCGGACTCATCGAAGCCGTCCTCCGGCGGTTTTCCGCCCAACGGCGTGGCGAACTCGACGGCGATACCCTTTTTGTCCAGCTCCTGGAACGGATGGGCGATCTCCGGAAAGAAGAAGCCGGTGGCTCGATTGTTCGGCCCGATGACGGCCGCGTTGGTCGCGACGAACAAAACGTACGGGACGCTCATGGATGCATCTCCTCTGGCTGCGGTTGCCGGCTGTCGGCATCAGCCGAACACGACGGGCGCGTGGCAGGCCCACCCCCGGTACGGATCGGGCCGGAAGGGACAACGATCCACGACGAACGCGCTACATCCAGTGCTTGTCCACTGATCGTCCATAGCGTCTCGTTAGCTTCGGCGGCATGCTCGCCGCACGCATCCACGAATTCAACAAGCCGCTACACCTCGACGAGATCCCCGTGCCCGAGGCCGGCCCCCGCGAGGTGCTGCTCAAGGTCGCCGCCACCGGGATGTGCCGCAGCGACTACCAACTGCTGGACGGCTATTTCCGCGAAGGGCTCCCGGTCGAGTTGCCGTTCACCCCCGGACACGAGATCTGTGGCCACATCGCCGCATTGGGCGCCGAGGTCCCCGACGCATCCGGTCTCGCCGAGGGTGATCTCGTGATTGTCAACCCGAACTGGGGCGACGGCACCTGTCGGCAGTGCCACGAAGGCAACGAACAACTGTGCAGCAACGGACAACTCGTGGGCTTCGGCCCCAACGGCGGATTCGCCGAGTACATGGTGGCGCCCTTCGATCACGTCATCTCCGTCGGCGACCAGCGCGACGTCAACCCCGCGTTCCTTGCGCCATTGACCGACGCCGGACTCACGCCGTACCGCGCGACGAAAAAGCTTGCCCGAGCGGGAAAGCTCGGCGCGGGTCGCACGGTCGTCATCAACGGCATCGGCGGTCTGGGCAGCTACGGCGTTCAGTACGCCAAATTGCTCGGCGCCGGAGCCACGGTGCTGGGATTCGCCCGCAGCGATGAAAAACTGGCCGTAGCAACCGAAAACGGCGCCGATCACACCGTCAACGTCCGAGACAAGTCGGCCGAGGCCGTGCAGGACGAGCTCGAGTCGCTGACCGGCCGACGCACGGTCGACGCCGTACTCGACTGCGCCGGATCGGCGGAATCCCTCGGCCTCGCGGCGGCCATTCTAGGGACCGAGGGTGCGCTGGCTCAGGTCGGCCTGATGGGCCAACGCGTCGAATTGCCGCTGTTTCCCTTCGTCAGCGGAGAAAAGTCTTACCTCGGCTCGTTCTGGGGCAACCATAACGACCTCACCGAGGTGCTGGCCCCGGCCAAGCAGGGCGCGATCAAACACCACGTGACCCCGACCAACCTCAGCGACATCAACGAGACCCTCGACGCTTTGGGGCGCGGAGACATCGTCGGCCGTGCAGTCATCGTGTTCGAGTAAGGCCGCTCGGCAAGACAGGAGCGCGTCGTGACACTCAGTGAACCCACTCAGTACTCGCCCTCCGGCGCATCACCTCTGGCAGACCACGACCGATTCCTCACCACACTGTCCGAACTTGCGTCCGCGCCGGGACCCAACGGTGTCGACGCCTGGCCCGGGCTGACGGTTGACCGCCGCTGCGCCCCGGGACGCCTTCGGTACGAGTTTGATTCACTATCAGTCGGATTCGTCGCGCAGGCCAACGGTGCGACCACCCATGTCTGCGGACGGCGCATTGACTCTCAGCCCGCATACCTCATCACCGGCGCAGGCTCGAACGTAGATGTGAAAATCACGGCGTCATCGGTGCGGCACCCCGTCTTGTACTGCTCCCTACGCATCGATCCACATCTGACTCGGTCGATCTCGTCGAGCATGTACCCGCTCAGCGTTGCCCGGGAACGACAAGATCTGAACGATGCACCATCGGTGTCAGCACTCGACGGCCAGTTGATGGTGGCGGCGGTCGGTTTCCTGACGTCGCTGTCCACGGGCTGCGATCGCCGTGTCCTGGCCCCACTTCGGATGAATGAACTGGTGTACCGGCTGCTACAACGTCAGCAGCGTTTGCGGCTCGTGCGCCTCGCCACGGAGGAGTTGCGGCGTAACCCCATTGCCGCGGCCCTGGGCCATATCTCGGATCATCTCACCGAGCCGTTGTCTGTCGAGTCCTTGGCCACCCGCGTCAACATGAGTCCCTCGGCGTTCTCCCGCGCGTTCCGCGACGCCACCGGCCGACCGCCCTACCAGTACATCAAGGACCGTCGTCTCGACTTGGCGAAGGATCTTCTCGCCGACCCCGGCCTCGGGGTATCCGCGGTGGCCGGCGCGGTCGGGTACCGCAGCGTCTCGCACTTCATCAAGGAGTTCTGCCGCCGGTACGGCAGCACACCGGGCGATTATGCCGGCAGCGGTATGCAGCGGCACCGGAGCGTGCAGCCGCCGATCCAGTGATCGTCAACTGAGCGTTCGTAGCATCCGCGGTATGCCCGCCATCCACCATCGTTTCGCGGTCATCGACGGGTACCGGATCTTCTACCGGGAGGCGGGTCCAGTCGGTGCGCCGATTCTCCTCCTGCTGCACGGCTTTCCGGCCAGTTCGTCGATGTTTCGCAACCTCTTGCCGCTGCTGGCCGACCGCTGGCACCTGATCGCCCCGGACCATCTGGGGTTCGGCCTCTCCGACGACCCGCCGGTCGGCGAATTCACCTACACGTTCGACGCACTCACCGACCTGACCGCCGGACTGTTGCGTCACCTGGGTGTGCACCGCTACGCGATGTACGTCCACGACTACGGCGCGCCGATCGGCTGGCGGCTGGCACTCCGCGATCCGGCGTCGATCGCGGCGATCATCACCCAGAACGGCAACGCCTACCAGGAGGGCTTCCAACCCGATTTCTTCAGGGTGGTGTGGGCCTACTGGGCGCATCAGAATCCGCAGACCGAGTCGGGGGTCCGCCAGGCGCTGACGCTGGACATGACTCGCTGGCAATATCTGGCCGGAGTCGCCGACGAGACGTTGGTCGATCCGACCACCTGGATCACCGATTACGCGCGGCTGTCCCGGCCGGGAAACGACCTCATCCAGCTCGCACTGTTCCGCGACTATGCCAGCAATCCCCCGCTGTATGCCGCTGTCCACGAGTACTTTCGCGCGTCCGGCGTCCCGCTCCTCGCGGTCTGGGGTCGCAACGATCCGGTGTTCGGCCCACACGGCGCCGCAGCATTCACGGTCGACTTGCCCAACGCCGAGATCCATCTGATCGACGGCGGTCACTTCTTGTTGGAAAGTGCGCTCGACGAAGCGCTGCCGTTGATCCGCACTTTCCTCACCGCAAACCTCTGACCGGACCTACCCGGTCACCTTGCCCAAAAACTCCCGGATGTATCCGCTGATTTCCTCACCGTGTGTCTCCAGCGCGAAGTGGCCGCCGTCGAGAAGGTGAAACTCCCCGTCGGGCAGGTCGCGCCGGAACGCCTCGGCCCCTGCGGCACCGAATATCTCGTCGTTGCGGCCCCAGGTGACCAGCAGCGGAGGCTGATGGGTGCGGAAGTACTCCTGGAATCCCGGGTACCCGTCGAGGTTGAACTGGTAGTCCCAGAACAGTTGCAGCTGGACCTCGTCGTTGCCTTTCCGGTCCAGCCCGGCCTGATCGAGTTGCCACGCTTCGGGTGCGATGCGGTCCAGGCGATCCTGGGGTACGCCGTGGGTGTACTGCCAGTACGTCTTGCTCGCGGTGAAGTATTCGCGAACGCCGCGCTCATTGGCGGCGCGGTCCTTGGCATGGGCGAACAGAATGTCCCAGAAGGGCGTGAAGCCCTCCAGATAGGCGTTACCGCTCTGCGTGATGATCGCGGTGATCCGCTCCGGAGCCGCGCTGGCGATCCGCAGGCCGATCGGTGCGCCGTAGTCGTGGATGTAGATGGCGAAACGTTCCAGGCCCAGCCGGGCGATCAGCTTCTCGGTCACCGCGGTCAGGTTGTCGAAGCTGTAGTCGAATTCGTGGATCGTCGGCATCGACGACTGGCCGAAACCGACATGGTCCGGCGCCACGAGGTGATAGGAATCGGCCAGCGACACCATCAGGTTGCGGAACATGTGCGAACTCGACGGAAACCCGTGCAGCAGAAGGATCGTGGGGTTGGCGGGGTCGCCGGCTTCGCGATAGAAGACGTCGATACCGTCGATCGTGGCGGTGTGATACCGGACAAGACTCATGGCAGGCTCCTGTAGTCGGGATTGCCTGCCAAGTTAGGTGGTCCTTGTTGACACCTAATGGACTGGCAATGGACTGCAGGCGCTCAGACCGCGCGTTGCATGGCGGCTGAATCGAGCTCGGCGAGAAACGCCTCGGCTCGCCTGGCGAACAGATGCGCCTCACGGTCAACCGATACCGCTCGGGCGTGCTGCGCCGCTACCCGCACCTGAGCCGACGGCGCCCCGCGGGCGTGCGTCAACCGCGCGCGCATCAGAAGTACAAGCCCCTCCGCGTACCGCTGGCCGTGGTCACGCATATGTTGCTCGGCCCGCTCGAGTGCGGTCGCGGCAAGGTCGGATTCGCCTGCATCAAGCCACATTTCGGCCACGAGCGCACACCAGGTCGCCACACAGGAACGCGGCGGATCCAGCAGGTTCGCCGCGATGAGCGCCTCGGCGTCGCGCGCGGCGGCATCGACGGGTCGATCACCGGTCATCGCCGCCGCCCAGCAGCCGGCCAATCTCTGATACGTCCCGAGAAACACGAAGTTGAAGCCCGGGTCCACTTCGAGGCCGCGCGCCACCACCTGCAGCGCCCAGTGCGGGTCGCCGGCAAGCACTGCGGTCCGGCACACCATTGCCGCCCACACGGTGATCAAGTACGGTTCCGCGCCCGCGGCGGACTCGAGAACGTCGAACAGCTCTTTCGCCGAGTCGATATCGCCGTGCAGCGCAGTGGTCTCCGCCAGCATTCCCGTCATCAGCCAGTGCAGATCCCGGCACACCGGGTCCTCGTCGTTGCGGAGTTCGTCGAGCAACGACTGCCTGCAGCGCACGAGATAACGGAATGCTTCACCGATGTGGCCGGCATTCCATTGCTGGATGCCCCCGGCCTGGAAGCCGTACGAGCGCACCACGGGATCAGCGGACGCACACCCTCGTTCGAGTAGCCGCTGTGCCAGGGGGCGAGCGACATCGAGCTCGATCGCCTGCGCATGAGCCGCCCACCGTGAATAGAGAAACCCGGCGGCATCGCGCTCCCGTCCGAGCCCGACCGCCAGCCGCTCCGCACGTTCCAGCATGTCCCGCAATCCGTGCGCGCCGTACATCGACTGCATGCCCACCATCGCGGTGAGCTGGGTCAGGGCAGCGAGCTCCACTTCCGGCGCGCCGGCCTGCCTGGACAACTCGATGGCCGCGCAGAGGTGGTGCTCGGCCGCTTCGAATGCGCACTTGTTCACCGCGCGCCGGGCGGCCTGCATGAGCGCGTCTGCTGTCCGATCCGGTTCCACGCAGGGCCCTGCGGCCCACAGGTGGTGGGCGAGGCGCTCCAGCAGTACTTCGCCTTCCCCCGAAAAGGCTTGCAGCGCATCGGCAATGCGGGCATGCATGCGACTGGTGCGGTGTGCGGGAATGAGCTCGACAACCGCTTCCCGCACCAGGTCGTGGACGAACCGGAACTGGAACGGATCTGCAGTGGCGGCAAGAATGCCGAGTTCGTCCAACGGTTCGAGGCAGTCGAGGCAGTCCCCGGCATCGAGGCCCGCGGCGTGGGCAAGCACCCGGAGGTCGACGTCGCGGCCGATCAACGCAGCGGTGAACAGCAGGACCCTGTCGGTGTCGGCGACGTGGGTGATCCGATCGTGAACGATGTCGCGCACCGTGGCAGGCACTTCCGCGCTGCCCGCGCTGTCACCGACCGCCGTCTCACGGTGGGCCAGCAGCCGTGACAACTCCCGCACGAAGAACGGGTTGCCCACCGTGCGCCGATGGATGCTGCCGGCCGCACTGGCACTGGGCTCTCGCCCGATCTCGATCCGGATCAGATCGGCGACATCAGACGGGGTCAGGGGTTCCAGCCGGATTCGCCGCACACCTGGCACGCGACTGACGAGGGCGAGCATCCGGGTGAGGTCGGCGCGCGGTGCGGGCGCTTTATCTCGCAGCGCGCCGACGAGTGCAACACCGTCGGGAAGTCTGGATGCCAAGTGCGCGAACAGTTCCAGCGAGGGCCGGTCAGCCCAGTGCAGATCGTCGATGACCAGCACGACAGGTCGTGCAGCCGCGGACTCCCCCATCAGCGCGGTCACCCGCTCGAACAGACGGAACCGCGCCCCGCTGTCGGGCAACAGGGGCGGCAACGCGTCAGAAGCCGAATCCAGAAGGTGGCCGATCTCCCCGGCGCGCCAGCGGTGCCGCGCCTCCTCAGGAAGTGCCGCCACAACTGCGTTGAGTGCCTGGACCCACGGCCACATCGCCGGAGTGCCGGCCGACGGTGGACTGTCACCCCACGCGATCAGCGCGTGCTGCCCGGCGGTGGCGCAAATCTCTTCCAGTAGACGCGTTTTGCCGATTCCGGGTTCACCCTCCACGAGCACCAGTCCTGTGCCGCGCGCGATCGCACCATTCACCGATTCGGCGACGGCTGCCGCCTCTCGAAAGCGACCGACAAAACCCGCGGTCCGCGCTATTGCGCCGATGACCGCCGGCGACTGGGCAACGAGCGTTTCGGCACACACCGGTTGTTGACGCAGCACCCGCTGATGGGCACGATGCAGCGTCTGACCCGGCTCGATACCGAGTTCATCGGCGAGTCGCCGGCGGGTGACGCGAAACAGGTTGAGCGCCTCCGCTTGTTGCCCGTCGGCCGCCAAGACCGAGATGAGGGCAGCATGCACCGGCTCATTCAGTGGCGCCATCGCGGCGGCGAGGCGCAGGGGCACGGCGATCCGCTGCGGCAGGGACAGCGATAGCGCCAGTTCGGCTGCGGCCACACAGGCGTCGAAGAACCGGTTGTTGAGTTCGGCGAATATCGGGGCCGCCGAGGATGTGTAGTCCAGGCCGTCGCCGGCGGCACCTTTCCACAGGGCCAGCGCCTGTTCGTAATGTCCCAGGGCGACCTCGGGTTGCCGCTGCCCGACAGCGCGCCGTGCGACGTCGACGCACTGCTGGAATTCGGTCAGGTCCAGGACAGCCGATCCGGGCATGAACATGTAGCCGTTGCGGCGCCGGAACAGATGTGCTCCGGAACTCCGCGCCGGCAGCGATGGTTCGAAGACGCGGCGCAGCGCCCCCACGTACTTGTGAATGACGTTGAGCGCGCTGTCCGGCGCGTGTTCGCCCCAGATCAGATCGATCAGCGCACCGGTGCTCACGGGCTCCCCGGCCCGCCCGAGCAGCACCGCGAGGAGACAGAGTTGTTGACGCGGTCCGGCGTCCAGTTCGGCCTGGCCGCGCCACACCCGCAGCGGGCCCAGGATCTGCAACCGCAGCAGCTGGTCATCCACGCCGGATGAGGAAGCTCCTGCAATCACCTGCGACCCCTGACCGTCGGACAGTGCGCGATTAGACCATCGACGTCACTGAAGTGACACTACAGCGAGTGTAGACGATCAACAACCAATTCACCGAGTGTTCCATCAATGGACCTACACTTCATTGTTACGATGTGGCCCGATATGACAGCACGACGGCTCCCCGCATGACCGAGCAGCCGGCAGAGCGTCCCCGCTCACGACGCGACGAATACGCCGAACAGACCCGCGAGGCGGTGGTCTCGGCTGCGCGCACCCTCTTCGCCGAGCGTGGGTATTACGCGACCACGATCAACGACATCGCCGCGGCCAGCCGGGTGTCCGCGGGAACGGTGTATCAGCAATGCGGCGGCAAGCAGGGCCTGCTCCGCACCCTGATGGACATGTGGACAACCTCGGAGCTGGTGAAGGACACCCTCGTCCAGGTCGAGCGCGCCGAGTCACTCGCCGACGTGGCTACCGTGTTGTCCGACTCCTACCTGGAGTTCTGGCGCCGCTACGACGACATCGTGCAACTGGTTCTCGCGACAGCCGTCCATGACGAGGCGGCCGCCGAATCGTTGGGGCAGGCGACGGCGCGGCATCGCGGTGCGCTCTACGAAATCGCGCGCAAGGTGCGCACTCTGGGCGACTTCCCCGCCTCGTTCACCGACGAGGACTTCGCCGACATCACCCTCTACCACTACGGCCCGCAGAACGGATACCACTTCACCGTCACGGTGCTGGGTTGGCCCGAGGCCCGGGCCCGCACTTTCTTGAGCACGCAGTTCGGTCACTCGCTGCGCGACGCTGCCACCAGCCAACCGCTTCACTGATGATCCACTGGTAGTAAACAGCGCCCACATACGTTGTGCCCATGACCAACATCGTCTTCATCCACGGACTGTGGGTATCGCACACCTCGTGGCAGCCCTGGATCGAACGGTTCGCCCACGAAGGTCACCACGCGATCGCGCCGCGGTGGCCCGGTGAAGCAGAGACAGTAGCCGCCACCCGCGAAAACCCTACCGCGCAAGCCGGATTCGGCTTGCGTCAGATCACCGATCACTTCGCGGCGATCGTCGAGCAGTTCGATACCCCGCCCATCGCGGTCGGGCACTCGTTCGGGGGTCTGATCGCCCAACTGCTACTCGGCCAGAACAAGCTGGCCGCCGCGGTCGCCATCAATCCTGCTCCGATCAAGGGCATCCGGGCGCTGCCGCTGGCGCAATTGCGCTCGGCGTTCCCGGTGCTGGGTAACCCGCTCAACCACGGCCGCGCCAAAGGGCTGACCCGCGGTCAATGGCGTTACGGTTTCGGCAATGCGCTGAGCGCGACGGAATCCGATGCGCTGTGGGAACAGTGGGCGACTCCGTCACCGTGCAAGCCACTCTTCGAAGTGGGGACGGCCAACTTCGTGCCGAACTCGGCCGCCACCGCGGACACCGCGAACACCGGGCGCGGGCCGCTGCTGATCACCGGTGGCACCGAGGACCACACGGTGCCCCTGGTCACCGCGCGGGGCGCCTACAAGCGGTACGCGAAGTCGCCCGCTGTCACCGACTTTCACGAGTTCGACGGAAAGGGCCACTCCCTGACCGTCGACCACGGCTGGCCGGAGGTCGCCGACATCGCACTGAGCTGGCTGAAGGCGCAGGACTTGGGAGTCTGAGCTCAGGCCGCCAGGTCGGTGTAGGTCGTCGTGCGTTGACGTGCCGGGCGGCCGATGCCCGCGGCGATGGCCATCAACTCCTCCGCGGACTTCGCCGAGCCGTTCTCCGAGCCGGCCATCCGGGAGATGGTCTCCTCCATCAGCGTTCCACCCAGGTCATTGGCGCCGCCCTGCAGCATCACCTGCGTGCGCTCGATACCCAGTTTCACCCACGACGTCTGGATGTGAGAGATCCTGCCGTGCAGCATGATTCGCGCCAGGGCGTGCACCGCACGGTTGTCCCGGTGCGTCGGGCCCGGCCGGGCGCCGCCCGCCAGGTACAACGGCGATGACTGGTGCACGAACGGCAGCGGCACGAACTCGGTGAACCCGCCGGTGCGGTCCTGGATGCCTCGCAGCACATTGAGGTGCCCCACCCAATGCTTGGGGGTGTCGACGTGTCCGTACATCATCGTCGAGCTCGAACGCAGCCCCACCTCGTGCGCGGTGGTCACCACGTCGATCCACTCCGAGGTGGGCAGTTTGCCTTTGGTCAGCACCCAGCGCACCTCGTCATCGAGGATCTCCGCGGCGGTGCCGGGGATGGAGCCGAGCCCGGCCTCGCGCAGCGAGGTCAGCCATTCGCGCACCGAGAGGCCGCTGCGGGTCACGCCGTTGGCGATCTCCATCGGCGAGAAGGCATGGACGTGCATCGACGGCACCCGCGCCTTGACCGCCCGCACCAGATCCGCGTAGCCGGTGACCGGCAGTTCGGGGTCGATCCCGCCCTGCATGCACACCTCGGTGGCTCCGGCGACGTGCGCTTCCCAGGCGCGGTCGGCGACCTCGGAGGTGGACAGCGAGTACGCGTCGGCGTCGCCCTTGCGCTGGGCGAACGCGCAGAACCGGCAGCCGGTGTAGCAGATGTTGGTGAAGTTGATGTTGCGGTTCACCACGAACGTCACGTCATCGCCGACCGCGTCGCGGCGCAGCGAATCAGCAAGGGCGGCAACCGCATCCATCGCCGGACCGTCGGCGGTGGCCAGGGCCAGGTATTCGTCGTCACTGCAGCCGCCCGGGTTGCGTTCAGCCGCCCGCAGAGCCGCCAGCACGTCGGTGTCGATGCGCTCCGGCGCGCGGGCCGCCAGCTCGGATACCTTCTCCCGGATGGACTCCCAGTCCCCGAACGCACTGCCCAGATCGCTGCGGGTCTCGGTCAACCGGCCCTCGGTGTCGATGGCCGAATGAAGATCGGTGCGGCCCAAGGACTCCGACGCCTCGTCGGGTTCCTGCCAGGGCCGGCCCACCGGCTTGGTGTCCAGCGCCCATCCGGTGTCCGGATCGGCCAGCGCATCCACATGTCCGCGCACCCGGGGATCGATCCACGCCGCGCCCGCCTGCACGTAGGACGGCTGCGCGGTCAGACGTTCCACCAGTTCGTAACCCGCCGCGGCAGTCACGTCGGCCAGCTCGTCCAGGGCGGGCCACGGCCGCTCCGGGTTGACGTGATCGGGTGTCAGCGGCGACACCCCACCCCAGTCGTCGACACCGGCCCCGACCAGCGCCAGGCATTCCTCCCGCGACACCAGATTCGGGGGCGCCTGGATGCGCATCTTCGGGCCGAGCACCAGGCGACTGACAGCGATGGTGGCCAGGAAGTCGTCGATGCCCGCATCCGGCACCGACGCCATCGCGGTGTGGTCCTTGGCCCGGAAGTTCTGCACGATCACTTCCTGGACGTGCCCGAACTCCTTGTGCGATCGCCGGATCGCATGCATGGTCTCGGCGCGCTCGGTCAGCGTCTCCCCGATCCCGACCAGCAGGCCGGTGGTGAAGGGGATGGACAGCCGGCCCGCGTCGTCCAGCGTGCGCAGCCGCACCACGGGATCCTTGTCCGGGCTGCCGTAGTGCGCCAGCCCCTTGGTCTCGAACAGTCGCCGCGACGTCGTCTCGAGCATCATGCCCATCGACGGGGCCACCGGCTTCAGCCGGGACAGCTCGGTCCAGCTCATCACCCCGGGATTCAGGTGCGGCAGCAGGCCGGTTTCTTCGAGCACTCGGATCGCCATGGCGCGCACGTAATCCAAGGTGGAGTCGTAGCCGCGCTCGTCCAGCCACTGCTTGGCCTCGTCCCAGCGTGCCTCGGGACGATCGCCAAGGGTGAAAAGAGCTTCCTTGCAGCCTAATTCCGCGCCTCGACGTGCCACGTCGAGGATCTCGTCGGGCTCCATGAACATGCCCTTGCCCTCGGCACGCAGCTTGCCCGGCACCGTCACGAAGGTGCAGTAATGGCAGGTGTCGCGGCACAGATGGGTCACCGGGATGAACACCTTGCGCGAATAGGTGACCGGCAGGCGCCCACCCGGGCCCCGGCGGCCGGCGGAGTCCAGCCCGGCGTCGCGGACCCGGGCCGCGCTGGCGCACAGGTCGGCGAGGTCCTCACCGCGGGCGGTCATGGCGATGGCCGCCTCGTCGACGTTGAGGGCGACACCGTCCCGGGCTCGACGCAGGACGCGCCTCAGCGCAGCGGGTGATGGAGCATCAGACCGCTGCGGAACCACCGGTGTGGGCAACGGGCTACTTGGCTGCGAGTTCAGGGCCACTCCCCGGTAACCGTCGACAGCAGCGAAATCATCCGCACGTCCCACAATCTGAAACTCCGGCGACTGACATGCTGCACACAGTAGTCCTCGCACGTGGCCGCGCGGCCTTGCCCGTCGGCCCCGCTCAGTGACCGGGACATGGCCCGAAAATCTGTAACACTTACGCGCGCGCAACGTAAGTTGTCAGTATTAGCTGTGCCTGAAGCAGGGGGTTCGCCATGACCGTGTCCGTCCGTTCATATCTGACCGCTGGGATAGCGGCGGCAGTCGTCGGCGCCGTGGCCCTGACTCCCGTGCAGCCGTCGGCGCCGACAGCCATGTCGCTGGACTCCGTCCGCCTCTCGGCTGCGGTTCAGCCGCTGGTCAACCAGGTCAATGCCGCCGCAGCGACCATCGGCGCGCCCGACGTCGCTGCCGCCCCCGCCCAGCCGGGAGCTCACAAGACGGCGCAGGCGAACAACACCGCCTCGGACGCGATAGACGCGGCGTATCAGTGGATCCTTTACTGGGGCAATTATTTCGCCCTGGAGCTGAGCCCGTATTTACTCGGATGGATCCCGTTCGGCTATCTCATCAGTGACCAGATCTACATCTGGTATCCCAACTTCACGATCCCGGTGGCCAACAGCTTCGTCTACGACTTCCTGGATCCGGTGGTCAACGATTTCTGGAACCCGACCGTCTGGCGGGACGGGCTGACCGCAATCGCCCAGACCACCGTGAGCAGCCTGGGAGTGGTCGGCACCCAGGAGGTCGCGTACTTCTGGAGCCTGCAGTGGTTCCCGTTCCCCCTGCCTCCGTTGCCGCCGCTGCCGTTCGCCGCACTCAAGACTCCCGCCGCGGCCGCGAGTGCCGGCGCCGCCGTCGAGCAGAAGACCGAAACAGCGACCGCCAAGTCCGGCCTCGCCCACTCCGGCCGTCCGCAGGCGGTCACCCAGACGGCCGATGCCGCCGACGACACCACGGTCACCGCGCAAGCGGTCACCGACACCACCGCATCGCAGGACGCGCCCACCCCGAAGGCCGTCAGCACCAACAAGTCCGCCAAGGCCGGCAGCAGCCCGGGCTCGGACAAGGGCGGCTCGGCCAAGTCGGGCACGTCCCCCGGCGCCAAGAAGTCGACGGCCGGTTCGGCGCGGAGCAAAGCCGCGAAGGGCAACAGCTAGCTGTACTCGGCTTAGACATTGGTGACGGATCGCTATTGCTGTAGGGAGGGCCTCCGGGCTTAGTGGAGATGTCTGACGTCTTCACCAGTCCACGGAGGTCCTCGTGTCCCACGCTAATGCCCGTTTGACCGTTCATGGTCGTCTGCTGCTCGTTGAGCGGATCGTTGAGGGACACCGTCCGGTGTCTCATGTCGCCGCCGAACTGGGAGTTTCTCGCCAGTGCGCTCACCGGTGGGTTCGCCGGTTCCACGCTGAAGGCTTTGCCGGCCTGTCGGATCGGTCCTCACGACCGCGTCGATGCCCACGTCGCACACCATCTGTGGTTGAAGATGCGGTGATAGAGCTGCGCCGCACCAGCAGGCGGGGTCAGGACTGGATCGCCGCCGAGTTGGGTCTGCCGGCCCGGACGGTGTCGGCGATCTTGCGCCGTCGCCAGATGCCGTATCTGCGGGATTGTGACCCGCTGACCGGTGAGGTAATCCGGGCATCGAAGACAACCGCGGTGCGCTACGAGCGGGCGCACCCCGGCGAACTGATTCACATGGACGTCAAGAAGATTGGGCGCATCCCCGACGGGGGTGGCTGGAAGGCACACGGCAAAAAGATGGGCGACACCGCCGCCCGTAAGAACGCGCGCATCGGGTTCGACTACGTGCACTCCGCTGTCGACGACCATTCGCGGCTGGCGTACTCAGAGATCTTGCCCGACGAAAAGGGCGCGACCTGCGGTGGGTTTCTGGCCAGAGCCGCCGAGTACTTCAGAACCCACGGGATCTCGACCATCGAGCGAGTCATCACCGACAACCACTGGAGCTATCGGCGTTCCGCCGATGTCGCCGCAGTCATCGCAAACCTGGGCGCCAAACACGTCTTCATCAAGCCGCACTGCCCCTGGCAAAACGGAAAGGTGGAGCGCTACAACCGCACACTGCAGACCGAATGGGCCTACCGGCAGATATTCACCACCAACGCCGCCCGCACTGCCGCCCTTGCCCCGTGGCTCGAGGACTACAACAATCAACGACGCCACTCAGCTATCGGAGGCCAACCACCGATCAGCAGACTGACACCAACGTCCTAACCGAGTACAGCTAGCGGGTGCGCCGCCACAGGAACACCGCGGGCGGTGCCGCTCCCAATGCCAGGAAGATCAGCACCGAGTAGGCCATCAGTCCCGGGCCGCCGAAGACGATGTCACCGCCCGGCCCGCCCAGGGTCAGCGCGGCGACCGTGACCAGCCATGTCATCAGCGGTAGCGCGGCAAGCCGGTCGGAGTCCGTCCAGTAGGCGGCCGCCCACACCAGGGCGAGGTTCACCAGACCGCTGGCCAGCGCACTGATCGGCAGCGGCACCACACCGACATAGAGCGGCAGGAACAGCGAGCCGGCGACCGCCGAGAGGACACCGTCGACGGCCAGCAGGGCGAGCACCACCGTGCGGCCCGGACCTACCGGCGACCCTGGCCGGGGTGGAGATGGCGTCAACCTAGTGCCCGAAGCCGAGTCCACCGAGAAGGTCGGTCTCCCAACCGGACTCGTTGGTCGGACCCGCCGTGCCCTCGACGAGCACATAGTGTTCGGCGGCCAGCACCGGCAGCACGAGCTTGTTGGACAGCGTGAACGCCCGCCTGGTCGGACCGACCAGCATCTGCGTGGCGTGGGCGGCGATCGCATCGACCTTGGCTTCGACGTGCTCGGGCGCCTCGACGATCGCGGTGATCTTGTCGTCGGGGAATCCGAATTCGACGTCGGGGGGCGGCATGATCCAGTCGGCCAACACATCGTCGGAGCCGAGCGCGTTGACGCCGTCGCGAAAAGCGCTGGCGCAGATGACACCCCAGTAGAACTTCGGCACTGTCCACGTCGCGGCCGCGACCGCGGCGGTGGTGATCTGGTGGGTCTGCACATGGTCGGGGTGGCCGTAGCCGCCGCCGGGGTCGTAGGTGGCGACGACGTGCGGGCGCAGCTCGTCGATGATGTCGGCCAGGAGACCGACGGCTTCGTCGACGTCGGCGTCGACGAACTTGGTCTGCTTGCGCGCCGGGGTGCCGGGCATGCCCGAGTCGCGCCACTTGCCTGCGCCGCCGAGGAACCGCGGGCCGGACAGGCCCAGCGCCTGCAGGGCCGTCGTCAGTTCCCCGATTCGGTAGCCGCCCAACTGATCAGCTTCGTCGACGGCGAGCCGTAGCCAGCGGTCGTCGATGATCTCGCCCTCTTCACCGAGGGTGCAGGTGACGACGGTGACCTCGGCGCCGCGTTGCACGTAGCGCGCAATGGTGACCCCGTTGTTCATCGTCTCGTCGTCCGGGTGTGCGTGCACGAACAACAACCGCGGGGTCTCCTGCTCAGCCACGTCGGCCACCCTACCGCCGCAGGTGGCATAGATTCGGCGCGTGAACCGGCGCCACCTGGAGTTCGGCTGCGCGGTCGTCGCGATCGGGCTGCTGGCCGGGGTCGCCGGCGCCGCGACCACCCTGCTGCTGCATGCCGTCGAGCACCTCACGTTCCACTACAGCTTCGGGACCCTCCTGGACGGGGTGACGGGGTCGAGCCCGGTGCGCCGCGCGATCGGCCCCACGATCGGCGGGGCGCTCGCCGGCCTCGGCTGGTGGCTGCTGCGGCGACGGACCCGGGTGCCGTCGTTGTCGGACGCCATCGAATCTCCCCGGCCGTTGCCGCGGCTCACGTTGTCGCTCGACGCCTTCCTGCAGGTGCTGCTGGTGGGCGCCGGTGCGTCGCTCGGCCGGGAGGGCGCGCCCCGCCAGTTCGCCGCCGCGCTCGGCGATCTGGGCACCTCGAGGTGGGCGCTCACCGCCGACGATCGCAGGATCCTGCTCGGCTGCGCGGCCGGAGCAGGTCTGGCGGCGGTCTACAGCGTGCCGATGGGCGGTGCCCTGTTCGCCATCCAGATCGTGCTGCGCACCTGGAATATCCGCGCCGTCGGAACGGCGATGATCACCTCCAGCATCGCGGTCGCGGTGGCCGCGCCGGTCACGCACCTGGAGGTGCCGCTGCACTGGCCCGATCCCGAGCTCTCCTATCTGCTGACCGGATTCGCCGTCCTGATCTCCCCGCTGGCGCTCGCGGTGGGCCGGGGCTTCAACCGGCTGATGCAGTACGCCAAGGATCGCCGCGTGGGCGACTCGTGGCTGCTGATCCCCGCCATCGCAGCCGCCGGGCTGCTGGTCGGTGTGCTGTCGCACTGGTGGCCCGAACTGCCGGGCAACGGCAAGAGCGTGCTGACGGTCAGCGTCGCCTCCGGGCTGACGCTGGCTTCGGCGGGGACCCTGCTGCTGCTCAAGCCTCTGGTGACCGCTCTGTTCCTGCGCGCCGGCGCGGTCGGCGGCATGCTGACTCCCGCACTGGCCACCGGCGCGGCGATGGGCTCGCTGGTGGCCGTGGCGATCAACACCTGGACACCGGTGACGGTCAGCGTCCCGGCGGTGTCACTGGCCTGCGCCGCGGGCGTACTGGCCGTCACCCAGGGTGCGCCCGCCTGGGCCGCGCTGTTCGTCTGGGAGCTGGCTCGTCCCCCGTGGTGGCTGTTGATCGTCTTCGCCGCCGCCGCGGGCGCCGCCAGCGTGCTCGACGGTCTGCTGACGCGCCGCCGCGAAATTCAGGTGAACGAGCAAACCGATCACTGACAACCGCCGCCGGATCGGGTAGAAGGACTCAGGTGGAGAACGTGCCGCTGTCCCCGACCGCCGATCCGTCGCTTCAGGGCGCCATGACGCGCCGGCTACTCCGGCGTTCGGTCGCCACCGGTGAGATCAGCCTGCCCGCCGTTCCCGGCCTCCTCGAGGCGTACGTGACCATGTGCGCCAACCTGTTCGCGGCGTTGGGCAGCGAATTCAGCGTCGAGCAGATCGATGAGCTCAGGGGCATCCTGCACGACCAGCTGACCGAGGCGTTCGGCGCGTCACCACGCTCGGAGATCGTCATCTCGTATGCGGCCCCGGTCGGAACGGTGCTGAACTACCACGTCAAGAGCCGCTGGTGGACGGTCGAAGGTGCGTACGAGAACTGGATCGCCACCCGCGAACCACCGCTGTTCGGATCCGAGCCCGACGCGCGGGTCTGGGCGCTGGCCGGCGAAGCAGCCGATCCCCGCTCCTTCCCGATCCTGGACCTGGGCGCCGGAACCGGGCGCAACGCGTTGGCGCTGGCGCGGCGCGGTCATGAGGTCGACGCGGTGGAGATGACGGCGTCGTTCGCCGAGAGCATCCGCGCGGCCGCGCAGAGCGAGTCCCTGGCCGTCCGTGTGTTGGAGCGCGACATCTTCGCGACGCTGGAGGATCTGCGCCGCGACTACCGCTTGATTTTGCTGTCGGAGGTGGTGTCGGACTTCCGGTCGACCGATCAGCTGCGCGGGGTCTTCGAGTTGGCCTCGCAGTGCCTGGCCCCGGGCGGTCGCCTGGTCTTCAACGCGTTCGTCGCGCACCGCGACTACACCCCCGACGACGGGGCCCTCCAGCTGGGCCAACAGTGCTACACCACGATCTTCACCCAGCCTCAGATGGCAGCGGCGCTGGCGGGGTCTGCGCTGGCACTGGTGTCGGACATGTCGGTCCACGACTACGAGAAGGAGCATCTGCCGGCCGGGACCTGGCCGCCGACCAGCTGGTACGCCGAATGGGTCAGCGGGCAGGATGTGTTCGACGTTCCCCGCGATCAACGCCCGATCGAGATGCGGTGGCTGGTGTACGAAAAAGCGGGTGCGCCGCCGGCGTGACGCACCGAAATTAGCCAGTCTGTGCGTACGCAAATTTCCTCAGCCGACCTTAAGGTACGGGGGCGTACTAATTGGGTTGGCTCACAAGGATTTTCTGCCCGCACCCCGGCAATCAGGAATTTTCGCTAAAAAAAATTCTCAGGCGGCGTCTTTACCCTTATCAGCCTATTCTCAGGTATCGTTCTCCTAGCCGGTGCCGCAAACACGGATTAGGGAGACGGCATGCGACGGGCGTTGGGGCCATTCCTTACTACAGGGGTGGCACTCGTGGCGGCGACTGTGGTCGTGGCCAACCCCCTCGCGCCTCCATCCAGGGACATGCAGATCTCCACCACGCAGCTGTCCACCAGTCCCGATCTGCTGAGTCCGTCCGATAAATCCCTGCTCAGCGCGCTGACGCCGAAGTTGCCGAGTTCCGACATCGGCCCTGCGCTCGCGCAGATCCTGGCCGCACTGGCCGCGGACGCCGATCGGATCAGCCGCGAGGTCAGCTCGGCGATCAACCCCGAGCCCTCGATGGTCGCGGCCCTCCCCGAGCAAACTGCGTATCGGCCCGACCCGATAGGTTCCGGCTTCATCGAGTCGGCAAATGCCACTCCTGCCCCATCCACCACGGGCTTTGTCACGTCAGTCGTCAGTTCCGACGTGGTGCAGGCACTCAACGGCCTGGTCCTGGACACCTCATATCTGGGCGGAAAGGTCGTCGAGGCGGCCTACGCCGTGGTGGCCGTGATCATCCGCGTTCCGCAATTCGTCATCACCGCTGCCCTCGATCTGCTCAACGGTGACATCGCCGGGGCGGTGGACACCGTCAAGGCCGCGATCCGCGCGTTCTGGGGCCCGGGGCTGATCATTCTCGACGGCATCAGGGACGTCCTATACGGGCGTCGGCCGCCGGCCATCCCGCCGCCCGCCGCACTCAAGAATCTGGTCGCCTCCGCGACCGCGAGCGCCGGGACCGAGGCCAAACCCGCCACCAGCGAGCCGACCACCGATACCGCGACACCGGCGCCGTCCGGCCAGAACAACAAGGCCGGCTCCGCGCGCAAAACGGCCACGACACCGACGGCAGCCAGCCTGCGGCCCACCACCGCGACGTCCCCCGCGACCAAGTCGACCGACTCCAGCGACTCGGGCACCGACACCTCGACCCCGACCAAGGGCAGTGGTGACAGCAAGCCGGCGACGGGCACGACACGCCCGAAGGCGGGATCGGCCCGGGACTCGAAGAACTCCCCCAGCGCCGGCTCGTCGACCGACTGACCCGGCCCGCGCGGGCCGAACTGGTTGACCGCTCAAGCACCGCCCGCGACTTCTGCCAACTCGCCGTTTATCAGTTTGCTGTCAGGTAAGTTTCGCCTGGTCGGTACACCTCGGCGAAGGAGCCAGAAATGCCTGCCGCTGTCAACTCGCTCTATAAGACCAGCATCGCGCTCGCGGGGGCGGGCGTCATCGCCGTCAGTCCGCTGATCCCCAGCCACAGCGCGCCCGTCACCTCTGTGAACCTCCCCCGGATCCAGCTCACCGATCTGTCCGTCCCGGCGGTCGGCGCTATCCCCTTCCAGATCGGCATCAACCTCCTCGGCGACATCCTCGCCGCGACGCCGATCCTGATCGGCAGCACGCAGCAGTGCGCCACCTACTGTCTGGGACCGAACACTCCGGCGCCCGCCCCGACGTACGCGCCGTTCACCGGGTGGGGTCTGGTCGGCGTGGGCAACGGGCTGATCAGCAGCCCGGTCGCGTTCATCGGCGCGCTGCAGGCCGGCCGAGACGTCGCCCAAGCGCTCGGCGTCGCGCTGCTGGCCGTCCAGGTGCCGATCGCCAACACCTTCAGCCTGCTGCTCGCGCCGCGCACGCCGTCCGGTGGATTCGCCCTGCGGGAGACCCTGGATCGGGCGTTCGCGGCCTACAAACACGCCGTCGACTACGCGGTCAACATCGCCGCCCAGGCGTTCGTCACCGGCCCGCTGACGGTGCTGGCGGGTGCGGTCGAAGGGACGACGGTGTTCGCCGGAACACTGGCTCAGACCGGTGACGTCGCGGCCGCGTTCGCCGCCGGTCGCGTCCCGATCCAGAACGCGGTCACCACCGCCTCCACCGACCTCGTCAACGAGATCAACGAGGGGCGCACGACGATCTACGGCGACCTGATCGGCGGCCCCGGGGCGACCACCCGGCCGATTCCGACCGTGCCGCCGCCGGCCGGCGCGGCTCTGCGAACGGCCAAGACGACCAGTTCGTCGAAGGCGAGTCCGGCCAACGCCGCGGACAACGGCAAGTCCACCGCCAAGAAGGGTGGGGTCGCCGGTTCGAAGCGCGCGCACAAGGCCGCCTCGGCCCCATAGGGGTACTGCACCGCGGTCTACTGCGCGGCTTTGGCCCATCGGCCGGCGTCACCGACGATGCCGACCGGCACCGCCCCGCTCAGGCTGACATTCTGCACGCTCGGGCCGACCGCGACGATCGTGGTGTCCTGCAGGATCGGCAGGACCGTCGACAGGTTCCAGAGCCGCGGTTCGACCAGATTGATGACGTCGTCGATCTTTGCCGAACCATCAAGGGCGGCTTCGATATTGGGTTGAATGCTGCGATCGCAGATTCCGGTCAGGTTCGACGGCGCCTGCACCAGCGCACCCGACTCGGGGGCGGGCGGCGGCGGGCTCGTCGGTGTCATGGTGGTCGCCGCGGGCGGCGGGCTGGTCGGGGCGGTCGTCGACGGGCTGGCGGTGGTGCTGGTCGGAGCCGCCGTCGGAACGGGCGTGGCCTCCAGGGCCGGGCAGCCGTAGCGCGAGGCCAGCGAGGTGGCCAGGTCACCGCCCGCGGCGTGCCAGCCGACGATGGCGTCGACGCGGTTGTTCACCAACGCCTCCCCGTAGAGCACCGGTGGATCCAGCGCCAGCACGGTCGCGGCGATGCCGACACTGCGCAACTGATCGGCGGCGGTGTTGGCGACTGCCACCGCCGTCGGGTCGTTGACGGCCACGCCGATCACGAGCGACAGGATCTCGCCGTCCTTGCTGACCCGTCCGCGGGTGATCTCCGGCGGGCCCGGCTGCGGCGTCTCGGTGCGTGACCCGGCCGACGGCGGCGACGGCACCGGCGACTCGGTGGGTGTCCGGTCGATCTGGAAGCCGACCTGCTCGAGCAGTTCCAGCGACCGCTGCTTGCCCAGCGCCGGCGGCGCGGTGGGCACGTAGCCCGGATCGCTCGGCGAACGCACCTGAGCCTGCGCCAGGGTGACGGTGTTGTCGCTGCCGGCGCCGACGGCGGCCAGCAGATCCACGTCGAGCAGCCCCAGAATCGCTTTGCGCACAGCCGGATCCGACAATTTGGACTCGCGCGCCCGCAACGTCAGCTGCATGACCCGCGGAGTGACGATCCGCGCGGTACGCACATCCGGAATGGCCGACAGCTGGGCGAATGCGGCGGCGCCGCCGTGCACCTGCGCCACCTGGGTGTCGCCGTTGCGGATCGAGTCGGCCAGTGCGGCGGGCGCCCCGGCGCGGCGGAACAGGATCTGGTCGGGGTGCGCCGGCGGTCCCCAGAACCGGTCGTTGCGGGCCAGCAGGATCTCGTCGCGCTGGGGGTCGATGTTGTCCACCCGGAACTGGCCGGCGGTCACCGGCATCGCGCGGGCCAGGCCGGCCGGGAAACCGCCCGGCACATCCTTGACGATGTGCGCAGGCAGCAGATCGTTGAACAGCTCACGCCACGCCGGGTACGGCTGCGCGAACGTCACCACCGCGGTCTTGCCGCCCTCGATCGACTGCACGCCGGTGATCAGGTCATAGCCCGCGGGGTCGACCACGCCCGGCTGGCTGACCATCTGGCGCCACAGATACCAGAAGTCGTCGGCCGCAATCGGGGCGTTGTCCGTCCACGACGCCTCGGGACGGATCTTGTAGGTGACGGTGAACGGGTTCTGGTTGGTCACCTCCGCCGAGACCAGCAGCGTCGGGTCCATCTCCCAGCGGGAGCCGGTCGACGTCGCCGGGTCGGGCACCGGCCGGAACGCGCTCGGCAGCACCAGCGCGCTGATCGCCGCGTTGACCGGGGACTGGTCCGACAGCAGATGCGGGTTGAACCCGGCGCCGATCGAGTCGATGCCCATGATGATCTGGGTCGCCTTGGGGGGCAGCGGCGCCGGCGCGTTGGTGGTCTCGGTGCTCTGCGGGGCCGGCGGCGGGCTGACCGTACAGGCGGCCGTGACCAGCACTGACAGCAGCACAGCCAGGGCTTGAAGGCTGCGCGGTCCGGTCGGCACGCCCCTCAGAGTAGCGATAGGTCGCAGGTCAGCCCCTGGCCTTGGCCCGTGACTTCGCCCGCGCACGACTGGTGGCGTCCAGCTCGACCTTGCGCACCCGCACGATCTCCGGCGTCACCTCGACGCACTCGTCCTCGGCGCAGAACTCCATGGCCTGCTCGAGACCGAGTTCCAGCGGCCGGGCCAGCGTCTCCATCACGTCAGCGGTGGAGGACCGCATGTTGGTGAGCTTCTTCTCGCGGGTGATGTTGATGTCGAGGTCCTCGGCGCGCGGGTTGATTCCGACGACCTGGCCTTCGTAGGTCTCCTGCCCGGGCTCGACGAAGAACTGCCCACGATCGGCGAGCTGGATCATCGCGAACGGGGTGATCTGACCGGAGCGGTCACTCACCAGCGAACCGGTGTGCCGCGCCCGGATCTCCCCGGCCCACGGCCGGTACCCGTCGAACACCGCGTTGGCGATGCCGGTGCCGCGGGTCAGCGTCAGGAAGTCGGTGCGGAATCCGATCAGACCGCGGCTGGGCACGATGAAGTCCATCCGCACCCATCCGGCTGCGTGGTTGGCCATCTCTTCCATGCGGCCCTTGCGGGCGGCCATCAGCTGAGTGATCGCGCCGACGAACTCCTCGGGGCAGTCGATCGTCATCGCTTCGAACGGCTCGTGCAGCTTGCCGTCGATGGTGCGGGTGACCACCTGCGGCTTGCCGACGGTCAGCTCGAAGCCTTCGCGGCGCATCTGCTCCACGAGCACCGCCAGCGCCAGCTCACCACGGCCCTGCACTTCCCAGGCATCCGGCCGGCCGATGTCGACGACCTTGATCGAGACGTTGCCGACCAGTTCGGAGTCCAAGCGGCTCTTGACCATTCGCGCCGTCAGCTTGTGGCCGGACACCTTGCCGGCCAGCGGCGAGGTGTTGGTGCCGACGGTCACCGAGATCGCCGGCTCGTCGACGGTGATGCGCGGAAGCGCGTGCGCGTGGTCGGGATCGGCCAGGGTGTCGCCGATCATGATCTCGGGAATGCCGGCCACCGCGACGATGTCGCCCGCGACGGCTTCGTCGGTGGGGGTGCGTTCGACACCCTCGGTGACGAGCAGCTCGGTGATCTTGGCGTTCGTGATCACCGGGTGGCCGTCGACCTCGCGCATCCAGGCGACCTGCTGGCCCTTCTTGAGGCGGCCCTTGTAGATGCGGATCAGCGCGAGCCGGCCCAGGAACGCCGAGGCGTCCAGGTTGGTCACCAGTGCCTGCAGCGGGGCCTCGGGGTCGCCCTGCGGCGGCGGGATGTGCTCGAGCAAGACGTCGAACAGCGGATCGAGGTTCTCGCCGTCGGGGTTCTCCCCGTTGGCGGGCTGGGTGGTGCTGGCGATTCCGGCGCGTCCCGACGCGTACAGCGTCGGCAGGTCGAGTGCCTTCTCGGCGGCCGCCTGGGCTTCCTCGTCGAGGTCGGAGGCGACGTCGAGCAGCAGATCGTGGCTTTCTTCGACGACCTCGGCGATCCGGGCGTCGGGCCTGTCGGTCTTGTTGACCACCAGAATCACCGGCAGGTGCGCGGCCAGCGCCTTGCGCAACACGAACCGGGTCTGCGGCAGCGGGCCTTCCGAGGCGTCGACCAGCAGGAGCACACCGTCGACCATGGACAGGCCGCGCTCGACCTCACCGCCGAAGTCGGCGTGACCGGGGGTGTCTATGACGTTGATCACTGTCATCGAGCCGTCGGGGTTGTGGCGATGCACGGCGGTGTTTTTCGCCAGGATCGTGATGCCCTTTTCCTTCTCCAGGTCACCGGAATCCATCAGGCGTTCGATGGTGTCGTCACCACGGTGGGTCAGGGCGCCGGACTGCCGCAACATGGCATCCACCAGCGTGGTCTTGCCGTGGTCGACGTGCGCCACGATGGCGACATTGCGGAAGTCTCGGTTGTTCACGGCCCTGATTCTCGCAGCGCAGGTGCCCTTTTGCGAAAACGAGGGAGGACCAGCAGGGCCGCACCGAGAAAACACAGCGCCCCGACGAAGGTGCCGAGGTTCGCCACCAGCTCGTCCTCGGTGATCCCGGTGCGCCGCACGAATGCTCCCACGGCGGAGACGCCGAACGCGATCGAGCCGATCATGTTGATCCACTCCGCCTGCCAGTCGCGCGAACCGAACGCGATGAGTCCCACCGCGATGGTGGCCGCCGCCACCCCGAGCGCCGCGCTCACCAGGAAGGCGACCGACCCCAACGCGTCCGGTGCCCACACGTAGTGCCGGCGCACCCCGGTCGCATGTGCCCACACCGCGGCGCCGGTACTGATATTGAACAGCACAGTGCCTGCGAATTGGATTGCCGCCGAGAGCCATTCGAGCTTCCACGGCGGCGTGGCGAGCACCAGCTGCATCCAGGCCGCCGCGGTGAAGAACCAGGAGCCGACGAAGCAGAGCCAGTTGGCGGCATCCGCACCGGCGACAGCCGGGAAGCCGGGGACCGTTGCCGCGGCGAAGAACGCCGAACCCACCGCGAACAGCCAGCATTGCCGCGAAAGAGTCGCCAGCGTCCCCACGCACGGCATTCCAACAGGCTTTCCACACCATTCGCAAACTCAGCGGAGTTACCGTTAATGCATACCGTCAAAGGAGGTTCGGACATGACGGTCTACGAAGTTCTCACTGTTGCCCTCATCGTGGTGCTCGGCACAGCCGCCACCGCGGCCATCTATCTCGGGCTGCTCAACTGGATCGGCGCGGCATACGTCGTCCGGTGCGCGGGTTGTCGCCACCTGACGGTCTCGTCGGATCGCCGGCAGCCGGAAACGTGCCCGCACTGCCGCCACCCCGTGCTCATGCACCCGGTGCACGCCGCGCATCACCCGCGACAGTTCGCCGATGTGCGGGTCGCGGGTGACGCCCTCAAGTACTAGGGGTAGGACAGCAGCAGCATGACGCGGCCGCCCGGCGGTGCCGCGCCGAACGCGTCCGGGTCGAACCCGTAGTACGTGCGCTGGTCGGCGGTGATCTGGTCGATCACTTTCCCGGTGGCGTTCAGGCGACCGCCGTCGGTGTGCTGCAGGACGCCGCGGAAGTCGGGCACCGACATCGATTCCGCCAGCAGCAGCGCCTGCCCTCCGGCGTCGAGGTCGACGAGGATCCCGGCCCCGGCATAGTTGTTGCCTCCGCGTCCGGTACCGCGAGGCGCCCAGTACTGCGGCGGGGACGCCGGCGTGCCCTGCACCCGGCGATAGTCGCCGACGTGGTCCCGGGCGTCGGCCACGGTCACCTGGGGCAGCCGCGCGATGGTGCGTTTCTCGGCGATCCACATCCAGCCCAGCGGGATGCAGACGATGGCGTACATCAACACCACCAGCATCAGCACCGGTTTCCAGGCGATCTCCCAGCCGAGCCGGCGCGCCGACACCGGCAGACCCGACAGCTGATCGTCGAGCTGCCGCCGTCCGAATCTGAAGACGTACCAAGCCAATACCCGCGCCAGCGCCATGCAGCCGAGAATGGCCAGACCGACGATGCCGGTGATGCGCCAGTAGAAGGTGCTGTCACCCTGATTGGTGGTCGCCGCGACCATCACCGCCGGAATGGGCGCGGTCAGCAGGAGCAGCAGCGCGTACGACGGGTGGCTGCTCAGGTAGACGTAGTCGACCCGGGCTTGGCTGTTGGCGGCGTACACGGTGAAGTCGCCGACGTCGGCGTGCACCACCGGCGCCCACGAACCCTTGACGATCCTGGGCGTGACCAGTGCGCGCACGAAGAAGAAGCCGGCGATCAGGGCGACGACGAGCGCCCCCCAGAAGGTGCCGGGCATCGCCCCCCCGTGCCCGGCACCCCGAGCGCACCGTGAATGTCGATGGCCTTACCGACGAAGAACGCCAGCGGCAACGCGAAAAACAGTTCCAGCAGCCAGATTTGGATGAGCTGCGGAATCCGGGAGCCAATCCGGTCGAACGCCAGGACCCGCCGCCAGATGAACCGGAGCACACCCACGCCGAATCCTCAGCGTGAAACCGGTGCGGTTGGCGTGAATTCGACGGGCATGGCCTCCAGCCCGCTGACGAAGTTGGCCGGCCGCAGCGGCAGATCCGCGCCGTCGACCAGCCGCAGATCCGGCAGCCGCGCCAGCACCCGGCGGGTCATCGCCGTCAGCTCCAGGCGGGCCAGCTGGTTGCCCAGGCAGAAGTGGGTGCCGAAGCCGAAGCTGACGTGGTTGTTGGGAGTGCGGTCGATGCGGAAGGTATCGGGATCGCCGAAGACTGTCTCGTCGAAGTTGGCCGATTCGAACAGCAGCAGGATCTTCTCGCCCTGATGCAGCGCCGTGCCGTGAAAGTCGGTGTCGGCGGTCAGAGTTCGGCACATGTTCTTGATCGGCGAGGTCCAGCGCAGCATCTCCTCCACCGCGCCGGGCAACAGGTCCGGGTTGTCGCGCACCGCCTGCCACTGGTCGGGGTGGCGGCTCAGTTCGGCGGTTCCGCCGGACAGGGTGTGCCGGGTGGTCTCGTCACCACCGATGAGGATCAGCAGTGTCTCGGCGTAGATCTGCTCGTCGGTGAGCCGCTCACCGTCGACGTCGGCGGCGATCAGGACGCTGACGAGATCGTCCGCCGGTTCGCGACGGCGCTGCGCGACGAAGCCGGTCATGAACTCGTTGTAGGCGGCCAATGCGGTGGCCGCGGCCAGCAGCGACTCCTCGGTGGCCACCGAGCTCAGCGCCACCACCATGTCGTCGGACCATGCCAGCAGGGTGTCGCGGTCTTCGGGGGCGACGCCGAGCATGTCGCCGATGACGGCCATCGGCAGCGGCGCGGCCAGGTCGCGGACGAAGTCGCACGAACCGCGTTCACATACCGCGTCGATCAACGTATCGCACAGCGCATCAATGGATTTCGCTTTGTCCCGCACCCGCTTACGGGTGAAGCCGGCGTTGACCAGCTTGCGCCGCAACAGATGCGCGGGATCGTCCATGTCGATCATGTGCGGCAGCGGCGGAGTCGTCGGGCGGATCCCGCCCGCGTTGGAGAACAACTCCGGCTGCCGCTCGGCGTCGATCACCGCGCGATAGGTCGCGGCGGCGGCCAAGCCGTTGCGGTCGCGGAAGACCGGCTGATGGGTACGCATCCAGCGGTACCCCTCGCGGGCCGCGCCGCTGGCATAGAACCGGCCGTCGGTGAGATCAACGTCGGCTGTGACGTCCATGAGCACGCCCCAGATCATAGGGCGGCGGGCTCACCTGCCAAGGCGTTTCGCAAGCTCCGGCAGCCACGCCCGATCGGCGGGCACCCAGTCCAGGGATTCCAGCTCGGCGGCGCTCACCCACCGCAGGGCACGGTGGTCGTGCGGGTGCAGGGTCCTGCCGGTGTGGGTGACGAGGTACGCCCGCAGGATCATCGACTCACCGATCGACACGTCGGCGCCGAGGCGTTCCCCAACGACGACGTCGACCCCGAGTTCTTCACTGAGTTCGCGCACCAGCGCGTCGGCTTCGGACTCTCCGGTCGCGACCTTGCCGCCCGGCAACTCCCACAATCCGGCCAGCTCGGGCGGACGTTGCCGCTGGGCGACCAGAAGCGACGCGCCGGAGATCAGCGCTCCGGCGACGACGATCTGGGACACACCAATGAGCTTATGTCGTGGCGGGTTTCGCCTTGACGATGGTCAGCTCGTAGTCATTGTTCTGCCACCCGTTGAGG
Organism: Mycobacterium sp. ELW1; assembly: GCF_008329905.1. Taxonomy (NCBI): domain Bacteria; kingdom Bacillati; phylum Actinomycetota; class Actinomycetes; order Mycobacteriales; family Mycobacteriaceae; genus Mycobacterium; species Mycobacterium sp. ELW1. Next base: position 1,545,364 of record NZ_CP032155.1, on the reverse strand, counting down.
AAGGCGCCGATCGGGACCGCCATGTCCTGGCCGTATTCGGGTCCGCTGTCGTTGAAATACACGACACCCTTCGCCGTGTCGACGGCGATCACGACCGCCTCATGGACGGCAGCGGTGTAGTTCGGCGTTCCCGAGGACTGATATTTCGACTGTGTGCTCCAGATGATGTTCGCGTCGACGGTGACCATCGTCGCGTTACCGGCGGCCAGTGCGGCTTCCAGATCACCCAGGGCCACCTGAGAATCCGCGGCGGTGGCTCCGGTGATCCTGGTGCCGTTCTCGTCGTAGGTTCCGTATCGCTTGGTCGTCGCGGTGACGCCCCAATCGGCGTTGGTGTTCATCAGCTGGACCGCATCCTTGACCGCCACGCCATTGGCGATGTCCTCGTCGAGGTACATCCGACGACCCGGAAAGACGACACTGGCGGTCGTCTTGGCGAGATACACCATCTCGTCCTCGGAAGGCTCGGTTCCGCTGACCTGTCCGATCGCCATCGCTGTCGCCATGAGCGTGCAGTTGTTGTAACTCTGTTTGACCCACCATGCCTTGTTGGCGCGAGTGCCGTAATAGCCGGTGCCCTTGACCGTCACCACGATTTCGCGTTCGACGGTATCGGGTTTGGCCACGCCCAGCCGGACGGCGATGGTGTGCAGCGCCTGCTGCACCATGCCAAGTGCGCCAGGCAGATCGGCTGCGGTTCCGTTGTCGACCCTGATCGTGAACCGATCGGTGATGCCGGGGGTGACCAGCTCCGAGTTGGGCGTGTACACGTAGCGGCCGGTGGCGTTGTCGAACGTGACCGTGCCGTGCGTGGGCTGCTTGCTCACGCCGTAGGTCACGGCATAGCCGTTGTTGCTTACCCCGTTGGCGTCCACTCGGATCGTCCCGGCGGTGGACTGGTTGTAGTACTGGGGCGAGAGCGAGGGTGCCCGGTTGAAGAAAATGTAGGTCAGCTGGCGAGACAGATCGCTCCACATCGATTGCAGCGTCTGCATCGGAGTGGCGGACGGCGTCGCGTTGGCCGACGGAGCAACCGCGCGCTGTGCGGTGATGTCGTCACTGACCGCGGCCGCTGTGGCTGCCGGGCCGGGTGCGCCATTGTTGCCGTTCGAACCGTTGATGCCACCCGCACCGCCGCTACCGCCGGGCAGACCCGAGCCGCCGTAGCCACCGCTGGCCCAGCCGCCGCCCGAGCCGCCGTCACCGCCGCCAACTCCACCCTGGCCGCCGTCACCGCCCCAGCCGCCGTTGCCGCCCTTGCCGCCGTTGAACCCATCGCCGCCCGACCCGGCTGCGGCGCCCCAGCCACCGTTGCCGCCGTCGCCGCCGCCGGCACCTCCTTGGCCACCGGTACCCCCGTCACCACCGGCGCCGCCTTCCCCGCCGTTGCCGTTGATTCCGGCTTTGCCGCCCGGTCCGCCTGCGCCACCGGTACCACCCCGGCCGCCTGCCGCGCCGGCACCGCCGACGCCGCCGTTACCACCCCGGCCGCCGTAGCCGCCGAGGCCGCCGTTGCCATCGGGATCCGTTGTGTAACCACCCCATTTGCCGACGCCGCCGTTGCCGCCGTTGCCGCCGGCACCGCTGATTCCGTTGGCGCCGTTGGCCGCAACGACAAAGAGATAGCGACCTACGCCGGCAGCTCCGCCGGATGCTCCGCCGGCACCACCGTTGCCGCCGTCGCCGCCGTTACCGCCCGGTGCGCCGTCGCCGACCGCGACGGTTCCGGGGTAGCGCGCGTTGCCGCCCTGGCCACCCCAGCCGCCCTGACCGCCGGCGCCGCCGTCGCCGCCGCTTCCGAAGACGAAGCTCCCGTTGCCGCCCCGACCGCCCTTGCCGCCCGGTCCGCCGTCCCCACCGGGACCGCCGTCGACGGGGCCGATCGTCGGGCTGGTACCCGGCACGCCGGTCTGGCCGATGCCACCGTTGCCCCCGTTGCCGCCCTGACCGAAGACCGACAACATGCCGACACTTCCGCCGTTGCCACCGTCACCGCCGCCGAAACCGCCGGCACCACCCGCGCCGCCGTTGCCCGCCCACAGCCCGCCGCTGCCGCCGTGCCCGCCGTCGCCGCCGTGGTCACCCGTCGCGCCGTAGTACGGGCTGGTTCCGCCGGCGCCACCCGCGCCACCGTTGGCGAAGATCGAGAACAACCCGCCGCTGCCGCCGTCACCACCCTTGCCGCCGTTGGTGGATGCGCCGCCCGCGCCACCGGCGCCGCCGGTGCCCCAGATCGACAGCAGCCCGGTATTGCCACCGTGGCCGCCATCGCCGGCTGTCGCGCCGATCGGGATCGCGTTGCCGCCCTTGCCCGCAGCGCCACCGTTGCCGTAGTACAGGCCGCCATTGCCGCCATTGCCACCCTGGCCGCCGGTACCGCCCTCCGCGGCTTCGCCGGCGAGGACACCGCCCGCGCCGCCCTTGCCGCCGTTGCCGAACATGCCGGCCGCGCCACCGTTGCCGCCCTTGGTGCCCTGCGCGAACGCCTCGCCGCCACCACCACCCGCGCCGCCGTTGCCGATGATGAGACCACCGGCACCGCCGTTGCCGCCGTTGCCGGCTTCCACACCTGCGCCGCCGGCGCCGCCGTTGCCGAATCCGCCCGCCGCTCCGCCGTTGCCGCCGTTGAACCCGGCTCCGCCGTCACCGAAGAACCCGCCGTTGCCGCCCTTGCACGCAGCGGTGCCCGTGCAGGTCTCAGCCGTCCATGAGTAGCCGTTGCCGGCGATGATCCCGGCATTGGGGTGCGCGGCGGTCCCGTTGCTGACGAAGAATGCGACGACGGTTTCCGGCGTCGGCAGGCCCGGCACCGCGGCCGCTCTGGGCAGCGTCGCCTTTGCCGCCGCTGTGGTCTTGGGGGTGACGACCTCGGTGGCAGCGGCCGACTTCGAGGCCGGCATGGATACCTTCGCCGCGGCCGAGGGCGTGGAGCCGACGTTGGGCCGGTGCTGTCCGGTGGATTTGGTGGAGCTGCTCGATGTGCTCGGCCCCTTGGTACCGGCCGAGCCGGTCGAATCGGCCGACGCCGTAGCGGGCATGGAGGCCAGTGCCGCGCCGATGCCGAGTGCGACCGCCGATGCACCGAGCCAGCCACCGAACTCAACGGGGAGTGCCCGCAACCACGCGGGCCGTCGGGCGAGCGTGGACATCGCAACGGAATTCATCAAGACCCCCGAGGTTGACGTGCGAATGCGAACCCGTCCCGTTTCTTGAGACGACAGGTCGAGCAACTTTGGCAACCTAACATCACTTATGGCGACGAATCCCGAATTTGAGACAGATGTCCCTGTTTTCTTCCGGCCTTCCGTCAGCGTTCAGACCGGAGAAGACTGAACGTTATGACCGTGCTGACCGATGAAGAAGTGAACTCCGCCGTCACGAAGCTCGACGGCTGGGAGCATGCCGACGGTGCGCTGCGCCGCTCGGTGAAGTTCCCGTCGTTCCTGGACGGGATCGAGGCGGTGCGCCGGGTCGCCGAACACGCCGAGCGTAAAGACCATCATCCCGACATTGACATCCGTTGGCGCACAGTTACTTTCGTGCTCGTCACGCACTCCGAAGGCGGGATCACCGACAAGGATGTACAGATGGCCGCCGATATCAACGAGGTTCTCGGCGAGGTGTAGCCGCGATCCAGGCCAGGGTGGCCAGCGTCGCCACGGCGTAGATCAACCCCGCCCACGCCAGGTACCAGGGCCGGCTGATCTGCCAGATCGTGGGCTGGGCGAAGCTGAGCAGCCACGGCACCCCGACCACTGTCAGTGCCAGCCAGCTATAGCCGAGCACCTTGGCGCCCAATCGATTTCGCCACGGCCCGTGCAGGAGCCAGATCATCAGCGGCACCAACCACACCCAGTGATGAGTCCACGAGATCGGCGAGATCAGCAGGCCGAAGAGCTGCACCACCACCAGGCACCCCAGCCGGTCCGAGTCCAGCGCGCGCCACGCCAAAAGCGCCAGCACCGCGCTCACCACGATCGCGACCAGCACCGCCGGTCCGTAGCCGGCGTCGTGGCCGAGGATGCGGGAGATGGCTCCACGCCACGACTGATTGAACGAGGTTCCGATCGGGCCGACCCGCCGCGCGTCACCGAGCAGGTCGGTGAAGTAGAAGCGGGCCTGCTGACCGATCACCGCCACCGAGAGCCCGACGGTGCCGAAGAACACCACCGCGGAGAACACCGCCGCGCCCCAGCGGCGCATGCCCAGGAAGTACAGCCCCGTCACAGCCGGTGTCAGCTTGATGCCTGCCGCGAGTCCGACCAGCAGACCCGATAGCCACCAGCGGGTGCTGTAGGCCGCCCAGAGGACCGCCAGCACCAGGATCACGTTGATCTGGCCGTAGTCGAAGTTGCTGCGCAGCGGTTCGAGCCAGATCGCCACGGCGGTCCACACCATCGCGACGGCGCGGCCATCCGTGGCGGGTGTGCCCAGAAGCCGCTGGCTGACTCGGACCACGCCGTACAGCGCGGCGATGATGCCCAGCTGCCAACAGAACGCGACCAGTCCGAACGGCAGCAGGTGCAGCGGATAGAACACCAGCGCCGCGAACGGCGGGTAGGTGAACGGCAGCGGGAAGTCTGGGGTCTGGTCGGCGTAGACGTAGGAGTACAGCGTGCCGGGGTGGTCGAGCGCTCCCGCACCGCCGAGATAGACGTGGAGGTCGACGAAGTTGGCGCCGTTGGGCGCCAGGTAGGTCCACCCCAGCCGCGCGGTCACGCTGACGATCAGCAGCACCGGGGCCAGCCAGGCTGGCCGCGCCCGGGCCTTCGTGTCCACGTGGCGACTGTAGCGACGCGGCGAATCCGGCGCGCTGACAGGCGCTACGCGCACGTGAGCGCGCCGGACCCGAGGCCGGTGCGACGGGCCCGCGCATCACACAAGACCATCACTGCCGTAACGGTTGCATAAACACCACACGTGTCACTTGAGTAACTCTAGTAACGGACTACCTTCGGGTTCAGACCTGCAATCGAGGGATTGGGATGACCATGTCACGTATTTCAAAGTTGTTCGCCGCCAACGCGATTGCGGCTGCCGGGCTGTGCTCGGCCGCACTCGCACTGAGCCCGTCGGCCGCCGCCGACCCCGGTGTCTCGCCGGCTGTTCCCGGCGTGCCCGCACTGAACATGTTGCAGCAGTTCGTCACGAACCCGGCCAGCGCCGCGGCGATCCTGCAATCCGCCGCGACCGCTCTCGGCGGCGCGTCGGCTCTCACCGGCGCACCGTCGACGTTGCCGGTCTCGCCGATCGGCGGCGCTCCGGCCACCGCCACCCTGCCGGGCATGCCGGCCCCGGCCGCCCCCGCGGCCGCACCGGCGGCTCCTGCACCGGGCGGGATAACCGGGGCCGTCGCCCCGCTGCTCAATCAGCTCGGAGTGCCCGGTGACCTGGGCAGCCTGACGCCGACGGACATGCCGTTCCCGGTCAAGGTCGGCGACAGCCTGTCGGTCGGTAACCCGGCCCCCATCGCCCCCGTGGCGACCGGGGTTGCCGGACCGGCCGGGGTACCGCCGGCCAGCGGCCCGGTCGCGCCGACCACCCCGGGTGGCGCCGGCCTCGGCCAGCTGCTGCCGCTGTCCGCTCTGCCCTGACCAACCACCACCCGATGAGGGAGTTCACCGTGCCGCAGATCGCCAAAATGGCTATCGGGCTGACCACCGCCGCGTTCGTGGCCGCGACCAACCTGGCGTTCAGCCCGGTCGCGGCCGCGGATCCGGCCATCCCGCTGGATCCCGGCCAGCTGCCCGGCCTCGACGCCATGCAGATGCTCGGCCCGGTTGTCCAGCAGGCCGCGGGGAACCCCTCATCGGCGCAGTCGCTGCTGCTCGCGGCGGCTTCGCAACTCGCTGGTGGTGCCACCACGCCGGGCGGCTCGGCGGCGCTGGCCCAGCAAGTGACCAAGTTCGTGCAGGAGGGCGGGGCCGCCGGCCCGTCGGCCGCGTTGCCTGCGGCGGCTCCCCCCGCCGCCCCCCAGGCGCTCGGCGTCGCGCACGGCACCACGCCGTTGCTGACGCCCGGCACGGGTAACGGCCCTGTCCCCCTGCCTGAACATCTGCCCGATGGCGCCGCACCCAGCTCGATCTTCGGCACCGAAGCACATCTGCCGGTCGGCATCGACCCTGCGCATGCCGTCGGCCCGGCACCGGAGGCACTGCCCGAGGTCCCCACCCCGGTGACCGTCGTGAACCCGGCCGCCCCGCCCACCCCGTCGGCGACGCCGGCCGGTAACTCGATCAACGTCGCCACGCCGGCCCCGGCGCCCGCGGCGGCGACTCCGCCGAACTACGACCCGGCCAGCCCGCCGACCCAGGACTTCATGTATCCGTCGATCAGCAACGGCTGCCTCAAGGACGGCGGCAATGTGATCGCGACCGCGATCTCCGTCGCCGGGCCGGCCAAGATCCCGACCCCGGGTCCGGCCGCCGGGCAGACCGCCTACGTCTTCACCGCGGTCGGCACTCCCGCCCCCGCCGCCGAGCAGAAGCTCCCCCTCAACGTCACCTGGGTCAACCTGACCAGCGGCAAGTCGGGCAGCGTCACGCTGAAGCCCAACCCGGACATCAACTCCGCGGGCCCGACCACGCTGACCGCCATCGCCGACACCGGCTCCGGCAGCATCATGTCGACGATCTTCGGCCAGGTCACCACTGTCGACAAGCAGTGCACCTTCATGCCGACCATCGGTTCCACCGTCGTCCCCTGAGGCGCGAAAAGCCGCGCTAGGGTTGGGGATCGGCATTCCAACCCGACGGGGGTCGGTACCACATGGAGACGCTCGACCCACTTGACGCGATGATGCTGACGGCTGAGCTGATCTCCAGCCCGATGCACGTCGCCGTCGCGCTGATCATGACCCCGCCGAGCGGGACCTCGAGCACGACCTTCGTCGACGAGCTCTACGACCAAGCCCTGACCGCCTCCGACCCGGTCGACCCGCGGCTGCGCCGGCGCCCGCACCGCGGCGTGGACACCGGCGGCTTGTGGGTGTGGCGCGAAGTCGACGAGCTGGACATGGGCCACCACCTGCACCGGCTGACATTGCCGCCCGATGCGGGCACCACGGAACTGTGGGAGCTGGTGTCGGAGTTGCACGCCGAGCCGCTCGACCGGTCGGCGCCGATGTGGATGGCGTATCTGATCGACGGGCTGGAGGGTGGCCGGTTCGCCCTGTACATCAAGATCCATCACATCGTGATCGACGGCGTCGCGGGCCTGAAGATGGTCGCCGATTCGCTCTCGGAAGATCCGGACCGGCGCGACATGCCGCCGTTCTACGCCGACGCCTCGCCGCCCGAACCGCCCCGCCGCCGCGGTCTCAATCCGCTGTCGGTGGTGCGTGACGTCGCGGGTGTCGCGGCGTCCGGATTGAGTCTGGCCCGCAACGTCGCATCGGCGGAAGTGACCACCCTGGTCGGCGGACTGATCACGCCCACGATCGCGGCGCCGTTCGGCGCACCGCACACCCGGTTCAACACCAAGCTGGGTCACCAGCGGGCCTTTGCGGCAACCAGCCTGGACCACAACAGAATTCGCGCCATCCAGCACGTAGCCGGTGTCACCGGCAACGACGTCGTGACGGCGTTGGTCGCCGGTGTGCTGCGGGAGTGGCTGACCGCACAGGACGAACTGCCCGAACAGTCGCTGGTGGCGCTGTGCCCGGTGACGGTGCGCGATCGCGACGCGGACGCCGGCGACAACGGGCACGGCAACCAGTTCGGGCTCGGGCTGTGCCCGCTGGCCACGAACCGCGATGACCCGGCGGAGCGGCTGCGGCTGATCCACGAGGCGATGGCAGGGGTCAAGCACCAGGTTGCGGCTCGGGGCCCGGGCGCGATGCTGATGGTCCTCATGCCGGCTGTCGTGCCGACGGCGCTGGCTCCGCTGCTGCCCTTCAGCTCATGGGTGCGGCCCAGTTACAACCTGCCGATCTCGAACGTGCCGGGGCCGCCCAGGCAGAGTTACCTCAACGGCGCCAGCGTCGACGAGATCTATCCGGTGTCCGTGGTGTACGACGGGATGGCGCTCAACGTGACGTTGTGCTCCTACGCCGACCGAATCGGCGTCGGGTACATCGCCGACCGTGAGGTGATGGCCGACGTCGACGACCTCATTCCGCTGACCGACACCGCGCTCGCGGAACTCGAGGCCGCCGTCGGGGTGGCCTGAGCGCATCGAGATAGAACTGAGAGCGAAAATTTCGGCGAAACGTCGCTCTCAGTTCTGGTTCGATGACAGTGCCTAGTAGGCCATGAACAGGATTTCGTCCCGGCCGTAATCCATGCCGGGGTGCGCCGCGGCGAGGTGCTGCTTGGTGAGGTCGACGAGTTCGTCCTCGTCCTTGGCGCTGATCGCTTCGCCACACGGGCAATTGATGTGAGTCTTCATGGATCCTCCGTTATCCGGCCTTCGCCTTCGCCCACTCTATGACTCAGGCTTTCGCCTTCGCTGCGGCCTTCATCTTCTTCTTGTACGCCCTGACCTCGTCCAGCGACCCCTTGTCGACCACATCGGCGATCGACATGTGGGTGCCGGCCTTGCCGTAGTCACCGGCCGCCTCGCGCCAGCCCTTCGGGGTGACGCCGTACTGCTTGCCCAACAGGGCCAGGAAGATCTTGGCCTTCTGCTCACCGAAGCCGGGCAGCGCCTTCAGCCTGCGCAGGACCTCGGCGCCGTCGGGATCGCCGTCGAGCCACAGCTGCGCGGCGTCGCCGTCGTAGCGGTCGACGATCTCGCGGGCCAGGTCCTGCACACGCTTGGCCATCGATCCCGGAAACCGGTGCACGGCAGGTGTTTTCGAGAACTCTTCAGTGAACTGCTCGGGGTCGCAGTCGGCGATCAGCCGGGGGTCGATACCGCCGATCCGCTCGGCGATCTTGCGGGGCCCGGCGAACGCCGTCTCCATCGGGATCTGCTGATCAAGCAGCATGCCGGTCAATAGCGCGAACGGATCCTCACTCAACAGATCGTCGGACGCGGGATCTCCGGTGAGCTGCAATCTCGCCATGGCCGACAGTCTAGGACGACGATCGGATCGGTTCGGGTATCTGGGCCGCTCAGGTGTGCAATCGTGAACGCATGAGACGGGTGATTGCTCCTGCGGTCGCGCATCAGGCATGCATCGGCGGCATACCGGGATACATCGGCCTGGAGCTGGCGGCGCAAGGCGTGATCTGCCCCGTCCAGTAAGCGAGGCGCCGACATGTCGGGTGCGGTAGCGCTCGCGCTGGCCGTCGCGCTCGCCGCGGTCGCATTGATCGTCGGCGCGATCGCCGTACTGACCCGCAGCGTGGTCACCACACCGGCCGAGCGGACGGTGCACGCCGCGCTGCACACCGCGTCGCTGGCGGCGCGCTCGCTGCGCAAAGGCCTGAACGCCGACTCCGCGACGGGCGCTGCCCCGCACCTGCGGGGGCTCACCGGCTCGGACGGTGTCGCGCTCTACGACGGCGACACCGCCCTGCTGGCAATCGATCCGCCCGGTGCCGCGGTGTGGACGCCGGCCATCCTCGAGGTCTGTCACCACACGGCCAGGGACGCGATCTCCGGGCAGCGCCGGGTGCTCGCCCGCGATCAGACCCCCGCGGTGGTGGCCCAGCCGCTGCTCGACGACGACGACATGGTGATCGGCGTGCTCGTCGTGGTCAACACCGCCGAACCGTCGCCGGGCATGCTGGGTGCGGTCGCCGAGGTCGCGCGGTACGCCGCCAGCCAGCTCGAGCTGGCCGAGCTCGACGCGTCGCGGGCCCGCCTCGACCGCGCCGAGGTGCTGGCGCTGCGCGCGCAGATCAGCCCGCACTTCATCTACAACGCGCTCAACACGATTGCCTCGTTCGTCCGCACCGACCCCGACCGGGCCCGCGACCTCATCCTGGAGTTCGCCGACTTCACCCGCTACTCGTTCCGCTCCGCGGGCCCGTACACGGTGCTGGCCGACGAGCTGCGCAACATCGATCGATACCTCACCCTCGAACGGGCCCGGTTCGGGCCGAATCTCTCGGTGACCCTGCAGATCGCTCCCGAGGTGCTGACCGTCGTGGTGCCCTTCCTGGCGCTGCAGCCGCTGGTCGAGAACGCGGTGCGCCACGGTCTGGCCGGGCGGCAGGCCGGATCGATCGAAATCATCGCTCGCAATGAGGGTTCCGACTGCGTCATCAGCGTGGAGGACGACGGCATCGGCATGGACCCCGAGACGTTGCGCTCCGGGCACGGCGACGTTCTGGGCGACGGGGAGCAGGCCGCCCACGTCGGGCTGAGCAATGTCGACCATCGCCTGCGCGCGGCGTTCGGCAACGACTACGGTCTGGTGGTCGAGACCGCCCCGGGTGCGGGCACGAAGGTGATCATGCGGGTGCCCAAGTTCCGCGCGGGCGTACGGGTTTAAGGAGAACCATGGCAGGGCTGTGGGTGCTGGCGGTCGACGACGAGGCCCCGGCGCTCGACGAGCTCACCTACCTGCTCGGCGAGCATCCCGACGTCGCCGAGGTGACCGGCGCCGGCGATGCCACGTCGGCGTTGCGCATCATCAACGAGCGCACCGTGGACGCGATCTTCCTCGACATCAACATGCCGGGGCTCTCCGGACTCGAATTGGCCAGTGTGCTGGGCAATTTCGCTCACCCACCTGCTGTCGTGTTCGTGACCGCGCACGATGACAAGGCGCTGGCGGCCTTCGAGGTGGGCGCGCTGGACTATCTGCTCAAACCGATCCGCACGGAGCGACTCGACGAGGCGGTCCGGCGGGTGGTGTCCGCACGCGCCGCAGAGCCGGCCCCGCCTGCCGACGAACCGCAGGCCGACACCATCCCGGTCGAGCTCGGCGGGGTCACCCAGTTGGTGCGCTGCGACACCATCGGCTGGGTCGAGGCCGAAGGCGACTACGCCCGCCTGCACGCCGCCTCCGGCTCGCATCTGGTGCGGATTCCATTGAGCACCTTGGAGGACCGCTGGCGCAGCCGCGGGTTCCAGCGGGTGCACAGGTCATATCTCGTCGCGCTGAACATGGTGACCGGGCTGCGCACCTCCGGCGCCTCGACGATGGTGCGATTGCGGGCCAACGGGGCGTCGGCGCCGGTCGAGCTTCCGGTCAGCCGCCGCCAGGCCCGCGAACTGCGCGACCGGCTGATCCGTGATCCGATGCGGACCTTCCGGCCGGGGACGGCCGATGACTAGGCCGGGTCGCCCGCAGCGCGAGCGTGTGGTGCTGGCCCACCGGCGCGGCAGCCGCCTGGTGCACACCCGCGTGGAGGTGCAGGAGCAGACCGAGGTCGGGGACGCGCTGGTGCGCGGACTGATGCGCGCCCAGCTCGGTCTGGCGCTGCGACTGGCCGCCCTGGTGGCCGGCGGGATGGCGGCACTGCCCTTGATCAACGCGGTGTTCCCAGAACTGTCCGCCGCCACCATATTCGGGGTTCGGCTGAACTGGTTGACCCTGGCGGTCCTGGTCTATCCCGCGCTCTACGCGATCGGCCGGCTGTTCATCAAGCTGGCCGAACAAGGTGAGCGAGACTTCATGGGCGTCGTCGACGATGAGAGTCCGCCATGAGCGGGCCGACGGCGACGGCACTGACCGCAGGCGGCTTGCTGGCCGCGGCGGTGGCGACGGTGGCCGTCGGCGCCTACGGTGTCCGGCTCTCGCGCACCACATCCGACTTCCTGGTGGCGTCCCGTACCGTTGGCCCACGATGGAACGCCGCCGCGATCTCGGGTGAATACCTCTCCGCGGCCTCGTTTCTCGGGGTCGCCGGTTTGATCGCCAAGTACGGCGCCGACGCGCTGTGGTACCCGGTCGGCTTCACCGCGGGCTACCTTGGTCTGTTGCTGTTCGTCTCCGCTCCCCTGCGCCGCTCCGGCGCCTACACCGTGCCGGATTTCGCGGAGTTCCGGCTCGGGTCGCCGAGGGTGCGCCGGGTCGCGATGCTCGTAGTCGTCACCGTCTGCATCTTCTACCTGATCCCCCAATATCAGGGCGCCGGACTTGCCCTGAAAGCCCTTCTCGGCGTGCCGGTTTGGATCGGCCCGCTGGCGGTCGGCGGGATCGTGATCGCCAACGTCGTCGGCGGCGGCATGCGCTCGATCACGTTCGTCCAGGCGTTCCAGTACTGGCTGAAGCTGACCGCGGTCGCGGTGCCCGCGCTGGCGCTGCTCATGCACTTCGGACACGAACACCCCGCACTCGGCGGTCCGCTCCCGCCCACGGTGGACCAGCCGACCGTCGTCAGCATCGACACCGACGTGGTCGTCACGGTCGCCGACCCGGCCGGTGTGACGGTGAACGGCCCGACCCACAGCGGCACCCTGCCCAGTTCCGGCGAATACCAACTGCAGAAGGGCAGCAAGCTGACGCTGGCTGCCGGAGCTCAGACCCCCGTCGTCGTCGGCGCACCCGCCGACGGCTCGGCGTGGATCGTCAGCGGCGGTGGATTGGGTGGGAAACATCCTCTCTACCAAGTGTTTTCCATCATGGTGGCGACATTCCTCGGCGCGATGGGCCTCCCCCATGTGCTGGTCCGCTTCTACACCAACACCGACGGGCGCGCCGCGCGCCGAACCGCGCTGAGCGTGATCGCCCTACTGTCACTGTTCTATCTGTTCCCCGTGCTGCTCGGGGTGTTCGCCCGGTTGTATGTGCCGCAGCTGCTCATCACCGGCAAGGCCGACGCCGCGGTGCTGCTGCTGCCGTCGGCCGCCATCGCCGGGCTGCCCGGCGAACTGCTCGGCGCGCTGGTCGCGGCCGGCGCCATCGCGGCCTTCCTGGCGACCTCGCCCGGTCTGCTGGTCAGCATCGCCGGCGCGCTGTCCACCGACGTGCTGCGCGGGCGGGTCCGCGACTTCCGGATGGTGGCGCTGATCGCCGGCCTCATCCCGATTCCGCTGTCGGTCGTCGCGCCGGTCCTGGAGCTGTCGCGCGGTGTGGGTCTGGCGTTCGCCGTCGCCGCGTCCACGCTGTGCCCGCTGCTGGTCCTCGGCATCTGGTGGCGCGGGCTGACCGCGGCCGGGGCGATCGCCGGGTTGGCCGTCGGCGCACTGGCCTCCGGTCTGGCCATCCTCGTCGCGATCACCGGCCGGGTGGGCGACGACGTGCTCGGCGGCTGGCTGACGACGCTGATCGGCTACCCCGCCGCCATCACCGTTCCGCTGGCGTTCGCGACGATGGTGCTCGTCAGCCGCATCACCCGGACCGATGTGCCCCCCGATGTGGCGCGCATCTTCGCCCGCATGCATGTGCCGGAGCGCATGGGCATGGGTCTGGAACGAGTCCCCCGCGGCTGAGCGGACCGGCGGGGTGGAGCGAAGCGGCCCGGGGAATCGAGACCGTTCAGCGCCGACCGCCAACCGTTCAACGCATGGTCCGTGCGCGCTCTAGGACTGTGATGCACCTCTCAATAGTCTGTGAACACGACCGGAGTTCACACCTTTTCGAGCTGAGGAGCACGCGGTGTCCACAACCGACCTGCCGCCACGGGAGACCCATCCCAGCGGGGCCCAATACCTGGCCATGCAGGCCAGTCCCGAGTTTCAGGAGCTGCGCCGCACGCTGCGCCGCTTCGTGTTCCCCACCACGGTCTTCTTCCTGATCTGGTATGCCACCTATGTGCTGCTGGGCGCCTTCGCCCACGACTTCATGGCCATCAAGGTGTGGGGCAACATCAACGTCGGACTGCTCATCGGTCTGGGCCAGTTCGTGACGACGTTCGTCATCACGGGCCTGTACGTGCGGTTCGCCAATCGGGAACTCGACCCGCGCGCCGAGGCCATCCGCACCGAGATGGAAGGCACGGCGAAGTGAGCACCACCGTCCTCGCCGAGGCAGCCCGAATCGGCAATCCGGTCGTCAACATCAGCATCTTCGTGGCCTTCGTGCTCATCACGTTGTTCATCGTGATCCGCGCCAGCCGCACCAACACCAACGCCACCGAGTTCTTCACCGGCGGGCGGGCGTTCTCCGGACCGCAGAACGGCATCGCCATCGCTGGTGACTATCTTTCTGCGGCAAGCTTTCTCGGCATCGCCGGCGCTATCGCGGTGTACGGCTATGACGGCTTCCTCTATTCGATCGGCTTCCTGGTGGCCTGGCTGGTCGCCCTGCTGCTGGTCGCCGAATTGCTGCGCAACACCGGCAAATTCACGATGGCCGATGTGTTGAGCTTCCGGCTCAAGCAGCGGCCGGTGCGGGTGGCCGCGGCCACCTCGACGCTCACGGTGTCACTGTTCTACCTGCTGGCCCAGATGGCCGGCGCGGGCGGACTGGTCGCGCTGCTGCTCGACGTCCACGGCCGCACAGCCCAGTCCTTGGTCATCGCGGTGGTCGGCGTGCTGATGATCGTCTACGTCCTGGTCGGCGGCATGAAGGGCACCACCTGGGTGCAGATCATCAAGGCCGTCCTGCTGATCGCCGGTGCGGCGATCATGACCGCTCTGGTACTGGTGAAGTTCGGGTTCAACTTCTCCGAGATCCTCGGCTCGGCGCAGCAGATGGTGCATGAGGCCACCACCAAGGGTGTCGCCAGCCGTGACGTGCTGGCCCCCGGCGCCCAGTACGGCGCCAACACCACCTCCAAGATCAACCTGCTGTCACTGGGGCTGGCGCTGGTGCTCGGCACTGCGGGCCTGCCGCATGTGCTGATGCGCTTCTACACGGTGCCGACCGCGAAAGAGGCTCGGCGCTCGGTGGTGTGGGCGATCGGGTTGATCGGCGCCTTCTATCTGTTCACCCTGGCGCTGGGCTACGGCGCGGCCGCGATGGTCGGCCCCGATAAGATCCTGGCGGCTCCCGGCGGACAGAACTCGGCCGCACCGCTGCTCGCATTCCAGCTCGGCGGGGTGATCCTGCTCGGCGTCATCTCGGCGGTGGCCTTCGCCACCATCCTGGCCGTGGTCGCGGGTCTCACCATCACCGCGTCGGCGTCCTTCGCCCACGATGTCTATGCCAGCGTGCTCAAGAGTCACAAGGTGACCGAGGAGGAACAGGTCAAGGTCTCCCGCATCACCGCAGTGGTGCTCGGTATCGCCGCGATCGGACTGGGCATCCTGGCCAACGGCCAGAACGTCGCGTTCCTGGTGGCGCTGGCGTTCGCGGTGGCGGCCTCGGCCAACCTGCCGACCATCGTGTACTCGCTGTACTGGAAGCGGTTCAACACCCGCGGCGCCCTGTGGAGCATGTACGGCGGTTTGATCAGCTGCCTGGTGCTGATTGTCTTCTCGCCGGCCGTCTCGGGCAACAAGACCGCGATGATCCCCGGCGCCGATTTCGACTGGTTCCCACTGGCCAACCCCGGCATCGTGTCGATCCCGCTGGCGTTCATCCTCGGCATCGTCGGAACGCTGACGTCGAAGGACGCCGGTGATCCGGAGCTCAACGCGGAGATGGAGGTCCGGTCGCTGACCGGTGTGGGTGCGGAGAAGGCCACACACCACTAGATGTTGAGGTGAGAATCCCGCCGGGGACGGGAATGGTGTCTAGGTGCCGATGAGTTCCAAGACAACATGACCAGAACCCGGCGGGGTTTCGACTTTGCCCTGTTGGCCTACGCGTTCGCCGCGATCATGGTGGGCACCACGCTGCCGACCCCGCTGTACGCGCTGTACTCCGAGCAGATGCACTTCACTGTGCTGACGACCACCGTCGTCTACGCCACGTACGCCGGCGGAGTGTTGTTCGCGCTGCTGGTGTTCGGCGGCTGGTCCGACGCCATCGGCCGACGGCCGGTGCTGCTGGCCGGCGTCGGCGCCGCGCTGGCCAGTGCGGTGGTGTTCCTGGTCGCGGATTCGGTGCCCGAGCTTCTCGTGGCCCGGGTGCTGTCCGGATTGTCGGCGGGCCTCTTCACCGGCACCGCCACCGCGGCGGTCATCGAAGCGGCGCCGCCGAACTGGCGGACCCGCGCGGCGGCGGTGGCGACCATCGCCAACATCGGCGGCCTCGGCACCGGGCCCATCCTGGCCGGCATCCTGGCGCAGTACGCGCCGAGCCCACTGAAGCTCACCTACCTCGTCCACATCGGGTTGATGGTGCTGGCCGCGGTCGCGATCCTGTCGGTGCCCGAGACGTCGAGCCGCACCGGAAAGCTGGGCCTGCAACGGCTTTCGGTGCCGCCCGAGGTGCGATCGGTGTTCATCACCGCCGCGCTGGCCGCCTTTGCCGGCTTCGCCGTCACCGGGCTGTTCACCTCGGTGGCGCCGTCGCTGCTGACCAACGTCATCGGGATCGGGAACCATGCGCTGGCCGGTGTGATGGCCGGCTCGATCTTCGGCGCCTCGGCGATCGCGCAGATCGCCGGAACCCGTATCGAGCCGCAGCGTGCGGTGGCGCTGGGCTGCGCCATCCTCGCGGTCGGCATGGGCATTCTGGTTGTCGCCCTGCACTATTCGTCGCTGGTCGGCCTGATCGCCGCGGCCGTGGTCGCCGGCGTCGGTCAAGGCATCAGCTTCAGCCGCGGCTTGGCCGCGGTCGCCGAACGTACCCCGGCGGAGCGGCGAGCCGAGGTCAGCTCCACCTATTTCGTGGTCGCCTACGTCGCGATTTCGATCCCGGTGATCGGGGAGGGTTTCGCCGCGCAGGCGTGGGGGCTACGCACCGGGGGCACCATGTTCGCGATCGGCGTCGGGGTGCTGGCCCTGGCGTGTCTGGCGGCCATTCTCTGGCAGGAATCACGTCCTGCGGCAGAGGTTTCCGAGCAGGCCGCCGGCTAGCTGTACTCGGCTTAGACATTGGTGACGGATCGCTATTGCTGTAGGGAGGACCTCCGGGCTTAGTGGAGATGTCTGACGTCTTCACCAGTCCACGGAGGTCCTCGTGTCCCACGCTAATGCCCGTTTGACCGTTCATGGTCGTCTGCTGCTCGTTGAGCGGATCGTTGAGGGACACCGTCCGGTGTCTCATGTCGCCGCCGAACTGGGAGTTTCTCGCCAGTGCGCTCACCGGTGGGTTCGCCGGTTCCACGCTGAAGGCTTTGCCGGCCTGTCGGATCGGTCCTCACGACCGCGTCGATGCCCACGTCGCACACCATCTGTGGTTGAAGATGCGGTGATAGAGCTGCGCCGCACCAGCAGGCGGGGTCAGGACTGGATCGCCGCCGAGTTGGGTCTGCCGGCCCGGACGGTGTCGGCGATCTTGCGCCGTCGCCAGATGCCGTATCTGCGGGATTGTGACCCGCTGACCGGTGAGGTAATCCGGGCATCGAAGACAACCGCGGTGCGCTACGAGCGGGCGCACCCCGGCGAACTGATTCACATGGACGTCAAGAAGATTGGGCGCATCCCCGACGGGGGTGGCTGGAAGGCACACGGCAAAAAGATGGGCGACACCGCCGCCCGTAAGAACGCGCGCATCGGGTTCGACTACGTGCACTCCGCTGTCGACGACCATTCGCGGCTGGCGTACTCAGAGATCTTGCCCGACGAAAAGGGCGCGACCTGCGGTGGGTTTCTGGCCAGAGCCGCCGAGTACTTCAGAACCCACGGGATCTCGACCATCGAGCGAGTCATCACCGACAACCACTGGAGCTATCGGCGTTCCGCCGATGTCGCCGCAGTCATCGCAAACCTGGGCGCCAAACACGTCTTCATCAAGCCGCACTGCCCCTGGCAAAACGGAAAGGTGGAGCGCTACAACCGCACACTGCAGACCGAATGGGCCTACCGGCAGATATTCACCACCAACGCCGCCCGCACTGCCGCCCTTGCCCCGTGGCTCGAGGACTACAACAATCAACGACGCCACTCAGCTATCGGAGGCCAACCACCGATCAGCAGACTGACACCAACGTCCTAACCGAGTACAGCTAGCCGCTCTTGCGGCGGAATTCCCGCCGGTTCTCCACCGGCCCGTGCGAGCGGGGCTGCTTGGGCCCGCTGTCCGTGTGCGCTGAGCCGCCCGCCGACTTCGCCTTCTTGCGCTCCAGCGCCTCACGGAACTTGCGCTTGTTGTCGTCCTGCGGTTCGGACTCTGATTCGGCCATGCGGTCAGACTAACGCGGCGCCGGAACCCACGGCCGAAGGCCGCGCATAAACGTGCAAGTCAGCGGATGCCGGGCGGCATTCCGTAGAGGTGCGAGATCGGCAGCTTCAGCAGCACCCGGCGGTCGGTGACCATGGCGCGTCGGTAGTCGTCCCAGTCCGGATGCTCACCGGCGACGTTGCGATACAGCGCGACGAGCGCTTCGACGGTGTCATCGTGTGGTTCCGCGGCGGGCGGAGTGAGGGTGGCGTTGCCGTCGGCGACGGCATAGGACCAGCCGTCGTCGGAGGACACCAGGATCGAGGCCCGCGGGTCGCGGCGCAGATTGCGGGTCTTGGCGCGCGGTTCGGTGATGGACACTTCGACGACGAGATTGCGCCGGTCGAAGTGATACGTCACGTTGGACAGCTGCGGGCGGCCGTCACGTTTGATGGTCGCGAGCACGCCCAGTGAGTTGCCCGCGATCACCGCCAGCAGTTTGTCGTCGAACACCTGACGGGACATACTTCGAGCCTACGTCGCTAGCATCGAGAACATGACCCGCTACGCGGCTTTCCTGCGCGGTGTGAACGTGAGCGGAACGACGATGAAGATGGCCGACGTCGCCGCCGCCTTCACCGACGCCGGCTTCAAGAACGTCAAGACCATCCTCGCCAGCGGCAACGTGTTGCTCGACAGCGGTGCCGCCGCCACGACGGTGCGCACGAAAGCCGAAGCGGCACTTCGGGATGCGTTCGGTTACGAAGCCTGGGTGCTGGTCTACGACGTCGAGACTCTTCGCGCCATCGCCGACGGCTATCCGTTCGAACCCGAGGTCGAGGGGTATCACTCGTACGTGACGTTCGTCAGCGACGGGAAAGTTCTCGACGAGCTCGCCGGCCTGGCCGGCGATGCCGGCCCGAAGGAGAAGATCGAACGCGGTGACGGCGTCCTGTACTGGCAGGTCCCCAAGTCTTCGACGTTGGACTCGGCCATCGGTAAGACGATGGGTAAGAAGCGCTACAAGTCGTCGACCACCACGCGCAACTTGCGCACTCTGGCGAAGGTATTGACATGACAACGGAAAAGATCGACGCCAGCCAGCTGGGTGGCGTCTCCGAAACCGCGCTGCTGACCCTCAACGGTCGCGCCCACCAGGCGAGCCTGCCCGGTGCGATCCTGCGCGATCCGATGGCCATCAAGGTCGTCGAGTCCATCGACTTCGACTTCGACAAGTTCGGTCGCAAGGGCCAGGAGATGGCGCTGCGCTCGCTGGCCGTCGACTCCTGCGCGGTCAACTATCTGCGCACGCACCCGCAGGCCACCGTCGTCGCGCTGGCCGAAGGTTTCCAGACCAGCTTCTGGCGGTTGAGCGACGCCATAGCGGATCCTCAGTTCTATTGGGTGTCGGTGGACCTGCCGCCGGTGATCGAGCTGCGGCAGCGCCTGCTGCCGTCGTCACCGCGAATCACCGCGCTGGCGCAGTCCGCGCTGGACTACAGCTGGATGGACCGGGTGGAAACCGCCAACGGGGTGTTCATCACCGCCGAAGGCCTGTTGATGTACCTACAGCCGAATGAGGCGATGGATCTTATTGCCCAGTGCGCCAAGCGTTTTCCGGGCGGTCAGATGTTCTTCGACGTGCCGCCGGTGTTCGTCAAGAAGCTTGCCCCGAAGGGCATGAAGTCCTCGAAGCACTACCGCGTCCCACCGATGCCGTTCAGCTTGACCACCGTCCAGCTGGCCGACCTGGTCAACACGGTGCCGGGGATCACCGCGGTCCACGACATCCCGATGCCCAAGGGCCGCGGCTTCTTCTTCGACAAGGTGTGGCCGGCGATCTGGAATTTCGGCCCGACGAAGCGGTTCCGCGGCTCCTACACCCTGCTGGAATTCGGCTGACGGTTCAGCCGAACGCGTTGTCCAGATATTGCAGCGCCTCCTGCTTGCCCAGCCCCAGCGCGCGGGCGGCTTCCACGTAGGCGTGGGCCGCCGCGGCCATCGCGGCGTCGGCCGGATCGGCGCGGGCCACGAAGGTTCCGAAGCGGCCGCGAGTTTCGACGATGCCCGCGGTTTCCAGCTCCCGGTAGGCCCGCGCGACGGTGTTGACGGCCAGATTCAGCTGACCGGCCAGCTCGCGCACCGTGGGCAGCCTGGTGCCGGGCGAGAGTCGCCCGTCCCGGATCCCCTCGATGAGCTGTGTTCTGAGCTGATCGAACAACGGCCGCGAGGCCTGTCCGTCGACGCGTAACCAGACCCCCAAATCCG
Source organism: Mycobacterium sp. ELW1 (assembly GCF_008329905.1). Classification (NCBI taxonomy): domain Bacteria; kingdom Bacillati; phylum Actinomycetota; class Actinomycetes; order Mycobacteriales; family Mycobacteriaceae; genus Mycobacterium; species Mycobacterium sp. ELW1. The sequence continues at coordinate 1,525,161 of NZ_CP032155.1, read as the reverse complement.
ACACATGCTAAGTATCGCCTAGACCGGCTATTTTGGGGGATGTGCGTATCGCGGTACTGAGCGGGGCGGGGATCTCCGCCGAGAGCGGCGTGCCGACGTTCCGCGACGACAAGACCGGTTTGTGGGCCAAGTACGACCCCTACGAACTGTCGAGCACAGACGGTTGGCAGAACCACCCTGAACGGGTGTGGGCCTGGTATCTGTGGCGCCATCACCTGGTGCAGCAAGTCGAGCCCAACGACGGGCATCGCGCGGTGGCGGCCTGGCAGGACTACGCCGAAGTTTCGGTGATCACCCAGAATGTCGACAATCTGCACGAGCGGGCGGGGAGCAAACCGGTGCATCACCTGCACGGCAGCCTCTTCGAGTTCTGGTGCGACACCTGCGGTTCGCGTTACCACAGTCCACTGCCGGACATGCCCGAGCCCGAACTGGAGAAGATGCCGCCGCAATGCGAATGCGGCGGACTGATCCGTCCCGGCATCGTCTGGTTCGGCGAACAGCTGCCCGACGAGCCGTGGCAGTCCGCCGTCGAAGCGGTGGCCACCTCCGACGTCCTGGTGGTGGTCGGCACGTCCGGGATCGTCTATCCGGCGGCCGGCCTGCCGGATGTGGCGCTGGCCCGCGGGGCCGTCGTCGTGGAGGTCAATCCCGAACCGACTCCGCTGTCGGAGAATGCGACGCTCACGATCCGGGAGTCGGCCAGCACCGCGCTGCCGACGCTGCTGCAGCAGTTGCCCGAATTGTTGAAGAACTAGTTCTTCGTCGCCCGCCCCAATGCGACCTCGTGCACGGGCAGGGGCACCCATGCCGGGAACTGCGCCTCGCGGCGGGCGGTCTCGATGACGAATCCGGCCCCGGAGATCGCGCGCTCGGTGTCGCGGTGGGTATGGCAGTTACCGGCGAACCGCGGCCAGATCGTGGCGTCGGCCAGTCGCTGCAGTTGACCGCGCCATCCGCCGGCGGCGATGTGCTCGAAGTAGCGCAGCTCGCCGCCCGGCTTCAGCACGGAGTTGAGCTGCCGCAGCACGCCGTCGGGGTCGGCGACCGAGCACAGCACCAGCGAGCACACCACCGCGTCGAAGGGTTCGGTCGCCGGCATGGTCTCGATGGTCGACTCGACCACGGTGACGGGAACCCGGGCCGCGTCGGCGGCCTGTCTGGCCAGCGGCGCGAGTCGGGTTTCCGGCTCGAGCGCGACCACCTCCGTCACCGTGTCGGGGTAGAACTCGAAGTTGGTTCCGGTACCCGCGCCGACCTCCAGGACACGCCCGTGCAGCCCTGAGAGATTCTCTCGGCGGAGCTTGCGCATGGCCTGTGACTCGTGGGCGGACAACACCGTCCAGAAGCGGGCGAAGAACGGGTTGTCGACGGTCTGCTGTGACATGTCTGTGATGTCCTCCCTGCTCAGAGCCACCCTAGTCGCAGGCGGTTTTTGGCGTCACGTGTGACCAACCTGACTTTTGAGTAAGCCACGACCTGACTCGGGAGTAAGAATTGCCAGGGAACTCCGAATCGGGGCTCAAAGATTCCTTAATGGCGACTCATAGAGTCCTGGGTATGTGGATCGACGACACCAGTGCAGATGTCATCAAAATCGATTTCGACGCGCTGTATCACGGCGACTTCCTCGTGGAGGGTGACACCTCCGAGCAGTTCGAGGACAAGCCCCCGCTCGCCAACGCGAGCTAGAGCGCAGCGCCAAACGGCGCCTCACCGCTGATGCGGTGACGCGCCGTCCGGAGCTTTGATGTGGGTGGTGCCCGCCTGGGATCAGGCGGGCACTTTTGCGTCTTGGCTGTCGATCATTCCCGCCAGCCGTCCGCCGATGATCTCTTCGGCTTCGGTCACGATCCGGCTGATCAGTTCCTCGCAGGTCGGGACATCGTGGATCAGGCCCATCACGGTGCCGACAGTCCAGATGCCGGCATCGATGTCGCCGTCGTCGAATACCTTGCGGCCGCGCACACCGGCGACCAGATCCTTGACGTCCTCGAATTGCCCGCCGCCCTTGAGGATCTCCACGACCTCACGCGAGACGACGTTGGAGGCCACCCGGGCGGTGTTGTGCAGGCTGCGGAAGATCAGCTCGGTGCCGCGCTCGTCACCGTCGACGATCGCTTGCTTGACGTTGTCGTGAATGCACGACTCGACGGTGCACATGAAGCGCGTCCCCATATTGATGCCGTCGGCGCCGAGCGCCAGCGCGGCCACCAGGCCGCGCGCGTCGCCGAAACCGCCGGAGGCGATCATCGGGATCTCGATCTCCTTGGCCGCCGCCGGGATCAGCACCAGGCCAGGAACGTCGTCCTCACCCGGATGTCCGGCACACTCGAAACCGTCGATGCTGATGCCGTCCACGCCCAGGCTCTGCGCCTTGATTGCGTGCCGCACCGAGGTGCACTTGTGCAGCACCTTGATGCCGTTGTCGTGGAACATCGGCAGGTGCGGCGCCGGATTGGAGCCGGCCGTCTCGACGATCTTGATGCCCTCGTCGACGATCACCTGGCGGTACTCGTCATAGGGCGGCGGGTTGATGGCCGGCAGGATCGTCAGGTTCACCCCGAACGGCTTGTCGGTGAGCTCGCGGGTCTTCTGGATCTCCCTGCTCAGATCCGCCGGAGTCGGCTGCGTGAGCGCGGTGATGAAGCCGAGTCCGCCCGCATTGGCAACGGCGGCAACGAGTTCCGCGCGACCGACCCACTGCATGCCGCCCTGGGCGATCGGGTGCTCGACACCGAAGGTCTCGGTGAACTTCGTCGTGATGGCCATGGTCCTACCTCGGAGCCATCCGGATCGCGCCGTCCAGGCGGATCACTTCACCGTTGAGCATGGGGTTCTCGACGATGTGCACGGCCAGGGCGCCGTACTCGTCGGGATCTCCGAGGCGGGCCGGGTGCGGCACCTGCTGGCCGAGCGAGCGCTGCGCCTCCTCGGGCAGCGAGCCCAGCAGCGGGGTCTTGAACAGGCCCGGGGCGATGGTGCAGACGCGGATCAGGCTGCGCGACAGGTCGCGTGCGATCGGCAGGGTCATGCCGACCACACCGCCCTTGGACGCCGAGTAGGCGGCCTGCCCGATCTGGCCGTCGAAGGCCGCGACCGAGGCGGTGTTGATGATGACGCCGCGCTCCTCGCCCTTCAGGGGTTCGGTCTTGGCGATCCGCTCGGCGGCCAGGCGCAGCACGTTGAAGGTGCCGATCAGGTTGACCTCGACGACCTTCTTGAAACCGTCCAGCGGGAAGGGACCGTCCTTGCCCAGGGTCTTGATGGCGTTGCCGATGCCGGCGCAGTTGACGTTGATACGCACCGGGCCGAGCGACTCGGCGATGTCGAGCGCCTTGGTGACGGACTCTTCGTCGGTGACGTTGGCGGCGACGAACTTGGCGCGCTCCCCCAGCTCGGCGACGACTTCTTCACCCTTGAGGTCGATGACGACCACCGAGGCGCCTGCGTCGAGCAGCCGCTTGGTGGTGGCCAGGCCCAGACCTGAGGCACCGCCGGTGACGACGGCTACGGCGTCCTTGATCTCCACGAATGGTTTCCTTTCACATACTCAGATACGTCGACCTACTGGTTGGTTGGGGACTATACCCAGTCGCGCAGGACGGCCTCGTTGTCGGCTCCCGGTACGCCGGGTGCGGCCGGGGTGTCGAGCGCGGTCCGGGAGAACCGGGGGGCGGGAGCGGGGAACGTCGAGCCCGCCTCGGTGTAGAAGGTCTTGCGCTCGGTGTTGTGCGGTTCGGTGTCGACCTCGGCGAACGACAGCACCGGCGTGCAGCAGGCGTCGCTGCCGGCGAACACTGTGGCCCAGTGGTCGCGGTCGTGCTTGCCGAAGGTGTCGGTGAGCACCGCGCGCAATTCCGGCCAGCGGGTGGTGTCGTTCTGGTCGGGCAGGTCGGCGGCGGTGAGCCCGAGCTTCTCGATCAGTTCGGCGTAGAACTGCGGTTCGATCGCGCCGACCGCGACGTACCGGCCGTCGGAACACTCGTAGGTGTCGTAGTAGGGCGCTCCGGTGTCGAGCATGTTGGTGCCGCGCTCGTCGCTCCACATGCCCATGTGGCGGAACGCCCACATCATCTGGGCCAGCACGCTGGAGCCGTCGACCATGGCCGCGTCGATGACCTGGCCCTTGCCGGAGCGCTCCCGCTCCCACAGCGCGGACAGGATGCCGACCAGCAGGAACATCGACCCGCCACCGAAGTCACCGGCCAGGTTCAGCGGCGGGACGGGACGTTCGTTGACCCGGCCGACGGCGTGCAGCAGGCCGTTGAGCGAGATGTAGTTGATGTCGTGGCCGGCCTGCTGACTGCGCGGCCCGTCCTGGCCCCAGCCGGTCATGCGGCCGTAGATCAGGCGGTCGTTGACCTTGGCGCAGTCCTCCGGCCCCAGCCCGAGGCGTTCGGTGACGCCGGGACGGAATCCCTCGATGAGGACGTCGGCCTTGGCGATAAGACCCAGAACCATGTCGCGGTCGTTCGGGTCCTTGAGGTTGGCGCCGATCGAGCGACGGTTGCGCAGCAGGTAGTCGTTGCTGGGGGTGCCGGTGCCCTTGCCGAGCCGGTCGATGCGGACGACGTCTGCGCCCAGGTCGCCGAGGATCATCGCGGCATGCGGGCCGGGTCCGATGCCCGCCAATTCGATGACGCGCAAGCCGTGCAGTGGTCCGGCCATAGGTGTCTACCCTCCAGTTGATTGATCGCCGCCTTAACTATTTACACCTGGCCCGACCCGTCGTGGGTTGCGCCCCCGCCGGGGCTAAGGTGCTGCCATGACGACCATCGACGCTTACACCGGTGTCCCGGAACTGACCGTGTCGCTCGACAGCGGGGTGTTGTCGGTGACGCTGAACAGGCCGGACAGCCTGAACTCGCTGAACGCGATCATGCTGCGAACGCTGGCCGACGTCCTCGAGCATGCGGCCGGCGACGCTGCGGTCCGCGCTGTGCGGCTCGGCGGGGCCGGGCGGGGGTTCAGCTCCGGTGCGGGCATCAGCGCCGAGGATCAGTCCGAGCGCCGCCCGGACACCCCGGACGAGGTGCTGCAGGAGGCGAACCGTGCGGTGCGCGCGATCGTGAACCTGCCAAAGCCGGTGGTGTCGGTGGTGCACGGGCCGGCGGCCGGGGTCGGGGTGTCGCTCGCGCTGGCGTGCGACATCGTATTGGCTTCGGAGAAGGCGTTTTTCCTGCTGGCGTTCACCAAGATCGGCCTGATGCCCGACGGTGGCGCGTCGGCGTTGGTGGCTGCGTCGATCGGGCGGGCCCGCGCCATGAAGATGGCACTTCTGGCCGAACGCATTTCAGCGGCCGACGCGTTCGACTTCGGTCTGGTCAGCGAGGTGTATCCGGCCGACGAGTTGGAGGCCGGTGTGGCCGCGGTGCTCGACAAGCTGGTATCCGGCCCGGCGATCGCGCTGCGCAAGACCAAGCAGGCGATCAACGCCGCGACGCTCACCGAGCTGGACAGCGCCATCGGCCGCGAGAGCGAAGGCCAGCTGATCCTGTTGAACTCCAAGGACTTCCGTGAAGGAACCCGGGCTTTCCAGGAGCACCGCTCGCCCACGTTCACCGACGACTGACCGGGCAGGCTGTACCACTCTTTTCCAGAACGTGATATCGCCGGTGATATCACGTTCCGGAAAAGCCAGTCACCCCCGTGACCCCCGGACGCACACGGCCACCGGAAATGTCGGACCACCTGGCCATCATGGGGCGATGCCGAACTACACGTACCGCGCCGAATGGTCTGACGACTACTGCCAGTACCTCGGACTCTGCCTGGAGTTCAAAGGCCGGTACGCGACGGCACTCACGCCCCATGAAGCGATCGAGCGTGTCGAGAAGTTGATCGCCCAGGAACTCGACGAACTGGCTGAGATCGGCATGGACCCGCCGGAGTCCTTGACCGACCACCGCTACAGCGGCAAGTTCGCGGTCCGCACTTCGCCCGTGCTGCACGAACGACTGGTGGTCGAGGCCGCCGAGCAGGGAATCTCGTTGAACCAGTGGGTGAGTTACAAACTCGCCGGCCGCCCCGCGCCGTCGCTCGACGACCTGTTCGGCTGACCGAAAATCGTTGGACGTGGCGCAGACCGGTCAGCGACCATCGATGGCATGAGTACGCACCATGACATCGAGCCGGTGAGATCCACCGGCCGCTGGCGCGTGCTCGCGCCATTCCGATACCGGGAATTCCGGCTGCTCATCGCGGCGATGTCGATCTCACTGTTCGCCGAGGGCATGTGGACCGTCGTGATGGCTCTGCAAGTCATCGCCCTGGCCGACGACCCGGCCGCCCTGTCTCTGGTCGCAGCCTGCCTGGCCGTGGGCATGCTGGCCTTCATCCTCGTCGGCGGCATTGTCGCCGACCGGGTATCGCAGCGCGCGATCATCATCGCCGTCGAGCTCACCAACCTCGCCGCCACCGGCGCCGTCGCCGTCCTCGGCATGCTCGGCGAGCTGCAACTGTGGCACATGGCAACTGCGGCAGCGGTTCTCGGTATCGGCGCGGCGTTCTTCTTCCCGGCCTACAGCGCCTACCTGCCGCGCATCCTGCCTGCCGAGCAACTCCTGGCCGCCAACGGCGTCGAAGGCGCGATCCGGCCCACCCTGCAGCAGGCCATCGGCCCCGCCGCGGCGGGCGTGGTCGTCGGACTCACCTTTCCTGCACTGGGCTCGGTGACCGTGGCCGTGCTGTTCGCAGTCGGGCTGACCCTGCTGGTGTCCATGCGACCCGGCGAAGGTTCCCACATGCTCATGACGGTCGCACGCGAAAAGCCGCATGCGCTCACCGATCTCAGGGACGGCCTGCGGTTCGTTCTCCACACGGCGTGGTTGCGCTGGACGCTGCTGTTCGCCTGCACCTGGGTGTTTCTGGCGATGGGGCCGATCGAGGTGCTGCTGCCGTTCATCGCGCGAGACCGCTTCGCCCACGGGGAGCAGGTGTACGGCCTGATGCTCGCCTCGTTCGGGCTGGGCAGTGCGATCGGGGCCGTGGCGGTGTCCTCCCGGCCGCTGCCGCGGCGCTACCTCACCGTGATGATGACGATGTGGGGCGCGGGATCACTGCCCTTCGTGATCGTCGGTGTGACGTCCTCACTGCCGGTGATGCTGGTGGCGTTGTTCGTCATCGGCCTCTGCGAGGGCGCGGGTGTCATCTGGGGCACGCTGCTGCAGCGGCGGGTGCCGCCGGAGATGCTGGGCCGGGTGTCGAGTCTGGACTTCTTCGTCTCGCTGGCGTTCATGCCGGTGTCGATGGCGGTCGCGGGCCCACTGTCGAAAGTGGTTCCGGTGGAATTCATCTTCGCGGTGACCGGTATCGCTCCGGTGCTACTGGCCGCGGTCGCGCTCGTCGCGGCGCGCATGCCGCACGACGAGATCGCCCACCCGCTGCGTTAGTGCCAGATGCCGAACATCGGCGGCAGTGCCAGCACCATGATCAGACCCCACACCACGTGGGTCAGCACGGGTGCCAGCACGCCGCCGGTGGCTCGGCGTTCCAGGGCGCACACCGTGCCGAGGATGATCGCGGCGAAGCCGAGCATCCAGTTGCCGCTGGCACACGTCGCGATGGTGTACAGCACCGTCGAGATCACCACCGGGTGGAAGGCGCCCAATGCGGTGTACAGCGCGCCGCGGAAGAACATCTCCTCGGCCAGACCGTTCACCAGGGTGATCACCACGATCAGCAGCAGGCTGCCGTGATTGGCGTACTCCAGCACGCGGGTGATGGCCTCGGCCACCGGCGGTATCTCACGGGTCACCAAACCGCCGAGCACAAAGATGCCGCCGAGCAACAATCCGATCGCGAGCCCGGTGATGACCGGGCGCTGGTTTCGCCCGCGCCAGCGGATGCACCCCAGATGCACCGGACCGGACGCCCGCGCACCGAACGCCCACGTCGCCGCCAACGCCATCGTCAGCCAATAGAACGCCGCGTCTCCGGGCCTGCGCGTCAGCGACAGGCCGAGCAGCGCCGCGCCGAGAACCAGCACCACACACACGGCGATGCGCCGCCGGCGGATCGCCGACGGCCACTCCTGATGCGGTACAGCAACATTGGAAGCCACCGACCGAAGCTCAGCCAGCATCGTCATAACAGGCGAACTTTCGCCAGCAACAGGTCCAGCCCCGTCCGCAGCACCCCGGCCAGCGGGCCGGGCACCGAGTTCAGCAGTCGCAGCGCGGGGCGCGCCACCCCGGGCGTCACCGTGGCGGCCACCCGTCGTAGTCGTAGCGCGTCTCCACCGGCCCACATCGGATCACTGTCGGCCAGATGATGCGGGTCGGCCAGTCGGTCGACCGGACACGGCGGCGGGCTGGCCACCGCGGCGGCGACGGCGTCCTCGACGGTGGTGAGTCCACCGGGCGGGTCCGGGACGTGATCACGTAGGACAGTGTCCGAGGCCGTCATCGGATGGTCCAGCGATTCGATGAGATCGGCGGCCAATCCGCTGGGAACCGGTACGGCAGCACCGGCCACCCGGCCGACGACCGCCTGCGGCACGATGTCGCGTACCGGCAGCCCGGCCCGCAGTTCACCCGCCGCATCGATGTAGGTGTGCAACAGCTCGCCGTAGGTCACGACGTCGGGCCCGACGATGTCGTACGCCCCCGCCGGCACGGCGGCCGGGTCGGCCGCGGCCAGCAGGTAGTACAGCACGTCGCTGATTGAGATCGGCTCGATGTCGTGGTCGGCCCACGGCGGCAGCGGAATCACCCAGAACCGGTCGCCGACGTAGCGGACCATCTCGAACGAGGTCGAGCCCGCGCCGATGATCACCGCCGCCCCGAGCCAAACCAGTTCGGCGCCGCCCTCGACGGCGAGGGCCGCGGCGACCTCGGCGCGGCCGGCCAGATGCTCGGACAGCGTGTCGTCCGCGGGCACGAAGCCGCCGAGGTACACGATGCGCCCCACGCCGGCAGCAGCCGCCGCCTTCCCGACATTCGCCGCGCCCGCATTGTCGCGCTCACGGAAGCCGGGCTGGCCGATGGCGTGCACCAAGTAATAGAGGACGTCGATGTGCCCGGAGACGGCGAGCGCCGTCTCGACGGAGGTCGGATCGTCGGCATCGAAGACGACCGCCGTCACCCGGTCACACCAGCCGAACCGGCCCAGTTTCTCCGGGTTGCGGGTCGCGGCGACGACCTCGTGACCCTCGTCGAGCAGCCGGGCCACCAGCCGGGAACCGACGTATCCGGTGGCACCGGTGACCAAGATCCGCATCGACTTCACGCTAGGACATATCGGCAGTCTTGCCCTGGCGCAAACCTGACCATTGTGTGAGATCGATCCCGCCGGCGGCTAGGCGGAGTCGTGATGCAGGTCGATGAGGTGTTCGTAGACAGCGGCGTTCATCCGATTGCCATCCAGTTCGGCGTCGGACAGTTCGCGGCGGACCTTGGCGGGCACCCCGGCCACCAGGGATCGAGGCGGCACCATCATGCCCTGCGGCACCACCGCGCCGGCGGCGACGATCGATCCCGCGCCGATCACGGCACCGTTGAGCACGATCGACCCCATGCCGACCAGCGAGCCGTCCTCGACCGTGCAGCCGTGCAGCACGGCGTTGTGCCCGACCGTCACGCCCGCCCCGATCTTCACCGGGAAGCCCGGGTCGACGTGCACGGTGGAGCCGTCCTGGATATTGCTGCCCTCGCCGACGTCGATCCATTCGGCCTCGGCGCGCAACGTCGCCGAGTACCAGACGCTGGCCCGCGCAGCGAGGCGCACCTGGCCGATCACCGCCGCGTTGGGTGCGACCCAGGATTCGGCGTGCAGTTCGGGGCTGTGCCCGCCGACGGACATGATCAATGGTTCGGCCATGGCCGACATCGTAGGCAGACGTGGTCAGGAGCCCTGAAAGACCTTGCGGTAGCTCGACGGCGACATGCCCAGACCTCGCCGCAGATGGTGCCGCAGATTCGCGCCGGATCCGAGCCCCGCGCGGCGGGCCACCTCGTCGACAGGCAGGTCGTGGGTCTCGAGGAGTTCGCGGGCCCGCTCCACCCGCCGGCTGCGCACCCACCCGCCGGGTGACTGCCCGGTCTCGTCGCGGAACCGGCGGCAGAAAGTGCGCTCACTCATCTGGGCGTGGCGGGCCAGCTGCTCGATCGACAGCGGCTCGTCGAGGTGGCCCAGGGCCCACTGCCGCGTGGCCGCAGTGGATGTGTGCCCATGCGGGTCGGGCGGCACCTGCCGTTCGATGAACTGCGCCTGACCGCCCTCCCGCCACGGCGGGACCACGCAGTAGCGGGCCGCCTCGTTGGCTACAGCAGCACCGTGGTCACGGCGAATGATGTGCAGGCACAGGTCAATTCCCGCGGCAAGACCCGCAGAGGTGAGCACGTCGCCGTCGTCGACGAACAGCACGTTCTCGTCCAGCATGACCTCGGGGTGCAGTGCGCGAAGGTCGTCGGCGAAGCGCCAGTGCGTGGTGGCCGGCCGGCCGTTGAGCAACCCTGCGGCGGCGAGCACGAACGCGCCGGTGCAGATCGACACGATGCGGGTCCCGGGCCGGATGGTGGCCAGCGCGGCGGCCAGATCGGCGTCGAGCTCGCCGCGCGCGCGGGCGGGTGCGTAGCGGGTGCCGGGGATGACGACGGTGTCCGCGGTCGCCAGCACCTCCGGCCCGGCGGCGGGCACCATCGCGTAGCCGTTCGTGGTGGCGACCGGAGCCCTGCTCAGTCCGCAGGTCACCACCTCGTAGAGCGCCTTCCCGTCGGCGCCGGTGGCAGCGCCGAACAGTGTCGGTGCGATTGCCGCGTCGAAGCCGACGACGGGTTCGACCCACAGGACGGCTATCCGATGCACTCGACCAGTCTGGCATGTTTTTGACGAATGGTGTCTTTCTTGCCACTAGCCGCCGATCGCGCGGTCCGTCAGAGTGATCCCGTGACCACGACTTCCACTCCGAAAGCCCGCACTGGCCTGCATTGGGCCTGGGTGGTGGCCGCCGTCAGCTTCGTGGCGATTCTTGGTGCCGCGGGCTTCCGGTCGGTGCCCGGCGTGATGATGAACCCGCTGCACCACGAGTTCGGCTGGTCGCACGGTGTGGTCGGGCTGGCGATGGCGGTCAACATGACGCTGTTCGGGCTGACCGCGCCGTTCGCGGCCGCACTGATGGATCGGTTCGGCGTGCGCCCGGTGCTGGCGGGCGCCCTGGTCCTGATCGCGACGGGATCGGCGGCCAGCGTGCTGATGACCGCCGGCTGGCAGCTGGTGCTGCTGTGGGGCGTGCTGGTCGGCGGCGGCACCGGCGCGATATCGATGGGCTTCGTCGCGACCATCGCGGTGCGCTGGTTCGAACAGCGCCGCGGACTCGTCACCGGGGTGCTCACCGCCGCGAGCGCCACCGGGCAGCTGATCTTCCTGCCGGTGGTCGCCGAGGTCACCACTCGCCACGGCTGGCGATGGGCCTCGCTGATCGTCGCGGGCGCAGCGCTGGCCGTTGTGCCACCGGTGCTGCTGCTGATGCGCAACTACCCGGCCGACAAAGGCCTGCTCCCCTACGGCGCGACGGAAGCCCAAGCGCCGCAAGCAGTTCCGGCATCCAGTTTCCGGGCGGCATTCGACGGCCTGCTGATCGGCGCGCGGGTGCCGGCGTTCTGGTTGCTGGCCGGCAGCTTCGCGATCTGCGGTATGACCACCAACGGTCTGATCGGGACGCATTTCATTCCGGCGGCCAATGACCACGGCATGCCCACCACCGTCGCGGCGGGACTGCTGGCGACCGTCGGCGTGCTCGACGTCGCGGGCACCATCCTGTCCGGCTGGCTCACCGACCGGGTCGACCCGCGGGTGCTGCTGGTCGTCTACTACCTCGGCCGCGGGCTGTCGCTGCTGGCACTGCCCGCGCTGCTGTCGCCGCACGCCGAACCGGGCACGTGGGTGTTCATCATCTTCTACGGCCTGGACTGGGTGGCCACCGTGCCGCCGACGATCGTGCTGTGCCGTGAGTACTTCGGCGCCCGCTCTCCGGTTGTCTTCGGCTGGGTATTCGCCGCCCATCAGCTCGGCGCAGCCGTGGCGGCCGCCGGCGCGGGCCGACTGCGCGACGTGCAGGGCACCTACAACCTGGCCTTCTACCTGGCGGCGGCACTGTGCGCGCTGGCCGCGCTGCTGTGCTGGCGGGTGCGCCGGGCAGCGCTCTGACTAGGGCTTAACCAGCTGTTTTGAGACTGACGCTTTGCTGCCAGTACGATTCTTCGGGGCGCAGCGGTAACGGGGACCCGCATTTCGCCGACTCCACTAGAGACTCAAAAGGAGCCGAAGTGAGCACTCGTACCAAGTCCCTTGGCGTCGCCGCAGCACTGGCCGCCATCGCCGTCGCGATCCCGACGGCCGTCCAGGCCTACGCCGATCCGACGCCGAGCACCACCACCCCGGCGGCCCCGACCACGTCGGAGATCCCGGTGCCGAGCATGAGCCAGCTGCCCGATCCGCAGGGCTCCGGCTGCGACGCGTACAAGAACCGCATCCCGAGCGGCTCCGGCTCGTTCACGAGCATGGGCAACCAGCCCGCGACGGCTGCCATCGCCGCGAACCCGGACCTGAGCACGTTCAGCGCGGCGATCTCCGGTGGCCTCAACCCGGCCGTCAACATCGGCAGCGTGATCGACGGCGGCCCGTACGTGGTGTTCGCCCCGACCAACGACGCCTTCGCCAAGCTCGACGAGGCGACACTGGCGCAGCTGAAGAGCGACCCGGCCGCACTGACGTCCACGCTGTACTACCACCTGGTGCTGGGCTACCTGGGTCCCGATGATCTGCACGGCAAGATGCCGACGCAACAGGGCAGCCCGGTGAACGTGACCGGCAAGGGCGGCGACATCAAGGTCAACGACACCGCGAAGTTGGTGTGCGGCTACACCGCTCGGGGCGCGTACATCTACATGATCGACACCGTGCTCAGCCCGGCCGATGCGCCCGCCCCGAACACGGAGACCAGCACGACGAGCACTACGCCGACCACGACCACGTCGTCGCCGACCGAGTCGCCGTCGGCCACGCCGACGACGACCAAGCCAGCGACGGCCTAACTAGGTCAGCGCGCCTTCCAGACCGGTTGGCGCTTCTCGGCGAAGGCCAGCGGCCCTTCCTTGGCGTCCTCGGACTTCATCAGCGGGCCGATCTCGCGCATGGTGCGAGTCCAGCCGGCTTCGTCCGCGGTGATCACGCCGTCGTCGACACCGACCGCGACGCGCTTGCTGGCCTGCACGGCCAGCGGCGCGTTGACGGTGATGCGTTGCGCCAGAGCCAAAGCCGCGTCGACGACGGTGCCGTCCGGCACGACCTCATTGATCAGGCCCCACTTCAGCGCCTCGGCTGAGGTGATCGGTTCGCCGGTGAACAGCAGCTGCATGGCCACCTTGCGCGGCAACTGCTCGACGATGCGGAACACGCCGCCCGCCGCGGCGACCAAGCCCCGCTTGACTTCTGGCAACCCGAACTTGGCGCTCTCCTCGGCGATTACCAGGTCGCTGGCCAATGCCAGTTCGGTCCCGCCGCCCAACGCGGTGCCGTTGACCGCGGCGATGGTGGGCTTGTCGATGAAGTGCCCGACGTAGCCGGCGAAACCCCACTCCGGGTGTTGCGGATGAAAAAGGTTCTCCCGCCGGTAGATCGCCTTCAGGTCGGCACCGGCGCAAAAGGATTTGTCGCCGGAACCGGTGATCACCACCGCCCAGACGTCGGCGTCGTCCTGAGCCTGCGCAAGCAGGTCACCAACGGCGGTGCTGACCGCGCCGTTCACCGCGTTACGGGCGTCCGGGCGGTTGATGGTGATGAGCAGGACGTTGCCCCGCCGCTCTCCGAGAGCGGCGGGGGCTTCGACGTCGGTCACTACAGCAGCTCGAGGATGGTGGCGTTGGCCTGGCCGCCGCCTTCGCACATGGTCTGCAGACCGTAGCGAATTCCGTTGTCGCGCATGTGGTAGAGCAGCGTGGTCATCAGGCGCGCGCCGGAGCCACCGAGCGGGTGGCCCAGCGCGATCGCGCCGCCGTTGGGGTTGAGCTTCTTCTCGTCGGCGCCGATCTCCTTGAGCCAGGCCATCGGAACCGGTGCGAACGCCTCGTTGACCTCGAAGGCGCCGATGTCGGCCACGCTCAGGCCGGACTTGGCGAGAGCCTTCTGGGTGGCCGGGATCGGGCCGCTCAGCATCATCACCGGGTCAGAGCCGGCCAGCGTTGCGGTGTGCACGCGGGCGAGGGGCTTGAGCCCCAACGACTTTGCCTTCTCGGCCGACATGAACAGCAGCGCGGCCGAGCCGTCGGAGATCTGCGAGGAGTTGCCTGCGTGGATCACGCCGTCCTCGGAGAACGCCGGCTTGAGCTGGCCCATCTTCTCCAGCGTGGTGCCGCGGCGGATGCCCTCGTCCTTGAGCACCACATTTCCTTCGGCATCCTTGATGCCGACGATCTGATCCTCGAAGGCGCCGGAATCCTGTGCGGCAGCCGCCTTTTCGTGCGAGTCCAGGGAGAACTGGTCGAGATCGGTGCGGCTCAGGCCCCACTTGGTGGCCATCATCTCGGCGCCGATGCCCTGGTTGGGCGTGCGGTCGTAGCGGCCCTTGAAACCGGCCGAGTAGGGATTGCCGCCGTTGGCCAGCGAGGCGCCCATCGGGGTGCGCGACATCGACTCGACACCACCGGCGACGACGACGTCGTAGTGGCCGGCCACCACACCGGCGGCGGCGAAGTGCACCGACTGCTGGCTGGAGCCGCACTGGCGGTCGACGGTGACACCGGGAACCGACTCGGGCCAGCCTGCGGTCAGCACCGCGGTACGCGCGATGTCGAGGGCCTGCTCACCGGCCTGCATGACACAGCCCCAGATGACGTCGTCGACGATCTCGGGGTCGATGCCGGCGCGCTGGGCCAGACCGTTGAGCACCTGGGCCGACAGCTCGGCGGGGTGCACACCGGACAGACCACCGTTGCGCTTTCCAACTGGTGAACGTACAGCTTCGACAATTACCGCTTCAGCCATCGGCCTACTCCTTTACGACGGGGTGATCTTTGGATCAAAACACACGTCGTTTGACGGCCGTCACGCGGGTCAACCAACCGTTCGGTCAGCCGTGCCGATCCCCGAGTCGCTACGCTCCTGCCCGCCGCTCCGAAGTCACGTGGACCGGCAGGGTGTCGTCCCACGGCTGCCGGTTCACCATGTCGGCGACGTTGACGTAGCCGGTCTCGAATTCGCCGGTCGCGGCATCCACCAGCCGGTACTCCTGGCGTTGCCGGTGCAGCGGCTGGCCGTCGAGCAGCACCACGCGCACCTCGCCGGGTTCGAAGTGGCAGCGTTTCTGCATGGCCGCGATCAACTGTTCGTTGTGCATGTGCCCGTCGCCGAAGTTCCAGCCGATCGCCATGCTGCAGATGCGCTCGCCGTCGGTGATCGAGTAGTCCTCTTCATTGGCACCGGCCATCGCACGGTGAGCCAAGGTGAACAACGCCTTGCCATGAGTGTTGAAGGCGCGGAACGCATACCCCATGAAGAGCGGGATCTGCGCGGCTTCCTTACTGCCGTAGAACTTTTCGAGCTGCGCGGCCGGCATGTTGGCAATCGTCACCAAGTTCTGCTCGATCTTCGCCTCAGCTGACGGCTTCACGCACCACAGCGTGGTGTCCCAGTTGCCTGCGTAGTAGCGCATGCCGGGCAGGAAGGACACCTTGCGCGGCACCGTGTTTCCGAGGACGACGGTGGTGGCCAATGCCAAGAACAACAGGATCGGCCATGGGCTGGTGATGTCGGTGATCCCGATCTGAGCGTGCGCGACGAACAGCGAGAGCACCGAGAAGATCATGAAGACGTTCCACTCCAGCGGCACACCCATCGGAATGGCCGACAGGATGCCGAGGTGGAAGCACACCATCACGATGGCCGCGATCGTGGTCGGCCATCCGCCGTGGGAGAAGAACAGCGCCAACGGAATACCCATCTCGATGGCGGTGCTCACATGGGCCAGCGTGTGCGACATCGGGCCGGGCCGAAGGTCTTCGGGGAACTTCTTGAAGAACATCCGCTTGAGGAAGCGTGGCCGCACCACCGGGCTGTTGGACATCATCGTGGAGATGACGAACGGGAAGTGCCGGGTCAGCTTGGAGGTCGCGGCGCCGATCCAGATCGCCATGCACACCAGCTTGGCGGTGATGATGATGTCGACGCCGCTGAACAGGAACGCCACCGCGAACGCGCCGTACACCTCGCCGCGGGCGGCCAGGAAGATCACCTTGTCACGCAGACCGGCCAGCGCCAGCAGCGCCACGACCGTCGCGATCTGCCAGGTCGGCAGCAGACCTACTTCGGTGCCCAGCTCCGGGACGGGCCCGGTGCCGTCGGAGAACAGCGCCACCAGGATCATCACGATCAGCGCCGCGTAGAGCGCGAGGTCGACGGGTCCGCGGTTGTCGCCCTTGGTCAGCGGCACCCGGTTGGGCCACGGTGGCAGCCGGATCGTGTTGGGGCGCAACCAATAGATGATCGACCCCATCGGCGGCCAGAACCGGTTGTTCAGCGGTCCGAAGCCGCAGCCGAGCCCGACGACCTCGAAGAGCATCGTGTAGAGCACGGCCTTCTCGTAGACGATCGGTTCCGACCACCACGACCCGATGTCGGTCAGTCCGCCGATGCCCGAGGTGGCCAGACCGAACAGCGCTCCGACGAACACGTAGAGCAGGATCTTGACGACGTAGAACAGGTGCAGGGCGACCGGCGTGCCGAAGCCCACCTCGGCCCAGTGCCGCGCCATCGGTTTGATCTTCTCCGCGCGCGTGCCCTTGCTCCACGACTCGAAGTCGATGACGGGCACTTCCTGCTTCAGAAATCCCATGGCAAAAAGACTAGAACGTGTTCTAGTCGGGCGGGTGCGAATTCCCGCGCGGCGGGACTGCGAGGGTCAGGACTTGGCGGGCGGGCGGTAGAAAATCGCGAGCTGGCCGATGCCGCCGGCCAGTCCGAGCACCAGTGCGATCAGCAGACCGCACCAACCGCGCAGCCAGTGCGCCAGGTCCGTGCCGTGGAACAGCAGATAGTCCAGGCTGTACTTGCCCGCACCGGTCGCGGCGATCGCGACGGCCGCCGCTGCCAGCACCAGGTTGTACTCCCAGCCTTCCTTGACGATGAAGAAGCCGTTGTGCCGGTGGACCGTCCAGGCCGCGACCAGCATCAGCGCCACGAAGCCCGCGGCCGGGATCGGCGTCAGCAACCCCAGCGCCAGGCCGATGCCCGCGGCCATCTCGGTGCTCGCCGCCACCCGGGCATGAAAGGTCCCGGGCTTCATGCCGATGCTCTCGAACCAACCGGCGGTGCCCTTGATCCGGCCGCCGCCGAAGAATTTGTTGTAACCGTGGGCGGCCATGGTCACGCCGAGCACCACACGAAGGATGAGCAGTCCGACACTGTAGGCAGTCACGCAGGTAAACCTAGAGCATCGGCGCCTGTCGGCGTTACACCTCAGCGGCCAAACGCAACGCGTAACCGGTCAAGGTAGTCCTCGATGTCGACGTTGCCCGGATCGGCGTGCACGCTGAGTGCGATGGTGTCGCCAAGGCCGTGCACTCCGTGGGTCAGGCTCATCATCGGCGAGAGCCCCGACCACCCGGCGGCCAGCAGGACCGGGCATCCGCCGAAGGACAGGTCGGCCGGCCCGCGGTTCACGCTGGACACCACGGTGTTGCCGGTGACCGTCGCGGACCGCGCGTCCGGGTCGAATTGCCGCACACCCCAGCGCAACAGCGCCGCGGGGACGGCGGCGGACGCCGCGGCCGACGCCCGCAGCGCCGGGTGCTCACCGCGCAGGCGCTGGGCGGCCAGCTCGGCGGAGATCAGCTCCGTCCGCCGGGCGCGGTCGACCTCCGGGTGCAATCGGATGCCGACATTGCGAAAGTTGTTGTGCCCGCCCGAACTCTGTGGTCCGGCCATCGTCACTTCGGCCGCCAACCCCGAGGTGTCCTCACCACGCGCGGCGAGGTAGCCACCCAGCGCCTCGGCGATCACCACCAAGGCTCCGATGGTGACGGTGGGTTTCGTCAGCTGGTCACGCTCCAGCACCAGCGTCCGCAGTACCGGCGTGGCGCGGGGCCGCTGATTGATGCTGAGCAGCGGAACGCCCGCAGCGGCCGGCGGCACCCGCCCGGCCTCGGTGTCGCGCACGAGCCGGCGATACGCCCGCGCAGCGGCCACACCGCGGGCAGGCAGAAAACCACGCCGCACGGGCGCGGGCACCGGCACCGGCTGCCGCCGGCCGAGCAGCGCCCCGCCGAGCAGGGTCCCCCTGGTGCCGTCGGCGAACGCATGACCGGTCTGCATGACCACCACCGATCCCGTCCCTCGGCATCCCGGCACACCTACAACCTGCGGGAAAATGTGTGCGCGCCAAGTCATTCGGTGAAGATCGAGCGGGTCACCACGGAACCGGGCGGCAGCGTCGAGGCAGCCCTGCCAGTCCACTACCCCGGCGTCGTGCAGCACGAACTGATCAGCGCTGACGTCACCGCGGCACCATCGCGGGTATCGCCACCGGCTGCCGTCCACCACCCGCATCCGCAGCTCGTCGCACGCCTCGGCCCGCCGGCGCAGTTCGTCGACGGCGACCTCGGGCGACTCGGGCGACCCGTCGAAGGCGTACAAGACCAGCTGATCGCTGGGAACGACGGCCGACATCCAGAACATCTGCGCGTCAACCGCGGTCATCGCTCTGCTGGCAGCCATGGCGGCCATTGTCCTAGGCTGGCCTGGTGCTGCCGACTCCCGGTCCCGCCCGCGCCGCGCTGATCACCGGAGCCTCCTCCGGCATCGGCGCTGAACTCGCCCGCGTGCTGTCCTCGCGCGGCCATCACGTCGTACTGGTGGCGCGCCGCACCGAGCAGCTCACCGCGCTCGCCGAATCACTTCCCGGACCGAGTTCTGTTGTCGGCGCTGATCTTTCGCAGCCCCGCGAGCGGGCAGCGCTTCCGGGCCGGGTCGCCGAACTCGGGCTGGACGTCGACATCCTGGTCAACAACGCCGGGCTGTCCACGATGGGCCCGGTCGCTGCGGCCGACCCCGTCGCGGAACTGAACGTCGTGGAGGTCGACGTCGCGGCGGTCGTCGATCTGTGTACCCGCTTCGTGGCGGGCATGGTGAGCCGGCAGCGCGGGGCGGTGCTCAACGTCGCCTCGGTGGCCGGCTTCGGCCCGCTGCCCGGGCAGGCCGTCTACGGCGCGGCCAAGGCGTTCGTGCTCTCCTACAGCCGGGCGTTGGGCCAGGAACTCGCAGCCAGTGGCATCACCGTCACCGCGTTGTGCCCGGGCCCGGTGCACACCGGGTTCGGCGAAGCCGCCGGGTTTTCCACCGAAGACGCCGAGGCCGCACTGCCCAAGCCACTGTGGGTGTCACCCGAGGACGTCGCCAGGGCGGCCGTCGACGGGCTGGCGGCAGGCAAACCGGTCGTGGTGCCCGGACGGCTCAACCGGGCGGCGACGGCGATCTATCACCTGACACCGCGGCGGCTGTTGTTGCCGTTGTTGGCCAGCCAGCATCCGGCTTTCAAGAAGAAGTAGCGCGCAGGAAATCGACGATCTGCCCGCCCACCACGTCAGGCTGTTCGAGCTGCAGGAAGTGCCCGGCGTGCTCGACGATCGCCACCGCGCTGCCCGGCGGTAGGACACCCGCCACCCAGGGGGTGAATTCCGCTGTCATGCAACCGTCGTCGCTGCCATGCAGGTACAGCGTGGGCAGCCGCGGCACCTCCAGCCACAGCCGGTTCAGCTCGGCGTAGCGGCTCGGCGGGCGGGTGTTGCGGATCGTGGCCCGGTAGGTGCCCAGCGCGGCGCGCCAGCGATCCGGCGTGCCGATGGCGGCGTCGACGTGGCGCAGATCCTGCGCGGCGTTGTAGCCGGGCGACCAGCGGCGCCACAGCAGCGGGACGATCCACGACGACGAGCGCTCCGGGGCGAACGGCAGCTGAAAGTAGGTGATGTACCAGCTGCGCAGGAGTTGGGCCGGAAGCAGGCGCAGCAGCCGGCCCCGGTTGGCCAGCTTCCTGCCGGCCCCGGGACGCAGCGCCGCCGACGGCGGCACCGACATCACGACGGCCTTGGTGAACGGGCTGTCCGGCATCGCGGCCAGGCCGGTCGCGGCGATCGCACCCCAGTCATGGCCGATGACCACGTCGGCTCCGGTGGGATTGCACGCGGCGAGCACCCGCAGCGCGTCGTCCATCACGGCCCCGATGTGCTGGCTGCCGTCGGCGGGAAGCGACGAGGGCACGTAGCCACGCATGAACGGCGCGATGACCCGGTAGCCGGCGGCCACCAGATGGGGTGCCAACTTCCGGAAGCCGTAGGCGGTATCGGGAAAACCGTGCAGGCACAACGCGATCGGGCCGTCGTCGGGGCCCCAGCTGAGCGCGCGCAGCTGCACGGCCGGCGCGGAGACGTCAATCCAGCGCGGCTCGGTCATCGAACGCCGGAGTTCACTAGATCGGATCGAATCCCGAGATGAGCCACCGGTCTTTGACCTTCTCCAGGGTCACCCGCACGCTGGAGGCGGTGTTGGTCGGTGCATCGGTGCCGACGACCACGGTCTGATCGACGAACAGCAGCACCACCGCGTGATCGGGCTTGGCCGAGACCGACGCCGCCGCGGGCACGGCCGCCAGGGCGGAGATCTTCTTCTCCTTGGCGCCGGGGATGACCACGGTGTTGATCAGCTGCGTGTAGGCGTCCAGGAAGCTTCCGGTCAGCCGGTCGCGCGCCGCGCCGAGGTCCTTTTCGACCGACTCCGGCTTGTAGCTCAGCAGGGCGACGGTGGAGTCCTTGGCCGCCTGCACCGATTCGGTGCGGGCGGTGTCGGCGTCCCGGCGCGACGAATCCTCATAGCGCAGATAGCCGGCCGCCGCCGCGAGCAGCAGGGCCACGATCGGCAGCACCCCGAAGGCCACCGCCCGGGCGACGCTGAACCGCTTGGCCGGAGCGGCTTCGGGAGCAGCCGGCGCCTCGGTATCACCGTCGGTGTCGGTGACTGCGGCCGCGGTGGTCTCGTCCTCGATCACCTCGGGATCCGACTTGGCCTCGTCTGGTTTGGCATCGTCAGTCGTCACGGTACGAACTCCACTTTCGAAACCTTCGCTTCGTCGTTTCCGGTCTTCTTGACCGTCAGACGCATCCGCCAGGAGCGCTTCGGCTGGTTCGGTTCACCCCGATTGGAGGTGGTGACGGTGACGGCCACCAGAACTTGGCCTTCGTTGCCCGAGACCGACTCGAGGCCCGCCTCGGTCACCTCACCCACCGATTTGGACTGAGCCTGCTTGACCACCTCGATGAACGGCTGGGCCCGCTTCGCGAAATCGTCGTAGAACGCATCGGTGGCCGAGTCGAGGATGCGCTGCACATCCTTGTCGGCCTCGGCGGCGTCGATGGTCGTCAGGTTGATCGCACCCTGGCGGCCCACTCCGACCAGCAGGTTCTGCAGCTGGGCAGTCTGCCTGGACTCGTAGGCCCGGTAGCCGAGCCACCCGGTCAACGCGGCCAGCGCGACCACGACGGCCGTGCCGACGATCAGCGCCAGCTGGACATGCGAGCGCGCCGGTTTCGCCGGTGCGGGCGTCTCCCCGTCAACCCCGAGCTCGACGGCCGTGGTGGCCTCGTCGGCAGGCTCGGCAGGCTCGTCGGCCATGTTTCTCCCTCTGCGGCGTTACCGGGCTCCGATCACCCGCACTTGGGGCGAAAGGCTACCGGTAGGCGCTGTGAGGGCCGTCACGGGTTCGCCACAGCGGCCTCCAGCTCGGCGATGACGATTCTGCGCATCCCGAGCATCGCCTTGGTCGCGGCGGCCGCCCGGGTCTGGTCGGGGTCGGACAACAGCTCATAGAGCCGGGTGGGCACCACCTGCCAGCTCAGCCCGAATCGGTCCTTGAGCCAACCGCACTGCGATTCCTGGCCACCGGTGACCAGCGCATCCCAGTAGTAGTCGACTTCGGCCTGGTCAGCGCACTCGATCAGGAAGGACACCGCTTCGGTGAACGAGAACACCGGGCCGCCGTTGATGCCGACGAACCGGCTGCCGTCCAGGGTGAAGCCGGCCGACACGACCTGGCCGGCGGTGCCGGGACCCGCGTCGGTGTAGCGATTCACGTACTCGATGGACGAATTCGGGAAGATGCCGGTGTAGAACCGCATCGCCTCCTCGAGGTCGTTGTCGAACCACAGCGACGGGGTGATCGTGGGCATGGGGGTCTCCTCTCCGGGACAGTCGAAGGGATTGACCGGCCGGGGTCCCGAAACTCATCGATAGGACCGCTATGTAACGTGCTGTTCAGGTTCGGTCGAGAGGATGCCGGTGAGCAGCACGAACAGCGGTCAGACAGTCGAGTTCCGCGGCACCGACGAGCTCGCCCTCGTGGCCGACGAGTGGAACCGGGGCGCCGCCTCGGCGGCCGAGCGCCCGACGATCCTCATGCTGCACGGCGGCGGGCAGAACCGGTTCTCCTGGAAGAACACCGGGCAGGTGCTCGCCGACCACGGTTTTCACGTGATCGCGCTGGACGCCCGCGGGCACGGCGACAGCGACCGCGCCCCGGACGCCGACTACAGCGTCGACTCGCTGTCCGCCGACGTGCTTCGGGTGCTCGAGCAGATCGGCCGCCCGGTGGTGCTGATCGGGGCCAGCATGGGCGGGCTGACCAGCATTCTGGTGGCCAAGGAGGCCGGTCCTGCCGTGGTGACGAAGTTGGTACTGGTCGACGTGGTGCCCCGCTTCGAGAAGGACGGCAGCGCCCGGATCCGGGACTTCATGTTCAGCAATGTGGACGGCTTCGACAACCTGGAACAGGCCGCCGACGCCATCGCCGAATACCTTCCGCACCGCACACGGCCGAAGAACCTCGACGGTCTCAAGAAGAACCTGCGGTTCCGGGACGGCCGGTGGTTCTGGCATTGGGATCCGGCGTTCCTGACCGCCCCGAAAGACGATCCGTTCGGCCGGGTGGAGCGGCTCGAACAGGCCGCCATCGACCTGACCATCCCGATCCTGCTGATCCGGGGGAAGCTGTCCGATGTGGTCAGTGCCGAAGGGGTGCAAGACTTCCTGACGAAGGTGCCCGGCGCGGAGTTCGTCGAACTCTCCGATGCCGGCCACACCGCCGCCGGGGACGACAACGACGCCTTCAGTGAGGCCGTCGTCTCCTTCGTCACCCGCTAGACCGGTGTGACCAGCTGACCGCGGGCGAGGAACTCCTCCAGGTTGCGCATCGCCAGAGTGGCCATGGCTGTTCGGGTTCGGGCGGTGGCGCTGCCCATGTGCGGCAACAGGACCACGTTGTCGAGTTCCCACAGCCGGACGGGCACGTCGGGCTCGGCCGCGTAGACGTCGAGACCGGCGCCGGCCAGCCGGCCCGCTTCCAGGAACTCGATCAGTGCGTCCTGGTCGACGACGCTGCCCCGGGCGACGTTGATCAGGAAACCGTCCGGCCCGAGCGCCTCCAGCACGTCGCGATCCACCAGATGCGCGGTGTCGGGTCCTCCGGCGGTGACGACCACCAGGACGTCGACGGAAGCGGCCAGCTCCACCGGTGAGGCGGCGTAGCGGTACGGGCTGTCGGGTAGCTCGCGGCGATTGTGATAGGCGATGGCACAGTCGAATCCGCGTAATCGGGTAGCGATCGCCGAGCCGATCCGGCCCAGCCCGAGGATGCCGACGCGGCTGCCGCTGAGGTCGCGGGTGTACGGGAACGGCCCCTCGGTGGCCCAGCGGCCGGCCCGCAGGTATCGGTCGGCGGCGCTGAACCGGCGCATGGTGTCCAGGATCAGCCCGAGAGCGGTGTCGGCGACGGTGTCGTTGAGCACGTCGGGCGTGTTGCTCACCCCGATCCCCCGTTCCCGCGCCGCGTCGACGTCGATGGCGTCGTACCCGGCGCCGAAGTTCACGATGGCACCCAAGGCGGGCGACGAATCAATCAGCGCGGCATCGACACCCGGCCGGCCACCGCACACGATCACCGTGACCTCGTCGGCCTGCTGCGCGTCGACGGGGTGGCGCAGCGGTGTGTGCTTGGCCGTCAGTTGCTTCTCCAGCGATGGTTCGAGCCTGCCGACGACGAGGATGGCCATGCCGCCAGTCAACCAGGCCCGCCGTCATCGAGCGCGTGGCGGATGATGTCGCGCAGGTCCTCGCGACTGGTCACGTTGAGTTTGAGGTACATCCGGTAGAGGTGCCCCTCGACGGTGCGCGTCGACACCACGAGCCGTTCGGCGATGTCGCGGTTGGACAATCCGCGCACCACCAGTTGGGCGATCTCGCGTTCCCGCCGGGACAGTGGCAGCGGCTTCGAGGTGGCCATCAGTGCAGGAGTCTTCAATCCGCCGCATTCCTTGCCGAGCCGGTCGGCGGCCGCCGCGGCTTCCAGTGAATGCCTGCGCTGTCCGGCGGCATCGAAGAGTGCCGCGGCCTGCGCTGCGGCGTCGGCCGCCGACAACAGGGCGCCGATTCGCTCGAACTCTTGTGACGCTGAAAACACCGCTGCGCCATCGTTGTTCATCAGACCGGTGGCGTGTGCCGCATCGATCGCCGCCAGCGGCCCACCGATCACCGCGGCCACCTCGACTATCCGCGGCAGGCAGGTCGTGTCACCGAATCGTGCGGCGGCGTGCAGCGCCATCAGCTCGATGGCACGTTGGCCCGACTCGGCGGCGACGTCGGCGGCGCGCAGGGCCATCGTGACCGCGCCGCTGACATGGCCCATGGCTGCGGCCAGCCACGCCTCGGCGATCCGCACCGCAGGTTCGAACATCGTCGCCGCGCGGCTCACCAGGTCCCGTAGTTCGGTGACCAGCGGTGCGGCGGCCGAATCGTAGCCGAGTCCGCAATAGCACTGCACCAGAAGCAATCTGGCCGGAACGTTCCAGGAGGCGGCGGCCTCACCGCTGAGGGCGGCCAGAGTCTCCTCGAGGCGGCCCATCGCCACCCGCAGTTGTCCCCTGCCCAGTTCCACGGTGCCGGCCAGGACGTTCGCCATCGCGCGGGCACGGTACTGGCTGGGCGAGGTGATCCGCACGATGTCACCCGAACGGGCCTGCGCGGCAGCGAAATCCCCGGCCAGCGTCAGGGCGCGTACCTCACCCAGTGCCAGCAGGAACCGCAGCAGCCCGTCGATCTTGTCGTAGACCTCGTGGCCTCGCGCGGCCAGCCGCGCCGCGTCGGCGGTGCATCCTTTGAGCGCGGCCGCCATTCCACCGCCGAAGACCGCCCACCCGACGGCGATCGGTGGCGCGCTCGGATCGGCGAGCACCTTGTCTGCCAGCTCTGCGGCCTCGTCGAGTCGGTTGTCGAGTACGGCCAGCGCCGCCGCGAGGCTGTCGACCCCCACCCGGATGCGGGGGTGGGTGATCCTCTGCTGCAACATCTTCAGGATCTCGGCGGCGGCCGCGGCATCTCCCATCGACCACTGGAGATTCGCAATTCGCGCCATGCCCCAGCGGGCCAGTTCCAACTCGGTGAGGGTGTCGGGGTCGAAGGATTCCAGGATCGTTTCGGACTCCGGGGCCCTCCCCTGCCACAGCAATGTCCGCGCGAGCAGTTCGGAGGCCACCAGGCCGCCACCGGCGTCGACGGCGGCCCGGGCCAGCCGCTCGGCGAGCGTGATGTTCATCAGGGCGATCGCGTCTTCCGCTGCGCGGGAGAAGAATTCGGCGTCCATTGTGGTGTCGGAGTGGAGTGCAAGTTCAGCGCGACGCACGCGTTGCACCGGCGCCTCCGGCGGGTGCAGATCCATCGCGCCCACCAGCTCGGTCCGCAGGCGGCGACTCGCGACCTGGCCGAGGCTCTGCCGGATGACTTCACCGATCACCGTGTGGGTGAAGTGAATTTCGGCTGTGCCGCTGATATCGACGACGCGGATCAGCCCTCGCCGCTCGGCACGTTCCAACGTGTCGGTGTCGACGAGTTCGGACATCACCGCCAATGTCAGCGGCTCCGATACCGCCAGCAACTGCAGAGCCCGCCGTTCGTCGTCGGGCAACCGGTCGAGCCGACTGTTCAGCAACGGCGCCAGTTTCGAGGCCACCGCTGTCTCGCCGCGGAGCTGCCAGACACCGTTGACCTGGCGCAGGGTCCCGGCTTCCAGCGCCCCTTCGACGAGGTGCCGGACGAACAGCGCGTTGCCGCTGGAGGCTTCCCACATCAGATCGGCGGAGAGCCGCTCGAGGTGGCCCCCGAGCGCCGTCTCGACCAGCGCCACCGACTCGGCCTTGCTGAAGGGAGCGACATCCAATCGGGCCAGGTAGCCGTCTTTCCACAGCGCGGTGATCGTCTCGGGAATCGGCTCGCCGCTGCGGGCGGTCGCCACGATGCGCACCGCGCCTTCGACAGCCAGCTGGTGTAGCAGCGTCGCGGACAGATGGTCGACCAGGTGCACGTCGTCAACGCCGATGAGCGCCAGCTTCTCCCGGCGAACGGTGTGGAATGCGGCGGCCAGCATGGCTACCGGGTCGGTGGGCATCGGGCTGGCGAGCAGATGGGCGAACACCCCCAGCGGCACATCGCGCGCGGACTCGGTGCCGGCGACCCACACCGCGGCGGTGCGCAGCGTGCGCGCGGCCATCCGTGCCAACGTGGTCTTGCCGACACCGGCATCGCCCAGAAGGAGAGTTCCGCATTGGCCAGGCCGGCCCTGCAGGCTCGCCTGGATCGCGGCGAGTTCCTTGCCTCGACGCATGACGGGCCAGGTGCGGCTGTCCCCCACGGCCGCAGTTTACGCAGGCGAAAGCCCTGAACTGGGCGGATTGCTCAAGGTCCGGCGACCGCGGCTAGGCCAACAGCGGCACGCCGCCGTGCCGCTGGTCGGTCAGGATTTCGAACATCGCGCGGCGCGACGCGGTCAGCTCGGCATCAAGACCGTTGCCGGACAGGGTGATTCGACAGTTCGCCAGCGCGGAGTTGTAGCAGTACTTGATG
Source organism: Mycobacterium sp. ELW1 (assembly GCF_008329905.1). Taxonomy (NCBI): domain Bacteria; kingdom Bacillati; phylum Actinomycetota; class Actinomycetes; order Mycobacteriales; family Mycobacteriaceae; genus Mycobacterium; species Mycobacterium sp. ELW1. The sequence goes on along the minus strand of NZ_CP032155.1, from coordinate 1,498,230 downwards.
GCACTGTTGGTGTCGGTGTAGGTCAGCCCGATGACATCGCCGGTTTCGGTGCGGATCTCGCCGTGCAGCTCGAATCCGTCGGTACGGCCGCCGAACGACCACCGGAACGGCTCGTACGAACCGTGGGTGCGCCGGGTGCCAAGTATCGACCGCACGGCCACCTCCCAGCCCGCGTGGCGCAGGACGAACAGGGTGGTGGCAGGCAACCGCAGCGGTCCGAGGGCGGCGTGCGCGGTGACCACCTCCAGGCTGGACTTCGGGTGCTCGTCGAATCCGCACACCTGGCCGAAGGCGTACGCCGGGGTGTGCTTGCTGCCCCAGTTGTGGTTGACACTGCCCGTCCACGAGTCGACGGCGACTCGGGTGTCGCCGAGGGTCACCGTGCCGTCGAAACGGGCCAGCGGGTGGCGTACCTGCGTCTTGGCGGTCGGGAACTTCGCCGTATAGGAGCGGTCGGTGAGGAGTTTGACCGGCGGTTCGTCACCGGGGGTGATGGCCAGGTCGCATGACGCGCCGTCGAGCGTCGCGCGGGCGTGCACGTCGTCGATCACGGTGTCGGCGATCCTGGCCGACCACGGATCGGACAGGTAGTCGGCGTCGGACAGCGGGTGGGCCACCTTGAGGGCGCGGTTGCCTGCGCCGTCGGGGTCGAACAGCATCACCCAGACGTCGGCCACCGCGTCGCCGGGTTGGGGTAGCAGTCGCGTCCAGCGCAGCCAGATGGCCTGCGCGCGCCGGGGGTGATTCGCACGGATGAATCTGCTCTCGTAGTAAGGAGGCATCATCTGTTCAGGATCGCGGACAGAAGGGCGGCGCACAGTGGGTTGGACGATCGTGGCTGCGGTGTTGGCGGTGCTGGCCGTGGCCGAGGCGATCGCGCTGCTGGTGATGCGCTCACGGCTGGCCGCCAGCCGGCGGGAAACCGAGGAGCTGCGCGGGCGCCTGGACACCCGCAACATGCTGTGGACGGGCGGCCGGGAGGCGGTCAAGCAGGTGTGGCAGACCGCCAACCTGGTCCGCACCCAGGGCCTGGGCGGCGCGGTGCGATCGTCGATCGAGGAGCTCGCCGACTGGGCCGACGTGGAGCGGCCCGATCTGGCCCGGCTGGCACCCGACGGCAAGGTGGTGGTGATGTTCTCCGACATCGAGGAGTCCACGGCACTCAACGAACGCATCGGGGACCGAGCGTGGGTCAAGCTCATCGGTAGCCACGACCGGATGGTCCGGCGGTTGGTGAACAAACACGACGGCCACGTTGTCAAGAGTCAGGGCGACGGGTTCATGGTGGCCTTCGCCGATCCCGCCGCTGCGGTGAGCTGCGCGGCGGCGATGCAGCGGGAATTGGCCCGCGACGCGAAAAGGCTGCGAAACAACAGCATTCGAGTGCGGATCGGTATCCACATGGGCAAGTCGGTGCGCCGCGGTGACGACCTGTTTGGCCGCAACGTCGCGATGGCAGCCCGCGTCGCCAGTCAGGCCGACGGCGGCGAGATCCTGGTGAGCGAGTCGGTGCGGACCGCCGTCGGCGATCAGCAGACCTTCGACGAGGGGCGGGACGCCGAACTGAAGGGATTCAGCGGTACCCACCGGCTCTACGCGGTGGCCTAGTTCTTCGGTGCCACCTGGTTTTTAGCGGCTTCGACGTGCCGCTGGTGCAGCCGGGCGCGGATCTCGTCGGGGGTGTATGCCTTGCGGCGCCGCTGGTCCCGGGCGACGAGTACCCCGCCCGCGACGACGCCGGCCGCACCGGCCAGACCGATCCACTTCCAGATACCGCGCATGCGATCACATTATGCTGCGCTGGTGAGTGAGCACACCGTGTCGTTGACACAGGCGCTGAACGAAACCCGAACCGGTGACGTCTGGTTGTTCCGCGGCGGGTCGGGCCCGGACCGGGCGATCCAGACTTTGACCAACGCGCCGGTCAACCATGTCGGCATGACGGTGGCGATCGACGATCTGCCGCCGTTGATCTGGCATGCCGAGCTCGGCCACAAGCTGCTGGACCTGTGGACCGGCACCAATCACCGCGGGGTACAGCTCAACGATGCCCGGGAGGCCGTCGAGCAATGGCTGCACCACTACGGTCAGCGGTGCTGGCTGCGCCAGCTCACCCCCGACGTCAGCCGCGAGCACGAAGATCAGCTGCTCAAGGTGATCGCCCGGATGGACGGCACCCCGTTCCCGTCGACCGCGCGGTTGACCGGCCGCTGGCTGCGCGGCCGGCTACCCACGGTGAGCGATTGGACGCGGGGAATCCCGGTCGTACACAAGAAGGTTCGACAATCCGCGGAGCGGCGCAAGCAGGCCGAGCGTGAAGTCGGGTTGCAGACGGCCTATTGCGCGGAGACGGTGGCCATCACCTATGAGGAGATGGGCTTGCTGGACACCGAGAAGAACGAGAACTGGTTCGATCCCGGCCGGTTCTGGAGCGGCGACACGCTACCCCTGGTCGACAGCTATCGACTCGGTGCCGAAATACAGGTCCTGGCAGACTGATTCGTCAGAAGCCGACGCCGACGCCGATACCGACCGGCGACTCACGGTGCGGGCACGACAGGTCGACGTAGACGGTGGTCGCGCTGGTCGACTCCCCGGGCGAGCTGTCGGGATTGTGGACGGCGACCACCCGGCAGGATGACAACGGCGCACCGGTATTGCCGTCGACCCAGTTGATCGCGACGACGTAGCCCTGGGACTGCAGGTCGTCGATGGTGGCCTGCGCCGTGTCGGCCGAGGCCACCGACGCGAACACGATCGGAGCAGCGGCCGCGCCGCACAGCGCGGTCACCGATCGTCCGATCCCCCATCGCATGACCCACCTCCCGAGCTGAACCTACCCCGCGCCCCAGACCGCCAGCACCTTGCCTTTCGGGTCGCGGAACTGGATCGCGGTGATGGTCTGGCCCGGCGGGACGTCGTAGGCGACGTGGCCGGCGACCTGCTGGTCCTGCGCGAGCTGGCCTGAGGTGATGCCGGGCCGGACAGCACCGACGGCGGGCGCGATGTTCGACCCGTCGGCGGCGCGCGCGACGAGGTAGAAGCCGTTGTAGGTCGGTGTGCCGCTCTTGGCGACGATCGTGACGTCGACGGCGTACATCGCGCCCTTGGCCGGGACGATCTGGGCGTCGGGCGGCACCGGCTGCAGGTTGTCGACGATGTAGGCCGCCGTGCCGTCGGACGACGCGATGTCGACCTTGGTGCCGAACGCGACCGCTTCCAGCGTGGGCGCCATCGACGTACTGGCAGGTGTGCTGGGAGGCGACTGTTGGGCGGTCTGGTTGGAATTCCCGCACGCCGCACTCATGAGTGCGATGGCCAACAGGCCGAGAGGGACTCCGACCAAACGTGTTCCGCGCATTGGCGGATACTAGCGCGCGGGTGGCAGCGGCCAGCCCGACGCCGCCGCATTGCCTGATTAGCAAATCCCCTTGCCGATATCGCTCGTCCGTCAGCACCATCGGGAGGTGACCTCAACCACGAACCCGTTCGATGATCCGCGCCACGTCGAGATGTACGCCGACCGCGCGGCGCAGATGGTGCCCGCCTACCGCGACATCCACCGGATGGCCACGGTTCTCATCGATGAACGCGCGCCGTCCGATGCCAGGGTTCTGGTGCTCGGGGCCGGCGGAGGCCTGGAAACCAAGTCATTCGCCCAAGCCCAGCCGGGGTGGACGTTCGACGCCGTGGACCCGTCGGCGGCAATGCTGCAGCTTGCGGCGCGAAACCTCGGACCGCATGCGGCGCGGGTGCGCATGCACCATGGATACATCGAGGACGCTCCGGACGGCCCATTCGCCGCCGCGACAAGTCTGTTGACACTGCACTTCCTGCCCCGGGAGCTCCGCCTCGAGACGGTCGCACAGGTCCGGCAGCGGTTGGCGCCCGGTGCACCGTTCGTCGTTGCGCACATGAGCTTTCCGCACGACGGTGGTGAACGGGACTTGTGGATCGGCAGGCACGTCGCGAACCTCATCGCTGCGGGCATCGATCCTGCGGATGTCGACAAGGCGCGCAACGCCATTGCCGGCGAGGTTCCTGTTCTCTCGCCGGACGAGGACCGTGCCATTCTGCGAGAGGCGGGCTTCACCGATGTCACCGAGTTCTTTACGGCGTTCACCTTTCGCGGCTGGGTCGGCTACGCCTGAGTGCCTAACCCCGGCCGGGCCGGTCGCGTTTGGTTCGGTACATCGCTTCGTCGGCCCGGGAAAGTAGTTGCGCGGCAGTGAGATCAGAGCCGGCGGCGCGGCCGATACTGGCGCTGATGCTCAGCGCGTGGGAATCGAGGTCGAAGGGTGCCAACAGACGGCGACGGATGTGCTCGGCGAGGTCGTCCAACTGGGTGAGGTCGTGTAGCCGTTCGCGGACCACGACGAACTCGTCGCCGCCCAGGCGGACAACCGTGTCGGCGTCACGCACCGCGGTGGATAAACGAATTCCTATCTCGCACAGCACTTTATCGCCCATATCATGGCCGTATCGGTCGTTGACACTCTTGAAGTTGTCCAGGTCGATGAACAACACGCCAACCTGGGTCTTGGTGAGTCTCGCCCTGGCAAGAGCGCGAGTGAGTCGATCTTCCAGAACAGTCCGGTTGGACAGTCCCGTGAGCGGGTCAGTCGACGCAGCGTGTTCGAGCTGAGCGGCGGCCCGCTTCTGTTCGGTGATGTCTTGGAGTTGAACCAGAAAATGGGTGACCATTCCGGACTCGTCGGGCAACCCGATTTCGGTGTGAAGACACCAGGCCACCGTCCCGTCCGGCCGGACGAACTGGCGTTCACCTTCGTGGTGGCTATGCGCTCCGCTGTGCACGGCGGCGATGGCGTCCTCGAATTCGGATCCGTCTGTGGCGAACTCTTCCAGCGAGTGTCCGATCAGCTGCTCGGCGCGTCTTCCGAGGATGTTGCACAGCGCGGGATTGACCCGAGAGAGTGTTCCGTCACGCCTGCGCCAGCCGACGCCGATGGTGGCATGGCTCATCGCCAGTTCGAACATCCGCACCGCGGCGTCGCGGGCACGTTCGGCCTGCACGCGGTCGCTCACGTCGCGGTGAGCGGTGATCATCTGCTGCGGCATGTTCCCGTCGGCGGGCAGGACGTGCGCGGTGGTCTCGATCCAGCGGTACTGGCCATCCGCGTGCCGCATTCGCATCGTGAATCTCGTCACCGCACCGCTGGTGGTCTTCCAGCTTTCCGCCAGCGAGGCACGTTCGTCGGGGTGGACCAGATCGATCCCGTAGGTCCCGATCAGCGCGTCCGGCTCGAAGCCCAGGACGGTGCGCGACGCCGGCGACACCCACAGGAATGTGGTGTCCACGACCAGCTGCCAGGCGACCATATCGGAGCTGTACTCGGCAATCATCCGAAAGAGGCGCTCGGATCGCGTAGCTGAAGAGCGTGCAAGGGTTCGCCGCTGAGCGGCCGGAAGGCCGCCACCACCACCCACGGGTCGGGGTTGTCGGCTCGGAAGAGCGGTACGGCGTCGACGCGAAGCCAGACGTGGCGTCCCGCGGCGTCACTGCCGGGGCGATGGACGCCCATGATCCTGTCCCGCACCGCGACCCGGGTGCGCCGAGCGACCATGGCGGGGTTCTCTTCCCCTTCGAGGAATCGGCCGTCTTCGTCCACGGCGGCCCAGCGCGGATCCTGCGACGTCCGACCGAGCATCTGGTCGGACGACAACCCGAGGATCTCCTGGGCCACTGTGGAGGCGGCGATGATCTCACCCTCGGAGTTCTGCACGACGATGCCGGCGTCTGGCGGCAGTGCTGCGAAACCCGCCTCTGCCGCCAGCGCGTCGACGGAGACCTGTGCACCCCCGTCCACCCGACCCCCTTGGCCGCCGCTGACCTTGTCTTGCGTGAGTCTAGGTTTCACCGCCCGCTTCGGGCGCGTTACCCCGACATCGAATCTTGCTGTCACACATAAGGGTTGCCTTGCTTAACGGCTAGCCTCCGCGAGGTACGTAGCGCAGATGAGCAATGCCGTTGTCGAACGTCTCGTGCCCGGCGAGCGCCAGATCGAGCTGCACATCGTCGGGTAGTGCGCGCAGCCCGCCACCCACCACCTTCGGGACCACGAAGAACTGGAATTCCTCGATCAGGCCGGCCCGGATCGCGTCGGCCGCGACGGTCGGCCCGAAGATCTCGACCACTCCGGGCGCGTCGTCGACGATTCGCTTCAGCTCTGCCAGGCTCAAGTCCGGCACCAGACGGACGCGGTCCGATCCGATGTCGTCGCGCGTGAGGGTCGAGGACGCCACCACCTTGTCGATGCGCCGCCAGCGGCGGGCGAACTCCTGCTCGGCCGCGGTCCAGACCTGGTCGACGGGATCGGTCTCCCAGTACTCCATCAACTCGAAGGTCCGGCGCCCCAGCACCTCGGTCGATATTTCGCCCATCCGCTCGACGTGGACGGCGAACACCGCCCCCTCGGGGGCCGACCATTGAAAGTCGCCGGCAGTATCGGCGACGTAGCCGTCGATGGACATGCTCGCGGTGAAAATCAGCTTTCCCATGCCTTTGAGACTCTCGCATCAGGCCGAACTCATCGCGGAACTCGACTGGTGTGGAGATCACACGGCGGGTTGGATGCCGAGTTCGGCGAGAAGCCCGCGCACCCGCGCCTCGATCTCGTCGCGGATCGGGCGGACGGCGTCGATCCCCTGGCCTGCGGGGTCGGGCAGTTCCCAGTTCTCATAACGCTTTCCGGGGAAGAACGGGCAAGAGTCACCGCACCCCATGGTGACCACGACGTCGGCGGCCCGGACGATCTCATCGGTCCATGGCTTGGGGAACTCCCGCGCGATGTCGATGCCGATCTCGGCCATTGCGGCCACGGCGGCGGGGTTGATTTCGTTGGCTGGTTCCGAGCCTCCCGACCTCGCCACTGCGTGGTCTCCGGCGAGGTGGTTGAAGTATCCGAGCGCCATTTGGGAACGGCCAGCATTGTGGGTGCACAGAAAGAGCACGGTGGGCTTCGTGGTGGTGGCGTCATTCATGGTGTGCTCCTGTCAGGCTTCGGGGTCCGCGGTGAAGCGGCGTCAGTGAAACGGCGTCGGAGTGCGAGCGAGACGTAGACCAAGGCAACGAGGACGGGCACTTCGATCAGGGGGCCGACCACTCCGGCGAGTGCCTGCCCGGACGTTGCGCCATAGGTGGCGATGGCGACAGCGATCGCGAGCTCGAAGTTGTTGCCCGCTGCGGTGAACGCCAGGGTGGTGGTGCGCTGATAGCCCAGCCCGAGTAGTGCGCCGAGCAGGTATCCACCGCCCCACATGATCGCGAAGTAAGCCAGGAGCGGCAGAGCGATGCGGACGACGTCCAGCGGGCGACTGGTGATCTGATCACCTTGCAGCGCAAAAAGAATGACGATGGTGAACAGCAACCCGTAGAGGGCCCACGGTCCGATTCTCGGCAGGAATGTGGATTCGTACCACTCGCGGCCCTTGGCTTTCTCCCCCAGCCGCCGGGATAGGTAGCCGGCGAGCAGTGGGATGCCCAGGAAGATCAGCACTGATTTGGCGATCTGCCACGGCGAGGTGCTGATGGTGGTCTGTGCCAGCCCCAGCCAGCCAGGCAGCACGGACAGGTAGAACCAGCCGAGCACTGCGAACATGACGACCTGGAACACCGAGTTGAGGGCGACGAGGACGGCGGCGGCTTCGCGGTCGCCACAGGCGAGGTCATTCCAGATGATGACCATGGCAATGCAGCGGGCGAGGCCGACGATGATGAGTCCGGTGCGGTACTCGGGTAGATCGGGCAGCAGCAACCAGGCCAGGGCGAACATCAGCGCGGGCCCGAGGACCCAGTTCAACAGCAGCGAACTGATGAGTAGTTTGCGGTCCCCGGTGACGGTGTCCAAGCGGTCGTAGCGGACCTTGGCCAGGACCGGATACATCATGATCAGCAGGCCCAGCGCAATGGGCAGCGAGATGCCGTCGACCTGCACCTTGTCCAGCGCGGTGTTCAGCCCGGGTACCAGACGACCCAGGAGTAGACCGACCGCCATGGCAAGGCCGATCCATACCGGCAGGAATCGGTCCAGTAGCGACAGCTTCCCGACGACCGCGGTGTCGACGCCGACTGCTGAGGGGGCGTTCACGATCAGCAGCAGGCGTTGGTAGCGGTCGATTCGTCGGCATCGGCAGCGGCGCCGCCACAGCAGACGCCGCCCTCGGCGGTGCCTCCCTCAGAGTGTTCGGGGCTGTTGCCGAAGGTGTCCGAATCGGCAAGGACGGTGTAGACCTCCCATTTCTCTCCGGCGGGTCCCGTCACCCAGACCTTGTCCTGGGTGGCGAAGCAGCAGGTGGTGCCGATCTCCTCGTCGGTGAACAGACCTTCGTTGGTGAGGCGGGCGATCTCAGCGTGGACGGTCTCGCTTGATTCGACCTCGACGCCAAGGTGGTTGATGGTGCCGCCCTTTCCTGGGTTTTCAAGCAGGACCAGCTTCAACGGCGGGTCGACGACAGCGAAGTTCGCGTAACCCGGCTTCACCTTGGCCGGTTCGGTGTTGAACAACTTCGAATAGAACGTGATGGCCTCGGCCAGGTCATCGACGTTGAGGGCCAGTTGAGCGCGGGACATGACGGCTCCTACCTATGTGGCTTATGTCGAACTACGGACATACACGATGATGCCACCTCTTCGACGTATGTCAATATCCATGGCAAGATGTGGTCATGCCGAAGACACTGCCCACGGTGGACATGTCCGCGCCGGTCTGCTGCGCGCCGGTGGCCGCCGGTCCCGTCAGCGATCAGGCGGCACTCGAGATCGCGTTGCGGCTCAAGGCTTTAGCGGACCCTGTTCGGGTCAAGCTGGTCTCATTGCTGTTCGGTTCGGACGCGGGCGAGGTGTGTAGTTGCGACCTGGCAGCGGCGGTCGAACTGAGCGAGTCAACCGTCAGCCACCATCTGTCCCAGTTGCGTCGCGCAGGTCTGGTCGAATCCGAGCGCCGCGGAATGAACGTCTACCACCGACCGTGCCGCGAAGCGCTGGTGGCGCTCTGCACTGTCCTGGACCCGAACTGCTGCCGTTAGATCACCGGACGGTCGCACACCAGAAGATGGAAGGCACGTGGGCCATTACCCACCCGCCTGTCCTCGATCTGATCGAAACCAGCTTCACGGATAGCCGACACGAGTTCGTCGACGGGCCGCAGCCGAAAACCATGGCGGGTGAAGGGCATCTTGGCCATCTGATCCGGATCACCGATCCCGAGCACCAATCGCCCGCCCGGGCGCAGTACGCGAGCGAGCTCTGCGAACGCCGCGGCGAGATCGGGCACGAAGTAGATCGTGTTCGTCGAGATGATCGCGTCCAGTGCGGAATCGTCGAGAGGCAGACTCTCCATCCGGCCGGCGTACAGGCGTAACCGACCGCGAGCGATGTCATCAGCGAACCGACGCCGCGCCTGTGCGAGCATCGTCTCCGACATCTCGACGCCGTGCACAGCCGTGCCCTCGCGATCGAGCAAGATGTCGAGTCCGACGCCCCCGCCGAATCCGATGTCAGCGATGTCGGCGGCCAGCCCGCACTCCGTGGCAGCGACGGCGGCGACGACAAGTGACCGATTGCCACGGTTGAGGACCCGACCGACGATTCGGCCTGCGAATCCGGTGGGGTCACCGAGCTGGCGAGACAACCCGGCGAGCGCGCGGTCGACGAGCGACATACCCGTCATTAGATCAGCCGCCGAACTTGGCCCGAGCATCGTCGGTGACCGGGGTGAACAGGTTGACCAGGTTGCCGTCGGGGTCGCGGAACAACAGCGCGCGATTGCCCCATGGCATGGTGGTCGGCTCGGTGACGACCTCGTCCAATTGTCCCTGCAGGCGTACGTATTCGGCATCTACGTCAGCCACGATGAACTCGATGATGGCGCTGCGATTGGCGGCCGGTTCGGCAGATCCCGCGCCGAACAACGGCACGGTCTTGTCACTGCCGATGGCCAGCGTGCCCACCGGTGTAGGGATCTCGGCGAATAGTTCGTTGCCCCAGATCGCCTCGGCCCCGGTGACCATCTCGTAGAACGAGACGAGACGCTTCACATCTGCGGTGATGACGCGGATCGACACTAGCTTCATGGCGCCCAAGCTAGACCCGCCCACCGACAGGTCCCCTAGACGTTGAAGCGGAACTCCACCGCATTCCGCTGCCAATCAACGTCGAGACCGCCGCTATGGTCGTGATTTTCGTCGGATCGCAGCCTTCAGGGCAATCTCGATGGTGAACCGTCCGACTAGACGTTCAACCTCTGAGTCACGATTCATCCATCGTTCGACGGATCGAGTACCGGCGTTCGATTCCTGCGGTGACCCGACCCCACTCGCTCGCGGCAACCCGCGCCTGATGCGCGTCGAATGCTGCGTCGTTGACAAACCGTTCGTCAACTTGCCAGACATAGTGATCATCGGTCCGATGTACCTCGAATGAGACACACCCCGACTCGGCACGCGTCAGCTCGACGTGACGTGGCAGATGCCGGTGGACTGTCGCCGCTTCGTCATCAGTCGCACACACCAACTGCCCGCTGAGGACGACTTGCGGTGTCATTTCAGGGACGCGACCTACACGTTGAACCGGAACTCCACCACGTCACCGTCGGCCATGACGTAGTCCTTGCCTTCCATCCGCACCTTGCCTGCCGCCTTCGCCGCGGCCATCGTGCCCGCTTCCACCAAGTCGTTGTAGGACACGACCTCAGCCTTGATGAAGCCCTTCTCGAAGTCGGTGTGAATCACTCCGGCCGCCTTCGGCGCGGTGTCCCCACGGTGAATTGTCCAGGCGCGCGCCTCTTTTGGCCCCGCGGTCAGATAGGTCTGCAGGTTCAACGTGTGAAAACCGGCGCGCGCCAACGCATCCAGCCCGCGCTCACTCTGGCCGATCGACTCCAGCAGCTCGGCTGCCGACTCGTCGTCGAGTTCTTGGAGCTCGGCCTCGATCTTCGCGTCCAGGAACACCGCATCGGCCGGCGCCACCAGCGCACGCAGCTCGGCGATGCGCGCGTCATCGGTGAGCACCGATTCGTCGGCGTTGAACACGTACAGGAACGGCTTGATGGTCATCAGGTTCAGCTCGCGCAGCAGCGACCAGTCCTTGCCGCTGGCGAACAGGGTCGTGCCGCCGTTCAGTAGCTCCTGCGCAGCCACAGCGGCCTCGAACACCGGCTTGCGGTCCTTGTTGTTGCGGGCTTCCTTCTCCAGCCGCGGCACGGCCTTCTCGAGGGTTTGCAGATCGGCCAGGATCAGCTCGGTCTCGATGACCTCGATGTCGGACTTCGGGTCCACCTTGCCGTCGACGTGCACGACGTCGTCGTCGGCGAACACCCGGACCACCTGACAGATCGCGTCGCACTCGCGGATGTTGGCCAGGAACTTGTTGCCCAACCCCGCGCCTTCCGAGGCGCCTTTGACGATGCCGGCAATGTCGACGAACGTGACCGGCGCCGGCAGGATCCGCTCGGAGCCGAAGATCTCGGCCAGTTTGGTCAGCCGCGGGTCGGGCAGCGGGACGACGCCCTCATTCGGCTCGATCGTGGCGAACGGATAGTTGGCTGCCAGCACGTTATTGCGGGTCAGCGCATTGAATAGGGTGGATTTTCCCACGTTGGGCAGACCGACAATTCCCAGGCTCAGGCTCACAGAGAAGACAGTCTAGGAGAAAGCCCCGGACGACCCCTCCGCTTGCGGCCCCGCTGACGGTCCACATTCAGCCGGAGCCGGTACGGTCTACGTGTGTCAGCACAGCGAGCGAGGTCCTCCGTGGCGCCCGCGAACCGCTCGGCGCACCCGAACCTGTCCGGCGTGCCATGGTGGGCCGCCGTCCTGATTGCTGTGATCGCCACCACAATTGGCTTCGCCTTCGATGCGGGCTCAGGCAACAAGGAACTCGGCAACGTCTTCGCCGCCATGTACGCGCTCGGTTGTGTGGCGGCCGTTCTCGCAGTGCGCCACTCCAGTATTTTCACCGCCGTCATTCAGCCTCCGCTGATCCTGTTCGTCATGGTGCCCGGCTCCTACTTCCTGTTTCACGGCGCAGCCTTCACCGGCGTCAAGGACACCCTGATCAACTTCGGCTACCCGCTGATCGAGCGCTTCCCGCTGATGCTGTTCACCTCGGCCGGCGTCCTGCTGATCGGGTTGGTGCGCTGGTATTTCGGAATGTCGGCCAAATCGTCGGCGGCCGTCCGCCCCGATGGCGACGATGAAACCGCCGCGGGCCCCGGCCTTTTCGCCGGGCTGGCGGCCAAGTTCTCGTCGGTGATCCAGCGCGGTGACGTCGAGGACGATGACGACGCCGACGATGCACCCAAGCGCAAGCACAGCATCGACCGACCCGCGACCGCGCAACGGCGCCCCCGCTCGGAGCGGCCCGCCAAGCGTCCGCCACCGACCCGCTCGCGGCATGCCCGTCCGCCGCTCGAGGACATCACCGAGGGGCCGGAGCGGCCCCGACGCCAGTCGGCTCGTCGTCCGGCCGATGCCGAGCCCGACGCGCTCGACTACCCCGAGACTCCGCGGCGCCGCCGCCAGCCGCGTGACCCGAATAGCCGCACGTCGTCACGGCGCGAGCCGCGTGAGCCCCGCGAAGCTCGCGAAGCGCGCGAACGCAGGGATCCATACGGCTCACCTCCGCGGCGCAGCAGCCGCTTCGAGCCGCGCGAGGCCTACCCGTCCTACGAGCCTTATCCGCCCTACGAACCGCCGACCCGGCAACGTCCGCCCGGGCGGACAAACGGCGACAGCGACACCCATCACCCGGTGTCGAGGGTGCGTTATCGCGGTGACATCGACCCGGAGCCGGGCCGCCAGCCGAGGTCACGTCGCCCCAGTGCGAACGACTGGGACGCCGAATCCTGGCGTTCCGACCGCTGAGCCGCCGAACTCAGGTGCGGGCGGGCCGGATCTCGCGCGGTAGCGCGAACACCAGCGTCTCGTTGGCCGTCGTCACCGTCTGCACGGTTCCGTAGCCGTATTCGGCCAGCCGGTCCAGCACCCCGCGCACCAGGACCTCGGGAACCGAGGCACCCGACGTCACGCCGACCGTCGTCACACCCGACAACCAGGCCGGGTCGATGTCGTCGGCGTAGTCGACGAGCTTGGCCGCTTTCGAGCCGGCGCCCAGCGCCACCTCGACCAGCCGCACCGAGTTGGACGAATTCCGCGAGCCGACGACGATCACCAGGTCGCACTCCGGCGCCATCGCCTTGACCGCGCCCTGCCGGTTCTGGGTGGCGTAGCAGATGTCATCGCTGGGCGGGTCCTGCAGCGTCGGGAACTTCTCCCGCAGCCGTCGCACCGTCTCCATGGTCTCGTCGACGCTCAGCGTGGTCTGGGACAGCCAGATCACCTTGTTCGGGTCGCGCACCGTCACCTTGTCCACGGCGTCCGGGTTGTCGACCACCTGAACGTGGTCGGGCGCCTCACCGGCGGTGCCGACGACCTCTTCGTGGCCCTCGTGGCCGACGAGCAGGATGTCGTAGTCGTCGCGGGCGAACCGCTTGGCCTCGTTGTGCACCTTGGTGACCAGCGGGCAAGTCGCGTCGATGGTCTGCAGATTGCGGGCGGCCGCCTCCTCGTGCACGGTCGGCGCCACACCGTGGGCGGAGAACACGACGATGGCGCCTTCGGGCACCTCGTCGGTCTGCTCGACGAACACCGCACCGGCCTTGGCCAGGGTGTCCACCACGTAGCGGTTGTGCACGATCTCGTGTCGTACGTAGACCGGCGCGCCGTGCTTCTCCAGGGCGCGTTCGACGGTCTCCACCGCGCGGTCCACGCCCGCGCAGTAACCGCGCGGCTCGGCCAGCAGCACCCGCTTGCCGGTAACGGGCCCGGCAGCCGTACTGGCGGCACCGGGAATCCCCATGTTGACGGTAGGCGGCATGGTTTCCAGGGTACGTTCCCGCAACGCGGCGGGGCCAGCCGTAGGCTGTCTGCCATGGCAACAGCACCATATGGGGTTCGTCTGCTGGTCGGCGCCGCCGTGACCGCCATCGAGGAAACCCGCAAGCTGCCCTCCACGATCCTGATGTATCCGATGACGGTGGCGAGCAACATCGCGCACATCGTCATGAAGGTTCAGCAGGACCTGGCCGACCTGGTGATCAAGGGCGACAGCGCCCTGGAGAACATCTTCCCGCCGAAGGACGAGCAGCCCGAGTGGGCGACCTTCGACGAGGACTCCGCCGCAGACGACGACGCGCCTATACAGGACGGCGAGCGCCTCACCGAGGGCCGGTTCGCGCTGTACAGCACCACCGACGGCGTCGAGGTGAAGTCGCAAACCTCGGCCCAGCCGTCGTCGCGGGCAACGGCCCCCACGAGCGCGCCGCCGATCGCCGAGGAACTCGATTACGAGTCGCTGACGCTGGCTCAGCTGCGCGCCCGGCTGCAGTCGCTGAGCGTGGCCGACCTCGAAGCGCTGTTGGCGTACGAGGAAGCCTCCAAGTCGCGCGCGCCGTTCCAGACGCTGCTGGCCAACAGGATCACCCGCGCGTCCGCCAAGTGACCAGCGCTCAAAGCAACTCTGCGGAGAACCCGTATCCCGTCCGCGCGGTGGCCATCCGCGTGGCCGGCTGGATCGACAAGCTCGGCACGGTGTGGGTCGAGGGTCAGCTGACCCAGATCAACGTGCGCAATTCCACCGCCTACATGGTGCTGCGCGATCCGGCGGCCAACATGTCGCTCGATGTCAGCTGCTCGCGTGACCTGCTGCTCTCGGCGCCGGTGAAGCTCACCGAGGGCACCCAGGTGGTGGTGTGCGGCAAGCCGAGCTTCTACACCGTGCGCGGCTCGTTTTCCTTGCGCGTCAGCGACATTCGCGCCGTCGGCGTGGGTGAGCTGCTGGCCCGTATCGAACGGCTGCGCAGGCTGCTGGAGGCCGAGGGACTGTTCGACCCTCGGCTCAAGCGCCCGCTGCCGTTCCTGCCATCGACCGTCGGCCTGATCACGGGACGGGCCAGTGCGGCCGAGCACGATGTGACGACGGTGGCCGCCGCCCGCTGGCCCGCGGTGCGCTTTGCGATCCGCAACACCGCTGTGCAGGGCGTCAACGCGGTGGCACAGATCGTCGAGGCGTTGCGCGAACTCGACGCCGACCCCGAGGTCGACGTGATCGTGATCGCCCGCGGCGGTGGCAGCGTGGAAGACCTGCTGCCGTTCTCCGACGAGACGCTGTGCCGTGAGATCGCCGCGTGCACCACACCGGTGGTCAGCGCCGTCGGCCATGAGCCGGACAACCCGCTGTGCGACCTGGTCGCCGATATGCGGGCGGCCACCCCGACCGACGCCGCCAAGAGGGTGGTGCCCGACACGGCGGCCGAGCTGGCGCTGGTGTCCGAACTTCGGCACCGCAGTGCGCAGGCTCTGCGCAATTGGGTCGGCCGCGAGCAGCGCACCGTCACCCATCTGCGTAGCCGGCCCGTGCTGGCCGATCCATTGGGCGCGCTGACACACCGCACCGAGGAGATCGAGCGGGCCCGGGCCTGCGTCCGCCGCGATGTCAAACGGCTGGTCGCAGGCGAATCCGACCGGATCGGCCACCTGGCGGCGCGGCTGGCCACCCTGGGTCCGGCGGCCACCTTGGCGCGCGGTTACGCGGTGGTCCAGGTACTGGACCAACACGGAGAAGCCGCGATTCTTCGCACCACGGCCGACGCACCGGCCGGCACCCGGCTGCGTATCCGCGTCGGCGACGGTGCGATCGGCGCAAACAGCACAGGCCCGACGGACGGATCCCCATGAGCACGCCAGACGAGACGACGCCCATTAGTCAGCTTGGCTACGAAGATTGCCGGGATCAGCTGATCGAGGTCGTTCGGGTGCTCGAGCAAGGCGGGCTCGATCTTGATTCGTCGCTGAAACTGTGGGAACGAGGCGAGGAACTGGCACGACGCTGCGAGGAGCACTTAGCCGGAGCGCGCAAACGCATCGAAGATGCGCTGGCCGCCCGCGACGCCGACGAGGAGTGATCCGGCCAGCGCGCTAACCTGCAACATTGGAAAACTGGAACGTGTTTCAGTTATTCTCCCCGCCATGAGTGATGCCACCCTGACAACCGAGCTGGGCCGCGTCCTGGTGACTGGCGGCGCCGGATTCGTCGGCGCCAACCTCGTGACCGAGCTGCTGGACCGTGGACATTTCGTTCGCGCCTTCGACCGGGCACCGTCAGCGTTGCCCTCCCACGAGCGCCTCGAGGTGGTCCAGGGCGACATCTGTGACACCGCCACCGTGGCCGCCGCCGTCGACGGGATCGACACGATCATCCACACCGCGGCGATCATCGACTTGATGGGCGGGGCGTCGGTCACCGAGGAGTACCGCAAGCGCAGCTTCGACGTGAATGTCGAAGGGACCAAGAACCTGGTGCACGCGGCCCAGGCGGCCGGCGTCAAGCGGTTCGTCTACACCGCCTCCAACAGCGTGGTCATGGGTGGCCAGCGGATCGTCAACGGCGACGAAACACTGCCGTACACAGCACGTTTCAACGACCTCTACACCGAGACCAAGGTGGTGGCCGAGAAGTTCGTGCTGAGCCAGAACGGCGTGAACGGGCTGCTGACCTGTTCGATCCGGCCCAGCGGCATCTGGGGCCGAGGTGATCAGACCATGTTCCGCAAGCTCTTCGAGCGAGTGATCGCCGGGCACGTCAAGGTTCTCGTCGGCAACAAGGACGCCAAGCTCGACAACTCCTACGTGCACAACCTCGTGCACGGATTCATCCTGGCCGCAGAACATTTGGTGCCCGGTGGCACCGCACCCGGGCAGGCCTACTTCATCAACGACGGTGAGCCGATCAACATGTTCGACTTCTCCCGGCCGGTGGTGGAGGCCTGCGGCGAGAAGTGGCCGACGGTCTGGATTCCCGGCGGCTTCGTCCATGCCATCCTGACCGGCTGGCAGTGGCTGCACTTCAAGTTCAAGTTCCCCCAGCCGCCGCTGGAACCGCTTGCGGTGGAACGGGTGTCGATCGACAACTACTTCTCGATCGCCAAGGCTCACCGTGACCTGGGCTACCAGCCGCTCTACACCACCGGTGAGGCGCTCGAGCACTGCCTGCCGTACTACACCGACCTCTACGCCGAGATGAAGGGCTAGCTAGCGCATTGCGTTCTTGACGGCTTGCCCGTAGGCGGTCTTCTGCTCGCTCGTCAGTGTCGGGGCGAACACCACCACGATGTCTTCGACCTGGAGCATGTCGGGCACCGCGGCGGCGTAGAGCTCCGCGCGGCCGGTGCTCGGAAACTTCAGGATGGACACCGTGTCGGTGTCGGTCGCCTCCAGGCAGCCGGCCGTCGGGCAGGTCGACGCCGTCTCGTCGCGTGCGTTGACCGCGGGCAGCTTGGCCTTCGTGATGGCGTTCAGCACCTCGGCGACGGAGACATTGTTGAGCAGTACCGCGCCTGCCGTCGTCGGCGCCGGGTGCGAGTCCCGTGCTCCGCAGCCCGCCGATACCGCGGTCAACAGGGCCGCCACCACCAGGCCGCTCTGCCTCCACATACCTCGAGCCTAGCGATCTCGGCGATTCGTGAATTGTTGGTGAGAAGCGGCATGCGCTCCATCCGGTTGGCCTAGCTTCTGAACATGCCTGACGGAAAACCCAACATCTTGGTCATCTGGGGCGATGACATCGGCATCACCAACCTGAGCTGCTACAGCGACGGGCTGATGGGCTACCGCACCCCGAACATCGACCGCGTGGCCAAAGAGGGAATGCGGTTCACCGACTCTTACGGCGAGCAGAGTTGCACAGCCGGCCGATCCTCGTTCATCACCGGGCAGAGCGTCTACCGCACCGGGCTGAGCAAGGTCGGCATGCCGGGCGTCGACATGGGCCTGTCCGCCGAGGACCCGACCATCGCCGAGCTGCTCAAGCCGCTCGGGTACGCCACCGGACAGTTCGGCAAGAACCACCTGGGCGACCTGAACAAGCACCTGCCCACCGCGCACGGCTTCGACGAATTCTTTGGCAACCTTTATCACCTCAACGCCGAGGAGGAGCCGGAGAACCCGGACTACCCGACCGAGGAAGAGGCGCCGCTGCTGCGCAAGATGCTGCTCCCCCGCGGCGTCATCCACTCCTGGGCGACCGAGGAGGCCTCCGACGAGGTGGACGAGCGGTTCGGTCCGCTGGGCAGACAGCGCATCGAGGACACCGGGCCGCTGACCAAAAAGCGGATGGAAACCATCGACGACGAGACCACCGAGGCGTGCGTCGACTTCATCAAGCGCCAAGCCGAGTCATACACCCCGTTCTTCGTGTGGATGAACATGACGCACATGCACTTCCGCACCCATACCAAACCGGAAAGCCTCGGGCAGGCCGGCCGTTGGCAGTCGCCTTACCACGACACGATGATCGACCATGACCGCAATGTCGGTCAGGTGCTGGACTGCCTCGACGAACTCGGCATCGCCGAGGACACCATCGTGATGTATTCCACCGACAACGGTCCGCACGCAAACAGCTGGCCCGACGGCGCTACCACACCGTTCCGCAGCGAAAAGAACACCGGCTGGGAGGGCGCCTTCCGGATTCCGGAGATGATCCGCTGGCCAGGAAAGATCCCCTCCGGGGAGGTGTCCAATGAGATTGTCCAACATCATGATTGGCTGCCGACGTTCTTGGCGGCCGCCGGTGAGCCGAACATCATCGACAAGCTCAAGCAAGGTCACACGATCGGGGACAAGACCTATCACGTTCACATCGACGGCTACAACCTGCTGCCGTATCTGACCGGTGAGGCCGACGAGTGCCCGCGTCGCGGGTTGATCTACTTCTCCGACGACTGCGACGTGCTCGGGGTCCGCTACGAGAACTGGAAAGTCGTCTTTCTGGAGCAGCGTTGCCAGGGCACATTGCAGATCTGGTTCGAACCGTTCACCGAACTGCGGGCACCCAAGCTGTTCAACCTGCGCACGGATCCGTTCGAACACGCCGACGTCACGTCGAACACGTACTGGGACTGGGTATTGGAGCGAATCTTCATCTGCCTGTACGCCAACGCACTCGTCCTGCGATTCCTCGACACGTTCAAGGAATTCCCACCGCGAGCCGAGCCGGCGTCGTTCACCATCACCGCCGCGGTGGAGAAGCTGAAGAAGTCTCTGGAGTCGGTGGGCGCCTGACGTTGGCTGACCTGGACTCCTGGCACGACGGAGCCGCGAAGTCGGCGATCGTCGACTTCGCGGCACGCGCGGCCGATACGGTTGCGCCGGAGGAACGTATCGCCGTGTTCGACAACGACGGCACACTGTGGTGCGAGAAACCGGCGTACATCCAGCTCGACTTCCTGGTGCGCCGGATCGCCGAACAGGTGGCGGCTGATCCCGCGCTGGCCGCCGAACAGCCGTACACCGCGGCGGCGGCCGGCGACCTGGGGTGGTTCGGCGAGGCTGTCACCAAGCACTACAACGGCGACGACTCGGACCTGAAACTGCTTGCCAAGGCTGTCCTTTCGGCCAATGCCACCGTCACCACCGAGGAACACGCGGCGCGTGTCAACGCGTTTTTCGCCGATGCCAAGCACCCGACGCTGGGTCGGCCGTACACCGCCTGCGGTTATGCGCCGATGGTCGAATTGCTGCGCTACCTCGAGTCATTCGGCTTCACCAACTACATCGTCTCCGGCGGAGGCCGCGACTTCATGCGCCCCGTCACCACCCCGATGTACGGCGTCCCGCCGGAACGGGTGATCGGTAGTTCGGTCGGTCTGATCTTCCAGAACGGCGAACTGCTGACCACCGCCCAACCGGAGTTCCTCAACGACGGTCCGGTCAAGCCGGTGCGCATCTGGGGCCGGGTGGGCCGGCGGCCGATCTTCGCCGCGGGCAACTCCAACGGCGATATCGAGATGCTGCAATACGCCACGGCAGGCCGAGGCCCGTCGCTGGCGATGATGGTCCACCACGACGACGCCGAGCGTGAATTCGCCTACACCGCAGGCGCGGAGAAGGCGATGGACCACGCCGAGAAATCCGGCTGGAGCCGGGCCAGCATGCGCGACGACTGGAAAACCGTCTTCAGTGACTGAACCCGAGCTGGTTGCGATCCCGGGGCAGACCGTCATGCTGGGATCCGATCGGCACTACCCCGAAGAAGCTCCCGCTCGACCGGTGACCGTTGACGGCTTCAGGATCCAGCCCCGTCAGGTCACCAATGCAGAGTTCACCGAATTCGTCTCGGCCACCGGTTATCTCACCGTCGCCGAGCGTCCGCTGAACCCCGCGGACTATCCCGGCGCACCCGCCGCGAACCTGCAACCGGGCTCGATGGTGTTCCGCCGCACCAGCGGGCCCGTTGACTTGCGTCACCTCAGCCAGTGGTGGACCTGGACGCCGGGCGCCTCGTGGCGGCACCCGTTGGGCCCCGGTTCCTCGATCGCCAAGCGCGCCGAGCACCCGGTCGTCCACGTCGCGTTCGACGACGCCACTGCGTACGCAACCTGGGCCGGACTGGTCTTGCCGACCGAGGCCGAATGGGAGACCGCCGCCCGCGGCGGGCACGAGCAGGCCGACTACACGTGGGGTGATCAACCGGAAGGGCCCGGCGAGCGGCTGGCGAACTATTGGCACGGCGATTTCCCCTGGCGTCCGGAACCCGGCTACGGACGCACCACCGACGTCGGCTCCTTCCCGCCCAACGGATACGGACTCTTCGACATGGCAGGCAACGTCTGGGAGTGGACCACCGATTGGTGGGCGGGCAGCGAGGCAGCCAGCCATGACCCCGCGCAACCGCAGTTCACGGTTCCACGCAAGGTCGTCAAGGGCGGATCGTTCCTATGCGCCGACAGCTACTGCATGCGCTACCGTCCCGCCGCGCGCCGGCCGCAGATGGTCGACACCGGGATGAGCCATATCGGCTTCCGCTGCGTGAAGCGATAGGACCGGTACCTCGCCCGTGCTTCACTAGAACGCGTTCTCAGACCGGGAGGGAGTTCGATGTCCGACGCTGTGCTGGTAACCGGCGCGTTCGGGTTGGTGGGAAGTGCCACCGTCAAGCAGCTGGCGGCCACCGGCCGCCAGGTGGTCGCCACCGACCTCGAAACCCCGGCAACGCAGAAGGCCGCCGCCGGTCTCCCCGCCGGAGTCCAGGTGCGGTGGGCGGACCTCACCGACCCGGCCGCGGTCGAGAAGCTGCTGGCCGAGGTCTCCCCCGCCGCCGTAATCCACCTGGCCGCGGTGATCCCCCCGCTGTGTTACGCCAAACCGCAACTGGCTTACAAAGTCAACGTCGGGGCGACCGCGAATCTGGTGAAAGCCCTTGAGGCGCATCCCCATCCGGCGCGTCTGGTGCAGGCCTCCAGTATCGCCGTCTACGGGCCGCGCAACCCGCATCACATCACCGATGTGCTGACCGCACAGACGCCGGTCAACCCGTACGACAACTACGGCAAGCACAAGGTCGAAGCCGAGGCTCTGGTGCGCGCGTCGAGTCTGGACTGGGTGATCCTGCGACTCGGCGGGGTGCTGACCACCGAACCCAACCTCGGGATGGACCCCAACCTGATCTTCTTCGAAGGCGTGCTGCCCGCCGACGGGCGCCTGCAGACCGTCGACGTCCGCGATGTGGCGTTCGCATTCGCGGCGGCCACCACGGCCGACGTCCTGGGCCAGACCCTGCTGATCGGCGGCGACGACACCCACCGGCTGCGGCAGGGCGATATCGGGTCGGCGACGACGGCGGCGATGGGCTTGGTCGGCGCGCTGCCCCCGGGACGCAAGGGCGACCCGAACGATGACGGCGGCTGGTTCGCCACCGACTGGATGGACTCGGCATCCGCGCAGCAGGTGCTCAAACACCAGCACTACTCCTGGCCCGACATGCTGGCCGAGACCGCGGACAAGGTCGGCTGGAAGCGCTACGCCTTCCGGATGATCGCACCGTTGGCGCGGGAGTACCTCAAACGCCAGTCGCCGTACTACGGTCAGCCGCCCGGGTACGGCAACCCGTGGGAGGCCGTGCGGCGCAAGTGGGGAGCTCCGGAGAACGACGGGAAGGTGTCATGACCGAGCAGGTAGCCGTGATTGTCGGAGGCGCTTCCGGGATCGGCTGGGCGACGGCCCAGACGCTGGCGGCCCAGGGCATGCGCGTGACGATCGCCGACCGCAACACCGATCTGGCCCGCGAACGCGCGGCGACACTGGGTGATCCGCACACGTGGGCGGAGGTCGAAGTCACCGACGAAGCCTCGGTGGCAACGCTTTTCGACGGCGTCGCGGCCCGCGAAGGCGGCCTGCACGTGGTGGTGAACTGTGCGGGGTTCAGCGGCTTCGGTGTCATCACCGAGCTCGACGCCGAGCAGTTCCGCTCGGTCGTCGATGTCTGCCTCAACGGTGCGTTCCTGGTGATGAAGCATGCCGGCCGCCATCTCGGCGAGGGCGGTGCGCTGGTGTCGCTGACGTCGCTCAACGCCCGGCAGCCGGCAGTGGGGATGAGCGCGTACTGCGCGGCGAAGGCCGGCTTGTCGATGCTTACCCAGGTGGCGGCGCTGGAAATGGGTCCGCGCGGGATCCGTGTCAATGCCGTCGCTCCCGGCTTCGTGCACACGCCGCTGACCGAAGGCGCGGCCATGGTCCCCGGTGTCGTCGACGAGTACGTCGAGAACACGGCGCTGGGCCGGGCGGGAACGCCGCAGGACATCGCCGACGCGGTCGCCTTCCTGTGTTCGCCTCAGTCGTCCTGGCTCACCGGCGAGATCCTCGACCTCAACGGCGGCGCACACCTCAAGCGCTACCCCAACATTGCGGAGCACCTGACCCGGCTGATGAACCAGTAGTTCGGTGAACACCGAGTTCACCGCCACCCAGAAGCGCGCTCTGGCGATCGTCACGCTGATCGCCGTGCTGCTGGGTGCCTACTTCCTGCGGCACTACTTCATCCTGGTGGTGATCGCGGCGATCGTCGCCTATCTGTTCACCCCGCTGTACAACCGGTGCCGGCGCCGGTTCGGGACCGGGTTGTCGGCGACGATGACGGTGCTGGCCGCGCTGGCCACTGTCATCATTCCGGTGGGCGCGCTGTTAACGCTTGCGGTGCTTCAGGTTTCGCACATGGTGGTGCATGTGGCGGAGTGGGTGCAGAACGCCGACATGTCGACCGTCGGCGACCACGCGCTCACCTACATCAATCATGCGCTGGCCAAACTGCCGTTCGGCCACTTCTCGGTCACCACCGAGTCGGTCCGGGGCAACCTGGTCAGCGTCTCTCAGGGCGTCGGCCGCTGGCTGCTGCACGCATTGCAGGGCGCCGCGGGCGGGGCGATCGGCGTCGTCACATCGGCGATCATCTTCTTGTACGTGTTGGTCTCGCTGCTGACCAATCAGGAGCAGCTGCTGACGCTGATCCGCCGCCTCAACCCGCTGGGCGAAGAGGTCACCGACCTCTACCTGGCCAAGATGGGCGCGATGGTGAAGGGAACGGTCAAGGGACAGTTCATCATTGCGCTGGTTCAGGGCTTGCTGGGTGCGGCGTCGATCTACATCGGCGGGTTCCACAACGGGTTTTTCATCTTCGCGATCTTCCTCACCGCGCTGTCGGTCATTCCGCTGGGCAGCGGCATCATCACCATCCCGTTCGGCATCGGGATGATGTTGTTCGGCAACATCGCCGGCGGCCTGTTCGTGGTGCTGTTCCACATCATCGGCGTCACCAACGTCGACAACTTCCTGCGCCCCATCCTGGTGCCGCGCGAGGCCCGGCTGGATCCCGCGCTGATGCTGCTCGCGGTGTTCTCCGGGATCGCCATGTTCGGCTTCTGGGGCATCGTGCTGGGCCCGGTCCTGATGATCATCATCGTCACGACGATCGCGGTGTACCTGGCCGTGTACAAGGGCGTGGAGATGACGTCGCACGAGCCGCCCGAGAAACGCCGCCGGTTGTTCCGGCGGCGCATCCAGGCCGAGACGACGGCGGTCGCCGCGGACGGCGAGCCGGCCGAAAGCTAGTCGACCTGCTTGAACCAGGAGATGACGACCATCACCATGGCGGCGACCAGGGCGACGATCACCCACAGCACCAGGGCCATGTCGATCCACGCGCCCGGCGGCGGTGCGCCCGGCAGGATGTTGCGCAGCGGGACGATCGCGAACAGCATTGCGGCGTACCACGTTGCGAACGGCATCTGGAACTGCTTGCGCCTGGTGATCACGAGCACCGAGGTGAAGATCGCGATGGTCGGCAGGGTGAGCAGCACGATGACGATGCCGAGGTCGAATGCCAGCGGGCCGAGGGCTCGGCTGAAGGTCACCTGCGTGGCGTCGCCGTCACCCTTGGCCGCGGGCGACGGGGCGACCTGCTCGCTGGACAGGTCCCAACCCTGCAATGCGCCGGCAATCTGAACCTTGGCCGGGATGATCTTGCGATCGTCGCCCTCACCCACCAGCAGGTCGGCGCTGATGCCTTGGGTTTGGTAGCGATCGAACGGCCAGGTGTTCACGTCGCCGTCGACGTCGATGGTCGTCGTCACCTCCGCGGGTGCGGCACCGGCCGGGAACTTCAAGTCGCCCAAAGAGTTCCACGGATGCAACCGCACCGCGATGTCTTCCTTGAGGGTGTCCAACTTCTCATCCACCAGCGAATCAGCCGGGATGACAAGCACTTTGGCGTCCACTTTGTAGTCGACGGTGCGCAATGCCTGCAACGTGATCAGCACTGTTGTCTCTGATCCATTGCCTTCGCCCGACGCCTCCAGCTCCTTGGCGGAGCCGGACAGCCACCAGTAGCCGAACAACGTGACGATGTAGGCCAGCACGACGACCAGCACGGTGAGGATGGCGACAGTCTTGCCACGTGACGCGGGTTTCGCGGTGGGAGCCGGAGTCTGCGGCTCGGCGGGGGGGCGGCGGTGGTCACGCGGGAATCGTATATTGACGCACGCGACCGCGCTGGCCTTTCCTCCTTTAGAACGGAGGCGGATCATCGCTGTTCAACGGCGGTGCGGGTCCGAACAGTGCACTGTGTCGGGATCTTCGCTGTCGGTGGTTGTGCCGACGCTCGGCGGCGATGTACTTCGCACGGTTCTGCCCTCGCGTGGTCTTGCGACGCGGCATGAACAGCGTGCGATCACCCGGTGCGTCGATGTCGGCGAGTCGGTGCAGCGGCGGCAGCGTCGGCGTCATCAAACTCGGGAACAACACCGCACTGCCAGGCGTGGTCACATACGTCTGATCCCCGGGCAGCTCCCAGATGACCGTGCCATCAGCCAATTGCGTGTCACGCCAACCCCAGAACGTCTTCAAGATATGACAACGACGACATAGGCATTTGAGGTTGCCGGCATGCGTGGGGCCGTACGGATACGGAACCGTATGGTCCAGATCGCAGTGCGAGGCCGGCCGGTCGCAGCCCGGTGCGCGGCAGGTGAGATCGCGAGCGCGCACGAAGTCGGCGAGTGCGCGTGATGGGCGGTATCCCCGCTCGGCCGCAAGATCGGCGGGGTGCGTCAGCGGACTGAGCGTGGCCCCCTTGGCCAGTTCGGCCACCACCTCCGCCGGGATCACCGAATCGGCACCCATCAGGTAGCCGGGATCATCGGAGCGCCCGTCGACGGTGGCTTGCTCGGCGACGATGTGAATCACCACCGGCCCCGGCGCGGGCCGGCACGCGGCCGGGCAGTCCGGGTCGCCGCACCGGCAGGCCAGCCGGTCCGCGCTGACCGCCATGGCGCCGTAGGCATCGGCATGTCTCTGGTCTGCTGTGCGCGGGTCGGCCTCACACACCGAGTTGGCCAGCGCGTCGAGCCGCTGCCGGAACATCTCGGCGTCGGTTGTCGCCAACCGTGCAATCACCTCGACGCATCCGTGGTCCTCGTCGCCGAACACCACCTCGCGGTCGCGGACCTTCTCGCGAACCCTGCGCACCGCGTCGGGGTCGTGCTTGGCCACGATGCGGTCGATCTCGGATGCCAACCGACCGCGCGTCATCGACGGCCACCGCGCCGCCCGCTGCGCCAGCCGCCGGTCCACCTCGGCGAGGACGGCGTCATCGGTGATCAAGGCGGTGCGATAAACGACCGTCTGGAACATCTGCACATCGATATCGCCGGCGATGAAGATGGCCGCGACCGAGGGCAACTGCTTCATCGCCAAGCCGTAGTTCATGTAGCTGCCCGCCTTGGCCGAGCTGATCCGCAGCGCGGCAGAGACTTCGGCGCCGACCGCCGCCCAGGTGTCGACGGCCCAGTCTTCTCGTTCTCCGCGTTCGCGGCGACGCAGTTCGAAGAGTTCGGCGATCGCCGCCAACCGCCGGGCAGCCGTCTGATTCTCCGCCCGCGCGGAGGCGACGATGCTGGTCAGCAGGGCACGCGACTCAGCCGTCTCCGACGGCTCGAAGTAGTCGTGCAGCCGGCTGGTTCCGAACATACGTTCGATAGTGCCATGGCGGTCCGACATTGATTCTGTTAAACGGGTTCGGGTGAGATGGTCTTGGCCGTTCGCCGTTGGTGATGACTCGTGGTCCGACTGATGCCCTGTTGGGTTGTCTTCCAATTGATTTGTCTCACCAGCGCCGTGCGGTCAGGCACCGCAAACGAGAGCCCGGCGGGGCGGACATGACTTAATCAGGAGCCTGGACAGTTCCCTCGTCAATGTCTTGTCTGCCCGTCCCGCCGGGTTGTCACCCACCGCCGCAAAACGGAGAGGACACCCACCATCGTGACATCCCCACGCCGCGTCGTCATCGGCGTCGATACCCATCTCGACACCATTCACCTCGCAGCACTGACCGATAGCGGTCAACCCCTCGGCGATGCCGAATTCAGGACCAACCCGACCGGCTACTACGTCGCGATCACCTGGGCCCGAAGCTTCGGGGAGGTGTTCATTGCCGGGGTGGAGGGCACCAGCAGCTACGGCGCCGGGTTCACCCAAGCGTTGCAGGACAACGATATTCACGTCGTCGAAGTCAATCGGCCCGACCGCGGCGCTCGGCGCCGTCACGGCAAGTCCGACCCGTTGGATGCCTACAGTGCCGCCCGCGCGGTGCTATCCGGTCACGGTCTAGCAGTTCCCAAAGACCGCACCACCGGTGCGCTCAAAGCCCTCCTGATCGCCCGCCGTGGCGGCATCAAAGCCCGCAGCGCAGCCATCCAGCAGATCAAAGACCTGCTCGTCACCGCACCGGCTGACCTGCGCGAGCGCTACCGCCGCTACCCGACAACCTTGCGGCTGGTGCAGGCGTTAGCGCGCTGCCGGCCCACCGCCCACCACGACCCGACCACTAACGCGGTCCTCACCGCCTGCAAAGCCCTGGCCCAGCGCATCGAGTTCCTCGAGCGCCAAATCGGCGAGCTGACCACCCAACTCGACACCATGACCCGCGCCCTGAACCCCGCGCTACGCGCCGCCTTCGGGGTAGGTCCCGACACCGCCGCCCAGTTGCTGATCACCGCCGGCGCCAACACCGACCGACTGCGCTCCGAGGCCGCCTTCGCCCGCCTCGCCGGGGTGGCCCCTATCCCGGCCTCCTCCGGCAAAACCACCCGCCACCGGCTCTCCCGCGGCGGAGACCGAGCCGCCAACAACGCCCTGCACCGCATCGCGCTGGTCCGCTGGTCTCACGACGAACACACCCGCACCTACGCCGCCCGCCAACTCGCCGCCGGCAGATCCAAAAAAGACGTCCTGCGCCTACTCAAACGCGCCATCGCCCGCGAGATGTTCAAACACCTCACCGCACCCTGCCCAATCGATGACTACAGCGACCTCAGACCCACCCGACAAGCCCGAAACATCACCCTGACCAGCGCCGCACAACACCTCGGCGTCTGGCCCACCGTCATCTCACGACTCGAACGCGGACTCCAACGCCACGACACCCTGGCCACCACCTACCGCCACTGGCTCAACACCCACCACATTGACGCCGCTTGACTCCTAACACAGATAGGAGCATCACGTTTGACGAGCCTGATGTCAGCATTGACCACATGACGACGTGGCGAGACATCCGGACCGCGGAGCCTGAGTTCGCGGACCGCGTTCAGGCACTGTTCGACGCGCACAAGCACAAGACCATTGCGACCCTGCGTGCCGACGGGTCACCGCGAATCTCCGGCATCGAATGCACCTTCGCCCACGGCGAGCTGACGTTCGGCTCAATGCCCAACGCACGCAAGGGTTCCGACCTAAGCCGCGATCCCCGCTTCGCGCTGCACACCGCGACCGTCGACCCGGTCGAAGGCAACGAAGCGGAATGGCCCGGCGAGGCGAAGATCGCCGGACGGGCCGTTCCCTGCGGTCCCATCCCCGACGGTCCCGACGGCGACCTCTTCCGCGCCGACATCACCGAGGTCGTGCTCACCCACCTCAACGACGCCGCCACACTTCTCGTCATCGAGTGGTGGACACCCACCCATGGTCTGAAAGCCGTCGAGCGCGAATAGCCCTCAGGTCAGCCGGTCCTTGAGGAACTGGACAACCCGCTTGCGCGCCTCGAAGGCCGGGTGCCCCTCGACCTCGCGCACCTCGAGAGCGAGCACCGAGTGCGCCATCCGGCCGAAGCCGCCGGCGTTGCCCTTCGACGAGTCGATCTCGATGACCTCGAACGAGTCACCGAGCCTGTCCTTGAGCGTCTTGAACCGCTCGGCCGGCGCCATCGGATCCTCACTGAAGCGCAGACCCATCGCGCACAAGCCCTCTTCGGCGGCCCGCTTCTCGATCACCTTCAGCTCGCCCTCACTCATCCCGGGGTCGCGTTTCTGCTTGGGCGTCAAGGCGATCGGCACCGACGGCTGACTGAGCACCGAGGCAAGCACACTGTCGTCGACGGCGGCCGCCAGCGCGAAACCACCGGAGAAGCACTGCCCGATCACCCCGACACCCTTGCCGCCGGCCTTCGCCTTCAGATCCCGCGCCAGCGCACGCAGATACTGCGTCACGGGCCGATCCTTGTTCGTCGCGAACGCGGCGAACTCCCGGGCCACGCATGCGCGCGCCAGCACCGGCACCATCGCCGGCGTCATCGACGGCGCCTCCGGAGTGCCGAACAACGAGGGGATCGCCACGGTAAACCCGTTGTCCACCAAATAGTTTCCCAATGCCAGGACACCGGGGTGCACGCCGGGAATCTCCGGGATCAGCACCACCCCGGGCCCCTCGCCCTTGCGGTAGACGTCATGGGTGATACCGGCTGCCGTGAACGGCGCGCCGACCCATCCGGTCAGATCGGCTTCAGGTCCGGGCATTGACGTCTCCTCATCAGCCGGGCGGCAGGGGCTTCTGCGTCTGTGTGGCAACGGCCAGCGTACGGAAGTCGTCGCTGCTCCCGGCCCCGGTTATGGCGATTTGAGCGGGGCCGGCCTGGCTGTCGAGGCGAGTGGTCCACACCGGCTCGGTACCCTCACCGCCCTCGTAGACGATCCACTTCACGCCGTCGACGTCCTGGGCGCCGGTGGGATACATCGACCGGTGGATCGAGCCCACCAGCGCCTGCTCGTCGGCATTGCTCTGGGTGAGGCTCACATACATCTTGGACGCGGCGAGGTAGCCGACGGTCGCGGTGACGGCGCGCTGGCGCTGCCCGGTGGCGTCGGTACGCCCGGCGTCGATTCCGCCGCGGCTGCCGGAGTTGGCCCGCCAGCCGGCGGGGACCTGCGGCAACCGGATCGGGATGGCCAATGTCTCAGCGTCGGCCTTCAGCGCCGCGGCCGCGTCGTACGGCGGTGGTGTCCCGTCTCGAGGGCTGTTGGGCCGTACCGAACACATCCCCACCAGCCCGGCCAGCACGATGCAGGCCACGATCAAGGGCGCCAGCGACCAGAACATGTCGCGACCGTCCTGGAGCAGCCTGGGCTTGGGCTCCCGGGGCGGTATGCCGGTCTCGGACGAGGTACTCACGCCTGCCAGTATCCCAGGTCTGGACGGCTGGCCGGCTTCTGGGACAATCTCAGCCATGCCAGACGCCCGCCGCCGTGAAGCGCCCGATCGCAACCTCGCCCTCGAATTGGTTCGGGTAACCGAAGCAGGCGCCATGGCCGCCGGCCGGTGGGTCGGCCGAGGCGACAAGGAAGGTGGTGACGGCGCCGCCGTCGACGCCATGCGTGAGCTGGTCAACTCGGTGTCGATGCGCGGCGTCGTGGTGATCGGTGAGGGCGAAAAAGACAACGCCCCGATGCTCTACAACGGTGAAGAGGTCGGCAATGGCGACGGGCCGGACTGCGACTTCGCCGTCGATCCGGTGGACGGCACCACCCTGATGAGCAAGGGCATGCCGAACGCGATCTCGGTGCTCGCGGTCGCCGAGCGCGGCGCGATGTTCGACCCGTCGGCGGTGTTCTACATGAACAAGATCGCCGGCGGCCCCGACGTCGCCGACTTCATCGACATCACCTCGCCGATCGCCGCCAACATCCAGCGCATCGCCAAGGTCCGCAAGGCCTCGGTCTCCGACATCACCGTCTGCATCCTGGATCGGCCCCGGCACACCAAGCTGATGGCCGAGGTCCGCGACGCCGGCGCCCGCATCCGGCTGATCTCCGACGGCGACGTCGCGGGCGCCATCTCGGCCTGCCGGCCGGAGTCCGGCACCGATCTGCTCGCCGGTATCGGCGGCACACCCGAGGGCATCATCACGGCCGCCGCGATCCGGTGCATGGGCGGCGAGATCCAGGCTCAGCTCGCGCCCACCGATGACGAGGAACGCCAGAAGGCTCTGGATCGCGGCCACGATCTGGACCGGGTCCTGACGACCCGCGACCTGGTCGCCGGGGAGAACGTCTTCTTCTGCGCCACCGGCGTCACCGACGGTGACCTGCTCAAGGGTGTCCGCTACTTCGGCGGCGGGTGCACCACCCAGTCGATCGTCATGCGTTCGAAGTCCGGCACCGTCCGGATGATCGACGCCTATCACCGGCTCTCCAAGCTCAACGAATACTCCGCGGTGGATTTCACCGGGGACAAGACCGCCGCATATCCACTCCCCTAAGAAAGGCGTTTGATGACCGACAGTGCTGTCGAGGGCGAATACCGCATCGAGCACGACACGATGGGCGAGGTCCGGGTACCGAAGGACGCCCTGTGGCGCGCCCAGACCCAGCGGGCCGTCGAGAATTTCCCGATCTCCTTCCGCGGTCTCGAGCGCACCCAGATCCGCGCGCTCGGGTTGCTGAAAGCCGCGTGCGCACAGGTGAACAAGGACCTCGGCAAGCTCTCGGCGGAGAAGGCGGACGCCATCATCGCCGCTGCCGGTGAGATCGCCGACGGGCTGCATGACGACCAGTTCCCCATCGACGTCTTCCAGACCGGTTCGGGCACCAGCTCCAACATGAACGCCAACGAGGTGATCGCCTCGATCTGTGAGCGCAACGGCGTGACGGTGCATCCGAACGACGACGTGAACATGTCGCAGAGCTCCAACGACACCTTCCCCACCGCCACCCACATCGCAGCGACGGAAGCCGCTGTGCGCCATCTGATTCCGGCACTCGAGGTGCTGCACGAGTCACTTGCCGGTAAGGCCCGCCAGTGGCGCACCGTGGTGAAGTCCGGGCGCACCCACCTGATGGACGCCGTCCCGGTGACCCTCGGCCAGGAATTCGGCGGCTATGCCCGCCAGGTCGAGGCCGGCATCGAACGAGTCAAGGCCACCCTGCCCCGCCTTGGTGAGCTGGCCATCGGCGGCACCGCGGTCGGCACCGGACTCAATGCTCCGGACGGCTTCGGCGCCAAGGTCGTCGACGTGCTCGTCGAGCAGACCGGTCTGGCCGAATTGCGCACGGCGAAGGACTCTTTCGAGGCCCAGGCCGCCCGGGACGGGCTGGTGGAGGCATCCGGTGCGCTGAAGACCATCGCCGCGTCGTTCACCAAGATCGCCAACGACATCCGCTGGATGGGCTCGGGCCCGCTGACCGGCCTGGGCGAGCTCCAACTCCCCGACCTGCAGCCGGGCAGCTCGATCATGCCGGGCAAGGTCAACCCGGTGATCCCCGAAGCGGTCACCCAGGTGGCCGCGCAGGTCATCGGCAACGACGCCGCGATCACCGTCGGCGGGTTGTCGGGCGCGTTCGAGCTGAACGTGTACATCCCGATGATGGCGCGCAACCTGCTGGAGTCGTTCACCCTGCTGTCCAACGTCTCGAAGTTGTTCGCCACCAAGTGCATTGACGGCCTGATCGCCAACGAGGAGCATCTGCGCGAGCTGGCCGAGTCCTCCCCGTCGATCGTGACGCCGCTGAACTCGGCGATCGGCTACGAGGAGGCCGCGAAGGTCGCCAAGCAGGCGCTCAAGGAGAAGAAGACGATCCGGCAGACGGTCATCGACCGCGGCCTGATCGGCGACAAGCTCTCCGAGGAAGAACTCGACAAGCGCTTGGACGTGCTGGCCATGGCGAAGGTCAAGGACGGCGACTGAGCGCTTGCGCGACGCTCACTATCGAGGGGCCGGGTTCACAACCCGGCCCCTCGATGGCGTTATGCGCGAAAACTCGGCATGGAGTCCCACGGCTGACAATGCCGTATCACCAACGGGACAGCTAACCCGAATTTCAGCATTGCTCGCGATGGCAAATACATGGACACACGCCTACCCTCGGGGTTCAGCCGACGGGGGACGCGCCCGACCGCTCGGAACACGGCCGAATTTAGCTGTGGCAACGTCAATTTCGTGAACTTCTGTCGCGCGGGACCACCCACCTTCGCCGATCTGTGACAATTTTGCCGAAATCCTTGACCGCTGATTCAGCAAATGCCTACATTGAGCCATCCGCTCACAGCAAACAATCAAGTTTGCCCGGTGGCGTTGAATCAAGGGGGTTCGCATGTCCAAACACCGCAAGGTCGGCCGTCCCGCTGGCATGTCAGCACGGCGATGCATCACCGCCGGGGTCGGCGGAACGGCGATGCTGAGTGTCGGCGTGCTGCTCGCGTCCTCCCCCGACACACCGCCCCCGGTGGCCAGTTCACCCGCCGTCCAACTGGCGTCGTTCGGATCGCCGTTGGCGCCCTCGCCCTTAAGCCCCGGCACGGACCTGTGGTTCCTCGACAACCACAACTCGTTGATCGGCGGTGCATTCACACCCACCGCGCTCGCCTCCGCCGTCACCGTCAACGGTTTCGACGTCTTTCGGCCGATCGGCCGTGGTGGTTGGCTGATCGGTGACGGACTCGACGCCCAAGCCGGCTGCACGGGTACTGAATGCAATGGCGGCAACGCCGGCATCTTGTTCGGACGCGGTGGCGACGGCCTGAACGGAGGCAACGGCGGCAACGGCGGACTCTTCTTCGGCGCCGGCGGGACCGGCGGCACCGGGCTGGCCGGCCAAGTCGGTGGCCGCGGCGGAAACGGCGGACTCTTCTTCGGCGCGGGCGGCGCCGGCGGCCAGGGCGGCACCGGCACTGCGGGCACCGCCTCGTCGGTGACCGGAGGCAAGGCCGGAAACGGCGGCCAGGGCGGAAGCGGCGGATTCTTCGGCGGCTCGGGTGGCATCGGTGGCAAGGGCGGCACCGGCGGGGCCGGTTACGGCAACCCGTCGGGCGTGGTGCCGCCTGGTGCCGGTGGTGACGGCGGCGACGCCGGGGCAGGCGGCAGCGGCGGGATCTTCGGCGGCACCGGCGCGACCGGCAACGGCGGCGACGGTGGCACCGGCGGAAATGGCGTCAACAGCGACGATTCCACCGAGCCGGCCGGCAGTGGCGCCGACGGCGGCAACGGCGGCGCGGGCGTGGTCGGCGGCACGGGCGGCCAAGGCGGTCAAGGTGGTACCGGCGGCGCGAACCTTGGCGCGAACGGCACCGGCGGAACCGGTGGCAGCGGCGGCAAGGGCGGTAAAGGCGGCACCGGCAGCACGGCCGGCGGCACTGGTGGCCAAGGCGGCCAGGGCGGTACCGGCGGCCAGGGCGGCACCGGCTCGGGCGCTGCGGGAGGCGGCGCAGGCACCGCCGGACAGGGTGGCCAGGGCGGAACGAGCTCTACCGGAGCAGGCGGGAAGGGCGGCAAGGGCGGCACCGGCGGTACCGGCGGCTCGACCGGAGCGGGAGGGACCGGTGCCAACGGCGGAACCGGAGGCGCCGGTGGCGGTGGTGGCGCCGGCAGCAGTGGCGCGACGCCCGGTAACGGCGGAAACGGCACGAACCCGGGCAACAACCACAACGGCGCCAACGGCGGCACGGGTGGTGCCGGTGGCAGCGGAGGCGACGGAGCCGGCGCAGCCTAGGCTAGGCGCCCTGCCGATAGCGTGAAATCCCAAGGGGCGCAGTGACGCTGTGCAATACCAGGCTCAGCGTCACCGCGATCACCCCGGCCTGGGTGAGCACATCGGGATGTTGGATCTCGCCACGCTCGATCACCAGCAGCCCCAGCACCACGGTGCCGATGCCCCTGGGCCCGAACCAGCCGATGAACACCCGGTTGTAGGCGGGTAGATCGGTGCGGATCAATGCGACCAGCACCGCGACCAGGCGCACGCCGAACACCGCCACGATGCAGAACAGCACCACTCGCCAGCTGGTGTGCTGCCAGGCGTCGATCACCGCGAATGCGCCGAACATCGCGAACACCAACAACTCGAGGAGCTGTGCGGTGGCATCCGTTACCTGGTTCGACACTTGGGTGTTGCTGCGCCGCGCTACGACCGCGAACGCAAGACCGCCGGTGAAGGCGGCCACGAATCCGCTGGCATGCACCCTCTCGCCGAACTCGAAACAGATCAGCGCGACGGCCAGCGTGGCCAGCTGAGCCCAGGTGTCATTCATCCACTCCCGACGCCGCGACCACGCGATCACCGCCGCGCCCAGCAGTCCGACGGCCGCGCCGATGGCCAGCGACACCACCTCGGTGCGTACGACAAACCAGGTCCAGTCCCGGGGGCGTTCGTCGGTGTGCGCCGAGGCCAGGGCGAGCGCGGCCAACAACACGGCCAGCGCAAAACCGTCGTAGAAGCCGCTTTCCACCGACAACGCGTTGCGCACCCGCTCCGGAATCCGGCCGTCCTCGGTCAGCGCCTCGATGAGCGCCACCTCGGTGGGCGCCACGATCGCGGCCAGGCATACCGCCTCCCACCACGGCAGCACCGGCAGCAGCGCCGCCGCGGTCAGCGTGCCCAGCACCAGAGTCAGAGGTATCCCGATCACCAGCAGCCGGAATGTGACGTGCCCGCGCCGGAACACCTTGGCCGGGTCCAGCTTGGCGGCCTGGTTGAACAGGATTACAGTCAGCGCGAGCTGCGCCAGGACGGTGAATCCCTCGGTACCCGGGCCGGCTTGCAGCACGTTGAAACCGAAGGGCCCGAACAACATTCCCAGCCCAACGAAGATCAGCGCCGGCGCGACGTACCACCGGCCGACCAAGCCCGACACCACGGCGTAGCCGAGGACCAGGAGGGTCAGGACGAACGAGGTGGCGGTGTGCACCTACGGCCGGACTACGCGCCGTTGTTGGAGCCGCCGGAATTGGCCCCCGGGATATCGGTGATCGGAATGTTCGGCATCGGCTTCGGCGACGGGGTCGCAGGCAGGGTGGGGATGTCGCTGGCCGGGATGTCCTGCAGCTCATTGGCCGGCGGCCCGTTGTCGCGGCCGCCGTACACGCTGCCCGGCGCGCGCGGGCCCAGCATCTGGGTCACGGTCACCAGGTGGTAGCCGTTGGCCTTGAGGACCGGGATGAACTGCTCGACCAAGTCGACCGTCGACGAATAGGTGTCGTGGAACAGCACCACCGAGTTGGGCTTGATCTGGGTCATCAGCATGTAGCGGGTGGCGGCGGTGTTGGAGTCGTTCATCCAGTCGAACGGGATCACGTCCCAGAGGATCGCGGCGAGGCCGTACTGGGCTGCCACCTTGTTGACCGCGTCGTTGGTGAGCCCACCGGCGGGCCGCCACAGCACCGGGGTCTGCCCGGTGGCCGCCTTGATCGCATCGTTGGCCTTGCTGAACTGGGCCGGCACATCCTCCGGGGGGATCGCCGTCATGTTCGGGTGCTCCCAGGTGTGGCTGCCGAGTTCCATGCCGGCATCGACCACTCGCTTCGCGCCGGCCGGGTTTGCGGCCACCTTGTTGCCGATCTCGAAGAAGGTGGCCTTCGCACCGTTGTCGTTGAGGATGCCCAGCAGCCGGTCGGTGTACGGCGAAGGCCCGTCGTCGAAGGTCAGCGCCACACATCTGACCACCGAGCAGTCGACGGAATCGGCCTTGGCCACCTTGACGTGCCCGGTGAAGCCCCCGATCACGACGACGGCCACACCCGCGACGACACCGATCACGGTCCGCAGGTAGGACCAGGACAGGCTGTCGGGACGGCGCGGCACGCCCAAGAGTTTACCGGCGCATCATGGCAGGGCTCCGGGGCTGATCTCCTCGAGCATCTCGGTGACCAGTGCGGCGATCGGCGAACGTTCGCTGCGCATCAGCGTGATGTGGGCGAACAGCGGGTGGCCCTTGAGCTTCTCGATGACCGCGGCGACACCGTCGTGACGCCCGACCCGAAGGTTGTCGCGCTGCGCGACATCATGGGTCAGCACCACCCGCGACCCGCTGCCCAGCCGCGACAGCACGGTCAGCAGCACGTTGCGCTCCAGGGACTGCGCTTCGTCGACGATCACGAACGAGTCGTGCAGCGAACGGCCGCGGATGTGCGTCAGGGGCAGCACCTCCAGCATCCCGCGAGAGAGCACTTCTTCCAGCACGGCCGGTGACGCCAGTCCCTCGAGGGTGTCGAAGACGGCCTGCGCCCACGGGCCCATCTTGTCGCTCTCGCTGCCCGGCAGGTAGCCCAGTTCCTGGCCGCCGACGGCGTACAGCGGCCGGAACACCACGACCTTGCGCTGGGTGCGGCGCTCGAGCACCGCCTCGAGACCGGCGCACAGCGCCAGCGCCGACTTGCCGGTGCCGGCCTTGCCGCCCAGCGACACGATGCCCACCGATTCGTCCTGCAGCAGATCGAGGGCGACGCGTTGTTCGGCGGACCTTCCCCGGAGGCCGAACACTTCGCGATCACCCCGCACCAGCTGAACCTTCTTGTCGGCGTTCACCCGGCCCAGCGCGCTGGAGTTGGCGCCGAGCAGACGAACGCCGGTGTGGCACGGCAGGTTACGCGCCTCTTCGAGATCGATCTCGCCGTCGGCGAAGATCGTGTCGACATCCTCGGGGGCCACATCGAGCTCGGTCATCCCGGTCCAGCCCGAGGTGATCACGTCCTGGGCGTGGTATTCGTCGGCCAGCAAACCGACCGCGCCCGCCTTGACCCGCAGCGGAATGTCCTTGCTGACCAACGTGACTCGCTTGCCCTCGGCAGCCAGGTTGGCGGCCACCGTCAGGATCCGCGTGTCGTTGTTCTCGGTGCGGAACCCGGACGGCAGCACCGACTGGTCGCTGTGGTTGAGTTCGACGTTGAGCGTTCCGCCTTGTGTGCCAATGGGTATCGGCTGATCCAAGCGACCGTGTTCCAGACGGAGATCGTCGAACAACCGCAGCGCCTGTCGGGCGAACCAACCCAACTCGTGGTGGTGGCGTTTGGCTTCCAGTTCACTGATGACCACGAGCGGTACCACCACTTCGTGTTCGGCGAACCGGGTGCACGCCCACGGGTCGGACAACAGAACTGAGGTGTCGAGCACATACGTCCGAACGGGCGACTGCGAATCGGTCACTGGGCGCTCCTCAGGTTCACGCGGTCCCCGCGAACCCCTCGGCGGACACTGCGGCACCAGGACCGGGACCGGTCCTGTCGTAGTCGAAACGATAGGTACCGCCCGGACAGCAGAGCATGTCGCTAGCCATCGAAAGTGACGCTACTCCGGTAGCGCGGTGCGCGCCGATCAGGCGCGCGGGCGTGTTACGAGCGAACGATTTTCTTCAGCGTCGCCTCGTCGGTCAGACCCCAGGCCGCGATGCGATCGGTGACCACCTTGCGCGAGGTTTCGTAGCCGAAGATGCCGGCCTGAGCGACGTTGTTCAGCTTGTCCTGGTACTCCCAGATGTCGCCGCCGACCAGACCGAAGCCGCCCGCGCGCCGGGCGATCGAGTTGATCGTCGACTCCCGGTGGGTTTGCAGGCAGTGCGCAACCAGGTTGGCGAAGAACTCTTCGTGCCGCTCTTCGTCGGCGGCGATTCGGCCAACCAGTCCCTTGAGCACCGGCTCGTCGATCCTGGCCTCGAGGTTGCGGGTGAACACGGCGTGGGCACGCTCGTAGAGCGCCATGAACACCAGCGTCTCGATCTGGGTGAAGCTCTTGGCCCGGTAGCCGCGCATGACGTGGTTGACGCGAACGTCCTCATTGGCGGTCGGATCGAAGTTGCGGGTGACGACGAGGTAGTTCCGCAGCGCGATGGCGTGCAGGTTCTCCTCGGCGGTCCAGCGGCCCAACCAGCGGCCCCACTTGTCCTGGAGGATGAAATGTTCGACCAGCTCGCGGTGGTACCCGGCGAGGTTGTCCTTGGTGATCAGCAGGATCTCCAGGGCGTCGACGACCTCGGAGGGCAAGGTGACCTGGGCGGGCTCCCAGTCCTTGCCGCCCAGAAAGGCGAAGTTCTCGCCCTGGTCGAACGGGACGTAGTCGTGGCCGTACCACTCATCGGCGGTGGCCAAATAGCGAACCAGATTGTCAGCGACAACCGGCTCAAGTTCGAGCGTCAGCGCATTCGCGACAGGTTTCTGTGCCATGAAGTAACTGTAACTCAAAGACACGGGTGTTTAAAAACCCGGCCACCGGCGTTTCGCCGGCCCGACTTCCTACAGGGTCAGCCCGGGATACAGCGGGTTGGCCGCCAGCATTTCGGCGGCGGCGGCGTGCACCCGATCCGCCGTGCCATCGGCCAGCGTGTACTTGGCCTTGGACGAACCCTCCGCCTGGGTGTTGGTCAGCACCTCGACCACCAGCTCGGCGACCCGGTCGAACTCCTCGGGACCGAACCCACGGGTGGTCAGCGCCGGCGTGCCGAACCGGATGCCGCTGGTGTACCAGGCGCCGTTCGGGTCGGACGGGATCGCGTTGCGGTTGGTGACCACACCGGAATCCAGCAGCGCGGACTCGGCCTGACGGCCGGTCAGCCCGTAGGACTGGACGTCGAGCAGCACCAGATGGTTGTCGGTACCGCCGGTGACCAGGGTCGCGCCCCGCTTGAGCAGACCCTCGGCGAAGGCCTTGGCATTGTCGGCGATCCGCTGGGCGTACGCCTGGAACGACGGCTGGCGCGCCTCGGCCAGCGCAACGGCCTTGGCGGCCATGACATGTGACAGCGGCCCACCCAGCACCATCGGGCACCCCTTGTCGACGGCGGGGGCGAACTCCTCGGTGGCCAGCACCAGACCACCGCGCGGGCCGCGCAGCGACTTGTGCGTGGTCGTGGTGGTGACGTGGGCGTGCGGCACCGGATCCTCATCGCCGGTGAACACCTTGCCTGCGACCAGCCCGGCGAAGTGCGCCATGTCGACCATCAGGGTGGCGCCGACCTCGTCGGCGATCTCGCGCATCGTGGCGAAGTTGATCCGCCGCGGGTAGGCCGAATAGCCCGCGACCAGGATCAGCGGCTTGAACTCCTTGGCGGCGGCACGGATGGCGTCGTAGTCGATCAGGCCGGTCTGAGGATCGGTGCCGTAGCTGCGCTGGTGGAACATCTTGCCGGAGATGTTGGGCCGGAAGCCGTGGGTGAGGTGACCGCCCGCGTCGAGCGACATGCCCAGCAACCGCTGGCTACCCAGCCGGGCACGCAGCCGTTCCCACTCGGCCTCGGAGAGGTCGTTGATGTGCTTGACCCCGGAATCGGTCAGGGCGGGCGCCTCGATCCGGGTCGCCAGGATGGCCCAGAACGCGACCAGGTTGGCGTCGATGCCCGAGTGCGGCTGGGCATAGGCGTAGGGGGCGCCGAAGAGTTCGCGCGCGTGCTCGGCGGCCAGCGACTCGACGGTGTCGACGTTCTGGCAGGCAGCGTAGAACCGGTGGCCGACCGTGCCCTCGGCGTACTTGTCCGAGAACCAGGTGCCCATGGTCAGCAGCACCGCGGGTGAGGCGTAGTTCTCGCTCGCGATCAGTTTCAACGAATCCCGTTGATCGGCAAGCTCTTTGCGGGTCGCATCGGCAATCCGCGGCTCGACGGACTCGATGACCTTTAACGCCGCCCGGTACGCCTCGCTGGCGGTGGCGGCGTAGTCGGCGCCCTGAGCGGGGGCGTGAGTCGAAATCGTCGAGTCTGCGGTCATGACCCAAGCCTATCCGGCCCTGTTCAGGCCGCGTCGACCCGCAACGCAGACGGAATCAGCGGCTCGTCGAGCAGCCGGCCGAACCGTTCGGTCAGGCTCACCCCGGCCGGCCGGTCGTCGAGCCAGCCCCGCAGCAGGCGGTACCCCTCGACGTAGGTACTGGTGTAGGCGCGCCACAGCGGCGAGGACAGGAACCGCAGCATCTGCCGGGCTCGGGTGTCGTCGACCAGCAGCCAGCGCTGCAGGAAGGCGACGACCTCGTCGACGTCACGATGCTCGTCATGCAGCATCAGCGCCGCGTCCTGGCGGACGTCGGCGAGCGCCGCCGTCGCCTCCGACAGCGCCTCGGCCCGCTCGCCGTCGAACCGCAGCCCGAGGTCGGCGTAGATGTCTCCGGCCCAACTCCCCCACCGCGGCCCGACCGCGGCATACAACGCCAGGTCGGCGAGCCCTTCGGCCATCAGGCACTGCGGGGTGTTCACCAGGAAGATGGTCTGCTCCTGCTGGTCCTGGCCGGCCACCAGCCCGGCCTCCTTGCGGCAGTGCTCGGTGTGGTGACCGGGGTAGGCCTCGTGGGCCACCAGCCGGGGCAGGTTGGCCATCTGCTGCTTGAGGTCGGCATTGACCGCGACCGTCGAGCGGTAGTCGCCGTTGTAGTAGTTGAAGCCGGACCACGGCTTGTCGGTGACCACCTCGTAGACGATGGTCTCGGCGTCGGGCAGCGGGTAGGTGGCCCGCACCGTGTCGCGCAGCGCGCTGGAGAACGCGTGAATGCACTCCTCGAGCCGTTCAGGCGGGATCTCGTCGGAGCGGCGGTGCGCCTCCATCCGGTCGGCCAGCGGCCCGCTGCCGCCGAGGACCTCGTCGATGCGGGCGTGGGCGGCGCGGTAGCGCTCGGGGTCACCGCGGCTGATCTCGACGTCGAAGTAATTACGCACCTCGTCGACGAAACCCACGTCCTCGCCGGCGAACTTGCGCGCGGAGAACTGCAGGGCCCGCAGATGTGCACCGATGAAGTCGGCGCGCTGGTCGGTGAAGCCACCCGTGCGGGCGACGCCGGGCAGTTCGGCCAGCAACCGGTCGGCCTGCCGGACCAGTTCGGCCGGCTCGGGAGCGGGCTCGTCGGCCACGGCGCGGCGCAACTCGGGATCGCCGGTGAAGGAATCGACGTAGCCGTCCTCGATACGGTCGAACCGCAAACCGAGGGTTAAGTAATCGCGGATAAGGGTGCCGGGCTGCATGTCAACCAAGCTAACTGCAAGACTGGCACCATGGCGCGGCTGAGCGAACCCAGCCCTTACGTCGAGTTCGACCGGAGTCAATGGCGTTCACTGCGCATGTCGACCCCGTTGAAGCTCACGGAGGACGAACTGATCGGGCTGCGCGGCCTGGGCGAGCAGATCGACCTGCTCGAGGTCGAAGAGGTCTACCTTCCGCTGGCCCGGCTCATCCACCTGCAGGTGGCTGCGCGTCAGCGGCTGTTCGCCGCCACCTCCGAGTTCCTCGGCGAGCCGCAGCAGAACCCGGACCGGCCGGTGCCGTTCGTCATCGGTGTGGCGGGCAGCGTGGCCGTCGGCAAGTCCACCACCGCCCGTGTCCTGCAGGCGCTGCTGGCCCGCTGGGAGCACCACCCCCGCGTCGACCTGGTCACCACCGACGGCTTCCTGTATCCCAACGCCGAACTGGACCGTCGAAACCTGATGCATCGCAAGGGTTTCCCGGAAAGCTACAACCGCCGCGCGCTGATGCGGTTCGTGACGACGGTGAAGTCCGGCGCCGATCAGGTGTGCGCCCCGGTGTACTCACACCTGATCTACGACATCGTCCCGGGCGAGAAACACGTCGTGACCCACCCGGACATCCTCATCCTCGAGGGACTCAACGTCCTGCAGACAGGTCCGACCCTGATGGTGTCGGACCTGTTCGACTTCTCCGTCTACGTCGACGCCCGCATCGAGGACATCGAGAAGTGGTACGTCGACCGGTTCCTGGCCATGCGGGCGGGCGCGTTCGCCGAC
This sequence comes from Mycobacterium sp. ELW1, assembly GCF_008329905.1. Lineage (NCBI taxonomy): Bacteria > Bacillati > Actinomycetota > Actinomycetes > Mycobacteriales > Mycobacteriaceae > Mycobacterium > Mycobacterium sp. ELW1. The sequence goes on along the minus strand of NZ_CP032155.1, from coordinate 1,456,074 downwards.
CCGGCGTCGCACTTCCACCACTACGCGGGCCTGACCGACACCCAGGCCGTCGCGGCCGCCCGGGAGATCTGGAGTTCGATCAACCGGCCCAACCTGATCGAGAACATCCTGCCGACCCGCCCGCGGGCAACGCTGGTGCTGCGCAAGGACGCCGATCACTCGATCAACCGGCTGCGGCTGCGCAAGCTCTAGCGGGAGACCTAGTTGGTCGGCGCTCCGGTGAGCGGGTTGAGCCGCAGCACCGGCAGCGGGAACTCGAACTCCGCCTCGGCGCCGTCGGGATCCTCGTAGAGGCCCACGCTGTAGACCCCCGCGGAATACACGGTGATCGGCAGGTGGTGGGCGAAGACCCGGAACTTCACCGGCACCCCGGGGTTGTCCGGCCACTGCCAGGCGAACTCCAGCAGCCCGACCCGCTCGCCCTCAGGCGATTTCGCGACGATGAAGCGGCGCGGCTCGTAGTCGGTGCCGCCCTGGGCGTGCACAGCCAGGACCAGCGGCACGGTGATCTGCGCTGGCAGGCTCTCCACGTAGCAGCTCGTCATCGGGAAGCCTTCTGCGGTGACCCCGCCGGCTTCTTCCAGGACCGCCTTGCGCGCGGCGGCGAACGCTACTACATGCATGGGCCCAACCCTAGCCCCGCCGCGCGTCCGGGCAGGACCGGTCACGCCTTGATGCGGCGAACCCCGAGGTACTGCAGGTCAGCGAACACCAGGGTGTAGACGCCACTTGCCAGCATCGCGACCACGCCCGCCGTTGTCATATCGAGCGCGATCACGACCACGACGGCGGCGACGGTGAAGACCAGATTCGCGATCGCGGTGGCGATGCCTGCGGTGCGCACGTGGCGCAGTCTCGCGGCGAGGAACACCACCACGGCGTAGACGACGAAGACCGCCCCGGTGGTGAACTCGGCGGCTTTCGGGAAGCCGGTGAGCCCGGAGATCGGGCCGGCGGCGGCCATCAGGGTGATGCCGCACAGGCCGGACAGGATGGCGTCGACCCGCATCGCCATGCGCAGCAACGAATCCGACGAGGTGGTGGTGGACAGGGTGGTGGTCATGAGTGTGCCTCCAGACGGCGAATTCCGAGGTATTGCAGGACAGCGAAGGTGGCGGTGTAGAGGCCGGCGGCCAGCGCGGTGATGGATCCCAAGGTGGTCAGCGGCAACACCGCGGTCTCGGCGAGTGCGATGAAGCCGACGGTGCCCGCGACGTTGAACGCGACCAGTCCCGCGCCGACGCGGCGAAGGTCGGGTGACGCGGCCAGCGCGTAGACGACGAGCCCGCAGAGGACGAACGCGGCGCCGGCGATATAGCCCTGCGCCGCGGTCAGACCCGTCAGCCGGCCCAACGGGTCGGCGGTCGCCGCGATGGCCAGCCCGAGCACGCCGGTGAGGGTGGCGTCGATGCGCATCGCGAAACGCAGTAGCGAATCTTGTGAATCGGAGAACGGATGGTTCCCGGTGGTTATGGCGGTCATGGTCATCACGGTGCTCGCCGAGCACTGCCAGATCGACGCCTGGCACTGCCAAGCACTGCCAAGTGCAGCTCAGGGCTGTGAGACGGCCATCCGGGCGCGCAGGTCCGCGGCGATCAACCGGGCCGCGGCGTTCTGCCAGTTGTGCAGCGAACGCTGCGGCACCTCGGTGACGAACCACTGCCAGGCCTGCCGGGCGACCGGATCCAGGCCGGCGGCGGTGGCGTTCTGGGCGTAGGCGCGCACCCCGACGACGTACGGGAAATACAGCGAGTTGTAGTAGCGCCAGTGCTCTGTCGTGCCGAACTCGCCGCCGTCGCGGGGCTTGAGCCGGGCGATGTGATCGGCCAGCAGTGCCTTGAGTTCGTTGGCGCGCTCCACCGGCTGGTCGGCCGCTCCGCGGGCGGCCAGCCGCTGGTCGATGACAGGCAACTGCGTGAGTGGGCTGGCGACGAGTTTGGACAGATCGCCGTAGTGGCCCAGGGCGCGGCGGGTCAGCCGCGCGAAGGCCTCGTCGTCGAGGGCGTCCAACGGGTTCTCGGCGACCAGCGGCAGCGCGGCTTCCGCCCCGCGCAGGGCGGCGCGGTCGGCGCGCAGACGCGGCGACCGCGAGAAGGCCAGCCGGTCCAGCAGCCCGGCCAGCGGGTCGGCCAGCACGTTGATGGCGATGGCAACCGCGAGACTGGTGAACAGCAACGCGGTCAGCGCGGTGCGCCCCGGGCCGTCGGCGCCGGTGACCGCCATCCCGATCAGCGCCTGCCCACCGAACAACACCGCCACCACCGCCGATGCGATGAACGACCGCAGCATGTCGGCGCGCAGTGCCTGGCCTTCGTCGAACGCATCCCACAGCGCGACCGCCAGACCCAGCAGCAGCACGTCAAAACCGGTGGACGCCAACGCCAGCCAGCTCGGCACCAAGCCCAGCGGGATCACCAGGATCGCGTTGCCCAGCGCGAAGAACAGCGTGGCGATGACCACCACACCGGCGACCCGGCCGGGCTGCGCGGCCCGGCGTACGGCGGCCACCGTGGCGCCCAGCGTCGACACCGAGATCACCGCGAACATCACCCAGTGGCCGGTGCGCAGCGGGCCCTCGACCGAGCCGGCCAGCACCGCGCCCACGACTGTCAGTGCGGCGACCACGCCGACGAGCGTCAGTTCGGTGGCGCGCCCGCGCCAGGTGTCGGTCGGTCGGGCCAGTTCCAGGACGACGGCGAACCAGGCCACCCCGGGCACCGCGACAAGGTAGATCTCGATCTGGCCGAGCAGGTGGGCGTGCGCGACGCTGACTACCCGCACCGCATCCAACGCCACCACGGCGGCGAAACCGCACAGCCCCACCGCGGCCAGTGCCAGCACCGGTTTACGCGGATCACGCGCCAACAGATACAAGCCGAGCCACCAGCTCAGCGTGAACACCACTGCTGACAGCGCAGCCATCACATGCCGAATCGACGATGTCTGCGGCTATAGGCGCGCAACGCGCGCAGGAAGTCCACCCGGCGGAACGCCGGCCAGTGCGCCTCGGTGAACCACATCTCCGAATAGGCGCTCTGCCACAACAGGAAGCCGGACAGCCGCTGCTCCCCCGACGTCCGGATCACCAGATCGGGATCGGGCTGCCCCGAGGTGTACAGGTTCTCCGAGATGCCGTCGATCGTGACGGCTTCGATCAGCTGTTCGGGGCTGGCACCGTTGGCCAGCTGCTTGCTCAGCAGCGCACGCACGGCGTCGACGATCTCCTGGCGACCGCCGTAACCGACGGCGACGTTGACGTGAAATGCCGCCGTCGACGCCAGCGGCGCGGTGCTGTCCACGGCGTCGCGCAGCCGTCGCGCCGGCTCCTCGCCGAGAAGTTCCAGATCGCCGACGGTCCGCACACTCCAGCGGTTGGCCGGTGCACATATCTGTTCCACGACGTCGGTGATGATCTCGATCAGCTCCGACAATTCCTCCGGATCGCGCTGCAGGTTCTCCGTCGACAACAGGTACACCGTGGCCATCTCGATGCCGGATTCGGCGCACCAGCGCAGCATTTCGGCGATCTTGGCCGCACCCATCCGATAGCCGTAGGCGACGTCGTCGTGACCAGCATCACGAGCCCAGCGCCGGTTGCCGTCGCACAGGACGGCGATATGGCGGGGTAGCTGCGACTTGGAGCGCGCCAGCTCCTGGCGCAGCCGCATCTCGTAGAGCCGGTAGGCCGGGTCCTTGAGACGCGGGGGAATGATCTCCACGACAATCCAGACTACTGTGAGCGATAGGTAGCCCCTGGGCAATGGAGGTGAGATGACCGCAGGAGTCGACACCACCGATCCCCGCCGATCCAAGTCATCCGACGCGGAGGACTTCCCCGAGGCCGTCGTCGACGCCGCTGTCGAGTTCTTCGGAAAACCACGGCTGCGAGGCTGGATTCACGTCTATGCCGCCGTCATCGCGGCGATCGCCGGTGCCGCGCTGGTGTCGGTGTCGTGGTCGGTGGAATCGACGAGGGCCGGCGTCTCCACCCTGATCTACACGCTGACGATCGTGGCGATGTTCACCGTCAGCGCCACCTACCACCGGGTGAACTGGACGTCGCCGAACGCCCGCAAGTGGATGAAGCGGCTCGACCACTCGATGATCTTCATCTTCATCGCGGGCAGCTACACGCCGTTCGCGATGTTGGCGCTGCCCGAGAAGAGCGGCGCCGTCCTACTGACGATCGTGTGGAGCGGCGCGCTGGCCGGCGTGGTCCTGAAGTGTTTCTGGCCGTCGGCGCCGCGGTGGGTGGGCGTTCCGCTCTATCTGCTGCTGGGCTGGGTCGCGGTGTGGTTCATCGTCCCGATCATGAACGGCGCCGGGGTCGCCGCCATGGTGCTGCTGATCGTCGGCGGCGCGTTGTACAGCGTCGGCGGGGTCCTTTACGGACTGAAGTGGCCCAACCCGTGGCCGACCACGTTCGGCCACCACGAGTTCTTCCATGCCTGCACCGCAGTGGCGGCCACCTGCCACTACATCGCGATGTGGTTCGCGGTCTTCTGACTGGGACTGCTCAGAGCTGGGTGACGTTCTCCGGGCCCCAGTAGGCCTTCATCGACGTGATCTCGCCGTCGTTGTTGAACGCCATCACCTCGATGACCTCGATCCGCATCGCGCCCGCGACCGTGAGGGCGAACATGAACGCCGCCTCGGTACCACCTGCGCGGAACGACAGCAGCTCCGACTTCACCTCGGCGCCTTCGACGTTCTTGTAGAAGCCCTCGATCGCCTGCCGGCCGATGTGGACTTCGCCGCAGCCGACCGGATCCTCCAGCGTGGCGTCCTCGGCGTACAGCGCCGCGACATCGGCCGCTTTGCCCGCGGCGACGGTGCTCAGGTAACGGTTGACCAGGGCTTCGAGATCGAGGGCATCACTCATGGCCGCAAACGCTACACGGACACACCCAGCGCGTCGGCGAGTTCCCTGGCTCCCGTCACCGGCAAGTCACAGGTCCGGCCGCGACACACGTAGGCCGCGTCGCTTCCACCGATCCGGTCGCGGCCTTCCAGCAGCGGCGAGGAGTTGACGGCCCCACCGACGACGATGGCGCCGCCGGGCGCCAATCGCCGCGCGGCGGAAAGCAATTCAGAGTCAGGTCCGTCGCAGGCGACAGCCACCTGCAGCGGACCGCGCACTGCCGCCTCGGCGACCGCCAGCCAGTGACCGGCCGACCTCGGCGCACGGGCCAGCAGAGCCGAATGCGCCGACAAGGCGGCCTCGGCGGCCTGTCCATAGCGAGCCGCGCGGTCGGCGTCGACCAGGTGGGCGGCGGTCAGCAGCGCTTCGGCGATCAGCGAGGCGCCCGCCGGCGTGGCGTTGTCCAACGCGTCGGCGGGACGGACCATCAGCTGCTCGGCATCGTCCGCGGTGTCGAACCAGCGGCCCGGACGATCCGGGTCGGCGAAGTGCCGCAGCGCGATGTCGAGCAGATCGGTGGCGCTCGCCAGCCACGCCGCCTCACCGGTGAGCTGGTGGAGCGTCAGCAACCCGGTGGCCAGCGCGGCGTGGTCCTCGAGGATGCCCGCACTGTCGCCCACTACCCCGCCAAGGCTCGCCCGCCGCAGCCTGCCGTCGACGATGTGTAGATCCAGCAGGGCCCGCGCGCACCGCGACGCCGCCGTCAGCAGGGGTGGAACATCAAGGGCCACACTGGCTTCGGCGAGTGCGGTGATGGCCAAGCCGTTCCACGCCGTGACGATCTTGTCGTCGCGGGCCGGCTGCACCCGCGTCGAGCGGGCGGCGAGCAGCGCCGCACGGACCCGCTCGAAGCGCTCGGCGTCGTCGGGACCGGCAGGCAACTGCAGCACCGACGACCCGTGCTCGAAGGTGCCACCCTCGGTGACCGCGAAAAGGCTTGCCGCCCATGCGCCGTCGTCCTCACCGAGCACCTCGTTCAACTGCGCCGGCGTCCACACATACGTCGAGCCTTCGACACCCGCGGCGTCGGCGTCCAACGCCGAGATGAACATGCCGCCGTCGGCGAGATCGTTCAGCAGAAAGCCGGCGGTCTCGGCCGCGATCCGGAAGGCCAGCGGGTCACCCGTGCGTCTGCCCCAGTGCGCGTACGCCCGCAGCAGCAGGGCGTTGTCGTAGAGCATCTTCTCGAAGTGCGGCACCACCCAGTCCGCGTCGACGCTGTAGCGCGCGAACCCGCCGGCCAGCTGGTCGTAGATGCCGCCGCGACCCATCGCCGTGCCGGCCCGAACGACGGCGTCCAACGGCAGCGGCGAGCCCGTGCGTTCGTAGGACCGCAGCAGCGCCTCGAGCAACGCCGACGGCGGGAACTTGGGGGCCCGCCCGAAGCCACCACGCTCGACGTCCTCGTCGCGCAGGATCGCCAGGACGGCGTGGTCGCACAGCGCGGGCTCGATCTCCGGCCCGCCGTCAGGCAGGCCGGTTGTCATTCGGCGCAGCTCCCCGGCCACCTGATCGGATGCCTCTTCGACCTCGTCGCGGCGGGTCTGCCAGGTCTCGGACACCGCGTCCAACAGCTGCAGAAACTGCGGCTTCGGGTAGTAGGTGCCGCAGAAGAACGGCCGGCCGTCGGGGGTCAGGAAGCAGGTCATCGGCCAGCCGCCCTGGCCGGTCATCGCCACTGTCGCGTTCATGTACACCGCATCCAGGTCCGGCCGCTCCTCGCGATCGACCTTGATGCAGACGAAATGTTCATTCGCCACGGCTGCGACGTCCTCGGACTCGAAGGACTCGTGGGCCATCACATGGCACCAGTGGCAGGCCGCATACCCGACGGACAACAGGATCGGCACGTCCCGGCGCGCCGCCTCGGCCAGCGCCTCGGGGGTCCACTGCTGCCAGTGGACCGGGTTGTCGGCGTGCTGACGCAGATAGGGGCTGGTCGCGCTGCCGAGGGTGTTAGCCGCCGGGCTCATGCGGGGGCGTCTTGGTCTCGCGCTCGGTGCCGGCGGCGTCGTCGGTTGTCGCTGCACCGATCGCTTCGCCCTCGACCGGCTCCTCATCGAAGCTCTTGGGCAGCTTCTTGAGGTGCCGGTTCATCGACCACACCAGAATGAAGACGGAGATCAGCAGGATGACGACGATCAGCAGGCCGAACGGGCTGGCCTTGCCGAAATCCGGGCCGGTGTTCTTGGGCGGATCAGCCAGCACCCACACGGCCGTCGTGAACAGGTCTCTCACTCGAAGATCTCGATTCCGGTGAACAGGTCGTCTTCAGGCAACTTGGCGGGCACCCGCGAACGAGCCAGTTCGAACTCCTCGGTGGGCCACAACCGCTGCTGCCACTCTATGGGCGTCGCGAAAAAGAATCCGTCCGGGTCGATCTGGGTGGCGTGCGCCTTGAGGGCTTCATCGCGCTGGTTGAAGTACTCCGAGCACAACACCCGGGTGGTCACCCGCCCGGCGAAGATGTCGATCTCCGGGTCCCACTTGGCCAGCCAGCTGGCGAACGGGCCTTCCTGGCCGTGCTTGGCGAACTCGTCCTGCAGCAGCTGCAGGCGCGCCCGCAGAAAGCCGTGGTTGTAGTAGAGCTTGCTGACCGCCCAGGGTTCGCCGGCGTCGGGATACAGCCGGTAGTCGGCCGCGGCTTCATAGGCCGCCACCGAAACCTCATGGCAGCGAATGTGATCCGGATGCGGATAGCCACCGTTCTCGTCGTAGGTGGTCATCACGTGCGGACGGAACTCACGGATCAGCTTCACCAATTCGCCGACGGGCTGCTCCAGCGGCACCAACGCAAAGCAGCCGTCGGGCAGCGGCGGCGGCGGATCGCCTTCGGGCAGCCCGGAGTCCTCGAACCCCAGCCAGTGGTGTTCGACCCCGAGGATCTCCGCGGCCCGGGCCATCTCGTCGCGCCGGATGTCGGCGATCCGGCCGCGCACTTCGGGCAGGTCCATCGCCGGGTTCAGAATGTCGCCACGTTCGCCGCCGGTCAGAGTCACCACCATGACCCGGTGGCCTTCGGCGGCGTACCGGGCAACGGTTGCTGCGCCCTTACTGGACTCGTCGTCCGGATGGGCGTGCACAGCCATCAGCCGCAGTTCGGTCACGTCTCCCCTGTACTCACAGTCTTGTCATCGGGCCTTACGTGCTGATGTAACAGCGACAGCACGCCCTATAGTCCAATAGTTCCATTCGGGGCGTGGATACCCGTAATCGAAGCCCGCTGACGAGAGACGCGACGCAGACCCATGACCGACAGTCCCCCGCCGCTCCCGCAGGAGCGTTACGGGCGTACCCGCCTGCCGGCGACCACCCGGCGACGGGTGGCGTTCGCGCTGGGTGTGCTGGTCTTGGCCGCCGGCCTGGTGCTCGCTCTGATCGCCTACCAGCGCTTCGAAGGCAACGATGTCGAGGGCACGATCGCGGCGTATCAGGTCACCGACGATCACACTGTCTCGGTGACGATCAGCGTGACCCGAAAGGACCCTTCCCGGCCCGTCCATTGCATTGTCCGAGTTCGTTCCCACGACGGCGACGAAACCGGTCGGCGTGAAATTCTGGTGCCCCCATCAGACGCGGCAACGGTGCAGGTCACCACATTTGTGAAGTCGTACAAACGACCATTCGTCGGCGATATTTACGGTTGCGGAACTGACGTTCCCGGATACCTCGTCGCGCCCTGACCGGCGACGGAACGACCAACAGCGAACTGCGAAAGCATGAAGGTTGCCTGTCGTCGCGGTGGTAGACTAATCCGATACACGGTTCCTGCTGGGAGCCGTGTATTGCTTCATTAGCGCGTTTGATCGCAGCTCTTCGATGGCAATACACGCGGAACCATCCGCACGTTCCCAGCAGCGACGACAGACTGCAACGCGAACATCGCGTAACCAACGAATGAGGAGCGCAGCGAGATGACCGATACCCAGGTGACCTGGCTGACCCAGGAGTCGTACGACCGCCTCAAGACCGAGCTGGATCAGTTGATCGCCAACCGTCCGGTCATCGCCGCCGAGATCAACGACCGTCGCGAAGAGGGCGACCTGCGCGAGAACGGCGGCTACCACGCCGCGCGCGAAGAGCAGGGCCAGCAGGAGGCCCGCATCCGCCAGCTGCAGGAGCTGCTGAACACCGCCAAGGTGGGCGAGGCTCCCAAGCAGTCCGGCGTCGCGCTGCCCGGTTCGGTGGTCAAGGTCTACTACGACGGCGACGAGTCCGACACCGAGACCTTCCTGATCGCCACCCGCCAGGAGGGCATCGACCACGACAAGCTCGAGGTCTACTCGCCGAACTCCCCGCTGGGCGGCGCGCTGCTCAACGCCAAGGTCGGTGACACCCGCGAGTACGCGGTGCCGAGCGGCAAGACCGTGAAGGTCACGCTGGTCAGCGCCGAGCCCTACCACTCGTAGCTTCACTCGCGCGTGGCGCGCATCGCCGAAGACCTTCTTCTGCTGCTACTCGACAATGCGGCAGCACAGCCCGCTGTGGAGCCGGCGCGGCTGCAGCGGCTGCTGGCCGCCGCCGTACTGCTGGACCTCGCCTACGACTGCCGGGTCCGGCCTGCGATACCAGGTGAACCCGTCCCGGCTGATCGACTGGTCGCACTGGCCGGGCCTCCACCACTGGATCCCGTTGTGCGTCCGGCACTGGCCATGCTCGAGGAGGCGCCGGTCAGCGCGAGTGAGGCGATCGGCAAGCTGCGCAAGCAGATTGAAGACCGCGTGATCGACCAGTTGCTGCGCACCGGCCAGATTCATCAGATTACGTTGTCGCAGAACCGGTTCCGCCGAAGCACCTATGCCTGGCCGCTGGCCAGCCGGACGCGGGTGGACCGGGCCCGGTCCGCCCTGCTGTCCACGTTGTTCGACGGCAACCGTCCCGACCCGGCCACGGCGACGATCATCACGCTGCTGCATACCGTCGGCGCACTGGGCGCGGTACTGAGCCTCAATGACCGCGGCTGGCACTGGGTCTGCGATCGGGCCAGCGAGATCGCCAGCGGCACATGGGTTAACGACGCCGAGATGGCCGAGGTCAATCTGGCGGTGACCACCGCCGCGGTGCGGCCGGCGCTAGTTTAGGGCTTGCTCGAGGTCGCCGAGCAGATCCGCCGGGTCTTCGATCCCCACCGAGAGGCGAACCAGGTCGTCGGGCACCTCGAGCTGCGATCCGGCGGTCGACGCGTGCGTCATGGCGCCAGGATGCTCGATAAGCGACTCGACCCCGCCCAGCGACTCAGCAAGGATGAAAACCTCGGTGCGCGAACACAACCGGCGTGCCGCTTCAATGCCGTCGCGCATCCGAACCGACACCATGCCGCCGAATCCGCTCATCTGTCGCGCTGCCACCTCATGCCCGGGATGCGAGGGCAGGCCGGGGTAGAGCACCTGGCTCACCGCGGCGTGCTCCGCCAGGAATTCCGCCACCTTCGCGGCATTCGCGCTGTGCCGCTGCATCCGCAGCTCCAGTGTCTTCAGGCCGCGCATCGTCAGATACGCGTCGAACGGACCGGGCACCGCGCCCGCGCCGTTCTGCAGGAACGCGAACTTGGTGTCCAGTTCCTCGTCATTGGTGACCAGCGCGCCACCGACCACGTCGGAGTGCCCGCCGATGTACTTCGTCGTCGAGTGCAGCACTATGTCGGCACCGAGGTTCAGCGGCTGCTGCAATGCCGGCGAGGCGAAGGTGTTGTCCACCAACACCTTCTGACCGCCGACCGCGGCGATCTCGGAGATGGCGGCGACGTCGGCGATCGAGAGCAGCGGATTGGTCGGCGTCTCCACCCAGATCAGCTTGGTGGTGGCGGTGATCGCCGCGCGCACCGCGTCGAGGTCGGACAGCGCCACCGGCGTGTGTGCAACCCCCCACTGGGTGAACACCTTGTCGATGAGCCGGAAGGTGCCGCCGTAGGCGTCGTCGGGGATGACCACGTGGTCGCCGGGACGCAACACCGCCCGCAGTGCACAGTCGGTGGCGGCCATGCCCGAACTGAATGCGCGCCCGAAGGTGCCGTCCTCGACTGCGGCGAGCACCGCCTCCAGCGCGGCGCGCGTCGGATTGCCCGTGCGGGCGTACTCGTAGCCACCACGCAGGCCGCCGACGCCGTCCTGCGCGAAGGTGCTGCTGGCATAGATCGGCGCGTTGACCGCACCGGTCGCGGGATCGGGACGGTATCCGGCGTGGATGGCCCTGGTCGCGAACCCCTGTGCCCGGTGCCGGTCGGCTGCGCTGCGCTGCTCACTCATCGGTTTCGAGCCTAACGGCTCGAGACGTCAGAGCGGCACGCACACCGTCGTCATGATTTTATCGGCGAGCGTCTGCCGCTTGGCGTCCCACAACGGGAACAGGTAACCGATGTAGCAGATGATCGCGTCGACGAAGTGGGCGATCTGGCGCACGATCGACAGCCCGAAACCGATCGGCTGGCCGGTCTTTTCGCTGATCACCTTGAACTTCAGCACCGACTTGCCGATGCTCGACCCGGTGGTGCCCTGGCGGTAACCGTAGTTCCAGACCCAGAACGCCAGGCTGGCGAGCCCGAACACGAACGACAGGATCAGTCCCAGCGTGGACGGCTGCGAGGTGCAGTAGACGCCGTAACTGTTGTCGACGCTGCTCGAGGTGCAGTTGTTCTCGCCGGTGGCCACCATCAGGCCCTGCCCGACGCCGGACAGGATCGCGATCGGGAGGGCGTCGATGATGAAGGCGCCGACCCGTTTGATCCACGGGGTGTACGCCTCTTTCGACAGCACGCCGGCGCCGGGTGGGGGCGGCGGCGGATAGTTCCCCGGCGGCGGGGGCGGGTAATTCCCCGGCGGAGGGGGCGGGTAGTTACCGGGCGGAGGGGGCGGTTGCGTCATCGAAAGTCCTTGTCTCTACAGGGGGAGGCAGACGGTCGTCATGATTTTGTCGGCCAGGGTCTGGCGCTTGCTGTCCCACAGCGGGAACAGCACGGCGATCAACCACACGATGCCGAGGCAGATGTAGGAAGCCACCAGGTACAGGATCTCGCGAACGAACGACAGTCCGAAACCGATTGGCAGTCCGGTCTTTTCGCTGACCACCTTGAATTTCATCACGGATTTGCCGATGCTCGACCCGGTGGTGCCCTGGCGGTAACCGAGGTTCCAGACCACGAACGCGACCGCGATCAGGCCGGCGACGATCAGGGCCAGCGTGCCGATGGTCGAGGTTCCCGTCGCGCAGTAGTCCGCGGTCTCGTACTGCGACGTGTCGGTCACACATTCGGTGTCCGTGGTGGCGATCACGACGCCGTATCCGATGCCCAAGATGATGTAGGCCGGGATGTAGTCGATCAGCCACGCGACGACGCGGGTGAACCACGACGTGTAGGCGCTCTGCGGCAGCTGGGGAACCGGCTGACCGGGTGCGGGCGGTCCGCCGAATGCGGCGCCCGGCGGCGGCGGTGCGTAACCGCCCTGGGGCGGTGGTGGCGGCGGATAGTTACCGGCAGGCGGCGGCGGGTAGTTCCCTGGGGGCGGCGGCGGGTAGCTCCCCGGCGGGGGACCTGGCGGTTGTTCGGTCATGGCGCCTTCCACTCGAGAGTGATCACCTGGGGTAAAGCGGCCTAAATGTACCTGAGAAGTACCTGCGTATCGCGGCAAAGCGCAATCTTCATCTGAGCGCAATCCGCCGCTCAATGAATTTGCGTGAGCAACTACTTCAGCGTCGGCGCGGCCCGTCGGACAGGAAACCGAGCAGATCGTGGCGAGTGATGACGCCGACCGGCTTGCCTTCCTCGACCACCATCAATGCGTCCCGCTCCCCCAACGCCTTTGCCGCTGCGCTGACCAGTTCTCCCGCCCCGATCAACGGCAGAGGTGGGCTCATGTGCACCGCCACCGCGTCGGCGAGCTTGGCCCGTCCCTCGAACACCGCGGACAGCAGTTCCCGCTCCGAGACGCTGCCCGCCACTTCGCCCGCCATCACGGGGGGTTCGGCGCCGACGACGGGCATCTGGGAGACGCCGTACTCGCGCAGGATGCCGATGGCGTCGCGGACGGTCTCCGACGGGTGGGTGTGCACCAGGTCGGGCAGCGCCCCGGACTTGCCGCGCAGCACATCGCCGACTGTCGGCTCGACCACCGACCCGTCCAGGCGGGTCCGCAGGAATCCGTACGACGACATCCACCCGTCGTTGAAGATCTTGGACAGGTAGCCACGGCCCCCGTCGGGCAGCAGCACGACGACCACCGAATCGGGGCCGGCCTGCTGGGCCACCTTGATCGCGGCGACGACCGCCATCCCGCAGGAGCCGCCGACCAGCAGCGCTTCCTCGCGGGCCAGCCGTCGGGTCATGTCGAACGAATCGGCGTCCGAGACCGCGATGATCTCGTCGGGCACGGCCGGGTCGTAGGCGGCGGGCCAGAAGTCTTCGCCGACGCCCTCGACCAGGTAAGGCCGCCCGGTGCCACCGGAGTACACCGAGCCCTCCGGGTCGGCACCGATCACCTTCACCTTGCCGCCGGACACCTCCTTGAGGTAGCGCCCGGCGCCGGTGATCGTTCCGCCGGTGCCGACGCCGGCGACGAAATGCGTGACCTTGCCGTCGGTGTCCGCCCAGATCTCCGGGCCGGTCGTCTCGTAATGGCTGGCCGGGCCCATCGGGTTGGAGTACTGGTCGGGCTTCCAGGCACCGTCGATCTCGGTGACCAGTCGGTTGGACACGCTGTAGTAGCTGTCCGGGTCGTCGGGAGCGACGGCCGTCGGGCACACGACGACCTCGGCCCCGTAGGCGCGCAAGACATTGCGCTTGTCCTCGCTGACCTTGTCCGGGCAGACGAAGATGCACTTGTAGCCGCGGCGCTGCGCGACCAGCGCCAGCCCGACGCCGGTGTTGCCGGAGGTGGGTTCGACGATCGTCCCGCCGGGCTTCAACTGACCGCTGGCCTCGGCGGCGTCGATCATCTTCACGGCGATGCGGTCCTTGGCGCTGCCGCCCGGGTTGAGGTACTCGATCTTGGCCGCGACCAGCCCCGAGCCTTCCGGCACGACGGAGTTCAGTTGGACCAGTGGGGTGTGCCCGATCAGCTCGCTGATGTGCGACGCGATTCGCATGCCTACATCGTGTCAGGCGGCGAATCCGCGCGGCTAGCCGGTGGCTTCGCGGATGTACTCGCCGATCTGACGCAGTGAGCGTTTGGCTTCGGGGATGAGCGGCGCGGCGAGCTGGAAGTCGTGGATCTGGCCGGGCCACACCCGCACCTCAGTGGGCACACCGGCGGAAGCGAGCCGCCGGGCCGCCAGCCGGGCGTCGTGCAGCAAGACCTCGGATCCGGACACGTGAATCAGCGTGCGCGGAAGGCCGGGCTCGATGTGGTCGAGCGGCTCGTAGACGCCCTCGGGCTCGCCGTCGACGATGTTCTTGGCCGCGGCACGGGCGACCAGGGCGACCAGCGCGTCGAACGCCTTGGGCGGGAACATCGCGTCGGTGCGCATGTTCGGGTGGGCCACCTTCTGCTCGTGGTCGAGCTGCAGCAGCGGCGAGATGGCCACCAGCGCGGCGGGCTCCTCACCGAGGGCCTGCAGCCGCTGCGCCAGGGTCAGGGCCAGATAGCCGCCGGCGGAGTCGCCGGCCAGCACGATCTGGTCGGGCTCGTAGCCGCGAGTTCGCAGCCATTGGTAGGCGTCGTAGCAGTCGTCGACGGCGTTTCCGATGGTGTGCTTAGGGATGAGCCGGTAGTCGACCACCAGCACCGGCGAGTCGGCGAACTTCGACAACGCGACCGAGATCCGGCTGTGCGAGTTCACCCCGCAGGTGAGGAAAGCGCCGCCGTGCATGTAGAGCACGATGCGGCGGTTGCCGTCGGCAGGCAGGACGCCGGGTGCGCGGACCAGTTGCGCCGAGGCGTTCGGCAAACCGACTGTGGCGCGCACGGTGCCGGGGGTGGGCAGCAGCGCGCGGGCGACGAAGTCGACCAGGCCGAAGGGCCATGGCCAGTGCGGCACATGGCTGAGCACGGCCAATGTGGGCCACATGGTGGCGCGGGTGCCCATCGAGACCAGCCGCGCGGCGACGCTCGGGCCGCTCTCGACGACTTCGACCGGCGCGCCGTCGCTGACCGGGTACCGGCGCGGGCGACCGCTACCAGCGTGAACATGATGGGGGGCAGAAGCCCGGACCTTGCTGGGTGCGGTCATCGTCAACACTCCCTACGCCAATGTAGATACGTGTCCCGGGCAATCGAGCGAATCCCGGTAACTTAGCTTGCCATCTGCCTTACCTATAACAACTAACGATCTGATTTCTTACCGGATCTGATACCTGTCTGTAATCGCGGGGCCACTGTTGCGCCCCGAATTGACGCCCGAGCAGCACCTAAACTGGACGCGTGGGGATACGCGCTCCGCGGAAGTCAACGGCCGCGCTGGCAGCGGCGGGGATTCTGGCCTCGACCGGAACCGCCGTCCTCGGTGCGCGCAGTTTGCTCACCGGTCAGGCGGACCAGGTCCGCAATGTGATTCCGAAGTCCTGGGACGTCCCACCGCGGGCCGACGGCATCTACGCCCCGGGCGGCGGCCCCGTCCAGCGCTGGGAACGCGGGATGGAGTTCGACCTTCATCTGATGGTGTTCGGCGACTCGACGGCCACCGGCTACGGCTGTCGCAGCGCCGACGAGGTGCCCGGTGTGCTGCTCGCCCGCGGCCTCGCCGAGGAGTCCGGCAAGCTCATCCGCCTGTCGACCAAGGCGATCGTCGGTGCGACGTCCAAGGGCCTGTCCGGTCAGGTCGACGCGATGTTCGTGGCCGGCCCGCCACCCGATGCGGCGGTGATCATGATCGGCGCCAACGACATCACCGCCCTCAACGGCATCAGCCCGTCGGCCCGCCGGCTCGGTGCGGCCGTGCAGCGCCTGCGCGCCTCCGGTGCGGTGGTGGTGGTGGGGACGTGCCCGGATTTCGGTGTCATCAAAGACATCCCCCAACCGCTGAGATGGACGGCCCGCAACCGCGGCCTGCGACTGGCCCGTGTGCAGGCGGCCGCGGTGCGCGCCGCGGGTGGACTCCCGGTGCCATTGGCTGATCTGCTCGCGCCGAACTTCCGGCAGGCGCCCGAGGTGATGTTCTCCGAGGACCGCTACCACCCGTCGGCGGCGGGATATGCGTTGGCCGCCAACCAATTGATGCCCGCGCTGTGCCATGCGCTCGGTGAGTGGACCGGTGTCACCGTGCCCGATCTGCCGTGGGCGACCAAGTCGGAGGTACGGGCGCTGACCGACCGGCTCGGACCGCTGGCGCAGCTGCTGCGCCGCAGAACAACCGGGGTCCCCGCACCGATCGTGGTGACCGCGAGCTAGGTTCGTGTGCAGTCTCGCTGCACCCAAGCTGCACACCAAGGAGCCGTCATGCCCGAAGCCGTCATCGTTTCCACCGCCCGCTCGCCGATCGGGCGCGCGATGAAGGGGTCGCTGGTCGACATCCGACCCGACGATCTGGCCGCGCAGATGGTGCGCGCCGCGCTGGACAAGGTGCCCGCACTGGACCCCCACGACATCGACGACCTGATCATGGGCTGCGGCCAGCCCGGCGGTGAGTCGGGCTTCAACATCGGCCGGGCGGTCGCCGTCGAGCTGGGTTACGACTTCATGCCGGGCACCACGGTCAACCGGTACTGCTCGTCGTCGCTGCAGACCACCCGGATGGCGTTCCACGCGATCAAGGCCGGCGAAGGCCATGCGTTCATCTCGGCCGGCGTCGAGACGGTGTCGCGCTTCGGCAAGGGCAACGCCGACGGCTGGCCGGACACCAAGAACGCGCTGTTCGCGGATGCGATGGCGCGCTCGGAGGCGGCCACCGCCGGTGCCGACGAGTGGCACGATCCGCGCGAGGACGGCCTGCTGCCCGACGTGTACATCGCGATGGGTCAGACCGCCGAGAACGTCGCGCTGTTCACCGGGGTCAGCCGCGAAGACCAGGACCACTGGGGGGTGCGCTCGCAGAACAAGGCCGAGGAAGCCATCAACAGCGGCTTCTTCGAGCGCGAGATCGTGCCGGTCACGCTGCCGGACGGCACGGTCGTGTCCAAGGACGACGGGCCGCGCGCCGGCACCACCTACGAGAAGATCAGCCAGCTCAAGCCGGTGTTCCGGCCCAACGGCACGATCACTGCCGGTAACGCGTGTCCGCTGAACGACGGCGCGGCCGCGCTGGTCATCATGTCCGACACCAAGGCCAAGGAGCTGGGGCTGACCCCGCTGGCGCGCATCGTGTCGACGGGCGTGTCCGGCCTGTCGCCCGAGATCATGGGCCTCGGCCCGATCGAGGCCGTGAAAAAGGCTCTCGCACAGGCGAACATGACGATCGGCGACGTCGATCTCTACGAGATCAACGAGGCGTTCGCGGTCCAGGTGCTCGGCTCGGCGCGCGCGCTCGGCATGGACGAGGACAAGCTGAACGTCTCCGGCGGCGCGATCGCGCTGGGGCATCCGTTCGGCATGACCGGCGCGCGGATCACCGCCACCTTGCTGAACAACCTGCAGACCTACGACAAGACGTTCGGCATCGAGACGATGTGCGTCGGCGGTGGCCAGGGCATGGCCATGGTGATCGAGCGCCTCAGCTAGTTCGTCATCGAGTCAGACCTCAGGGCGACGATCGGTGCCGCTTCATCGCCCTGGGGTCTGACTCGATGTCCATGCGCGCCTGGTCCGTTCGATGATGTCGGCAGTTCGATCGCCGGCGACCACTCGAATCCGGCGCCACCCCATGTCGGCGATGAATTCCGATCGGGTTCGATCGTTGCGATAGATACCGCGGTCCAAGCGATGCTGCTCGCCGTCGTACTCGACAGCCACCATCACGTCGCGCCACCCCATATCCAGGAAGTAGCGCGAACGGCCGTCATCTCTGAGCACTGGGATCTGGGTCTCGGGGCGTGGAAACCCAGCCGCCATCAGCAGCAGCCGCAACCAGGTCTCTCGCGGCGATTGCGATCCGGCGTCGGCGAGGTCGAGGACGGCGGGCACTCGGCGCACCCCTCGCACATTGCGATGACGTGGCAGCAGTGCCAGTACGTCCTCGACGTTCAGCCGGGTGACGTTGGCGAGCGCATCGACGTGCGTAACCGCCTGTCTCACCGTCCCGCGCCGCGCGAGGTCGAACGCGGTGCGCGCCAAAGTGGTAACCGGAAGACCCGGTATGGAGTGCACTTCGTCATCGAACAGCGTCTCGGCGCGGCTGATGATCCCGGCCGGCGCCTTGTTGTTCGGACAGGCGAGCTCGATCGGTATCGATGGATCGATCCACTTCGCTCCGTGCACTGCGGATGCCGCCAAACCGGTCACGACCGCCCGGCCCCGAGACCACAGGACAGCCGCGGCCGCGCGGTCACGAACCGAGAGCTCACCAATCCCATACGCGTACACGTCCGGAAAGATGCGTCGGCAGTGGGCCCGAAGTTGGTACCGAGTCAGCTCGCCCGCAGCTATCGCGTCGCTTCCGATGAACACCCGCTGCACTCGAACAGGATTGCGGTGAACCGCCATTGCTGTGTGCACCCATCCACAGCCCATCGAGTCAGAACTGAGTGCGTCGAAAAGGCCCTGCGAAGAGCCGTGAGGTCTGCCTCGATGGTCGACCACACATACGACAAAGCCCCGGCCGTCAGGCCGGGGCTTTGCACGGTGAAGCAGCTAGCGCTGTTGGAAGTAGCTCAACAGCCGCAGGATCTCGATGTACAGCCAGACGAGCGTCACGGTCAGGCCGAGGGCCACGCCCCAGGCCGCCTTCTCCGGCGCACCGGCGCGGATCATCTGGTCCGCGGCGTCGAAGTCGATCAGGAAGCTGAAGGCCGCCAGCGCGATCACGAACAGCGAGAAGATGATCGCGATCGGACCACCGCTGCGAAGGCCGAGGCCCTCGCCGCCGCCGACACCGAACATCGCCAGCACGAAGTTGCCGAGCATCAGCACCAGCACGCCGACCATCGCGGCGACGATCATGCGGGTGAACTTCGGGGTGACCCGGATGGCGCCGGTCTTGTAGACGACGAGCATGCCGAAGAACACGCCGATGGTGCCGAGCACCGCCTGGCTGATCAGCACACCGGCGTTGGCACCGGACACCACCACGTTGGCGAAGATGAACGACACCGCGCCGACGAACAGGCCCTCGAGTGCGGCGTAGCTCAGAACGATGGCCGGGTTGTCCTGCTTACGGCCGAAGGTCGCGATCAGCACCAGGACCAGCCCGCCGAGCCCACCGATCAGGGTGAACGGCGTGGCCAGGGCCAGGTTGGCCGAGACCAGGAAGTAGGAGATGACCGCGACGACGGAAAGCACACCGAGGGTGATGCCGGTCTTGGTGACGACGTCGTCGATCGTCATGGGCCGCGAGACGCCGGTCTGCGGCTGGTAGGCACCCGCGTAGGGATCGGTCTGGTAAGCCACCTGCTGGGCACCGGCGACACCGGTACCAAATTGTGCGTATCCGCCCTGCTGCTTGGGCAGTGAACGAAATACCGGGTTGCTGGTCTCCCGCACCGTCGGAATCCTCTCCTGGAAGTCGCGTAACACACCGTCAACGAACGGCTGCCGGAACCAGTTCCCAGGAAGTCCACAACGTTCTTCCCGGCGTGTCCGGCGCTACAAAGCCTGACCTTACCTGTGAGCGGCATCCGGCGGGTGACGATCTTTTGCCAACTGGTACTTTTGCCTTCCAAATACTAGGACATCCAACCAATTTGATGGGACGGAAGGACCGCACCGCCGTGACGGCTGAATCCGACGAAGTCTTGACCCGGGTCGATGGGGGTGTCGGCTTCCTGACACTCAACCGCCCGAAGGCCATCAACTCGCTGACCCACACCATGGTCGAGATCATCGCCAGGGCGCTGACCGAGTGGGAGCACGACGACGACGTGCGCGCGGTGGTCCTCGCCGGCGCGGGGGAACGCGGCCTGTGCGCCGGAGGTGACGTGGTGGCGATCTATCACAGCGCCCGCGGCGACGGTTCCGAAGCTCGCCGGTTCTGGCTCGACGAGTACCGCCTCAACGCCCGGATCGGCAGCTACCCCAAGCCCTTCGTGGCGATCATGGACGGCATCGTGATGGGCGGCGGTGTCGGCGTCGCCGCGCACGGCAGCGTCCGCGTGGTGACCGACACCTCCAAGGTCGCCATGCCCGAGGTCGGGATCGGCTTCGTCCCCGACGTCGGCGGCACCTATCTGTTGTCCCGGGCTCCCGGTGAACTCGGCCTGCACGCCGCACTGTCCGGCGCTCCGTTCTCCGGGGCCGACGCCATCGCGCTCGGATTCGCCGACCACTACGTCCCGCATGTACAGCTGCAGGGGTTCGTCGAAGCGATCGTCGCCGACGGTGTGGACGCCGCCGTCCAGGCGTTCGCCATCGAGCCGCCAGCCAGTCACCTTCTGTCCCAACAGCATTGGATTGACGAATGCTATGCCGGCGAGACCGTCGCCGACATCGTCGCCGCCCTGCGCGGCCACGACGACGAGGACGCCAGGAAAGCCGGCGACCTCATCGCGTCCCGCTCCCCCATCGCGGCATCCGTCGCGCTCGCCTCGGTGCGGCGTGCCGCCGAGCTCGACACCCTGGAAGACGTTCTGGTGCAGGAATACCGGGTGTCGTCGGCGTCGCTGGATTCCCATGACTTCGTCGAGGGGATCCGCGCGCAGATCATCGACAAAGACCGCAATCCGACGTGGAACCCGCCGACACTGGCCGCGGTGACCGAGCAGGATGTGGAACAGTACTTCGCGCCGGCAGACCCGGACCTGACCTTCGAGGAGGACATGTGAGCCCCACAACGAGCTTCGAGACCATCCTGGTCGACCGCGATGAGCGGGTCGGCACCATCACCCTCAACCGGCCCAAGGCGCTCAACGCCCTCAACAGCCAGGTGATGGTCGAGGTCACCACGGCCGCCGCCGAATTCGACAACGATCCGGGTATCGGCGCCATCGTCATCACCGGCAACGAGAAGGCGTTCGCCGCCGGTGCCGACATCAAGGAGATGGCCGAACTCTCCTTCTCCGAGGTTTTCGACGCGGACTTCTTCGCGGCGTGGGGCAAGCTGGCCGCCGTCCGCACCCCGACCATCGCGGCGGTCGCCGGTTACGCCCTGGGCGGCGGCTGCGAGCTGGCGATGATGTGCGACGTGCTGATCGCCGCCGACACAGCCAAGTTCGGCCAACCCGAGATCAAACTGGGCGTCCTGCCCGGCATGGGCGGCTCGCAGCGGCTGACCCGCGCCATCGGCAAGGCCAAGGCGATGGACCTCATCCTGACCGGCCGCACGATCGACGCCGCCGAGGCCGAGCGCAGCGGCCTGGTGTCGCGGGTGGTCCCGGCCGACGACCTGCTCACCGAGGCCAAAGCCGTCGCGACGACGATCTCGCAGATGTCGCGCTCGGCCGCCCGGATGGCCAAGGAAGCAGTCAACCGGGCCTTCGAATCCACACTGACCGAAGGCCTGCTCTACGAGCGCCGGCTGTTCCACTCCGCGTTCGCCACCGACGACCAGACCGAGGGGATGGCCGCCTTCACCGAGAAGCGCCCTGCCAACTTCACGCACCGCTAAGGTGCTGACGTGACCGTCGCCGAGTCGGAACCGACTGAGGCCGCCGAAGCGGCGCCTGCCCCGGAGAGCAAGCCGGACTGGTGGCAACGCCGCTATACGTTCACCGGGACGGCCGTCGGACTGGTCTTCCTGGGCCTGTCCCTGAGCCCGTCGCTGCTGCCGCGCGGACCGCTGTTCCAGGGCCTGGTCAGCGGCGCGGCCGGCTCGGTCGGCTACGGGCTGGGTGTGTTCGCCGTCTGGCTGGTGCGGTTCATGTTGTCGCGGCCCGCCAGCCCGCGCCCGCCGCGGTGGTCCTGGCCGGTGCTGGTCGCCGTCGGAGTCGTCTGGCTGGTCCTGACGATCTACTGGTTCCACGTCTGGCAGGACCACGTTCGTGACCTGATGGGTGTGCCGCGACTGCAGTGGTACAACTACCCGCAAGCCGCGATCATCGGCGTGGTCGTGCTGTTCCTGTTCGTCGAAATCGGCCAGCTGGTAGGCAGACTCGTCCGATATCTCGTCCGCCTGTTGAATCGGTATGCGCCACCGCGTGTTTCGGCCGTGGTTGTGGTGGTGCTGCTGCTGAGCCTGACGATCGCCGTGCTCAACGGCGTGGTGATCAGGGGCGGAATGAGCTTCCTGAACAGCACTTTCGCCTCAGTGAACGACGAGATGGATCCGGACAACCCGGCCCCGAAGACGCCACTGCGCTCCGGTGGCCCCGGCTCGCTGGTCGCGTGGGACACCGTCGGCCATCAGGGCCGTACGTTCGTCGCCGGTGGACCGTCGGTCGAGGAGCTGACCAAATTCAACGGCACCCCGCGGTCGAACCGATCCGGGCCTACGCGGGCAAGAACTCCGCCAACGGAATCAAGGCGTCCGCCGAGCTTGCGGCGCGAGAGTTGGAGCGCGCCGGCGGATTCAAGCGCAAGGTCATCGCCGTCGCGACCACGACGGGGACGGGCTGGATCAACGAGGCCGAAGCCTCCGCTCTGGAATACATGTACAACGGCGACACCGCGATCGTCAGCATGCAGTACTCGTTCCTGCCGAGTTGGCTGTCGTTCCTGGTGGACAAGGAGAACGCCCGGCAGGCAGGCCAGGCGTTGTTCGAGGCGGTCGACGCACGGCTGCGTGAGATGCCCGAGGCGCAGCGACCCAAGATCGTGGTGTTCGGCGAGAGCTTGGGATCCTTCGGCGGCGAGGCGCCGTTCCTGAGCCCGAACAACATCATCGCCCGCACCGATGGGGCACTGTTCTCCGGCCCGACGTTCAACAACACGATGTGGGACGACGTCACCGTCAATCGTGACGCCGGATCCCCGATGTGGCTGCCGATCTTCGACGAAGGCCAGAACATCCGGTTCTCGGCACGTCCCGACAATCTGGGCCGGCCCGACAAGCCGTGGGGCTACCCGCGGATCGTCTATCTCCAGCACGCATCCGATCCGATCAGCTGGTGGAACCCGAATCTGCTGTTCGCCGAACCGGATTGGTTACGGGAGGCGCGCGGGTACGACGTATCGCCGGATATGTACTGGATTCCGATCGTGACGTTCCTGCAGGTGTCGGCTGACATGGCGGTGGCCGTCGACGTTCCCGACGGGCACGGTCACCGTTATGTGCGCGACGTCGTCAACGCGTGGGCGGCGATCCTGCAGCCGCCGGGGTGGACACCGGAGAAGACCGAGCGCCTGCGCGGAATGGTCACTGCGCCGGAGTGAGCTCGCTCAGTTCGGCGAGTACGTCGGCTGCGGCCAGCGCCTGATAGCCGCCGACGACATCGGTGGCGCGGTGCAGCCCGAGATCCTGTAACGCGGCCGCGGCCAGGCTCGAGGTGTAGCCCTGCGAGCACAGGATCACCCACTCGACGTCATCGTCGGTGGCCTGGGGCAACCGGGCCTCGCTGGTCGGGTCGGCGCGCCACTCCAGCACATTGCGTTCGATCACCAGCGCGGCCGGGGTCTCGCCCTCGGCGGCGCGTTGGGCGGCCGGTCGAATGTCGACCAGGATGGCGCCTCGTCGCAGTGCCGCCGGGATCTCCTGCGCCGTCAGCCGGTGCAGTCGCGCTCGGGCGTCGGCCAGGACGCGGTCGATTCGGCTGCTCATCGGATCAGCTCCCCTCAGGTGCGTCGGTCAGCTCGGTGCGTGTGCGCCGCAACGTATTACGCTCGGTGACTTCGTAATACGACATCGCCGTCAACGGCGGCGAATAGGCGTGCACACTCAGTGTGGCAGAGGCGGGTGCGGATACGGCCGGTGCGCCGACCACGTCGTGCACCCACCCGAGCGGGAAGGCCGCCTGGTCTCCGGCGTCGAGCCGGCGGCGGTGCAATCGCTCACCGTTCCAACGATATTCGTGCAGAGCGCCGGAGAGTACGGTCAACGCACCCAGCGATCCGCCGTGGTCGTGCAACTCGGTGGTGTGGCCGGCGACCCAGCTGATCAGCCAGACGTCGAGCTCGTCGTCGGCGTGCAGCCGGGTGAACCAGCGTTCGTCGCTGGGTGGGCCACCGGCGGGCAGCAGCGCGTCGAACTGGCCGCGCAGCACGCCGTCGGCGTACTGATCGGTGGCGTGCATCAGGTCGGGCAACCGCAGCCGGGTGGGCGCGGAGACGGCTGGTGCGATGGACGGGAATGTGGCAAGCGAAAGGGCAGCGCCCGAATACGGCATGACGAGAAACTTTCCGCACGTTGCAGGGTCAGATCGGGGGGTCGGCTAGTACCGACAACACTCCCTGGACCTGGTCCGCTCCGTCATGGCCGCCAGTGTTGCATAGATTGAAACGATGCGCCCCTACCGATGTCGCTCCCTGTCCGCCGCCGCGGCGTGTGTCGTGGGCGTGGCCGCCGTGCTGACGGCATGCTCATCGGGCGGCGGCGGGAAGTCCCCGTCCACGACTCCGGCGCCGTCGAACGGCGGAGCGCAGTCGACGGAAGCGACCGCGCCGTCGGGCACGGTCGGCACGTCGCCGGGTGGGGTCACCACTCGCATTGACGCGCCTGCCGAATCGACCGAAGAACAATATGCGCAGGCCTGCATGGCGACGAAGACGTGGATGCAAGCCAAGGGCGGTGAGCCGTCGACGTTGGTCGAACCGTTCCTGAAGGAATTGCAGAGCAACGCGGCCCCGGGCCCGGCGACGTTCAACAGCACCTGGGGGCAGTTGTCGACGGCGCAGCAGGCCGCGGTCATCATCGCGGTGAAGGCGGCCGCCGAGGGCGGCTGCTGACCCTTTCGATCACGGGTAGCAAAACTCAGGCGTCGTCGGCGGGGCTGAGCACAGTCCGGGTCCATGCAACGCCGGGGATGAAACCATCGTGCCGCGAAGTTGGGAGAAGGCATGACCGCAACGATGGCCGCCGTGGGCGCGTTCGCCGCCGACGACCTGAACGACAGCCTGCGCGATGTCACCGTCCCCGTACCGCAGCTGCGGCCCCGCGATCTGCTGGTGCGCATGCAGGCCGTGTCGGTCAACCCAGTCGACACGAAGCAGCGCCGCGGGCTGACGCCGTCGGCGGAACCTGCGATCCTCGGGTACGACGCGGCGGGCGTCGTCGAGGCGGTCGGCCCGGCGGTCGAGACACTCGCCGTCGGCGACGAGGTCTGGTACGCAGGCGACATCACCCGCGCGGGCAGCAACGCCGAGCTGCAGGCCGTCGACGAGCGCATCGTCGCACGCAAGCCGTCCTCGCTGTCCTTCGCCGACGCCGCCGCCCTGCCGCTGACGGCGATCACCGCATGGGAATCGCTGTTCGACCGATTCGGCCTCACGCCGCAGTCGACAGGCGACCTGCTGGTGCTCGGTGCGGCGGGCGGGGTCGGCTCGGTGATGATCCAGCTGGCCAAGGTGCTGACCGGCGTGCGGGTCATCGCCACCGCGAGCCGCGACGAGTCGCGGCGGTGGGCTGAGCGGATGGGCGCCGACGTGGTGGTCGACCACCGCCGGTTGCGGGATGAGACCCTGGCGGTGGCACCGGACGGCGTGCGCTACCTGTTCTCCCCGCACTCGGCCGGCAACATCGACGACTACGCCGCGATCGTCGCGCCCTTCGGCCACATCACCGCGATAGACGAGCCCGAGGGACTCGAGCTGGTCGGGCTGAAAGCCAAGAGCATCGCGTGGCACTGGGAGCTGATGTTCACGCGGTCGATGTACGAGACGCCGGACATGATCGCCCAGCAGCGGCTGCTCACCGAGGTGGCGGCGATGGTGGACCGCCGCGAGCTACGCAGCACCGTCACCGAGACGATCACGGATTTCTCCGCGGCCGGGCTGCGCGAAGCGCACCGCCTCGTGGAGTCGGGCCGTATGACCGGCAAGGTCGTCGTCACCCGCTGACCGCGGCGAGTCTTCATCCGCGCCGCCTGTCGTTGGGCGCCGGAAACGAATGCGCAAGCGCACGGTAGTCAGCGACTTGGACGCCAGCCCCGCGCTCGTGGCCTGATCTGTGGGGTGCCCGTCGTCGACGCCGTCGTGGTCTCGCCCCGATACTGCCGATATGACCCCTGTGGTAATCACCATCGTCGCCGTGTTCTTCCTCGGGATGGGTCTCTACGGCCTGGCGGCACCGGCGAGCCTCATCGAACCGTTCGGCATCGTCCTCGAGCGCCCGGAAGCACGCGCCGAGGTGCGTGCGGTCTACGGCGGCTTCGGTGTCGCGGTCGCGGGCGTACTCGGCTATGGCCTGCTGCAACCGCAGGTCCGCACCGGCATCGTGCTCGCCGTCGCGGTGGCTCTGGCCGGAATGGCGTTCGGACGGGTGATCGCGGCGCTATGCGGCGACCGAACGCCGTTCTACCCCAACTGGTTCTACTGCTTGGTGGAGGTGGCTGCCGCAGCAGCCCTGGCGCTGGTCATCACCTAGTCCGCCTGGCCATGGACGACTCCGGGCGCCGCGCCCAGCGCTACGTCGTGGAATCTGTAGGTTCCACTTTCTCGTGGCGGATGCCGTCGCCTCTACCTGAGCCTTTCCAAAATTCCACTCGAGATGGCGGGCGCCAAATTCCATTTTTCGTGGCGGATCCTAGAACCACACGGTTGTCCAGATCTTGATGGTTCCGTGCCGGGAACAAATTGCGGTACCCCACGCCGAGGTCACGAGCGCCCAAGCCCCTTGCGGACCAGCGCGTGGATCAGAGGCTTGAGACGAGGTGTGTCGTTCCGTCGGTCCGGTATTCGATGAGGCGTCCGTCGTCCACCAGCGCGACAGTGGTTATCCCGCGCGCGGCGAGAGCCGTGCCGTAGTTACCGTCGGCGAGACGGTCTTGTATCGCGGTATCGATGGCCGAATTGAGAAGTGCGCCTTCGTCTTCCGAGAGGGCTGAGAGAGCCAATCCCCCGCGAAGTGCCTCGCGCACCCGGTCGTCACTGACCGTGGAGCTCGCCTCAGGCTTCTTAATCTCAGACATAGCCTTCCTCAGCTAGACGGGCCTAAGCTTACTCGCCTCGCAGAGAAACTCCCATCGGGCTGAATACGACACTGCCGGCGCACTCACCGAACACGAGACCCGCATGGACCGGCCTAAAGTCGGTGGCATCCCTTTAACCGGCGATCCTCCGATCGCGTCGTGTCCGCAACGCGGACACGACGTCGGCCTTCTGGCACAGTAGCGAATCACCCACGCGCCAAGCCGGTGATGTCGCGCAGCCAGCGCGGCGGCTTTCTTGCAGGCTGCGGGAGTTCCCGTAGTGGTTTGGACAGGTTCCTATGCCTGCATATGGACACTTCCGCTCGGGCACACCCCGCGCTGCCACCAGGCGGAATAGCCGTCGGAGTCGACGGCCAGCCTGCTCGACTTGCGCAGTTCGCCGCGACACATCGTCTGGCCGAGAATGTCGGTAGCGAGTGGGAAACTGCCCGAGAGCCTTGGAGGAGGTCCGCGTGCATCGTCATCCGCTACAGCGCCGCGCCATTGCTGTTTGTCATTGCTGTCGGCTCGAGCAGGTGTTCATCTTCAGTTCGGCCAGCGATCCCGTCATCTGCAAGAGCTGCCGACGACATGCGCAGCACACGGATGGTGAGACGGGCGATCTGCGGAGCGCTGATCATGCCTCGCTGTACTTCTCCGAGATCGGCGTGCTGCAAGAAGACCTGGCAGCCGCGAAGACGCAGCAATCTGAGTCAAGCCAACGGGAGATCGACGCGACGCGACCAAGGCTTAGTGGCAATGCGGAGTAAGGGGAGGGGAAGGAAAGATAAAGGAGCACAACGTATCCCGGTGAGCACTTGATATAAGATATATTATCGGTTCGACTAACTAAGTAGCTGGAGGCGACCCGGTACCCACAGATGCGCGCCGGCGGCGACGATAGGGCCTCGCGCAAGATCCCAAGCAACGGTGTCGATGCTGGTCGGGCCCAATCGATCGGGTCGGGGGTTTCAGCCACGCAGATAGTAGGCGCGTTTGATCGCCGCCGTATCGAGATCACCTTTCGCGCAACGCAGTTTATGCGCCGCAGACAGCCTCGGTGGCGACAAGCTCGACGGCGGCGTAAGCGGCTTACCGCCAAGCGATACGTCACAGTGACGAATTATCCAGTGGCGCAGGGGGCATTGAGGGCCCGCGTGGGATCGTGTCTCGCGTTGTTGAACCACCAATAACTATCCGTTGGATCGCGGTCGCCACGTAGTCCTGCCCACGAGACGGCCGGACAGCGACTGTTTCCAACCAGGTCCATTCAGTTGACAGCTCAAAAAGCCCGAGGTAGGTTCGACCGACGGGACGGTCGTCTTTATCAATGTCCGTTCGGGGAGGCTGGGCAGGCATTGCCCTATCCGGCTACGAGGATCTTTGTCGAATCGAGGAGGCGGTTTGGGATGCAGACCCAACTTTGCTCGTCCACCGAACACGACGGAATAATCAGTGTCTCTTCCGCGCCGGCAACAGCATTCAGGGAGCCTGTCACTGCTGGACTGCTGGGACCGCTGATCAACACGCTGACGTGACAGAAAGCGACGCCCTGAGGCTGGGCCATCGAAACGTTCGCGGGATGGACCCCTGTGGGACTCGGCTGGGCCCCATTCATCACGAGCCTCGGCGGACCGCACGATATGAATAGGTTCGTGTGCCATAAGGATATTCAGCGGGGGAAGGGAACGATACTGGAACGGCGAGCGCGGGTGTCGCGCGCGTTGTCTGCAGGGTGGATTTTTGGTGCAGCAACACTGGTGGGATTGGTTGCCGCTGCTCCGGCCCAGGCAGACACTCAGTCCTACCTCCAGAAGCTGGCTGCTGCGGACATAAAAACGCCCGGCGGCGACGCAGAGATGAAGGAGTGGGGCTGGGAGATCTGTGCACTCTTCGCCATGGGCGTCCCGCCGGACAAAGTGGTGCAGCAAGCAGTGTACAACTCCGGGTCCGTCCCCCAGTACGGAATGACCGTCGAGCAGGCAAACCTCGTTGTCGACATTGCGGTGAGCGATCTGTGCACCGACCGGAAATAGGCAATCCATTGTGGCCGACCGCTAGTCCCCGCAAAGTGTGTGAGCCAGGCCCGGCACACCCAGGCGCGCCTATCTATCCGACATCTAGGTCAAGGCTGTTTTGCACCCCAATCTCATCGACCTCCTACAGGGGCACATACAGAAAGCTTCAATTTTGAATGCCAACCCTTCACTCGGTCTTCCACACGCGCTGAGTGGTCAGGTGGCGTTGGTGACCGGTGCCACGTCTGGACTCGGTCGCCGCTTCGCGACTGTTCTCGCCGAAGCCGGTGCGGCTGTGCTGGTTGCTGGCCGCAGGGAAGCGAGGCTGCGACAAGTGACCGACGAGATCTCCTCAGCCGGCTTCAAGTGTGTGGGGATGGCGGTGGACGTATCGCAACCCTGTCAGTTCGCGGAAGTATTGGATCGCGCCGAGGCGGCTTTTGGACCCATCACGATATTGGTCAACAATGCCGCGATCCCAGACGCACAACGGGCACACCGCATGCCGCTGCAGTTGATCGACGCCGTGATCGATACGAACTTGCGCGGTCCGTTCGCCCTAACATGTGAAATAGCACGACGATTGATCGTCAAGGAGCTACCGGGCCGAATCATAAACATCTCCTCGATGGGCGCTTACTACTACGAAGGTGACGGCGCCGCGCTCTACTCAATCACCAAAGCTGCAATCAACCGAATGACAGAGGTGCTCGCAGTCGAATGGGTCCGGTATGGCATCAACGTTAATGCGATCGCGCCGGGTGCATTCATGACTGAGATGATGGAGGGCCGGATCGAGCGAGTTGGAAACTTCACTGATTCCCTGCCCCGCAAGCGGATTGGTGATCCTACGCAGCTCGACACCACCCTGCTCTACCTCGCATTACCAGCATCAGAGTTCGTAACAGGAACTATCGTAAAAGTGGACGACGGGCAGTTCCCTCGTTAGCACGTCGCCGTCTACGCGCCAGCTGACTCGAGTGCCAGGACAACCATTCGATCCAAATCGGGTGCAAGTATTCCAGATTCGTTGCACATCGACCCACCGTGCTCAGTTATACGTGGGGCGGTCAGATCGATCGACCTAGCTCTTGCGACGACTGCTGCTGATGTCTACCCATAACCACCAACCATGCGTACTGCCAGGCGGGCATATTCGAGAGCTATCTCGCGCGGCGTCGTTGGACCGTGGTTGTCAAACCATTGGGGCAACGACGTACACATGGTAGCTATGGCCCTGCCAACCTCCGAAGGCATTGCTGTCATCGCTTGACCACCTCTGCATGCCGCTGCAATCTCCTCATCCAGAAATCGCTGAATAGCGTTGCGGCGCTGAGTGATTCGTGCACGATCGGGGTTCTCCAAGCTACGCATTTCACTGGCACCAATGAATGCCAATTCCGCGCGCAGCGTATGGAAGAGTGCGAGAGCCTCGACGAGGCCTGATAGGCGTGCAATTGGACCGTCGCCTGATTCACGCGCAGCCCTCACCCGCCAGTCAAGGTCATCCATCGTCAGGTCGAGGATGCGTACGAGGAGTGCTTGCTTGCTGGCGTAGTAGTGGTAGACACCCGGCACGCTCATTTCCGCGCGGCGAGCAATCGACCGCATGGTGGAGCCGTGGTAGCCCGTCTCAACAAACGAGGGAATTGCTGCAGCCAGAACAACGTCCACATCAAGCGGTGCAAATCTGCGCCAGTCGTCTTGCGAGAAGGGTTCTTGAGTGAATTTCGGATTTTCGCCGACGTCAGTGATGAGATCACCAGGAGGACGCAGCAGGCTGACGGCAGTGGTGTCCAGCGCTTCCGCAATCACCTTGAGGCGAGCGACCGTGACACCAACTCTTTCGTTTTCGATTGCGCTGATCGTGGCGGCGCTGACGCCAATGAGGTCGGCGAGTTGCCGTAGTGTGCAATTCCGCTGCTTCCGGACGGCTCTGACTTGCTCCCCCACCGATCCAAGTCGGTGGGATTGGTTACCAACCACCATTGGTTCAGAATACCTGAACATATAATCCAATGCTTGGTTGGGAGGTGGTTATTTCCAACGCAATATGCGATGATCATCACCGAACGATCGTTCGACGTATCTGCGAGGGTGACCGGTGGACATTGCGGACTTGACTCGATTGGACCGGATCGGCCCGGCATTGGTGATGGCCACAGGCGACGAGAGATGGGCTCGCCCAACAGCAACATTGATCGCCGGCGGCAAATCAAATCTAACCTTTGAATTGACCTGCACTGCAGGGAATTTAATATTGCGTAGGCCCCCAAGAGGCGATCTTCTCCCCAGCGCGCACGATATGGTCAGGGAGGCCCGAGTGCAGCGAGCACTCGCTGATTCGGAGGTTCCAGTAGCGTCAATTGTGCTTGTCGATCTGGAGGGATCGCTCCTCGGTACCCCCTGCTACGTGATGTCAAAAGTCGATGGGTACGTCATCCGGGACGCGATGCCCGACGGTTACGTTGAAACCGCGGATGACTGCCGGGGAATCGGCGATGCGTTGATCGATACGTTGATAGCTATTCACGCTGTCGATCCGACAGCGGTGGGGCTGACAGACTTTGGCCGGCCAGAAGGGTTCCTGTATAGGCAGATCCGTCGTTGGAGTGATCAATGGAGCCGAACCGCTATCGCGAATAGCGACGAAATGGTCATGCTGGCCCATCTATTGGTAGAGAAGATGCCGCCTGCCACGAAATCGACCATCGTGCACGGCGACTTTCGGTTGGACAACTGCGTTATGGATAAGCGCGACCCGCACCGTGTGGCGGCCGTGCTGGATTGGGAGCTGTCCACAGTCGGCGACCCGCTGACTGATCTGGGCATGTTCCTCTTTTACTGGCGTGAGCCGGGCGAATGCCAGCACACCCTGGTGCCATCGGTCGCCACCCAGCCGGGGTTTCCCAGTCGTCGTTACCTAGCGCAGCGTTATTCCGAGCAGACCGGCGTCTCGCTAGAAAGCATTGACTACTATTTGGCGTTTGCGAATTTCAAGTTCGCTTGCATCGTCCAAGGAATTGCAGCACGGGTGACCGCAGGATCCATGGCGGGCCAGGACTTTGGAGGACTAGAAGCTTCCGTGGCAGACTTCGCCCGCACCGGCCTTGCTATTCTCGACTCCGCTGCCGCATCGAGGGGTTGACTGCGGTGGATTTCGAGTTATCCGACAAGGCCAGCGATGCATGCCGCCGGATGTGGCATTTCATGGAGGAGGAAGTCTTCCCCGCCGAGCCGGTGTGGTCAGCCCACCTGCGGGACCACGGGGAGCACACCCATCCCCCAATCATGGAGGAACTCAAGGCGTCCGCGCGTAGACGAGGCTTGTGGAACTTGTTCCATCCTGAGTTCGGTGGGCTTAGCAACCTTGAGTACGCAACGGTCGCCGAGATATCGGGCTGGTCACCAGTAATTGCGCCAGAGGCGATCAACTGTCAGGCGCCTGATACTGGCAACATGGAGACGCTCCATTTGTTTGCCACTCCCCCCCAACGCGATGAGTGGCTCATGCCGTTACTTGAGGGCAACGTCAGATCCGCATTCGCCATGACCGAGCCCAATGTCGCGTCCTCAGATGCTACCAACATCGAGACATCAATTGTCCGCGACGGTGACGAGTACGTCATCAACGGAAGCAAATGGTGGATTACCGGGGTGGCCGACACACGTTGCCGATTGTTCATCGTTATGGGTAAGACGGATCCCGCCGCGGCGACGCACCGACAACAGTCCATGGTACTGGTGCCGCGGGACACACCTGGGGTGCAAATTGTTCGCCACCTCCCTATCTTCGGCTACCAGGACCAGCACGGGCACTCCGAGATTCATTTCGACAACGCACGAGTGCCCATAGCCAACCTGCTGGGTAACGAAGGGGACGGTTTCCTCATATCCCAGGCCAGGCTGGGCCCTGGTCGCGTGCATCACGCTATGCGTGCAATTGGTATGGCTGAACGTGCGCTAGCGTTGATGGTCGAGCGTGCAACTACCAGGGTGGCTTTCGGTAAGCCACTGGCCGATCAGGGGGTCGTTCAAGACCTCATTTCCCGCTCGCGCATTGAGATCGATCAGGTGCGTCTTTACGTTTACCGAACCGCGTGG
The DNA here is from genome assembly GCF_008329905.1 of Mycobacterium sp. ELW1. Lineage (NCBI taxonomy): Bacteria > Bacillati > Actinomycetota > Actinomycetes > Mycobacteriales > Mycobacteriaceae > Mycobacterium > Mycobacterium sp. ELW1. The sequence continues at coordinate 1,423,079 of NZ_CP032155.1, read as the reverse complement.
CTCATCGACAGATACGGATCCAACCGCGCACGCGGCGAGATCGCGGGGATCAAGGTCGCGGCGCCCGCAGTTGCGACGGCAGTTATCGATCGCGCGATCGAAGTCTTCGGCGGCGCCGGGGTCAGTGACGACTTCCCACTGGCATACTTCTACGCCTGGGCGCGAACCCTGCGGATAGTCGACGGTCCAGACGCAGTCCATCGGCGCACCATCGCACGCATCGAACTGCGGACCGCAACAAACGCGCGACGCCATTGACCTCGGTAACAGCCGGAGTCGAAAGAGCTTGTTAATGGAGCAGATTCAGCGATGTGTGAACGGACGATGGCCTGCGGTTGAGGGTGTCTACCCGCCCTTCGCCACAAAACTGGGTGCTTGTAAACCGTTCTCACCGAACGCGAGTGGAGTCATTGGTAGTCGCGCTGGTGCTGCGCGCTTGCCACATCGTCGGATTGACCGTGCGGCAACGAGTCTGAATGCGGGACAGGAAACGGGATTCACAGGAGAAGGCGATGACTAGCGTCAGATGGGACACGGTGGTGGGATGCTTCACCGCTCAGGCCGTTGAGTGCCCACGCTGTGGGCGAATCCTGTTCCTCGATCGAAATGGCAACTTGCCTAACCATTATCAGCCCCCAATTCGCTACTCCACCTGGTGTCCAATGAGCGGAAGAATGATGTCGTACCTTGATTGATACAGGCCGACAACGAGTGGCGCGATCTGACGCAAGATAAGGCTCCTCATCTCCGGCGCTCGTTTCAGTCAGCATCTGTCGATGTCCGGAACGAGCCGATTCACTGGTGCCGCGCCGAGGGAACGCAACCCACCCGTCATACACAGAGTCGATAGCCGCGCGATACGACTGAGAACCACGGTGGCGCTCCACGAGCTGCTTGGCGGGGCTATCGCGATGGCGTGAGCCCAGCAAGCGCTGCCCGCCACCGCCACCGATCGCTTCTTCCGCTGCGTAATGCGGCATCGCCGTTAATTCGGTGCAGCGACTCGGTAGCGCACCCGACGGCTGAACGCGTGTGCTCGGCAGCCTGACTAGGGGCAGCACTGCATCGGCATAGCATGTTCGAACCTCAGGGCAGCATATGATCACGTGCGGTACGGGCTCAGTGGTTCGATCGCAATGGTGTGTGCAAGAGGAGATAAGGAAGCGGGTGGGGTAACCATGGCACGAAAGCCCGGCGTAACTGTCGCCGGTGTGCGTCGTCGAGCGCAGATACTTCACAAAGCCGAAGAGCTGATCGCACGTGGCGCCTTTCAAGATATGACGATGGAATCCATCGCCGACGCGTTAGACGTCTCCAAATCGGGCCTCTACCACTATTTCAAACAAAAGGATGACTTACTGTTCGCGATCCGCCTCGAAACTCTCACAGGCCTGATTACTCATCAACGCGAACGCATGAACAGCGGCCGTCCCTACGTCGATTTGGTCCGCGAAATGCTATACGACGGCATCAAACTGGTCAGCGACTCGCCGGCGAAGTATCGCGCCATATTTGAACTTAAGATGAAGTCAATCGCGGAGCGAGAGGAAGAAATCCAAGCGCTCGAGCGCGACTACTTTCACATGATGGCAGCAACAGTGCAGGGCGCGATTGACGAAGGGAGCATCCGGCCGACGGATCCCCGTTTGGTCACGCAGGCAATACTTAGCATGATTAATCATGCCCAGTACTGGTTCAAACCGTCAGGAAGACTATCGCATCGCGCACTAGCCGATGCGTACTGGGAAATGCTGTTTATTGGAGTTGCCAGTGAAGAATGGCGAACAGTCCCGACCGCAACCCCGATCCCCCGTGCAGCCAACGTAGAATTTATCAATACCGAACACTCGCCACCCTCATAAGGATATCCCGCCTCCATGCGTCGACCTCGTTCCAACGAGGGCTGATTGACCCCAAGGCCCGGCCAACGCTAACGTACCAATAACCGACCGTCTAGACGGTCGTAGAGTGCGGCGAGAGTCGTCGTGCACGACTATCGGTTTCGAAGTGGGTCCGAGGAGAACAACTTGATCGTTGGGCTCCCGGGGGAAGGAACTGTCCTTGACATCCACGTTGGCGCTGCCACTTAGCGCGCTGCGTGTCGTTGATCTCACCGAAGGGCTCGCTGAGTGGTGCGGCCGGATCCTGGCGGATTTAGGTGCCGAAGTGATCCGCATCGAGCCGCCGGGGGGTTCCCCACAACGGCGCGACTCAATCGGATTTGCACTCCGCAACACGAACAAATTGGGGGTGACGCTTGACATCGGCGATCCGGCGGGGCGGGCGGCGTTGCTGCACTTGGTGTCTGACGCCGAGATCCTGCTCGAGTCTTTTAGCCACGCGACCGCCGATTCTTACGCTCTGACCCCTGCAGATCTGCTCAAGGCAAACCCGAGGCTCGTAGTAGTTTCAATTACTGATTTCGGCCGCAGCGGTCCCTGCCGAGACTGGGTCGCTACTGAGGAGACTCTTGCAGCGGCCGGCGGGGTGCTGTCGCGCTCGGGCCTACCAGGAGCAGCAAAACCACTGCTGCCTCCGCAGGGCCTCGTCTCTCAGACCGTAGGCGTACATGCTGCGTGGGCGGCGCTGGTGGCATACGTGAAGCGCGCGCGCACCGGCGTCGGCGAGCACGTTGACCTCTCTGCGCTCGAGGCAGTCGTTCACGGTTTTGATCCGGGGTTCGGCGCCCAGGGTTCCGCCTCAGCCGGTCGCGCCGAGACATTCTTCCGGGGCCGCCCCAGCGCCGAGAACTTCTATCCAATCTTTCCGTGCTCTGATGGCCATGTCCGGATTTGCATCCTCGCCGCCCGTCAATGGCGGGCCATGTTCTCGTGGCTCGGCGAACCTGCAGCGTTCGCTGACTCTCGTTTCGACACAATTCCGGCGCGTTTTGCCGCAGCCGACCGCCTCAACCCGCTAATCGCTGCGCTGTTCGCCGGGCGCAGTCGCGATGAACTGGTGTCCGATGGAACCGCCCGAGGAATCCCAATCGCAGGCGTCCTATCTGTTGATGAAGTCCTTTGCAGCGATCACTTCGCAAGTACCGGCACATTGACGGACATCCAGATCTCAGAAGGGATCCGTGCCAAGATTCCGACCGGTTACGCCATCGTCGGTGGCGAGCGCGCGGGCATCCGCCGCGGTGCGCCCTCACCGGGCGAACATAATCACCTGCTGAGTTCGGCCCGGGAATCGGTATCGGATCACGATCTCGGACTACCACTGCTGTCGCAGGGCGCCCCGCCCCTCTCCGGTCTGCGCATGCTCGACCTAGGTGTGATCGTATTCGGCGCCGAGCTGGGTCGGTTGTTCGGTGACCAGGGTGCCGATGTCATCAAGATCGAGAACTCCGAGTATCCCGATGGGCTGCGCCAAACCCGGAACGGCACCGGCATGAACGCATCGTTCGCCTGGGGGAATCGCAACAAACGCGGACTTGGCCTGAATTTGCGTAACGCCGAGGGCACGCGGCTATTTCGCAAACTTGTTACATCTGCGGACATCGTGGCTTCCAATTTCAAGCCGGGCACGCTCGAGTCTCTGGGATTCAGCCATACTCAACTGGCGCTGTCGAACCCCCGCGTAGTGGTGGCCGACAGTAGCGCCTTCGGAGACAAGGGTCCGTGGCGAAACCGGCTTGGGTACGGGCCCTTGGTACGGGCGGCGTGCGGCCTCTCGGCCCTGTGGTGCGATCCGAGTGCAGATCCAGGTAATCCTGCGGCCTATTGCGACGGATCCACGGTTTATCCTGACCACGTAGCAGCCCACGCCGCGGCGGTGGCAATACTCGCAGCCATCATCGGGCGAGGTGCAACCGGGCCGGGTCGGGATATTGAAGTCGCTCAGGCGGACGTAGCTGTCTATGCACTCGGGCCTACCCTCGCTACCGCGTCCGTTGGGGACGGCCCTACACTCACCCAAGCTAGCCTCGACCACAACTCAGGCTTGACTGGAGTGTTTCCATGCGCAGGTGACGACGAGTGGTGCGTCGTCACAATCCGCGATGACGACGACTGGCGACGCCTGGTCGACGTCGCAGGATTTGCCGACCGTCTGGATTTGCCCACGTTCGACCGAATTCCAGCCGTGGACGACCTGATCGCTGCGTGGACGGCGAGCCTCCCGCCCCATGATGTCGAGGAGTCACTCCAAGCGGCCGGCGTGCCTGCCGCCGCGATGCTGCGCCTGCCAGACGAACTCACGCATCCGCAGCTTCGCGCTCGAGATTCGTTTCACCAAATTGCGCACCCGTTGTTGCCGAGTCCAATACCGACGTCAGCCCGTATTGCCCACTTTTCGAGCATCCCTGACCCCGAGCTGCGTCCGGCGCCAACGCCTGGCGAACACACCCGCGAGATCTGCAGCTCGTTGCTCGGTTTGCAAGCTGGCGAAGTCGACCGTTTGGTCGCTGCTGATGTCGTGCAGAGCCCGCGGCGAGATCCTGAGCTCGCGACGAATGATCGCCCGGTGGACAACCCATCGAAACGGCGAAAACCCATGTCGGATAGGACGTGACACCCGTGGACATCATCCTGGATCGTGATGCGTTTTTTATTGCAGGCAGTTGGAGGCCGCCCAGCGCTGGCACGAAGCTCGCGGAGGTCGTCGAGGCGGCGACTGGGAACGTACTGGGTACCTCCCCGCTCGCGCGCAACACCGACGTAGACACCGCGGTGGCTGCCGCTTCAACGGCGTTGTCGGGGCCGTGGGCCACGATGGGAGCAAATCAGCGCGCCGAAGCCATGCGTCGCATGGCCGCCGCACTACGTGCTCGCGCCAAGGAAACCGCGACCTTAGTCAGCCGTGAGAACGGCATGCCGCGCCGACTCTCTCAGGGCGCCAACGGCTACTTTCCGTCCCTCGCACTTGATTACTACGCGAATCTGGCCGAGCGATTCGACGGCGCCGATGTACGGCCCGGTGCGCTGTCAGACGTCACCGTTTGCCGTGAGCCCGTCGGGGTTGTCGCCGCCATCACACCGTGGAATTACCCAATGAGTCTGGCGGCAATGAAGATTGCACCCGCATTGGCTGCAGGGTGCAGTGTAGTTCTCAAACCGCCGCCAGAGACGGCACTGGATGCGTTTGCGTGGGCAGACGCGGCCATCAACGCGGAGCTGCCACCCGGTGTGCTGAATGTAATACCCGGGGATCGTGACGCTGGAAGCGCGCTTGTGAGTCATCCAGGCGTGAGCAAGGTCGCATTTACCGGGTCAACTGCGGCGGGGCGGGTGATTGGTGAGACCTGCGGGCGGCTTCTGCGGCCCGTGACACTCGAACTGGGTGGCAAATCTGCGGCAATCGTTACCGACGATGCCGACTTGGACACATTCGTAACGGCGCTGCCCGATGTCTGCTTGCCCAACAACGGGCAGACCTGCCACGCCAGCACCCGTATCTTGGCGCCAGCCTCACGTTATCGCGAGATCGTGGATGCGGTAACCGATGCCGTTCGCCAACTGCGGGTCGGCGACCCGTTAGACAAGGACATTCAGATCGGCCCGTTGGTGAGCGCGGAACAGCGCGATCGCGTCCTGGCCTATGTCGCAAGCGGTCGTGCCAGCGGGGCGCAGCTGACGACCGGGGGTGGCATCCCCAGCGACCAGCCTTGTGGCTGGTTCGTTGAGCCAGCCGTGCTGTCCGATGTCGATAACTCGATGACAATCGCGCGTGAGGAGATTTTCGGCCCCGTACTGTGCGTAATCGCCTACCGAGACGACGACGAGGCGATCGCGATCGCTAACGATTCTGACTACGGTTTGGGCGGGACGATCTGGACCTCCGATCCAGAGCGAGGCGCTGCGTTGGCAGCGCGACTGCACACCGGCTCGGTGGGAATCAATCATTACGCACTCGACATCGTCGGACCTTTCGGCGGCGTCAAGGCCAGTGGCCTGGGCCGAGAACTCGGCCCTGAGGGCCTCACACCCTACGTCGCGCTCAAGTCCATCTACCGCGCTCCCGCGATCCGATGAGCGACGCGGAATACGACACCGAACCGGTCGTGACCTACGGACGTCGCGGGTCTGTCGGAGTGGTCACACTGAATCGTCCAAAGGTAATGAACGCCGTCAACTCGGCCCTATCGTCCGCAGCTGGAGCGGCCCTCGAGCAGGCGGCGGAGGACCCCACTGTTCATGTCGTCGTGATTACTGGTGCCGGGCCAGCATTTTGTGCGGGCGCAGACCTCAAAGAACTCGCTCGGAATCATCGTATCGATGACCCCGATCATTCGCACTGGGGATTTGCCGGCATCGTGCGTCACTGGATCGACAAACCCACCATCGCAGCGATCAACGGTTATGCATTGGGTGGTGGCACCGAGATCGCGCTAGCGTGCGACCTAGCGGTCATCGATGAGGCCGCCAAGCTTGGGCTACCCGAGGTCAAACGGGGCATCTTTGCCGCTGCCGGCGGCGTGATTCGGCTGCAACGCCAGATCCCCATGAAAGTCGCGCTGGAAATAACGCTAACCGGCGACCCGATCAGCGCAGCTCGCGCGTACGAGCTGGGTTTGGTCAACCAGGTCGCGCCTCGAGGGACGGCCGTGGATGTAGCAATGGAACTTGCCGAGCGGATCGCAAGGAACGGACCGCTCGCGGTACGTCACAGCAAACGTGTCATTCACCGAACCGCCGCTGCGGGGTCGGACTGGGAATCCGAGGTGTGGAGGATCAACAGGGAATCGGCGAAAGTCGTGTTCGGCAGCCGAGATGCACGTGAAGGCGCTCGCGCTTTCACCGAGAAGCGGCCCCCTCAGTGGGAGGCGCGGTGAGCGCAGCACTGGTCGGTCTTGGGATGACGGCGCTCGGCAAGGTCTATGGCCGGTCCTCGACGAGTTTGGCTGCGGAAGCGGTCCAGCGGGCGGTGGCCGACGCGGGGCTCGCATTGAAAGACCTGGACGGCTTGCTTGTTAGCTCAGGCGTAACGCAGGACGTCGGGGTCGGGCTTGCGGCCGTACTCAGCCTTGGTGAACTAAACGTCCTGTGCCAGCTCAACGCATTCGGAGCTACCGCCGGGGTAATGATCGCGGCAGCCGTCCAGGCCGTCGACTCCGGTGCGGCTACCGCCGTGGCCTGCGTTTTTGCCGACACACCGCTAAAGCCACAACGCGCTGATGGCTCCGCGTGGGGTTCTCGCGGGCGGTCCGCTGGTACGTTGCGAGGCTTGTCCGGTTTGTCGGTTGCCTCCGGGGCGGTCAATCCAAATGTTCTCTACGCGCTGTGCGCTCGCCGCCATATGGAGATTTACGGGACAACGTCCGAACAGCTGGGTCAGATCGCGGTTGCCCAGCGTGCCTGGGCGATGGGCAACCCGTACGCGCAACTGCGTCAATCGTTGTCGATCGCCGAGCACCAATCGTCGCGGTGGATCGCCGACCCTCTTCATCTGCTCGACTGTTGTTTGGTAAGCAACGGCGCGGTCGCGGTAGTAGTGACCGCCGGGGATCGCGCACGCTCGTTAGCTCGCCCACCAGTGTATGTGTGGGGACACGGCCAAGCCCACGAGCCGCGCCAGATGCGCCGCGACTCGACATGGGGGCTAATCACGCCAGGAGTACGGTCGGCCACGCAGGCCATGCAGATGGCGGGCGTCGGCGTTGGCGACGTCGACATCGTGGAACTGTACGACTGCTACACGTATACCGTGTTGGTCACCTTGGAGGACTACGGGTTTTGCGCTAAAGGTGAGGGCGGGAACTTCGTCGAGGACGGCAGGCTTGCACCTGGCGGGACACTCGCCTGCAACACCGGCGGCGGCCAGTTGTCGTCGTATTACATGTGGGGCATGACACCCTTGTCTGAAGCGATCATCCAAGCTCGTGGTGACGGCGGGGCTCGTCAGGCCCCCCGTAATGAAGTCGTGCTTGTCAGCGGCAACGGTGGAATCTTCGAGCACCACAGCACACTTGTCCTGAGCCCGCTTCCAAATGGAAGAGTGGTCGCATGACGTCTTTGCCGGCCGTAGAGCGCGACGACGCAAGCGCTGCGTTCTTCGACGCGGCCGCACACGGTGAGTTGCTAATCAAACAAGATGCACAGTCGGGTACCTTCCTGGCTCCCGAAGCACGTACCGATCCTTCGACGGGATCAACCGACCTGCAACCGTACGCAGCGGCAGGGACAGGCGCCCTGGTCAGCTGGGCCGTCGTTCACCGCGCACCTCTGCCAGCGCTCGCCGCTGACGTGCCCTACTTCAGCGCCATCGTCGAGTTAACCGAGGGACCCTGGCTAATGGTGCGCCTGGTTGTAAGCAACCCGGCAAACCTGCGAATTGGCACTCCCGTGCAGGTGCGCTTTGTGCCATCAGGCGACGGAGCCGGTGAGATAGTGCCGGTTTTCGAACCGATCTAAACAAGAGGAAGCGGCTTACATCGCATCCCGCGCACGTGCCGTGCCCATGCGCCGTTCGGTCCCTATCCTGCCCTACGCCGTGACTATTCCTGCGCTCTTTGCTGTTGTGGTAGTCAACAATGTTGAATTGTGTATCGCCACTGTATCGCGTTTACCTGTAAGTACTTGAACAGCACAGGTTTATTGACTATGTTTAGGTCAACACCGTTGAAGCGCAGCTGTGTCCAAGTCGAAAGGCGCGATGTTGACAGCGATCGACCCGCACATCAGTGAGCTACTGATCACCCACCTCCGCAACGACACCACAGATCTCGGCGATGCTGACTTGCTAGTACCGGTCGCTAACTTTGTCGATCCCGGGCGAGCGGCAGCGGAACAGGCCTTGATGCGGACGCTACCGTTGGTCGCAGGACTAAGCTCGGAACTGCCCAAGCCGGGCGCCTTCGTCACGCGAGACGTTCTTGGCGTGCCTTTGATTCTTACGCGACGTCGGGACGGGTCGGTCGCGGGCATGGTCAACATGTGCAAGCACCGGGGCGGACGTGTCGAAGATCGGCCGTGCGGGTCGACGCGATTCTTCCATTGCGCGTATCACGGCTGGACGTATAGCGCTGACAGTGGTGACCTCACCCGTGTGCCGTACGAACATTTCTTCGGGTCAATCGATAAGTCGGCCGACGGGCTGACGCTGGTACGAGTCGAGGAAGCTCATGGCCTGCTGTGGGTAATTTTGGCCGGTGACGGCTGGTCGATCGCGGAGTATCTTGGGCCCGAAGTGGAACGGCAGCTCGAATTGTGCGACTTTTCGAACGCGTCGAGCATCTTTCTCGATCGAACATTTTGCCTGGATATGAATTGGAAGCTCGTGCTCGATGGTTCGATTGACATCTTGCATCCGAAATTTCTGCACCCACAAGGTGTCGGCAAACTGATCGAGACACAGACGACGGTCTGGCGTACATACGGCCGCCATGGCCAAGGCTTCAGCCCTCGGACGAAAATGACTAAGCTAGCTAAGGCTTGCGAGCCAATCGAGTCGGCTTCGTCGTATGTCGGATCCAACCTATTTATTTACCCGAACGTCAATGTTATTGCGACACCTGACCACATCGAGTTCTGGACGGTGTGGCCAGACCCGCAGAATACGGGCCGTTCCACCGTAAACATCAGGCTCCTCATCGCTCATCAGAAACTCGACGATAGGATGCGAGCCCGGATGGCCCGCAGCTGGGAAATCCTCGAACAAGCCGCTTTGCAGGAAGATTGGCCCATGGCCGCCAGCATCCAACGCAACGCTGAGGCTTGCCCCCGCGGCATGTTTCGATACGGACGCAACGAGCAGTCATGCGCTCACTTGCATCGGCAACTCACCGAGGACTTGGGTAGTTCCAGTTGACTGCAGCAGCACTATCGAGTCTCGTAATTGCGGAGAACGTCGATGTCAGAGAGCTTGGTATGCAGCACCAAACATCTCGTCGCCGACCAGATTCACCTACCGGATCGCTATTGGCCGGATGAGACCGTTCGGGCTTCATTGCGCGGATCGGCTCGCAGCTTTTGCACCAGACCGTCGATCAGTACTCGGAGTCCGAGTTCAAACCAGTCGGTGGCGCCGCCCTCGACGACGTCACGTTTATCGTTGGTGTCCACCATCGGTGATCCGAGGATGTAGCAGTGAAGCGTCTGCAGCAGCCCGTGGTGCAGGTGCTCTGGAATGCCTTCCTCGGTGAGGTGGTGCCGCTCGGTTGTGTAAACCGGGAGGCTGGTCCAGCGAACATCACCGTTAATGACGAGGGCACGCAGGTACGGATGCATAAGCAACACCGCCCGGTAATTGTGAGCAACCTGAATCACCCAGTCTCGCCAAGACTCGAAATCCTGCTCGGGGGGGACGTCAATCTCCGCTACCGCGGCGCGGCCCGCAGCGCGGATGATGGCTGACTTATCCCGGAAGTGGTGGTAGAACGCTGCTGGATCCACACCCATGTCGGCCGCGAGGCGCCGCATCGTCAGTCCGGGGATCCCGTCACTGCGGAGGATAGCCATCGCTGCGCGCACCACGTCTGATGGATCGATGCGAATCGGCGTGGCTCGAGGTCCATTCGGTGGTGTCACGGGAACGCTGGACCCCCCTCCGCCGTCTGACTCAGCCATCCCAACACCTCATCAGTATGCGCGCCCAGGGTCGGGGCCGGCGTCGGGGCGAACTGCTCTCCCACAACACGAACCGGACTGGCCACCAGCGTGACGACTAGATCTTCGGACAAAGGGCACTCAAATGTATTGTGGCGTGCCTTCCAATGCGGGTCGGCGAGCAATTGCGATGGCGTATTCACCGGGCCGCCTGCGATGTCGTGCGCGAGGAAGAACTCGACCCATTCAGCTTTCGTGCGCTGTTTGAATACGTCGGAAAGCTCCGACCATAGCTTGTTTGAGCGCTCCGCATGACCGTCATCCACGGTGGTCACATCGATATCCATCAGGTCAGCGCGGTCGACTGCTAGGCAGAATCGCTGCCAGAACTTCTCCGTGTGAGCGCCGAGCAGCATGACGTCGCCATCGGAAGTGCGGTATGGCTCCATCCTCACCCAATCGGCCAGACGTCCGTCGGGTGTCCAGCCGTCCGGGCGACGGAATACCGCAGCGCGATTGAGTTCCAGATCCGTCTTATCCGGGACCCACGAAGCGGCGACATCGCAACTGGCGATCTCCAAGTGGCTGCCCACTCCGGTCGAACGCGCCCGCAGCAGGCCTGCCAGCACGCCCATTGCACCATAAGCGCCGACGGCATACATCCCCACGGGCGTAGCATCGCTGCCGCCCATGACGCCGGGGGGCGATGGCTGATCGGCGTTCACTGGCCGCACGCCGGAGTAACTGTCGAACCAGAGACCGCCGGTAGCCAACGCGCGATACGGGCCGTCTGTCCCGGTACCCGATACCGTGCAAAATACCAACGCCGGATTCGTCTTTCGCAACTCGTCGTAGCCCAGCCCGAGGCGGTCTAGATACCCAGCTCGCGTTCCCTCTATCACTGCGTCACAAGTGCGAGCCAACCGCGCGAAACGATCTCGGTCGTCATCCGATCGCAGATCAAGCACAACGCTCTTCTTTCCTCGATTCCACCTAAGATGCAGGAATCCAGGGCCGTCGGAGCCGCCGATTGCGTAGAACCCCGCAAGTCGCGCACCGTCGCCGAGAGGCTCGCTTTCGATCTTGATCACTTCGGCACCAAGATCGGCGAGGTGTCCACCGACCGACGACGGGGCCAACTGCGCGACCTCAAGTACCCGGACGCCGTCCAATAGCGAATAGCCGCTCATCACGCCTTCACCGGACCCATTGTGCTCACCATCAGGAGACCTTGAGCGCAATAGCATCGTGCGGGACTGCCGGGTAGGCGGTCCGTAACTCGCGCTTGAGCACCTTTCCGCTCATTGTTCTGGGCAAGTCAGCTCCGTGCGCGACTAACCACTTTGGACGACGGTAATCCGCGAGCCGCTCGATGATGATCGACCGTAGTTCGTTCACGTCAATAGCCTCCAGATTGGGGACCACCAACATCGGAACCTCACCCCAACGCATGTCCGGTACCCCGATCACCGCGAGCTCCTCCAGACCGGGCAGCCCTGCAAGCACCTTCTCTAGTTCCGCAGGATAAACGTTGAACCCGCCACTAATCAGCATGTCCCGTGCCCTGTCGATGACACGCAGGTAACCGTCTTCATCGAGCATTCCGACATCCCCGGTGTGTAGCCAGCCACCGGCGAGCACCTGTGCTGTGTCATCCGGCTTATTCCAATAGCCGGTCATCATCGATGGGCCGCGCAACAAAATCTCACCGGCCTGTCCAACAGGAACATCGACGTCCTCTTCGTCGACGATCCGGATCCGGGTACCTATGATTGGTCGGCCCACGGCGCCGATCCGCGCCTGCGCCTCGTCTTCGTAGAGGACTGTGGCGAATCCGCCGGCAAACTCAGTCTGGCCATAGCCCTGACGGAGCCCGACCCCTCGGTCCTGCCACTTCCGGATGACTTCCAGCGGCGTGGTCGCACCACCCGCTATTCCAGCCCGCAATGCCGACAAGTCAGCGGAAGTGAAGTTGGGCAATTCGAGCATCCGTTCCCACATCACCGGGACCGCTGAACAGGTCGTGATTCGCTCGGACTCCAGCAGGTCGAGCACTCGTGCCGGATCAAATGTCGACTCCACAAACGCCGACGCCCCTGTGCAAACAACCTCCCGCAAGAACGTGGACGCCCCGCCAGTGAAGGCGAGCGGCATCAAACAAAGGACCCGATCCTGCCACGTCAGCAGATCCGCCGATGAACGGGCGAGCCCATTTGCGACAATCGCGCGATGTGAGAGCATCGCACCTTTCGGTACGCCCGTAGTTCCGGACGTATAGGCCAACAAGGCGATATCTTCTGGGTCTCCGGGATCAGACGAGGCCGCCGTCGCGAGCAAACCTGAGCGTCGCAAGTCGGCCAGCCCGATATAGCCGCCAGCCGGGTCCACGCTTATCAACTGTGGTGCATCAGGATGCTTCAACACCGCAGCAAATCGCGCAATGAAGCTGGATTCGGTGACGATAAGATCTGCACCCGAATCGATTACGGGATACAGCAGCTCCGTCGGCGTGAGACGCGTGTTAATTAGCGCGACGGTGCCCCCAACCCGGAATACCGCAAGCATGGTCTCGATGAACTCGTACCGATTGGACATCATGATGCCTACCACCGCCCCGAGACCGACGCCCCGCTGGGATAGACCTGCCGCGAGCGCGTCAACGTCAGCATCCAATTGACCCCAGGTCACTTCATGATCGCGAAACCGCACTGCCAAACGGTCTGGGAAACGACGACCCCAAAACCTCACTAATTGCCCGAGATGCCCACTCATACCTACACAACCCTTATCCGGTCGAGAACGCGCACGAGACGATTCTTGTCTCCGCTGAGGCGAACCAGCCCGCGCCATGAGCTCCGACGAGTTGCCCACGCCAGGAAGGCCTCGGCATCGCTGTACACAATGTCTTCTGAACTAATCGCCTCAGCCGGCGCAATCCGCACCTCCGTAGCACCAGCCCTAGCAATCTCCATTCGCCTACCCCCAGGGCCTGACAGTTCCAACATCACGGGTTGATCGAGTGCGGCCGCCAAGTCGGGGCCCGACATCGTGGGGAGACCGCGCAGCATCCAGTCGAGCGCGGGCGCTAGCCGAACAAAGTCCATCGGCGAGCGCGCCCGCACGATCGGACCTCGCGGTTCCAGCAGGTCGAGCACCACATGGCATAGGTGGTCGAAGCACACTGCTTCGCTCATGGCCGACAGCGGGTAACTCCCGATGTCGCCCATACACACGACCTTGTTTGAGATCGCTGGGTTCTCCAAGGCTGCCAGCACTTCCAAACCTCGTGTTGACCAGCTTCGGTAATCGTGGCGCACTTGCGCAATGGTGTGGTGGCGCCGAGCCGCAACGATGTCCTCGTTCGCAGCCTCCGCCGAGTCGTCTGGGGTCATCGGTTTGAACGCGGCAGGATCAGCGAGCATCTCGAAGAACGCAGCCAGATGGGTGATCACGTCTCGCACCTGCCACCCGGGGCAGGCGCTCTGCGCCTGCCATTCCTGATCACTGAGAGCATCGATCACGCAGAGCACATCCGCCACGAGGGCCCGTGCCCCACGAACGGCCATATCAGACATGAGTGGCGGTCTGCACTGACAACCGGCGGTCCGTCTGCATGGTCGACCGGTAATCGCCAGCTAGTGAGAGGTGCACCGATCGAGTCAACCCCTCAGCCCATCGCGCCGCTGCCCAGACGAGACATCATCGAGGTCTCTGAGTTCGATACCGGGCTCGGCAATACGATGCCCAGCTCTGAAACGGACTGGTAGTGCTTCGATTCCGTGGATAATTCCGATAGTGGCATAACTTGAGACCGGGCCAGTGATCTGGTAATCAGGGATGCGCTGCAGCACCTCGGCTAGCATTTCCTCGATCATGACGTTCGCTAGGTTGGCACCCAGGCAGCGGTGTACACCGATGCCGAAGGACGTCTGGCGGTTCGGCTTGCGATCGAGCACTACCTTTAGCGGATCGGCCCACACACGTTCGTCAAGGTTTGCCCCAGCCCACGAGACGAGAAGTCGATCTCCCTCGCGGATCGGGCACCCGCCGAGCTCAGTGTCTCGAGTGGCGGTGCGCGCGATTGTCTGAACTGGCGAGTAGAAACGCAGAAACTCCTCGATCGCCGCAGGAATTCGGGTTGGATCATCGATCAGTCGCTGGCGGTCCAGCGGGTGTTCGGCCAGGTAACGCAACGCGTGGCCAACTAGGTTGGACGTCGTATCGACACCACCCTGCACGAGCAGCAAGATTGTCTCGACCAAAGTCTCTGTGCTCGGTGGGGCACCTTCCAGTTCCATCTGCGTGACCACAGTGATCAAGTCATCTCGCGGGTCGCTCCTGCGTTTCGCAGCAATCTCGGGAATCTGCGCAAAGAGCTCAGCGTGATCGGCCATCGCTTGCGCACGTTCGGGGCTATCCGGAGGAAGCGAGACAATACGGTGCGATGCGTCTGAAAATGTCTTCCAATCGTCGGTCGGTAGTCCGACCAGCTTCAATGTAACGATGGCCGGTACAGGACCGCTGTAGTCGAGAACCAGGTCCATCTCTCCGGATTCGATCTTTTGATCCAGACACCACGATGCGTACCGCCTTACCTGCGGGCGCATCGCCTCGGCTGCAGCCATACTGAAATACCTGTTGAACGGCTTGCGCCATGCGGTGGAGAGAGGCGGATCCGTTTCGATGAACCCTGTCCTCATCGGATAACCGGGAAGGCTTATCCCCTCGTACGCTGTCGAGCCATTGGGAAGGTCATGTCGAGCGGAGAAGGTCTTGTCGTCCATTGCAACCTGCCGCACCTCTTCGTAGCCGGTCACATACCAGAAACCACCGTGTTGTTCGCTGTGGGCAACAGGACATTGCTGGACCAAAGCATGGTTGATACTCCATGGGTCTCGCGCATAGTCGCTGCTGTGATGATCGAATTTCCGGGCCAACTCGTCTACATCCGCAGAAGAGGTCATCGTTGAACCGTCCTTTCCAAAATTTAGAGGGTGTCGACAGAACCAAACAGGGCACTGCTGACCAATTCGGCCATAGGCCCCCCGGTAAGCAGCGATAAATGTGCATCGGGAACTTGGTTGGGCGAATCGCCTCGAATTTGACGGATCGCCTCCAATGTGTTGCCCATCCCGTGGACAAAGCCCTCGGCGATATCGCCACCGGAGGTATTCACGGGCAGCCATCCAGCCGGCGCGATCAGGTTCTCGAAAACGAGCTTCTCGGCCGTTTCGGCAGCAGTGCAGAAACCATGATCAATCAGCGCCGCGACACCGGGTCCAGTGAAGTTTAGATAGATCTGCGCGACGTCGATATCGGTTGGGCCGTAACCACTTTGCTCCCACACGCGCGCGGCGACCTCACGAAATCCACCGCTTGTGATCGGATCGTGATTGCCATCGAGCTCGCCCCACCGAGGTCCGCTACCGAACGCAGCTCCAAGTAGATACGCTGGTTTTGCAACCAGGTCCGCCGCGCGTTCGGCGGACGTCAGTACCACCGCCGCGGCGGCATCGTTCTCCCGCGAGCAATCAAATAGGCGGTACGGTTCAGCGACCATTCGCGACAGATCGTAGGTTGTCGCATCTAACGGCTTGCCATATGCAACAGCGCGCGGGTTGTTCTGGGCATGGTAATAGGAGGCCAGCGCAAGTGCGCGAAATGCCGAATGAGCGACGCCATCATGCTCGATCTGGCGCTGCGAGTACAGCGCGAGGGCCTGCGCTGGTGAATCCATCGCGTGCGCGAGGTAATTTAGTCCGAAATACCCTTCGCTAACTTTATTCAGCAGTCGGCCGCTGGAACTCTCCGCCGAGGCGCGATATACGACAACCGTCTCTGCCTGTCCGCTGATGATCGCACTGGCAGCGGCGACGAGCGCGCCCGCGCTGCCGCCTCCGCCACCACCCCAGATAAGCGTCGACCAATGCAGTTCGCGAGTACCTAGAGCGGCCAGTAGCCGTGGTGCCTCGTTCTCGTCCGCACCGTACGACGAAAAGCCATCAACGTCCCGCGGATCGATTCCGGCATCGTCACAGGCTGCGACGATCGCTTTCAAGCAGAGTTTGCGTTCGGCATCAGGCGCGGTACCTCGCCTGTAGTAAGGCGTCTCACCCAGGCCGATGGCAGCAACCCTGCCCCGAAACCGATGATGTGTAGCTGGGCTCACGCTTGCACCCGCGCTGGCTGGTTTTCGGGTACGAGCCGCCAGCGAACCACGGGAAGATCGCGTGTGCGAGCAGAAGCTGATTCGACGTAGCCCTCGACCTGGGCCCCGATACGCAAGCCGTCGCCACTACCAGTTAGGAGACCCAGAACCCGACGCCCGGCCGCCCAGCGAAGCGCCACCAGCACATGCGTAAGCGGAACCGGCATATCCGGGACGAACGCGTAGTGGGTACGCGTCCAGGTGTACACCTCACCAACCATCGGCAGCGTGGGCCAATCAAAGTCGTACGAACCGCACTCGCCGCACCGCCACTCTGCTGGCCAGATCCATTGCCCGCAGTTGGCGCAACGTTGGATCGTCAATTCGCCGCGCGCCAGCCCTGCCCAGTAGGGCGAATCGACTCGCGAGGCGAAGTCCGCATGAAAGTTGCGGTCTCTTGCCACTCTGGCTATCCCCTCGATGATGCCGGTCACTAATCACGTCGAGAGTGGAATCTAACACATCCTGTCAACGTTGTTGAGTACCTTTTCACAGAATAACGATGGTTCATGTTGTCAATCATTGAACGATGTTTGACACGTTTCGTGACGCGGGGCACACTCCCTCTGGATACGTGCACGACTCAACGGGGAAGGGCAGCGGATGGGTAGCGCCTCAGGCAAGGTGGCCGTCATTACGGGTGCTGGACGCGGCCAAGGCCGATCCCACGCGGTCCGGCTTGCGCGCGAGGGCGCGGACGTCGTGGTGATCGATTTCGATGGTGACATAGGCTCGGTTGCCTATCCCCTGGCGACGAATGAAGATCTGCTAGAGACCGTGCGCCTCGTCGAGGGCGAGGGCCGCCGTGCTCTGGCCGTCAACGCCGATGTGCGCGACCGAAATGCGGTCGAAAAGGCAGTTGTCCGCACGCTCGAGACTTTCGGGCGTATCGATATCCTCAGTGCAAACGCCGGGATCTTGAGCTACGCACCGGCACCCGAGGTCACCCCTGACCAGTGGGACGACACCATCGCCGTCAATCTCAGCGGCGTCTGGCACGTTGTGCGTGCCGTGATCCCCTCGATGATCGAGGCTAAATCCGGGGTGGTCGTACTGACGAGCTCGTTGGTCGGTATCCGCCCCGCGGCAAATGCGCTGCCCTACGTAGCAGCAAAGTCCGCCCTCGTGGGTATCACCAAAGCACTAGCAATCGAACTCGGTCCGTACAACATCCGCGTCAACTCAGTGCACCCCACGACCGTCTGTACCGACATGGTGCTAAATAAAGCGACGTATCGGATGTTTCGCCCGGACCTAGAGAACCCAACTCGAGAAGACTGCGAAGCGGCCTTCTCGAGTCTGCAGATACTGCCCATCCCATGGGTGGAACCCCGCGATGTCTCCGCCGCTGTCGCTTGGCTATGTTCGGACGAAGCGCGCTTTATCACCGGGGTAAACCTGCCGGTGGACGGAGGCGCTGCCGTCAAGTAGCCGGTCGCGCCGCCGGCGGGACCTGTCCTAGCGCGATCTCCCAATCCTCGCACCACATCTGGGCACGATGACCGCTCGGCGCCGCCAGCTACAGGTTCGCATTCGGTCGCGCCGTCCCGCGGCGAGCGACTTGGGTGGTTCTGAGCAACGGCCGCACCGCGTGAATCACTAACCAGGGGTGGTCGCCGATGCCATCTCGCGTTGAGTGTAACCACGCGAATCCGTACCGACCGTCTGGACGGTCGAACTATCATGGTTGTTGCCAACCCTAGTGTCCCCGGAGGTTCGTATGCCCCAACTAGTCGCAGTGTGCAAAGCTGCCGGCAAGAGGATGTCGGTTGCTTTGTCGTGTGGCCTCGCGCTCACGTTGTCGCTGTTGGGCGAAACTGCGCACGCGGATCCATCGGAGCCGCCCCCTCCGGCACTTCCGTCGTTTACTCCTACGGTCGACGGGTGGGCACCGAAGTTTCCGTTTCCATATGACGCCACGCAGAAGAACGTGACCGATGCAGACATCACTGCTGAGCGCGAGATGTGTCAATGGTTCAACGCCCAATACCTGCTGCTGCGTCGCCAGATGGATGAATTTGGATTTGACCTGCTCCAAGCCAACAACGACTGGACGGTACCGGGGATCCAGATACATGCAGACGCTGTTGCGGCGAATATCGAGCAATCTGTGGCATTTCTCGCACCGCGCGCCCAGGCTCTGACCCAGAGCCAAGACTTCGCCGGCGACACCTATTTCCCCTTGTACCAAGGAGAAAGCTTCTATCGGCTATGGCAACACCTATCAAACACGGGCGTGGGCATCAGAGCTCGAAACACGGCATGGATCTACGGCCCTTCGCAACAGCGAGTCAAACACTGGGCCAGCAGGATTGAGCGATCACACGTCTGCGACTGACAGGTCGACGGGTGTAGAGACGGACACCGAACCCGCCCCAGTTATGGGTTGGGATACACCCCGATACCTCAACGGTCACCCCATAGCAACGGATTCGTGAGTGTTCACTCGATCAGTCGCCCAATCCTTTCGCCACCTTCGTGCGATACCCCGATTCTCTTCACGCCGCGGCAGCAATATAAAATTGATACGGGAACCGCTCAGATTTGTACGGGAACCGCTCAGACTATGCGGCAGTTTGTTCGTCGCCATGGAATGCCCACATCTAAACGGCCGCACACAACGTCACCATGTCAATCTGTCCGAGCCTGGCGAAAATCTCGATGAAAGTGGTTGGCCTCGGCGGTAAATCGGACTTCACTTGTCGCCGACGACCGAGGCGATCCCGCCGACGTCGCTAATCAGCCAGTTGTTGTTGCTATCGATCGTGATCGCGTAGGTCGCCGTAGACTGCAGGTTATCTGCTGCCTGAACAGTTTTCGTCATGACGCTGACGAAGGCATCGACGATGTACACACCGTTGTCTCTTGACCGAACTTTTGCTGCTAGCGGCTTCGCTTGCGAACTCCATTGCATCGGAAGCAGTATTTGCTCCATCGCTGTTGCAGCCTTCGTCAGCTTATCATTGAGTTCGGGTGTTGTGCCCTTCGTCAGGTTTTGCTTCCATGGCCCTAGGTCTTTGAAATCCATAATCGCGGCGTTTACTGCGTAGTCAAGCGCGACCTGTTCGGCACGCTTATCTCCCGCGGTCAGGGCCGCTTGAGCTCTGAGCTCAGACCTGGCGCCGAGGTACATCCACGTCATGACGCCCAATGCAGCGATCAAACCGATGATCACGACCACCACAGCAAGCCCGCGGAGAGAGATCGAAATTCGACGACCGGTGGCCGCCGCCTTGGGCGCGGCGGAACTTGCCGAGCCATCTTCATTTCCGTTGTCCGTCGACCCATTCTCGGCGCTGGCCGGGTCAGCGGCAGCAATGTCGTAGTTCGCAGTAGCGGTTACCTTTGCCATTTCTGTTCCTCCGTCATCGTTGCGATCGGCGGCTGGACACATTAACTTCCACCACCCTGTCCACCGATGTTCGTTACATGCAGGTTGATCACACCGTCCTCTGGCACCGCCGCCAGCAGATTCGAGAGAACCTCACCCGTATTGATAGTTCCCAGCGCCGCGGCGATCGCGTTGACGTTGGCCATCAATGGCTCTGTCAATACCCGGATATCGGGAGCACGATCATCTAGTAGCTTCTGGATGCGCTGCAGGAACTTGCCGAATATATACACGTTGCCCGGCGAGTCATCGCGTATGACAATGTTCGTGGCCATGTTCCAAAGCCGCTGAATGGCCGGACCGAGTTCACGGAGGGCCGGGGTAGCATCGGCCAGTGCTGGCCCCACAAAGCCAGCGTTCTCAAGCAGGCTCTGTGCGTTGTCCAGCACCTGTTTACCGCGACCGTTCAAGTCGGTCGTGGTGTTATGGAGTAGGACACTGGCGCGTTGCAAGTTGGGTAACACGGAGTCCGGATCGGGCAACGCTGCATCCACTTCGTCAATTACGCGTCCAAGTTGTCCTGGATCAAGCTGGTTGAGTACTCGCACAACGCTAACCGCAAGCTCCGATATCGAGGCAGGCTCGCGGACTAAGTCCATCGAGATGCGTTGCCCGTCCTGGAGCGCGGGTCCCCCGTGGCTGGTGGGTTCAAGCTCGATATAGGACTCACCAAGGGCGGACAGGTTCTCCAGGCGCACAACACTATTGGCCGGGACCTTGTATCTGTTCTCAATGTAGAAATGAACGGTTGCGTGGGAGACCGATGTGTCAATCCTACTTACTTTCCCGATCGCCACGCCGCGGAGCAGCACATTCGAGTCCACGACGAGATTGTTGATGTTGGACACATCCATCGAGAGATTCGCGCGGTCGTCGGGCGGGACAACGCGGATGCCCAGCGATCCGATATAGGCAACGAAAGTAACTATCATGGCCGCGAAAGCGGTGAATCCGACGATGTTTCTTAAGATCACGGGACCGCTCCAAGCATGCGGAGGACCTGCTCGACGTTGCCTGACAGCTCCCGACCGTCGGGTCCGATGATTGATGTGACGTTGATGGCTGGATATTTGTCCTGCGGCATAAAGTAGTCCGTGATGAAGCGACGATATGCCGGGTACTCAGCCTCTACAGCTTGTTTGGTGCCCTGCACTGCCGCAAAGGCTTCGCTAGCAGACTTGAGAAGTGGCACTAGCCAGTATCCGCCGTTATAGATCGAGCCCAACGAAGGCAATATCCGGCCAAATGTATTGGCTACCTCCATGTCACGGGTGAACCCCTTCATACCCGCCGGTGAGAACCAGACACTCAGTTGGGGGGTGTGCGTACCCAACACCGCAGCGGTTTGGGAGACGCTGGTTAGCAGTCGATCGACGTTGTCGATGTTGTCCGACAGTTGGCGGAGATCGGTTGTGACTTGCGAGACCACTCGGCGTACCTCCTGCTTGGGAGGCGTCACGTTGTTAATTCTGATGAGCGTGTTCTGCGCGCGCTGGATTGACCCGCTGCCGATGAAGTTCGCCAGACTGGCAATGGTGTCCTCCAACTGGGGTGGAGATGTCGTCTGCGACAGCGGAATACGTCCACCGGATGCCAACGGCGTTCGTGTCATATCAGCGCTCGGGCCGCGCTCCAACGCGAGGTAAATATCGCCAAGAACAGTGGCCTGTTGCAGTACCGCACGGGCATTGGAGGGCACATCCACTCCACGATCGATGCGAGCCGTGACGTCTACGTGATCACCGGCGATAGCGACGTTCGACACAACACCGACTTGCGTGCCGTCAAGCACCACCTTCGCCCTATCGGGCAGGTTTAGGACGTTGGAAAACTCCACCACGATCTCCGCGCCGTCCTGAGAGCTGCTGCCTGGCAAAGGCAACGTGTTGATAGTAAGCGACGAGCACGATGTGAGGATCGGGGCACACACAATCGCAGCACAGATCACCGTCAGGAGATGGTTTCTCATCGCCGTAGGGCCTCCGCCAGCACGTACTGCAACAGCGCCACATCGACCACGTAAGGCCGTCCGCCCACGTCGGCGCAGCTGCCAGGCATGGCAGTATTCATGGCACCACAAGTGATCAAGCCGTTCGGGGTCGGAATCCGAAACATCGGCGGCCGGTACGGAAGCAGCGCGAATATTCGGTTGTTGAGGTGCTTGGCCAAGCCTCCGGCGGTGGCCCCGCGGGTTCGCCGTTGAGACCACTAATGAAGCGCGGCAAGGGATTAAGCAGGTCGGCAATCCCTCTGTAGTGTGGAGCGAGAATCCGCATAGACTCCGATATCGAATCCAAGAGCAACTGAATATCGGGGCCGAGTTTGAGCTCGATATCGTTGACGGCCTGAATGATTTCTGGGAGCGCATGATCCAGCTCTGAAGCGCCGGCCACCGCGGTGACAATGTCTGGACTGGTGATCGGTAAGTCCGTGACGATCGTTTTCAGCGAATCCCTGTTGTCTCTGAGCATCGAGGTGAGCTCGGCCATGTTCCTGGTGATCTCGCCGAGATTGGCAATCACACTGTCGGGGTTGTCCAGCAACGCCGACGATCGGGTCAGTAGCTCATTCGCCGCGCGCCCGTTTCCTTTAGCAGCCTGGTCGATTCCTTTGAGTGCATCCTGCAGGTTGGATGATCCGTCCGGGGTGATCGCGTTCACGAAGCTCGTCGCCGACCCGATGACCCGGGAGATGCTCAGCGGAGTGGCCGATCGCCCCAGCGGGATGCAGGCCCCGGGTGATAACTGTGGGCCTCCGCTATAGTTTCCGACGAGTTCCAATGACCGGTCGGCAAGAATTGACGGTGAGCGCACGACCGCCTTGACGTCCTGCGGCATCGGTCGTCTTTCGTCGATAGAGAATGCGACTTGGACATGCGTATCGTGCGGGGCGATGGTCCTAATAGTGCCGATTTGATAGCCCATTTGAGTGACCGGATTGCCGACATATAGGCCAACACTGTCTGACAGCAGAACACAATAGGCCGCCGTGTGGTCTTCGGCTGGGCGCCCGCACGACGTCGCGCACGCCATGACCGCCAACGCAGCCGCCACCGGGAGCGACCTACTCACGAGACAATGGAGTTTGCTCAGCACCGCGATCCCTCCGTCGGGATGCACAGGTCGGTGGCAAACAGTTCCGGACGGGTAGATCCGTTCTGGGCCTCCAACGTGTGTTCCATACGTTGTCTTATCCGGCGCAGCACCCGCACCAGAACGCCATTTCGATCGGCAATCGCTTGAAACTCGCCCAAGATTCCCCTGACCCTGTCTAGGAAATCGTTGCGATGGTTCATATAAAAGCTGCCGACGGGAAGCAATCGAGTGCCGACTTGGCCGAGCCCGTCTATCGCCGTCGCAAATCCCTGCCCGTAGAGAACAAGTGTCTCTTCGAGTATCGCGATCCGTGATGTCATGTATTCCAGCAGATCGCGATTGTCGTTAAGGCGACCGATGTACTCGTTAGAGAGCTCAAGGATGTGGGTCAGCTGGCCTCGCTGCTGCTCCATGACCTGGGTGATCGTGTTGCCGGCATTGAGAATTTCGGTGACAGTGTTGGCGTTCGTGGAATTCAGACCACGCTGGATCTCATCGATGGACTCCTTGATCGGCTTCGGCGCAACATTGTCAGTGATCTTGGTCGAATCCGTCAGGGTGCGAATTAGGCTGTAGGGCATCGTGACTCGAGCTCGAGGGATCACGCCAGAGCCCAGCGGCGTGTGCCCCAGTGAGATGATGCTGACGTAATAACCACCAACCACAGTGAGCATTCGGACCTGGACTTGTGACTGGTCACCCACAAACGCATCACGGTCGACGCTCGCGCGTACGCGAACTTGATCTGGCTCGATCGCCAAATCCTTGACTTTGCCCACGACGATTCCGGCGATCCGGACCGTGTCTCCAGCGTGAAGTGAAATTGCGTCGTCGGTGTAGAACGTAACGAGCTGCTGCTTCGGCGGGCTAACGTACACCCAGGCGGTGCCCAAGCCGACCGTGGCGACCATGACCAACGCGACGACACCGAGGAACAACGGGTTCTGAACCGACTTTCTTACTGATTGCACAGCACCACCTTCCGCCCGTTTAGCAGTACGTCCATCGGCAACGGAAGTTCGGCACGTCCTTTGGAGCACGGGGCCGGCGTGCCTTCCACAGGAGGAGGACCGATATTTTCCCAGATCACCGGAACCCGTTTCACCGCATCGATGAAGTCGTAAACATTGGTGAATGCCTTGTCCATAGCTTTGTCGATGTCAATGCCCGGCTTCAGGCCGACGCTGTCGAGCAGGCGAAGCAGCGGTGCAACGAAGTCGGGTCCGTAGATCTGAGATTTGCGGAATTCGTCGAGCACCGTCATTCCAGAATCGATGGGCACTTTGATCAACTCCAGAAGGTGAATGAGCTCACTGGATCGACCGCCCACACCTTCCGCGAGAGTGGTGAGGTTGCGTACGAGCGCGCTGATGACGCTCTCTCGGTCTGAGACCAGCGCGGTGAGGTTGCGGATGCTGTCCAGCATGGGGCCCAGGCCGTCCCCATCCCCGGCGAGGAACGCAGCAGCGTTGTCGGTGAACGTGTTTATCTGGTCGGGGTTCAGAGATGCCAACACCGGCTGCAAACCGTTGAACAACACGGTGATGTCGAACGATGGCTGTGTCATCGTCGTCGGTACGGACGTCAAAATGCTTGGTGCTGTTGTCTGCTCTCCGGCGCCCGCCACATCTATGTAGCGCAGGCCTGTGAGCGCCTGAAATTTGATGGCCAGCCGACTTGTTGGCACGATCGTGTACCGCTTGTCCATAGTGAACCTGACGTTTGCGAGACTTCGCCCGTCTGATCGCTTCAGCGCTAGCGCCTCGACCTTCCCCACCCGTACGCCATGGACCCGCACATCGGCACCTGCGTGGAGCCCAGACGCGTCAGTGAAGTCGGCGTCGTACGTAGACGTCGTCACCGCAACAGGTTGGGTGATCACGTTCGCGATCACGATCAGCAACACGACGCTCACGGCGCCGGCAAGCGTTAGTCGCCAAAGCGACCCCAGAGGTGCACTTCCGCGGAGTTGCATTCTTCTCACCCCGCGGCCTCCAGTGCCAAACCGAGAGGACTCGCGAGACCCGGCAGTTCGTCGAGAATGAGACGTACCTGCAGGGCGCGCTGCTCACCTGAACCGGCGTACATACGTTCAAGCCGCTCTCGTACTTCGCGCAAAGTGTTCGAAATATCCTGGGCCGGAATTAATTTCGGTATGGTGTCTGTCAGCGTGCGAATCTCTTCCACGACAGGGAACAATTCGTAGACATGCGATGACTCAAGATGGCCCACTTTGCTAAATAAGTCGGTCTCGGCGCCCTTAAGCCATTCCCTGAGCCGGCCGAAGACGAACTCATCCGGATTGGACGCCAACAGCGCAACTGCCCCGTTGTACTGATTCAAGAGCGCAGAGTCATATGCTCCGACAAACGGATTGGACGTCCGCTCCTCGTCCGCGTTGAACGCCGTGCCGACCTTCGTATGTAAGTACATGTCTCCAGTGCTGATCAACGCGTCCACGAACCCTGGCAACGCGACGTTTATGCCGGTGGCATTCCGCAGCAGTTGCGCAGTTCCTACTGTCTGCACGTTGGCGACGGTGGTAGAGACGGTGATCATCGTTTCCAACAGTGGATTGAGCGCATCTGTGTATCGGGTGGTTCGCTCGATCACATCGACAAGCTGTTGCGTAATTACATGATTCGTCAACGTGCCCAGTTGGTACAGCAATGTCTGTAGGGCGAAGTTCCCCTTCGGCGTGATTTCCAATCGAATGCCATCGTGTAGTGGTTGACCAGTGTCGGCGGGCAGGAGATTGATGCCTGTCACGCCGAAATAATTCGAGGGACGAAAATCGATGCCCATGGCGTCGGTCAATCCCACTGCAGGCGCCGCTTGTAGGTTCGTTGTCAATACGACGTGGCCACCAGGTTGGCGCGAGATTGCCGCAACCTCACCCATTTTGACACCGTGCATGATCACCGATGTGCCAGCGACAACGCCCTCTCCCACGTAAGGGGTATCGATCGTAACCGATATGATGCCGCTAGGGTTGCGCCCACCGGAGTGGATCATGAACCAAATGGCGATTGAGGCCGCTACCACTATCGCAAATGCACAGCCGATCCCACTAAGAATGCGCGTCTGGGTTTCCTCAGACGCCCGAAGTAGCGAAGTCATCTCTCCGGCCTTCTATCCCTTGAACACAAACGTCGGTCTGAGCCCCCACAGGGTGACGGTCAGTATGAAATCCAAGACCATGATGGCCACGAGGCTTGCCCGCACGGCACGTCCGGAGGCCAATCCCACGCCCACAGGTCCACCGGACGCGAAAAATCCGTAGTAGCAATGGATTATTGTGACCGCTGCGCAGAACACCACGGCCTTCACGATCGAATATGCAAGATCCGCCGGCGACAAAAACTGGATGAAGTAGTGATCGTAGGTGCCGCCTGGTTGGTTGTAGAACATCTTGATCATGGTGTTCGACGTAAAAAAGCTCACCAGCAACGTCGCGGCGTATCCCGGAATCACGATCAGCATCCCGCCAAGAAAGCGCGTCCCGACGACGAAAGGTATCGCACGTAAACCGAGCGCTTCGGTGGCGTCAATCTCCTCGGAGATCCGCATTGCGCCAATCTCAGCGGTCATCCGACACCCAGCCTGGGCTGCGAATGCGATCCCTGCGACCAGTGGAGACATCTCACGGACATTCGCCAAACCACCGACGATTCCTGAAAGAGCACCGAAGCCAAGCATATTGAGGGTCGCGAATGCCTCGATTGCTATCGATGCGCCGATCGCGATACCAAGAATCACAAGGATACTGATCACACCACCGTCGACAACGAACGATCCATTGCCCCAAGCGAGGCTGTTCATCCGAGCCAGGGTTTCTTTGCGATACCGACGGATCGTCAACGGGAGCAGGTAAATGACCTGAGCGGTGAAGAGGATCCACTGACCGGTGGTTCTGAAGATTTCTTGGATAGGGCGCCCAAGTCGCCGCCACCGATCGAACGACGTCGAAGGTCCGACCATTCGGCCGACGAATGGCCCGCTCACTACGCCACCTGCATGGGAAAGAACATGGTCTGGAGCTGCGTAATCACAAGATTGGCGATAACAATGCCGACGACATTGATCACTACAGATGCGTTTACGGCTGTTGCGACACCTCGAGGACCACCTTTCGCCTCCATCCCCCTCAGCGACGAGACGATTCCAACGATCGCGGCAAACACCGTCGCCTTCCCGATCGCAAACCAGATATCTACCATTTTGGCGAAAGCACCAAATGAAGCCCAGAAGCTACCGCTGGTGACGTCGCTAACGGTGACGGCAAGCGCGAACGATGCCGTCACGGCGGAAGCGATGATGATGGCACAGAGGATCGGCGCCAAGATGATCAGCGCAAGAAAGCGTGGAACAACGAGGTGCCGAACGGGGTCGACACCCATCACGCGTAGCGCATCGAGTTCTTCGCGTATTGCCCTGGCTCCGAGATCTGAAGCGATGGCAGCGGCGGCAGCGCCACCCATCAGGAGTCCCGCAGTGATCGGCGCGCCCTGGCGAACCACGCCCACACCGCTCGTTGCTCCCACGAGTGAATTCGCTCCCACCTGATTGATTAGGCCAGATGTCTGCACCGCCACCATGCCGCCAAATGGGATGGCCATCAATATGGCGGGCAATGCAGTGACCTTGTAGAGGCCCCAACCCTGGATGGCCAATTCACCGAGCGGCAGGCGTAGCGACAACCCGTCAACAACAGCAAAGCGCAGCACCGCTACCGCCAAGAGCACTCCGCGCCCGATCGTCGCCGCGCTTCTCACTGGAACCATCGCGACTCCCGACAACATTCGCCATAGCCTGGCAGTCATGTTGCCCGGAAGGCGCTGTGGGCGAGCCTCTTTCACGATCGCTGCTCGATCACCGCTTTGCTGCGCAATCTGGTCGTCGTCGATGTGTGGTCCGCCGCTGCTCTGAGACGCCGTCACCAATGAACGTTCACTCAACAGTTGCTCCCCATCGACACGCCGCGGTTACCGAGTGCCATCAACGGCGCCATGCGTCCATGCGTCGGCAGGCCATCGATGGCCGCTGGTTGGCCGGTGCAAGATTGCGGATCCGGCCGAGATGCGGCCAACAGCTTGCAGGATGTGAACTCACGAGCCTCCCTAGTTCGCCCATCGGCTATTTGCGCCAACCGCCGTCCGATGTGCGATTGCCGACGAGATCAAATCCCGTCCGCCGCGTCGGTCCGGTACATTAGTGTTGCGCACATCACGATGTCAATCGAACCTCTAAGGCGGTCCAGGATGGCGGGTTTGCTCAGGTTGCGTCGGACTGCCCGGCACACCACCTCACGGTTTCTCGGGGTACGTCGACGCGCGGACAGTGCCTTGTTCGGCATGGGCGTAAGTGCCGTCATGCTCTTGGCCTCCGCGCCGGCATCTGTAGCCGACTCGGTAACCAGCCTGAGGTCCGCAGTAGATGCCGCCCGCACAGGGTGTCCAGCGCTGCAATCGGACACGGTGCTGGACGACGTTGCCCATAGGGCTAACACCGAGACGCAAGCCTACATCCAGCACACGGCAAGATTTACACCCTTTGAAGATCCGATTCCGGTCTTGCGCGAGCTGGGCTACGCCACAGGCAGGGCGAAGATGCTCTCCGGTTACGGGGATACCTCGCCGAGAGCAATTCATGGCCTGATCACGCAGGGCTGGGATTCAATTCCTGATTGCACGTATACCAAGTACGGCCTGGACCTACTCGTAGACGCCGACGCGGGATACGCGCTGGCTGTCGTTATCTTGGCGGGCGGCTAGATGTTTGCTTGTTCAGCCAGAGCTTCAGCGCGGTACGCCTTCACGATCACTTCCTGATCCCAAGTGGAGCCAAGTTCTGCCTTTATTACCGGCCGTCGAGTCGGTCTGTTAAAATGGCATCCGACAGCCGATGGCATTGGCGCGCACGCCGAAATTGACCGAGGCGGCTCAGTCACCCAGCGTCGACAAAGAAACCAATGATGCACGATTTCCCCACCTGTGAATCCGGGGCACCGGGCGGCTTTCAGCGCCTCCGACGCCGGGCCAGCTCTGTTGTGCGCCTTGCAGCCCGGCAGTTGATGCTTCTCGTTGGCTGCTGCATCATCGTCGCCCTCAGTGGCGGCACGGCAGCGGCCGATACCGGCAACCCTGGGCCGCCGCCCACCGACCCAGAGATCCAGCAAGCGATCACCGATCTTTACACCAGAGGGCAGCCACTCGGGACCCAAGTCAGCGTTCAGTTCGTCGGCCCGATTATGGTCGGCCCCATCACCGAACGCGAGAGACCTGGTGATGCATGGTGCGTCGTTTGCGCCCAGCATTTCTTGATCAGCAGTCCGATGTACCCCGTCTACGCCCTCGCGAACGTGACTACGACCTACGCACTTGAGTCGAGTGCGGTCATTCCTTCTGAGCCTGTCAAGATCGCGACCCAAGCTGGGACACGTTGCATCGGGGGAGGCGATTGTGCTTACTACTTCTATCGAGACGGGAACGGAAGTTGGCAGGTTTTGTAGGCCGAGTCAGCGGTTTCCGCTGTTGAGGAGTAGCTATCCATCACACCGGCGGGCCGCAACGGGCTTCGCGATCTCAAGCTTAAAGGTTCACGACTGCCGCGCGTCACAGAATGGAGGACTTCTAACGCCCATCATTCTGCGATCACGCCACGCGGACCACAAAATCCATTCAGTCTCTTCGGATATCGGGTTGCGCACGGGTGATTCCAAAGCGCAACATCCTCGTAGAAAGGTCGAAAGAAATAATGCCTTCGCACCCTAGTTGTGTACCGGCCGAATTGGTGGTCGACTACGACGTATACGACGAATCTCGTGCCGGCAACGTGCATGAGGAGCTCAAGCGGATTCGTTCGACGACACCGGTCGGCTTCACCACGGCCACTGGAGGTTACTGGGTAGTGACCCGCTACGAAGACGCGCGTGATGTCCTCCGGCAGCCGCAAGTGTTCTCCAGCTCCGGAGTCTCGATCGCGCCGTTTCCCGGAAAGGTCATCCCGGGTCAGCTGGATCCGCCCGAGCACACGGCCTATCGCCAAGTACTCGCTCCGTTGTTCAGCCCGAAGCGGATGCTCGCTCTTGAGGGCGAGATTCGCAGCATCGCAACGAGCCTCATTGATGAATTTGCGCCGAGCGGATCGGTCGAGCTTCTCAGGCAGTTCGCTCATCCTCTTCCATCGAGACTCTTTCTGGCTCTGATGGGTTGGCCGCAGTCAGACGCCGACCTCTTCACGGACTGGACCAAGACGATCCTGACGCCCGACTCCGAGCTCCCGGTCGAGGAGCAGCAGCGTCTCGGGCAGCAGGCGGCTGAGTCGGTGTTCGCGTACTTCGGGGAAATGCTCAGTAAGCGCACGGGCGGCGAAGACGATGCCACTAGCGCACTCGTCGAATCGGAGCTGTACCCGGGCCAGAGGATTGGGACCGACGACCTACTGCACTTGCTGTTCGAGTTGATGCTCGGCGGATTGCATACCGTCCGGGGAACGCTCGGCTTCGGACTCGTGCACCTGGCGAGCAATCCTGATCAGCGTCGCAAGATCATCGATGACCCCACATTGATACCCAACGCAGTCGAGGAAATCCTGCGCTTGGATGCGCCGGTGTCCGTTGGGCGTCTCGTCAC
This sequence comes from Mycobacterium sp. ELW1, assembly GCF_008329905.1. Classification (NCBI taxonomy): domain Bacteria; kingdom Bacillati; phylum Actinomycetota; class Actinomycetes; order Mycobacteriales; family Mycobacteriaceae; genus Mycobacterium; species Mycobacterium sp. ELW1. The sequence goes on along the minus strand of NZ_CP032155.1, from coordinate 1,392,264 downwards.
CAAAGACACCACCATCGGTGGTGTGCCTATGAAAGCCGGTGACAAGGTTCTTGTCGTTCTGTGGAGCGCGAACCGCGACGAGTCTCATTTCCCACACGCTGACCAAATGGATCTTGAACGGAAACAGGTCCCACCCCAATGCGCATTCAGCACTGGGCCGCATCGGTGCCCGGGTTCCCATCTCGCTCGCGTCGAGCTCCGTATCGCACTAGAAGAGTTACATCGTCGAATTCCTGATTATCGGCTCGACCCAACCAAGCAACTCCGATACCACCACAGTCAGGTGCGCGCACTCGACGAGGTTCACTTGTTGTTCACTCCGACCGACGAGAGTATCCACACCCGAGCCAATTTGGCCACAGTCGCAAACGACCCTAGTGACAGCGAGTCCACCGAAGCAACGAGCCTCGGGTAGCCGTGATCCTTTTGAAGGCTTAGTGAAGTGATGTGGCCGGCGCTATCGCGCTCCCCCGCAACCGAATCCGGTCGTCGAACGCATCAGCAACAGAACATGTAGGGCAAGACAGGTGTCGAGAAGAAGAAAGCGTGCGAAATGAAAGTCCGCCTAGAACGACCGCTGTGCGTTGGCCATGCCCAGTGCTACGCCGTGGACCCACAAATATTCCCCATCGACAATGACGGATACTCAATTCTTGAGGAGCATGTCGTCAACGCAGGTGATGAGCAGGCCACGCGTGATGGCGTGGGAGTCTGTCCCGAGCGGGCACTGATCCTCGAGAACGGCGATTAGTCGAATTCGCGCCACGGCATTCTGCTGACCGAACGTAGCCCTACGCTCGTTCCTCATGCATTCGCGGACAACATCATTCCGCACCCGTAACCCTTACCAAGCACTTGCGGTCCTTAGGCAGGAAGCCACCGCAATGCTCAATATCCCCAAGAGAACTGCTAGATCTAAGGAGCGACATGCGACTCGCAGGCAAGGTGGCACTAATCACTGGCGCGGGATCCGGGCTGGGTCGACAGTGTGCACAGCTATTCAGTTCCCAGGGAGCGCAGATCGCCATTGTGGACATCGATTCGCAACGTGCTGAACAGACGCTTGATTTGATCAATCAGCAAGGTGGCGAAGCGATCTCGCTTGTCGCAGACGTCGCACAGAAGACTGAGATAACCGCGGCCGTAGACGCAGCCTTCAAGCACTTCGGCAAACTCGACATCATTTTCGCGAACGCCGGGGTTATCTCGCGCGGAGGCGTGCCTGGAGTGATGGGGGGTGAATTCGTCCCCTTCGAAGACCTGACTGATGGCGATTGGCAGCACGTTTTGGGTATCAATCTCTCCGGCGTCGTCTACACGATCCAAGCAGCGGTACCTCATCTGAAAGCCAATGGGGGTGGCAATGTTCTAGCAACATCTTCAGCTGCCTCATTAGTTGCGTATCACAACATTGCCCTATACAGCGCCACAAAGGCCGGAGTTAACGGCCTTGTCCGCGGACTCAGCCTAGATCTCGGCCGTTACGGCATCCGGGTCAACGCGATTGCACCCACACACGGGATGTCACCGAATTTTCTAATGGCCGCCGAGGCACCGGTGGTTGGCCGGTCATATGAGGAGATTGCTGGCCCATGGGATCCGGTGGTCTCGCCAATCCCCCTCAAGCTGAATCGTCCACCGTCGCTGGTCGACAACGCCAAGATCGCGCTATTCCTTGTCTCCGACGATTCGGCCTACATATCTGGGGCTACCATTGGGTCCACCGACGGAGGGTCGCTGGCGCGAGTGGGCATGTGGTTCGAAGAAGATCTATCCCCGCAGCCACTCTAATCGGAGGTACACACCACGCCGGTGGTTTGGCCACAGCCGACGTGACATGAGCCCACGACACAGCTGGCCGAATCTGCTGAAAATCACCGAGAGTGCCAGCACTCGATTGAATCGGGTTGTCTCTCAAACTTTAACGGTCGATTGATGTGCCGTGTACTACGCCCGGATTTCCTTGAGAACCACTAGATCTTGGCGCAACTGCCGCCTTCGCGTGCCCCATAGGGCGCCTGTGGTGAGGCTCGGCCCTGAGTCGCGGAGTGCCTTCTGTTCGGACAACACTCGAACATCGCAGACTGGCCGAAGATCCCTGAACGCCGGCGCCCGGCGCATCCACTCGCCGCTGGTCGAAGCGAGCTGTTCAGAACGGGTGACCGACTCGCCAACTTGAGTTAGCCGCCCCGGCACGCACGCCACGGGTCAAGACTCAGCTCGATTCCACTCACCCATATCCGTCTAATCGCGGGGAGAACCACCCAAGCGTCGTCTCCAGTCGTGGGCGCCAAGCAGTCGGCTGGCCTTGGCAATCGCACGAGCCTTCGCAGGGACCACCGGATACCACAACGGCTCGGACTTGAGCGGGAACCGCTCTTCGACTACAGCTTGTTGGCGACAGTATTTGAGCACTCCTTGCGCGCCGCCGAATCGAGTTCCCAGACCCGAGTTCTTCCAGCCGCCCATCGGGATCGGCATTTGGAACGTTGCGACCAGCGCGTTGTTCACCGAGACCGAGCCAGCTTCGATCCGGCGTGAGAACCGGTCTGCAGTTCTTCTACTACGCGTCCAGAGGCTCGAACTGAGCCCATAGGATGAGTCGTTCGCCAATTCAAGCGCCTCATTGGCGTTGGCGACCCTCATGATGGCGAGAGTTGGGCCGAATGTCTCCTCACGCATACATTTCATCGAGTGATCGACGTCAACGAGCACAGTTGGTTCAAAGAAGTTGCCGCGTCCAGTCGGCCTGCCGCCAATGAGCACGCGTGCACCCTTTTCGACAGCGTCTTGCACGTGGTCTGCTACGACGGCGACCTGGCGTGCGGTGGCCATGGCGCCGATGTCATAGGTGAAACTGTCAGGTGCATCCATTCCCTGGCGCAGCGCCTTGACTTTGTTGGTGACGAGTCCGACAAACTCCTCGTATGCCGGCGCCTCGACGTAGATCCGTTCGACTCCCACGCACGCTTGTCCAGAGTTGGTCATTCCGCCCCACACCGCCGCGCTGGATGCACGTTCGAGGTCGGCATCGGCTAAGACAATGAAGGCATCTTTCCCGCCAAGTTCCAAGCTGCACGGAATTAGGCGCTCGGCAGCGCGCACCGCGATTGCACGTCCTGTCTGTACCGAACCCGTGAACATGACCATATCGACTTCGTCAACAACGGCGGCGCCCGTGGACCCGTCGCCCGTCACGCTGGCCAGCACTGGTGGTGCACCGACATCGTCACGCCACCCGCGCACCACTTCGGTCCAGGTGAGGGGTGTGACCTCGGACGGTTTGGTCAGTACCGCAGCGCCAGCGACCAACGCTCCAATCACATCCATCATCGGACCAGCCAGAGGCCCGTTCCACGGTGTGATGAGTCCGACTAACTGGTGGGGCCGCACCTGGACGCGCAATCGACGCATGATGTTGGCAGGCCCCGCCGGCTTGACCTTGCGGTCGGCAAGGAATCGCTCGGAGTTCTTAGTGAAGTAGTTGATTACATCAACAGCGACGGCCATCTCTAGCGTCGTGTCGGCCCATGACTTTCCGGTCTCGGACTGAACCAGTGCCAGAATGCGATGTTCGTTGTCCAACAACCAGTCCAACCAACGCAACAGATGAGCGCTACGACCCCGAGGCCCCAAATCCTCCCACTCGGGTTGCGCGGCGCGAAGCCGAGTAGCAGTGGCAGCAACCTCGAGCGGACCGACCGCGGGGACGCTTCCCACACACCTGCCGTCGGCTGGGCAATGAACAGCTATCTCGTGCAACATATTTCGGCCCCTTTCGGCCTCAGACCCAGACCTGTTTTCTTTCATTTCCGCCTGCGTCTTTGCTTACCCAGTGACGCATGACATCGAACAGCACTGAACCGATAAATATGCTTCGCCGCACAGATGCTGTTTCGCCGCGCCAATATCAGGGACATCTGCGCCAATCCCGCCGCCTCAACCACAACTTTCCCATCAGCGGTATGCCGGGTTCGCCACAAGAAGGCGCGCCTGGATCGCTTCCTGCATAAAGTCCGTCACATCGGAATCGTCAGCCGTGACGGCGGATTCGCGTAGTGCGAGTGCCAATTCAGCTTCGGTCCGAAATCCGAGCTGGGAGAGTCGCGCAGCGTGTGCCGCCTCCGCCGCATGGCCTACAATTTGCTCTCGCAGGACAACTTTGGCGACATTGGCTGCCACCCGATTAAGGTAGTCATGCTCGTCGTTGCGGCGAGGAAGTTCGGAAATGTAGCGAGTCAACGCAGTCAGCATCTCTGCGAATGTCGGTGATCCGTATAGATTCGATGAATCTACTTCGGCTCTGAATGCACTGTCATACAGGGGATCCCGGCAGTATTCAAAATCCCGAACCCGCCCTGATGCCAGGAGTTCGTCGAACAAGTCGTGCTCGCATTCAGCGAGTCGACGTCCGATCGCTAACAGCTCAACAGAGAACTCCTGCCCCGAGAGGTGACGGAACGCTTGAACGCGGCACATCACGGCCCAACGGAGTGTCCCGTACACCTCCCACCAGCGGACAGCGGCCGGGTCCGGCCGAACTCCGCATTCATCAAAATAACCTTCGAAGAGTGCTTCTCTGGGACCAAACCCGCCCACAGGCTCGGGTGAACCAAATCGCCATGTCTTGGTGCATAGCCAACCGAGATCCTCCATGGGATCACCCTCATGGGCCAGTTCCCAGTCGATCACGCCAGCGACACCGCGCTCATTGATGATGAGGTTCCCGTTTCGGAAGTCGCCGTGAACGAGGGCTTTTCGGCAGTCGGTGACTCGGTTCCCCCGCAACCACTGAAACGCCAGTTCAAGAATCGGGACGGCGGAACCGGTAGCTGTGTACTGAAGAAACAAGGCTTCCAGCGGATCTTCACTTGGAAGGGCCGTGAACTGACTGCCCGAGATCTGATGCAATCGAGCCAGCAAGCGACCGAGCTCGTAGGGAAGCGCCTTCCGAATCTCGCGAAACGTGTCGTCACGCAGCAGACGCCGTGGCAGGGACTCGCCAGAAATCCTCTCCATGATGATGTAGGAGCTGCCGAGACCAGCGCCAGATGTGTTCGCGCTACTGCAGTCATAGATACGAGGCACCGGAATTTCTGCCGCGCCAGCGGCCGTCGACACGGCCGCTTCCAAGGCCATTCGCGCGCCGTCCGGGGCAGCAGGTGGATCCCGCCGCAAGATCATCTCCCGGTGCAGATCGCCTTGAGACGCAGTGAACGCCCAAGTTTCGCGGCTTGCTCCGCCTGTCAGCCGGTGGAGGTTCGTTACCGAATGATCTCCGCCGAATACCTGCTGAAGTCGAAATTGCAGACTGCCGACAAGCTCGCTGTCCATGTTAGTCCTGCTCCCGGTAACCGACCGCACGCAGCGCGATGTCTTGATATCGGGCGACGATCTCGTCGACTTGCAGCTGACCATCAAGCCGGAACCAGGACGCCACGGCAGTACATGCGGTTATCACGAAGCGGGCCGTGTCCCGCGCCGTCGACGTGGTGAAATAGCCACGGGCGACGCCATTTTCGATGACCCTATAGAACATTCGTTGCTGAGCATCCCGCTTCGCCACGATGAGTGAAAGCACAGCCGGCTCGAGACTTCTGAGTTCAGAGTTCCCGATCAGACTCTCCCGGGGAGCATGCGCGTGCACTCCAACATGCACGCCGACTATTGCACGCAGGTGATCGGCCGGATCCGCGCCTGCGTGGAACAACGCATCTTCGGTTTTGGTCAAGAGATCGTCCATGCCGCGATTCATGATCGTGCTCAACAGTTCATGTTTGGAACCGAAGTGGTTGTACAGCGTTCCGACGCTTACAGCGGCTGCGGAAGCGATGTCGCGTACCGAAGTCCCGTGAAAGCCACGCGTCGAAAACTCCGCAACGCCGGCCAAGATAATCGCACTCGCCGTCGGCTCATCCGAGCTGAACACCACCGGACTCGGAGAAGGCGTGGTAGTCGGCAACACGAGTTCACTCATAGGCGCACCCCATCCTTGAGACGATGAGCATATGTTCAAAAGGCCGATACTGATCGTCTTGAAGTATCGACGGGACGCCATAGCCTAAGCAGGAAATGCCTGGTTGCGCAACGACGACGTCAGGCGTTAATGTCGGTGAACGAACGCTCAGCAGAGGAGCTGACGACGAGGAAGGCCACGTGACGAGAGACGCGGAGGTTTCGCGTAAGCGTCCGACAACCAGCTCGGTGCCGGATGGGCAAGAAGCCAATAGGGGTGGAGCGTTAGCCGGCCTGACTGTTCTTGACTTGACCACCGGGCTCGCAGGGCCTGTTGCAACCAGGCTCCTAGCCGAGGTCGGAGCTGACGTGATCAAGGTCGAGCCACCCGATGGTGACGTTGTTCGCAGGGTTTGCCCTGCCGGGTTCGCCGCTTGGAATCGCAGCAAGATCTCGATCTCCTTGGACCTGAATACCGATGCCGACAGGTGCACCTTGGACGATCTGCTTTCGCGCTCTGATGTGATCGTCCACGATCTGACGCCATGCAAAGCGGAGCGACTAGGCCTCGACGACCGATCGCTCAGCTACAGGTTCCCCGGCTTGATCGTCGCGGCAGTAACGGGTTATCCGCCGCATCATCCTGATGCCGAACGTGCCGGATACGAGATCCTTGTTCAGGCCAGGCTCGGGGCGATGGACGAACAGCAGGCGATTGGGCCTGGCCCTATGTTCATCCGGATGCCGTTCGCCAACTGGTGTGCCGCCTACCTGCTGGCGGCGGGCATTACGGTGCGACTACTGCAGCGGCGAGCCTCTGGAGCGTCGTATCCCGTGTACACCAGCCTATTGCAAGGAGCACTCGTACCTGCTGGCCTCTACTGGCAGCGCGCCGAACGGCCGCCGGATTGGATGACGCGTCACGCATTGCGGCGTGACGACCACCCATCGAATCTGACGATATTCCGATGTGCCGACGATCGGTGGATCCACCTCCTCGGCGGATTCACCGAATCCGAGCCCATCACAACGGCTTTGGCTGCTGCCGGTCGATCCCATCTAGCGGGTTCCGCCGTTACTGTCGAGACCCGGCACGAATGGTCGAGCGTGATCGCATCGAAGACCGTCGACGAGTGGACAGCGCTGTTGTGGCCAGCGGGGGTGATCTGCATGCCTGTGTTGGATATGGGCGAAGTCCTTACCCTGGAGCAGACGCGAGTCAACGAGTACGCCGTACCCGTAGAAGACCAGCGATTCGGGCCCACTGTCCAAGCGGGTTTCCCGTTCGAGATCCGACCGGCCCCTTCGGTGCGCGGCCCCGCTCCATGGACACCGACGCAGCCGCTCACGGCGCTTCGCAACTCCGTAATCAACGGTTGCCAAACAGAGCAAACACCGGCCGCTAATGGTGTGGACTCCGCGCGAGTGGGCCTCTCCGGTATCCGTGTCGTCGATTTCGGATCCTACGTAGCCGGCCCGTTGGGTGCCCAATGCTTCGCCGACTTTGGCGCCGACGTCATCAAAGTTGAGCCCCCATGGGGCGAACAGGGTCGAACCATCAACCAATTCACGGGATGTCAACGAGGCAAACGCGCTTTGGCGGTCAACCTGCGCGACCCCGCGTCAGCAGAGATCATCGAGCGGCTAATTCGCTCGGCCGACGTTGTCATGCACAACATGCGCGAATCAGCCGCAAAGCGGCTGCGAATCGACGAGGAATCCGTCCGCGCGATCAACCCGGCAGCCGTGTACGCGCATTCTTCAGCTTACGGCGCACGCGGCCCGTGGCGTGAGTTCGCCGCATTCGACCCCGCAGCGTGCGCACTGTCGGGATGGGAACAACACATCTCCGGGACCGGCAATCCGCCTACGTGGCTACGTAATTCGGCGATGGATTCACAAGCGGGTTTGAGCCTCTTCCTCGCGTCGGTTATCGCGTTGTATCGCCGCGCAGTCACCGGGCAGGCCAGTCCTGTACGGACGTCGCTCCTCGGCGTCGCTGCCATGTCCTCCAGCGAGGCTCTCGTTCGAGCCGACGGCAGCCGGACTCCCTTCCAACCGATTGACGCCAACCAGCACGGAGTGTCGCCGTACTACCGCATCTATGAAGCAAGCGACGCATGGATTGCGATTGCGGCGGTGAGCGAGCGGGACAGGCAGGCATTGCACAAAGCTCTTGGCGTTGACTCCGCATCAGCACTTGAGCCAGTCATAGCTGAGTGCCCCGCCGCGGACATACTCGCACGACTGCGTAGTGACGATGTCCCCGCCGAGCTCGTCGTAATCGACGGTCGAGACGGCTTCTTCGACCGAGAAATCCGCCTTAAGACCGGCCTCGTCACCGGCTTTGCCACCAAGGATTACGGCTGGTTCGAACACCCAGCTGGCTTCTGGTCAGATGCCCATGGGTCCATCGGCAGCACACGCGGCATACCGGCAGTCGGCGAACAGACTGTGGAAATCCTTGGCGAGCTGGGCTACTCGCAGCCCGAAATTCAATCCCTTGTTGATAGGCATGTCGTTTCCGTCGCCCCAACCCAGCCACCTGAGAATGTGACAGCAAAAAGGCTTACGCGGTCACTTGCCACGACGATCGAATAGGTGATCGCACTCTCCCGCGGTGCGCGTCAAAGAGGAGCATACTTTGAATTTTTCTAGTACATCGTTTGAACTCGCTTCGGACATAACTACCTACATACAACAACTCGATGACTTCATTGCGGCCGAGATCAAGCCGTTGGAACTCGACAACGACAATATGCGATTCTTTGACCATCGACGCGAAGATTCGCGGACAGATTGGGACCGTGAAGGCCTGCCAAATGAAGAGTGGGAATCGTTGCTCGGAGAGGCCCGTCGACGCGCAGATGCAGCGGGACATTACCGCTTTGGCCTGCCGGCCGAATACGGCGGAAAAAGTGGAGGTAATCTCGCTATGGCCGCTATTCGCGAGCACCTATCGAGTAAGGGCTTGGGTCTGCATAACGACTTGCAGAACGAACATTCGATCGTGGGAAACCAAGTCGGGGCACTCCTCTTGCTCGAATACGGATCACAAGCGCAAAAGACTGAGTGGGTTGACGATCTGGCAAGCGGGCAACGGAGTCTGGCGTTCGCAATCACCGAGCCGAACCACGGTTCCGACGCTACCCATATGACAACATCGGCCCGTCGTTCCAGTGCTGGTTGGTTGATCACCGGGGAGAAGATATGGAACACCGGAATCCACACTGCATCCGCCGATCTCGTGCTGGCCCGCACCAGCGGCGATGCAGGGGACGCCCACGGGCTGACGGCATTTCTCGTCCCCCGGACAGCGCAGGATTCGAAGTAGTGAATTATCTGTGGACATTCAACATGCCGACTGATCACGCCTATGTGCGACTGACCGATGTCGAGGTTCCAGCGTCAGCGATACTGGGCGACGAGGGACACGGACTACAGATAATACAGCATTTCTTCAACGAAAACCGTATCCGTCAAGCGGCCGCGAGTCTGGGAGCAGCCCAATATTGCATAGACCAATCGGTCGAATACGCACTCACGCGTGCCCCGTTTGGACGGAAGTTAGCGTCTAATCAGGGAATTCAATTCCCTCTCGTCGAGTTACATACCCAATGCGAGATGCTGCGCGCGCTGGTTTACAAGACTGCGTGGTCAATGGATGAGTACGGTGCGTTCTCAGTCTCTGACAAAGTATCGATGTGCAACTATTGGGCAAATCGGCTGTGCTGCGAGGCTGCTGATAGGGCGATGCAGATCCATGGCGGACTTGGCTACTCACGGCATCTGCCTTTCGAGCATATCTACAGGCATCACCGCCGCTATCGCATAACCGAGGGATCTGAAGAAATTCAGATGCGTCGTGTCGCCGGCTACCTTTTTGGTTTCATGACACAAAAAGCTCCCAAGGGTGTGTCCGTGAAGACAGCGCTGACATGATGTCCGGAAAGTAGCCGCGAATCACGTCAGCGAGGAATGGACCGCCCGCTAGCAATACCACCAGGGAAGGAACCGACATGCCTTGTCCAATTGTAGAGTTCGACCATCATTCGCATGAGTACGCGACGGATCGCTTGCAGATTCTTTCAAACTTGCGCCACAATTCCCCGATCGCGTGGACTGCAAGTAACGGCGGGCATTGGGTTATCACCAGTTATGACCTTGTCCGCCAGGTAATCCTAGATGACAAGACATTCACTGCAGAGTATCTACCAGGTCGTCGCGGCGGCATAACGATTCCAGAGAGTGACCGGCCTCGCATCATTCCCGGCGAGACCGACGGTGAAGAGCACACCCGTTATCGCGTTGCGCTCCGCGACAGATTCTCGCGTCCGGCCATTGCCGGCGACCGACAGTGGATACAGTCGTTGGCAGAGCAAGCGGTGGATGCAGTCATCGAGCGCAACGATTTCGATGTAGTGGCAGATCTGGCGCTGCCCATACCATCAGCAGCCGTACTCCACCTACTGCAACTAAATGTATCTAACCCAGTGCGGTATTTTCGGGCTGTTGAACTCGCGATCGGTATCCGTGTGGAGGAGGATGTGGATCGCGACGAGGACAGTATTCGTGCTGACATTGAATCTGTTTGGGAAACACTCCATTCTGCCGTATTGGAGAAGCGTTCCAACCCCGACGACGGATTAATCAGCTTTCTAGTCCAACGCGATCCTCCGCTCAGCGACCTTGAGATCCGAGATATCGTCGTTAGTACCGTGCTCGGCGGAGCACGCACTACGGCCGCCCTCATTGAGAACATGTTGTGGTATCTCGACATTGATCGGAACCTACGAGCGACTCTCCAAGCGGACATGTCATTGATTCCCAAAGCGGTCGACGAGTTCGTCCGCCTAATCTCACCGGCCCAAGTGGTGGCACGGACTGCAACTCGTGATGTCGAACTCGGTGGCGTACTCGTGAAAGAAGGGGATCGCGTACTGGTTTCGTGGCAGTCGGCCAATCACGACGAGTCCACGTTCGCCGACCCCGAGGAATTCCGTCTAGATCGGCCGCGGCGCCCTCACGTGGGGTTTGGTGTCGGCGCTCACGCCTGCCTTGGTACCTGGTTGGCAAAAGCTGAAGCAGAGTACACACTTCAATACGTCCTGACGAAAATGCCCGAGTACAAGTTGGATCGCGCCAACTGCAAACGATACGAGGACATGCTGGTCAATCAGTGGCTAGTCATGCCAGCAGTCGCACGCCCTTAAAGCCCAATTACTGACGCTAGAACGATCGTTGACCTGAAAGGCAGATGGCAAGCAATGCCCGAAACGAGCTTAGACGAGCTGCCCACCCTCGGTAGTATCGGTCCTCGCGCAGACGGTATCGATATCCCCTTCTGGGAAGGACTTCGTGTTGGCGAGCTGCGAATGCAGCGTTGCACCGACTGCGCCGCATGGTGGTGGTTCCCGGTGTGGCGTTGTGGAGACTGTGGATCGTGGACGCTGCACTGGCAGGCTACCCCAGTGCGCGGCGTGGTTCGCTCGTGGATTCGTACGCATCACGCATTCGCACCTGAAATGGCAGGTCTAGTCCCGTACATCAACGTATTGGTCGAATTGCCTGACGCCGGGAATCGGCGCCTTCTCGGTCTTCTCATCGGTGACGACGAGGAGCTTGCCATAGACGCGGAAGTGGAGGGAGTCATCCAAAAGCCTTCGGAGTTGACGAACAACGAGGCCGTTTTGAGATGGAAGCTGGTGGGGCGCTGATTATGCCTACCCTCTTATCGCCCACAATTTGTATGAAAGACAAGCGAATTGATTAATCACACACTCCGCGGCGCCACAGCGATAGCCGGGGTCGGTCAAACTCCGTTCTATCGCAGAGGTGAATCACCTTACTCCGAGCGAAAGATGTTGCTACAGGCCATCGTAGCCGCTTGCGAGGAGGCAGGAGTCATGCCTGGCGAGATCGATGGCTTTGCGACGTACCACCACGACAAACATAACGGCACGCTTCTAATGAACGAGCTCGGGACTCGAGAACTGCGGTGGTCAAGCATGGTCGCCGGTGGTGGCGGCGGCGGCATACCCGCCGCGATTGGAATGGCGTCGGCAGCAATAATTTCTGGGCAGGCTGAGATCGTCGTGGTGTACCGAACCATAGCTGAGCGGGAATTCGGTCGATTCAACACAGGTGTCGAACAGGAACACGCGGACCCACACTATCTCGCGCACGGCGTTAGCGTCGCAGCGCAGATGGTCGGCCTCCGTTCCAAGCTCATGCTCGAAAAGTACGCAATACCAGCGGAAGCTGTCGAAGCGCTGGTACTTGCCGACTACTTCCATGCGCGCAACAATCCGCGAGCAAGAGCGTACGGCAACGAACTCGATCCGACGACGTATCGTGCCTCTAGGATGATCGTCGACCCTTATCGTCTGTACGACTGTTCCCGGGAATCCGACGGAGCCGCAGCGGTGATCGTGATGTCAGCCGAAGCCGCGCGTGCGCGATCGCGCCAACCCGTGTACCTCCTGGGGATCGCGCAGGGCGCACCCTTCCGAGGCGGGGACGCTGTCGAAAACTTTGGCGAGTACAGCCTCAGCGGTTTCTCCTCGGTGGCCGCCAGACTTTGGCAACAGACCGGTCTCAGCGCCACCGACGTCGACGTCGTACAGGTCTACGAGAACTTCAGCCCAGCGGGTGTCGGGGCGTTGATGGAACACGGTTTCTTCGACGCGGAGAATGTCGCTGAGGTCATGACGCTTTCGAATTTGACCAGCCCCCAAGGGAAGTTGCCGGTCAATACAAGCGGCGGATGTCTGGCAGAAGGATTCATTCATGGCATGGAGGTTGTCCTCGAAGGAGTTCGGCAGATCAGGGGCGATTCCCCAAATCCGGTCCCGGACGCTCAGGTGTGCCTGATAACCGGTGGTCCTGCCTCGACGTACGTCAGTTCGGCCTTGCTCGGCACGCAAGCAACGCTTTGACATAAAGAGTTTCGAACACAGTTTCACGTGGAAACGGCTTGTTGTCGAGAAGTGCCGGAGAGCGCGTAAGTCGCGTCTATTTGCGTCTTGCTGGGCTGGTAGCCGGCGGCATCGGCATGGTCATGACGCTTGCACTTCTCGACGATCGGCTTCTCGTTCCAGGCTCACCGCTCCCCATTTCCAGCCGGACCACGAACGTAATCACCACTGTGAATCTGCACAGCATCAGCCGCCGACCCGCAACCGGTGCGCCAGGCTAGCGTGACCTCCACTACTGGTGTTGACGACGGTTGAAGTTCCGGCCAGTAGCGACGGGGTGGGTTCAAGTCAACGTCGCAACACCAACGGACTGCTTGACGCTAGCAGGGTGGCGAATAGATCGGCGAGGCAACGGTCTTGGAGGACCATTCGGGGGCGTTGGTTGAGTTCGTCCTCGACTGCCAGTAGGTGCTCCAGCGAATAGTTGGCGAGGGTGACGCCCTTGGGGAAGTAGTCACGCAGCAGGCCGTTGATGCTTCTATGTCAAGCGGCGGGCTGATATCGGGTGATCTGATGCTGCCATGACGCCTGGTCGGTGATCATCGCCCGATGTACGACGTCGACGAGGTGGCGCTGCAGGATGCGTCGTGCGCCGCGGGCGCCTTTGGCGGGTGTGTGGCGAGCGAGTAGTTCTTGCGCGGCGGGGTGCCATCTCTTCTGCACGATGGCGGCTGTGTAGAGCACGCTGTTGAGTCGGCGGTTCCCGCCTCGGTGTAGCCGGTAGCGCTCTTTGTCGGAGGAGTAAACCGGAATTGGCGCGCAGCCCGTGTAGCGGGCAAGTTTGGCTGATGTGGAAAAGCGTGTTACGTCACCGATTTCGGAGATCAGCACCGCTGCCGAGTTGTGGCTGATCCCGGTGATCTCAAGGAGTGTCGGGGCAAGCGGGGTGACGAGATCCTTGATCGTCGCGTCCAGATCGTGAACACGTCGGTTCAGGTCGGCGATCTCGGCGATCATCTCGGTGAGCGCCTGGCGGATATGAGTGCGCAGCGGTGCTGCGCCCAACCGTGTAGTCAGGGTGTTCAGCACTTTGGTGCGTGACAGGTCGCCTGGAGTGTGGTCGAGCCAGACATGGAACTGCGCTTTGATCTGGTTGATCACCATGGTGCGGCGTTTGACCACATCGGAGCGGTAGTCGACCAAAACCCGCAGCTCTCGGACGTGTTCATCAATGCGGTGCCGGTCAAGGTCGGGAGTCGCGATCACGGCATGAGCTGCAGCCGCAGCGTCCGTGGGGTCGGACTTGGAACCGGTGGCGGCGTGCAGCTTGCGGTGGGCTGCGGTTAGACGGCTCGGGACCCAGACCACCTCATGACCTGCCAGTAGTAGGCCATCGGCCAGACGGCGGGCGAACCCACGACCATCCTCGATGGCCCAGGTGATGAGCGCGTCATCGGTGAGCGACCGAATCCACTTGAGCAGGTTAGTGATCACCAGTGCGTCGTTCTTCACGGTCAGTGGTTGGCCGATCCGCCTGCCGGCCGCATCGACGGCCACTGCGACATGAACGTGCTTGTGCGGGTCGATCCCCACTGTCACCATCGTGATGTCCTCTCGTTTGCCCACGCGGATGACGGGACAGCGGCGAGGGCCCTGACCGAGGGACAGACCTATTGCGAGTTGACGGCTCAGCAGGCTTCTATCAAGTCACTCTCGGTCAGGGCTCTCGCCCCATAGACAGCTGTGGACAAATCAACGGAAGGCCTGAAGCGGCACGTGTTCTCCGAGTCACCCAACTGCCCAACCCGAACCTCTCCCGTCGAAGATGTTCGGGCACGACTCACTTTGCACCAATAGGTGTTCTCGTTGGTGCCGCGTTGCCAGGGTGATCGGGAGTCGCAGAAGTAGACCGGTGCCCCGAGCTTGTCAGCGGTCGCGAGGTGTCGGGCCATCTCGGTGCCCTGGTCCCAGGTGATCGACCGCATGAGCTCGGGCGGCAGGTCCCGCATCCGGTCGACCAGAGCGGTGTGCAGCGAGTCAGAGTCAGCGCGGGGCAGATGGATGAGGCGCAGTGTTCGGGTCTGGCGTTCGACCAGTGTGCCGATCGCCGAAAGGTGGTTGTCACCGATGATGAGATCGCCCTCCCAGTGCCCTGCCTGTGACCGGTCGACGGGCAGGAACGGCCGGTCGTGGATGGTGAGCATGGGTTGTTGGAAGCGTCCCCGCCGGCGCTGTTGTCGCTGGTGTGCGCGGCGGTGATCTCGACCGGTGCGCAGCGGTGAACGGCGGTGCGGCGCTAACCGGAGCCTGTCAAGTTGTTTGTGTAAGTGGGTAGGTCGGGTGGGCTAGAGGTAGGGGTTGATTCGGTCGGGGTAGGCGATGGCGAGTTGGCCGAGTGCTTGTTTCCAGTTGGTGGTGATTTGGCCTTCGATGAGTCGGCCGGGGCCGGTGCGTTGCGTGAGGGGTTTGCCTCGTTGTTTTTCGCGTTCTCGGGCTCGTTTGTCTTCGATGGTGCAGATGGCTAGCCAGAGCAGTTTGACCACGGAGTCGTCACTGGGGAAATGGCCGCGGTTTTTGATGATCTTGCGGAGCTGGTAGTTCAGCGATTCGATCGAGTTCGTGGTGTAGATGACCCGGCGCAGCATGGGCGGGAACGCCAGAAACGGGGTGAACCGCTCCCACGCGTTGCGGAACGCGGCGATGGTGTGCGGGTTTTGTTGTCCGAGTTCGGATTTGGCGAAATCTTCCAGTTCAGCCAGAGCGGATTCGGCGTCGGGGGCTTGGTAGATCGGTTTAAGGGCGGTGGCGACCTTTTTGCGCTGGTTGTAGGACACGAACCGCATCGCGGTGCGGATCAGATGCACCACACAGGTTTGGACCGTCGCCGCTGGCCAGGTCGCCTCGATGGCTTCGGGGAAGCCGGTCAGCCCGTCACAGCAGACGATGAGCACATCGGACACGCCGCGGTTGGCCAGCTCAGCGCACACCCCCGCCCAGAATTTCGCCCCTTCAGCGGCTTGGACCCAGATCCCCAGGACGTGCTTGATGCCGTCCATATCGACGCCCACGGCCAGGTGGGCGTGTTTATTGCGGACGTGGGCGCCGTCGCGGACCTTGACGACCAGGGCGTCGAGGTAGATCACCGGATAGAACGGTTCCAGCGGCCGGCGCTGCCAGGCCAGAACTTCGTCACTGATCTCATCGACGATCTTCGACAACGTCTCGCGACTGATGTCGGTGCCGATCGTGGCAGCCAGGTGATGTTCGATATCGCGGAGTGTCATCCCGCCGGCATACAGCGAGATGATCATCTCATCCAGGCCGCCAAGGCGGCGAGATCCCTTGGGCACCAACGTCGGTGAGAACGTGCCGTCACGATCACGCGGGATCGCCAGCTCGACATCGCCGACCTGAGAGGCCACCGTTTTCGGATACGAGCCGTTACGGGAATTCGGGATCAAACTGGCCTCGGGATCGCCGCGTTCATAGCCGAGGTGATCGGTGAGTTCGGCCTGCAGGCCGCGTTCGAGCCCGGCTTTGATCAGCTGCTGGATCAGCCCGTCATGGCCGTCGAGTTCAACCTCACCGGCGTCAATCTTGGCGAACAAATCATCTAGGGCGCCGGAGGCCCTGAGCTTGTCGGTGGCCGCTTTCATCTCACGACGCCGCTGCTCACGAGCTTCAGGATCAATCACAGTCATCAGTGTCGACTCTCCGTCAGGACACCACACCCCTTACACAAACCATCTGACACCTCCGCTAACGCGATGGTCTTAGGAACCGCGAATTCGGTTGATAGACAGCCTGATAGATACTCTCATGGCACAACCACATCGACCGATCAGCGGGGAAGCGCAACTTGAGGTGCCGGCTGATCTGCTGTGGGCTCCACCGCCGACCGAGCAGCTCGGCGACCACGCGGCCCAGCTCAACATTGACGTCGACTCGGCGTCGATGGCGACGGGCTCGACGCGCAGCCGCGTGGCGATGAGCATCGAAAGGTCGGTATCCGCGGCCGGTCGGCGCGTTGCGCCGCAACTCCCGGGAGATTGTTGACGGCGCTCGGCCGAGACGCTTGGCAATCGCCCGCATGCTCAATCCGGCGCGCCGTAAATCACCGATCTCGATGCGCTCGTCCTGGGACAGGTAGCGCGGGCTGATCTCGCGCACCTCGAGCCGATCCAACGGTGGGACGAACCTGATTTCGACGCCGTTGCGGACGACCTTGTAACCGCTGGTCCAGTTCGTCGCCGCGGACCGGGACACACCGACTTCCCGGGCCGCGGCACGGATGCTCCACCCTCTGGCCCGCAACTCCATGAATCGCTGACGTTTGGCCGACAGCGGACGCCGCCCCGGCCCCTTCTTCACCCGACGCGACGATGCCAACACAACCTCCAGAATCTAGAGAAGTGTTGCGACCGTCCCTAGAAACCACCCCGTCGCGTCTGGCCTGGTTTTCGACCGTCGTCGACAACTGGTGGGGCCGATCAATACGCTTGGCTCACCAAAGAGTCCGCCATACGCAACAGCAAGGTGGTCACGATTCCACTGTTCTTCCACCACACCCAATGGAACATCGACACGGCTCGCTGCTGCAAGGCGCTCTCCATGAGCAAACGCCGCAACGCCCAGCGAGTGATCAGTCCGGGCTAATGAGTTCGGTTCGCCCGCCACCAACGAACAGCACCTGCCCGGTGCTGTCGCTCGAGGCTTCCGAGGCGAGATACAGGGCACCACTTGCTGCCTCCCGAGCACGTCCCATTCGCCTTGATGGCACCTTGTCCAATAGTGGTACGCATCGCTTCGAGCTTCAACGTTCCCTCTTCACTCGTGATATCCGGACACTGTGCGTTGACCCTGACATGCGGTGCGAGTTCCTTTGCGAGCTGTCGTGACAGCGCCACCATGGCGGTGAGGGGGACCCGTTTGGTGGTCCAGTCGCTATGCGACTTTCGGTTGGTGGGTCGTGGCCCACTGTAGGGCAAACTCGGCTGGGGTGCGGTCGCCGTGGGCGGAGTGGGGCCGGTTGGCGTTGTAATCGCAGCGCCAGTCCTCGATGATCACTCGGGCTTCCAGCAGCGAATCGAACCGCCACAGGTTGAGCAGCTCGTCACGCAGTCGGCCGTTAAATGACTCAATCCACGCGTTCTGCCACGGCGACCCCGGATCAATGAAAAGTGAACCGGCACTGTTGAATCGGCACCAATCAGACACGGCGTGCGCCACGAACTCGGGGCCGTTATCGAAACGCACGTAATACGGCGCCCCGTGAAGCAGAGCCAGCCGATCCAGCACAGCCACGACCCCGTCAGCATCGATGCTGCGATCGACCTCGATGGCGAGGGCTTCGCGGGTGAACTCGTCGATGACGTTCAACATCTTGAGGGTGCGACCGTCGGCGGTGGTGTCGAACTGAAAGTCCATCGCCCAGATCACATTCGGCCGGATCGGCGACATCGCCCCCACGGCGACACCGATCCCGGTCGGCCGCTTCTTGCGGCGCCGCTGAGGCACCCGCAGGCCCTCCTCACGCCACAGTCGACGGATGCGCTTGTTGTTGGCCTTCCAGCCGGCTCGGCGGGCCATCTTCGCTGCCCGGCGCCACCCCCAGCGCGGTCGGTCGGTGGAGAACCGGCGCAACCAGGCCCGCAGCTCGGTCTCCTCGGTGGTGACCGGCGCCGGTGTCAGCCGCATCGTGGAGCGGTGCACACCGACGACTAAGCAGGCTCGGCGCTCAGATACCCCGAACCGCTCACGCAGCGCAATGACGGCACTGCGCTTGCGGTTCGGGGTCAGAAGTTTCCACTGATGATGGTTTCTGGACGCCGTCCCGAGGTTGTGACTCCGAAATTTCCTGGCCGATCGAGTGCCTTTCAAAGGACCTGTCGAGCCTCGGACCGGTGCCCACCACAGAAAAGAACTCGGGCTTCGGCGCGAAGGGTGTGACCTGATAGGAGCGTGCTCGTCCGCGGCTCATCACTGGCCTGTCCACCTCTCGGCACGACACCCGGCCAACGAGAGGAACCAGCCCTAACATGGCACGCAGCAAACGATCCATCATCGGCGGCGTCGACACGCACACGGCAACGCATCACGCCGCAGTCATCGACCTCAACGGCCGACTGATCGCCGATGCCGAATTCCCCGCCACACCCACCGGTTACGCATCGATGCTGACATGGATGCGCGCACACGGAAAGCTTGGGCAGGTCGGTGTCGAAGGAACCGGCGCCTACGGGGCAGGGCTGGCCCGCTACCTGCACGATCAAGGCATCGACGTGCTCGAGGTACCGCGTCCTGACCGTCGCATCCGCCGGCAACGCGGCAAGAGCGATCCGATCGACGCTGAAGCGGCTGCACGAACCGTGTTGGCAGGCACGGCAAGCGGAGCGCCGAAGCTGGCCGACGGTCCGATCGAAGCCATCCGGATGCTGCGCGTTGCCCGCAACGGAGCAGTCAAGGCCCGCACGGCCGCACTCAACACCCTGCGGTCGATAGTCATCACCGCCCCCGAGCCGTTGCGCACCCAGCTGCGGCCCCTGTCATCAGCGAAGCTTGTCGCTGCCTGCGCACGTCTGCGGCCTGACCTGGCCAACCTCACCGAGCCCATCCAAGCCGCAAAACTCGCCTTGCGGTCGATAGCCCTGCGGGTTCAACATCTCGACACCGAAACACGCTCTCTACGAACGCAACTCGATGAACTTACCCAATCGGCCGCACCTGCCACCAGCGCCATATTCGGGCTCGGCCCCGACACCGTCTCCGCGTTGCTGATCACCATCGGTGACAACCCCGACCGGCTACGCAGCGAAGCCGCGTTCGCCCACCTCTGTGGCGTCGCCCCGATCCCAGCGTCGTCGGGCAAAACCAACCGACACCGCCTGCACCGCGGCGGCGACCGGGCCGGCAACAGTGCGCTACACATCGCCGCCGTCGTGCGCCTTCGCTACGACCAGCGCAGCCGCGCCTACGCCGACCGCCGAACCGCAGAGGGCCTGTCCATGCCCGAAATCATTCGCTGTCAGAAGCGCTACCTGGCCCGCGAAATCTTTCACGCACTACGCGCCGATTACGCCAAAATCAGCATTTGACATCTATAGGAGCGTCCGCCGAGAGATCCTTGAGCATGTCGATGTCCAAGGCCTGGTTAGCAACCAACTTCTTAAGCCGGGCGTTCTCGGCCTCAAGCTCTTGAGCCGCTTCGCCTCGTTGGCCTTCATCCCGCCGTACTAGGCAAGCCAGCGATGCCACGTCGACTCGGCGACCTCGAGGTGCCGGCACAAACGCCAGTTCTTCTTGGCTGAAGCCTGCTTTGAGGCGCTGCTTGCGGATGTTGGCACCAACCACCTCGCGCCAGTATTCCCATTGCGCGACCCGTTCGGGGTCGTTCTGGCTTGGGCGGGTAGGCACGGTGCTCAGCGTGTCGGTACCGTCGATTCAAGTCAGCCCTACTAGTGATACATCATCCGTTGTGAGTTTCGCACAGCCGTGAAGGGTCGGCGGTGCGTGCAGCGACCTTCTCAGCGGCGTGCACCGGCATGCGCGCCGTGCCGGGGGTTTGTTTGTGTGTGATACCGGTGATGTGGATCGGCGCGGTGAGGGCCTGTACGGTGGGGGTCAGCCGCGATCGTCTGCCTTTTCCGAAGCTCCGCGACGCGACAACGAGTGCGCCGCCGCAGATCTTGTGCATTGACGCGGTCGCTTGGTCGCCATTGTGCGATGACAAGAGAGCGACCGCTGAGGCCACTGCCAGTATGCCGCGGGGTATTGACGCCGAGACTGGTAGAGGGCACTCAGGGGTATTCGACCAGCATCTGACCGCATACCCCAACAGGGTTTGTGTGGGCGCGGCGGCGACAAGCAGGTCGGCGAGAAAGCCAATGTCGTAGAGGATCGCTGCGGCCGGCGGGCGGTCGGCTCCATAGATCGGTAGAGGCGATCGCGGTGGTCCAATCATGGCGTCGAGGCGGCGCTGGGCGATGAGGAGTACGTGGTTGCGGGGCAGGTACTTGACGGTGGTGTGACATAGGTCGTAGTCGCAGGGCTGGTTGTCGCGCCCGTGATGGACGCGGTTGGCGCAGTGCCCGAGATGCGGAACGCAGTTGCGGTAGGCGGGGTGTCGACGTTGGGGGCTGCGACAGCGTGGGCACACCTCCGCGAGGAGGCATCCATGGATCGGGCAGGCAATCGCGGCGCGTAATCGCCAGCTCAATTTCCAGCGGCCGCCGGTGCCGCTCAGGCAGTGGGGGCAGAACCGGGAAACGGGTTGAACGAACGTGTGCACGGGCAGCGTGACGCCGCCGGATATTGTTGTGCCGGTTGCGGTCAGGTGTTGCCATGTCATGGCCCGGATCTCGTCGCGTGGCACCCCGGCAGTCAGTGCGAGATGGTCAGCTTCCGCCTCGGCCCACGCCGCTCCCCTCGTCGCGCGAGGGTCGATGTTCAGAAATTGCATGATGTCGATGACCGTCACACCGTGGCGGCTGGCCAGGGCGTCCACCCACGAGTCGAGGGACTCCCCCGCGGCCGGCTGTACCCGCAGCGGTAACGTCCGGACGGGAGTGGGCCCGGCAGAGTACGGCGAAGCTTGCTGTGGCACTCACGGCTCCTTAGCACGAGTACCTGCGCGGCCGACACTTCTCAGGGCTTGGCTGGAGATTGTCGGTCGCCGAAGCCATGCGGCGCGCTTCCTCACGCAACGCGACACGTCAGACGCAGTGTATTACTAGTAGTGCACTACCCGTTGGGTATTACTAGTAGTGCGGCGCTGGTGGCGGTTCGGCATTGGGTCGGGACTGCCCCCGGTTTGGTTGACTCCTGACCTGTGAGGATTCGTCCTTGCTGGAAGGATCAATCTCGTGCCGAAGCCGTTTCCTGCCGAGTTCCGTGCTGATGTCATCGCTGTGGCCCGCAAGGGTGAGGCGCCGATGCGCCAGATCGCGAAGGACTTCGGGATCTCGGAGGCCTGCCTGCACCGCTGGCTCAAGATCGCCGACCGCGAGGACGGTGTCGACCGGCCCGGTCCTGCCGCAGCCGGCGAGGACGTAGCAGCGCAGCTGCGTGAGGCGCACAAGCGAATCAAGCTCCTCGAGCAGGAGGCTGAGGTGATGCGCCGCGCGGTCGGATACTTGTCGCGGGACGCCAACCCAAAATGATGTACCCGCTGGTCCTTGACCTTGCCGCCGACGGGATACCCGTCACGGTGACTTGCCGGGTCCTGGGATTCTCTACCCAGGCGTTCTACAAATGGCGGAAAGCTCCTGTATCGCAGCGTGATTGGGATGATGCGCACCTGATCAACGCCGCCCGCGACATCCACGCCGATGATCCCGCCTTCGGGTACCGGTTCATCGCTGATGAGTTGCCCGACCGTGGGATCACCGCCGGCGAGAACCGCGTCGCGCGGCTGTGCTCGCAGGAACGAATCTGGTCGATCTTCGCCAAGAAGCGTGGACTGAACCGCCGATCCGGACCACCAGTACACGACGACCTCGTGCAACGTCAGTTCAGCGCCCAGGCCGCCAACCAGGTCTGGCTGGCCGACATCACCGAGCACCGGACCGATGAAGGCAAGCTCTACCTCTGCGCCATCAAAGACGTCTACTCCAACCGAATCGTCGGCTACTCGATCGACTCCCGCATGAAGTCCTCACTGGCGGTGGCCGCCTTGACCAACGCCGTGGCCTTGCGTTCGCCGGTTTCGACGATTGTCCACTCCGACAGAGGCAGCCAAGGCGGATTCAATCGGTTGTCGCAACACCGGCTTGTTGGAGCAAGAGTAGCTGGTCGTTGAATGCCTCCGCGGGCGTTTTCCAGCCGAGTGTCTTGCGGGGTCTGGTGTTGAGGGCGTGAGCGACGGCTTCGATGTCTTCTGCGGTCCATCGGGAGAGGTCGGTGCCCTTCGGAAAGTACTGCCTTAAAAGACCATTGGTGTTCTCATTCGTTCCGCGTTGCCATGGTGATTGCGGGTCGGCGAAGAACACAGGTATACCCGTCTCCACCTTGAACTGGGCGTGCGCGGACATCTCCTTGCCTCGGTCCCAGGTCAGAGATCGCGCCAGCTGAGCTGGCAGAGTCGACATCGTCTCGGCCAGTGTGTTTTTCATGGTGATCGCGCCGTAGCCAGCCAGGGCTGGACCGTTCTTGATCGTGTGCCTGTGCCGGTAACCCTGCTCGCGGGGCAGGTGGACGAGCATGGTGAATCGCGTTGTGCGTTCGACGACGGTGCCGATGGCTGAGCGCTCCAGTCCGATCAGTAGATCGCCTTCCCAGTGCCCAGGAACCGCGCGGTCAGCAACTTCTGCGGGGCGTTCGCTGATCAGCGTCTCCGGTGTGACGTGCGCCCAGGCCTTGCGGCGGGACCGCTCCCGTGGCGCGCGTAGAGCTCGCCCGGTGCGAAGACACCAGACCAGCTCGCGCTTGAGCGCACCGCGGCCTTCAATGTAGAGCGACTGATAGATCGCCTCGTGGCTGATACGCATGGACTCATCATCGGGGAAGTCGAGCTTGATCCGGTTGGCAATCTGCTCTGGACTCCAGGCCTGCACCCATGCTCGGTCTTTGCGGTGTGGCTTGTTGTTGCCGGTCCATCGCGGTCGCTGCGGCCCGGCCACGATCGAACCGTCGGGTCTGCTTATCTGGCCCGACAACCGTTCCTGGACATAGGCATGCAGCCTCTCATTGGTGACTAGTTTGGCCGGCTTCGGGCGCTTGGCGCTCAGCTCGGCCTTCCACTGTGCAACCGACGCGCGGTACTCCGATGTGTATCCGCGAGTGGCAGCGTTGCGGCGCAGCTCACGCGAGACGGTGGAGGGATCTCGACCAATCGCCCCAGCGATCCGGCGGACTCCAGCACCTTGGACCCTCAGCAGCGCGATCTCCTCGCGCTCATGGAAAGACAGGTAACGTCCCGACAATGGCGTGAGATCGAACGGTGGCATGCCGCCAGCGTTGTGGAACCACCGCTGCCCCACCGGCGCCGACACGCCGACAGCGAGGGCAGCGACCGCCGGCAAGAGGCCCTTGGCAATCTCGATCCAAAACAACCGCTCGATCTCGCGCTGAAGCCGCGGCGCCCCCGGCGACCTCATCGCACGCGCAACCGCACGATCCGCTGCTTGCTGCCGACGAACCATCGAACACCCTCCAAATTTTCAGGGTGTTGCTTCGACCGGTTGAACCTAGTCAATTTCGATCTCGGAAGTTCGTCCACGCACTGTCACACAACGGGTTACACGGATCGATGGGACGAGTCGGAGCGTGCGGTGACAATGCCGCAATGGAGTCGTTCTTCGCCCTGCTGCAACGCAACGTGCTCGACCGACACCGATGGTCCACCCGCGCCGAACTACGCCTGGCGATCGTGTCCTGGATCGAGCGGACTTACCACCGTCGCCGCCGGCAACGCGCACTTGGCAGGCTTACCCCGATAGAGTTCGAACTGCTCCACACATCAGTCGCAACCGCGGCCTGAATTCACACCCCGCGAGTCAACTGAACTCGGGGCAGTCCCGTCATCGCTGGACAAGCGGTGGGTAGTCTGCGAAAGCAGACCCCCGTGGTGAGTGGTGCGGTAGGTGTTTAGGGGCCGCCGTGGTGTGCGAGTTCGGTGATCGCTGCAAGTACGTTTGTGCCGAAATAGGTGAGCCGTACCGGTGATCGGAGCACAAGGTCGTGCCCGAAGTCGCGTTCCAGTCGCTGGACAGTGCTGGCGACGGCAGGAACGTTTGTTCCCAGCACGTGGCCCGCGTCAACGAAACGGTGATGCTGTGCGATGACCGCGAAGCGCTGCAGTCGCTCCCAGCCGCCGTGTCCGATCAGAGCAGGGACCAAGACGGCTGGGATGATGTGATTGGCGGCGAGCTCGGCACGCGTGCGGCGGCTGCGGGTACGCACCGGGATACCGTGTTTGGTCGCGAGGGTAGTGAGCGTTACCGGGCCCATGTGGAGTTCGTGGCTGATGTCATTCATGGACCGGTGTTTGGTGATGTATTCGGTGTAGAGCCAGTTGGGGTCTACGGAGTGGCTGGCTTTCCCGCCCGGCTTGCGGAGGGTGAGGCCGTAGTCCCGGGCAAGCCTCTTCACCGTGGAGTCGCTGACGCCCACGATGGCGCCGATGGTGCGCAGGCTCTTTCGCTCATCGACGTAGAGCTCGCGCAGACGGTCCGCGGGCAGCGCCTGCACGGCACGCTGATAGGCGCGGCCCGGTCGCAGGGCCCCGACGCGCGGTGTCTGCGGTGTCGGCACTCGAGGCGGTGCAGGACACCGCTCGAGCGCGTACCGGACGAGGCCAGTGTTCACGTCAAGGCGTCGCGCAATAGTCGGTATTCGCAATCGTTCATTGGGGACCAGCCGGTGTAGGCGCGTGATGTCGATGTCGTCGATGCCACATCCGGGCAGGCCTAGTGTGTCTATCAGGTCTATTGGCGGCTCCCACGCGACGGGTTCATCGTGGATACCTTGTCCCGCAAGGAAGTTCACTGCGCAGGCGTGCAGGCCTTCGGACAGTGCAGGGGTGAGTCGCCGAGGGAACTCATTCAGATGTGCGCCGATGGTTGAGGCTCGGTAATCATCCGCGGCAGCCTCAGGTACCCCACTCACTTGCTCACGCAGATATCGGCGCGCAGTGGCGAGCCCTTGCGGCTGTATCCGGATGCTGCGGACAACGTCTTCCACTGCGCCTCAGGCAGCAGTCCGGTGTAGTTGAGTCGGCGTCGGCGGTCGTAGTCGATCGGTGCGCCGTCGCGGTCCAGATGGTCGGAGAGGCGGATGAGCGCGGTTCGGATGTCCTCCCAGCGTCCTGATGTTTTGAGACGCCAGAGCAGGAAGACGACGTTGTATGGCGTCACCCCATTGCCCAATATCGCTGCCGCCTCGTCGACGTCGAGACTGGTGGATACCAGCAGTACGGCCACCGATAGTGCGGTGCGCGCGGAGGGTTGGTAGAACGACCGGGGGCACAGTCGCAACGCCCAGCTGGGCCACAGCATTGACGGCGTGCACCGCAGCAGGCGGTGGCGGCGGGCGCCGTCGTTACGTGGCCGCTGCGGGAACGGGGTTCCGAGCCGGTAGTGGAGTTGATCGACAGGGCTGAGTTGCGCCTCGGCGGCGATCAGCTGAATCGCTTGCAGGACCGGACTTGCCGTTTGGGTGCCGGGGTCGTCGGACATCGATGTCCGGTGCAGGTCGTAGCGGTCGACATCGCTGGGAAGTTGCGCCAGCGGCGCGGCGGCGGTGTGACGATCGGATGAGCCCAAGACCTGCAGCGCGGCGGAGATGGCCACGGCTCTGATGATGGGCGGCCCGGTGGACCACTGGTGCGAGCTGACGGCTGTGTCCTTGCGGCGCATCGGGTGGGGGCTGAGCGCCGTGCTGTATTCGGCGACGAGATCGGGCGGAACAAGCTGGTCCAGGTAGTGACCGGGCACCGCGGCCAGGATGTTGCGTCCCAGCAGCCGGATATCGGCCAGGACGTCGGCTGTGGGCCGGGCGTGGCGGCGGTAGGCACCCCACGTGACGACTCCACTGGCCAGGAGGGCGGACATGGCGCTCTGCGCGGCCAGCGCGGGATGATCAGCACCCAGTTCCATGACGGGGGCCTGTCCTAGGTCTGCGTCGCAGCGGGCGCGGGTCCGGCCGGTACCAGGGACCGGGCAGTGGCAGTGACCCGGTCGCGGCGGCGTCTGCCCAGTCAACGGCCGCGTTCCTTGGCGGCGACCGCAGGTCGGGCAGCGATCTGCCAGCAGGCAGCGATGCTGGGTGCAGGCGAACGTCCAGATCAGCAGCCACTCCAGCTTCCACCGGCCCCCGCTGGCGGCCAGGCACTGCGGGCAGAATTGGGATCCGGCGACGCGGTGCCATCGAGCCAGCGTGGTCAACCGCTCTGGTGGCCCGAAGATCTCGGCGGCAACGGCTGCATAGTGCGCCAGTGTCAGCGCTTGGATGTCGGCGGCCGAGTAGCCGGTGACAGCACTGAGCACGGCCCTATCCTCGAGGATCACATTCTCGACATTGACGCGCCGGCGAAGGTCCCCACCACGCAGGCCCATATGGTCGTACAGATCGCTCACGCAGACGCCGAGCCGCACTGCGCAGGCTTGCAGCCAAGAGTGCAACGATTCACCGGGCAACGGATCCGTGCGCAGCGGAAGAGTCCGCAGACCCTCCGGATCGGCGTCCGATTGCCGCCGGGACAGGGCCTCAAGATCCGATAACAGTGACCGGCCGTCGGGCGGTCGAGCTCCGATCATGAACGAATTCACGACACCCTGGCGCGGGCTGTCTTCGGTTGCGCGCTGAGGCGCCGAGCGCGAAACGCGATCTCCAGCTCGGCCCGAGCGCGCTCGGCAGCGCTGTCAATGCGGAACGCGTCCAACACTGTGCGCGTTAATGATTCGGTGCCGGTGCGGATCGCCCGCGCGCAGCCGCGCCGGATGAGTTCCATCAGCGAACCGATGTGTCCGGTGCTGCGGATGAACAGGTAATCGAGCATCTCGCCGTCGGTGAGCATCCCGGGGCGCTTGTTGGCCAGGATCAATCGTTCTTCCACAGTGCTCAACAGGGTGCGCCACTGGCGCCGTGCCCGCTCGGTGTTCACCGCGTAGGGCCGCATGTCGAGCATGGTGGTGCGGCGCAGCGTTTGGGCGAGGACAGCGTCTTCGTAGGCCGGGCCTTCCATGAGAATCCCGCGCTCCCCCAGCCCAACTCCGATGAGTAACAGGGTGACGGGGAAATCGTTGGCGATGTATTTGAAGTGGTTGCTGATCTCGATTCCGCCGTGTTGTTGCCAGTGTAGGAAGTGCACGTCGTCGACGATCAACAGCCGGGTCTCGCAGCTCAGGACACAGTCCAGCGCCCATTTCCCCAATAGTGTCGTGGTCCGCGCCGCCGGCCGGGGTGGGCGTAGAAGTCACACAGGGCGGTGTTGAAGTCTTTCATGCTGGTGTTGCCGCGCAAGCCGACCCGGCAGACCGGCCACCGTTCGTCGCCGGCGCGGGTGTAGTCACCGTAGCGGGCGACTTCACGCTGGTGATATTTCTTGGCGAATTCTTCGACGGCACAACTTTTTCCAAGGCCGGGGTAGCCGTCGATAGCGACGGAGCCTTTGGCGTGCTGGCCGTCTTGCTGGTTGCAGTCCACGATGTCCCACAACGCTTCGTGGACCGAGACGAGCATCGGGGTCTTGAACGGGCCCAGGTTATTGTGCCAATCCGTGCGCCGACGGTTGTACTCGTCGGCACCGCCCTCCCCGAGTCGACGAATCTGGCTCTTGGACAGCGATTCCGGGCGCACACGCGCAGGCGCGTGCACGAAGTCACCCCAGCCTTCCTTCCGCGCCAGGGTGAGGTTGTCCAGATGGGACACCGGCGGCGGCGCCGCCGTCTTGGTGGTCACAGGTCCTCCAGGGTGTCGTCGTACACGCCGTCGGCGGCAGCGAACGGGACATCATCGAGATCGTCGCCGATGGATGCGGCCTCATCAGCGGCTGCCTGGGCGGGGTCGATGCCGGCCAGGACCCGCTGTGCGGTCGGAAGCGCGCTGACACTGATCGCAGCGGCCAAATCGGTTTCCAGAGAGGACTGTTCGCGACACACCCGCAGGGCGGCGCGACGTTCCGCTGGGGTCCGGCCCTGGCTCAGATTGCGTCGTTCCAACAGCTCCGCCAGCGCCAACTGATCGTCGAACACGGGGTGTCTTGCTTTGGCGAGCCGGCGCGCGAACTCCAAGCCGTCCTCATTCATCGGTGCCGTCAACAGGGATGCGTGTGTCCACAGCAGTGGGTGCCATGTTCGGGTGTGGTGGAGATCGAAGAAGAAGATCTGGCGGATGTCATCGGGGTTGACCTGAAACGGCCACTTGCCCTTCTGCTCAGTGAAGGGGCTCTTCTTGCCGACGTAGTCGACGAGCACGCGGCCCCGATAGATCCGGCCGTTGACTTCCACGCCGTAGTGCTGGATGGTGCGCCACACCACCGGCAGGAAGCGATACGCCAGGTCGGGATCGCGGGGCACCTGCAGATAGCCGGCCCGAGCGATGCCGTGTTCAAACATCTGCGCCGGTGACATGCCCAACGACCACAGCCCCGGTTCTCCGATTCCGTCATGGGGGCGCCGGTGATAGACGCACGCCACCCACTCCCGCATCAGCGCTTCGAGCTCGTCGAGGAAGAAGTAGGCCTCTGTTTCCGGTGACAGCCCACGGGAGTACACGTCGGGGCCCTTGTAGCCGGGCAGCTCTTGCGAGAACCCCTCCCGAACCGTGCGGAAGAACCGCTCCACCGGTCCCTTGTCTCGCCCCGTGCGAATCCTGGCCGGCTGGATCGATATCCCCGCTTGCCGGCACGCACTGGTCAACGCCTCCCCTACGTAGATCCTGCCGTGATCGACCACCACGGTCTCGGGCGCGATCGCCGGTGACGCGGCGAAGACACTCTCAGCATCCAACGCCTCGGCGTCGATCAGAACCGATTTCGGGATCCCGTGCGGCGGCCACACCGCCTCAGCCGGCCAACCCCGCCCCGCCGGAGCCGGCCGCAGACATTGATAGAGCACAGTGGCGGCATCAAAGGCCTTCGCCGCCCCGGGGGTCAGCCGTAATCCGGTGATGCATCGCGAATACCAGTCCATCGCGACCGTCAACTCCACGCTCGTCCACCGCAGCGTCTGCGGGTCCATCGCGAACACATCCAGGCGCGTGGTATCCATCAACACGTACTCCCCCGGCCGCGCTGGGCGCAGCATGCCGTAGGCCTCAAGCGGTCGAGCAGCGATGTCCCGGTTACGTTTTGACGAATGATGAAAGATCGGATGGCGTCGCTCGAGGTTGTCCAGAATTGTGTAGGCCGTGGACTTTCCGGGCAGCCGAATCACGCCGGGGCCATAGGTAGCGGCGATGCGGGCTCGTACCTGGGCAATGATGTGCTGCTTGCTGGGACGGGATGAGTCAGTGTGTTCGATCATGATGTCGAGCGCGATGCGCTCGAAGACTGCGAAACGAGCTCGGTCCGCAATGATCCGGGCCGCTCGACCGTGCGGAATCCGCAATGCAATTCACGGGCCTTGGCAGCAATGCGCTCGGTACGAGCAGTATTGAGCCGGTACGCGGCTCGCGGCTCGAACGCTGAAGCGGTCCGCGCATTGCCCGAGCGATAGCCGGTCAGCACTTCGCGTACATGCGCCGCACGCTCACGAGCAACACATCGTTCGGCTTCCGAGGCCGCATCCCACACCACGGCCGCCGGGGTCGTATAGTCGGATAGTTCAGGATTCAGGTCGTCGCCGAGCAGGCGGACTTGATCTGAAAACATCAACTCTTTCAGAGCGATTCGCCGAAACGTTCCCGTGCGGAGATCCTTCGTCGCCAGCACCACATCACCCCGCGCGTAGTGCAATTCGACCACTTCCGCGATCTCGCCGTCGTACACAAACCGGGTGCCGATCCGCACGTCGGCCGCAGCAGGTTTCATGGCCTCTCCAATATCGTCGACGAACTCAACGGTTCATCGAGGCCAGCGGACAGTTCGTGGCGCCATAGCGAGTTCAAGACCGCAGCGCGACACAGCGGAGGCGAGAGTTCCGGGAAAGCGCTCGCCGCGTGTGCAATTGGATGACCGATGAATACCGGTATCGCCAGCCGGACCGTCTCGCGCAATTCTGAAGACACCAACCAGTCGCGCCGAAAGCCCGCCAAGAAGCGGATATTCGCGAACCGCACTGGCGCCAGCTCGGACACCACCTGGTAATCCCAGCCAAGCGAGCTGATGACTTCGCTAGTCCACGCGCACAACGCCTCAACATCCGGATGAGCCAGTCGCTCCGCGCGCACCACGTCCACGACTACCGGGCCATCGACGGTGTCCCACAGATAGTCCGGAATGTGCCGACGGAGCCGACCTCCGACGTCGGCGCTCAACAAGAATGGCTGAGCGACCATCGCACGTACATCTGGCTCGAAGTCTGCGCGGATCAGACACGACAGCTCCAGCCGCGACTCATAGATAACGTGATCACCTGTCGTGGACGACCAATACGTCCCCGAATAGTGCCGCTGACCGAAATACCACCGAAACGTCCGCCACGGACTCGCCGCCAACAACGCCGACGCAGGCACACGACCGGCCGGCAGACACCGCTCTTCCCCCGCGGCGGGCCGAAACGCGATCACCGCGGAAGATACGTCGACATCCACACAAACCGACATCACGTGCTCCAAGAGCATCACTGCTCTTCATCGAGAGTGGCACCACACGTGACGGAACGTCGCCGAATCGAGAAATCGTGCGCCGCCCTTTCTGCCGGTCCATCTAGCGAGAGATAGAGGAGTGACCTTCCGCGACGGCCAACGGGTAGCTACGTGGAGAGACCGCTGGGAGTCAGGCGGTTGCCTGCAACGACTCCGACTACCACCATGCGCTCTCTAGTGGCGCCAGCCGGGCAGTGCTTGGCTAGCCATACCGACTCGTCAAGCCTCAGCGTGCCGTCGGGGTGTGGGGTCAGGTCAAGCACGAGCAGTTGCCCGAAAGGCACGTTTGTATTGCCGTATTCGGCAGCTTGGTGAAGGTACTTTTCTTCCAGATCGTTCGGATCCGAAGCGGTAAGTTCTCTCTTGATCTCGGTGAGGTATCGAACGGTGCCAAAGGTGACAATGACGTCCGCGCGACCGATTGCGATATCACTCCGCTCTACCGCGACCAATCCACTCAATGGACCGCTTTGGAGCCATTGATGGAAGTCGTACTGCAGATCAGCCTCAACAGGCCGCGGGTCACCGTCTTCTAGCACTCGCCGATAGTCCTTAATCTTCTCCCCCAGTCCCCATGTCTTGGTTGTGAGGTCAGCGCGGCTAAGGAGAAACAACAGAGTCTGCTCCAGAAGCAGACCAAAGCTTTTTCGTGTCTCACCAACAAAGTCCGGTGACTGTGCCATCTGCTGAAGCAAGTCGTCGAGAAGGCTATCCAGGACCGGATGCGAGGTTCGCGATCGGGCGAGTTCCCTCGTTTGTACAACGCCTTCCAACAACCGAAGCTTGCTGTCGGTCAATCCGTTTGCGAGGTCCTCGGCGTGTGCCGCACCAAGGACATGAACGAGCGACGGTGCAAGAAGGTACAGCCGAGGCGAGTCGACGGGTTCGTCGTCATCGTCCTTGTCGCCGTCCAATTCTGTTGTAACAGATTCGCTTTCGCGCGATCGTGCCGCAACGACCTCGATTCGACCGAGAAGCTGATCGGCGGTAGCTCGATCAAAGGGTAGTGGGTCCGCACTCGGCACCTCAACGCACACACGCCGCAATGCGGCGAGCAGGCTTTGCTTTTCCAGAAGCGCATTCTCGATCGTCGGCTCGACGACGGCTGCCAGTCCGGGTGACGCAAGCAAGCCGGGTAGTGGGCGTGCTGTCCGTGATTGTGCATAGGCATCGAGAACAGTGGAAAGTGCTTCCCAGACATCGAGCCAGACGATTTCGTCCAAGCGATTCGCTGCTGCCTGCAGTAGCAGTACCAGTCGTCGCCACGATAGTTCCGCAGCAAGTCTGGGCTGCAGCCAGGCCGGCGCATGCATCCCGCTGAGCCACGCACTCCGCTGACTCAGCGATTCATCAAGTCGTCCACTAGCATCCGCCATCCGGGCCTTATCCTGAGCCGCGAACGCAAGCAGTGCGTCACATGCGGCAGCATACGTCTGCGCGTCATGGCGGCCTTCCTCGGCGGCATCGACAGTTGTGAAATCCGCCCGGGCGGTCGTTAATGCATGCATTGCCGACGGCAAGGATTCCGCATTGAGTGCGGAACGTATTCCCCAGCAACCCAATTCATACACGGCGTCTATTCCAGCGGCAGGATCGTGGCGCAACTCTTCCAATGCGCCGTGCAGCGCCGCGGCGATGACATCATTACTCGCCCAGCAATCGCTGGCTGCCCCGACCAACCGAGGGAGACGTTCGGCGAACTCTTCTGGTATCGATTTCGGCAGTTCCGTCAGGTGACTGAGCACTGCGAACGGCGGACTAGCCCCAGCAATCGCAAGACGGACTGCTCCTTCTAAGCGACCTGCGGCGAGCAGAGGTTTGGAGCTGATCAACGTGGTGAGGTCGTGCAGAAGCGCGTTGGACACCTGTGGTCCATACGTCTCGAGGATCCGCTTGCTTCCAAGAAGTGCATCCACGCTGCCGGCCAGCGCGAGCAGGCTCCGTTGATATGGCAGTGCGTCGATGAATCTCGCGATAGCTAGGTGCCACTCGTCTAGGCCCATCTCCATCGCCGCAGCCAGTGCTTCTGCCAAGATTGGAGCGTACGGGCCCGCCGCGATCTCACGAGCTTCCTCGTCGGCACCTTCCGCGCGGATATCGGTGAGCTCGGGCAGCAGGCCCGCAGCCGCCGCGTCCCGCAGATGTTCGGTCAGGCCTGTCATATCAGAGTCCGTTGAGCGAAAGTGGCTGCGAGCTCGGGGTTTTCACCACAGCGGAACGCCTTCGTCGGCCGCTATCAAATAGTCGGCAGGCAATGCAGCTTGGCTGACGTCGAAGTCGGCCGTAGTGATCAACACTTGGATGTGGTTATCCGTTGCCAACTGCGCCAATTCGGAAAAGAGTGCCGTCGCGTCCAGGTCCTGGACCTCTTCGGCCTTCGGGCTATCGAGCATGATCAAGCCAGGATGGGTCGAGATCCCCCTTCGAGCACCTATGCGCAGCAATGCAATAACGACGGCGATTCGTAGTCGTACCTGCTCACCCGGGGTCTGCTTACCAAAATACGACTGCGCCCCACCGCCTTTGATGATCTTCAATCGGGCAGCTCGGTCGATCTCCACTCTTTCGAGCGCTGTCATACCAAATCGATGACCAAGTTCCGTTATCTCAGTGTTCAATTCAGCGAGCAGATCAGAAGCTGCGACCTTGCTGTCTTGGTCTAGGACCTTGTCCGCTGCGGCCAGGACCTTCACAACGGTATCCGGCTCCCCATTGCCCGCCCCTAGGGCCTCTGGCAACATTTCGAGCGCACCGTTCCATCGGGCGACCTCGAGTTCTGCGTTCACGCGCTCACGTACTGTGCCAGCGGTCCCGTCAGCCCGCAGTTGTTCCTGCGCCGTTGCCAACTGTTGAGTGAGCCGCAGCAGATTCGACTCAGCTGATTCGAGGTCTTCCTTCGCCCGATGCTCCGCGGCACGGCTGCCCTCTAGCCGTGCCGCAGCCTCCTCGACGATTTCCTGAGGGTCCTCTGCTTCGCCAACAACCTCGGTTGTACACACCGCGCAACGGTGGGAACTGACTTCAGTCTCGCGGCGCTGCTTCGTGATTGGAGTTTCACATCGAGGGCACGCGCGAGGATCCAGTCCGTGGAACAAAATCCTCGCAACCTCATTTTCCCTTAGATCGTTCAACGTCTTCTCATCGGATTGTCGCTGTCGTCGAGCTTCTCGAAAGATGCCATTTAGCTCGTCCCGTTCGTCTTGAGCGTCGGCGACTTCTCGGGCAGACCGGCTTGCGTTATCTGCCAGGTCGGTTAACGAAGGGCCAGGTGACCTCTCGACAAGTCGGGAGAGCTCCTCCTCGGCCGCGCTGAGTGCCGCTTGTGCGCGCATTCGATCTGCAGCCCGCTGCTCGGTGGCCACACGGGTGCGCTCTCCGCGGGCATCCTGCTCGGCCTCCAAGACGTCGCGTACGGCCTTCACCCGTGTGAGGACAGCGGCCGCCGGTAGATCGAGGAATACTTGGAGCAATCGGCCAGCCAAGCCACCCATAGACTGCTCGCCGACGAGCGGCTTGTCGGGGCCTGCCGGCAGGTTTATCGCGGAGAAGTATGCGGGCCAACCGTGTGTTTGCGTGCCGACGTCGTCTTCCCCCTTCTTGACCGAATTGACAACGGGTTGCAGGTCAAGGCGATCGAGCATGAACGTCGCGACCTGCGCGGCGAAGTCGTCTGATTCTTGGGTGTCGATCAACACCGAGGCTTGATTGCCGAGGGCATCGAGGTCCGTGGCAGTCAGCACGATTCCTTGAGTCAAACTTCCGTCCTGCAGCGACAGTCGGAATCCGAGAGCCTGGCCCGCAACAGTCGCATCAAGCTCGACTCCCGACAACCACCGGCGAACATCCGCCTGCAACCTGTCGCGCGGCGATCCCCTCAAACACCAGGTGATCAGCTCCAGCACGCTGGTCTTCCCGCGCAGGTTGGAAGCCACCAACGCAGTGAACTCGTTATCGAAGACGAACGTGCGATCAAAAGTCCCGTCGTGACCGGAGCCTGTACGAACTCCGTGGAGGCGCAAGCGGTGAACGCGGATGCGCCGAGGCCGGGATGGCGGGTAAGTCAACGGGATTCCGTAGGTCGTAAAGACCTCCAGGACGTCATCTTCCGACGTATGCGCCACAGCAGCGATCCGGCCAACCAGCGACCCGACCTGCCCTGTTGCTTTCGCCTCCTGCTTCGTCACAAGTGTGCCCCTCCAGTTGTGGAACCCTCACGGAGCTGGGACAGTCGCTCGCGAGCGCGTGCGCTGATACTGCCGATGCGCGCCCCTCGCTCGGTGGTCGCGTACTCCAGCTGGAGGTATTGACGCGTCTTCAAGTCATTCCCTCCACGCCCATCAGCGAGGTCAAGCACCAACTGCACTCGATCCACGTAATAGCGAAATGGCGGCGCCTCTGCAACAACCGTCTGAGCTATTTCACGGCCACGGTTGAGCAAGTAATAATCGTGGCGCGAGGTGTGGCCGATCTGCCCGCGCCGACGCCTCACGATCAACCCTGCACTGCGCAGGACCGCCAGAGCGTCATCCAGCGGCTCATAGGCGCCGAAATGATGGCGCAGCATGGGATATCGACGCACCTCCGGCTCT
The DNA here is from genome assembly GCF_008329905.1 of Mycobacterium sp. ELW1. Taxonomy (NCBI): domain Bacteria; kingdom Bacillati; phylum Actinomycetota; class Actinomycetes; order Mycobacteriales; family Mycobacteriaceae; genus Mycobacterium; species Mycobacterium sp. ELW1. Next base: position 1,356,560 of record NZ_CP032155.1, on the reverse strand, counting down.
TCGGAGTCCAAGATCTGTGCCGCCAGTTCGAGAAGTCGCGGCTCACCACTTCTTTCGTAATCGTTGAGCAATTCGTCGGCTAGGTAATCCGGGCTTCGGAGCCAGAAGTCGAGCTTCTGCAATCGCATTTGCCCCTCGACGACTCCAACTGCGTCAGCCAACGCTTCGTCGTCGGGAATCGGGCCCGGCAAGGCCTCCGCCGCGCCATCGATTAACAAAAGAAGTCGAACCGCGTCCTGCTCACGACTAGTTGCGTTGCCTCGGCCCCCGCCGTCCCCGTCCACGACGGTTACATTAAGCCTCCGCACCCGATTTAGGTAAAGCGTTCGCCGCACGCGTTCTGCTTTCGGCGAGCTGACACATCCGCCTGGCTCGGTCGTCCCAATATCAAGCAAACACACTGGCCGGCGAAGAATCCGTCTCGTAGATACACCTTTGGAGGCGATCTGGATAGCGGCGACCCGGGGTGGTTGCGGACTCTCCGGGCAGAACTTGTCAAGGCAAAGGAAGCCCTCCCACGCGCGTTCCACACCGGCGATGATGATGCCGTGGTTGCGAGCAATGATGATGCTGGTAAAGGAAGTCCCGTCGGAATCCGGCGCGATCCTGGCGGCCAGGGCTGGTATTTCGGGGACAAGCTCCGAGAGAACGGCGTATACACAAACGTTTTTGTGGCTCGAGTCTCAGACCTCACCGGCTGTTCCGCCAGCGAACTTCAACGTGTGATGAGGCGCGAGGTTCGTGCTGGTTGCGAGGATCCAACGCTTGAGCTGAGTATGGACGACGAGGCCTATTTTGATGAGGAAGACAGCCCAATCGAACCCATCACATTCCGCCTTGTCGACGACACACTAGCTATCTCTTTCATGTTCTCGACAGGCGAATGGATTTGGGACGAAATTCACGCAGTCGATCCGAGACAAGGGCCAGACGACGAGGTGTACTTCGACGAATTCGCCGCTGGCTCGTTGATATTGGCGGAAATACTCGCGCCTCTGTTCGATCGTAACCGCACCCAGTTGGTCGAGGTCGAGTTCAATGCACATAACCGATCCCCACCGTGGTGGTGGAGTGGGGTCGCGAAAATCAACGCTCGAGGGCGAAAGCTCGACGATCTTTATCGGCTTGGCGAAGACGCAATCGCGCTTATCGACGCGTTCAACCAATCCCGACGGCTTACCCAGGAAACCGCCGTCAACCTCCTTCGGGCGGGCCACGCTCGTGCGCTTGTCGGCCAGTCAGAGAGCCAGTGGCTGGAGGTTAAAAGCCAAAACTTTGACCTCGATACGGGAGTCGGGCAGATCAAGTTGGCTCGATCGGTTGCGAAATTCGCGAACTCCGAGCTCGGGGGAATCCTGGTGGTAGGCATGGCCGGGAAGAAGATCCCCGGCGGTGAAATAATTCAACGTGTTTGCCCAGTCCCGCTGAACGGCAGTCTTATCCGACGCTATCAACAGGCAATCGAGCATCGGCTCTATCCCCCGCCTGATCGCCTGTCAATCGAGTCCATTGGATGCGGTGATCTGGGACTTCTCTTGGTCATCGTGCCCGCCCAGCCTGAAGAACTTAAGCCGTTTCTCGTACACGGAGCGATCGTAGACGGCAACGAAGAAGGAACCTTCATCAGCATCGTCCGGCGGCGCGGCGAAGCGTCAATCCCTGTTACTGCCCCCATGATCCACTCGGCGCTGGCTGCCGGGCGGGCGCTGCTTAGGCGTGGTGAGCTGCCGCCAGAGAGATAACCCCCGTTGTGACGATGATTTCGACGAGGCGCTCCGCCGACCGGTCCGATGGATCGCCTTGGTTTAGGGATTTGCAGCGACGCCTCCGTGCAGTACCACGGCATAGAGGCACCCGCTAGTAGCTAGACGAACTAGGCAATTTCCAATGTCGGTGGCGGATCCGCCAGAATCCGCCATCTTGTTTTGGAATCCGCCACGGAAATTTGGAACCTACAGTCTCTGTAGGTTCCACTTTCTCGTGGCGGATGCCGTCGCCTCTACCTGAGCTTTTCCAAAATTCCACTCAAGATGGCGGACGCCAAATTCCATTTTTCGTGGCGGATCCTAGAACCACACGGTTGTGCAGATCTTGATCGCTGTCCTGTAGAGAAACGCATTCCAGGCGACCGCCCGCCGACGTCACGAGCACCCATAAGTTCTTGGTGCGTCACTGCGTTTGGCCAGAGAAGAAGGTCTGGGTCCGTCGCTCCGTTGGTTCGGTATCCGATAAGATGTCCGTCATCTGCGATCGCGACGGTGACTATCCCACGTGCAGCAGTCTGCTCAATGCCACCAACCGCGGACTGCTGGCGATCCCCCAAGACAACCTGCGCACCACGATCGATGAGGCGTCCGCCGCGGTCAGCGGACTAGGCCCCGACATCTCACGATTCGTCAAGGGCTCGACCGCGCTCGCCACCGACGCCCGGCAGAACCTCGACGACCTGACCAACCTCGTCGACCACGTCGGTCCAATCCTCGACACCCAGACAGACACGTCGAACTCAGTGCATGCGTGGTCATCTCATCTTGCGAGCATCACACAGCAACTGCGCGATAACGACGCGGCGGTGGCCGGAACCCTGGGAAACGGAGCCCCGGCCGCCGACGAGATGCGTGCGCTCTTCGACAGGGTGCAGCCGACCCTGCCGCTCCTGGCGGCCAACTTGGCCAGCATCGCACCAACATTCCGTGCGAAACGGTCCCGGGCAAACGAGCGCCGACGGTGAAGATGTGCGAGAGCAACGAGAATTACGTGCCCCTCAACGACGGCTACAACTGGAAGGGCGACCCCAACGCCACCTCGACCGGACAAGGAGTTCCTCAGTTGCCGCCGGGCGCTGAACAGCCTGCACCGCAGGCAATCCCGCCCGGTTCGGCGCCACCGATCGCTGTCGCCCAGTACAACCCGACCACCGGGGACTACGTGGGACCCGACGGAAAGGTCTACACCCAAGGCAATCTGGCCCACAACGGACCCGGACCGCAGACTTGGCAGTCGATGATGGTGCCGCCCAGCAACTGATCGACGATGTCCTCATCTACGGAAGGCGTGGCGTGAACATCGGAAGCGATCGCATTGCACTGGCGCGCGTCCAGCTCCTCGTGACGGCGCGATGGGTCGTTGGGGCCACATCATTGACGTAGCTAACTAGGTTAGTTTAGCGCTGGGGCGACCTGGAGCAACGCAGTGCCATTTATCTATAAACCGTCTCCCCTCGCAGGGCGACGTCACTGTCGCGCAACGTGGAGTGAATGGACGCGATGGGCAGGGCTCTAGCTGATTGGGCGGCGGTGGTACGTCGTCAGGCCACGATGGTGGGCTTGGTTGCCACCGCCGCGCTTGGCCGTGTACATCGCGGTGTCGGCTTCTGCGACCAGCTGGTTGTACAGCTCGGTGAAATCGGTGCTATCGACACCCTGTAGTGCGACGACGGCGGTGCCGATGCTGGCGGTGACTGGCAACGGAACGGATGCGATAGCGACGCACAGACGCTCGGCCAGCGCGCGCGCTGTAGCGGGCGTAGCAATGTCGGCCACAATGAATTCCTCGCCGCCGATCCGGCCGATGACCGCGCCTTGCCCGCTGTTGTCGCGTAGAGCCTCTCCGACTGCCTTTAGGGTTGCGTCGCCGACGGCGTGGCCTTTGGTGTCGTTGATGGCTTTGAACCGGTCGAGGTCGATCACCGCCGCTGCCAGATAGGCGTCGGCGTCGCGTCGCGCGATCAGCATGCCCACAACGGCATGCTCGATGGCACGGCGGTTGAGCAGGCCAGTCAACGGATCTCGATCGGATTCCAGCAGGTCGATGCCCAGTGCGTGTACGACGATCTGGATCGCGAGCGGAACCGCCAGATTCAACCCTACGACCAGAATGTAGGCCGAGATTGCGAGCAGGACCTCACCCGAAGCGGCGAGCCGGGTCGCGGCAACACTCCCGGCCACGACAGCAACCATGAAGTTAGTGAACATGAACCGGGCGGTATGAAAGAAGGCAAGGTAACCACCCGCTAGAGCCGGAGCCGTGCACGCCATGACGGCGATCAGTGGGTTGGCCTGGATCAGGCACCCGAATCCGATGCAGGCGCTGACGGTCATAGCGAAGGCGATGGACTGGCGTCGGGTGGGCCAGCGCGTCTGCCATAGTGCGGCGAAGCCCAGACCCGCCAGACCGGCTAGCGCACCGAACGTGATCGCCACAGCCTGATTGACAGCGGGCGGACCCCAGAGTTCGTTCACCGGAATCAGGGCCAGGCACAGCGAGACGATGACCATCATCGTTTGGGTGGGCCGCGTCAGATCACGTGCGTGGAGGTAGCCACTAAGCCAGTCGAAATGGTCAGGCTGGCGCCACCACCGGACGATTCGCCGCATCGCGGATCCTCTCAGGGCCCGGCAGACAAGCGGAGCTGCCTTTGCTAAGGGGGACCAAGCCAGGTGGCATGAAACTAACAAAGTTTGCTGGGCTACGTGGTCGCATCGAATGATCTTGCGGTTCGGTGACCGTGACGGCGGACAACCTCGAGTCATTGCGGAGCCGCCGCTGCTAGGCGTGCGCTGCGGGGGCAGCGGCGTTCGACACCGGTGCTGCGAGCCACAAACGCTGATCTGAACGCGGCGATACTGAATGTTCCACCTCCTGCGATGGCACGCCTAGGAATCGAGACCTCGCGAGATACCTCACTGAGGCCCGACAAAGTCGCGTGCACCTGTTGCTTCTGCTGTCGTCGCGCGCTCGCGTCCGCCGGTGTGCATTGCCCACCGAGCGCCAATCCCCAGAGTGTCGCCTCGTTGCGATGCCCGTGTTGACGACGGTCGAAAAGTAGGCCAGAAGCGACGGGGTGGTTTCTAGGCGTGGTCGCAACACTTCTCTAGATTCTGGAGGTTGTGTTGGCATCGTCGCGTCGGGTGAAGAAGGGGCCGGGGCGTCGTCCGCAGTCGGCCAAGCGTCAGCGGTTCATGGAGCTGCGGGCTAGGGGTTGGAGTGTCCGGGCTGCGGTCCGCGAAGTTGGTGTGTCGCGGTCCTCAGGGACGAACTGGTCGCGTGGGCACAAGGTCTACCGCAACGGCGTCGAGGTCGGGTTCGTTCCGCCGTTAGATCGGCTCGCGGTCCGCCAGATCAGTACGCGATATCTTTCCCAGCACGAGCGCATCGAAATCGCCGATCTGCGTCGCTGCGGGCTGAGCCTACGCGTGATCGCCGAGCGGCTCGGTCGATCGGCGTCGACGATTTCCAGGGAGCTACGGCGCAACGCGCTGGCAGGTCGCGGATACCAGCCCTTCGATGCCCATCGGCGAGCCACCGCGCGTCGCGTACGTCACCACCGACGCCGTGTCGACATCAACGATCGCCTCAGCAGTGTGGTCACCGAGCTGCTTGGTCAGCGTTGGAGCCCGCAGCAAATCAGCCGTCATCTGCGCCTCCGCTTTCCTGATGATCGATCGATGTGGTTGTGCCATGAGAGTATTTATCAGGCTGTCTATCAACCGAATTCGCGCTTCTTGCGACCCTCGCGGTTGGCTCCGCACCGACGTTCACCGCTATGCACCGGTCGGGATCACCGCAGAGCCCACCAGTGCCAGCGGCGCCGGCGGCCGCGGTTCCAGCAGCCGATGCTGACCATCCAAGATCGGCCTTTCCCCGCGATCGACCGGTCTGAAGCTGGTCACTGGGAGGGCGACCTCATCATCGGCGACAACCACCTCTCGGCGATCGGCACTCTGGTCGAACGTCAGACCCGGATGCTGCGGCTGGTGCATCTGCCCCGCGCCGACTCCGACTCCCTGCACGCCGGCCTGGTGGCTCGCATGCAGGATCTGCCAACGGCGCTGATGCGATCAATCACCTGGGATCAGGGCACCGAGATGGCGCGCCACCTGGCCACTACCGACAAGCTCGGCGCACCCGTCTACTTCTGCGACTCCAGATCGCCCTGGCAACGCGGAAGCAACGAGAACACGAACGGACTGCTGCGTGACTACTTCCCCAAGGGTGTCACCCTCGTCAACCATCCACCGGAGCACCTGTTCGCCGTTGAGAACGAACTCAACCACCGTCCCCGTATGGTCCTCCAAGACCGTTGCCCCGCCGACCTATTCGCTGCCCTGCTAGCCTCCAGTGGTCCGTCGGTGTTGCGACGTTGACTAGAACCCACCCCGCCGCGACTGGCCGGGTCTTCAACCGTCGTCAACAGCCCGGAATGGCACCTTTAGAGCGAGTCTTCAGCGATTTCTACCGTGTGCCTTAGGCATCAAAATATGTGGCGTACATGGCGATTCGACACCGTTGACCGATCAATGGCCGAAGCCATGTAGTGCGTCGGGCGTCGACGGGTAGACGTGTCCGCTCCGAGGTCGAATCCACTGTCGCACAGCGATATCCGCACCGAAGCTCGCGCCTCCCCTTGGACCTGTGGCGACGACTCGCCGTCAGCGCTCCGAGCGCCCGCATTCGGGCCGGCGAGACCAGCATTCTCGGCGCCGCGGGACTACCCCTGACGCCCCGCGTCTGTGGCTGTGGCGGGTCGATGCTCTAGGTTTACCTTTGATGCGGATGGTAATTCGAGTGTGACCTCGCATCGGGCCCACCCGGTTTGATCCTCAATGCCAACTTGTGGCTCCGCGTGCGGTTCCCCCAGCGTGTGAGGCAGCAAGCTGCTTGGGTGAGAACCAATAAGCTTGTCGTCCAACAGCTTTAGTGCTGTTGCGCGTCACCTCTTTGCCCGACTCCCCGCCGCCGAACACGGGCGGCGTAGCCGTGCATGCACGGCTGTGCCGAAACGCCAGCACTGGTAGCGAGCTGCGGCGGGTCGCAAAGCCGCATCATCGACATCGATGGCTGGCCAGCTAGCGCCGGCACAAGCGCTGCCAGGTGCCGCCAGACACCTATCGTCCTAGTCGACCTTGTCGAGTCTGATCGGCATTCTGATGACAAGCAGCTGGTTGATGCCACAAGCCCCACTCGGTCCGGTCGTTCGTTGCTCGCCGCCTAACGTCGGAGACCCGGTGGCCACGTATCCCGTCGCGTCGACGGGCCAGAATCGGTACCTCTGGTGGCCAGGGGCGGCGGTGCCGTCTGCGCACGGCTCCCAGTTCGGGAGGTCGCGGTCGACGATCCAGGCGTCGGAATTGTGGATGAGCGGCGCGGTCCAGCCTTGGTCGCTGGTCACTTGGCCGCTGCAGTCGACAGGGTTGGAGCAACTCGATGTGATGGTCCAGGTGCTGCTGACGGTCGCCTCGTTGTGGTAGGAGTCATTCGTCTTCGCCCAGTCGCCGTTAGCCGTAACGATGTAGGTTCCGTTGAGTGCCAGGCCATCTTGGGACGCGCGGGCAGACGGCGGCGCGCCGAGGCCGGTCATGGCTGTCGCCATGAAGGCCGCTGTTCCGGCGATCACACGATGTGTGTGCATCACTTCATCCTCCACACATAGGTCGAATCTAGTTGGGCAGTAAGTCCTTCCATGTTTTGGGTGCCCCACCTGCCACGAGGTCCGGCTGCCGATAAACCTGCCCTTCGGGTGTGACGTACATGCCGGTCCGCGGGTTGTACTCGGCAATGCCGACCGATGGCTCGGAGCCGGTTACGAATGAGCTCGGCGCGACGGCCGGCGCACTGCCGTCAGCTCCGGTCGGCGGCGGTGCCGCGGCCGGCGCCGACGGCACATCAGCCGGTGGCGGTGGACCGACAGGCGCCGCCGACGGCGGCTGGGGCATTCCTGGCGGCATCGGCGTTCCGTCGATCGGACCAAAGATGTGATCGCCGAGGGTGACTCGATCATCGGGTGGGACGCCCTGTGCTATCAGGTTCGGATCCAGCGGATACGGCCCGGTGGCATGTTGGCGCATCGCCAGCGGTTCGTACGGCTTGTCGCTGTCACAGATCTCGACGGTGGGTGCGCGCTTTCCGGGGTGTCCCATGCAGGGGTAGTTGCGCGCACCGCGGACCACGATGGGAGAGTCTTGGGGCAGTTTGCAATACAGCCCATCAGGAGTGTCGACCGTGGTGGTGTCGGCCGGAGACCGCCACTGTGAGGGTGGCAGGAACCCGACCGTGCACGCCGGTGGATCCCCGAGACTGACAGCGAAGTCGCCCATGGGAAACCCCGTCGGGTTGTTCCGGGACAGGCCGAATGCCTGCGTGGACGCCACTGACGGCGGTAACAACACCAATAGCTGTTGCAGCGACGGGTGATACGTCACCGCGATCTGTCCGAGGGTGGTCAGGTTCGCCAGCAATACCGGTAGCGTCGGCTTTACCTGGTTGAGCAACTGAGATACCTCGTTGGCGGCGCCGGGCCCGGTCTGCAGCAGCGTCCGCACCTGCGGGTCGTCGGTCACCACCTGCGATGTTATGCCGGCCAGGCTGTGCGCCCAGGTCCTGAGGGCGTCGGTGCTGTCGGCCTGGGAATCCAGCAGCGGTGCGGCGTCGTCCACCAAGCTGCGGGCGGGTTCGGCGACACCATTGATGTCTCCGACCACTTTGGCTGACGAGTCGAACAACGAGCCCAGGTCGTCGCCGACGCCGTGGAAACCATTGAACGACTCGTCGAGAAGCCCGGATAACTTGCCCTGCGGGATGCTGTTGATCAGGGCGCTGACCTTGTCCAACATCGGGCCGACGGGTTGCGGAATCGTGGTGTCAGCGGCCGAGATCACTGAGCCGTCATGCAGGTAGGGTCCAGCGTCGGAGCGTGGCCGCAAGTCCACGTACTGCTCGCCGACCGCGGAGATGCTGCGGACCTCGGCGTGCAGGTCAGCCGGTATGTTCGGCGAAGTGTCGAGCGATAATGTCGCCTTTGGGCCGGTCGACGTCAAATTCACCGCCGTGACCTTGCCGACCTGCACTCCGCGGTAGGTCACGTTGCTGAAGCGATAGAGGCCGCCAGCGGCAGGCAGCTCCAACGTGACGGTGATGCGGCCCACACCGAGCAGGGTCGGCGCTTGAAGGTAGGAGAAGATCATCACCAACACGCCGACAATGGAGGCAATCGTGAAGATCGCCAACTGGATTCGGACGAAACGGGTCAGCATCAGCCACCCGCGTTCGTAGCTGGCGCGACCCCAGTTGGGGCGCCTTCGACTGGCGGAAGCGGTGGCTGCTTCTGCTGACCCGTGAAGACGTCCAGGGGCGAGCTTCCCGGCGGCGACGTGGTCGGCATTGATGGCGGTGGAGCCACGGGTACTAACGGCTCCGACACCGGTGGCATCGGTGTGGCTTCGGCCGCTGTCGCGGGCCCGGATCCGGGCGGGGCGGCATCGGCGGGCGGCGGGTTGATGCCGGTAGCGAGGGGGTTGTAGGTGTAGTTCAGATACCACGGGTCGCCCGGCGCCGGCACCAATGCCGCGCCCTCTTGCCCCCAGCGGGTACCGGCGAATAATGTCCGTTTGAGCCGCGGAACGGTGAGATCCAGGATGGCGTAGAAGTTTACGTAGTCCCCCCGAACGGCCCGGTCGACGAAATCCTGGCCATATGGGTACACGGTCGCCTGGGCAAGCGCCGTATCCAGATCGGGTCCGACATCAGCGAGCGCTTTGATTGTCGGCTGCAGGTTTTGCAGGTTCTTCACCAGGTCGGCCTGCGTACTGTTGACCAGCCCCCGGGTGGTATCGCTGAAAACGCGCAGCTTGTCCAGCGCCGTGGTGAGGCGGGGGCGCTCCTTGTTCAAAACGTCGAGCGCCAGCGGTATCTTTGTCAGCGCCTTGGTGATGACGTCACGTTGGTCGGCGAATGTCGTGGCGAGCCGGTTGAGCGACTGAATGGAGGCGATGATGTTGTCGTGCTGAGCGTCCAGAATGCCGACAAAGGTGTCCAGTCGGGTGATGAGGTCACGGATCTGGTCCTCGTGGCCAGATAGCGCGGCGTTGAAATTGTGGATGATGTCGCCGATTTGACCCAGGCCGCCGCCGTTGACGACGGCAGCCAGTGACGCCAACGTCTGCTCGGTGGACGGGTAGGTCGAGGATCTATTCAGTCCGATAGTGGCGCCCGGTTGCAGCTGCCCGGTCGGCGGTTGCCCGAGCGGTGGGTTGAGGGCCAGATGCATGGATCCCAGTAGGCTGGTTTGCCCGACGCTGGCCACCGCGTTAGCGGGAACGATCACATCCGGTTTGACTGAGATCTCGACATCGGCATGCCAGCCCTGCAGCTTCATCTGGCCGACACTGCCGACCACCACATCATTGATCATGACCGGTGAATTCGATTCCAGCGTGCCAACATTGGCGATCTCGACGTGATAGGTGTGGGCATCACTGCCACGCCCGACCGCGCCGGGCAACGGCAATGAGTTCACGCCGTGAAAAGCACATCCCGTCGTTGCCAACGCGATGGTGCACGCGACCCCCGCCAGGCGGCGCGCCAATCGTTTGTCCATCATGACGGCGGCGTCCCTTCCGGGGTCAGCGGCGCACCGGGCTGCGGGCCGCTGGCGTTCGGTGCTTCGGCCGGAAGGATGACCTCTCCCAAGGTTTTCGGCGGACCGGGCAGCGGCGCCCCGGGATACAACGCGGGCGAGGGAAATGCCGGCAAATGCTGCGGCGCCGATGGGCCTGGAGCCACCGCCGGCGGCTGTGCGGGCCCCGGCGGGTTCAGTCCCGTGTAGGCCGACACTGCGGGCGGGAGATCGGGCGCGCCAGCGGCCGGTCCGGCACCGCCGGGCACCAGCCTCGGGTCGGAGTAGACGAGGTTGGTGGGGCTCGCCGACTTCATGAGGTACGGGTTGAGGGGCAGCGGCAAATAATTGAAGTTGAGCAAGCGTAAGGCGGGACCGAGGTACTGCGCACACAGCTTCGCTGTTTCTGGCGCGGTGGCGTTCTCGACGGCACCGATCGCCGAGCAGAAAAATGCTCCCGGGCTGGAGAAGTTGTTGAAGACGAATTGACCGACCGCCGTGCCGGTGTCGGGGTTGTAGATGTTGTAGAAGTTGGCGAACGCGTTCGGCGCGGCGTGTAGGACGTTTTCAAGGTCCATCCGGTGATCGACAATGTTCTGGGTGACGTTGGCCAGCCGCGTGATCTGTTCAGCGGTCTGATTGCGGCTTCCTGCAATGAATCGCTGCACGTCACCGACGGCTGTCGACAGATCGCTCAGTGCGGCGTCGAGGTTGGATCTGCTGTCGTTCACCACGCTGCTGAGCGTGGCGAGGCGATCACCGAACTGCACAATTTGCGTGTTGCTGTCGCGAAGGGCGGTGACGAATGTCTGCAGGCTCTTGATGATGTCGACGATATTGCCGCTGCCGTTGGCCAGGATCCGCCCGACGCCTGATAGTTGGACCAGAGCCTGTCGCAACTTTTCGCCGTTTCCACCCAGCGCATCGGCGGCGCTGTCAATGAACCGGGAAACCGATGTGCTGGACACATCACTCGTGGGTCCCAAATCCGTTGCCAGCCGCATCAACTGATCCTTGACCTCGTCCCAATCGACCGGGACGGCGGTGCGTTCGACCGGGATCACCGCATTATCAGGCATCGTGGGGCCGGTGTCCCGATAGGCCGGTGTGAGTTGGACATAGCGTGCCGCGACAAGGTTCTGGGCGACGATCACAGCTTTGGCGTCGGCGCGCACCGACACGTCACGGTCAATGTCCAGCGTCATCTTGGCCTGAATACCTTCGGGCTGGATGGCGGCGATGGTACCCACCTTCACGCCGGCGACCCGCACCTCGTCACCCGGGTAAATCGCGGTCGCGGCCGTGAAGTATGCGGTAATGGTCCTGGGGCGCAACAACGTTTGCCGGACAATCAGAGCAGCGCCGGCGAAGAGAAGGACCGTCAAGACGACCGCCAGGGCCGCCGTTCCACGCTTACGCGACTTCATGGGTGATCTCCTGGTTGCGGAATTCCGTTGTAGGGGAACTGCAACTCGGCGCGAGGGCCGGCGTTGTCCGGTGGTTGGCCAGCGTCGACGCCCCGCCGGAACCCGAACGCGTAGTCCAGAAACGGCTGAAGCAACTCCGCCGGCGAGAGGTTGGGGACGAACGCTTGATAGAAGGGACCATTGGCGACAGCTTCGCCCTGTGTCCTCTGGAACTTCGCCAGGCCTGGCAACGCCTTCGCAATGTCGTCACGATCTTTCTCCAGCATTGCGGTCACCGAATTCAGTTTCTCCAGCGCCGGTGCCAGTTCCTTTTCGTTGTCATGGACGAGGCCCGAGAGTTGTTGGCTCAGTTCGGACGTGTTGCTAAGGAGCTCGATGACGGCCTGCCGGCGGGCGACCAGCACCCCGAGCAGATCGTTGGCGTTGAGGATCAACGTGTTGAGCTGTTGGCTGCGCTGCGACAAGATCCCGGTGACATCGCTGGCACTTTTGAGCAGCGCACCCAACGACTCATTGCGACTGTTGAGCGACCGCGACAACCGGGTCAGGCCGTCGAAAGTCGGACCCAGCTGCGGTGCGACACGATCGATCGTCGCCGACAGCGTATCCAGGGACTGATTCAGCGAATCGGTGTCAGTCCCGGCGGCATTGCTGGTGAGGTCGCTGACCGCCTCGGTCAACGAGTAGGGCGAGGAGGTACGCCCGACTGGGATCACCTGGGACGGATGCAGAACTTGGCTGCCGGCGGACTCCAGGGTCAGTATCCGCTCACCCAGCAGCGTGCCGGTCCGGATGTGGGCAGTGGTGTCCGACCCCAGAACAACCGTCCCGTCGAGGGTGAAGGTCACCAGGGCATCCCCGTGATACAGAGCGACATTCGACACCGCGCCAACCTTGAACCCTGAAACGGTCACAATATTGCCGGTGGTAAGTCCGCCCGCTTCGGAGAACAACGCCTGGTATCTGACCGCCGTTGCCAGCGACCATAGGGACTGTGGCTGAAGGCCGACCGCGATGACGAGGACGATCAGCACGACACCGATAAATCCGGTGCGAACGAGATTGGATCCGCGGTACTTAAGCATCAGGGTTCGCTACACCTTCCGCCTTCTTGCTTAACCCAAGGAAAGACCGCTGTCCTGCCTTGTAAATCGCTGGCCCGAAAACTGATTCCGCACAGGTAGTAGGGGAACCAGCTGCCGTATGCACCGAGGCGGACAAGTTTGCGGTAGTTCTCCGGCGCCTTCTGCAATGCCAGGTCGATGCGGTCCTTGTCCTGATCGAGCAGCGGCGCGAGCCGATGTAACTGGTCGATCGTGCCGGCCAACGGAGGACGCGCTTGGGTCAGCAGATCGGTGATGGAAGCGGTTCCCTTGTCGAGCGCTTCGATGGCGGAACCGATCGGGTCGCGGTCTTGCGATAAACCGGTGATCAGCTTCTCCAAGCCGTCGATTGCCCCGGAGAACTTGTCGCCATCCTTGGCGAGCGTGGCCACCACCGTGTTCAAGTTGTCGATAAGTTGTTCAACGACTTGACCGTTGTCCGCCAACGCGTTTGAGAATGACGACGTCTTTGACAGCAGAGACGCAAGCGCGCCGTCCTGGCCCTGGAACACCTGGATGAGCGAGGTCGTCAACGCGTTGATGTCTTGCGGGTTCAAGCCCTGAATGACTGGCTTCAGACCGCCGAGCAGCAGATCGAGGTCGAGCGCCGGGTCGGTGCGGTCCGGAGGGATCTGGGATCCTGCCGGCAGCACCTTCATCGAGCCCGGGCCGTCCTCCAGTTCGAGGTAACGGTCGCCGACCAGGTTGAGGTAGCGTACCGCTGCTCGGGTACCGGTAGTAAGGACGACGCTGCGGTCGGTGTCAAACGTCACCACCACCATTTTGTCCGGGCGCAGCGAGACATGGTCGACCGTGCCCACCCGCAGCCCGGCGACCCGCACGGAGTCTCCGGCCTTCACGCGCGACGCGTCGGCGAATACCGCTGAGTATCCGTTGGTTTCACCGGTGCGGTATTGGCCGAAAATCAGGAAGAGGAAGGCGGTCAGGACGGCCATCACGACCACGAAGACCGCGAACTTGAGGAACGTCGCACGTGCACTCGGTATCACCCGGGCTGTCCTATCTGTGCGCTGTTGCGCGGCGGGCCGTCGATCGGACCGAACAACAGTTGTTTGAGACCGTCGGAATTCAGCAGGATTCCCTGGTTGCCGTACTTCCAGGGACTGGCGCCCACGTCGGTAACCAGAAAAGGTGGACGCGCTCCGGGGGCCACGTTGGGCAGGCCCTGGCATTGCACATCACCGGTGGCCGCGACCTTCGGCAGATCGCCGGGGTAGCGGTACCGATCGACCCCGAGCGCGAAGCTGATCAATACTTCGGCACCGGGTTCAGGCAGCGGCGGATTCTTCGCGAACGCCACCAGACCGCCCAGCGCGCAGGTCAGGCCGTCGTGGTATTGGTTCGTGAGGTCGGTGGTTGGCACCAGAAGATGCAGCACATCAGTCAGGGACTGTCGATTGGTACCGACCACGTCGTTGCCGATGTCGGCCAGCCCGATCGCACTGACCAGGAGCGCGTCTAGGTTTTGTTGTTCGTCGACAACGGTTTGGCTGATCCGCGTGGAGTTGTCGACGGTCTTGATGAGGTCGGGTGCGGCATCAGCGTAGGCGGCGGTGACAGTCGGCATCACGGCGATGTCGTGGCTCAGATTCGGCAGACTCGGATCCAACTTGGCAAGAAAAGAATCGAGGTCAGTCAGTGTCTGGCCGATCTGCTGACCTCGGCCATTGACGGCCGACGCGATCGCGCCGAGGGTCTCATTCAGTTTTTCCGGCTCGATCTTGGACAGCACCGACCGGAGTTGCTCAAAGACCGTGTTGATCTCGACCGTGACGTGCCCTGCGTCGAGGACCTGCCCGGCCTGCATGGTCTGCGCCGACGGTGTGTGGGGAGGGACCAGTTGAATGTACTTGGCGCCGAACACTGTTGAGGACGTGATGTCGACGAGCACGTTGGCGGGAATCAGAGGCAACTGCGTGGGATCCATCGCCAAGTGAATGGCCGCCTGGCCGTCGGGTCGTTCCTCGATGGAGGCGACCTTGCCCACCTGCACCCCGAGCATCTTGACCTTGGCATCGGGATTCATGACCAAACCGGCGCGCTGCGACAAGACGGTCACCGGAACCGTCTCGGCGAACGAGCCCCTGAACAGGCCGACGGCAACGACCACGATCACCCCTAGGGCCAGGACGGTGACCAATCCGGCTACTGGGCGGGCGTAGCTGCGCGAGCCGAAGCTGTGCCCCGCGGCTGCGGCGACGGGCGCGGCGGCGCTGGCCGTCTCCGAGCGGTGAATCGGGCCCGGGCCAAGGTTATTGGTCACGTCGCTCCCCTACCCCGACAGGTTGAAGTTGCCATTGGCGCCGTAAATGGACAGGGAGACAAGCAGTGTCACCGAGACGACCACGACGAGAGAGGTACGCACGGCATTGCCCACGGCGACGCCCACTCCGGATGGCCCCCCGGTGGCGAAGTAGCCGAAGTAGGTGTGGATGAGCAGGATGGCGAGCGCCATCAGAATGGCCTGAAGAAACGACCACAATAGGTCAATGGGGTTGAGGAAGGTGTCGAAGTAGTGGTCGTACAGTCCAGCCGACTGCCCGAAGAGTACGACGGTAACGAACTGACTGGCCACGAACGACAGGATGACGGCGATACAGTACAGCGGCGTGATCGCGATCATGCCAGCGACTATCCGCGTGCTGACCAGGTACGAAATCGGCCGGATCGCCATGGTTTCCAGCGCATCGATCTCTTCATTGATTCGCATGGCGCCCAATTGCGCGGTCACCCCGGCCCCGAATGTCGCGGCGAGGCCGATGCCTGCGACGACCGGGGCGGAGATTCGAACGTTGATGAACGCCGCCAAGAATCCGGTCAACGCCTCGATGCCGATGTTGCCCAGCGAACTGTATCCCTGGACCGCTAGGGTCCCCCCTGCTGCCAGCGTCAGGAATCCGACGATCACCACAGTGCCCCCGATCATCGCCAAGGTGCCGGCGCCCATGCTGATCTCGGCGATCAGCCGTGTGATTTCACGCCGGTAGTGAGTGGCCGCGAAGGGTGTCCCGACAATCGCTTTGCCGTAGAACAGGGTGTGGTCACCGATTCGGCTCATCAGGCCGACCGGCTTGGCGAGCTGAGAGCTGGCGCGCGGATAGCGGCTTCTGAGGGTCATCGCGACCACGGCGCGTCCGTCATTTGGCCGTCATTCGGATGCCGATGGCCGTTACGACCACATTGACGACGAACAGCGCCATGAAGGCGAACACCACGGTCTCGTTCACCGCATTGCCGACAGCCTTGGCGCCTCCCCCGGATATCGTCAGCCCGCGATAGCAGGCCACCAGGCCCGCGATCAATCCGAACAGGGTGGCCTTGATGCACGAGATGATCAGCTCGGGGACACCGGTCAACAAGGTGATACCCGCCGCGAACGCGCCGGGGTTGACGTCTTGGACGAACACCGAGAAGAAGTAGCCACCGAGAATGCCGACGAGGCAGACCAGGCTGTTCAGCAGCAGTGCCACCAACCCGGAGGCCAACATGCGTGGTGTCACCAGCCGCTGCACCGGATGGATGCCCAGGACCTCCATCGCGTCGATCTCTTCGCGGATCGTCCGCGAGCCCAAATCAGCGCAGATGGCGGTGGCGCCGGCACCGGCGACGATCAACACCGTCACGGTCGGGCCGACCTGCGTCACCGCACCGAACGCGGCACCGGCGCCGGACAGGTCCGCGGCGCCAAGCTCCCGCAACAGGATGTTGAGCGTGAAGCTGATCAAGACGGTGAACGGGATTGCCACCAAGAACGTCGGAGCCAGCGAGACCCTGGCGATGAACCACGCCTGCTCGAAGAACTCACGTCCCTGAAACGGTCGCCGCAAGGCGAACTTCACCGCGTCGGCCGACATCGCAGCCAGTCCGCCCACAGCCTGCATCGGCCCGGAGAGGCCTCGCCCGACGGCAGCGCCGGGTGACCAGCGGTCAGCTGCTCTACTCGCCGTCACAAGGCGTCTCCGTACTCGCTTCGACCGATGACCTGAAGCGGACCTCAAGGCGTCCCGCGGTCATCGGTGCTCCTACTTGTCTGATCACGGCCCGGCCGAGCCGAGTGTTGCTGTTGTCCGGTACGTGGTGCTGCGTGAAACGTACTACCTCAGCACATTTGCGGGACATAATCAGCCAAAATAGTAGTGTGTCATTCTCGTATTGAGTAGTCATGAGGTCTCTTCTGACAAGTATCAACGGCGCGCACCAGGAGCATGCGCCACTAACGCGCGCGACAAATTTCATGGATCGCGAAGGGCAAGTCCATCCGCTCTCCCTTGGTCGGCGGTGCCGGGGCGCAAGCAGCGCCCCTCGCCATCGCGGCAGCACAGCGGCCAGCGCGCAGATTAGTTAGTAGGAGAAGGCGCGGTGCAGACTCCGCGCGTGCAAGGTCCGGACTTCCCGAGACACTTCCCAGTCCGGCACAGCGGCGTCAAACCCGTGGAATGCAGCCGCAAAGACGTGCAGTTCGGTGTGGACATACGCCCGAAACAGGCGATGAGCGTACGCGATAGCTTCATCGCGGCACGGGTCGATCTCGGCACAGCTGATGAACGCCGGCGGCAAACCCTCGAGGTTCGGTCGGTGCGCCGGAATGTCACGGGCAGAGGACGCCGCGTCGCCGAGGTAGTGTTCCCAGCCGCGATCCATCGCGGCGCCACTGAGGCCAGGCGCTCGCGCGAACTCCCGTCGTGATCGGCTCGGGTCCGGATCCAGCATCGGCTCGTGCAGGATCTGAAGACGGATGCGGGGACCTTCGGCATCGAAGACCCGCTGAGTGAGGCCACTCGCTAATGCGGCCCCGGCGTCTCGTCCCGCCACCGCGACGCGGGTCGGGTCGGCGTTGAATTGTGGTGCGTGCCGCACGGCGTAGTAGAACGCCGCCTCGACGTCGTCCAGCGCGGCGGGGCACGGATGCTCCGGAGCCAGCCGGTAGTCGACAGACACCAGGAGGCAGTCGGTGGCCCTGACCAGCTCGACGCATTGAGCATGATCGGTGTCGAGATTGCCGGTGACAAAGCCACCGCTGTGGGCATACACAACGATCGGAGCGACGATCGAGGCCGAGGCCCGTCGATAGGTGCGAAGCGCCAACGGCGCCCCCGCCGGGCCGTGGATGGTAAGCGTCCTGATGTCGAGACCGGCCACGTCGACGGCCGCGCGACGTGAACTGGCGTGGTTCAGCCGGTCACGTTCGAGTGGGAGTGTCGCCGCATCGAAGTGAAGCAAATCCAGGGCGCCAGCGGCGTCTCGCAACACTGGGTCAAGCCGGCCGAGATTCATCACGACACCCACGCGAGCTCGACTTTCTGCCATCCGTTGAGCAGCGCAGAGGGATTGCGCTGCAGGGGATGGCCGGTCAAGCGAAGGCGATCCAGGTAGGGCAGCAGCCCGGCGATCGCGCTGCGCACCTCTTGACCGGCCAGATGGGCACCCAGGCAAAAGTGAATGCCGTGGCCGAAGGAGAGGTTTTTCGCGGCTGGCCGAGTGATGAGGAAGCGATCGGGGTCATCGAAGCGTCGAGGATCGCGATTGGCGGCCGCCATGTGCAGCGCGACGATCGCGCCTTTGGGTATGGCGGTGCCGGCGATCTCGGTCTCAGCCGTCGCCTCACGAAACGCGAACTGAATCGGAGCAGTCAACCGATTGGCTTCGTCAACCGCATTCGGCAGCAGGGCGGGATCATCCAGCAATATCTTGAGCTGATTGGGATTGGCCAACAGTTCGACCACGGTATTGCCGATGAGGTTGGTCGAGGTCTCATTGCCGGCGACCATGATCGTGATCGCCACCATCAGTGTTTCGACGTTGCTCAACGATTCGTTGTCAATCGCCGCCACCATGGCGCTGACCAGGTCGTTCCTCGGCTCTGCGCGCCGCTGCTCGATGAGCGGCACAAAGTATGTGCTGAACTCTTTGATCGTGCTGAGCATCAATTCATTGCGCTCGGTGGCGCTGGCCAGCTCGCCGCCCGCGGCCGCGGCGAACCCGTCCGACCAGCGTTTGGCACGGCCGTACTCGCTGGCGTCGATACCGAGAATGTGACAGATCATCTCCACCGGTAACGGGACCGCCAGCCGCTCCACCACGTCGAAGCTGCTCACGTCTGCGATGCCGGTCAGGCAGCGATCCACGATGGTGCTGATCGCAGTGGCCATCTCCTTGATTCGCGGGGGGGTGAAACCCCGACTCACGATGCGGCGCATCCTGGTGTGCTGCGGCGGGTCAGCGGCGGCAATCGTCTTGGCCGAGGCCATCTCGTTCATATCGACCGGGATGCCCGCTGCCAACGCCATCAGCCGCTCGATGACCTCGGGTTTCATCTCGGCAGCCGGATCCGGCGTGGTGTCGCCTTCGTAGGGATTGGGCCGCGACGAAAAGACCTCGGGATTTGATTGGACGGCTTTGACGTCGTCGAACCGGGATATCACCCAGATGTTGGATTGGGTGCGGTAGACCGGGAACCGCTCACGCAACTCGGCGTAGATCGCCGGCAATTGCTCACGCGGACCGGGTTTAAATGGCTCAAACTTCAGATCGGCGCCGTGTACCGGCATCGTCTCTCCTGTCACTTCACACGCTCCGAGTCGTTGAGATCGCCGCCCGCGCGCCATCTGTCAATCAGATCACCTTCCAAATAGTAGAACGTGATTTGCGTGAGAAGCAATGACGGTACGCTTTCAGCAGCAGTCAAAGACAGCCCAGGCGGGATGGCGTTCTGCGCCGGCCACGCCGGTGAGGAGGCCCGGATGTCGATCACGAGCGAGGACGCCAACACCGTTCCCGCGTTCGAAGTGCTGGGTGCCTGGGCGGAGGTATCCGCTATCCCCGGATCGGCTTCGTGCTGGGTCCACAACGCCATCGTCGTCAGCGGCGGCGGCGAGATCATCGGATTCCACGGCGGGCGGCTGGTCGCGTTCGACCCCGCGGGTCGGCTCCTGCGCACCGTCGAGACGGACCTGACCGAGGGGCATGGCGTCACGGTGGTGGAGGAGGGCGGCGAAGAGTTGCTGTGGGTCAGCGACCCGGGCTTCGTATTCACCTGTGGCGCCGACGAGGACGACCCGGACTGGCGTGCGCTTTTCGGCGCGGGTGTCCGACGACATCCGGGCGCGCCCCGGGTGGTGAAGATGACCCTGGATGGGCAGATCCGATCCGAACTGCCGATCCCGCCGGTGCATCCTGACGTTGCGGCGGGTCCCATGGGCCCGTATTGCCCCTGTGGCGTTGCCGTGGACGAAGAGCGACTCGGCGGCAGCGGCGACCTATGGGTAGCCGACGGCTACGGGTCGAGCGTGCTTCACCGTTTCGATAAAGACGGCAACCACGTCTCGACGTTGACCGGCACCGATGCCGGAGGCCCGCTGCTGTGTCCGCACGCCGCTTTCATCGACCGTCGGCGCGGCAAGGCACCCGAGCTTTACATCGCCGACCGGCTCAATACTCGGGTGGTCGTCTACGACATGGACGGACGATATGTGCGCAGCTTCGGTGAAGCGTTTTTGAGCAGCCCAAGCGATTTCACACAATGGGGCGACCTGTTGGTCATCGCCGAGCTGTACGGACGACTCGTCGTGGTCGA
The DNA here is from genome assembly GCF_008329905.1 of Mycobacterium sp. ELW1. Lineage (NCBI taxonomy): Bacteria > Bacillati > Actinomycetota > Actinomycetes > Mycobacteriales > Mycobacteriaceae > Mycobacterium > Mycobacterium sp. ELW1. The sequence goes on along the minus strand of NZ_CP032155.1, from coordinate 1,336,043 downwards.
TGATCACGACAACTTCGTCGGGTACCTCGGTGCGGAAGCGAGTGGCCCACCGGCCCAGAGCTGGCCCCAGCGGCCGGGGTGGCCCAACGATCTCGACACCGACGGGCGGCCCGTACCGCCGCATCTGCCTGAGCACGACCGATTCAATTCGCCGCATTCCGTTGCCTGTGACGCCGACGGTAATCTCTATGTGTCGGAATGGTTGATCGGCGGTCGGTACAGCAAGCTCATCCCGAAGGTGCAGGGGTGTTGAGCGCCGGCATGACGTCGTCGACGACGGTCTGCAGGTAACGCCACCCGATCTCGGGGGGCAACCCGCCAACGAGGGGGTGCAGGGGAAGCGGCGTCCCGCTGCGGACGATCGCCACCGCCTCGGGCACGGTGATGACACGATGGCTGCGGTTCTCCGCCCGGAGTTGCTCGACCGTGGTCGCGAATGAGACGCCGGCGGTGGTGGTGTTTCCCTTGTTGCTCGCGGCGTAGCCCAACGCGTCGTGCATGAGGTACGGCCCCAATTCCGCCCAGGCGCGATCGACATCGTCGGCAACGAACAGGGTGGTGGTCGTGTCTCGCGGCGTCAGCACACACACGCCAGGGTTTTGACTGTGCGCGCGAGCCTCCTCGCGCAACGCGGCCTCGAGAGTGGAATCGCTTGACTGGCCGAAGAAGTCAAGCCCATGACGCCCCGCCCGGCGGGCCGCGGGGATGCTGCCGCCACCCCAGGCCACCCGCGGTCCGCCCGCGGTGAACGGTGTTGGCGTGACATGGATGCGGCGTCCCGCATAGCAGAACGGCTCGCCGGTCTTGGCGCGCAGCAATATCCCCAGTTGTTCTTCGGCGATCGCCCCGCGGCGGTGAAAGTCCACTCCGTACATCTCGTATTCCTCGGGGCGGTAACCGATGGCCGCGATATAGCTGACGCGACCCCTGCTGAGATGATCGAGTACCACCATCTCTTCAGCGAGGCGCACCGGGTTGTACAGCGGCAGGAGCAGCACGGCAACCGTGATCGGCAGAGTGGTGGTGCTCGCCGCGAGGGCACTCGCGAGGATCATCGGCGAGGGCAAATAGCCGTCCGCGGTCCCGTGATGTTCATTGACGATGGCGGCCAACGCCCCGCGACTCTGCGCATAACTCGCCAACTCCAGTGCTGCGGCATAGAGTTCGGCGGCCGGTGCGCCGGTGCGCGGGGCCCGCATATCGAACCGTAGGGTGAACACGGCGGTGCCGGGTCAGAGCCGTTCGATGACCAGTGCCGAACCCATGCCCCCGCCGGCGCACATCGCGACGACGCCGATCGCGGCGTCGCGACGCGCGAGTTCGTGAACCATCGATACCACCATTCTGGCGCCGGTCGCAGCGATCGGATGTCCGAGGCTGATCCCGCTTCCGTTGACGTTGACGATCGACTCATCGAGGCCGAGTTCGCGGCTACACGCCACAGCCATGGTGGCGAAGGCTTCGTTGATGTCGAAGAGGCCCACGTCGCCCAGGCTCAGACCAGACCGCTTGAGCGCCAGTGGAATCGCCGTCACCGGGGCGACCCCGGTATGCGCGACGTCCACACCGACCGCGGCCCAACCACGGATTCGTGCCAGCGGCACCAATCCATGGCTCCGCGCGAACTCACCACTACCGATGACGAGCGCCGCGGCGGCGTCGTTGACGCCGGCGGAGTTACCCGCGGTGACCACTGCCCCCGGAATCTCGGGGTGCAGCACAGCGAGGGCCGCGAGCTTTTCTGGAGTTGTGCCAGCTCGCGGGTGTTCATCGGTGCCGAAGATGCTCCTGCGGTCGTCGACAGTCACTGGTACGCCGATGATCTCATCGTCGAAGTACCCGTTGGCGATCGCGTCGATTGCCCGCTGATGGCTTCGGGCCGCCCACGCATCGGCCTGCTCACGGGTAACCCCATAGAGGCGGGCAGTGTTCTCGCCGATCGTCACCGACATGTCGAAAGCCGGCACCGCAGGGCCGTCGGGGTGACTCGGCGGCGACCACCGAGTGGGCTCCGACCCGCCGGGTAATACCTTGCTTAGCCGTGGCATCGTGCTGGCGCTTTCGGTTCCGCCGGCCACGACGGTATCGGCCATGCCGGCCATGATGGTGGCGGCAGCCAACTGCACGGCCGTGCTGCCGGCGGCGCAATGCCGGTTGATGGCGACGGCGGGCACATTCGTCATGCCCATCTGCACCGCGACGTAGCGCCCGATCACACCACCGCCCTGCAACGATTCGGCCAGCATGAGGTCATCGATGTCCTGGACCGGGATCGTTGATCGCTCCACCGCCGCGGTGACGACGGTCGCCGCAAGCTGATAGGCGTCCACCGAGGTGAGGGAACCCTTGCGGGCGCGCCCGATCGGCGTGCGCGCAGCGGACAGGATCAGTGCTTCAGGCATCGTCGCTCCGTAGCAGTAGAGGTTCGGAAAGGTCGGCGAGCAGTTCACGACGCAGGATTTTGCCGGTGGCGGTGTGCGGCAACGCGTCACGGAACGCGACGAGCGCCGGTGTCTTCGAGCTGCGAAGCCGTGTCCGGACCCAGTCGCGCAGTTCTTCGGAATCGGCGGTCCGCCCGGCGCGCAGCACCACCGCGGCGGCGATATCTTGGCCCCAGCGTTCGTCGGGTATCCCGACCACGGCGGCTTGAGCCACCGCGTCGTGGGTTAACAGCACGTCTTCGATCTCGGCGGGCGCAATGTTCTCGCCGCCGCGGATGATGGTGTCGTCCGTGCGTCCTTCGACGAACAAGTAGCCATCGTCGTCGATCCATCCGCGGTCTCGAGTGGCGAACCACCCGTCGTCGTCCAGCACGATGCCCTGGCCGACATACTCCCCCGACACCTGCGACCCCCGCACGAAGATGTCGCCGGCCGCGCCGACGCGCACCGCTCCCTCGGGTCCCCGGATTTCAACCTCGATTCCCGGGATGAGCCGGCCCACCGACCCCAATCGGGCGCGCGCCAGCTCATCTCCGCTGATCGCGGCCCGATGATCATCGGGACTCAGAACCGCGATGGTGGAGCTGGTCTCGGTCAAGCCGTAAGCATTGACGAAGTCGGTCGTGGGAAACAGCCGGATTACGCGCTCGAGGACCGGGGCGGGCATCTTCGAGCCGCCGTAGGCCAACGACCGCAGTGTCGGTACCTCGGCAGTGGCCGCGTCGCCCACATGGTCGGCGATGCGGGCGAGCATGGTTGGGACGAGCAGGGCATGGCTGATCTGCTCAGTCCGTACGCAATCCAGCCAGCTTTCTGGGGTGAAATTCTCCAGATAGACCACCCGCCTGCCGGCGTAGACGTTGCTCAATAGGTTTGAGACACCGGCGATATGGTAGGGCGGGACGCTCACCAACGCGGCTTCGTGTTCAGCGGCTGAACCGAAGTCGACACTGCCCAGCAGGTAGGACACCAGGTGTTGATGGCGCAGCACGGCCGCCTTGGGCGCGGAGGTGGTTCCGCTGGTGTAGAGCAGCAGCGCTACGGCGTCGGCGTCGTCGGTCCAGCGCGGCGTGCCGTCGGCGGCCCCGGCACAGGCGGTGCGCCACCGCGCGGCGCTCCAAACCTGGGCGTCGGTGGGGGGTGAAGGTCCGAGACGACCAGCGCGTCGCGGTGGTGAGCCAGCAGCTCTGTTAGCGAGCGCCCGCTGAGGCGGTAGTTCACCGGTACCAACGGGATACCGGCCCAGGCGGCCGCAAACAGCGCCGTCGGGAAATCGACGGTGTTGACGCCGAGGTAGACCAGTTCACGGACGCCGAGATCACGCAGTGTCGCGGCACCAGCGCAGGCACGCTCGAGCAGACCCGGATAGGTCATTGCGGTGAAATCGAATTCAGCGGTGCGGGTTCGGCCGATTGCGATCCGGTCGGGCATCCCCATCGCTGCCATATCCAGCAGCGTCAGCAGGTTCATCGCCGACCCTCAATCCGATGCCGGCAGCGCCTTGGGCGCCTTAATGGCCAATTGCCTGCCTTCGGCGACCAACACCCCTGTGCCGGATTTGGTGCACAGCACCTCCAACCCCGATTCGTCGTCGACATAACGTTTTCCGAGCACGATGACGTCGTCGCCGGGGTGCCCTACTGCGGCGGGGCTAGTCGATGCGGCATCCACCGCATCCATCGGATGTCCGCCACAATGCAATTCGAGCGGGCGGTGAGGCGGTCGGATCACGATCACCTCGGCATCCGAGACGGTGCTGCGCAGGCGCTTTCCTGCCGTGAGGTCGCTCATCCCCAGAAGTGGTACAGCGTACGGGCATTGAGCTCGACGATCTTGCGCGCTTCGTCATCCGGTACGTCGACGAGGTGCTCGGCGAGCAGCTTGCGGGTGTGGGGCCAGTTCGAGTCCGAGTGTGGGTAGTCGCTTTCGAACATGATGTTGTCGACACCGATGCGGTGGCGCTGCTCGAGACCCGACTGATCTGAGATGAAACACCCATAGATGTGCTCTCGGAACAGCTCCGAGGGCAGTTTGTCGGCGTTGACGTTGCACCAGTACTTGTGCCTGCCCCACGAGTAGTCAATACGTTCCAGGATGTAGGGCATCCACCCGATACCGCCTTCGGAGAGGGCGACTTTGAGGTTGGGGAACTTGTAGAACACCTCCGACATCAGCAGATCGACGGTGGCCATCATGGAATTCAGCCCGAACAGTGCAATCCCGATGAACAAGTCACCGTCGGAGGCTAGCCCCTGCGGCATGCCGCCGGATCCGAAGTGCATCGACAGCGGGAGCTCGGCTTCCTCGCAGGCGCGCAGGATGGGGTCCCAGTGGTCAGTGTGGAATGACGGCAGCCCGATCTTGTGGGGTGCCTCGATGAACGAGATGGACTTAGCACCCCGGGCGGCGGTGCGTTCGATCTCGGCCACCGACGCCTCGATGTCCCAGAACGGGATCATCATCAGAGGGATCTGGCGGTCCGGGGCGTACGCGCACCATTCGTCGAGGATGAAGTCGTTGTAGGCGCTGATGCACAGCTTGGCGAAGTCTTTGTCCTTGGCTTTATGGAAGGTGCTGCCGGCAAATCCGCCGAAGTTCGGGAAGCACAGCTGGGCCCACACACCCTCGACGTCCATGTCTTTGATGCGGTCGGCAACCGAGTAGCAGCCCGGCAGCATGTCCTCGTAACTGCGTGGATCCATCCCGAACTCGCGGGGGTGCTTGCCCGCCACCGCGTTGAGGGCGAAGTTGCCGGACTGGGCGCCCTCGTACAGCCACGTGTCGTTGCCGTCGGGCAGTTTGACGATGCGGGGCGCGACCTCAGCATATTTGGCTGGCACGCGGTCCAGCCATACCCGCGGATGTTCGATGACATGGTCGTCCACGGAGATTATCTTCGCGTCATCGGGCAGCATAGGTTTGTCCTTCCAGTACCACTACAGCATCGTCAGAGTAGAACGTAACTTCCGTACCACGCAATTAGTAACTCAGTCGTCGCGGATACAAAGTGCCTGCTTGGGACACGCGTCGACCGCTTCGTGGACCGCATCCGCCAGCTCAGGCGGTGGGGTGGGCAGCAGGATTCGGACCGTCTCGCCATCCTCCCCCTCGACCAGGTCGAACACATCCGGGGCAACAGCCAGGCATAACGCGTTCGCCTCACAGCGCAACGGGTCCACAACCACCTTCATGCCTTCTAGTAGAACATTAGGTGCAAATTTGTACAATCACACTGGCGTCTTTCGCATATGATGCCTACGCATTGATCCGCCGACATCTCAGGGGCAGGCAACGTGAATGACGCTGTAATCGTCGATGTGGTCCGACTCGCGTCCGGGAAGGGCAAACCGGGCGGGGCGCTCGCTGGCTGCCACCCGGTGGAGCTGCTGGGCCGCGTGCTGAGCCAACTCGTCGTACGCAACGACCTTGACCCCGCTCGCATCGACGATGTGATCGCCGGCTGCGTCGAGCAGGTCGGCGAACAGAGCTTCAACATCGCTCGAAGCGCCGTGCTGGCCGCCGGGTTTCCCGAATCGGTTCCCGCGACCACCGTCGATCGGCAATGCGGCTCGAGCCAGCAGGCCGTCCACTTCGCTGCGCAGGGGGTGATGGCCGGCGCCTACGACATCGTGATCGCCTGCGGTGTGGAATCGATGAGTCGCGTCCCGATGGGAACCGGATCTTCGGGGGCCGACACGTTCGGGCCAAGCGTCGCAGCGCGCTATCCCGACGGACTTGTCAAGCAGGGCGTAGCCGCCGAACGTGTGGCCGCCCGGTGGAAGCTCGATCGCGACGCACTCGACGCATATGCCACCACGTCGCACCAGCGGGCCGCCGCCGCCGTGGCTGCCGGGATGTTCGCCAACGAGATCGTCACCATCCCCGTCGTCGACACCGATGGCGTCGACACCACCCATGCCGTCGACGAAACGGTCCGGCCCAGCACCACAGCCGACGGCTTGAGCACGCTGAAGCCGGCGTTCTTCTCGGCTGAGGTGGCCGCGCGGTACCCGGAGATCGATTGGCGGATCACGCCGGGCAACTCCTCGCCGCTCACCGATGGCGCCTCCGCCGCGTTGATCATGAGTGAGAAAATGGCCGCGTCGTGCGGCCTGCGTCCCCGGGCCCGGTTTCACGCCTTCGCGGTCTGCGGCGACGACCCGTTGTACATGCTGACGGCCCCCATCCCGGCGACGAAACGGGTGCTGCATCGCGGTGGCTTGACGCTGGAGGACATCGATGCCTACGAGGTCAACGAGGCATTCGCGTGCGTGCCGTTGGCCTGGGCACACGAGTTGGGCGCCGACCCGGACCGGCTCAATCCCCGCGGTGGTGCCATCGCGCTGGGCCATGCACTTGGCTCATCTGGAACTCGGCTGCTGGCAACACTTTTGAACCATTTGGAAGCCGAAGGCGGCCGCTACGGCCTGCAGACGATGTGTGAGGGCGGCGGACTGGCCAACGCCACCATCATCGAGCGGTTGTAGGGGCCCGTCATGGCAGCTGACGACGTATTCGTGATCACCGGCGGCGCCGGCGGAATGGGACTGGCCTGCGCACACGCGTTGGCCGATCGGGGGCGGCTGCTGCTGGTGGACCTCGACGAGGATCAGCTCGAGGCTGCCCGCGCCGCGTTGGCCGCCGACGGCGCGAGCGTCGAGACGTTGCGCTGCGACGTGACGTCGCCCGCCGAGACTGCGGCGGTAAGCGAGCGGGTCCACGCGGTGGGCCGCTTCCGGTGCCTGGTGCACACCGCCGGTGTCTCTCCCGAGATGGCTGATGGGCCCACCGTATTGGAGGTGGACCTGGCGGGCAGCGTCCGCATCACCGATGTCCTTTTTCCCTTGGTCGAGCCGGGCAGCTCGGCAATCCTGATCGGCTCGATCGCCGGCTACAGCGAGGTAGAGCCCGCGGTGGAGAAGCTGCTCGACGATCCGCTGGCCGAGGGGTTCTTCGCGGCCGTCGAACAGACCTTGGGGCGCCCGCTGGACAGTGCCACCGCGTATGTGTTGGCCAAGCGCGGCGTGATGCGGCTGGCCGAGCGATTGGCCGCACCCTGGGGTGCGAAAGGTGGACGGACGATTGCCCTTTCGCCCGGCCTGATCGACACCGCGATGGGCAGGCTGGAGCTGCAGCGTCAGCCGATAGTGCCGGTGATGGTCGAGATGACGCCCGTGAAGCGACCCGGGCAGGCGCTGCCTGGCCGGCCCCAGGACATCGCCGCCGCCGTGGCCTTCCTCGAGTCCGACGCGGCGGCCTTCATCTCCGGATGCGACATCCGCGTCGACGGTGGCCTGGTCGGCGCGGGCAAGCACATGCTCGGCGTCGGGTGATGACCGGGCTTCGTCCCGAGGACGTTGACCCGCAGATCCGTTGTGCAGTCCGGGATCTGCCGGACTTCGTGTTCTCCACCGACACCCTGCCCGCGATGCGGGAGGCCGCGATTTTCGAGCCCGTGTCAGCACCTGATATCGAGCGCGTCGAGCTCTCGACGGACTCCGATTACGCAGTGCGGTTGAGTCTGCTGCGGCCGGCTGGCGCAGCCGGCGACCTACCGATGCTGTTTTGGATGCACGGCGGCGGGATGGTGATCGGCAACCGTCACATGGACGACGTACGCCTCACCGAGTGGTGCCGTTCCCTGTCGTGCGCGTGCGTCAGCGCCGAATACCGTTTGGCACCGGAAGTGGCCTACCCTGTGCCGCTGGATGACTGCGCGGCGGGGCTGCGCTACGTATTCACCCACGCCGACGAATGGGGCATCGACCGCGGCCGGATCGGGGTCGGTGGACGCAGCGCCGGTGGAGCACTGGCCGCGGCTCTCGCACTGCGATGGCGGGGCAGCGAACAGCATTCGGTGGCCTTTCAATATCTCGAGTACCCGATGCTCGACGATCGCGGCCAAACACCGTCGAGCAGGATCGACGGGCTGCCGGTATGGAGCCGTGAATCCAACGAGTTCGGGTGGCGCAGTTATCTGGCCGAGAGTTACCGGACCGACGACGTTCCGCCCGACGCGGCACCCGCCCGGGCGATCGACCTCGCTGGCCTGCCACCGACATTCATCAGCGTGGGGACCGCCGACTGCCTGCGCGACGAGGCTATCGACTACGCGGCGCGACTGTGCCGGGCCGGGGTGTCGACCGAACTGCATGTCTACGCCGGCGCAGTGCATGGCTTCGACATGTTCACCGACTGCGCCGTCTCCCAATGCGCTGCCCGCGACAGCGCCGATTGGCTGGCCCGACAGTTCGCCTGACACACCGTTCGTCAGCTGCGAAGGAGCGGCCCTGCGCCGCTAATGGCCCGTTGAGTGCCGCGTACCGCTCGGTGCAGCAGCAACATATCGTGGCTCCGCGCGGATCCCACCCCGCGCGTGAAGGTTGGCTTAGCAGGTGACCGACTGCGCGGTACCCACCTCGAACGGGCGCCAGGCTCCTTGATCCGTCGAGTTTTTGCCCTGATGGTCGCGGCCGGACGGATCGTCTCCGTGGATTGACTATCGCCGAAGCATTCGGTCAGCATCAAAGCTGTTCCACCCGTGGGGACGAAGCTCGATGATGACACGATCCTGCCGAGCCAACACCGCGGCATCCAGGCCGGAAATTGCTCCGAACTGCGGGTAGAACCATTCGGCAGTGGACACGTCATCGTGCACGATTGCCGTTGTGCGGGCACTGATCATCTGCCCGTGACGGAGATCCTTACCTGAGCTAGAGACTGCGACGGTGCTTCGTGGGTCAGCGAGTAGACAGCTGACCCGGGGCCGGTCGCGAAAGGAAGTCACCCAGAACGCGTCGCGGTCAAACACGTAGGTGAGGAAGGCCGACACCGGCCACCCGTCGCGGTTGAGCCACCCGACGGAACACTCGGTCTGTACTGCCAGAAGACGCTCTCGCTCGGTATCGCTTAGCCGGAAGGTGGCGAAATCCATGGCTTTCCAGATCACGCCGAAGCCGACCGCATCGGCGGCCCGAGTCCGGCGCCGACCGGTGCGCCCGGTACCCGAATTACGCAGCTATTCAACGACATCGAGACTCAGGATACCCGGACTGGGCGGCATCTGTGATGAAACGAGCCGCATTCTCAGCGGGCGACAGCTTCAGGCGCGCGAACGATGTGCGCCGCGAGGCATCATCACTGTCCCGTCGGGAACGGTGACTGCCTCTGCGGTCTTGGCACCGTTGTTCCCGGAGCTGACGCCGTGGCTTGCGCTGTGGCGCAACAGCATCAGCGTCGTCTGCGGCACAGTATCCTGACCGCGTCGCCGAATGGGCCGCCAGTCCGCGGCCCACACAGTGGGCAATCACTGATATCGCCCAGGACGCGCCACAGTTAACGTGGCCAGTTGGGCGGGCGCTTCTCGGTGAAGGCAGCCATCCCCTCTTTCTGGTCATCGGTCGCGAACGCCGAGTGAAACAACCGGCGCTCGAAGAGCAGTCCGTCCGCCAAGCTCGACTCGAAGGCGCGGTTTACCGCCTCCTTGGCCCGTCGGGCAGCCGGCAGCGACATGTCGGCGATCGTGGTCGCGACGGCTCTGGCCTCGGCGAGCAGGGTGTCGGCGGGGACCACCCGAGACACCAGACCACTGCGTTCTGCCTCCGCAGCGTCGATGGTGCGTCCGGTCAGGATAAGATCCATCGCCTTCGCTTTGCCGATCGCGCGGGTCAGCCGTTGCGAGCCGCCCATGCCCGGCAGCAGGCCGAGCTTGATTTCGGGTTGACCGAACTTCGCGGTGTCCGCGGCGATCACCACGTCGCACATCATCGCCAGCTCGCACCCGCCGCCCAAGGCGTATCCGGCGACCGCGGCGATCGTCGGTGTCCGCACTGCCGCCAGTTTGCTCCAGGCCGCCGAATAGTCCGCGCCGAAAACATCAGCGAAAGACAGACCTGTCATCTCCTGGATATCCCCGCCCGCGGCGAACGCTTTCTCCGAACCTGTGATCAAGACTGCGCCGATGCCCGTGTCGGCGTCGAATTGTGCTGCAGCCGTGGTGACCTCGACCATCACCAAGCTGTTGAGCGCATTGAGGGCCTTCGGTCGATTCAGGGTGATGGTGCCGACCCGCCCGTAAGTGGCCACCAGGATGGTCTCATAGGTCGTTTGATCTGACGTTGACATTCGATCTGGCTCCTGTACTCGCCGCGCTCACTGCGCGTTGTCATGTCCGTACCCGGTGGTCGGGCTGGCCAGCGGAGACGTGCCCCCACTACACACCACGACTGCGGCCAACGATTTCCTTCATGATCTCGATAGTGCCGCCGTAGATGGTCCGCACGCGCGAGTCCAAATAGGCCCGCGCGACAGGGCATTCCCGCCGCCTGTATCCGGCGCCGCCAGGTAGTTGTAGGCATCGGTCGGTAAGGCGCACCTGCGCGTCAGTCGAGCAACCCTTGGCCATCGCGGCCTGTTCGGAAGTCAACCAGGAATTCGGTGCCTTCCATTCACGACGCCACCGACGCTTCAACGATCGCCGCCAGGCGCTCGTGATGCAGGAACGGATCGCCGAACAGGACCTGATTCGCTTTGGCGCGCCGGTGATACAGGTGTAGGTCGTGTTCCCAGGTGAAGCCGATTCCGCCATGGATTTGCAGCGCTTCGCTGGTCAGGTTGGCGACGGCGGTCCCGACATAGGCCTTGGCGGCGCTCGTGGCCTCCCACGCGTCATCAGCGTCGGCCGCCACGGCCATCGCTGCATAGTAGGTGGCGGCCGTTGAGGCCTGCAGCCACATCCGCATGGTTGCGCACTTGTGCTTGACGGCCTGGAAACTGCCTACGGGGCGGCCGAATTGGACTCGAAACTGGGCGTACTCGACTGTCATGTCGAGCACCGCGCTCGCCAGTCCGAGGCTGTCGGCACAGATCAGCACCGACCCGCAACGGAGTTGCCGCCCGATGGCCGCCGCCTGTGCGGGCGCGGTGACGAGGGCTGACGCCGGAAGCACAACGTCGTCGAAGCGGACCTCGTCGAACCGGCGGGTGATGTCGATGGTGCGCTGTCGACGTACCGACAGTCCCGGTGTATCCCGCTCGACGAGGAACTGGCCCAGGTGTCCGTTCAGGCGCGCCGTCACCAGGATCCAGCGAGCACCATCGGCGTCCTGCACCGCTGTCTTAAGGCCGCTCAACCGGTACCCGTCGGCGGTGTGGACAGCGGTCGCATGGACGCCGCCCGCCTCCCATGACTGGCGGGGCTCGGCGAAGGCCCAGGTACCCACCGCCTCGCCGGCGGCCAGGGGAGGCAGCACGCGGGCCCGCAAGTCGTCATTGTCCGATCGTGAGATCGCCTCGGCAACAATGGCGTTACTGACCAGCGGCCCGGGTTGGACAGCCCTGCCGTGCTCTTCGGCGATCAAGGCGACATCGATGAGGTCACGACCTAGTCCGCCGTAATCTTCGGGGATCGGCAGCGCTGACCAACCCAGTTCGCCGCCCGCTTGCCAGACCCGCGGGTCATACCCAGGCCCTTCCTGGTCGGCGATATCGCGCACCCGACTGATCGGCGAAAGGCGGCCGATCAGCTGACGGGTGCTGTCGACCAGCATTCGTTGTTCGTCGCTCAGGCAGAAATCCACAGCACCTCCACGTGTTTACGCGCCCGCGGTTCTCGGGGCAGGCCCATCGACCGCTCGGCGACGATATTGCGCAGCACCTCGTTGGTGCCGCCGGCGATGGTCAGCGCCCTCGAGTACAGGAAGGCGTCCTGCCACCACCCATCGGCGATCGCGTCGGGGTCATCCTCGGACAGCAGCGAGTCGGTGCCCTGCAACTGCAGCCCGAACTCGGTCAGCGCAAGATTGGTTTCGCTGTAGAGAATCTTTGCCAGCGGCGCGTCGCCCGGGTCGGCGGTTCCCGCCATCGTGCGCGACAAGTTGTACTGGCCGAGCAGAAAACTCGCTCGCGCAGCAGCGTGCAGACGTCCAATCTCCTGACGGACCGCGTCGTTTCGCAGCGCCGGCTCGCCGGCGAGCTGTAATGTGCCCGCCATCGCGGCGACGTCACCGACGGCGCGCAGCATCACGACGCCCGCGGTGCCAACGCTGGAACGTTCGTGAACCAGGCTTGTCGTCGCCACCTCCCAGCCACGTCCGGGAGCGCCGAGCACGTTGTCCCCTGGTATCCGTACACCGTCGAGGAACACTTCGTTGAAGTCGGTCGTGCCGGTGATTTCACGCAGCGGCCGCACGTCGACTCCGGGACTGGTCATGTCCATCACGAACGCGGTAATGCCCGCATGCTTCGGTGCGTCGGGATCGGTTCGGGCCAGCAGGTAACCCAGTTCGGCATGTTGGCCATTGGTGGTCCAGACCTTTTGCCCGTCGACAATGAAGTCCTCGCCGTCGCGGCGGGCGCGGGTCGTCAGGTTAGCCAGGTCGCTTCCTGCGCTGGGTTCGCTGAACAGCTGGCACCAGATGTCCTGTCCGGCACGGATTCTGGGGAGGTAGCGTTGTTGCTGGTGATGGCTGCCGAAATGGATCAACGCCGCGGCGGCCAGCAGGCCTGCGCCGATCGGGGTGGGCACCCGCGCCCGAGCCATCTCCTCGCCGACCACGGTGGCGCGCAGCGGGTCCGCCGTGGCGCTACCACCCCACTCCGCGGGCCAGTCGTCACCGTAGTAACCCGCCTCGAACAGCTGGGCGGTCCACTTGCGAAGTGCCGGAATGTCATCCGCTTCGGGAGCGCGGACGCCGGCCTTTCGCATCGTCTGTACCGAGGGCCGATTCGCGTCAATGAACGTGCGGACCTCGAGGCGAAACTCCTCGATCTGCGGATCGTGATCTAACTTCATGGCCCTCAATCCCCTCGCCGTAACAGCATTGCCCCCCGGGTGTTCCACCCCCGGTCGTCACCACCGCCACGCGGGCGTCGGTGACTTGGCGGCCGGCGGCCTCCCCGCGCAGCTGCGCGATGGCTTCGGCGACGAAGCCGAAGCCATGGGTGCGTCCAGCGGAGAGCTGGCCACCATGTGTATTGAGCGGCAACGCACCGTCGAGTGCGATCGTTGCGCCCCCGTCGAGAAAGTCGGCCGCCTCCCCGATGCCGCAGAAGCCCAGAGCCTCCAGCCAGGAGACGGCATTAAACGTGAACCCATCGTAGAGCTGGGCGACGTCGACATCGTCGGGCCGCAGGCTGGTCCTGGTCCACAGATGCGCCGCTGGACCCCATACTTGCGGTTCGTGGGTCAGCGTGTCCTGATCCCAGGAGATTCGGTCGACCACCTGAGTGCCCACTGCCTCGACAAGCACCGAGGTTTTGGGCCGGTCGGCTGCGGTGTCGACGGATGACACCACGACCGCGATGGCGCCGTCGCAGGGGACGTCGCAGTCGTACAGGCCGAACGGCGAGCTGATCATCCGCGCGTCGAGGTAGTCATCGAGGGTCAACGGATCGCGATAGATCGCCGCGGGGTTGCGGGCGGCATTGGCCCGGGCGGTCAGCGCGATGGGCGCCAGCGGGGTTGCGGGCGGCATTGGCCCGGGCGGTCAGCGCGATGGGCGCCAGCGTCGATGCCCGGTCCCCGCCGTACCGCCAGAAGTAGTGCGAGGCATTCACGCCGATCCAGTTCGCGGCCGACATCGCACCGAACGGTGAGCGCCACTCGAACATGCCGGACGCCCGTCCGCCGCCAGCCCGGATCTTGCCGCTGCGCACAAGTTCGGTGTACGTCGCCTCCCATACGGTGCGGAAGCACAGTACGTGGCGGCATAGGCCTGCGGCGACGGCGAGCATGGCCGACACGATGCTGCCGGTCGGTCCCGGAGTTTCGCCGCCGCCGCTGATCCAGCTGGGCCGAATCCGCAGCGCCTCCTCCACGGCGGTAATGCCGCCCTCGGCCATTCCACCGGCGTACCCGCCCGGATAGGTTGCCAGGCCGTCGATCTCGTCGAGGGACAACCCGGCGTCCTCGACGGCGCGCAGGCACGCGGTGATCGTCAGCGACAGCGGATCGACCATCAGGCGCCGGCCAATCGCCGATGCGCCGACACCGGTCAGTGCCACCTTGTCCTCAAACTTGTTGGCCGACACCATCGGCCGCACCGCGGCGGTAAGATTTCGCGGCTCGGGAACCGGCCCAGCATCGGTAGCCTCGGGGTCCGGTTCGAACAGGGGAATCCACAGCTGATCGTGGTGCTCGAATACGACACGGACCCGCATCCCGATCGTGACCTCGTCGGGCTGACAGCCCACGATATTGGTCGTTAGACGCACCGACGGATCCTCGTCGAGGGCCACCACCGCGACCACGTAGGGCGGCGGAAATCGGGTCAGCCACTGCTGATGGTTGATGGTGAACCCGGCTACCGTCGCCCGTCCGGATACCGGCACCATCGCCACATCGGTGCCGCGGCACTCCGGGCAGATCGGCTGCGGCGGATGGTGATGATGGCCGCACGAGGCGCAGCGAGCGATCCGCAGCCGACCGTCAGCCCCGCTGGACCAGAACCTCTCACTGCTCAGCGTCGGCTGCGGCAGCGGCCGCTGGGCCAGCTCGTCCCTGCGAGCGTCGATCATCACACCTCCGAGACAAGCGGACCACCTCCGCTGTTGGCACTCAACGTATGCCCACATAGTAGAGCGTGCCTCTACTTACATGTACAGTGCGATCTCAACACAGGACTAGTTATCTGATCAATGAGTAGGGGTGAGGGTTCCGCGTGAAGATCAACGGCAGCACAGCGGTGGTGGTGGGGGGCGCGTCAGGGATGGGCCGGGCCAGCGCCGAGCGGCTGGTCGGACTCGGCGCCCGGGTCGCCGTCTTGGACCTGCCGGGCTCCGACGGGCCGGCCGTCGCCGAGGAACTCGGCGCGTCCTTCTATCCCTGCGACGTGCTGGACAGCGACGGTGCCGAACAGGCGCTGCAGGCTGCGGTCGAAGATATGGGGTCCGTGCACATCGCGATCAACACCGCCGGCGGCGGCACGTCGCAACGCACCCTGGCCAAGACAGGACCGCACTCGTTGGACACCTTCCGGGCGGTAATCGATCTCAATCTGATCGGCACCTTCAATCTCAACCGCTGGCAGGCCTTTCACATGAGCCGCAACGAACCCGACGACGGTGAGCGCGGCGTCATCGTCAACACCTCGTCGATCGCGGCGTTCGAAGGCCAGATCGGCCAGGTCGCCTATACCGCCGCCAAGGCCGGGATCGCCGGCATGTCATTGACGATGGCCCGCGACCTCGGCAGCCTCGGCATCCGGGTCACCGCGATCGCGCCGAGCCTGTTCGCCACCGGGATCACCGCGCGGATTCCCGACGACATGGCCGGCGCGCTCACCCGCGACGCGGCGTTTCCCCGCCGCATGGGACGCCCCGACGAGTACGCCGCTCTGGCCGTGGCCATCGCCGAGAACCAGATGCTCAACGGCGGCGCCATCCGACTTGACGCCGGCCAGCGGTTCGCCCCGAAGTAGGCGACGCCGTTATGGATCTCGGTTTCGCCGGTGCAACGGCGGTGGTTTCGGGCGGCACCCGGGGCATCGGGCTGGCCACCGCGCTGTGTCTGGCCGCGGACGGCTGCCGGGTCGGCCTGATCGGACGAGACGAGGCCCGGCTTGAACAAGCCGCGCGTGCGCTGACCGACGCCGGCTGTCCAGAGGTGCTGCCGTTGCGGGCCGACTTAGCCTTGGTTTCCGATGTGGAAGCCCTTTTCGACGAGGTCCAAACGCGCTGGGGCTCCCTCAACGTGCTGGTCAACGCGGCCGGCCCGGCCGGGGCTGGCCGCTTCGAGGACCTCGACGACGTGGGGTGGACTGATGCGTTCGACCAAGGTGTGCTCTCGGTCGTGCGCTGCGTTCGGGCGGCGCTGCCGCTGCTGCGGGCCGCAAACTGGGCGCGGGTGGTCAATGTGACCGCGATGTCGGTGCAGCACCAATCGCCGGGCTTGGTCAGCTACACCGCCGCCAAGAGCGCGCTGCTCAGCGTCACGAAAAATCTCGCGCGAAGCTTGGCGGCCGACGGCATCTTGGTCAACGCCGTCGCCCCCGGCCCGATCCTGACGGACTGGGCCCGTCCGGTACTGGCGTCGGCCGGCATTGAGCCTGACGACACCGTCGCCGCCTTCGGGCTGCTGCAGCGCGGTCACGGCATGTCGGTGGATCTGGGCCGACTGGGCCTGCCCCAGGAGGTGGGCGCGGTGATCGCCTTCTGCGCGTCCCGCGCGAACGGCTACATGACGGGCGCGCACCTCAATGTCGACGGCGGCAGCGACTTCACCTGACCGCCCCTCCTGGCAGGTCACCGGCGGGGGCGGCTCCGGGGGAAGCCCAGCCGGTTCTCCACGATCAGGCTGCGCAACACCTCGCTGGACCCCCGTAGATCGTGGTAGCGACCGCGCTGCGATAGTGCGCATCCAGTTTGCCGTCTACCGGCGCTTCAGCGTCGGTCCAGTCCAGCATGCCCGCCATTCCGGCGATGTCGATCGCGGCCGCCGACGCCCGGACGTAGCTTTCGGGACCGAACAACGCCGACACCGGTCCCGGCGGATCGCCCTCGGCTTCCAGAAACGCCACCCGCAGATCAAGCAGGTCGGCAACCTCGGCGTCGATCGTCATACGCGCCAGGCGTTCACGAACCAACGGATCTTCGATCAGCCGCGCACCGTCGGAACCGACCTGGGAGCGGGCGAACTGCACCGCGTCAGCGGCGACCCAGCTCGTTTTGGAGCCGGGCGCGACGTTCTGCTCGGCTTCCAAGGCCGCCCGCATCACCGCGAATCCCTCGTGCGCCTCGCCAACCCGATTCGCGTCGGCGACCCGCACGTCGTTATAGAACACGATGTTGGTGCGCTCATGGCCCATCGTGTGCACCGGCTGGATCTCGATCCCCGGGGAGTCCAGCGGCACCAGCAGCATGGTCAGGCCGCGAGTACCCGCCGACCCCGGCTGTGAGCGGGTCAGCAGGAAACAGTAATCGGCCAAGTGCGCAAACGTCGTGAAGATCTTCTGGCCGTTCACAATCCAGGTCTCGCAGTCCCGGTGCGCGCGCGTGGCGCAGGCGAAGACATCCGACCCTCCGGCCGGTTCGGTGTAGCCGAGGCAGATCAGCGTCTCGCCGGCGGCCACGCCCGGCAAGATCCTCGCCTTCAGTTCGGGGGATCCGACAGCCCGGATCGCATTGGCCGGCAGCATCGTCGTGCCCGGCCCGCTGATCGGCACCCCGCCGCGGCGCAACGTATCGCGCAGGACCGCCGTCTCGAACTGGTCGAGACCGGCACCGCCCTCCGTCACCGGCCACCCCGGCGCAATCCATCCCCGCTTGCCCAACTCCCTGGTCAGGACCCGGTCCGCACCGTCGCCGGTTCGGCGTTCGTTCTCAATCGATTCGCGCGTCACATGGGTGGCGACGAAATGCTCAGC
Organism: Mycobacterium sp. ELW1; assembly: GCF_008329905.1. Classification (NCBI taxonomy): domain Bacteria; kingdom Bacillati; phylum Actinomycetota; class Actinomycetes; order Mycobacteriales; family Mycobacteriaceae; genus Mycobacterium; species Mycobacterium sp. ELW1. The sequence continues at coordinate 1,318,240 of NZ_CP032155.1, read as the reverse complement.
TTCCCCCCGGATTTCGCGCCAACTGATCGGCTCGGAAAAATCCATGCTTACCTGCCCTCCTGAGAGACGGATCCAAAGCGTCGATCAGCCACCGTCAGCAGCTCGCGGCGCGGATCGGCGAAGGCGGCCGCCCACGCTTTGGCCCGCCGGTAGTAGAGCTGGATGTCGTATTCCTCCATGAAGCCGTATCCGCCGTGTACATGCAGGCTGTGCGTAGCCGCCTGATAGGCCGTCTCGGCAGCGAACACGAACGCCATCGCGGCCAGCGCGGGCGCGTCAGCATGCCCGCCGTCGACGGCCCAGCACGTTTTGGCGACCAGCAAACGGGCCCCGTCGAGGGCGGCGAGCGTATCGGCGAAGGGATGGGCGACCGCCTGATACATCGCTATCGGCTGCCCAAACGCCTCCCGCACGGTCGCGTAACCCGCACCGATCTCGACCGCCTCGGCCGCCAGCCCGATCAATGCCGCAGCCCGCAGCACCCGAACCTCGTCGAGTGCGGTAGCGAACAAGGCGCACGCCTCGGGCCCTTCCACCAACGGTGTGCGCTCACACCCCGTGGTGTCCCAGCGCCCGAGGGCAAGACCGCCCAGGTTGCGTCGGGGAACTCTCAAGACTCCATCGGGCCGTGCCAGATAAAGCAGGGATTCCCCGTCGAGCGCCAGGACGCCATCGGCGATCGCCCCGTCGATGAGCCACCGGCGGCCCGCCGCCGGCCCTCGTGCCACTGACACGATGCTCGACCCGGTCAAAATCGGCCCCAGCAGCTGCTTTTCCCGCAACCGACCGAGCAGCCGAGCCGCGGCTGCGGTCTCGACGAACGGTATGGGAGCCAGTCGCCGGCCCGCTTCCTCGGCCACCAACGCGAGTTCCAGCAAGCCCCCGTCGGCGCCGCCGCAGTCCGCGGGAACGCCGATGCCCAGGGCCCCCAAATCGGCGTAGCGGCGCCACAACAGCTCATCGAAACCCGTGGCCTCGGCCGCGCGGACCCGCTGCGGCGTGGACTCCTTGCGGAAAAACGCCGCGAAGGTGTCCCGGACCGCGCGTTGCTCCTCGCTCAGCCGCAGATCCATCGGTCCTCCTCGTGATGCGGGCACCACTGCTGTCTCGCTGCTGCGAGCCGAATGCGGTGCGGAAAGCGACATTACCTCTATCAAAGGGGCAACCTAGCAAAAAAGGAAACGCATATCCTCTTTTAACGCACTCGATGCTAGAGTAAAACAGCACACGGCCTGCTCTGAGGTGGAGTGGCACCGGACGCAACCACCGCATCGTGTGAAGAGGCGGTCGGCACAAGGAGGAGTTCGATGACAGACAAGTTGGGATTCACGGTTTTCGACGGTGACAACCACATGTATGAGACCCGGGATGCACTGACCAAGTTCCTGCCGCCGGAGTACCACGGCGCGGTCCGTTACGTCGAAGTCGACGGGCGCACCAAGATCGCCACGCTGGGCCAGATCAGCGACTACATCCCGAATCCGACGTTCGACAAGGTCGCCGCGCCGGGGGCCCAGGAGGATTACTTCCATAACGGCAACCCCGAAGGCAAGTCACACCGCGAGATCCTCGGCAAGGCGATCGATGCCACACCCGCGATGCGTGAGCCGGGGCCCCGACTGGCGCTGCTCGACGAGCAGGGCATCGACATGTCGATGATGTACCCGACACTGGCAAGCCTGGTCGAGGAACGCTTCCGCGACCACCCCGAGGCGACCCACACGATCATTCACGCACTCAACGAATGGCTGCACGAAACCTGGAATTTCGACTACAAGAGCCGCATCTTCACCACGCCGATCATCACCTTGCCCATCGTGGACAAGGCGATCGACGAACTGAACTGGGTGGTCGAGCGTGGAGCCCGTGCAGTCCTCATCCGGCCGGCGCCGGTCCCGGGGCTGCACGGTTCGCGGTCATTTGCGCTGCCCGAGTTCGATCCGTTCTGGAAGCGTGTCGTCGAGACCGACGTGCTGGTCATCATGCACGCCTCCGACAGCGGGTACGCCCGATACGCCAACGACTGGGAGGGCTCGGGAGAATTCCGACCCTTCCAGCCCTCGCCGTTCCGGTCCTACTACTCGCTGGCACGCAACCCCGCCGAAGACGCCGTCGCGGCGCTGGCGTGTCACGGGTTGCTGACCCGATTCCCCGAGCTCCGGATCGGCATGGTGGAGAACGGAACCACCTGGCTGCCCAGGCTTTTGGAGAACCTCAGCGAGACCCGCAAGAAGATGCCCCAGCTCTATGGCGAGGATCCGCTGGAAGCGATCCGGCGCTGCATCTACTTCAACCCGTTCTGGGAAGAGAACGTGGCCGAGCTTGCCAAACTGGTCCCGATCGACCACATCTTCTTCGGCTCGGACTACCCCCATCCCGAGGGTCTGGCCGACCCGCTGAGCTTCGCCGACCGCCATCCCGAACTGAGCGACGACGAGGTCGCGATGGTGATGGGCGGCACCCTGTCGACCATGATGCGGATGCATGCCTGAGATGTCGACCGATCAAGGCGCCGCACCAGCCACCGTGCGCGAGGGCTCAGCCCCGATGGAGTTCGACCCCTACTCCGACAGCTTCTTCGACGATCCGTATGCCACCTACCGCTGGATGCGTGATGAGGCGCCGGTGTACTACAGCAACCGATGGGACTTTTATGCCCTTTCCCGCAATGCGGATGTGGTTGCCGCGCACCGGGACTGGGAGACCTTCAGCAGCGCCTACGGTGTGACCCTGGATGCGTTGTCGATGCGCCAGAGGTTCGACAGCCTCAACATGTTGATCCTGTTGGATCCTCCCGAGCACGAGCGGCTACGTAAGCTGGTGCGCCAGGTGTTCACCAAGGCCGCGATCGCCAACCTCGAGCCGCTGGTGACCGACGTCGTCACCTCCCACGTCGAGGCGCTAGCAGGAAGAACCGAGTTCGATTTGGTGGCGGATTTCGCCGCACTGTTCCCCGTGGAGATCATCTCCTCCATGCTCGGTGTCCCGCCGGGGGAACGCCAACAGATCCGGCTCTGGACCGACGAGTTCCTGCACCGCGAAAAGAACAACCCGTTCGCCACCGAAAGCGGAGTGGCGGCCTCGATGGCGATGGGCGAGTACTTCCTGGAGCTGGCTCGCGAGAAGCGCCGCCGACCCGACGACCTCATCATCAGCCGGCTGGTGACCGCAACCTACGATGACGACGAGGGGCAGAGACACCGGCTCACCGACGAGGACATCGGCACCTTTTCGGTGTTGTTGGCCGCAGCGGGCAGTGAGACAGTCACCAAGCTAATGGGCAACGGCACCATGGCTTTTCACCACAATCCCGACCAGTGGGAGCTGGTGCTCGCCGACCCCGGCCTGATCCCGGGTGCGATCGAGGAGATGCTCCGGCTCAATCCGCCGTCGCAATACCAGGGGAGGTTCACCACCCGAGACGTCGAACTCGAGGGCGGCACCATCCCGGCAGGATCGCCGACACTGCTGGTCACCGGCGCCGCGACACGCGACCCCCGCGCTTACGACCGGCCCGACGAATTCGACATCAAACGCGGCGGCGCCACCACCCTGGCGTTCGGCTACGGCGCACACAGTTGTCTCGGGTCCTGGCTGGCCCGCCTGGAGACCCGGGTCGCGCTGCAACAGCTGCGCGAACACTGGCCGCGGTTCGATGTCGACACCGACGGGCTGCAACGGGTCACGATGTCCAACGTGGCCGGCTATTCCCATATCCCGGTACGCGTCCGTTGATGGCTGCGGCGCACGATGCGCTGCCGGGCAGCATTCCCGAAGTGCTGGCGATTCGGCGTGCGCACGCCGACGGCGAATTCCTGGTCACCGACAACGAGCGACTGAGTTTCGCCGAAGCGGACGCGCAGTCACGGACCCTGGCCGAAGCACTGTTGGCCAGTGGGGTGGGAAAGGGCACGCGGGTCGGCATTCTGTTCTCGAACTGCGCTCAGTGGCTCATCTCCTGGTTGGCGGCGGCCCGCATCGGGGCCCTGACCGTTCCGCTGTCGACCTTCGCCCCCGGCGTAGAACTGGCACGGCTGCTGCGGCACACAGACACCCACGTGTTACTGATGGGCCGCTCGATCGCGGGCCGCGACCTCGTCGACCGACTCGCCGAAGCCCTGCCCGGGCTCGCCGACGGCGAACCGGCGATCACCCTGGCCGCCGTCCCATATCTGCGGCGAGTACACGTGTGGCCTGACTGCGATCGGTCGTGGGCAACACCGTGGCCGCGCCCGGCGAAACCGGCGGTGTCCCTGGCCGATTCAGCCGAGCAGGAGGTCCGCCCATCCGACGAGCTGGTCCTCGTCACTACCTCCGGGACGACGGCGCTGCCTAAATCGGTGGCGCACACCCATGGCAGTCTGGTGCGCCACGCCGCCATCCTGGCGCGGCACCGCGGCGTCACTGCGGCCGACCGCATCTACTCCCCAATGCCCTTCTTTTGGGTCGGCGGCCTGACGATGGCAGTGCTGCAGGCGCTGTGCACCGGTGCGACCGTCCTGGCCCAGGACGTCTTCGAACCCGGTGCCACGCTGGCGCTGCTCGAGCGGGAGCGAGCCACTTTCATCTCCTGCTGGGCGCAGGCCAGTCAAGCGATGGCCGATCACCCCGACTTCGCCAAGCGCGACCTTTCGAGCGTGCGAGGCGGCACCATGGTGCAGGCCCTGCCGCCGGAACGCCGGCCCAGCGAGCCCGAGCTAACCCCCAACCTGCTCGGGATGACCGAGACCGGTGGCCCGCACACCATGGTCGAGGTCCCCGATACTCCCCTACCCCCGAGCGGCGGGGCTCCTTCGGAATCCCGTTGCCGGGCGTGGTCGCGCACCGGATCGTCGACGCCACCGGTGGCGAATTGCCCCCTGGCCAGGACGGCGAGATCCAGGTGCGCGGCCAACTGCTGATGAGCGGCATTTACAAGCAGGAGCGCCACGACGTGTTCACCGCTGACGGCTGGTACCCCACCGGTGACCGCGGATGGTTCGACGCTGCGGGACATCTGCACTTCACCGGACGCGCCAGCGCCCTCATCAAAACCGCCGGATCCAACGTGTCGCCGGCCGAGGTCGAATCCGTGCTGGATGCGATGCCCGGGGTGCTGCACAGCTTCGTCGTCGGCCTGCCCCATCCGGTACGCGGCGAGGTCGTCGCCGCCGCCGTGGTGCCTTCTCAAGGCACGAAACTGTCTCCCGAGGTTGTCATCGCGCACGCGCGGAGCAACCTGTCATCGTTCAAAGTGCCGACTGTCCTGAGCGTCCTCGCGGAGAGCGAGGTGCCCATGCTGCCTACCGGCAAAGTTGATCGGCAGGCACTTGTCAGGTTGTTAAACGTTGAGTGATGCGAGCGGAGAACACCGTTGACCTACAAAGTCGTGCAATGGGGAACCGGCAATCTCGGAGCGCTTGCGGTGCAAAATATCCTCAAGCATCCCGACCTGGAGCTGATCGGCACCTGGGTGTCCTCATCTCAAAAGGCCGGCCGCGACGTGGGTGAGTTGTGCGGGGTCGCGCCGATCGGCCTGCGTGCAACACAAGACGCCGAGGCGCTTATCAACAGCGACGCCGACTGTATCTGCTACGCCGCCAACAGCATGGGCCGCGAAGACGAAGTCGTCGATGACTGCGCGCGCATCCTGGCCGCCGGCAAGAACGTCGTTAACGTCTCCGACCCGGCGCTGGTCTACCCGAAGGCCAAGAGCGGCAACGCCTATGACCGTCTGCAACAGGCATGCCTGGCCGGCAACGCGTCGTTCTACACCAGCGGTGGCGATCCCGGCTGGGCCGGATTCGGACTTGCGTTGGCGCCGCTGACGGTGGCCCAGCAGGTCCGCTCGATCCGCCTGTTCGAGATCTATAACTACGGTCCCTGGGATAACCCGCAGCTGGCGCTTTATGGTTTCGGCCAACCCGACACCTCAACGTCGATGATCCTGGCACCCGGCGTGACCGCGGGCATCTGGGGCCCGACCGTGGCGATGCTGGCCGACGCGATCGGGGTGACTCTGGACAGCATCGACGAGGCGCACCGGGTGATCTACGCCGAGGCGGACTTCGATATCGCCTCTGGCCGCATCCCCAAAGGCACCGTCTCGGGCATGTCGTTCGAGATCAAGGGGATGGTCGACGGGCAGGCGAGCATCGCGATCGAGCACATCACCAAGCTGCGCCGCGAGGACTTTCCCGAGTACGGCCCCGACGACGTCTATCGGGTGGTCATCGAGGGCGAACCCAACATCACCGTCGATATGTCACTGACCTCCGACTTCGGCGATACCACCCACGCCGGCTACGTCGTCGCGGTCACTCCGGTCACCAACGCCATCCCGGCGGTGTGCCAGTCACCGCCCGGGGTGCTGACCTACCTCGACCTTGCTCCCCACGGTGCCCGCGGTCTACAACGGGGCACATCATCAGAAAGGGACACCAGCGATGTATTCGCGAGATGAATTAGCTTGTGCGCACGACCATTTCATGGCGGTCAGCCACGCCGCCCAAGAAAGTGGACAATGGGATGACTACTGCGATCTGTTCACCGAGGACGCCCTCTACGTCGAGCATTTCCTGGGCACGTCCCATGGGCGTGACGAGATCAAGAAATGGTTCATCCCGGCGATGCAGGCGTGGCCGCAGATGCGCTATCCCCTGCGCTGGCGCACCTTCGACGAGCAGAGCGGATTGGTGGCGTTCGCCGTCGGAAACGATATGCCCGACGTGGACGGCAACGGCCCGTATTCGGTGGAGTCGTGGACGCTGCTCGAATACGCCGGCAACCATCAATGGCGGCGCGAGGAAGACATCTACAACCCAGACACCATGTTGACGATGCTCAGCCGCTGGTGTGACGCGGCGGGCGTACCGTTTCCTGCTCCCGAGTTCAACGGCTGAGCCGGGACCGGGTGAGCATCATGGACATCACAGGAGCTAGTGCGATCGTTACCGGTGGCGCGTCGGGTATCGGCGCGGCGGCGGCGCGGCTGTTGGCGGCGCGGGGGGCGAAAGTTGTCGTCGCCGATCTGCAGGGCGACCGGGGGGCGCAACTCGCCGACGACATCGGTGGTGCGTTCGTCCGGGTGGACGTCACCAATACCGGGGAGATCGAGGCAGCCGTCAACACGGCAACTGACCTGGGCCCGCTGCGCGTGCTGGTCAACTCCGCCGGTATCGGCGGGGCCCGCCGCACCATCGGCCGGGACGGCCAGTTCGCGTCGGCGCACAATCTCGACGCCTACAAGAAGATCATCGCGGTCAATCTGATCGGCACCTTCGACTGCATCCGGCTGGCTGCGACCGCGATGAGTCGCACCGATCCATTGGACAACGGTGAACGCGGTGCGATCGTGTCGATGGCCAGCGTCGCCGCCTTCGACGGCCAGATCGGACAGGCCGCCTACTCGTCGTCCAAGGGCGGCGTGGTGGGCATGACACTGCCCGTGGCTCGCGACCTCGCCGCGGTCGGCATCCGCGTCAACACCATCGCGCCCGGACTGATCGACACGCCGATCTACGGGGACGGCGAGGAGGCCGAAGTCTTCAAGGCCAAGCTGGGCGAATCCGTGCTGTTTCCCCGGCGTCTGGGTAGCCCCGACGAATTGGCCTCAATGATCGTCGAGCTGGTGACCAACTCGTACATGAACGCCGAGATCGTCCGGGTGGACGGCGGCATCAGGATGCCGCCGAAATAGCCGAGCCGCGAGCGCGCCCGCGCCGGATCAGGTTGGGGCGGGCCGGCGACCGCGGACAAGTCGGCCGGGTCGGGCGTCAGTGGGTACGTCGTGCTCGGCGATCACTTCGCCGGACACGATCGTGGCGACGTAGCCGGTGGCGGCCTGGTCGAGTCGGCGGCCGCCGCCCGGCAGGTCGTGGGTGACGACGGGTCGGTGCAAGCGCAGCGCGGCATAGTCGATGACGTTGAGGTCTGCCTTATATCCGACGGCGATGCGGCCACGGTCGAGCAGTCCGGCGACTTTGGCCGGTGTCGAGGTCAGCTCCTGCACTGCCTGGGCGACCGACAGTCGGCCGGTATCACGGTCGCGGGACCAATGCGTGAGCAGGTAGGTCGGATAGCTGGAGTCACAGATCATCCCGTAGTGGGCTCCGCCGTCGCCCAAACCCAGGACGACGTCGTCACGACGGATCAGCGTGCCGACGGTATCGAGTGAGGTGTCGGTGAAGTTGGCCATGGCGCCCAGCAGCATGGCGTGGCCGTCGTCGTCGAGCAACCGATCGTAGGCCTCTTCCAGCGGCGTGACGCCTCGTGCGGACGCCCGAGCCAGGATGCTGTCGGCGCGGTCGGGTTCGTAGTTGGCGCGGTCGTCGATCGGAAAAATCCATTCCCAGGCTCGCCCGAGGTGGAACAGCGGATTGGAGGCGGCGTCGCTAGGGTGGTCGGCCAGGATCTTGGCGCGCACCTCGGGCCTGCGCATGAGTGCCACGCGGTGAGCCAGCGGGAGCTGCGCGATCTCGCGGTACGTGGGACACAAACTGAACGGGTTCATGGTCAATTCCAAGCCCAGCATCAACCCGACGGGCCGGGGAAACACTTGGGCGGTGACCTCGCCGCCGGCGCTGTTAGCCTGCTCCATCAGGGTGAGCGCCTCCTGCCACAGCGGGTCGCCAGCGTTGCTGATGAGCAGGGTGAACGTGACCCCGAGGCCCGTGGCGTGGGCGGCGTCGAACACCGGCTGCAGGACCCGGTGGTAGCCGCCGACGGGAAGGTCCGGCACGAATTGGATCAATCCGCCGCCGCCGTCGGCGATCCCGCGGGCAATTTCGAGGATCTCGGTGCCGGCCGCCTCATAACTGGGGATTGGTTGCCCGCTGTCGGTGCGGTGACTGGTCAACCGCGAGGAGGCCAAGCCCAGCGCCCCAGCCCGGGCCGCCTCGGCAGCCAGCGCCCGCATCTGCGCCAAGTCGGCCGCCGTGGCCGGTTCACGCGCGGCGCCGCGCGGCCCCATCACGTAGACCCGCAGCGGCGAATGCGGCAGCAACGCCGCCACATCGATATCGCGTCGGCCCGCATCGAGCCGATCCAGAAACTGCGGGAAGGTCTCCCAGTCCCACGTCAGCCCTTCTGTCATCACCACCCCCGGAATGTCTTCCACCCCGGCCATGACATCGACAAGCACCTCATGATCGGCTTCTCGGCAGGGCGCGAACCCCACCCCGCAGTTGCCGACGACCGCAGTGGTCACACCGTGCGAGGACGACGGGTTCAGCCGGTCCGACCAAATCGCTTGACCGTCGTAATGGGTATGCACGTCGATGAACCCCGGCGTGACCAACCACCCCGCCGCGTCGATCTCACGCCAGCCGGCCCCATGGAACGAGCCGACCGCTGCGATCACGCCACCGCGCACCGCCACGTCGCCGCGACGAGGCGCGGCACCACAGCCGTCGACGATCGTGCCGTCACGAATCACCAGGTCGTACTGCATTCGGCACGCTCCTTTCCGGTGTGTACAGGCACTGCGGGTTCGTGACCGCCGACTCGTGGTCTACCGGCCGTGCGGGGCTCACCGGACATGGTGGTCCCCCGTGGCGGCGGATTCCACCGCCTGCCGGGGAAGGCCCAGCAGCGCGGCCGCCTCGGTGCTGGTGGCGATCTGACGGCCCGCGGCCGCGACGGCGTCGACCGCCTCGGCGACCAACTCGACATTGGTAGGAGTGCGCGGCCCGGCATAGAACTCCAGTCCCACATGCAGATGTCCGCCGGCCTCCAGCGCCGCGCGACACAACTCGCTGCGCCCCAGGTCATCACCCACCGCCGAAGCGGCCCAGGGCAGACCGGTCCCGTCGAGGAGCTCCGCATACGCCGCCAAGGCCGTGCGGCTGGGCGGCAACCCGAATGCGGTTCCGCTCAGGCCACGGGGAGAACTGAAATACAGCTTCAGAAATGAGCCGGCCGGTAGCTGCCCGCGGTCGTGGTAGGCCAAGACAGTGCGCAAGAACCCCGGTTCGTAAATGGCCAGGCTCGGACCCAGCCGATGGGTGCGGCAGAGCTCCAGCTGATGGGCGATGTCGTCGAAGGTGTTGCTGTACACGAACGCACCGGTGGGCAACCCGTTGATCGCGACGCCCATGTTGACCGATCCGGGGTCGCTGACCCCCATCCGCAGCAGGCCGGACGCCGCCAACGGCGGCAGGTGGTCATACCACTGAGCTGGCGGGCCGAGGTTGATCGTCGGATACCACAGCGCGTCGGGCCGTTCGGCGAGCACCCGCCGCCAGATGCCCAGGTACACCTCAGCTGCCTCCTCGCCGGAGAGGTTGTAGTCGGTGATGTGGTGGTGCACGATCGCAGCCCCGGCCTCGAAACAGGCCAACGCGTCGGCGACGATCTCGTCCTCCGTCACCGGCACATATGGATTCATCGCTTTCTGTGTCGTGCCGTTGATCGCGGCCTCGATGATCACTAATCCGCTCACTATTGCTCCTTCACCGGCGGGGGAATGAGGTCGCGCAACGCCGGGACAGACCCGATCGCGTTTGCGGACGCCAGCGGGGCGACCCTGGCCGCCGCCACGATGTCACCCATGAGTGTCAACATTGTCACTGAACAGTGTCGGCTATCTTGGGGGCTATGACAACCCTGGTTGAACAAAAGCGGCAGACCACCGTCGAGCACCTGGTACGGGCCGCAGTTGCCGGGCTGACCGCACACGGTCTGGCCGTCACCGTGGACGACATCGCGCGTGAAGCCGGGGTCAGTCGGCGCACGATCTTTCGACATTTCGCCACCCGAGACGAGCTTTTGGCCGTCGCGCTGACCCAACAGTCCGATACGTTCCGGGCGACGCTGCCGCAGCTTGGCGACCAGGGGTGGCCCGCATGGCTGGCCGAGCTGTGCCAGGCCGTGCACCAGGCCAACGACACACTGCACCGCACCCTGCATGAACTCGTGACCCGACACGATCTCTCACCACCACTACTCGCGTTCGCCGATGTCATCGACGCCTATCGGCGCGGCCGCAACAGCGAGGTTGCCGACACGCTGTGGCGCGCGATCGGACAACACGGTGAGACGCCTCCCGATCTGCGGGCCGTCGTCGCATCACACCTGAGCCCACACTTCACCACTGCAGTCAGCCAAGACGCCCGCGGAGATCACTCCCTTGCCGCGTCTCTGGCACAAGCAGCCATCCGCGCCGCACTCGATCGCTACTCGCCCACCGTTAGCGCTGACTCGACGGCGCTGTGAACCGTTTGATCGCGAAACTCAGTTTCCGCCAGGGTTGGGCTGCGCGCTCGCCAGCCACGGGCGGGGCATAGTAGTGCGCCGCGCCTCGGTACAGCGTGGCTGACTTGGGGCGCACTTCGTGGCGGTCAGCCGTGCGCACGAGTCGTCGCTAGGAAGGTGTCGAACCCTGATGCCCGTCCAGCAGACCGGTTAACCCGCTCGGCTGATGGGGTCCGATGGCGATCTGCTCGACGACGCCGACGCCGCGGCGCTCGCCCATCGTTGCGATGACGAGGTTTTGCAGGTGAATCGAGGCGAAGTCGGTGGGATCGAAGTCATCGAGCTTGATCGACTCACGTCCGGTCTCGAGTTGGCCGTGGATGGTTCCATGACCCCACTGTGGGTGCCAATAGCCGATTCCGCGCATGCGGAAGGTGAACTTCTTTTCGACTTCGATCAAGACTTCGCCCTCGTCGGGGTCCTCGAACCACAGTCGCGCGCGTTTGATTTCTCGGCGACCGGGCTCCCAATCGAGTTCGTAACGGATGTCGTGGCATTCGCGCACGCCGGCTCTGCTCCACGCCGGTGCGCCGTCGGGAATGGGATCGATGACCAACGCGGTCTCCAGCCACCGCCTGCCGTCTTCGTGCTCGTGCACCGCCAAATGAGTGAAGCGGTCGCCGAAATGCAGTGGCGCCCAGAGCCAGAACACCTGGAATGGCATGGGTTGTCGGATGACCTGCACCTGCTCGCCGATGGGTCGTACGCCCCATGAGCGATCCCGTGTGCCCGAGACATCGACGGGGTCGATCTGCAGTTCGTCGCCGTCGACGGTGACTGTGCCCTCCCACGTACCCCACTGGGTCAGGCGCGTGTGGTCGGTGAGCAAGATTCCCTCGGGCGTGCGTCGCTGCTGCCGGGGTTCCTCGACGGCGACTGTCGTTGCGCGGAAGAGCAGATCGCAGGTGATGCCGTGCTCATTGGGCTCGACCACGTAACGAATGGTGCGCATCGGGTCGACCACGTCGATGCGGATCGGACCGATCGTGGTGGATCGGTCGGTCGGCATCGCGCCGGAGGCGAAGATCGAGTGCTCCACTCCGTCGCGCACGACGCTGAACGCGGCGTCGATTATCCCGCGCACCGGATAATGGCCCATTGCCGCGCCGAAGTAGAACGCGCCATCGTGCTGATGTCCGTTGAACCAATACCGGTCGTAGTGGTTGAGATCACCCGTTGCGGGATGGGCGATCGGATCGGCCGAGGCGTGGATCGGGAAGTCGTCGAATGGACTCAGCACGGTTCCTCCAGGGTGATCAAAGTCTGACGACGACGACGACGGCCGCGGCGCCGTCGACGTCAAGGACTGCGGCGGTGATGAAAGCTGCTTCGTCGGAAGCCGGAAACGCCACAGCAGCTGCAACGCTCTCGGCGCGGCCATGGCCCGATTCCCGTTGTGCCGCCGGTCACGAGAATCGTGCGTTCGCTCATCGAAGAGAGCAGTCGCGCGAGGACATCGGAAACGCCGTCGAGATCGAGGTCATCAGAGCAGCGACATCGCATCCAGATCAGTGATCGCCGCTGCCGACCGCTCAGCCATCACGGTGAACATCTCGTCGCCCCGCATGGTGGGTTGGGCAACGAACGCGCCCAATACGGTGATGAACGGGCCTTGGAACAACCCGTAGCGATAGTCTTCCCAGCACTGTTCGGCGCTGTAGTTGTCGACTCCCAGCTCGACGAGGCGTCGATGATATCGGTCGACGATTCCCTTCTCTCCGGCGCGACGATTCTCGGTCGACAGGCCGGTCGCGACGAGGAAGGCGACATCGCGCAGCGGAGACCCGACCATGACGACCTGCCAGTCGACGGCCACCACCGGCCGCGCGTCGGAGTGACCGAAAAGCAGGTTGTCCAGGCGGTAATCACTGTGCAAGAGTGCGAACGGCTCCGGTCGCCCCGTCGCCCAATCCGCGAATCGTTCCGCGAATCGGCACAAGGTCAACGCGGCGCCCCGGGTCAGCGGGTAACGGTCTATGAACTGCTCGGTGGCGCCCACCAGGAAGGGCGCAGCGAATTCTGCATTCGCCGTGAGATCTGGTATGAGCCAGTCGAGTTCACGAAGCGACGGGTCGTTCCACGTCGGCGCGTGCAAACCCGCGACGTTGACTGCGGCCGCACGCGCCTCATCGACGGAGCAGCCGGCGATCTGATCGCCCTGATGCGCGGGGGCGAGGTCCTCCAGCACGAGGGTGAAACCGTCGCCCCGCTCGTTCATCGCGGCAAGATAGCACCGGGGGACGTTCACGAGGATCCGATCGGCGACCTCGCGGTAGAACGTCGTTTCACACCGATAGCCGAGCTGACCCGCAGCGCGACTTGCCGGATCGGTTGACGGCAGCTTCACGATCAGCCGGTCTGGGCCATCGCCAGCGGCGTAGTCGATGAACAGCCGATGACACGAACCCATCTGTCCGGTGCCGACCGGTTCGGTCGTCACGGCTGCAACAGTAGCGGGAACACCGTTCTGCGCAAGAAGCGCCGTCGTCCACGCTGGGGTGATGGCAGCCACGGTCTCCACCGCCGTCGGCTCCATTAGCCAACCGACCCGGTGCCACCGGCAGCCGCCCAGAACCTGCTCACGTGGCGCGGCCCGCCGCTTTCATCCGCTCCAGGTCGGCCATCACCACGGTCTGTCCACCGGTGGCCGCCAATGCCCGGGTGTGGCCCAGGTGATGCATGTCGAAGCACGCCGCGATCGCGTTCGAGAAACCCATGGTGTCGAGCGTGTGATTGACCGCGCGCTTGGCCAGCCGCAAGGCCCAGGGGTCGGTTTGGGCGATGCGATGGGCGAGCTGCAGGGTGAATGTGGTGAGCTCCTCTACTGGGACGACATGGTTGACCATCCCCGTTTGCAGCGCTTCCTGTGCGGTCACAGAACCTGCCGTGAACAGCATCTCCTTCGCTTTTCGCGGTCCCAGTTCCCATGTGTGCGCGTGGTATTCGACGCCCATGATGCCCAGCAGCGCGACCGGGTCGGAGAACTGTGCGTTGTCGGCGGCGACGATGAGGTCACAGGGCCAGCACAACATCAGCCCCGCCGCGATGCACTTGCCCTGCACGGCGGCAATGGTCGGTTTGGGAATGTCGCGCCACCGCTTGGCGTAGTCGAGGTAGCCGCGGGTCTCCCAGTCGTAGTAGCCCTCTGCGATCAGCGTTCCATCGTCAGCGCGCGTAGGACCGAGCCGACGGCCGTTGGCCGAGGGATCGTTACCCGACATATCGTGGCCGGCAGAAAAGTTCTTGCCGGTCGTGGCGAACACGATCACCCGGACCTCGGGGTCTTCGTCGGCGCGCCGCCACGCCTCGTCGAGGTCTTTGAGAATGCCCGGCGTCTGAGCGTTGGCGGCCTGCGGCCTATCTAGGGTGATGACCGCGACCCGGTCGTCGATTTCGTAGCGGACGAAATGTTCTGCTGTCATTGCCTTCTCCTCACGCGAAGCTTCTGATGACGCTCTCCTGGGCGAACGACGCGATCAGCGACCCCGCCTGGGTGTACACCGCGCCGGTGCCAAAGCCCCGGCCGCCGACAAGACGTCGGCCGCGGATTTCCCAACGCAACCATTGGGACGCGTCGAACGGTTGGTGAAACCAGATTGAATGGCTGATCACCCCAGTCTGCAGCCGCACGTGCGCGTCGTGCTGGCTGAGTCCGGGCACGGCTTTGAGGATCGTACCGATCACCGGCCAGTCCGATATATAGGCCAGCACTGGGCGGGCCAGCGCAGTGTCGGTGAAGTCTGGGCAGCGCGTCCAGAATGCCAGATCGGCGGGCACCGCGCTGATGTCGTCGAGCCCGACGTTACTGATCAACCTGGCTTCCCCCGGTACCACCGCGAAGTCAATCGGTGTGGCCGCCAACGGATCTGCCGTCGGTACTGCATCGAATTGGTAGTCGTACTCCTCATCGGCGCGGTCCAGCAGAATCGATCCGATCGCCACGATGCGCCGCCCCCCGAGCGGTGGGTCTTGAAATACGCTGGCATGCCGCACTCCCAGCGAGCGGCCGTCGTGGGTTTTCTGGAGGTCCAGATACAGCGGGTCGCGAGGGCGCCCCGAGCGGGGGAACACGACCTGCAGCGATTTCACCGTCCTGCCCGGCGCTGCGCACGCGACCAGTTGCGCAAGGATCTGACCGCCGAAGATCTGCTGGGAACTCGGGTTGACTACCGGCAGAGCCGTCCGGCTGTCGATGCTGCTTCCGATGTCCAGCATCGTGCGGAATTGCTCGAGATTCATCGGTGGCGTGTGGCCCTCTCTGCGGCTTCTGCAACGGCGGCTAGCTCGAACTTCTTGACCTTCCCCGACGGCGTCATCGGGAGACTGTCCACGAAATGCCATGCGACCGGCGTCTTCTGGCGGGCCAACCCGGTGGCGTGCAGGTGCCCGGTCAACTCCGGCACGGTCACCTGCCCGCCGCCGAGCACAATGAACGCCACCGGCACCTCGCCGAATCTCGGGTCGGGACCGGCCACCACTGCCGCGTGGCGCACTGCGGGGTGTGCGACGAGAAGGTCTTCGATGTCGCGGGCCGAGAACTTCTCACCGCCTCGATTGATGACGTCCTTCAGCCGCCCGGTGATGGTGAGGAAACCCTCGCTGTCGACGACACCGACATCTCCGGTATGAAACCACCCGCCGTCATCCAGCGCTGCCTGGTTGGCCACCGGGTCGAGGTAACCCAGCATCCGTTCCGGTCCGCGCACCAGCAACTCACCCTCGAATCCTGTTGGTAGCGTCTGGGATCGATCGTCGACGACCCGGACCTCGACCCCTGGTGCGATCGCGCCGTCGGTATCGGCCCGCATCTCGAACGGATAAGCGCGGTTCATCACCGTGACGGTCGGCAGCTCGGTCATGCCATAGACCCGCGCGGCCGGGATGCCCTGCTCTTCACTGCGCTCCATCACCGCGCGGGGCACGGCCGCGCCGCCGCACGCGAACATCCTCAGGGGCAAGCGAATCCGCGCGTTGCGAGCAGCCTCGGTCAGCTCCTGCAAGAAGACCGTCGCCCCTGCCGAGTACGTCACGCGGTGTCGCATCATGTCAGCTACCGCCTGTTCAGGATCCCAGCGGTCGGCTAGCACCGCGCAAGCGCCCACCAGCAGCGGGATGGTCATCGCATTGAGCACCCCGGTGATGTGTTGCAACGGGGCGGGCATGTAGGCAACGTCCTCCCAGCCCAATCCCCACGCGTCGGCAAGTTGGCGGGTCTCGGCCAGCAACGTTCGCGAGGAGTGCACGGCGGCCTTGGCTTTCGACGTGGTTCCCGACGTGAACAGCACCAGACATGGTTCATCGGCCGCGGTGGCGCGCGACTCCTCACGCCGGCTGCACGAGACGACATCTTCGAAAGGCGTCCACCCCGAACGGAGCCCGCGCAGCACAATTTTCGGAATCCCGCCGAGCCCCACGTCGGCGAGCAGATCATCGAACGCTTCAGCATGGGCGAAACCGCGGAACGACGCCGCCGCAACAACGAGCGCTGGGCGCACCTGTTCGACGACCTGGCGCAACTCGTGTTCGCGATAGAACGGGGCGATCGGGCTGCTCACCGCGCCGACATGCCAGATCGCCAGACCGAGGACGTGGGCCTCCCACCAGTTCGGCGTCTGCCAGCACACCACGTCGCCCGGCCCGACCCCGGCAGCGGCCAGCCATGCCGCGATGCGCTCGACGGAGTCGAGTAGCTGCTGATAGCTCAGCTCGTGGGTCGCCTCGATGAGGGCGGGGCGAGAACCCCATTGCCTGGCGGCCCGGCGGACCGAGGCGCTCATCGTCATGTCACTGACGTATCCGAGCCGCCGGTATTCCTCACATCGGTCGGCCGGAATGCCGGGTGCGACGATGCCAGCGGCCGTCAACGGTGAGCTCATCGCGGTCATCCGCCCATGCTCATCCCGCCGTCGACGGTGAGCACCGCGCCGGTGATGTAGGAGGCCAGGTCGTCGAGCAGGAACGCCACCGCGTGGGCAAGTTCTTCGGGCCGTCCCCACCGGCCGATCGGGATCATGGCGGTCACCGCTTCACGAGAGGTGAACGTCAGCGTCTGCGAAAGGTCGGTGTCGAAACTGCCGGGGATTACACAGTTCACGGTGATCCCCTTGCGGCCAACGACGCGCGCGGTGGACCGGGTCAGACCGACAATCCCCGCTTTCGCTGCGGCATAAGGGATCTGAACCGGGCTTCCCAACAGCGCCGACACCGAGCCGATATTGACGATCCGACCGAAGCCGCGCTCGATCATTTGGCCGAGGGCGGCTTGGGTGAGAAAGAACGCCGATGACAGGTTGACTGCCAGGTGCCGCTGCCACTCGTCAACGCTCACTTCGCCGTAGCGGTGCTCAACCACCATGCCGGCATTGTTGACCAGGTAGTCCAGGCGTCCATGCCGGTCGAGCACGTCATCGACGAGGCGCTGACAAGAGGCGGGGTCACCGACATCAGCCTGGTGCACGCTCACCGTGCCACCCGAGGACTGGCAGGCGTCCTGCACCGCGTGTGCGGCGTCGCCGTCGTGGGCGAACGCGGCGGCCACCGCTACTCCGGACTGGGCCAACGTGGCGGTGACCGCCCGGCCTAGCCCGCGGGTACCCCCGGTGACCAATGCGACACGCGAATCAGCGGCCACCACGACTTCCTCCCGTGCCGGCGGCCACTTTCGCGCTCAACTGGTCGAGCAAGACACCATGTTCCTCGGTGTCGAAGCATTCGATCTCGGCACGCGCACACTCATCAAGCACCGTCGCTGCGCGTTCGATGTGTGAGTTCAACAGCCGTCGCATCTCTCGGACCGCCGGTGCCGGCAGCTCCGCCAGGCGATGGGCCAGGCGCAGCGACTCCGCGAGCGTCTCGGCAGCGGGCACCGTGCGATTCGCCAGTCCTAATCGATGAGCCTCAGCACCCGTCACGCGGTCGCCGAGCAGCAGAAATTCCTTCGCCGCCGACAAGCTGGTCAGCAGCGGCCACAGAACGATTCCGCCCGCCCCGTCGAGCAGACCCAGCGAGACCCGCGGGTCCGACAGGAACGCGTCGTGCGCCATCACCACCAAATCGCACAGCAGTGCGACGGTCACGCCAGCACCGACCGCTGGGCCGTTCACCGCTGCCACGGTCGCAAATGGCAGCCGCGTCATCGCCCAGAACAGATCCTGGTGCGCGCCCAGCACCGTGCCACGCACTGTCCGGTCGTCTCGCATCGCACGAATCGTCTCGACGTCGCCACCTGCGCTGAATGCCGAACCGTCACCGGTGAGCACCATGGCGCGCACCGAGCGGTCGGTGCTCAGCGTGCGGACGGTCTCGAGCAGGGCGTCGGTGATTTCGCCGTCCATCGCGTTGGCCTTCGTTGGGCGCGCCAGCGTCACCACCGCCACGGTCCCATCGCGCTGCACTGTCACCGCAGGCCCGGTAACCGTCGAGAACCTGTTGTCGGCGGTCACAATTCGACCAGCCGGGGATGCTCCCTGCCGATACCAGCTGCGCCCCGATCGATGCCGGCAATTCCGCGGCCGAGCCCAGCACGGTGTCGAGTACGAGGGCGCGGGCGAGGAATCGGTGGAACGGGTGCTCAGCGGTGAAGCCGATGCCGGCCAGTACTTGCTGGCAGTGGGTTGCCGCGATCCGCGCCGCCCGCCCGGCCAGCGATTTCGCCAACATCGCAGCCAGATATTCATTGTCGGCCTCCCAGGCCAGATCAAGGGCCGCGTCTGCGACGTGACGCGCGACATAGGCATCGGCGAGCCGATTGCGCACACCTTGGAAGCTGCCGATTGGTCGGCCGAACTGCACGCGGTCGCGGGCGTGGGCGACCGCCAGATCAATCATCTGGCCGACCGCACCCGAAATCTGATATCCCAGCGCACGCCGGCCCGCGCTGGCCACCGCCCCCCAGGCGGTGGTCGCCGCCGATCCCGACACGACAATCGTCGCCGGTACAGCAGTGCCAGTAATCTCCGACATCGCCAGCGCGGGATCCAGACCGAGCACCGAGCGCATCGACACCAGGTCCGTTCCGGTGATACTCACCCAGGCCGTCTCGCCATCGGTGACGACGGGTGCCAGCAACACCGCGGTACTCGGGCGGGCACCGATCACCAAGCCACGCAGATCCGCGGTGCCCTGCTCACAGGTGCCGACGTAGTCCGCGCCGATGGCGGGCAGCACGACGCAGAGGTCCGCCGAGCTTTCCAGGCCGACCTCACGCAGCGGGGACAGCAGCACTTCCTGCAATGCTGCCGACGTCGACCCAGCCCGGCCCATCGCAGCGAATAGTGACGACACCGCCTCGCGGGGTTCGGCAGCCAACAGGTCGTCGAATCCGAAGTCGCCGAGTGCAATTGACAGAGCCTCGCCGTCGAAGTCCTCCGCCAGCCGACGCAATGTCACCGACAGTAGGTTCCGTTCGGCGGCTTCGATAACGTGACCCACTACGCGCTCCTGGGCAATCCGAGAAGGCGGGACGCCACGATGTCCTTCTGAATCTCACTGGTGCCGCCGTAGATCGTCGCCGCGCGGGAGTAGGCCCACTCCCGCCGCCAGGCCCTGGCGCGGGGAGTGTCGGCTGTTTCGAGGACGCCGGGCAACAGCGCGCGGGCCGTATCGAAGATCGCTTGATCGGCGGCAGCGATCATGATCTTGTCGACGGAGGCTTCCGCCCCGGGGAGCTCGCCCCGCGCGATTCGGTCCTGGGTGGCTTTTGAGGTAGCCCGAAATCCCCAGAGCAGTTGGAAGGCTTCCCCCAGTGCCGCTTCGGATTTCGCGTCATCGGCGACGCCGAGCAGCATGCCCAGATGGTGGCTCAGCCAGGCGCCGCGCTGCCAGAAGATCGGTCCGCGTTCACAGGACAAGATGTGTTGAGCGATGCGCCAGCCGCCATCGACATCGCCAAGCAGGCGGTTGGCGGGGACTTCGACATCGATGAAGGACGTCGAGCAGAACTCGTCGACATCGGCCATCGTCTGCAGCGGGCTGGCGGTCACCCCCGGCGTGTCCATGTCCACCAAGAACGCGCTGATGCCCCGCGAGCCCGATCCCCCGCTGCGGGCCAGCACCACACAGCGGGTGGCGTGATGCGCCCAGCTGGTCCATAGCTTTTCGCCGTTGATCACCCAACCGTCGTGGTACGGCCGGGCGGTGGTGCGCAGCGATCCCAGGTCACTGCCGGCGTCGGGCTCGGAGAAGCCCTGGCACCAGAATTCGTCACCGCGCAACAGCCGCGGGAAGATCGCCTCGACCACATCGGGGCGGGCGAACTCCGCGACCGCCGGCCCGAGAACTTCGTGCATCGACCAGGAGGTGGTGTGCACGAGAGCCCGGGCGGTGAGTTCCTCGCCCAGGACGGCCCGCAGCGTCGGCGAGCCGCCGAGCCCGCCGATCCGCTCAGACCAGCCCCACCGCATCCAGCCGTCGTCGAACAGCAACCGCTGGATGTGACGCTGGTGGGCGAGCTGTGCGTCGACGCTGCCGTCCTCCGATGTGGGAACGAGCTGCTCGCCACGTTCGTCGATCCAGGCCCGTACGCCGTCGCGGAACTCAGCGACCTCCAAAGCACAGCTCCATTCTGTGTGAACCGATGAACCTTCTCAGGGTGCGATGAACCCGGACGCAAGATAGGCCTCGCGGATAGGGCCCTTGAGGTCATCGGGGAACGCGGTCTGCGGGGGTCGGGCATGCGGATAGTCCCCGACCGGAAGGCCCAGCAGCGATGCGCCGAACTTGAAGCCGGCACCCCAGTGCGTGAAGGCCCCGGGTCGGGCGGGGTGGGCCTGATATCGGCGGCTTGCCTCGCGCATCGCGGTCAGCCCGGTCTCGGCCGCGAACTGGTCGGCCCGGTCGAAATCGCCGGCCACGAGTAGCTCCCGCCACTCGGAAAACAGTTTGAGACCCGGCTTTTCGTAGAGATACAGCGCCGAACCCAGCGCCCCCGGGTGGGGTATGCCCAGCCGAATGCCGGCCTCGTCGCTGGCCTCCCACAACACCATCTCGGGGGCCAGCTGGTGGACTTCCAGGCTGTGGTGGGCATCCAGCAGCCCGTTCTTCAGACCGCACAACGCCGGGATTTCGCGGTATAACTCCACACACTCGCTGGGCGTGAGCACCAGCCCGGTGGAATGGGAGTTGAAGAACCCCAGCGGCATGTCGGTGCGGTCGGCGACGTAGCGCAGGTACTCCAACACTCCCGGCTTGCCAGAACACTCGAAATAGGGCGTGAGGATGTAGCAGATGTCCACCCCCAGCTCCTGAGCGTGCAGGGTGAGTTCGACGCACTGCTTGGCGGTATCCGTGCTCGACATCACCTGAACGAGGGCCCCCGGCTTGACCGCGCGGGCTTCGTCGACGGCGACGCGCACCACTTCTTTGAGTTCATTTGTCGTCAAAGACCAGAACTCGGCGATGCCCCCGGTGAGCCAAAGCCCGTCCTGATCCAGATCCACCAAGCAGTGCCGCACGAGTGCGCGCAGGGCGTCGTAGTCGATGTCGTCGCCATCCAGACCGGAGAAGGGCGTGTACAGCGAGCTGCAATTGCCTCGCAAATGCTCGGCTGCCCAGTCCTTGGCTTCCTTACCCGTGACTGAAGTGACCACACGGACTCCTTCCGACCATCGTCGCGACGCTAGTTCATGGTCCGGTGATGACCATCACGTACGCGTCATGGTAGAACCATATTTGCGTGCGGTGCAAGGCGTCCTGCATTTCGAGTACACCCAAGCCAGCGTATTTTGTTCTATCGCGACAGCAATGACTCGGAGGCCATCACGATGTCGAACAGCATGGACGGGAAAGTCGTCGTCGTCTCCGGCGCGTCGATGGGTGTCGGCCGGGCCACCGCAGAGCGCTTCGCGCAGGCGGGCGCGAAGGTCGTGTTGCTAGCCCGCCGCAAGGTGCTCCTGGACGAGATCACCGAAGCGATCGGCGCCAACGCGTTGCCGATCGTCACCGACGTGACCTGCAGCGCCCAGGTAGTCGCGGCATTCGAGCAGATCGCGGCCGAATTCGGGCGCGTTGACGTGCTGATCAACTCCGCGGGAGCCAGCCGCATCCGGCTCATCGAAGAGGCCAGCGACGAGGACATCGCCATCACCGTCAACACCAACCTGCTAGCACCGATCTACACGACCCGGGCCGCGATCCCCCTCATCAGGGCCGCCGGCGGTGGCGACATCATGAATCTCTCCTCGGAGATCACCCTCGACCACCTGCCGATGATGACGCTCTATGCCGCGACCAAGCGCGGCCTCAACGGCTTCACCGAAGCGATGACCCGAGAACTGCGACACGAATCCATCCGGGTCGCCCTGGTCATCCTGGGTGCGGTCGGCGACACCGGTATCCACGAGAACTTCGGCGCCGAGGACATGGACCGCGCCATGCCGGTCTGGGAGGCCGATGGATACCTGTCCCGGATGAGCGGGACCCAGCTGCTCACCTCGGCGACGGTGGCCGACGTCTTGTACGACGTCCTCACCCGGCCGCGCCAGCTGATGATGGATGTCGTCCATATCCGCCCATCCAGCAGCTGACAAGGCCCCAAATCTCTTCTGCATCAACTGAAAACGACCGGCAGCACAAAGGAGAAGCACGTGATCCGACCCATGGAGGGCGTTCGTGTCCTGGAGGTGGCGCAATTCACCTTCGTCCCGGCGGCGGGAGCGATCCTCGCGGACTGGGGGGCCGACGTGATCAAGGTCGAACACGCCGAAACCGGCGACGCCCAACGCGGTTTGAGCGCGCTGATGGGTATGCCGGTCGGCAGCGGAAGCTTCGCGCCCTTGATGGAACACCCAAACCGCGGCAAGCGCAGCATCGGGTTGGCACTCGAGCAGCCCGAAGCCCTCGACATCCTGCACGAACTGATCCGCTCCAGCGACGTATTCCTGACCAACTTCCTGCCCGGAGCGCGCCGCCGGCTGGGCATCGAATTGGACGATGTCCGCAAGATCAACCCGAACATCATCTACGTGCGCGGCTCCGGATTCGGCGCCGCCGGGCCCGACAGTGAGAAGGGCGGGTATGACAGCACGGCGTTCTGGGCACGCGGCGGCAGCGCACTTGGGACCACCCCAGCCGACTATGACGGCCTGTGCACCATGCCAGCCGGCGCGTACGGCGACTCACTGGGCGGCATGACCATCGCCGGCGGCATCGCCGCGGCGCTCTTTGCACGGGATCGCACTGGGGAGACATCCGTCGTCGATGTCTCGCTGCTCGGCGTCGGCGCCTGGGCGATGGCACTGTCCGTGGGGTTCGCACTCCTGGAAGGCGGCCCGCCGCAGCGGCGGCCGCCCGGCAACTCCGCCAGAACCAACCCCCTGGTCGGCAACTACCGCACGGCAGACGATCGCTGGGTTGTCCTGGCGATGTTGCAACCGGGCCGCTACTGGCCGGAATTCTGCCAGCGCATCGGCCGTGAAGACCTCATCGTCGACGAGCGGTTCGCCACCACGAAAGCCCTGATGGCCAATGCGGCAGCGGCGGCAAAGATTCTCGAGGAAGTCCTGGCAGCGCGCCCGCTTGCGGAATGGATAGCGCTCTTCGCCGGCATGGAAGGCCAATGGGCGGTGGTGCAGGACCCGTGGGAGGTCGGCCAGGACCCGGCGATGCGGGCCAATGGATTGATCGCCGAGGTGATCGATGCCGAGGGTGCGCCGCGCGAGCTGGTGGCCAACCCCGTCCAATTCGACCAAAAGCCGGTAAAACTCACCCGGGCCCCGCAGTTCGCCGAGCACACCGACGAAATCCTGCGCGGACTCGGCAAGTCCGACGACGACCTGATCAGCCTCAAGGTGTCCGGCGCGATCACCTGAGCCGATGGGGACAAACCTAGCTAGGTACGACGCAGGATGGCCGCCGAGCAGAAGGCCCACATGTCGTCCACGCTCGTCGTCCGAGCATGCCCAGCGGACAGCACTGCCGAGTGCGCGGAAGCGAACAGCAATTCTTGAAGCAGCGCGGCCTGCGTGGTCAGGCTTACGTCATCGCGGAGCAGTCCGGCATCGGCGACACCGCTCAGTAGCTCGATGATGAGCGCGTGCAGCGGTTCGAGCGCGTGGGCCAGATCGACCGGCCGGGTCTCGGTAAGCCGCAGGTGGAGAACACTCAACCCGCGAGACAGCGGCGATTCCATCGCGGTGATGTCGGACAGCGCCTCGACGAGGGCTTTGAGTCGCAACACCGGATCGTCGATACTGTCGCACCGCTCCCGCAGCATCGGCACGGCGGTCGTTCGCAGGATCGTCTCGTAGACGGCCAGCATCAAGCTGTCTTTGCCGTCGAAAAAGGTGTAGAACGTCCGCTGGGACATGGTGGCGCGATCGACGACGTCCTGGATGGTGAAGTCACTCTCGTCGTGCTCGCTGAGGAGTTCGATGGCAGCGGAGACAAAGCGGTCACTGCGCTTCTGCGCGCGCGCCCGCGCATTGCGCAGCGATCGATCTACACTGCTTCGTTGCCAGCCGGGCACGTATTCGTCCGACTGGCGTTCACTGTTCGGTGTCAGCTCCGCTGACCTTTGCCGCGCCATGGCGTCCCCGCTTTCTCAACGTCGACTTCGGCGAGGAAGTCTTCGATGACCTCCGAAACCCGATCTGGGCGCTCGTGGTGGGCGGCATGTGCCGCGCCCGTGATCTCAACGTATCGTGCCTGGGCGTTCGCCTCCGCGAACCGGCGGCCCTGAGCCTGTCGTGTCCGCTCGTCGCGATCACCGGCGAGAAGCAACACCGGGCACCGCACCCCGGCCAACGTGTCGGTCGAAAGTTCCGGACGCGTCGCGCTGTCGGCATGCAGATTCGTCACCAGCACATGCCAATGATCTTCTCCGTGATGGTCTTCGTGCAGCCGCCGCAAGGCGAACGGCCAGGTCCGGTACAGATCCTCGAGCTTGGGGATCCGGTAGTCGCTCGGGCGTCCGGTACCTGGACTGATGAGGACCAGCGAGGCCGCCGTGCCGGGCCGGGACAGCTCGAGCATCAGCGCGATCTCCGAACCGTAGGAGAAGCCCACGATGTGCGGCTGGTCGAGGCCCAGGTGATCAATAAGGTGCAGCAGATCTGCGCGGATGTCCTCACCGGTGGTATCGGACGGACGAAAGTCTGACCGGCCGTGACCCCGCAGGTCGGGCATGATGCAGCGATAGTGTGGCGCCAACCGGGCAGCTAGGCGGCCCCACTCAAACTCGCCGGTGGCGGTCGCCCCGTGGATGAACACCACCGGGGGTCCATCGCCCACGACCGAGTACTTGAGGCTGAGTCCGTCACGGTTGTACGTGGCCGCGATGGTCGCGCCGGCTTGCTCCGTCATACCATCCTTCCCGCGACCATGTCGTTCTCCTCTAACGTCAGATACTGCCCGTTGCGCCATCGATTCTCGGGTAAGCGCTGCCCGCTGAAATCGACGGAACTCTTCTTGGTTGACACTGTGGCTCTACCAAATTCGGTGATATCAGGTGCCGTTTTCGAGATTATCACGCTACTTGTGCTCCACCTTTGTTCCACTTTTGATCCAACATCGGTGCTCAGCCCCACGCGATCGCCTTGAGTTCGGTGAATTCCTCGATGCCGTGGTGACCCCACTCCCGGCCGACGCCGCTTTGTTTGAACCCGCCGAAGACACCGGTAATGCCGACGCCGCCGGGCTGATCTGCCGACCAGCCCGGCCCTGAGCCGCCCAGCGCGGCGAAATTGCTCACTGCCGCCCCGACCGTCTGCACCGAGACATTGCCAGCACGGATTTGCCGGGCGACGTTGAACCCGCGGGCGGTGTTCGCGGTGACCACCCCGCCGCCGAGTCCATAAATCGAATCATTAGCGATCCGGATCGCTTCCTCCTCGCTGGTGTAGGTGATGACCGTCAGCACCGGGCCGAAGATCTCCTCCTGGGCGATGCGCATGTCATTGCGCGCGTTGATGAACAGCGTCGGCTCGTAAAAGAACCCCTTGACCAGGTGTTCGGGCCGTTTGCCGCCGAAGATCAGCTCGGCCCCCTCGTCGATACCGGACGCGACATAGGCCTCGACGCGGCGCCGCTGCTGCTCGCGGATGAGCGGTCCGATCAGCGTGTCGGGTTCTCTCGGGTCGCCTACCTTGAGGGCGGCCACCGACTTCTTGGCGCCCTCGACGTACGCGTCGAGCAGATGCTCGGGCAGCAGCACCCGCGTCTGCAGCGCGCATCCCTGGCCGGCATGGATCATCGAGGTGAGCACGCCCATTCCCGCCACGTGTGCTTCGGGCACGTCGTCGAGGACGATCGACGCACTCTTACCGCCAAGCTCGAGTTGCAGGCGCTTCACCGTGGGCGCCGCCGCGGCCATGATCGCCCGGCCGGTAGCGGTGGACCCCGTGAACGTCACCATGTCGACCATCGGATGGGCTGTCATCTCCGCGCCGAGTTCGGCGCCGCCGGCGATGACGTTGAGTACCCCGGGTGGCAAACCGGCCTCCTCGGCTGCCTTGGCGATCTCGAAGGCGTCCAAGGGCGTCCACTGGTGCGGTTTGAGCACGACCGTGCAGCCTGCCGCCAGCGCGGGGAGCACCTTGACGATGTTGAGGAAGAACGGGAAGTTGAACGGGGTAATCGCTGCCACCACGCCGACCGGCTCACGCACCACCGCGTGGCCCGCCATGGCGGTGGGTCCTCCCGAGGGGGGCGACACCTCCGTCCACGCCACCGCGTACTCCATCGCCTCGGCGATCCATTGAGCGATGTCGATCGTGCCGCGGACCTGGATGATGTCGGCGAGGAATCCCACCGAGCCCGCCTCGGCCATCACCAGCTCTTTGAGCTTGTCATGGTTGCCATCGAGGATGACGGCAAACCGTCGCAGCACCGATGCGCGCTGCCGAGGCGACATTTTCGGCCAGGGACCGTCGTCGAACGCCCGACGGGCGGCAACGATCGCGGCGTGTGCGGCCTTGGGTTCCGCGTCGAGAACCGAACCGATGACCTCCTCGGTCGCCGGGTCGATGACCTCGATAATCCCGGCCGCACCCTCCGATGTCCAAGCGCCGTCGATGAACATGCCGTCGTACTCCCAGCGACCAACCACTGTTCTGCTACTCCCGTCTGTGTCGAGCACCGACCGCACGCCCGCACTTTGGACAGCTCGCGACGAGCCGTCCAGCGCCTATGCGTAAAACGACAGTGATCATATTCTTTTCGTGACAGATGCTATTACATCCTTACGCAACTGAGCTATCGTTCTGTGGAAACAAGAGTCCTCTTGCAGCGGTGTCACGGTGCGCACGCCCTTCGTGGCCGTCCGACCAGACCCGACTGCCGGGCCGATTAAGGAGTTGAGATGGGAAGAGTTGAGGGGAAAGTCGCCCTGATCAGCGGTGCAGCGCGGGGACAGGGACGCTCCCACGCGCGACTGCTCGCCGCCGAGGGGGCGGACATCATCGCCATCGACGTGTGCGCTGATATCGAGACCAATGAATACCCCTTGGCGCGCCCGGAAGACCTCGACGAAACCGCGCGGTTGGTCGAGAAAGAAGGACGCACAGCGCACACGGCGATCGTTGACGTCCGCGATCGTGCCGCGTTGTCGGCGGCTGTCGATCGCGGCGTTGCCGAATTGGGTCGTCTCGACGTCGTGGTGGCCAACGCCGGAATCGCACCCTTGACACCGGGGCTCCCGCCCCAGGCCTTTGTCGACGCGGTAGACGTCGACCTCGTCGGCGTGCTCAACCTCGTCCACGCCAGCATCAAGCATCTCGGCGCTGGCGCATCGATCATCGCCACCGGCTCGCTGGCCGCGTTCATGGCGTCCCAAAACGCCGGCGGGATGGAGCTGGGCCCCGGCGGGGGCGGCTACGCTTTCGCCAAACAAGTGGTCGCGCACTACGTCAACGACCTGGCTCTACACCTGGCGCCCTCCAACATCCGGGTGAACGCCATCCATCCCACCAACGTCAACACCGACATGCTGCACAGCCCACCGATGTATCGCGCATTTCGGCCGGATCTCACCGATCCGACCCGCGCCGATGCCGAGCTGGCCTTTCCGGTGATCAACGGAATGCCGACCCCCTACATCGAGCCTGAAGACGTCAGCGAAGCTGTGCTGTTCCTCGCTTCCGACGCCGCTCGCTACGTGACCGGCCAGCAGCTGCGCGTCGACGCTGGCGGCGGACTGAAGGTCCGGCCGTGGTCGGGGCCCTGAGCCCGGATCCCGCCGTGGCGTGACGGCCCTATCGAATCCGACGGCCATCAGCGGGCGCCGTCACACCGCCGCCCGCGTCAGTGTCAACTGCGCCGTGGGGCTCGCATCGGCTCACATCCTGGCTGCCTGCGGAGTCGCGGTGGCGATCGTCGCACTGAGCAGAGACGGGCCCGGTGACGCGGAGAGTCTCGTTAGCAAAACGAATGTGCTTGTCGCGTCAATGCTGATCGTCATCTCGGCGACCGCGAGCGCCCTGTCGGGTGTACTCCACGTGGTGCCCACGTTGCGCTGGTTCGTCGGCGGCGCCGAGCCCTCCCCGGCTCAGCAGCACGCCGCCCTGCGGATCGCTCACCGGCAGAACGCCGTCCACTTCGCCACCTGGGCGGTAAGCGGAGCTGTGTTCGCGTTGATCAACCTCAAGGCCGGCGTCGTGGTCGCCTACGTCATCGGGACCGCATTGTTGTTCGGTGGCGCGACCACCGCCTGTATGGGATACCTGGTTACTCAACGTGCGCTGCGGCCCATCATCGCCGTCGCGATGAGCACGGCACCCCCCGAAACGGCTACGCCCGGTGTGCTCTCGCGACTGATCATCACCTGGACCCTGTTCGGGGCGTTGCCAATTGGCGGAATCACGGCAATCGCCGTCGGCCGCTCCACCGGGTGGTTTCGTCAACCACTATCGGACATCGCCACCCCCATCCTCATTATCGCGGCGTTGTCCTTGCTTTTAGGAATTCGCGCGACAGTGTTGGTCGCGCGGTCGATATCGGATCCGGTCCGCGAATTGGTCGACGCGATGGCCGAGGTCGAACACGGCGCAAGTACCTACGTCGCGGTGTACGACGCCTCCGAAATCGGCCGTCTCCAGTCAGGATTCAACCGGATGGTCACCGGCCTCGCTGAACGCGAGCGACTTAGTGACCTATTCGGCCGTCACGTCGGCGCCGACGTTGCCCGTCGAGCGGTCGAACACGACGATGCGCTCACCGGCGATGTCCGCGAAGTCGGGGTGCTGTTCGTTGATCTGGTCAATTCGACATTGCTCGCTGCGACTCGACCACCCCAGGAAGTCGCCGCGCTGCTGAACGACTTCTTCGGCTTCGTGGTCGCTGCCGTGGATGAACACCAAGGACTGGTCAACAAGTTTGAGGGTGACGCCGCGCTGGCCGTATTCGGTGCACCGCTCAAGCTCGACCAGCCCGCTTCTGCGGCGCTGGCGGCCGCGCGGGCACTGACCGAACGCCTTAGGTCGCTGCCCATCGTCGACTTCGGCGTGGGAATATCGGCCGGTTTCGTCTTCGCTGGCAACATCGGCGCGGAAAACCGCTACGAATACACGGTCGTCGGCGACCCGGTCAACGAAGCCGCACGCTTGGCGGATCAAGCCAAACACCGCCAGTCCCGCACCCTGGCATCCGGCAGCGCGGTCAGCCGCGCCGAACCCGCCGAGCGTCAGCACTGGGTGCTCAACGGCTCGACCGTGCTGCGCGGCCGAGCCACCGCGACAGCACTGGCCGAACCTGTCGTTCCCGGCCCGACAGAGCCATCAGGCTGAGATCAGCATGGCTATTCTGGTCGCTGAGCCAGGCATTGGGGCTGAGCTGGCTGCAGTGGATGCAGGAGAAGGGGTTGAATCCACAGCACTTTGGACTGCGGCGATGCGTGAGCATGAATGGAATCAACAGGCCGGAGAGTCATGGACTGGACCGCAGATGATGCGACCTCGCCCGCACGAGCGCAGCCAGCCGACTCCTCCGCTCTGGGGCCACCTCAGCTACTGCCGCAGTCTGTTCTAGATCACGTCAGTGACGCGATGGTGGGGACCGACGTCAGTGGAATGGTGATCCGTTGGAATCGGGCCGCTGAAGAGATTTTCGGACGGGCTACGGCAACGGTTCTGGGTGCGCACGTGTCGGAAGCTGTTGGAGCGCAACTGGATCCGGCCCAGATCGTCAGCGCCGGCGGAGTGACGCACGCCACCTGCTTGGCTGCTGACGGCGCGCCACTGCTCATGCGGATCGCGGCGACCTATTCAAGGGATGGCTATTTCGTGGTGTGTGTCGAAGAGGCCGCGGGGCGGCGCGGCGAGCAGCACTTCCAAACTGTGTTGAACTTCCTCGACGAAGGCGTCGTGGTGTTCGGCGTCGACGGTTGCGTGCATACCGCGAACCGCGCGGCCGCCCAGATTTGGGGTTCACAGTTCGGCGCGGATCCCGGCGGGTTCGGTAACGGTAAGGGGCTCTTGGCGCTCTACGACGCCACGGGTCGCCTCTTGGAGCGCGCTGAGCATCCGGTGCTTCATACGGTCGATACTGGCCAGCCGGTGATCGGCCGCGTCGTCGGGTTCGACCGCACGGTCGACGAGCGGGTGTGGCTGTGGATGAATTGCCGGCGGCTCGAGTCGGGGCACTCTGGCGGCAACGAGGTCTTACTGTCCTTCATCGATATCACCGCAGAGCAAACCGCCACCGCGCGGCTGGTGCATCGCGCCAGCCATGACCCGCTCACGTTGTTGCCCAACCGCGCACGGGTGCTGGACCGCATCGGACAGGCATTGGCGCATCTTGGTCCACTACTGGCCGCGGTTCTGTTCATCGACCTCGATAATCTCAAGGACATCAACGATTCTCGTGGCCATGAGGCAGGCGATGCGGTGCTACAGACCGTGGCAAGCCGACTACGCGCCACGGCGCGCGGCCATGACGTCGTCGCCAGGCTCGGTGGTGACGAGTTTGTCTACCTGGTGATGGGCCCAACCACAACCGGAGACATTGACAACATCGCCCGCCGGATACTGCACGCGTTGTGTGATCCGATTCAATTCGGGGCGATTTCCCTGACCGCAGGCGCCAGCATCGGAGTCACGTTGGTGATCGACGGAGACACCCGGAACGCTTCGCAGATCGTGCACGACGCCGACCTCGCGATGTATGAGGCGAAACGCCGCGGCCGCAACCAAATTCATTACTTCGCCTAGCGAACAGGCACACCTGCCACTCGCAGTAGTGGACCGAGGACACCGCCGCCGGCGCGTTGATGGCACCCCGTTGTCACAGCTGGTCGCTCCGGCCGAATTCAGCTCCCCTCGTCAGACCACATCAGCCCACACCTGTGCGCACGCGCGTCAAACCGTAGACGCGCGGCAGGCCTCCGCCCGCCGCATTAAGGGATTTGACTGCTTCTTAATCCCGTAGACTTAATTGCACGACGTCGTTAGGTTGTCGTCCAGACGGGCGCGCGGCACAGCTGCTTCCATTACCCAGAACGGAGTCCGTGTGAGCGAATGGACCGATCGCGAGGACCGTCAAAGGGTCGCCTTCGCGGAGTACGAGCACATCATGTGTGCGCCGGGCCCCGCCCCGGTCAGCGCCTACATTGACGGCGGAGTGATCGGCTTCGTCTTCGCCGAGATGTGGCGCCGCGGCGTGCTCACGCCGCGCGATCGGCGCTGGATCACCCTTGCGTGCGTCGGCATGGCCGATGCCCCCGTGCCCATGGAGACCCACTGCTACGCCGCCCTCAAGAGCAACGAGGTGACGAAGGAGGAGATCGACGAGTTCCTGCTCTTTTTTGCCACTCAGGCGGGTTGGCCCAAGGGTTCGTCGATGCTCACCCACATCATGGCTGCCTTCGCCAAGGTCGCCGAAGAGGACGGCGAGACGCTGACCTTCGCGAACTTCGTCCCGTGGGCCGATCCCGCTGCCGACGACGTCCGCAGGGCCCGGGGTGAGGCGGTGTACGAGGCCGTGCACGGAGCGGCGCCTGCACCGCCAGGTACCTCCTTTCAGGCCGTCGGTGACCTCGACTATCTCTACGGCGAGATCTGGAGCCGCGATGAGTACCTCACCCGGCGCGACCGGCGACTAGTCGCGATCTCCTGCAGCGCAGCCCTCGGGATCGACGCGGAAATGACCGAGCAGCTCGAGTCCGCCTTGCGCAGCGGCGATCTCACGTTCGACGAGTTGCAAGAGGTTGTCATGCACATCGCCGTATATCTCGGATGGATCGTGGCGCGACGCCTCGATCACCTCCTGGTGGCAGCGGCGAAGAACACCGACACAGGCAGCTGACGAGGCGATGCACCGCGACGCCGGAGTTTGGCGCGCGGGCCCGCGCCGTCCGCGAAGGCAACGCTGGTGCTGCAGGGGGTTCGCGTACCCCGGCGCCGTGTCTTCAGCGGCGGCGTGGCCGGGCCGCGTTCGGCTTGATCGATGACCCGCACAACCAGCTGACATAGTGGAGGTCGGGGTTTATTGACAACCGTCCGTTCAGGGCAGTGCCCGTGGTGCCGGGCGGTCCGGCGCGGATCCTTTGAGCGCGGCCAGCGTCTCGGCCGAGGGGACCGCGGTCAGAAACGCAACCATCCCATCGAGGAGTGCGCTGACGTGGACCGCGTAGGTCGACACCGGTGTCCCGAACATGCGCGCGCGGTGCCGGTCGGCGCAGGCGTGCACGCACATCGCCGACACGCGTTGAATGCGGTCGTCGCGGAGCGGCTGCGGCACATGGTCGATGAGGGCGCCGACGTGGTCGATGTAGGCCTGATGCGATTCGCGGTGGGCAGCCGGCAGGGTGGATAGCGGGCTGGTTCGGTAGTCGTAGCGCAACAGTTGTTCGAGGAAGGGCAAGTAGTAGCAGGTTTCGTCTTCCGCTAGTTCGATGAGTGGCAGCTGATGGGCCTCCACCACGCTTCGCAGGTCGTCGGCGGACGCACGCGCACCGAGCAGTTGTCGTCGGCGGGTGAGGTATTCGAGTCGGTTCGCCAGAATCGCCTCGACAAGTCCCTCTTTCGATCCGAAGTGGTACTGCACCGCGGACTTGTTCGCCATTCCTGCCGTAGTGCCGATCAGTCGGAGCGCAACACCGTCGAGACCGTGCTGGGCAAAGAGCCGCTCCGCAGTGAGCACCAACCGCTGCCGGGCCGGCACACCTACCGGCGTGGACATCGACGTGGACATTTGATCAGAGTCTCACACTAGACGGATTAAGTCTTGTACCTTAATATTCAGTCGGCCAGATGAGAGGTGAGTCATCGCGACCCGCGCCCGCGTCACCGAATCGCAGCAGCAGACATTGAGGGACTCGGCGAGAGTCGACATACGGAGAGATTGCACATGCCAGGACGACTCGAGGGACGCGTTGCATTCATCACTGGGGTGGCCCGCGGCCAGGGCCGCAGTCACGCGGTGCGTTTGGCCCAGGAGGGTGCCAACATCATCGGTATCGACATCTGTGCCGACATCCCGGCCAACCACTATCCGATGGCATCCCGCGACGAGCTTGCCGAAACCGTCGAATTAGTCGAGCGCGAAGGCGCCAAGATCGTCGCGAGCGTGGCCGATGTTCGCGATTTCCACCAGGTCAAGGCCGCAGTGGACGCCAGCGTAGCGCACTTCGGTCGGCTCGACATCGTGTGCGCGAATGCCGGCATTGCGCCAGTCGCCTTCCGCCAACTGACTATCGAGGAGGAACTCGAACAGTGGCGCGCCGCGACCGGGGTAATCCTGGACGGCACCTACCACACCGCTTCGGCGGTGATACCGCATCTCGTCGCAGGCCAACGGGGTGGATCGATCGTGTTCACCAGCTCGACCGCGGGATTGAAGGGCTTCGGCGGCCTGCAGGGCGGCGGACTCGGATACGCTGCGGCGAAGCACGGAATCGTCGGACTGATGCGCACCCTGGCAAATGCGTTGGCGCCCCTCAACATTCGGGTCAACACCGTGCACCCCACCGCAGTGCGAACCATAATGGCGGTCAATCCGGCGATGACCGAATTCCTGGAGCACTACCCAGAAGGTGGTGTGCACCTACAGAATCCAATGCCCATCGACATGATAGAACCCGAGGACGTCAGTGCAGCCATCGCCTTTCTGGCCTCCGATGAGGCGAAGTACATCACCGGCGTCACCTTCCCCGTCGACGCCGGCTTCTGCAACAAGCTTTGACCTATGAGAAACGCGTCAACCGGCCGAGTGGCCGGAAAGCGAGTGTTGATCACCGGGGCTGCGCGCGGCATGGGCCGCAGTCACGCACTGCGGCTGGCCGAAGAAGGCGCAGACGTCATCCTCGTCGACATCTGCGCGACTCCCGCTGGGCTGGAGTACGAATTGGCTACCGAGGATGAGCTTCAGGAAACCGCGGACCTGGTCGCCAAGCACGGCGGCAAGACGATCACCGCGGTCGTCGACGTTCGGAACGCCGAGGCCTTGGCATCAGCTGTCACTGCCGCCGCCGACGAATTGGGCGGATTGGATGCCGCCGTCGCCAATGCCGGCGTGCTGACCGCCGGCACGTGGAACACCACAACAGCAGAGCAGTGGCGATTAGTGACCGACACCAACCTCATTGGGACATGGAACACATGCGCGGCAGCAATACCGCACCTGCTTGAGCAAGGCGGCGGCAGCTTGATCAACATCAGCTCCGCAGCCGGGATCAAGGGTAGCCCGCTGCACATTCCTTACACTGCGTCCAAGCAAGGCATCGTCGGCATGAGCGTGGCGCTCGCGAACGAGCTTGCCGCTCAAAACATCCGCGTCAACACCGTCCACCCGACGGGGGTCTGGACCGGGATGGCGCCACCATCCATGCTTAAGCTAATTGTCGAAGACCGTTCGGACCTCGGTCCTCTGTTCGGGAATGCGCTGCCCGTACCAATGGTCGAGGCTATTGATGTGAGTAATGCGGTGCTGTACCTAGTGTCCGACGAAGCGCGATACGTCACCGGTCTGCAGTTCAAGGTCGACGCCGGCGTGACCATCCGATGACACCTCGGTCCGCGCCGAACGGTCGACGGAGACCGCATCGGCCCCCGCGCGCCGCGGGGGCGATGAGGCCATCGCCCCGCCGCGCTGTTGGTTCGCCTTCCCACATTTTCCCCGGGTCAGCAGACAGGTTCACCACAGGATGCCATGCGGGTGACTGCCCAGCCTGTTCGTTCGGCGCCTTGAACGCACCTTCCTATAGTCCCGAATGGATACCTCCGACATGAGACGCCCCGTCGTCGACGCCATCGCTTGTCTGAGTGCCTCGATCGCCACGCGAGGCGCTCGATGACCGGGGCGCCGCCGACTCTCGGATTCATCGGCCTCGGAAGCCAAGGAGCGCCGATGGCTCGGGCGTTGATCGACGCCGGGCATGACACCGTGTTGTGGGCTCGCCGGCCCGTTTCAGTTGAGCCCTTCGAGGGCATTGCACGGATCGCCTCCAGCGCGGCTGAAGTCGCCGAACTGGCCGACGTCATCGGCATTTGCGTCCGCGATGACGATGATGTGATCGAGGTGGCGCTGGGCCCGAAGGGACTGCTGGCCGGGATCACCCCGGGAACAACGGTGCTGATCCACAGCACCGTGCATCCGGTCATCTGCCGCCAACTCGGCACGCGTTTCAGCGAACATCATGCTCACCTGCTGGACGCGCCGGTCAGCGGCGGCGGCCAAGCCGCCCGCGCCGGGCAGCTACTCGTGATGGTGGGCGGCGACCACGACATCTACCAAACGATTGCCCCTGTGCTGTCCGCGTTCGGTGATCCCGTCGTGCACGTCGGGGCGCTGGGCGCCGGTCAGCTGGCCAAACTCCTCAACAACCTGCTGTTGACCGCCACGCTGGGCCTGGCCCACGAAACCGCGGAGTTCGCGGGCGCGTTGGGCGTGGATGGGGCGGCTTTGATGGGCATCCTGCCGCACGCCAGCGGACGCAGTTATGCGGTGCAAATGTATGCCGGCCTGCTTGGCGACCTTCGGCCACCATCAGCCCGCGTGCGTTTTATCGCTGACTTGCTCGGTAAGGACGTCGCCATCGCCGAAGACCTCGCCGAACACGTCCAGGGCGGTGGCCTTCTGCTAAGCGCTGCGCATCGGATACTCACTGCGATGGGACATGGTCCGTGCGGGTGACCGGGCCCGCAGCCAATCCCACCACTGCGTCAGCCCAGACCCCGGAGTGCCATCTATGAGCCGATAACTGTCCACCCTGTCAGCCGGGCGGGAAGACCGCACTGCTCGGTACCAGCCGGTTGCCGCCGACGACTGATACACCGGTAGCATGACCGGAATCAAAACCGGAAGTTTAGAGAGTCTTATGGCAGCCACATTGGACCGGGCGGTCGAAGCCACCGAGATCGTCGATGCGCTGAAGCCGTTTGGCGTCACTCAGCTCGATATCGCTGCCGCCACGCAGGTCTCTGACCGTGCTGTGCGCGGCTGGCGAACCGGTGACATACGCCCTGACCGGTACGACCGGCTCGCGCAGCTCCGTGACCTCGTCCTGCTGCTTTCAGACTCCCTTACCGCTCGAGGCGTCGGCCAGTGGCTGCACGCGAAGAATCGCCTCCTCAGCGGCGAGCGCCCTATCGACCTGCTCGCTAAGGAGGGCTACCAGGAGGTTCGTCGCGCGGCCGAATCCTTCATCGACGGTTCCTACGTGTGACGCTCGCCGACGCGGTCGCAACCGCAAGGTGACGCACACTGTCCGGGAAATTCTGGCAGGATCGCTGGCAGCAACGCGAAGAGGAAGTCGATGAACACGTTGCGGCTGGATGTGTCACTGTTTACGACTCCGGCGAATCCTTTGTGGCGCAACTGGATCGGCTCGACGCCGAGGTAAGCCTGACGCTGCGGCGCTCAAGGTCCCGCCGTCGTCGTGAAGTTCGAAGCCAACAGGCTGCCCGGCCGCTGCCACTAACAGGCCAACGGCGCGCGTGACCCGTGTTGATCGTGGTGTCATCGGTTTTCGAGCCTAGGGTCGCTGCCGGCGATGGTGTCAACGTATGACAACGGTAGGGCCAGCGCGATGACCGCACTCTGCAAATCGCTGCTCAATGCCCAGAGCTGGGCATTTCAGGTTGGCCATTGTAGTCAGCATTTAGACGGTCGAGATGATCCAGAAACGCGTCACCGTCAATATGGACGTCGACTTCATCGGCGGCGACGCGAGCGTCCACCTCACCTTCACGCCTCTGCCACGCCGCCGTCCAGAACCATCGTTGATCGTTCGGTGGTACGTGGAACTTCATGGAGCCTAGTGTCCTCCGTGCACCGGCCCGCAGGCCTCATCGATCGTTCCTGTCGCCTCGGCAGGACGACACCTCATTGCTGTCGAGCTCCACGATCCCAAGCGCCGCGAACAGCGCGCGTGACAGATTCTTGCAGTTGAACGAACTATGTGGGCTGGAACGTTAGGAAAAATCGAGATAGCGCATCCCCGTACGGTGGCGCTATCGACAACGGCCTCTCGCCTGCATCTGGTCAGCCAAGTTCTGAATCCCACCAGGTCAGCACTCTCGTTCCGATCAGCGTCAGCCATTTCGATGGCCGTCCAGCAGGTGCGTCGATCTCGACCACACTCGTCCGGGCTGGCGGCCAGCCTGCAGCCAGGTGCCGTCGGGTTGTCGTGTCGCGCGGATCATTGCGATCGCTTCGGCCATGCGAGGATCGGGTTTCATGTTGTCGAGGTGGCCGGCTTGGCGGAAGTAGTCCGCGGCGTTCAGGACACTGTAGGTCCAGCGGTAGGGGTAGGCGAGCCGGTCAACCCAGGGGCCGACCTGGTCGCCGGTTGTCAGGCGACGAAAGAGGTTGCGCTGCAGCAGGTATTCCTCACCGGCATACCGGGCTGCGCGGGTCGCGTCGGCGCCGCCAGTCGCGGCGTCGAAGGCGAGCAGGCCTTTCAACGTGTTCAGGGTCGAATGGAACGACGACCGTGTGGAGCCCTGTTCCCACTCGCAGTTCCAGCCGCCGTCAGGCAACTGATGCTCGCAGAACCAGTCGATGATGCCGGTAATGTCGGCGCCGAGCCATACTCCGTTGGCGACCGTCCAGGCGGTGATGCAGCAGTCCACCTCCCCGCTCCAGTCGGGCAAGTCCTCGTACTCCCAACGGCTGTTTTCAGCAAGCAACTCGACGGTGCGGCGCTCCCGTAGGACAGCAGGATCCAGACCCCACTCCCGCAGCAGATTGAGTGTCCAGGTCGTTGCCGTCCACGGCTGGCTGCCCTCCACATGCTCAGGGCCGTCAAAGTCATAGTCCGCAGGAAAAAATGCGCCACCAGCCCACTGCCCGTCCGGATCCTGGAGCTCAAGCAGACGCAAGCCCCAACCCTCGGTAGCAACCTTTGCACGTGTCGCTTCCCAGACCTGGGGTGCTTCGCCCAGAATGTCGCGTTCGACCTGCCAAAGCAGCGCCGGACCGGAGTCCATCAACCACGCGATCATGCCCTCAGGCGTCATGGCAACGGAGTTTAGCCAGACACACGAAGTGAACCCGCCTGGTTACCAAGGGCTTCGTGTGCCCCGATGGACGCCAGATGTGGCCACCCTCGATAGCCCCAGCCGCCGTCGAAGAACCAGGCGACATCACTTGGCGTCACCTCCTGATAGCTAAACGGCCTAGGCAATGTCCAATCTCGACGGCGGGCGCTGTGAGCGTTGCGAGGGGGCCGATCACGGCAGTCCGTAGCGGCGCCGCAGCTCCTCGCCGCTGATGGTGTTGCCCGCTGCGAAGTCTGCATCTGCGGCACGAAGTTCATTGCGCAGGTCAGTCTCGGCCGTCCAGTTCTCCGTCGATGTTTCGTCTGCGCCCGCTTGCGCATCAGCCACAGGTCCGAGTTCGGTTGCACGGCTATCTCTCCCGGCATTTTTCTCATCCGCTCCCGCGGCCCGGCCCGCCCGTCTCGCGGGGTTAGCGACTTCGCTGTTGTGCTCACCTGCCAGCTCTGCGTACCTGGCATCCAGCACGTCTTCGCCAAGCGCTTCGGGTTGCGAAGCCACCTGTCGGGACCGGTGGGGAGGGGACATCGCCATAGTCTCTATGATCGGCCGCGCTGAAGTGCGCCGCGAGTTCCGCCGAGTCGTGCGATACGGGGTGTGGTCCGGGAGGGCATTTCGGGGCGTCTCCTCGCGGCTGTTACCGCGTCCTGCGCGGCCGGCTTGTCGCCCAGATGCCGACTCTTTGGTGAGGCCACTCCCGGGCCTAACTCAGGGTACTACTAGTAGTGCTATCGCGCAATGTGCACCCCAGGTGGCTTCTGCAGCGGCCGCATCGAATTCGTCCCACGGCTGCCATGACTAACCGACTCGATGAGCGAGTCCCGGCAACGTCCGAACCACCGCGAATGTCGCGGACTCCATGGCTTTTCGGAGTTATCGGCGGTCCGCGAGGAGCCTGCTGACGGGAATATCCAGTGCGTCGGCGAGGTCAAAGAGCCGCTCGTAGAGCAGGCCTCGTCGGCCGTGTTCGACATCGATGAGGACGTTGCGGGTGACTCCGGAACGCAACGCCAGTTCCTCTTGACTGATACCCGCCTTGAGGCGTTGCTTACGAATGTTGGCGCCGACGATTTCGCGCCAGTATTCCCATTGTGCGACCCGATCGGGGTCGTTTTGACTGGGGCGGGTCGGCACATCGATCAGCGTGTCGGCGCCGCCCATCCAAGTCAGCCCTACTAGTGATACATCATCGATCGTCAGGTGCGGACGGTGGTGGCCGGTCGGCGGTGCGCGCAGCGACATCCTCAGCGGCGTGCGCCGGCCTGTACGCCGTAGCCGGGGCATGTCTGTGCGTGGTGCCGACCATGCGGATCGGCGCGGTGAGGGCCTGCACGATGGGGGTCAGCCGAGAGCGTCTGGCTTCTCCGAAGTGCCGCGACGCGACAACGAGTGCGCCGCCGCAGATCTGTTGCAAGGACGCGGCCGCATGGTCGCCGTTGGGCGATGACAGGACGGCGACGGCTGAGGCCAATCCCAGCATGCCGCGGGGTGTTGACGACGAGGCTGCTGTAGGACCCCCGGGGGGTTTCGACCAGCACCTGTCCAAATACGCCAACAGGGTCTGCGTGGGCGCGGCCGCCACGAGCAGGGCGGCGAGGAAGCCAATGTCGTACAGGATCGCTGCGGCCGGTGGGCGATCGGCTCCATAGATCGGCAGGTGTGATTGCGGTGGTCCGATCATTGCGTCGAGGCGGCGCTGGGCGATGAGGAGTGCGTGGTTGCGGGGCAGGTACTTCACGGCGGTGTGGCGTAGGTCGTAGTCGCAGGGCTGGTTGTCGTGTCCGCGGTGGACGCGGTTGGGGCAGTGTCCGAGATGGGGAACGCAGTTGCGGTAGGCGGGGTGTCGACGCTGGGGCCTGCGACAGCGTGGACACACCTCTGCGAGTAGACATCCGTGCATCGAACAGGCAATGGCGGCGCGTAGTCGCCAGCTCAGTTTCCAGCGGCCGCCAGTGCTGCTCAGGCAGTGTGGGCAGAACCGGGAGAAGGGTTGAGCAAAGGTGCGCACTGGCAGTGAGACGCCGTCGGGTGTTGTTGTGCTGGTTGTATTCAGGTGTTGCCATGTCATGGCTCGGATCGTGTCGATTGCCACCCCGGCGGCTGGTGCGAGATGGTCAGCTTCGGCCTCGGCCCACGCCGCTCCCCTCGTCGCGCGAGGGTCGATGTTCAGGAACTGGATCATGTCGATGACCGTCACGCCGTGGCGGCTGGCCAGGGCGTCCACCCACGATTCGAGGGACTCCCCCGCGACCGGCTGCACACGCAGCGGCAGCGTCCGGACGGGAGTGGTCGTGGCTGAATGCGGCGAATCCTGATCTGGCACCAACGATTCCTTCGCACGAGTAACCGCGCGGCCGCCCATTCTCAGGCAGGGGCTGGTCGCCGAAGCGATGCAGCGCGCCGCTTTATGCAGCGCGCCACGCTAAGGCCAGTGTATTACTAGTAGTGCATAACTGAGTGGGTATCACTAGTAGTGCCAGCAACGGTTCGCGCATCGGCGTTGGTTCATCGCAGCGCGAACAGTGGGCACTGCTGCAACGGCAGAGCTCCGAGGTGAGTGGTGCGGCAGGTGTTTAGGGGCCGCCGCGGTGTGCGAGTTCGGTGACCGCATCCAATACCCGGCGACCGTAGCGGGTGACTCGTACCGGCGATCGGAGCACAAGATCGTGTCTGAAGTCGCGTTCCAGCCGTTGGACGGTGCCGGCGACCGTAGGAACCGTTGTTCCCAGCGCGTGGGCTGCGTCGGCGAAACGGTGGTGCTGTGCGATCACTGCGAAGCGCTGCAGTCGCTCCCAGCCGCCGTGTCCGATCAGAGCGGGAATCAAGATGGCGGGAATGGTGTGATCGGCGGCGAGCTCGGCTCGCGTGTGGCGGCCGACGGTGCGCACCGGGATGCCCTGTTGAGTAGCGATGGCGGCTAGCGCTACCGGGTTCATGTGCAGTTCGTGGCTGATGTCATTCATGGACCGGTGTTTGGTGATGTATTCGGTGTAGAGCCAGCCGGGATCCACTGAGTGGCCTAATTTTTCGCCCGGCTTGCGCATGGTGATGCCGTAGTCCCTGGCAAGCTTCCTCACCGTGGAGTCGCTGACGCCCGCCACGGCGCCAATGCTGCGCAGGCTCTTTCGCTCATCGAGGTAGAGCTCGCGCAGACGGTCCGCGGGCAGCGCTTCCACGGCGCGCTGATAGGCGCGGCCCGGTCGCGGGGCGCCGACGCGCGGTGTCCGCGGTCTCGGCACTCGAGGTGGTGCAGGACACCGCTCGAGCGCATAGCGGACGAGACCAGTGTTCACGTCAAGGCGTCGCACAATAGTCGGTAACCGCAGTCGTTGAGTGCGGACCAACCGGTGCAGCTCCGTGACATCGATATCGCCAATACGCCATCCGGGCAGGTCGAGTGTTTCTGCCAGGTCTATTGTCGGCTCCCACGCGACGGGCTCGTCATGGATGCCCTGTGCAGCAAGGAAGTTCACTGCACAGGTGTGCAGGCCCTGGGACAGTGCGGGAGTGAGCCGCCGAGGAAACTCGGACAGACGTACGCCGATGGTGTGGGCGCGGTAATCATCCGCGGCAGCCTCAGGTACCCCACTCACTTGCTCACGCAGATAACGGCGCGCCGTAGATAGCCCTTGCGGCTGCATCCGGATGCTGCGGCACAACGTCTTCCACTGCGCCTCAGGCAGCAGGCCGGTGTAATCGAGCCGGCGGCGGCGGTCGTAATCGATCGGTGCGCCGTCGCGGTCCAGGTAATCGGAGAGTCGAATGAGCGCGGTTCGGATGTCCTCCCAGCATCCTGATGCTTTGAGACGCCACAGCACGAAGACGACATTGGACGGCGTTACTGCATTGCCCAACATCGCTGCGGCCTGGTCGACGTCGACAGTGGTCGACACCAGCAGAAGAGCGACCGACAGCGCGGTGCGCGCGGACGGTTGATACAACGACGACGGGCACAGTCTCAACGCCCAGCTGGGCCACAGCAGCGACGGCGTGCACCTCTGTAGTCGGTGGCGCCGGGCGTCGTCGTTGCGCGGCCGCTGCGGGAATGGGGTTCCCAGCCGATAGTGGAGTTGATCGACCGGGCTGAGTTGCGCTTCGGCGGCGATCAGCTGAATCGCTTGCAGGACCGGACTTGCCGTTTGGGTGCCGGGGTCGTCGGACAGGGATGTCCGGTGTAGGTCGTAGCGGTCGACGTCGCCGGGAAGCGCGGCCAGGGGCGCGGCAGCGGCGTGAAGATCGGGCGATCCCAAGACCTGCAACGCAGCGGAGATGGCCACGGCTCTGATGATGGGCGGCCCGGTGGACCACTGGGGTGCGCTGACGGGGTGTTCGTGATCGTCTATCCCGCGGTGGCGCCGTGCTCGGCGGTATTCGGTGACGAGATCGGCCGGTACGAACCGGTCGAGGTGTTTATCTGGCACGGCGCAGAGGATGTTGCGGCCGAGGATGCGGATATCGGCCAGGACGTCTGCCATGGGCCGCGGGTGGCGGCGGTAGGTACCCCAGGTGGAGACGCCGCGGTCCAGGAGGGCGGACAGGGTAGCCTGCGCGGCCAGTGCGGGATGGCCAGGGTCCAGCCCCACGACGGTGGCCTGTTCCAGATCAGTGCCACAGCGGGCGCCGCGTTTGCCTCGACCGGGAACCGGGCCGTCGCACTGAGTCGGGTGTGGTGGCCTGGGCCCGATCAATGGCCGCGTTCCTTGGCGGTGACCGCAGGTCGGGCAGCGATCGGCGAGTAGACAATGGTGTTGGGTGCAGGCGAATGTCCAGATCAGCAGCCACTGCAGCTTCCATCTGCCCCCGCTGGCAGCGAGACAGTGCGGGCAGAATTGGGATCCCGCGACGCGATGCCATCGGGCTAGCGTGGTCAACCGAGCCGGTGGCCCGAAGATTTCAGCGGTGGTGAGCGCGTAGTGCACGAAGGTCAATGCCTGGATGTCGACGGCTGGGTAGCCGGTGGCAGCGCTGATCACCGCAACGTCCTCGGGACTCAATTCCTGGGCATTCAGGCGTCTGCCGGCGTCGCTCCGATGTTCAAGCCCCATCTGCCAATACAAGTCACCGACCGATACACCGAGCCGCACGGCGTACGCTTGCAGCCAGGAATACAGCGACTCACCGCGCAGCGGCTCACTGCGCAGCGGAAACGAACGCGGCCCCTCACGATCGGCGTCCGATTGGCGCCGGGACAGGGCCTCGAGATCCGATAACAGTGATCGGCCATTGGGCGTTCGAGCTTCGATCATGGACCGGCTCACGACACCCCGGCGCGGGCTGTCTTCGGTTGCACGCTGAGGCGGCGAGCGCGAAACGCG
Source organism: Mycobacterium sp. ELW1 (assembly GCF_008329905.1). NCBI lineage: Bacteria > Bacillati > Actinomycetota > Actinomycetes > Mycobacteriales > Mycobacteriaceae > Mycobacterium > Mycobacterium sp. ELW1. The sequence goes on along the minus strand of NZ_CP032155.1, from coordinate 1,274,268 downwards.
ATCTCCAGCTCGGCCCGAGCGCGCTCGGCAGCACTGTCGATGCGGAACGAGTCCAACACTGTGCGCGTTAATGATTCGGTGCCGGTGCGGATTGCTCGGGCGCAGCCGCGTCGGATGAGTTCCATCAGTGAACCGATGTGACCGGTGCTGCGGATGAACAGGTAGTCGAGCATCTCACCGTCGGTGAGCATCCCGGGGCGCTTGTTGGCCAGGATCAATCGTTCTTCCACGGTGCTCAACAGGGTGCGCCACTGGCGCCGTGCCCGATCGGTGTTCACCGCGTACGGTCGCATGTCCAGCGTGGTGGTGCGGCGCAGCGTTTGGGCGAGGACAGCGTCTTCGTAGGCCGGGCCTTCCATCAGAATCCCGCGCTCGCCCAGCCCAACGCCAATGAGTAGCAGGGTGACGGGGAAATCGTTGGCAATGTACTTGAAGTGGTTGCTGATCTCGATTCCGCCGTGCTGTTGCCAGTGCAGGAAGTGCACGTCATCGACGATCAACAGCCGGGTCTCACAGCTCAGCACGCAGTCCAGCGCCCATTTCCCTAGTTGTGTCGTGGTCGCGCGCCGCCGGCCCGGGTGTGCGTAGAAATCGCATAGGGCGGTGTTGAAGTCTTTCATGCTGGTGTTGCCGCGCAACCCCACCCGGCAGACCGGCCACCGTTCATCGCCGGCGCGGGTGAAATCACCGTAGCGGGCGACCTCACGCTGGTGATATTTCTTGGCGAATTCTTCTACGGCACAACTTTTTCCAAGACCTGGGTAGCCGTCGATAGCGACGGAGCCTTTGGCGTGCTGGCCGTCTTGTTCGTTGCAATCCACGATGTCCCACAACGCTTCGTGTACCGAGGCAAGCATCGGGGTCTTGAACGGGCCGAGATTGTTGTGCCACTCCATGCGGCGCCGGTTGTACTCATCAGCGCCGCCCTCCCCCAGCCCACGAATCTGACTCTTGGACAGCAATTCCGGGCGTACACGCGGACGTGCGTGCACGAAGTCACCCCAACCTTCTTTACGCGCCAAGGTGAGGTTGTCCAGGTGGGACACCGGTGGCGGCGCCGCAGCCTTCGCACTCACAGGTCCTCCAGGGTGTCATCGTACACGCCATCGGTGACAGCGAACGGGACATCATCGAGATCGTCGACGATGGATGCGGCCTCCTCAGCGGCTGCCTGGGCTGGATCGATGCCGGCCAGGACCCGCTGTGCGGTCGGAAGCGCGCTGACACTTATCGCAGCAGCCAAATCGGTTTCCAAAGAGGACTGTTCGCGACACACCCGCAGCGCAGCGCGACGTTCCGCCGGGGACCGGCCCGGGCTCAGATTGCGTCGTTCCAACAACTCCGCCAGGGCCAATTTGTCGTCGAACACGGGGTGCCTGGCTTGGGCGAGCCGGCGCGCGAACGCCAAGCCGTCCTCATTCATCGGTGCCGTCAACAGGGATGCGTGTGTCCACAGCAGCGGATGCCACGTCCGGGTGTGGTGGAGATCGAAGAAAAAGATCTGGCGGATGTCATCGGGATTGACCTGAAACGGCCACTTACCCTTCTGCTCGGTGAAGGGGCTCTTCCTGCTGACATAGTCGACGAGCACGCTGCCCCGATAGACCCGGCCGTTAACTTCCACGCCATAGTGCTGGATGGTGCGCCACACCACCGGCAGGAAGCGGTACGCGAGGTCAGGATCGCGGGGCACCTGCAGATAGCCAGCCCGAGCAATCCCGTGCTCGAACATCTGCGCCGGCGACATACCCAACGACCACAACCCCGGCTCGCCTATCCCATCGTGTGGCCGCCGGTGATAAACGCACGCCACCCACTCCCGCAACAGTGCTTCCAGCTCGTCGAGGAAGAAGTAGGCCTCCGACTCTGGGGAGAGCCCGCGGGAATACACATCAGGACCCTTATAACCGGGCAGCTCCTGCAAGAACCCCTCCCGAACCGTGCGGAAGAACCGCTCCACTGGACCCTTGTCCCGACCCGTCCGAATCCTCGCCGGCTGGATCGAGATCCCCGCTTGCCGGCACGCACTGGTCAGCGCCTCCCCCACGTAAATCCTGCCGTGATCAACCACAACGGTCTCGGGCACGATCGCTGGTGACGCGGCGAATACACCGCCAGCGTCCAACGCCTCGACGTCGATCAAAACCGATTTCGGAATCCCGTGCGGCGGCCACACCGCCTCAGTCGGCCAGTCCCGCCCTGCCGGAGCAGGCCGCAGACACTGATAGAGCACAGTGGCGGCATCGAAGGCTTTCGCCGACCCGGGGGTCAGCCGTAATCCAGTGATACATCGCGAATACCAGTCCATCGCGACCGTCAACTCCACACTCGTCCAGCGCAACGTCTGCGGGTCCATCGCGAACACATCCAGGCGCGTAGTATCCATCAACACGTACTCCCCCGGCCGCGCCGGATGCAGCATGCCGTAAGCCTGGATCGGCCGAGCAGCGATGTCCCGGTTCCGTTTTGACGAATGATGAAAGATCGGATGGCGCAGCTCAAGGGTTTCGAGGATCTCATACGCACGCGTACGTTCAGGCAACGGAACACACCCCCGGCCGTAGGTAGCGGTGATGCGTGCTCTCGCCTGGGCGATGATGTGCTGTTTACTGGGGCGCGACGAGTCCGTATGTTCGATCATGATGTCTAGCGCAATACGCTCAAAGACCGCGAAACGAGTTGCTTCCGCAGCGATTCGGGCCGCATGACCGGAGAGCAGACCAGCCTCGCCATCGCGGAGATAGTCCGCGACCCACCGCTCGACCGTGCGGAATCCGATATGCAGTTCGCGCGCTTTCGCAGAGATACGTTCAGTACGTGACACATTCGACCCATATGCGGCACGCGGCTCGGCCGCCGAAGCGGTCCGGGCACTGCCCGAACGGTACCCAGTAAGCACTTCCCTCACGTGGGCCGCGCGATCACGGGCTCGACACCTATCAGACTCCGATGCAGCACCCCAGATCGTGGCGACAGGCACACCAGCATCGGGGAGTTCCGGTTTCAGTCCGTCGTCGAGCAAACGGACATCATCCGAAAACATGACTTCGCTTAAGGCGATTCGCCGAAAGACTCCGCTGCGGAGATCCTTGGTCGCCAGCACCACATCACCTGGTCGACAATGCAACTCGACCACTTCCACAATCTCGCCGTCATAGAGGAAGCGGGTGCCAATCCGGACGTCCGCCGTTGCGGGCTTCATGGCTCCTCCAATACCGTCGACGGGCTCAGCGGGTCACCAAGGTCGGCGCGCAGTTCGTGGCGCCAAAGCAAGTTAAAGAGCGCGGCGTGACGAATGGGCCGAGGGAAATCCTGAAAGTTACTTGCAGCGCGCGCAATCGAGCCCCCAGTCAATGCGGGTATCGCCGCCCGCATCGCATCGCTCAACGCAGAAGGCACCAACCAGTCACGCCGATAGCCCGCGAGAAAGCGGATGTTCGCAAACTCAACCGGTTCCGACTCCGACACCACCTGGTAACCCCAGCCCAGCCGGCCGACCACTTCATTGGTCCACGCACACAACGTCTCGATATCCGGGTGAGCCAGGCGCTCCCGACGCACCACATCCACGACCACCGGGCCATCGACGGTGTCCCACAGATAGTCCGGAATGTGCCGGCGGAGCCGACCTCCGACGTCAGCGCTCAACAAGAACGGCTGAGCAACCATCGCGCGTACATCAGGGTCGAAGTCTGCACGGATCAGACACGACAACTCCAGCCGCGACTCATAGATGACATGATCACCAACCCTCGACGACCAATACGTCCCCGAGTAGTGCCGCTGACCGAAATACCACCGAAACGTCCGCCACGGACTCGCCGCCAACAACGCCGCCACAGGCGCACGACCCGCCGGCAGACACCGCTCTTCCCCCGCCGCGGGTCGAAAAGCGATCACCGCGGAAGAGACGTCGACATCCACACCAACCGACACCACAAGCTCCGCGAGCATTACACCTACCCACTCAGAGTGGCACCACCTCGTTCCGGAATGTCGCCAAAACGGGGAACTTGGCCGTCACCATGTAGATCCAGAGCCCGGAGTCTCTTCAAACAGGCCGGAGACGGCGCACGTCAGCATCCCTTTGTGGCCACCGACGGAGACCGAGCCCGAGATCACGGCCAGCTGTACCAACGGTTCTGCTGACGCTTCTCGACCTGGGCTCGGCAATCGGCACAGTCGACGCAGAAGCTCGACGGACCGACACCTGACGGGACGATCCTGACGTGAATTCCAGGGTGGCGGCAATAACCGCAGCTGATGAGGGCCTTCACGGGCCTCCATTCGGTAGAAGGTTGGAAGCCGCTGTCGCGGACCTCCCCCCTTTCCCGGTGGAAATCGGCTGAAAAACATCATCCACGACACGTGATCCTCATCACACGGAAGGGTTCCCCGCCCGGTCTAGGTTTCGTCATGTGACGCCACGCGGATTGCGACTTCCTGACGTGGGACTGTGTTCGGGGATGTTTCGCGCCTGAATTGGTGTTAGCCTGACTGTAAGCAAGGAACCGGCCCTCCGGGCGTTACGCCTCGACAGTCGGTCTGGCCCCCGGTGTAGCTACGGCAGCCGGGGGTTGCTTCTTTTCCCAGGGTCGCACGATCGGGACCGCATCAGGTCAGCGCTACGAAATGCGACTGATCCTTGATGATCTGGAAGAGGCTGCGGTCCTGATGCGTGATCGTGCGTCGGTACGCCGATGCCGCGAGGTCGGGAAGCCAGAGCAAGTGCTCGCACGACGGCGAGGTTTGCAGAAGCCGCGTCTGCCGGGGCACCAACTTGGTCGAGACCAGCTCCTTATGGTTGGCCTGGTCCTTATTTTTGAAGTTGCGCTGGTTGCGCTCTTCCAGGATGAGGAGATCGACCGGGTCCCAAGCGCCGGTTCGGCCGGTCGTAAGTGCGACGGTGAGCGCCTGGTAGCACTGCTTGCGTGCCTCCTCAGCGTCGGAGTCATCCGCGTCGACGGTGACGCGGTGTGTGATGACACAGGGCTCGATACCCTCGGCTAGGTAATCGAGCATCTGACGCGTCAACGCCCGCCCGTCGTCGGTCTTCAATGCTTCGCTCGTGTGCCAGTAGTCGCAGTCGGCGATCTCGTCAAGCCCCGACCGCAGCGTAGCCATATCCTTCACCGCCACAAGAACCGCGGTGAACAGGTAGAACGAGCCTTGATGGGAGCCATCAGCCGGCGCCTGATAGGACTCGTCGAGGTACGCCACTGGCCCTTTGGTGCGTTCGTACGCATCGTGAACAGCCCGCTGTGCCGGGCGGATGAAGCCATCCACCGTCAGCTCGCTCGTATCGTGCCAGTGGGCGCGTCCGTCGACTCCTCGGCTCGGGCTAGGCGGCGAGCCTTACGTCGGAGTCGATCACCTTCGCCTGCGGTGCCACCGCAGGCGATCGCTGCCGCCGGCCATGTGACTCTGGGCTGACTCTTCTCGCGCAGGATCTCGCGCTCGCGGTCAGTGAACTTCCACCACACCCGCAGAATCCGCGGATCGGTGATCTCCTCCTCTACGGCGGCCGGATCCGGTGCAGCTCGATCAGCAGCCAGGTCCCGTAGCACAGTTGGCGCGCCGTCGGAGTCGGACGCGGCAACCGGCTGATCGAGGGACAACAGCGGCTTACCCCGGAAGCTGAGGTCGGGATCCGTGCTCAACCGGGTGACTGCCCGATGCTCCTTCAAGGTGAGCGCCCGCAGGCGCGAACGAGGATCGAAGGTCAGCGACAACAGGCCGTCGGGCAACCACGAGCCGACGTTCATCAGTACCAAGGTGGCCGAGCACACCAAATCCCACGACACGTGCTGGAAGTCGAGCCAGTCGAGCAGGAATCTCCGCACAGCTTCGCGAGCACGCGGGTCGTTGCGTTCCAGCATGCGAACGACATTCAGCGCGGTCCGCAGCGCCAACTGCGCGGCGCGCATCCCCCGATCAGCAAGCGGCCACAACGACCGCATCATCTCCGTGATGGACTCCGCTGGCGCGCGCAGAGCATCGTTCATCCACGACATCGGATCCGGGAACCGCGACGACCCGTACATAAAATCGTGGATGGAACGCTGGCTGCGGCGCATTACCTCGTCGAGGTGCGAGCCGTATGAGCCCATGGCCGCTCCGCGAAGCTGATCGGCGACCCCGCCAACATGTCCACCGAACACGCCACCGACATCCCACCGTTGCGTGCCGGCCAGCGCCGCGTCCATGACAGACCGCATCCCGAGCAAGTGGTCCACGCCGTGTAAACCGACCATGTCGCTCCACCGCTGGCCGATCCCACCCATGGCCGCCTGCGCACCCAGCGCCAGACCTGGCGACCCCACACCCCTGAGCTGCTCGAGCGGCGAAACAAAGCTCCGCTCGCCAACCATGCTGGCCAGGCCGCGCAGACCAACCAGGTCACCGGCCCGCTCCCCGACCACGCTGGCCAAGCCGCGCAGACCAACCAGGTCACCGGCCCGCTCCCCGACCACGCTGGCCAAGCCGCCCAGACCGACCATGTCGCTCCACTGCTGGCCGATCCCACCCATCGCCGCTTCACGAAGCTGATCAGCGACCCCACCAACATGTCCACCAAAATCCCACCGTTGCGTGCCGGCCAGCGCCGCGTCCATCACAGACCGCATCCCGGGCAAGTGGTCCACGCCGTGTAAACCAACCATGTCGCTCCACTGCTGGCCGATCCCACCCATCGCCGCTTCACGAAGCTGATCAGCGACCCCACCAACATGTCCACCAAAATCCCACCGTTGCGTGCCGGCCAGCGCCGCGTCCATCACAGACCGCATCCCGGGCAAGTGGTCCACGCCGTGTAAACCAACCATGTCGCTCCACCGCTGGCCGATCCCACCCATCGCCGCCTCGCGAAGCTGATCAGCGACCCCACCAACATGTCCACCAAAATCCCACCGTTGCGTGCCGGCCAGCGCCGCGTCCATCACAGACCGCATCCCGGGCAAGTGGTCCACGCCGTGTAAACCAACCATGTCGCTCCACCGCTGGCCGATCCCACCCATCGCCGCCTCGCGAAGCTGATCAGCGACCCCACCAACATGTCCACCGAACACACCACCGACATCGCCCAGGGCATCCGCGGCCGCGCGCTGGACCTGGGCGGTCACTAGATCGGTCAATGGACTGCCCCCGACGGTCATCGCAGATTGCACGCCGGCGGTGACGGCGTTGGTCAACGCCGTTCGGTCGAAGTGCGCTGCGTCGTCGGGGGCGGCGTCTTCAGCTTCCTGATCGTCAATCACCTTGCTGTTCTCCTCCATGTGCACCCCGCACCGGTCCGGCGGGTCTACCTAGAAGGGGCTTCAACAGTCCAAAGCGGCAATGATGTGACGCATATCACCAGATTGGCTTCCGTCCAGGTACGGAGTCCACTCACCCAAACGGTCGATAAGCGGTACCGATGACCAATTATCGCAGGTGGCCCCGACAGTTAGAGCGTGTCGCGTTCTGGGCGGCCTGGTGTTTCGCGCCGCCACGAACTCGGCCCGGCCGATACCCGACGTTGACGGTCGAGGCTTAGTTCAACGAGCTGGCTGGCCGCGCACTCGCACTCAACCCGACGGTGCGGAGACCAATTCCGTTAAAGATTTCGGGACGGCCGACAACCGTCCGTAGGCACCGATTCACCGCTGTCACCGGCGCCAGCGTCTCCACCGACATCGTGGGGTAGTTCGGACGCTATTCAATACGGGAGGTTGTTTGGGTGGGGGTCGCTCACGCCGTCGAGCTTCCAAGCTCAGTGAGAGCGCATTTCCTGTCGTCAGAACAAGCGACTGGCCTACTCGCGGCAGTAAGCCGAACTGCGGCGAGGAACGCAGCGCAGCAATTCGAGGTGCGACCGCCGCGAGCGGGTACGCCATGTTCACGACTTCGGCAGCCTTCACTAGCGCGGCCGTGGCTTCTTGCTCACTGGACAAAGCTCCAGCATGTGCAGCTTTGTTCCGCGGAGCACCCACCTCCTGGAATAGTCGCTTGGGTAGTTTCCCGGATTTAAAACTGTTGTGGAGTTCGACAAGTTTCGCGAGACCGTGATGGTTTGAGAACTGGTCCTCGCGGTCGACTTGGCTGGTTCCTGCGAGGTCAAATTTCCGGTCGATGAGCGCTGTAACCGAGAGCTCTGCTGCGGTGCACGCATCGATCACTGCCCTCCTGTACTCCCGCGCGTTCAAGAGCGATCGTGCGTCCCTGATGAATAGCCACTCTTCATGGGGTGACGAATTGCTCGCCGCAAGGTCCATAGCAGCTTGGATGCGTGAGTGGTCAAGAACTTCAACCCAATTCAGGCCACCACTCATCACCTGGTAGTTGACCCCAGCTCGCCGGCGCCCGTCGGGATCTCCACTCCACATTCGAACCGAGTCATCGAGGATGTTGCGTTGTGCGCGTCCCAGCCCGGCAAAGTCTTGCATCGTGAGCACGTCGAACCAATCGCAAACCAAGCCCCACCACTCGGCGAGTTCATTGCCGAAGCGTAACGCCGCGGCCCGAAAGGACTCGTCATCGCAAGCATCGACTTCTGAGTGCACTACGCACTGCAATACATGGGCATACCTCGGGCTACCTGCTCCGCCTGCGACTGAACCCCAATCATCTTCGGGGTCAATGGGGAATGACGTTGCGGTCTTCGCCTTCGCGAACATAGCGCCAGGAAGGCCGCCTTATGGATCCCTCGTGCATTTCCGGCAAGGTGAGCGAAATATCGTGCGAGGCTGTACGCGACTGGAATGTTTGACCAAGGCAGTCAGGTGCAGCGAGGAAGCCATCGCCGCAGCGGAATGCCGCCTCGAGGGGCCAAGACGACCCGCCGTCGCCACGGTCAGCCATCTAAAGATCCGACACTGCAGACTTTTTCACGAATTCATCGATCGCATCTGTAGCGTGGTTGATTCCGAATCCGACGAAGAACCCTGTATTCGTATTGACACGTCCGATCGCTCTGCCAGCATGATCGTGCACGAGGACCGGGGTCGTTTGATAGCCGTGAACGACGCCCATTACGTGCCATTTTCCAGTCATGTTGTGTTTGAACACGATTGGGCCTCCCGAGAATCCTTGCAGATTCATGCCGTCGAACATCCAGACCGGAACGCCTGATGTCGTTTTGGTCATCCCGGAGAGTACGGCTTTCTTGACGAAAGGAAGTTGCTCACCTTCGTTCTGGGTACTCCAGCCCAGGGGGAAGCCAAGGAAGTAGCTGTCTTGTCCCAGCGCGACACCGGATGTACTTGGCTCTAGCTCGTAGTTCAACGTGAGCCGTTTGTGGAAGAGCGAGAACACCGCAACGTCAGCGTCGGGATTGGTCGGAACGTGTTCGAGTCCGTCGTATGACTTGCCCTCACGGCTTACTACCTTGACCTGTCCGGGCTCGACACCTTCAACGACATGCTGCGCCGTCACTAGCCATTGGCGTCCATGGCGATCAATCGTGAATCCTGATCCACTTCCACCATCTGGTCGCCAAATCTGCAAGGTTCGGTGCATAGATTCGGTAGTAACAGTCATATAGATCCTCCATTGCTATGTTGCAGTCTACGAATCCTCTGCCTACCGTCCCCGGCGAGCAGACCGGCGTTTATCCGACTCTGCGGCGGCCAATGGGCGTACTGACGACATCTCGCCTCTACACGGATGCGCGTGTGTTTATGGTTTGCGTGGATGCCTTCTGGCCCATGACATTCGACCTCGATATGCCCGCGATATCAAAGAACATCGAGCGGGTGCTTCCGGTCATCCCGTATACGGCTTCGGGTCGCGGCAGCCGCTTGCGGCCTGTACGGAACTCGCTCTCGAGCTCCCGAGTCCGCAATGTGTCAAGTTCGAACAGGCCGTTGTTCTCGAGCTTCACATAGCCATCAAGCGACTTGTTCAACTGGAAGACCTCGTCGAGGTCGTACCAGAAGTGGCCGAGAGTCCCCTCCATGGTTTCGCGCAGTCTGTCGGTCATGACCGGATGCTCCCACCCTGACATAACGGGGAACTCAGGAACACCGCGTGGGCGTGTCGCGTACCGACCGCCTTCGCGAACGCAGCTAGAACCTCGGGCCGCTGATGGCGGCAGCGTCTGTACAACTGCTGTGACGGTTTCGTTTACAGGGCGAACTTCAAAGAGGACGACCTCCAGTTAGCTAGCTAAGCTATTGAAAATCCGCTCGAAAATGGCGGATCCGCCATCGTCCGCCATTTTCGAGCGGAATCCGCCATCTTTGAGCGGAACCTACAGAATCCGATTACTGCCAGCCGTCGTTCAGTTGCTGCCACCGGAATTAAATGCCTGACCTCGCGGTTTACCTCTTTGTAATTGATCGGCGAAAGCCGGCACAAGAGGAAACCAAAGAAGAGGCACATCATCATGACCAAGTACGCGGTCGCGGGCCTGCTGGGCACCGCGATGAGCGCGCTCGTCATCGGCCTGGCCGCCCCGGCGGCCGCCGCTCCCAGCGGGTCCGGTGACGCCCGCGACACCACAATCGATTCGCTCGGATACACCGTGGGTGGCGACAAGCTCGGCACCATCGACGTGATTCAGCGCGACTGAGCGCGGCGCGGTGACGCGCGCCACCACGGAAGGGCATCCCGAAAGGGGTGCCCTTCCGCTGTCGGTGAGCAGAATGGACGCCATGCCCGACCAATTCCCCACCTCTCGGGTCGCCCTGGCGCTCGGCAGCGGCGGTGCGCGGGGCTACGCGCACATCGGCGTGATCGACGAGCTGACACGTCGCGGCTACGAGATCGTCGGTGTCGCCGGATCGTCGATGGGTGCGTTGGTGGGCGGCCTGCACGCGGCCGGGTCGCTCGACGAATTCGCGGAATGGGCCCAGACGTTGACGCAGCGAGCCGTGTTGCGGCTGCTCGATCCGTCGATCACCGCGGCCGGCGTGCTGCGCGCCGAGAAGATCCTCGACGCGGTCCGGGACATCCTCGGCGACGTCACCATCGAGAACCTGCCGATCCCCTATACCGCCGTGGCCACCGACCTCATCGCGGGTAAATCAGTGTGGCTGCAGCGCGGGCCGGTCGACGCCGCGATCCGCGCCTCGATCGCCATCCCCGGCGTGATCGCGCCGCACGTGCTCGACGGCAGGCTGCTGGCCGACGGCGGAATCCTCGATCCGTTGCCGTTGGCTCCGATCGCCGCCGTCAATGCCGACCTGACGATCGCGATCAGCCTGTCCGGCCCCGACCCCGAGGGCAGCCAGGACACCGCCCAAGCCCCGGAAGCCGCCGCCAACACCGAATGGCTCGGCCGGTTGTTGCGCAGCACGTCGGCACTGTTGGACACCAATACCGCCCGCTCGCTTCTGGACACCCCCGCGGCCAGGTCGATGCTGAGCCGCTTCGGAACCAGTTCGGTGTCGGAGGACGGCGACGACGTCGAGCCGAGCAGCGATGATCAGCTGATCGACAGCTCACGCGAAGCCCCGATCCCCAAGCTGGGCAGTTTCGCGGTGATGAACCGCACCATCGACATCGCGCAGGCCGCGCTGGCCCGCCATCAGATGGCAGCCTATCCCCCGGACCTACTCATCGAGGTACCCCGAACCGCTTGCCGCAGTTTGGATTTCCATCGCGCCGCCGAGATCATCGACCTTGGCCGAGAGCTGGCCGTCAAGGCACTGGACGGCTACCGCCACATCGGTCCGGAAATCATCATCACGCCAGAAACTCCGTGACGGCCGCCGCCACCCGGCGGCCCTGCTCGCGTCCGGCCAGCGCCGACGGGACCCGGCAGCGCGGGTCCAGCGGGTTGGGACCGAAGGCGCTCAGGGACGCGTCGTCGGCGAAGACGGCGAAGGTACGCGCTCGGAAGCCGGCGATCTCGGCCGCGGTGCCACTGCCAAACGGAGACGGCGCCGATTCGCTCGCCGGCACCAGCACCACGGCCGTCGCGCAGTCGGCAGCCACCGCGGTGTGGACCGAGCTGCTGACGCCGCCGTCCATATAGCGCCGGCCGCCGATCGTCACCGGCGGCCAGGTTCCGGGCACCGCGCAGCTGGCAGCAACGGCATCGACGAGGTCCACACCAGACGACGAGTCGAACACGACAAGTTCCCCGGTTGCGGTGTCGATAGCGGTGATTCGCAAATCCTGGTGCGGCCAACGATGTTCGGGGAGTCGCGCTTCGATGACGCGTCTGCGCACCGCCTCGCCGACGGTCGGCGTGTCCAGCGCGATGCGTCCGATCCGCTGAAGTTTCTCCGTCAGCTCGCCGGGTTCGGCCATGGCCGTGAGGAATAGCGCGGAGATCGCGTCGATGTCCACCCCCGGGTCGATTTCCGACGAGGTCTCGGCAGTCTGACGTTCGAAGAGTGCTTCCAGCGACAGCGAGCTGCTGATCTGTGCGGCAACGGTCGAGCCGGCCGAGGTTCCGACCAGCACATCGGAATTCAGCAGACTCTGCGCGGTATCCGGCGATTCGTCGGCGATCCCGCGCAAAATGCCGGTCTCCCAGCCGATGCCGGCGATACCGCCGCCGGCCAGTATCAGGGCCCGTTTAGTGGTCACAGCGTGTGAGTCTGCCAGTTGCTCAGGTAGTCGATCGCGTCGGTCTGGTAGGCGTGCTGCGCCCATCCCAAAGGCGTCGTCCCATAGCGAAAGTCGACCAGATCCGGGTCCGCACCCGCGTCGAGCAGCCGACGTATCAGATCCAGGTCGCCGCTCCAGGCCGCGTGATGCAGCGGCGTGGCGCCGTCGGCGTCGCGGACGTTCGGGTCGTCGGGAAACGACGGTTGCACCAGCTCGGCTCCCGAAACGTCGATCCCGTGGCGAGCCAGCAGGGCCAGTCGGTCTGCGAAGCCATGGTCGGCGGCCCAGTCGATTTGGCGCTGCCACATCTGGGCGCGGGTCTCCATCGCCTCGCCCAGGCGACGCTCCCACGGACTCGGACCGGCGTCGGCCAGGCCGTGGTCGAACAGCAGCTCGAGGTGCGAATCGTCGGCTCGGAACATCCGGTTGTAGAGGGTCTGCTGGTCGACGGGATGCGCGCCGCGTTCCAGCAGCAGGCGAGCCAGCGCGGTCGCGAACCGATGCCGGGGTTGACGGCCCGGGCCCTGCTCGCCTTCGCCGAACACTCCGGTGAGCGCCGTGAACGGTGTCGACAGGGCGCGCCACAGATAGCCGGCGTTGGGATCGGCGCCGGCGTCGAGCAGCACAGTGGCCGCGGCGATGACATCAGTTTCCTTGTGCGGCAGCCAGACCCGCGAATAGCACAGATACAGCAGCGGCACCCAGCCGAAAGGTCCGCCGGGTGCGGTGACCAGTTCCGGCCGATCCTTCAGGTGACGGGTCAGAGCGACCGGGTCGGCGGCCGACGCGGCCGCCCATGCGTGATGCTGCGGCACAGCAGGATTGGACTCGAGCAGTTCGGCGCGGCCTGCCAGCGTGGTGGGGCGTCGGTGTGGTCATAGCGCAACGACGCGAGCGAGCAGAACTGATCGGCGACACCCAACGTGGCCATGTCGATACCGCCGGGGTCCACAGCAAGTTCGTCGGCGACCGCCATGAACTCGACGAGTGCGGGCCAGCCGCCGAATCCGTACCGGCGAGCGATCGCAAGTTGCGCGTCGTGCAGCCGAAAGCGCTGCAGCGCAATGTCCGGCCGAGGGTGATGACGGTGGACGGCCTGGATCGCTTCGCGGTCGTTGGCCATGACGCCGCGTTGCAGAGCGCGGGCGTCGGAGCGCAACCGTTCCAGTGACGGGTTGTCGGCAGGGTGCTGGCCATGACGGCCTCCTCTCACGTGCCCTGCGTCCGCGAGGCCGGGCCGAGAAGGAGGTCGGTCAGGATTCAAAAGCCAAAAGCAGGGAGGCTGAGCCTCTTCGAGCGGACGTCGGGCGGTCCTGCGCGCCCGAACCGCACGTTACCAGCTCTGCGTGCGGTCAGCGAGATCCGGTGTAGGCCCGCGCGACCCGGGTGACGAACTGGTAGACGCCGTCCTCGTCGGGCGCCAGCGGCCCCGGCTTTGCGTGCGGCGAACTCAGCCCGCGCTGCACCGACTCGCATGCAGCCCAGTCCTGCCGGTTGGTCAGGTCCCAGAAGTCCACCGCGTACGACGGGTCGAAACCGGGCTTGTCCAAAGCTTCTCTGGGAAAGGCCCACGCGCATTCCACATGGGTGCGGTCGACGGCCAGCGGTGTCATCAGATGGGTCATCACATAGTCGGGGTGCAGACTCACCAGCAGGTTGGGGAACCCCACCAGATACATCACCGTGCGCAGCTCGTGCTCGGACAGGCCCTTGATCGCCACGCCGCCGCTTCGCCCGCTCAGCGACATCGTCTCGGCCTCGTCGATCATGCCCATCCAGCCACCCATCCAGTCGCCGGGCAGGTCGATGTTCTCGCCGCTGGTCGGTGGACTGATCTTCGACAGCTCGGGGTGAATCGTCGAACAGTGGTAGCACTCCTGGTAGTTCTCGATGATCACCTTCCAGTTGGTCTCCAACTCGTAGGAGTGCCGCGCGACCACCGTCAGGTCCTCGGTCCGGTAGGGCCGACGACGTCTTCGAGCCCGGCGATGTGCGCAGCGAAATCGCCGGCGCTGCCGCTCGGGTCGACGAAGAGGTAACCGTGCCAGTCCACCAACGCCAATTCGGTCAAACCGAACTCGTTCGCGTCGGGGCCGCCGATACCGTCGAAGGCCGGCGCATTACGCAGCTCACCGGTCAGCTTGTACGACCACGAGTGGTAGGGGCAGATGATCCCGCGCCGCTTGGCGCTCGCACCGCAGGCAAGCAGCTCGTGACCGCGGTGTCGGCACACGTTGGCGAACGCGCGCACCCGGCCGTCTTCACCGCGCACCAGAAGGATTCCGTCCGAGCCCGAGCCGACCGCCTTCTGGGCGCCGACACCATCCAGATCACCGCATGGCCCACGCAATGCCAGCCGCCGAAGATGTTCTGCTTCTCCCACTCGAAGACCTTCGGATCGACGTAGGCCTCCCGCGGCAGCATCCGCGACTGCCCGAACGGGGCGAGCGCAGCCGCGAGGCCCTCGGCAGGCACCGGCGCCGGAGTCTGTTTGAACATACAGTCAGACTAGTCCGGCGACCGGCGCAGGTCCAGAGATGGCACGGCTCAGGCCTCTCCGGCGAACGCGGCGATGCCACCGCCGCCGCGGTGTCGTCGCCGCGAGTCAGCCGGCGGTACACCAGGTATCCCACGGTCACCGCTATCAATGCCGCGACCAACAACAGGGTCGCCAGTGCGTTGAGTGCCGGGGTCGGTGCGGCACGGGCAGTGTTGTAGATCTTCACCGAAACCGGTTCAGTGGCCGAGTTTCCGGACAGGTAGCGCACCAGCACGAAGTCGTCGATCACGTCGGCGAACACCAGCACCGTACTGGCGAAGATCGCCGGAAACAGCATCGGGACCGTCACCCGTCGCAGCGCCTGCATCGGGGATGCTCCCAAATCCATTGCAGCTTCTTCATATTGGGAACCGATCGTGGCCAGCCGAGCACGCACCAGGACGGCCGGATAGGCGATCTGGAATGTGACAAGACCGATTACCTGCGCGGAGGTTCCCAGCCCGAACGGTAAAGCCAGCGAGGTCATCACGAACAGGAGTGCGACAGCGAGCAACACCTCAGGGACCACGAACGACACCAGCATCATCAAGTTGGCGCCGGCCGGCAACCGCCCACGCCACCGGTCGATGCCGATGGCGAACAACACACCCAGCGGCACTGTGATCAGCGTGGTGATCACCCGAGTTTCAGCGTCTGCAACAGAGCGGTGTGCAGCGACGCGTCGTGCCACACCGACTTGGTCGCGTCGCCCCAGTACCAGCGAAAGGAGAAGCCCTGCCAGTTGGTTCGGGACCTGCCGTCGTTGAAGGAGAAGGCCACCGCGATCAACACCGGCAGCAGCGACCACACCAGATAGCCGGCGGTGACCGCCGTCAGGATCCATGGTGGCCGCCACGGGTCGCGCCACCACGCGACCGGCCCCCTCATGTGGACACCTGGTCGCCGCGTGAGGTCACCCGCACGTAGTAGAACATCGGCACCACGGTCACGATCAGCACCAGCATCACGAATGCACCGGCCTGCCCGGTCTGGCCGGGAGACTGCACGCTGTCGTTGATGAGGTTGCCGACCATCGCCGTCTTCGGGGAGGCCGACAGCATGTCGGAGGTGAAGTAGTCACCGAGCATCGGCAGGCAGGTCAGCAGCACGGCGGCCACGATCGTCGGCCGGCACATCGGCAACGTCACCCGCCAGAACGACCCGAACCTGTTGGCGCCCAGATCCCGAGCCGCTTCCAACGTCGCCTGGGGCAACCGGTCCAGACCGGCATAGAGCGGCAGGATCATGTACGGGACGTAGCCGTACACCAGGCCGAGCACCACCACCACCGGCTGCCCGGTCAGCCAGTGCACCTTGACGTCGAACAGACCACCGAGGCTGAACAGCCGGTTCACCATGCCGTCGTCCTGGAGCAGGTTGACCCAGGCCAGCATTCGCATCATGTAGCTGATCCAGAACGGTGCGATCAATGCGGCCAGCAACGCCCCCGCCCATCGACCAGACAGCCGCGCGGTGAAGTAGGCGACCGGAAAAGCGATCAGCAGACACAGGACGCTGGCCAGCACCACGTAGACCGCGGTGCGCACCAGTGCCGGACCATAGACACCGTCGGCGCCGACGATGTGGGTGAGCACGTAGGTGAATTGAGACGGGTCCCATTCCAACGGGTTCCACACCGGGATGGGTGTGCGGAAGATCGGGTCGACCTGGCCGAATACGATGGCCAGCACCACGTAGAGCGGCGCCAGAAAGAACACGGCAAGCCATAGCGTGCCGGCATCGCCAGCAGAGGCCACAGCCGGCTGTTGCGCGTGCGCGGCACCGCGTCAGGATCCCCACAAAACAAAGACAGGCTGTTGCGCGTGCGCGGCACCGCGGTCAGGATCCCCCGGCCTTGAAGGCTCGCCAAACATTGTGCCAGGCAGCATCATTGGTGGCGTCCAGTTCCAGCAGCCGGTATCCGGTATCGAAGTACTCGGGACGCACGATTGCGCTCTTCAGGTTTTCCGGGACCAGGCCTTCTGCGACAAGCGAGTCCGGGTTCAGCGACACCTGCGGCGGCTGATACCCGATCTGCTTGAAGTTCTGCTTGGCCACCTCGGTCTCGAGCATGTGGTTGAGGAACAGGTGTCCGAGCACCGGGTTCTTGCCGCCGCGCAGGAGCACGATCAGATCGTTGTCCACCAGCCCCTTGCCGTCGGACGGGAACCAGTAGCGCAGGATCTCCGGACCCGTTCCCTCCGGCAGGTAGTTGACGGCGTTGACGATGTCCCCGGACCACATCTGGGACAGTCCGATCTGTCCTGCGGGCAGGTCGCTGTACATCGTCACCGTGACCTTCGGCGACGTCGCCTTGACCAACTCGGTCAACTGGTCGCCGAGCTTCTTCAGATCGTCGGCCGAGGAGGTGTTGACGTCGGTGATGCCCAGCTTCAGCAGCACCATGGCCATCGCGGTGTGCCAGTCGTCGATGACGGCAGTCTTGTTCTTGTAGGCCGGATCCCACAGCGACTCGTAGGGGTTCTTCAACGCGCCGATGTCGGCGGGCACCTGGTCGGCGCGCCAGCCGATGCCGGTGGTGTACACGGTGTAGGGCACGGTGAAGCGCCACTCCTGGTCGTACCAGGGGTTGGCGAAGAACGGCCAGACGTTGGTGATGTTGCCGATGTAGCTGTGGTTGAGCGGACGGACCAGGCCACCGTTCACCAGCCGGCTGATCTGGTCGTAGCTCGGGAAGTAGATGTCGTAGTCGACGTTGCCGCCGCGGATCTTGGTGATGGCCTCGTCGGTGTCGTTGAACGTCGACACCGCCACCTTGGTGGCGTACTTGTCCTCGAACGACTTGATGGCGTCGGGCGCGATGTAGTCGGCGTAGCTGTACAGCTGCAGCGTGGCACCCTTTTCGGGTGCCAGCCCGTCCGCGATCGGCTTGTTGTCGTTCGGTATGTCCCACTTCACCGGGTTCTGCGGTGAAGCGATCTTCAGAGTGGGGGCCGAAGTGAATTGTCCCCCTTTGGAACACGCGTCGAGAAACGCCACGAGCGCGGGAGTTCCCGCAGCCAGCAGGGCGGCCCGCTGGAGGAACTGCCGACGATTCGGGCCGGGACCGATGGGTGCTGGCATCCGCGCCTCCGTGGTTCGAGTCGTCTCGAGTCTTGATCGCTCCCTGGACTCTGGCATAGACTGAACGCTCAGTCAATAGATGTCGGACGGCTTTTTCGCAGGTCCGCACGCTAATCGAGCGGAAGGTGCCCCGTGGCTTCGCCGACAATCGAGAGCCCGGTTCAGGATGCGGTCGACAGACTCATCGCCGACCAGGAGAAGGTGTTCCTGGCGCGTCAGCCGCGCAGCACCGAAATGATCTGCCGTGCAAAGGAACACCTCGCGGGCGGGGCCACGTCGAACTGGCAGATCGCCCAGCCGCAGGCGGTGTGGATGAGCCACGGTGCGGGCTCGAAGGTCTACGACGTCGACGGCACCGAATACGTCGACATGCACGGGGGCTACGGAGCGTCGATCGCCGGCCATGCTCACCCCGCGATCGTCGCGGCGGTCAGCCGCCAGGTCCGCCGTGGCACGCACTTCGCCCAGCCGACCGAGGACGCGATCTGGATCGCGACGGAGCTGGCCCGCCGATTCGATCTACCGTTGTGGCGCTTCGCCAATTCCGGCACCGAGGCGACCATGGACGCCGTGCACCTCGCCCGTTCGGTCACCGGACGGGACCTGATCATCAAGGTCGAGGGTTGCTATCACGGCCACCATGACTCGGTGCAGGTCTCGGTGCTGCCCGAGGCAGACCAGGTGGGCCCTCGCGACCATCCGATCGGCGTGCCGGGCAACACGGGCATCCCGGCGGCGATCCGCGATCTGGTGGTGGTGGTCCCGTTCAACGATCCCGAGGCGGTGGCCCGGGCAC
Source organism: Mycobacterium sp. ELW1 (assembly GCF_008329905.1). Classification (NCBI taxonomy): domain Bacteria; kingdom Bacillati; phylum Actinomycetota; class Actinomycetes; order Mycobacteriales; family Mycobacteriaceae; genus Mycobacterium; species Mycobacterium sp. ELW1. The sequence goes on along the minus strand of NZ_CP032155.1, from coordinate 1,255,312 downwards.
TGGCCGTGCACCGCGGGGGCATCGCCGCCATGATCTTGGAACCGGTGATGATGAACGCCGGCATCATCCCACCCGACGCCGGCTATCTGGCCGCCATTCGCGAGCTGCTGCACGCCGACGGCGCCCTGCTGATCTACGACGAAGTGAAGACCGGCTTCACCACCGGCCCGGGTGGAGTCACCGCGACATCGGGTGTGGTTCCCGACATCGTCTGCCTGGCAAAGGCTTTGGGTGGCGGCATTTCGGTCGCCGCGATCGGCGGCACCACCGCGGTGATGTCGGCGATCGCCGACGGCCGGTACGAACAGGTCGGCACCTTCAACGGCAACCCGCTGGCGATGGCCGCCACCAGGGCCACTCTCTCGGAGGTGCTCACACCGGCGGCGTACACCCGGATGACGTCGCTGGCGCAGCGGCTTCGCGGCGCTCTGGAGGCGACCGTGACCGAACACGGTTACGGTTGGCACGTGGTGAGTGTCGGAGCCAAGGGTTGTGTGACGTTCAAGCGCGAGCCGGTCCACGATTTCCGCGATTTCCTGCACATCGACGACCGATTGGGCCACCTGCACTGGCTCATGCAGCACAATGGCGGTGTGTTCCTACCACCGTGGGGCAAGGTGGAGCAATGGTTGTTGTCTGTTCAGCACGACGAGGCCGATGTCGACCGATTCGCCGCGAACTTCGCCCGGCTGGCCGAGGCGGTGGCGGCCTGAGCGCCTGCTGTCGGGACGGCCGCCGGTGACCGGCGGCGCCATCCGGCTGCATCAGCTGGCCAAGGCGTTCGACGGCGTTCCCGCGGTGACCGGAATCGACCTGGATATTCCAGCAGGACAGTTCTATTCGCTGCTCGGGGCATCCGGGTGCGGCAAAACCACCACGCTGCGGATGATCGCCGGGTTCGAGAAGCCCGACTCGGGGCGCATCGAGCTCGACGGTCGAGACGTCGCGCAGGATCCCCCTCACAAGCGACCGGTCAACACTGTCTTCCAGACGTACGCGCTGTTCCCCTTCATGTCGGTCTGGGACAACGTCGCATTCGGCCTGCGCTACCAGAAGGCACCCAAGCCCGAGATCACACGCCGCGTCGGTGAGGCACTCGACCTGGTCCGGATGCACGAGTTCGCCAAACGGCGCCCCACCCAGCTCTCCGGCGGCCAGCAGCAGCGCGTCGCGTTGGCTCGTGCGCTGGTTCTGCAGCCCCGGGTACTGCTGCTCGACGAGCCGCTCGGCGCTCTGGATGCCAAGCTGCGCAAGCAACTTCAGCTCGAGTTGCGAGCCGTCCAGCGCGAGGTCGAGATCACGTTCGTCTACGTGACCCACGACCAGGACGAGGCGTTGACGATGAGCGACCAGATCGCCGTCCTGGCCGAAGGTCGCGTCGAACAGGTCGGTCCGCCGCAAGAGATCTACTCCGCCCCGGCAACGACCTACGTGGCCGGGTTCCTGGGCGCGGCAAATATTTTCGACGCCGAGGTGCTGGAGAACAACGACGGTGCGGCGCTGTGCTCGGCGCTGGCGACACGCCTCGGCGCCGCGGTGGACGCCTCGTGCCGGCCCGGGCCCGCGGCGATCGTGATCCGTCCGGAGCGCATCGCCCTGCAGTCTCCAGAGGATCCGGTATCGCCGGGGCACAACGCGATCCGCGGTACGGTCGCCCAGGTGGTCTACCACGGCGCCTCGACCCAGGTGCACGTCGACGTCGGCGAGCCGACGGCTCTCGTCGTCGACGTCCCCAACCGGTACGGTCCCGGGTCGGCGGCATACGACGCCGGAATGCCCATCACCTGTGTGTGTTCGACGGACGCGGTGCGGGTGCTGGCCCGCAGCGCAGCGGTGGTGATCAAGGATCCGGCGGCGGATCTGGTCGCCGGTCCGGTTTAGCGCGAGCGTCGGCCCTTACCGGCAGCCACCAGGGTGCGCTTCTCGCGCGGCAGGTCCAGCTCCCGTTCGGCGAAGCGCATCGCGATCTCGTAGGCGACCTTTGAATCGACTTCCGGGTCCTCGAGCGCCACCTGGATCGACAGGCCGTCCAGCAGAGCGGAGAACTCCAGCGCGAACATCTTCGCGTCGACGTCCGACTTCAGGTCGGCCGATTCCACGGTGTCGACGATCATCCGGCGCCAGCGCGCGTCGAGCTCCACCCGGCCTGCTTTGACTTCGTCGTGCCGAAATGCCTGCGCCCACAGATCGAACCAGAGGCCCCACGCCCCGGGGATCTCGTTCTCGGCCTCGGGTACACATGTCCACTGGATCAGCAGAGACAACCGTTCGCGAACCGACGGCACCTCGGCGAGCATCTGCTCGGCCGCCTCATAGAACGATTCCTCCGAGTGCCGCAGCGCGTCGACGAGCAGCCGGTCCCGGGTGCCGAAGTAGTAGATAACCAACGCCGAGCTGACCCCGGCCCGTTTGGCCACATCAGAGATTCTGGTCTCAGAGAAGCCGCGTTCGCAGATGAGCTCCGCTGCAGCGCGCAACATCTGGATGCGCCTCGCCTCATTGTTCTCGGTCGCGGGTGCAGGATCTGCCATCTCGTCGTACTCCCCTCTGCGGCGCCGGTGCCGGCTCTTGTTGAAAGCCTAACACTCGATTAGATTGAACAGTCAGTCAAAGACGGCAAGCGGGACGAACGGGAGTGACGCGTCATGTCGAACACCTACGACGCCATCGTCATCGGCGGCGGGCACAACGGGCTTGTCTCGGCGGCCTACCTCGCGCGCTCGGGCGCCAACACCGTTGTGCTGGAATCGCGCGGTTCGCTCGGCGGCGCGGCCACCACCGAGGCGCCGTGGGAGGACGCGCCGCATCTGCGGGTCACCCGGCTGTCCTATGTGATGAGCCTGATGCCACCGACGATCGTGCGGGATCTGAGCCTGGAACGACACGGCTACAAGGTGCACCCGATGGGCCCGTACTACCAGGCTTTTCCGGAGGGCGGGTCGCTGACCATCTACGAGGACGACCCGGCCCGCACCTATGAGCAGCTCGCCAAGTTCTCCAAGAAGGACGCCGACACCTGGCCGAAGTGGAACGCCTGGCTCGAAGGGATCGCCGACGTCATGGGGCCGCTGCTGACCCAGGTGCCGCCCAACATCGGATCGCACAAACCGTCGGATCTGTTCGAGCTCGCCAAGCTCGGCTGGAGCCAGCGCGGCATGACCACCCGGATGATGGGAGACGTCACCCGGCTGCTGACCATGAGCATCGCCGATCTGCTCGACGACTGGTTCGAATCACCGCAAATCAAAGGCGCTCTGGCCGTCAACGGGGTGATCGGCACCTGGGCCGGACCGTATGAGCCCGGCACCGCATACGTGATGGCGCACCACTCCATCGGCGACGTGGGTGACGGCCAGCTCGGAAGTTGGGGTTACCCGGAGGGCGGGATGGGCGCGGTGTCGGAAGCCATCGCCCGCTCGGCCCGGAGCTTCGGAGCGGAGATTCGCACAAAGGCCCGGGTCTCGCGAATGCTGGTGCGGGGCGGGCGAATCGAGGGGGTGGTGCTCGAGAACGGCGATGAGCTGCGAGCACCCCTGGTGGTCACCACGCTGCACCCGAAAACCGCTTTCCTGGAGCATATTCCGCGCACCGAACTGCCGCCGGAGTTCGTCGCCGATATCGAACACTTCAAGACCCGAAGCGGCGTGGTGAAGATCAACCTGGCCTTGGCCGAACTACCGAACTTCACCGCCGATCCCAGCGACGGGCAGGCCGAGCACCACACCGGTTCGGTCGAGATGGCACCCACGATGGAATACATCGAGGCGGCATTCCAAGACGCTCGCGTCGGCAAGCCCGCGCTGATGCCCTTCAGCGACGGCGTGATTCCCACGACACTGGACAAGACGCTCAATCCCGATGGCACGCACATCATGTCGCTGTTCACCCAGTGGGTGCCGGCGGACTGGGCCAACGAACCGCACACCGCGGAGTTGGATGCTTACACCGATCGCCTGATCGACTTGTACGACCAGGTGGCACCGGGCTTCAAATCCTCGATCCTGCACCGCGACATCGTCGGGCCGCATGAGATGGAGCAGGAGTACGGCCTCATCGGTGGCAACATCTTCCACGGGGAGTTGTCCCTGGAGCAGTTGTTCCACATGCGACCCGCGCCCGGTTACGCCGACTACCGCACGCCGATCTCCGGGCTGTACAACGGCAGCTCCGGCACCCACGCCGGTGGTGGAGTGTGCGGTATCCCTGGCTGGCAGGCGGCGCGAGCCGCGCTGGCCGACACGAAGAAGAAGCGCTTCCGCCGGCGATGAGCGACAGCCGGCGGGGCTCCGTCGCCGCCATGCTGGAGGCCCGCTCGGTGGCACTCGTCGGGGCCTCGGCGAAACCGGGCAGCTTCGGGGAGCGAATGATCGTCGAAGCGCGCCGCAGTTCGGCGCGAATGCATCTGGTCAATCCGCGCTACGACCACATCGATGGCATCACCTGTGCTCCGTCACTGTGCGCGCTCGACGAGCCGGTCGATCTGGTGCTGCTCGGAGTTCCCGACACCGCCCTGCTGGCCGAGCTGAAGAGTGCGGCGGCGATGGGTGCGGAGTCGGCGGTGATCTTCGGCTCCGCGCACGGTGATCAGCTGCGCCGGGCCGTGGCGGACACCGCCACCGACGCCGGGATGGCGGTATGCGGCGGGGGTTGCATGGGGTTCGTCAACAATGTCACCGGGCTGCGCGCGCTGGGCTATCTGGAACCGGATCCCCTACCACCGGGCGGAGTTTCACTGGTCACCCACTCGGGGTCGGCGTTCTCCACCATTCTGCGGGCGTCCCGCGGCTTCGGGTTCCGATTAGCGATCTCCTCAGGCCAGGAACTGGTCACCGACACCGCCGACTACGTGGACTACATCGTCGACGACCCGGGCACGACGATGATCGCCCTACTGCTGGAGACGCCCCGGTCGGTGGGACGGCTGCGAGCCGGGCTGCGCCGTGCCGCGCAGCGCGACATCCCCGTGGTGATCCTGCCCGTCGGCCATTCGCCGCGCGGGCGCGCCATGGTCGCCGCCCACTCGGGTGCGCTCGCCGGCGACGCCGCCGGCTGGCAGGCCTTCTGCGCCGACACCGGCGCGGTCCGGGTCACCGACATGGCCGAGTTCGTCGACACCATCGAACTTTTCGAGACGGGCCGGCGGCGACGCCCCGGCTCGCACGGCATCGCCACAGTGCACGATTCCGGGGCCGAACGTGCGCTCTGTGCCGACCTGGCCCACGAGTTGGCGGTGGACTTCACCGAACTCGCCGAGCCGACCCTGCACGCACTCGCAGAACTGCTCGACGACGGGCTGTCCCCCGGTAACCCCCTGGACGTCTGGGGCACTGGCGCCGACACCCGCGCGCTGTTCAGCGGATGCCTGCGAGCACTGGTCGACGATCCCGGCGTCGCGGTGACCGCACTGGCCGTCGACCTGGTCACCGAGTTCGACGGCGACACCGGCTACCCCGACGCGGTGCTTGATGTGGTCGCAGGCACCGACACAGCTCTGGCGGTGCTGACCTCGGTACCGTCGGCGGTCGACCCGGACACTGCGAACAGATTGCGCAGCAACGGGGTTGCGGTCCTGGAAGGGGCTCGCTCCGGGATTGCCGCTCTGGGGCACCTGGCCCGTTGGCCGCTGCCGGTCTCGACGGCACTCCCCCAGATCGACACCGAGCGCGTAGAGCGCTGGACCGCCGCACTCACCGCGGCCGAGTGGAACGCGCCGACCGCCTTCCGGCTGCTGGCCGACTACGGCATCCCGGTCACCCGCTCATATGCCGCTCACACCGTCTCGGAGGTGCTTACGGCCGCGGATGCCGTCGGCTACCCGGTGGTGCTGAAAACGCTGGGCGCCGCGCACAAAAGCGATGTCGGCGGCGTAATACTCGGCATCTGTGACCGCGAATCGCTCTGGGTGGCCTACGATGAGATGGCCGAACGGTTGGGACCTGACGTCAGCGTCGACGCGATGGCCCCTGCGGGCGTGGAAATTTCGCTCGGTGTGGTGCGTGACGACAACTTCGGGCCGATGGTCGTGGTCGCCACCGGCGGGACATTGGTCGAACTGCTGGCCGACCGCGCGGTCGCCTGTCCGCCGGTCACCCGTGAGTCCGCCATTGCCCTGCTCCG